>DFAM01000024.1 GCA_002365595.1 Acinetobacter sp. UBA3106 | reverse complement strand
CATTTCTATTTTGGAGTTACAGTTTGATTTCGTATAATGTATATTATGTTAAATTGGTTAACTGATTTATACCTGACAATAACTTCATATCCTTCTTACTTAAACCAAAATTCAATAACTTAAGTAATTTTTATTTCACTTATAAAATATGATATGTTGAGCTTTGAAATAGTTCATACACTTTATTAGGTTTGCTATTAAGAAAATTCATCTAGAAAAAATTTCAAATGGACATCTAATTATTTTGTTGTTTGATTTAGATTCAGCATGTCCATGTTTGTATCCTAAGCAAGTTCTAATTGACCGACTTGATGGTAAGCACGGTTAAAATACACCAAACTTTCCTCTTGCTGACTTTGTTGGATCGCGACCACACGGCATATAAAAATACTATGTGTTCCAACTTCCTGAATTTGTTCAATGTGACAATCAAAACTCACCAATGCATCTTCTAACACAGGTGAACCGGTTTCTAGTGTTGTCCAGGAACCCAATTTAAAGCGTTCTTCAGAGCTGAATTTGCTTGAGGCAAATGCATTCGAAATCTGCTCATGCTGTGCACCCAATACATTCACTGACAGAATTTTATTCTCAATAAAATGTGCATGTGAGCGAGATGATTGATTCATACAGACCAGTAATGTCGGTGGTGTATCGGTCACGCTGCATACTGCCGAAGCAGTAAATCCATGAACACCTGTTGCGCCCCTTGTTGTAATTACATTCACTGCGGTCGTTAACAAAGACATTGCGTTTCTAAAGTCAGTTGCTTCAATCATCTCTTAAATCTCAAATTTGATTATCATTTATCTCTCGCTGAAGTCAGGGCGATTCATTATTCGATTTATCAAAATGATTGAATCAAATAATACTGCACCCTTCCCTTATTTGGCGACGGCGCAAAATTACGCTGTGAGTTCTTGACGAACCATCGCAGCACCTGCACTTAAGGCATGAAGTTTGCCTTGTGCAACTTGACGTGATAAAGGTGCCATGCCGCAGTTTGTTGAGGGATAAAGCTTGTCAGCATCTACAAACTGAAGCGCCTTACGTAAAGTATCTGCAACTTCTTCAGCCGTTTCGATTTGATTAGTTGCCACATCAATGGCACCGACCATCACTTTCTTGCCACGAATCAGTTCAATCAAATCCATCGGCACACGTGAGTTTTGACATTCAAGTGAAACGATATCGATTTTAGACTGTTGCAATTTAGGAAAGGCTTTTTCATATTGACGCCATTCAGAACCCAAAGTCTTTTTCCAATCGGTATTGGCTTTAATGCCGTAGCCGTAGCAAATATGTACCGCAGTTTCACATTTCAGACCTTCAAGTGCGCGCTCTAAAGTCGCGACGCCCCAGTCATTGACTTCATCAAAGAACACATTAAATGCAGGTTCATCAAACTGGATGATGTCTACTCCTGCAGCTTCCAGTTCAAGCGCTTCTTGATTCAAAATTTTGGCAAATTCCCAAGCCAGTTTTTCTCGGCTCTTATAGTGCCCATCATATAGCGTATCGATCATGGTCATTGGACCAGGCAACGCCCATTTGATCGGTTGATTGGTTTGGCTGCGTAAGAACTTCGCATCATCCACAAACACAGGTTTCTTACGCGATACGGCGCCCACCACTGATGGCACACTGGCATCGTAACGCTTACGGATTTGAACCGTTTCGCGCTTCTCAAAGTCAACCCCTTCAAGATGTTCAATGAATGTGGTCACGAAGTGCTGGCGGGTTTGTTCGCCATCGCTGACAATATCAATACCCGCTTGCAACTGCTCATGCAGTGATAGACTTAAAGCATCTCGCTTTGCTGCCAGCAATTGCTCACCCTCCAATTTCCAGGGTGACCAAAGTTTTTCAGGTTCTGCAAGCCAGGATGGTTTCGGTAAGCTGCCCGCAGTTGATGTTGGTAATAAAATGGCCATGTCTAATCTTCTATCTCTATTTTCGTTAATCTCTGCTGTGAATCAGGCAGCGTGTTGTTGGTCAGCAGTGTTTTTAATCTTGAACTCGGCAGCCCATTGCTCAAGAATGTCTTTATAAGGCGTAATAAAGTTTTCTTCAGTCCATTTGCCTTGTTTCACTGCAAGTTGCCCACGCTCTTCACGGTCATAAACAATTTGAGTCAATGAATAATCCTGATATTTCAAACTTGGCTGATAAACTAAACCTGCAGCTGAATTCGTATTGTAAATTTCAGGACGATAAATCTTTTGGAAAGTTTCCATGGTGCTGATCGCACTGATTAGTTCGAAATCGCTATAGTCACGCAACAAGTCGCCTGCAAAGTAGAATGCCAATGGTGCATTGCCATTTTCAGGTTTGAAATAACGTACGGTTAAGCCCATTTTTTTGAAATATTCATCTGTACGCGAATATTCATCATTTTTATATTCCACACCTAATACAGGATGTACATGTGCTGTACGGTAATAGGTTTTAGTAGTCGAAACACTGAGACAGATGACAGGCTGTTTCTTGAACTCAGCTTTGAAGACTTCTGAATGAATTAAGTGTTGATAAAGCTTGCCGTGTAAGTCACCAAAGTTTTCTGGTTTCTCGCCAGTTTTACAGTCCAATTCTGGTAAGACAACGCTAAAGTCATAATCACGTACATAAGATGAAAAGCTATTCCCAATCATGCCTTCAATACGTTGATTGGTTTGGTGGTCAGTAATGGTGCTTTTGAGCATTTCAATGAACGGAAAAGTGTGGCCCTTGCCTTCAACGTCGAGTTCAGCAGAAATAATATCGATTTCAAGTGAATAGCGGTCGCCTTTCGGATTGTCACAACTGGCCAAACTATTAAAACGGTTGTTGATCATCGCTAAAGTTCGACGAAGATTCTCTTGACGGCTTTCACCACGTGCCAAATTGGCGAAGTTTGTGGTTAAACGGGTGTTATTTGCGGGTTGATAGTTTTCGTCAAAACGAATGCGTTTAATTGAACAGGCAAACTCTTTACTCATGGTGATCTACTACCCTAATTTTTTAGATAAAACCAAAATTTCTGTATGAGAGAATTTATACCCTAACTATAAGATGAATAAAAATGATTTAGACTCACACAAAAATGAATAAAATTCATGTTTAGGGTTTTATTGTATTGACGAGAGATGCAAGATAGAAAAGAAGAATTCCCTCTCTTGGATAAGTTAATTCAATTTAACCAATATAAAATGGTGGAGAATAAGGATTTTTAATTTGTCTGATTAATTATAAAAAATGTATAAAATACAATAATTCATAAAAAAATATATCGAAAAAGCTAAAACAGATGTTTAGAAAATTGGCTTTAAAATACATCAATTTAATTCTGTATAGGAGATAAAAAACTTCTCTCTATAAGGCATTTAAATTTTATGATCTGAGTAAATAAGAGCAGTCATGATCTACAGCATATAAAATCACCAAAATGAATTTAGCTCATCTCAAACTTAGAAAATATCAACATATTCACCCTGTCTAAATGTATCTAAATAGGTCGTTATAAAAATAGCTAAGCGTATATAATAATAAATAATTTTTTTATTTTATTTCTCGATGCAACCTCCCTTCTCTAACCACAAACACATTCAAGTCGTATCGACATTTTCTGACCTGATTGATTTACAGCTTCAAGGCGATACCAATGCGGTGTGCTGGTCTAGACAATTACACGGCGATTTTCAGGAAATCGTGAATCAACTGGAATTAATTGAGAATATTACTGAAATTACAGTTGAAGACTTACAAGCCTTACAACTATCAGAACAAGGTATAGTGGCACGAGAAGTCATTATCAAAGATATTGAGCGCCTCACTGAATGTGGTGCATCCCCCTCGCTGAATTTACTGAAAAGTTATGAACGGGATGATGAATTCGATTTCATTTCTACAGATGTCTATTCCTACCATGTAGATCGCTCACCGATCGCAACGGATACCTTTTTATGTACCTACTACGGCGCGGCCAGTGACATTTTGCCGAATGAACAAGCGATACAGAAAATTTTAATACCCGAAATTCGAGCAAAATTAAAAGAACTGTTTGACGGTCCTGAAGCTGAATTTGAGAACTTTTTAGCAGAGTATTTCTTTGATCTTCATTACCAAGCACCTGAAGATGCCACCCCAATTAATCTGGGTGTGGGACATCTTTGGCGCTTGGCAGTTGATCATCCCACACAAGCGGTCTTGCCCTGTGTGCATAGAGCACCTAGTGAAGCTGGTGAATATAGGCTGCTCTTGATTTGTTGAAAATTGATTTGAACCTATATGCACAAGGCAAACCGATTAATTACCTTATGCATTTTTTCATTTTAAGAAGGTTTTGTGGATTCTAAAGATAGGTTGTGTTGACTGCTATTCATCCATCGATAAAGCACTAGCAGCAATACCAAAGTCAGCAAGGTGGATGAAATAATTCCGCCAATAACTACAAAAGTGTATTTCAAACGCATTTCCTTAATAAACGAAAGCCAATGCCTGCTGACATGGATAAACGAGTTAAAAGAGCGTAAGTAATAATCTTGCGTTGCTGCAAAGAATACTAAGCCACTTTGAGTTGCCATAGGACCGTCAATCATTGGCATGCAAATCGGTGCTTTCAAGCTCATTTGAATGCCCAAATGAACAGCTTGAAAAGTAGTGTTTAAATTTTTTTATTCTAATAAGAATGAGGGAATAATAAATTATATTATTCCCTAAGTTTATGACTCATTAAAAGTTATATATCGCCACCAGATTAACGCGGTTATCTTCACCGCCATCACTGCCATTTGGCGCTGCAATAACTGCCTTACGCTCACCATAAACATATTCCACACCAAAGCTTAATGGCTGGGTCGGACTATAAAAAACATTCGCCCAACCTTGCCAAAGCGCTTTATTGATTTCAGTTAAATTAACGACACCCTGTTTATAAGCTTCACTCACATCGGCTTTCATATAGCCATAGCCTAATGTACTGCGCCATTGACTGTTCCATTGCGTAGTCAGGCCCAAGGAAATGGAATCAAATTCATTTTCATCCAGTATGTCACCGGCAGCATTTTTACTCACACCCGGATTGCTCCAGGATACAAAACTGCTATCCCCTTTTACATGGTAATAATCTGCTTTTAAGGTATTGCTGTCATTGACTTTATATTGAAGCCCTAAGCCTATTCCCCACGCCGTAGTTTTATCATTCATGGTGCGTTTTTCATCGGCCATGGCACGTAAACTCATTTTGGCATTATTTCCCAATTGTTGATTTAAACGTGCACTCAACGCTGGCAAGCGCATATTGGAGCTGGCATCTTTGGGGTCTTCTGCCGCCAGGATTAGGGCTGTTTCAGGACTGAACTGATACTGGTACCGCAGTTGTGGCGTACGTTTCACTGCACCGCCCACATAACCCAAGGCATCAATGGTTTCTGGCATATAATCCGGAATGGCAAAGTTGGACCAAGTTTGTCCGACCAGCCAGTTGCCATAATTTAAATAAGCATGGCGTATGCGCAAGTTATCTGAATTTGTACCGCCCAAGAAGTCGACTTCAAGTTTGGCATTCAGCGTTTTGGCATTGACCTGATGATTGATATCCAGTCCCAGACGTGTTGCAGCCAGTGTCGATTTCAATCGGTCACTATTTTCGCCATTCCCTTTTAGAGGCACTTTATTAATGTTGTTATACAGTCGATCTGCCGCGCTGCCTTCTGCCTGATAGGAGGCATCCGCACGGACATTGCCATAAAACTTAAAGCTGTTTGCATTTTTTGATGCTTGAGCTGGTGCATTCGTAATCTTTGCCTCTGGCTGAGCGGTTAAAGGATGATTAATCTTGGAAGATGTCATTTGTTGCTGTTCAATCAAGCTACGTAAATCTTTTACTTCCTGACGTAACTGTTCAATTTCAGTTTTGTCACTCGCGACTGCAACGGTTGGCAGGGTGAACATTGCCATGGTTAAAAGACTGAATTTAAATTTAAATGCAGGTGTGATCATCCTAATCTCACTTATTTTAGATAAAGTTAGACTGGAGATAGCTTAAAAATGGGCTATCTCAAGACTTAGTTAAAATTGATAATTCTTAATAATTAAAGCGGTGCAATTAATGGGTCTTTTCAGCCAATGTACTGACATTTGCTAAATTCTTCTGAGCCGCATCTCCATCGACCGAGGTTTTCAGATTCACCAGGAAGATGGCCAGGGCGGCAATTACACCGGGAATGGCGATGGCAAAGAAGTTCATCTGGTGCGGTAACTCAAAGGTCAATAAAGTTCCGGTCAGTACCGGTCCGACAATGGCGCCAATACGGCCAATTCCTGACGCCCATCCCATACCGGTTGAACGCACCGTGGTTGGATAATACTGGGCCACAAAGGTATACAGTAAAATTTGGGAACCAATGGTCGCTGCACCCGCCACAGCAATCAGCGCATATAACACGAATTGTGGACTGTTAAATCCGAGTAAGATTAACGCTGCCGCACCACATAAGAACATAATGGTCAGGACTTTTTTAATATGGAAACGGTCTGCCAAGGCACCACCGCCAATCGCGCCAATCATGCCGCCAATATTCAAGGCAAATAAGAAAATCATACTGGCGCCGAGTGAATAACCCGCCTGGATCATGAGTTTTGGTAACCAGCTGCCTAGCGCGTAAACCATCAACAGGCACATAAAGAATGCCAGCCAGAACATAAAGGTACTAAAGCTACGGCCCTGCTGGAATAAAGCTTTAAGCGGAGCTTCATCACCTTTTAACACGTCATTCAGGACAAATTTCGTATCCGGCTGAATGCTGAGTTGAGGTGCAATTTTCTGGATAATGCCGTGCGATTTTACGGTCTGATTTTTCGCGGTTAAATACATCAACGATTCAGGCAGGAACATCCAGATAACAGGCAAAAGTAATAATGGAGTACCGGCAAGAAGGAACATGATTTTCCAGCCAAACTGCGGCACCAGCCATGCACCCAATAATGCAGAAGTCATTCCGCCAATGGCATAGCCACTAAACATCACCGCCACCAACGTACTGCGAATACGTTTTGGCGCATATTCAGTCATTAAGGCAACCACGTTGGGCATTACGCCGCCAATGCCTAACCCGGCCAGGAAACGCAGAATACCGAACTCAGTCGGGTTACTGGCAAAAGCACCTAAAAAGGTAAAGCCACTGAATAGTCCGACACAGATCATAATGGTTTTTTTACGGCCAATTTTATCGGACAGGGTCCCGAAACTCATGGCACCGAACATCATGCCAAATAATGCGGTACTGGCCAGTAAACCCGCCTGTACAGTATTGAGGGCCCATTCCTGCATCAACAGCGGGAGCGCCACTCCATAAATCACCAGATCATAACCGTCAAAGATGATGATGATTAGACACCAGATCAGTACGCCCCAATGAAATCGGGTAAATTTTGCTTCATCAATTAGTGTATTGATATTTATTTTATTGGACATGCTTCACCTCCTTATTGTGAAGTCCTGTTTGTGACATCACAATGCAGAAGATGCGGAAAAATGTCCAAAACCGATTGCATATATATTCATACCTTAAAAGTTGAATGCTCTTTTTTTGTTATTGTTGCGATACTTTAAAGATATCTACAAAAGGTAAAATTCAAGCGAATCTTGGTTTTAAGTCATTCTTTTTCTATAAAAGAATATGCAGACCATCCATTTCGTTAGAATGAGTCTGCATAATGGGGTGGTTCTGAAAATTTTGAGTTTATCCGGCCAGAAATTTGCGGTGAATGCCGGTCGAGCTTCAGATCAAGCTACGGTCATAAGCAATGGCTTCCAGGTCATAGACCTGATAAATACAGTCAAACAGCGAACGGACGTGTTCACTTTCATCCATGCTGCGAATGGCCAGAAAGATGGGACTGACCGCAGCATCATCCAGCAAGGGAATATAGTGCAGATGCGGTAACTGAATGGTTTTGGCACTTTCCGGAACGATGCAAATCCCCTCTCCGGCAGCCACCAGACCCAGAGCCAGCTGGATTTCACGTACTTCCTTCAAGCTTTTCGGATCCAGGCTATATTCTGAAAACAGCGATCTGACCTGGGTAGAAAAATTCGGTTTGGGATGGCTAGGATATAAAAACAGGTTTTCATCCACAATATCGGTCAGGAATATTCCTCTTTGATGCTGCACCAGTGGATGGCTGGAATGCATTGCGACCATTAGCGGCTCTTCACGCAACAGGATGCGCCGTACCGCCGGATCGGAAATTCTTAAACGGCCAAAACCGACATCAATCCGGCCTTCTTTTAAGGCCTGGATCTGGTCTTTGGTGCTCATTTCAATCAGTTCAATTTTTAAATGCGGCTGTTGCTGACGAAATAAATAGACAATTTTCGGTAATAAGCCATAAAGCAAAGAACCGACAAAACCCATAGTAATGGTTTTTTCCGCCATACCGACCCGTTGGGTCATAGCTTTAATCTCTTCGGCATTAGACAAAAGTTTAACCGCATGTTGATAAAAGAACTGACCGGCTTCGGTGGTCAATAATGGCCGGCTGCCACGCTCAAAAAGTTGTATACCCAGTTCAGCCTCAAGGTTCTGTATCTGGCGGCTTAAAGGTGGTTGAGCAATAAACAGTTTTTCTGCCGCCTTGGTGAAACTCTGCTCTTCTACGACTGCTACAAAGTAGCGTAAATGTCTTAGTTCCATGATACTCCATACCTTTAAGGCATAACAAAATGCAAATTTGATCTTAGACAACCAATAATCATTCTTTTAAGGTATATCACAAGACGGGCATAAAGCAAGATCGAGAATTTTAAAGATGTACAAATCCATAGAAACGTTGCTGGTGGAAATTCCAACCATTCGTCCACACAAGATGGCGGTGGCAACGATGCAAACTCAAACTCTGGTACTGGTCAAAATCACCACTGAAGATGGTTACATCGGTTGGGGTGAAGCCACCACTATTGGCGGCTTGGGCTATGGAGAAGAAAGTCCTGAAAGTATTAAAACCAATATTGAAACCTATTTTGCACCGTTATTAAAAAGCCTTGCCGGTCTAAATATTGCCCAGACCTTTGCGGTGATTAAACGCAACATCAATGGCAACCGTTTTGCCAAATGTGCCATTCAGACCGCTTTATTAGATAGTCAAGCCCAGCGTTTGGGCTTACCTCTGAGTGAATTGCTTGGTGGCCGTTTACGTGACAGCGTGCCGGTACTTTGGGTATTGGCTTCAGGCAATACCGAAAAAGACATTGCTGAAGCACAAAACATGATTGCGGCAAAACGTCACAATATTTTCAAACTGAAAATTGGTTCTCGTGCAGTCGAAGCCGATGTTGAGCATGTATTAGCGATTAAACAAGCGCTCGGTAAAGATGTTTCCATTCGTGTCGATGTCAACCGTGCCTGGTCAGAACTAGAAGCCATTAAGGGCATTCAGCTGTTGCAAGAGGGCGGTGTCGATCTGATTGAACAGCCCTGCGCGATTGACAACATTGATGCCATGCAGCGTCTGACCCGTAGATTCGATATTGCGATTATGGCTGACGAATCTTTAATGGGTCCGGGTACTGCTTATAAATTGGCGAAAACCAATGCAGCTTCTGTCTTTGCGGTAAAAGTGGCCCAGTCTGGCGGTTTGCTGGAAGGCCGTGATGTTGCCACTGTGGCTGATCTTGCCGGTATCGATTTGTACGGCGGCACCATGCTGGAAGGTCCGGTCGGTACCATTGCCTCTGCACATACCTTCTCGACTTTCACCAATTTGGCTTATGGAACCGAACTGTTTGGCCCATTGCTACTGACTGAAGAAATTCTAAAAACCCCAATGCAATACCAAAATTTTGAGCTCACTGTGCCAAAAACAGCTGGCCTCGGTATTGAGCTGGATGAAGACAAAATTGACAACTTGCGTCGACAGTAATTAAAGGATTTTCCCATGCTTTTCCAAGTACGAATGGATGTAAACATTCCACGTGATCTGCCGGTTGAACAGGCGAATGAAATTAAGGCCGTTGAAAAAGCCTATTCACAAGATTTACAGCGTCAAGGCAAATGGCGTCATATCTGGCGCATCACCGGTCAGTATTCCAACATCAGTATTTTTGATGTGGACAGCAATGAAGAGTTGCACAACATTCTGCAAGGTTTACCGCTGTATCCCTACATGAATATTGAAGTCATGCCATTGAATCGCCATCCCTCTTCAATTCGTGAAGACGATCGCTAATTTTAACCAGATGCAAAAGGGTGAAGTCATTCACCTGCTGCAAAAAAACCACCCTAAAAGGTAACGCCAAGGATTGTGGCCAGCCAGCTTTAGCCAGCAAATGTAAATGCTAAACAGCCTGCCACCAAAAAATGTATACATACTTCAGGAGCAATAGTATGAATCGCCAAGAAATTGATGCACTTGTTAAAAAAATGAATGTCGACACAGCGACAGGTCCTGTCGATGAACGTGTACAACAGGTTGTTGTGCGTTTATTGGGTGATCTTTTCCAAGCGATCGAAGACCTTGATATCTCACAATCTGAATTGTGGAAAGGCCTGGAATATTTGACTGATACAGGTCAAGCCAATGAATTGGGACTTTTGGCGGCAGGTTTAGGTCTGGAACACTACTTAGACTTACGTGCAGATGAAGCGGATGCTAAAGCAGGTATTACTGGCGGCACACCACGTACGATTGAAGGCCCATTATATGTCGCTGGTGCACCGGAATCGGTAAGCTTCGCGCGTATGGACGATGGTTCTGAAGAAGGCAAAATCCCGACTTTAATCATTGAAGGTACAGTGACGGATACTGAAGGCAATCTTGTTGAAGGTGCCAAAGTTGAAATCTGGCATGCAAACAGCCTGGGCAACTATTCATTCTTTGACAAGTCACAGTCTGACTTTAACTTGCGTCGCAGCATTATTACTGCTGCCGATGGTCAATATATTGCATTGACTACAATGCCAGTCGGTTATGGCTGTCCTCCAGAAGGCACGACTCAATTTGTTCTAGACAAACTTGGTCGTCATGGTAACCGCCCTTCTCACGTGCATTATTTCATCTCTGCACCAGGTTACCGCAAATTAACCACGCAATTTAACATCGAAGGCGACAAGTACCTTTGGGATGACTTTGCATTTGCAACCCGTGATGGTTTGGTCGCGACTGCAGTTGATGTAACAGACGAAGCTGAAATTGCAAAACGTGGTCTGAATAAACCATTCAAACACATTCAGTTCAATGTTGAACTTGTGAAAGAACAAGCTGCAGCACCATCGACTGAAGTTGAACGTCGTCGCGCAAGCGCTTAATGAGCTCATGATAAGGAACCGAGATGTCAATTTAATGACATTTCGGGGACTTGCCTTAATTTGGAAAGTCGGAGAACGGACATGCCTCGTATCCCTGTAATTAACACCAGCCATCTCGATCGCATTGATGAATTACTTGTTGAAAACTATGAAACAGGTGAATTTAAGCTTCATCGTTCAGTATTCACAGATCAGGCCTTATTCGATTTAGAGATGAAATATATCTTTGAAGGCAATTGGGTTTACTTGGCACATGAGAGCCAAATTCCGAATAATAATGATTTTTATACGACCTATATGGGTCGCCAACCGATCATCATTGCGCGTAACCGTCAAGGTGAGCTGAATGCCATGATCAATGCCTGTTCACACCGTGGCGCACAACTTTGTCGCCATAAGAAAGGTAATAAAGCAACTTATACTTGCCCTTTCCACGGTTGGACATTTAACAACTCGGGTAAATTGCTCAAAGTTAAAGATCCGAGTGATGCAGGCTATTCTGACTGCTTTAACAAAGACGGTTCGCATGACCTGAAAAAAGTAGCACGTTTTGAAAGCTATAAAGGTTTCCTGTTTGGCAGTTTAAACCCGGATGTTCCACCCTTAGAAGAATATCTTGGCGAAGCCACCAAAATTATGGACATGATTGTAGATCAGTCTGATCAAGGTCTTGAAGTTTTACGTGGTGCGTCTACTTATACCTATGAAGGTAACTGGAAGCTCACTGCTGAAAATGGTGCCGATGGTTATCACGTTTCTGCCGTTCACTGGAACTATGCAGCTACAACTCAGCAGCGTAAAGAAAAAGAAGCTGGTGATAATGTCCGTGCCATGAGTGCAGGATCTTGGGGCAAACAAGGTGGTGGTTCTTACGGCTTTGACAATGGTCACATGCTGCTTTGGACTCAATGGGGCAATCCTGAAGACCGTCCGAACTTTCCGAAAGCGGCAGAATATACCGAAAAATTCGGTGCTGCCATGTCGAAATGGATGATCGAGCGTTCGCGTAACCTGTGTATCTATCCAAACGTTTACTTCATGGATCAGTTCGGTTCACAAATTCGTGTCCTTCGTCCTTTATCTCCCTCTAAGACTGAAGTCACCATTTACTGTATCGCACCTAAAGGTGAAGACAAAGAAGCACGTACACGCCGTATTCGCCAGTATGAAGACTTCTTCAATGCTTCAGGCATGGCAACTCCAGATGACCTGGAAGAATTCCGTGCATGTCAGGCGGGCTATGCCGGTATTGCGCTTGAATGGAATGATATGAGCCGTGGTGCAAAACACTGGATTCAAGGTCCGGATGATGCAGCCAATGAAATTGGTTTAAAGCCAAAACTGTCTGGCATTAAAACTGAAGACGAAGGTTTATATCTTGCTCAGCATGAACACTGGTTACATCTGATGAAAGAAGCGATTGCTTCTGAAAAAGAACTTGCTGCAACTGAAGGAGAAAACGCATGAGCGCGATGACTTTAGAAAATATTGCTCAGTTCCTGTATCAGGAAGCACGCTTTCTGGATGATGAACAATGGGATGACTGGTTACAGTGTTATGCCCCTACTGCGTCTTTCTGGATGCCGGCTTGGGATGATGATGACAAACTGACCCAAGACCCGGAGTCTGAAATCTCCCTGATTTACTACCCTGACCGTCAAGGTTTAGAAGACCGCGTGTTCCGCATTAAGACTGAGCGATCTTCTGCGACCATGCCGGACACCCGTACCAGCCACAACATTTCTAATATTGAGCTTGTCGAGCAAAACGGTGATCAGGTGATGGTTCGCTTTAACTGGAACACCTTGAGTTTCCGTTACAAGACCAACTATAGCTACTTTGGCATGTCACGTTATGTGATCGATTTCTCGGGTGAGAAACCACAGATTTTAAGCAAATACGTGGTGCTGAAAAACGATTACATCAATCAGGTCATTGATATTTACCACCTCTAAAATTTGCCACTACGTCTTCAGCCAAATGGACAGTTGGCTGAAGCAGGTCACACGTTTTAAATATTTATAGGATTCTAGCCATGTCAAACCTTAATGTTGCACTTCAATTTGAAGATGGGGTTACACGTTTTATCAGCGTTGCTCAAGGTGAAACCTTATCTGATGCTGCGTACCGTCAAAAAATCAATATTCCTCTGGACTGCCGTGATGGTGCTTGTGGAACATGCCGTGCGTTTTGCGAGTCAGGTTCGTTTGACATGCCTGAAGAAACCTATATTGAAGATGCATTAACGCCTGAAGAAGCCGCTGAAGGCTACATCCTAGCTTGTCAGTGTAAACCGACTTCAGACGCAGTATTCCAAATTCAAGCTTCATCAGAAGTCTGTAAAACTGAAATTCACGCCTTCCAGGGTACGCTTGAGCGTGTTGAAAAATTATCAGATTCAACCATCACTTTTGATATTCAACTCGATGAAAGTCAACCTGACATTCATTTCCTCGCAGGTCAATATGTCAATGTCGGTATTCCGGGTACGACAGAAACTCGTTCTTATTCTTTCAGCTCTAAACCGGGTAACCGTTTAACCAGTTTCGTGGTACGTAACGTACCGAATGGCCAGATGAGCGAATTCTTAAGTAGCAATGCCAAAGCGGGCGACAAAATGACTTTCGCCGGTCCATTTGGCAGCTTCTACCTGCGCCCTGTAACCCGCCCTGTCTTGATGATGGCGGGTGGTACAGGGATCGCACCATTCATGTCGATGCTGCAAGTGCTGGAAGAAAAAGGTTCAGAGTATCCAGTGCGTTTGGTATTTGGTGTGACCAATGACTTTGACCTGGTTGCCATTGAAAAGCTGAACGAACTGCAAGAAAAATTCCCGTGGTTCGAATACCGTACAGTGGTTGCTAACCCGGAATCTGCACATGAACGTAAAGGTTATGTGACTGGTCATATCGAAAACGAATGGCTAAATGCTGGTGAGGTTGATATCTACCTGTGTGGCCCTGTACCAATGGTTGAAGCGGTTCGCGGTTGGCTGGATGCTGAAGGCGTAAAACCTGCAAGCTTCCTGTTCGAAAAATTCTCTGCGAATTAATGATTTGAAGATGCGTATTTGTTTAGAAACTATTTGATACGCGTAAACGTCATCCGCTGCTGTACGAGGCAAACCAAATTCAGATACATCTAAGTTTCTGCGACAAATTTAACTTACATGATGCAATGGACGAGTTCAGCGGATGACAATGGTTTTGCCTACTTTTGCCAAAACAAAAGTAGGTCGAACCGAAGGTTAAACCTTATGTTGATTTATAAAAGCAAGACTCCGTCTTTCCTAAATCAAATTTAAAGGTTTTTTAATCGCAGATATAAAGATTGGTTCATGAGTTAAAAAAATATGACTTCAAATCAAAGATTTTTAAACAAAGTCGTAATCGTGACCGGTGCCGCGCAAGGCATCGGTCGCGGTGTCGCGTTGCAAATGGCGAGCGAAGGCGCTCAAGTCGTCATGGCTGACCTTTCCCCTTATGTGGAAGAAGTTTTGGCTGAAATTGAAGCGACTGGCGGTGATGCAATTACCGTCAAAGCCAATCTGGAAACGTTTGCCGGTGCTCAGTCAGTCGTTGAAAAAGCCCTTGAGACTTATGGCCGTGTCGATGCCCTGATCAACAACGTCGGTGGCGCGATCTGGATGAAACCTTTCGAGGAATTTTCTGAAGAGGAAATTATCAAGGAAGTGAACCGTTCATTGTTCCCGACCTTGTGGTGCTGCCGTGCAGTTCTGCCTGAAATGATTAAAAATCAGAAAGGTACCATTGTAAACGTATCTTCTATTGCCACACGTGGTATTAATCGTGTTCCCTATTCAGCATCCAAAGGTGGCGTAAATGGCCTGACGGCTTCCCTTGCCTTTGAACATGCCAAAGATGGTATTCGCGTTAACGCAGTTGCAACGGGTGGCACCGAAGCACCTCCCCGTAAAGTACCGCGCAATACCAATCCACTGACTGAATCTGAACAAGAATGGATGCAGCAAGTGGTAGATCAGACCATTGACCGTACGTTTATGGGTCGCTACGGCACAATTCAGGAGCAAGTGAATGCGATTGCATTTCTGGCTTCCGATGAATCATCTTATATGACAGGTACGGTAGTACCGGTCGGTGGTGGTGATCAGGGCTAGTCCTGATCACCACGATTTTTAACAGGCTCATGGTTCGACGCAAGGAGGCACATTACCAATGAACACCCTGTTTCAGACATTAAAAAATGACTGGTCAATTTCAGCGACTGTTGCAGGATTTTTAGCAGTGCTGATTTCCTATTCAGGGCCACTGATCATTTTTTTCCAGGCGGCACAGCAAGCCCAGGTTTCCCCAGCCATGATGATTTCATGGATTTGGGGAATTTCTATTGGTGCGGCGCTCGCAGGTATCTTTTTATCAATTAAATACAAAATACCTGTCGTCACCGCTTGGTCTGCGCCCGGAACGGCACTATTGGTCACACTGTTTCCCGATATTTCGCTCAATGAAGCGGTTGCGGCCTATATCACCTCTGCTGTGGTGATTTTTCTCATTGGGATCACCGGTTATTTCGACAAGTTACTGTCCTGGATTCCTCAAGAAGTGGCTGCCGGAATGATGGCCGGAATTTTACTGCAGTTTGGTTTAGGGTTGTTTACCGCTACCGATACCATGCCCTATATCGTCTTTGGCATGCTGGCGGTATTTTTACTGGCCAAGCGTTTTAGTCCACGTTATGCCATGGTCTGGGTGCTGGTTGCCGGTGTGGTTTTAAGTATGTTACTGGGCAAGATTAACCCGGTCACGGCAGATTTTAGTCTAGCGATTCCGCAATTTATTGCACCAGAATGGACCTGGAGTTCAACCCTGAATCTGGCTCTCCCACTCATTCTAGTCAGCCTGTCTGGCCAGTTTTTACCGGGAATGGCGATTATCAAACTCAGTGGTTATGACATGCCAGCCAAGCCAATTATTAGTGCAACCAGTATTGCCTCGCTTGCAGTGGCCTGTGTAGGGGGTATTACCATCGTACTGGCATCTATCACGGCTGCTTTATGTTTGGGTAAAGACGCGCACGAGCTGAAAGAAAAGCGTTATATCGCCGGTGTGGCAAATGGGCTTTTTTATATTTTAGGCGGCTTATTTGCCGGCAGCATCGTCATGCTGTTTAGCCTGATGCCCAAAGAATTAATTGCGGCTTTGGCAGGACTGGCATTACTGGGTGCGATTGCCACCAACATTTCCGTAGCCATGGGCAAAGAGTCGCAACGTGATGCAGCACTGATCACCTTTTTAGCGACTGCTTCCGGCATGCATTTCTTGGGACTGAGTTCAGTCTTTTGGGGAATTTGCATTGGCCTGGTAGCACATTTTCTGCTGTCACAGAAAAACCGTAATGCTGTTGCGGTTACAGCATCAGATTCAAAACGAGTTTAAAGACATCCATCAGTTTAGGATATGTAAGGACCAGATTATGATAGATAAAAGTTCATTATCATTGAAAGAAGCACTCTCCCAGATCAAGGACGGTTCTACCATTATGATCGGTGGTTTTGGTACAGCAGGTCAGCCTGCTGAACTGATTGATGGTCTGATCGAATTGGGTATTAAAGACCTGATTATTGTCAACAACAATGCCGGTAATGGCGATTATGGTCTGGCAAAACTGCTTAAAGCTGGTGCTGTTCGCAAGATTATTTGTTCTTTCCCGCGTCAGTCTGATTCCTGGGTATTTGACGAGTTGTATCGTGCTGGAAAAATTGAACTGGAACTGGTACCACAAGGTAATCTGGCTTGCCGTATTCAGGCGGCTGGTATGGGCTTAGGTCCAATCTATACCCCTACCGGTTTTGGTACTTTGCTGGCTGAAGGCAAACCGACCATGAACTACGAAGGCAAAGACTACGTTTTAGAAAATCCGATTAAAGCTGACTTTGCTTTAATTAAAGCTTCTAAAGGCGATCGTTGGGGCAACCTGGTCTACCGTAAATCTGCGCGTAACTTTGGTCCGATTATGGCGATGGCGGCTGATGTGACGATTGCTCAAGTTTCTGAAGTGGTTGAACTCGGTGCACTGGATCCAGAGCACATCATCACCCCGGGAATTTTTGTTCAACACGTTGTTCAAGTTAAACCTGCACAATAATTGGCATCGGAGATAAATAATGAGCTATAGCAAACTGACCCGTGACCAGATCGCTGAACGTGTGGCACAAGATATTCCTGATGGCGCTTATGTGAACCTCGGTATTGGTTTACCGACCAAGATTTCAAGCTACCTGCCAAGCGATAAAGACGTCTTCCTGCATTCTGAAAATGGCCTGTTGGCATTCGGTCCTCCTCCTGCTGAAGAAGACCGCGATCCTGAGCTGATTAATGCCGGTAAAGAATTCGTGACCTTACTTGAAGGCGGTTCTTTCTTCCATCATGGTGATTCATTCGCAATGATGCGTGGTGGTCACTTAGATATCGCGGTATTGGGCGCATTCCAGGTGGCTGAAAATGGCGATCTGGCCAACTGGCATACTGGCGCACCGGATGCAATCCCAGCAGTCGGCGGTGCAATGGATCTGGCTGTGGGCGCGAAGAAAGTCTTTATTACGACTGACCACGTGACCAAAAAAGGCGAGCCAAAAATCGTGGCTGAACTGTCTTATCCGGCTACTGGCCTGAAATGTGTCGACCGTATTTATACTGATCTTTGTGTGATTGATGTCACGCCTGAAGGTATGAAAGTGATTGAGAAAGTTGAAGGTCTGTCATTTGAAGAATTACAGTCAATGACTGGTGCCAAACTGATTGATGCGACTCAATCAAATTAAGGGGAAGTCCCTCCTTTCTTGCACTTAGTTTTAAAAGCAGTGCTTTAAAACATGTTCAGGAGGGATTTAGGGAGGATTTTTTTGAAGAATAAAATTACTTCATTAAATCCCTCCCTTGCGAAGCAATGCTTCTCACCCTTTAAAAAGGGAGGAGTTTTCTTCTTTTAAATATGTGAGCAAATACACAATGAAAAACGCATATATTATCGATGCCATCCGTACCCCATTCGGTCGTTATGCCGGTGGCCTCGCGCCTGTCCGTGCAGATGACTTAGGTGCACTTCCAATTAAAGCCTTAATGGAACGTAATCCATCGGTGAACTGGGAACAGGTCGATGACGTCATCTATGGCTGTGCCAATCAGGCCGGTGAAGACAACCGTAACGTCGGTCGTATGTCTTCTCTGCTTGCAGGTCTGCCTTATCAGGTGCCAGCAACGACTGTAAACCGCCTGTGTGGTTCATCGATGGATGCAGTCGCGATGGCAGCGCGTGCGATTAAAGCCGGTGAAGCCCATCTGATTATTGCCGGTGGTGTAGAAAGCATGTCGCGCGCGCCATTCGTGATGGGCAAGTCAGAAACAGCGTATGGCCGTAGCCAAAAGATTGAAGACACCACCATGGGCTGGCGTTTTATCAATCCTAAGCTGAAAGAAATGTACGGCGTAGAAACCATGCCGCAAACGGCTGAAAATCTGGCGGAACAGTTCAACATCAACCGTGAAGACCAGGACAAGTTTGCCCTGACTAGCCAGCAACGTACCGCAGCAGCGCAGGCCAAAGGTTTCTTTGCCAAGGAAATTATTCCTGTGGTGATCCCGCAGCGTAAAGGCGATCCGGTGGTTGTCGATACTGATGAACATCCACGTGCATCTACCACTGCAGAAGCTTTAGCAAAACTGAAACCTGTGGTGAAAGCAGATGGTACGGTTACAGCGGGTAATGCTTCTGGTATTAACGATGGTGCGGCTGCTCTTTTAATCGCATCTGATGAAGCGGTTGCTCAACACGGCTTAAAACCACGCGCCAAAATTATTGGCTCAACTGTCGTGGGGGTTGAACCACGCATCATGGGCTTTGGTCCTGCGCCTGCCATCAAAAAACTGCTGGCACAAACTGGTCTGACTTTAGAGCAGATGGATGTGATCGAGCTGAATGAAGCCTTTGCTGCTCAGGCGTTGGCATGTACCCGTGACTTGGGTATTGAAGACGGTTCAGAGAAAGTCAATCCAAATGGTGGTGCAATTGCTTTGGGTCATCCACTGGGTGCCTCTGGCGCACGCTTAGTCACAACCGCACTGAACCAGCTTGAACAAACTGGTGGTCAATACGCTCTATGTTCAATGTGTATTGGTGTCGGTCAAGGCATTGCTTTGATTATTGAACGCGTCTAACAACCTATTAAAAAGATAAACCTCCTCCCTGAATGTAGATTCAAAGTACTGCTTTGAATGAAATGCAAGAAAGGGAGGTCGGGAGGGATTTCAATGCCAACATTTACATCCAACGATGCCCAGATCAATTACCAGACTTTTGGTAATGCAGCCAACCCAGCCTTGATTTTTTCTAATTCACTTGGAACCAACTATGGGATGTGGCAAAAACAATTTACTCACTTCATAGATGATTATTTTGTGATTTGTTATGACACCCGTGGTCATGGTGCATCATCTGCCCCACAAGGCCCTTATACCTTGCAGCAACTTGGGCAAGATGTGGTCAATCTGCTTAATCATTTAAACATCCAGAAAGCTGCATTCTGTGGTATTTCTATGGGTGGCTTGACCGGTCAATGGTTAGCGATTAACAAACCTGAACGTTTTAGCCATGTGATCGTCTGCAATACTGCGGCCAAAATTGGTCAGGAACATGCGTGGAATGAGCGTGCTGCTCTGGTACGTGAACAAGGTCTGGCTCCGATTGCATCGACTGCAGCATCACGCTGGTTTACAGATAAATTTATTCAAAGCAATACAGCAGAAGTTGAAAAGTTGCAAAATAGCTTGGCAGCCGGCAGCGCTGAAGGTTATGCAAGTTGTTGTGAAGCTTTGGCTAAAGCGGATTTACGCGAACTGCTTAAAGAGATTACTGTACCCGTATTGGTCATAGCAGGCCAGCAAGATCCGGTGACCACAGTGGCTGATGGTCAATTTATGGTTGAGCACATTCCAAACAGTCAAATGCTTGAAATAAATGCTTCGCATATTTCGAATATTGAGCAACCAGAACAATTTAATCATCTCCTGCAATCATTTTTATCTTAATGATCAAAATGGTGGTTAATATTTCATAATGGCAGCCCAATAAAGATACAAGCTAAAGCCACAGAGCTTTCATGGTTCTGCTTTAGCTTGTCATAACCCCTTATAATTACTATTAACTATTTTATTTATACCAATATCTGAGTCATGCAAATGCATTTTCCACTCAATATCATATTTTATATCAACGCTCTTCCATAAAATCATTTGATCAGTTTTTGGATTTTTGGAAAATATGGTTTCTAGTTTGAAATCTTGTTCTTTGTGGAAATTTATCCTGATCTGTTCATCCTCATGATTAGCCAATCTGGTTGGGTGATCTATTCAATTTCTAAATATTTTACCGCATACTTTCTTATGTTTTCTTGAAATTGTCTGGGCACAGCCTCATCTTAAAATTTAAGGCTTATATTTTAAAGTGAGTACCATCATGACTCCTGAACAACGCTTTCAAGCCGTATTAGCCCAATCAAAACAACATGATGATGAAAAATCTCAGCGATCCAAATTGGAAAATAATTTAATTGTCATCAGTCATGAACTTAAAGAACTGGCAGATCGAATTGAAGAACAAGTGACCGATCTGATGTTCATCGAAATGGATCATTTTTTAGAATCGCAAGGCTGGAATTCTGAATTTATAAATGCCAAAAATAAAAGATACAGCCTAAATGATAAAAATATTTATATCAGTGCACTAAAACCCGCGATTGGAAAATTTTTATTTGTGGTCAAGCATGATCTTTTTGAAAGTACTGAACATCATATTGAGGCATGTTTTAAAGACAGTACGACCTTAAGCCATTTTAAAACCGCCATGCAAGGTGGAGATCTTAAAAATGATATTCCCATCAAAGCACTTGAGGAATGGTTAAAGGGCTTACAGTTAACCCTGCAAAAGTTAAAAATAGAAAGTGAAAATCTTCAAGCTGATGGATTGACTTATGAAGTCATTAAGGTGGGCCAGATTCATCATAAAAGACTGCCTAACTTTATCGAAGCTTTTTTATCCATACTGGAACATAGATAAGCCTGTTTAAAGTTAGGTCTATATTTTTTATATCCTTTATAGGCGCTGTAACTCATTCACCACAGTTCCCTGCTCTGACAGCCATTTGTCACGGCGTCTGAATAACGCAGGT
Organism: Acinetobacter sp. UBA3106; assembly: GCA_002365595.1. Taxonomy (GTDB): domain Bacteria; phylum Pseudomonadota; class Gammaproteobacteria; order Pseudomonadales; family Moraxellaceae; genus Acinetobacter. Next base: position 60,826 of record DFAM01000024.1, on the reverse strand, counting down.
GCGGCCTGATTGACCTGATCGATTAAGGCCTGCATATCTGCATGCACCAGTTTACGATTTTCCACCACCACTTGCCCATTGACCATGGTCATATGCACATCTTGGCCTTGTACCGCATGTACCAGATTCGTATGCAGGTTCATTAAGCGTCCGTGATCGATCAAAGGGGTCATTCTTGGCGTCGCCATATCAACGGCAATGATATCGGCCAGTTTACCTGCTTCAAGCGATCCAATCTGATGCTGCATGCCCAGTGCTTTTGCACCTGTCAGCGTTGCCATTTGACAGACTGACCATGAATCGAGTGCTGCGGCATCTAAATTGGAAAATTTGGCCAATAAAGAGGCAGTTTTCATTTCCTCAAACATATCCAGATTGTTATTTTCTTTTTCACCATCCGTGCCTAACCCAACCGCAATGCCATGACGCAGCATTTCGGTAATAGGTGCCGCACCTGAAGCCAGTTTCATATTGGAGATCGGATTATGCGCAACGCCCACATCATAATGCTTAAGAATTTCGATCTCGTCTGAATTGGCCCAGACACAGTGTGCCAACAGACATTTAGGAACATCAAACATGCCTAAACGTTCGAGCGTCTGGATGGGACGCATGCCATAACGTCTAAGGTTTTCTTCCACATCGAACTGGCTTTCATTGCTATGGGTGTGAAAACCGGTCTGATAATCCTGGCAAAGTTTCTGAATACGGGCCAACGCTTTTTCTTCTGCATAAAACAGATGTTCCAGACCGACCCAGACATTAATTCGCCCAGCTGCGCCTTGATGCCATTTTTGAATCAGCGCTTCATTGCTATTTAAGGTTTCAAAATAGTTGTGATCAGGATGTTCTGCCACATAAGGCACCAGTACCGCGCGGATGCCAAGTTGCTCTGCTGCTTCGGCACTGCCATCCATATAACGCCACATATCCACGATGGTGGTGGTTCCTGAAAGCAGTGCTTCGGCATAGCAAAGATAGGAAGCTATTTTGGCATCTTCAGGCGTTAAAATCCGGTGCATCGGATCGATAAACTGCTGCAACCAGTCCCAGACAGGTAAACCTTCGGCGGTGCCTCTTAACAGTCCTGAATGGCAGTGGGTATTGATTAAACCTGGCATCAGTAAACTGTTCGGATATTGACTCACTTCTACATCTGGGTATTGCCGGGTTAATTCTTCCAGTGTACCCACCTGCTTGATATATGCACCCTCAATTAAAATAGCCCCATGGCGAATACAATCCAGCGTCGAATTCATGGTCAGGACATAATCTGCAGTCATGATTTTCATTGTTATATTTCCTCTGCTCTGTCCAGTTAAGGGCTAAATGTCTTACCCAGCGAAGCAGGCAAATTCAGTTTCAGTAGTTTTTTATCACGTGAAATGATCACCAGAACCAAAATCGTTGCGATATAAGGTAATGCCGATAAAAATTCATTTGGGATGTTCAGACCGAGTGCTTGAGCATGAAATTGCAAAATGGTGACCCCGCCAAATAAATAGGCACCCAGCATTAAGCGAGTCGGTTTCCATGCGGCAAAAACGACTAGAGCAATGGCAATCCAGCCACGTCCGGCTACCATGTTTTCAATCCACATTGGGGTATATACGGTTGAGAGGAAAGCCCCGCCAATTCCGGCCATGGCCCCGCCAAAAAGCACCGCGCCATAACGAATCGCTAAAACGTTGTAGCCCATGGCATGTGCGCTTTCTGGCGACTCGCCTACGGCTTTTAACAATAAGCCCAAACGGGTTTTGGCCAATACCCACCACACCACAGCAAATGCCAGAATCGATAAATACACTACATAGTTTTGCTGAAATAAAATTGGACCAATAACAGGAATATCAGCCAGTCCGGGGATATTTAAATTTTGTAATCCCGGCAATGCAGTACTGACATAATTCTGCCCGATAAAAGCCGAAATCCCGATACCGAAAATGGTCAAAGCCAGACCGCAGGCCGACAGATTCGTGCTCATCGATAAAGTGAAAAAGGCAAAAATCAGTGCCATCAAGCTTCCAGCCAGTCCTCCCATAAACAAAGCACTTAAGACACTGGCATCATATTGAGAGGCAAAGGCAAAACCGGCAATCGCACCGACCAGCATCATCCCTTCTACGCCCAAATTAATCACGCCTGTACGTTCTGCAACAAGTTCGCCTAAACCTGCAAATATCAATGGAGTCGCTGCGGCCACAGTACCGGCAAGAATGGCGGTAATTTCTATACTCATCTCTGGTTATCCTTTTTATTGACAGCATTAAGCCGCTGGTTGAACAGTTTCAGCGGGTGGCTGCTTCTTCTTGGCGAAACGGTAGCGATTTTCAATTAGCGCATCAGACGCCAACAGGAAAAACAGCAATAAACCCTGGAAAATACCGGTAATGGCAACCGGAAGCTGCAACTGCATTTGTGCCAGTTCACCGCCCAGATAAATCAGCGCCATAAGCAAGCCGGACAATACAATGCCAATCGGGTTTAAACGGCCCAAATAGGCCACAATAATTGCGGCATAACCATAGCCCGGAGAAATATTTGGATTGAGCTGACCAATCGGACCTGCGACTTCACAAATCCCGGCAATTCCCGCCATTAATCCAGAAATGCCCAAACTGAACCAGATGGCTTTTCTGGACGAAAAACCGGCATATTGGGCCGCCATAGGTGCCTGACCACTGACTTCTAATCTATATGCGCTGACACTTTTACGAATAAATATCCAGAACACAGCCACCGCTAACAGGGTCAGAAAAATAGAGGCATTGACCCGGGTTCCCTCAATTACATAGGGTAAAACCGCACTGTCACTAAACATCACTGATTGTGGAAAATTCATGCCGTCCGGATCACGCCATGGCCCATTGACCAAATACATCAGCAGAAAAAAGGCCACATAGTTCATCATCAAGGTGGTCAGGGTTTCTTCTGCATTAAAATGGGTTTTTAACAGCGCTGGAATCAGCCCCCAAATTGCACCCCCGATGGCTCCCATAATGATCATCAATGGTAAAATCCACCAGCCTAGCTGTTCAAAAAACAGGATCGCAATACCGCCACCAAAAATGGCGCCCATGGTCAGCTGCCCTTCGGCACCAATATTGAATAATTTCGCGCGAAAACCGACCGCCAGACCTAAGGCAATCAAAATCAATGGACTGGCTTTAATTAGCAGTTCACTCAGGTTATAAGCACTACTGAGCGGCTCAATAAAGAAAATATACAAAGCCTGAAGCGGATTGACCCCAAGCATTAAAAACAGCAGGCTACCGACACAGAGCATGGCCAATAGCGCAATAAAAGGAGACAGCCATTTCATAAGTTGAGAAGGATGTTCTCTAGGTTCGAGTAAATGCATCAAATCACCTATTCTTCTCTAAACTGAAATTGGTTGTATTTCAGTTGCAGCCTGAGCGACTGGATTGTTTTTAATTCCAGCCATTAGTAAACCGATCTCTTCAGCATTGGTGTTATGGGTGGCAATCGGTTCAGATAATTTGCCACTGGCCAGCACACAGAGCTGATCGCTAATTTCAAAAAGCTCTTCCAATTCTTCGGAAATTACCAAAATGGCCACTCCCTGACGTGATAGATCAATCAGGGTCTGGCGGATAAACATGGATGCCCCAATATCAACCCCCCAAGTCGGCTGCGAAACAATCAGTACTTTCGGGTTCTGTAGAATTTCCCGGCCTACAATAAATTTTTGCAAGTTACCGCCAGACAAGCTGCGGGCTTCTGCCTGCGGACCGGCTGCCTTGACATTGAACTTTTCAATGCAATGCGCAGCAAAGGCTTTGGTCTTTTCAAAATTGATCAATCCAAAACGGCTTAAACCCTGACGAAATGCAGTGAGGAAAGCATTTTGTGACAAGCTCATATTGGGCACTGCACCGCGTCCCAAACGTTCTTCCGGAACAAAGCCCAAGCCCAAATCACGGCGCTCACCTGCATACAATCGGGAGACATTTCTGCCTTCAAACAGGATTTCGCCCTGATCAGTCAGCTTTTCGCCCGATAGCAACGCCAGCAATTCTGCCTGACCATTACCAGAGATCCCGGCGATACCAGTGATTTCACCAGCTTTTAATTCCAGATCTATATTGCTTAAAGACACGCCAAAGGGATCATCAGATGCATAATTGAGTTGCTTGACTTGCAGCAAGATGCTTTGTTCGCCAGAAAATGCTGAATGCTGATAGGTCGGAAGTTCACGTCCAATCATGAGACGGGCCAATTCACTGGTGCTTTTTTCCCTCGGTTTGACGTGACCCGTCACCCGACCATTTCTTAAAATGGTAGCTTCATCGCACAGCTCTTGAATTTCATGCAGTTTATGGCTGATATAGAGAATCGATACCCCTTGCGAAGCCAGCAATTTCAGGGTTTTAAACAGCTGTTTCACGGCTTGCGGAGTCAAGACCGAAGTCGGTTCATCTAAAATAATCAAAGACGGTTGCTGCAATAAACAGCGGATAATTTCGACACGTTGCCGCTCACCGACGGACAGCGAATAGACTTCACGGCGTGGATCTATCGGCAAGCCATATTGTTCTGAAACTTCGACAATTTTTTGCCTGAGCTCAGCAAGGTCGTATTTTTCATCCAGCCCCAGCAGAATATTTTCCGCAACGGTTAAAGTTTCAAAGAGTGAAAAATGTTGGTACACCATCCCGATGCCAAGCTTGCGCGCAGCAGCCGGGTTTTCGATGCTCACCTCTTTGCCATTCCAGATGATCTGGCCCTGATCCGCCTGTGTCGCCCCATAAATAATTTTCATCAGGGTGCTTTTACCAGCCCCATTTTCACCCAAGATGGCATGAATTTGCCCAGCCTGAACTTTAAGATCAATCTGATCGTTGGCTTTTAGCGAATTATAACTTTTACCAATATTGACCAGTTCCAGGCGTGGAACGGTCAGTTCTACAGCCTGTTGTACGTCAACATATGTCGCATTATCGGATAAGTCATTCATAGACAAGCTCGAAAAAATGAAAAAAGAAAGGCATGAATGAAAGCTCATTCATGCCATCTGTTTTATTTAGGTAAAGCGCCTTCTACGCCTTTGACGTAGTAATTCATTTTGCCTAGCTCTGCATCAGACAAAACTTTACCTTTCGCAATGACCAAACCGCCATCCTGTTTATATAAAGGTCCCTGGAATGGATGCAGCGAACCTTTATGAATCCCACTTTGTGCATTTAAGGCAGACTGTTTCACTTTGGCTGGCACTGCAGGACCAAAGTTTTCAATTCTCACCGCATCCTGTTTAATGCCGTACCACATTGCACTTGGCTTCCAGGTTTTTTGCGCAACTTGTTGTAAGACTGGGGTATAGATTTTTTCCCAATGCAATACTGAAGCTGCCAAGTGGGCTTTAGGACCAAACTTGCTCATGTCCGAGTCCCAACCAAAGGCATAAACGCCTTTTTGCTGTGCAGCTTGGACAACGGCGGGTGAATCGGTGTTTTGCATCAGCACATCAGCTTTCTGTGAAATCAGTGCCAAAGCTGCATCACGTTCTTTACCCGGGTTAAACCACGAATTGACCCAAATCACTTTGGTTTTCACTTTAGGATTGACACTCTGCGCGCCCAAGGTATAGGCATTGATGTTACGTACCACTTCAGGAATCGGGAAAGATGCCACGACACCCAGAGTATTAGTTTTAGTGGTTTGCCCAGCAACTACACCTAGCATGTATGCACCTTCATAGGTACGTACATCATAAATCCCTAAATTTTTGCCCTGCTTGTAGCCAGTGGCATGCATAAAGACGGTATTTGGAAACTGTTTAGCCACCTTTTCCATCTGGTTCATATAACCAAACGAAGTGGCAAAAATGACTTTATTACCCTGCTGCGCCAGATTACGGATTACACGCTCTGCATCTGCAGTTTCTGGCACATTTTCAATATAAGAAGTTGTGTATTTTCCGGCCAAGGCTTTTTCTGTTTTGATACGCCCCTGGTCATGTGAATAAGTCCAGCCATGATCACTGGTTGGGCCAATATAAACAAAGGCCGCTTTGTCAGCCGCATGTGCCAAGCTGATAAAAGATGTCCCCAAAACAGTGGCTGTACTGAATGCCAGTACAAGTTTTTTAAGCTGTGATTTAAAGCTGACTTTTTTTTGCATAAAACTGCTCCATTATGAATGGTGTATTTCTAATTCAAGCAATAACAATGAATTAGAAATGTGAAATTTGAACATCAGTTTAATTTTTCTGTTCACTTTCTCTTAATTAGCAAGTTCTATTCCAAAATTGATAAAAATTAGAACATAAACATTACGTTCTGTTTTTTAGAACAAAAATATTATTTTTTATTGATGAAATACAATGTCTTATATTTTAAAGTTCTTTTATTTTTCTCTTTTTTTTTATTTTTATTTTGACTACAAATCAAAGTTATTCGATCAGCCAGCAGAAATGCTTTTTTTTAGCGCAGGCAGAATAATCACAGTTCAGTAATGATAAAAAAAAGCCCAAACTTGTTCAAAGTTGGGCTTTTTTATTTCTGAGTCAGCTTTTTCGTATTTAAATTTTTTCTAGCACCTTTTGTTCTTCTGCATTTAAGGCATAGGCTTTCATGTACATTTCTTCCATGTGTTCACCTGCGGTGCATGGCTTATAACGGTAACTTTCCGTATCTTTGACTGTGCCGGGCAATGCATAAATATGGGTCATATAATTTGGACCATAAAAGAAAGGGATCGAATAACGAGATTTTCCGTCTGCATACATATTCCGTACCCGGTGTGGATTAGATTTAAATAAATCGTTACTCCAACGTGGAATCAGGTCACCTAAATTGACGACAAAAGTTCCCTCAATGGGTGGTGCAGTGACCCAGCTTCCATCGGGCAGGCAAACTTCCAAACCGCCACAGTTGTCTTGCGCCAAAATCGTAATTGAACCCCAATCTGTGTGCGCACCGACACCAAAGCTGTTTTCATCGGCATCTGCCGGATGAGGCGGATAGCGCAGCATTTTCAAGGTCATCATGGGATCATGACAACACTCATCAAAATAATGCTCATCCAGCTCCAGAGATAAAGCCAGTAACTGCATAATGCGCTTGGCCAGCAGGCTCAGTTCTGCAATATATTCCTGGCAGTATTGCTCCATTTCAGGCACTTCACTCGGCCATTGATTAATGCCATAGCCTTGATATTTGGCTAACACATAGGGATGGTCAGCACTATAAGTTTTACCGCAATAAAAACCTTCCTTAATATCCGGCTTGGCATTGTAATCTGACTTTTGTGCAGACAACTGCTCAAACCCCAAATGACTGGCATTCAGGCTTTGATCATATTTCATTTTAGTGCTTAAAGGCAGGTCAAAAATCTGTTCGCATAGTGCAAATTGACGCTGAATTAAAACTGGATCAATGCCATGATTTTTGACATAAAAGAAACCCGAACTGGTTGCAGCTTGGCGCAGCAGATGTACAACCTCATTGACCTGTTTAGATCCAGCAGCTAAAGCGCCGCTTAAATCAATCACTGGAATGCTCATAGGACAATCTAACCTCTGTTAAATCAGTGCGCTATTTCAAAAAAATAACTCTGAATTTAAAATAAAATGAGTCATTTGCATTTAATTACGCAGTCTGGTTATTTAGGAAAACTTCCTTCTACACCTTTGACGTAATAATTGGTTTTCGCTAAATCTGCATCTGTTAATGAATTGCCTTTTGCCACCAGCAAGCTGCCATCCTGTTTATAGATGGGACCAGTGAATGGATGCAAGCTGCCTTTTTGCAGTGCATTGCGCACGGCAATTGCTTTGGCTTTCATTTCAGCCGTGGTGGATGGACCAAAATTTTCAATGTTCACTGCGCCCTGTTTTACTCCATATTTAATCGCCGACGTTTTCCAGGTTTTGGCCTCAACCTGTTGCATAACCGGCTCATAAATTTTCTCCCAATGCAGCACAGCTGCTGCCAAGTGCGCCTTAGGACCAAATTTACTCATGTCCGAGTTCCAGCCAAAAGCATAGATACCCTTTTGCTGCGCAGCCTGTACCACTGCCGGCGAGTCGGTATTCTGCATCAACACATCGGCTTTTTGTGCAATCAGCGCTAACGCCGCTTCACGTTCCTTGCCCGGGTTAAACCAGGTATTTGCCCAAATCACTTTGGTTTTCACTTTCGGATTGACACTTTGTGCACCTAAGGTATAGGCATTGATGTTACGTACCACTTCAGGAATCGGAAAAGATGCGACCACACCGATGGTATCGGTTTGAGTTTTTTGTCCTGCCACGACACCTAGCATATAAGCACCTTCATAGGTACGCGTTTCATATACACCCAGGTTTTTAGCTTGTTTGTAGCCGGTTGCATGCATAAATACGGTATTTGGAAACTGCTTGGCGACTTTTTCCATCGCGTTCATATAGCCAAATGAGGTACCAAAAATGACCTTATTGCCTTGCTGGGCAAGATTACGGACCACACGTTCCGCATCTGCAGTTTCGGGTACATTTTCAATAAATGTGGTTTGATATTTACCAGCCAGTGCTTTATCTGCCTTTATACGGCCTTGTTCATGTGAATAAGACCAGCCGTGGTCACTGGTAGGTCCCAAATAGATAAAAGCCGCTTTTTCTGTGGCTTGAGTCTGACCGGGAATCATTATAGCCAAACTGCCCAAAACCAGAAAGGCGTTCCCCAAAGTTTTCTTTTTTAAACTCATTAATGCAACTCCATCTATATTTGTTCAAAGAAAATGTTTATAAAAATATTTAAAATCGGTTTGAGTAAAGCAATTAATATTCCAACTGGATAAAAATGAATATTTTTAAGTTAAATATTTAAAAATCTTTTATTAAATTTAAATCGACTTAAAAATAACAATGCATAAAAAATTGATTATCTTTTCGACCAAAAACCATTTTGTAATTGGGCTATTTCATCTTCCAGTTCAGGCACTGGACCAATCAGTTCCACCTCTTTTTGGCAATGGGAAAATACATAGGCAGAGGACACGCTCATCGTCGGGTTTTCATCATGATTACCGGTACAGGCCAGCAGTTTTTCTTCGGTCATGCAATACACAACACGGCCGATATTGGCCCAATAAATCGTGCCAGAGCACATACAGCAAGGTTCTACTGCAGTATATAAAGTACATTGCCATAAATATTCAGCCTGATAGTTCGTAGCTGCAATCCGTGCCAAGGTCGATTCGGCATGGTTCACGGTATCAATATTACATTGGGTCAAAAGTACCGTTTTATGATCCGGAGCCACCAGAACTGCACCAAAAGGATGATGTCCTAAGCTGATGGCACGTTTACCCACCTCATTGGAAAGTTTGAGGAATTTAATAATCTGCGCTTGGCTCGGACTATTTATCATAGGTAATGCTCGTTAATATAAATTTTACAGTGGGCTTAAAATAAAAAAGCACCTGATATATAAAGGTGCTTTTTTAAAATATTTAAACGATATAGCGTTTACTTAATCCCCATTCGGCCAATATACGACGGTAAGTGGTAGATGAACGATCTGCTTCAAAATGGGCTTCCATACTAATATCCAGGGGTAATTCTTCTGGTTTTTGGCTTTCTACCATCTCCTGATCTTCTGCAAAAATTTGTGCATTAAAATCATACACTGCCTGTAAATCTCCAGTGGTGTCGAAGTTACGGGTCAGCGGCACAAATAGTCGGGTTTTATTATGGGAAACCGGACAGCACGCATTTAAAATTTTTAAAATGCCATCATTGGGGAAATACACTTTCAATGTTGCTGAAAATGGCGGATACACATCAAATTCACGGGTCCACATAAAACCTTCCGACTCTAAATGTTGTAGACCATGCGGATAGTTACTGACATTGGAAATATAAATGCTTTTTAAACCGTAGTCTGTACGTTCGGTATGGTACTTCGGCACTACCTGGTTTTCACGGTCTGCAAATGCCTGATGATGCACCCAGGCAAAATGTGCAACATCAATAAAGCCTTCTAGTTGCCGGCCGCTGGAACCATTAATATCCACAAATGGCGGCAAAATGGCCTGATGACCTTCCGCATCCCAGGTTTCCAGCACCGGAAAATTCGTCTCGCTTTGATCACGGTTAAATAGACTGGTCCAAATCAGGCCATATTTTTCTACCACAGGAAATTTGGTCAGGCTAAAACGCTCAGAAATTTTTGTCAGTTCTGGCTGAGCCGGAATTTTCGAACATTTGCCTTCGGTATTGTAATGTAGTCCATGATAAGGACAGACCAGCTCTTCCCCTTGTACCCAGCCTTTGGTTAGTGGGACACCACGGTGCGGACAGATATCCCGGGCCAAATGGATTTGACCGCTTTCGGTTTTATACAGCGCCATTTTTACGTCCAGCAATATGACTTGCTGTGGTGTGGTACTGACGTCCTGAATACGTGCAACCGGATACCAGTGCTGCGCCAAAATATTCCAGTCAGATGGATCAAACGCACTACCATGTGGTTGAGTAAATAGATTAAGTACTGGTATGGCGTTCATATAAAATCCTTCTTTTCAATTTCGTGGCCAAGCCTTTTTCAAGGTCAAAATACTGACCTTTTGCTTTAACTTGTATTTGAAATTAAATGAATTTTTAGCATTCTGTCTATTAGAATGTTTCGTACTTATTATTCTAAAAATTAGAACACTAAGGTGGATTGAAATGTTCTTGCAGACTAAAAATGTGAATTTGGCATAGAACTCGCATAGTCAGAACCATCATGCGCTATAAAAAAGACAGTTAGGCAAACTTGCCTCAATACCTATATGAATACACCCTTTTCACGTTTTTCCGAATATTTTATTGCGGTCGCCAAAACTAGCAGCCTGCGCAAGGCAGCAGATCAGCTGTTTATTTCAGTTTCTGCGGTACATCGTCAAATTGCGCTGGCTGAAGAAGATTTGGGCATCATCTTGTTTGAACGTTTGCCGAATGGTTTAAAGCTGACTCTGGCAGGTGAATTGCTCTATGCTGACTTACTGAAATGGCAAAAGGAGTTTCAGCATACCCGTATCCGTTTTGATGAAATTCAGGGGCTGAATCGGGGCACCATCGAATTTGGCCTGATCTCGGCTTTAAGCGATGGTTTTATCATGCAATCCATACAGTACATGTATGAGAATTATCCCTGGATTCATTTTAATATTCGGGTGGCAGACAGCGAAATTATTGCCAAAAAGATTATGGATGCCGAACTGGATTTTGGATTAATTTTAAATCCCAAAGCGCATCATCATCTGGAGATGATCCATTTTCTGGAATTACCGGTCGGTTTTGTCATGAGTAATGATCATCCGCTGGTTCACGCTAAAAAAATCTATTTTTCCGATACTTTAGGCGATAACCACTTTATTCCGTCGGAACCACTGATTATTCATGATTATGTACAGGCCCTGTATAAGCACCATCAATTTATTCCGGCCAGAAAAACCGAATCTAATGATATTCGGCTGATGAATGCCCTGATCCAGAAAAATTTAGGCATAGGCATTTTAAGTTTTTTAGATGTCTTGCCCTATCTGGAACGTAAAGAGTTGGTATTCAAGCCGATTCTGGAAAAAGGTCTGCATCCACTGACCATTGCTCTTTGTGTTGCTCCGAAACGGCAAATTTCCAGAGCATCGCAGTTAATGATCAAGCATATCAGTGAACAGATGGAAGCGCTAAAACAGCAAGTTCCTGTACTCTCAGCCTAAAATATATCAGTTGGTATAACTCTTGCTTTTTTAAATGAAATTTCACTGATTAAGGCAATGTTATGTCAACAATCTGGATTAAACATCCACTGGCAATTTTTACTGGCAATCAAAGTGATGCACGCGGTGGTCTGGTCATTCAATCGGGAAAAATTGTTGAACTGGTGGCGTTAGGACAAACACCCATTACGCCCTTTGATGAAACATTTGATGCCAAGAATCTGGTGATTTTGCCTGGACTGATCAATAGCCATCATCATTTCTATCAAACCTTGACCCGTGCCTGGGCACCTGTGGTGAATGCGCCGCTTTTCCCCTGGCTTAAAACGCTGTATCCGGTATGGGCCAAGCTAAATTCGGAACAGCTCTATTTGGCGACGCAAGTGGCTTTGGCTGAATTATTGATGTCCGGCTGTACTTTTGCGGCAGATCACCATTATTTATTTCCCCAGCAACTGCATGATGCGATTGATATTCAGGTACAGGCTGCACAAAGTTTAGGTATCCGGGTCATGCTGACCCGCGGTTCGATGAGTCTGGGTGAAGATCAGGGCGGTCTGCCACCGCAGCACACGGTACAGGATATGCAAACCATCTTGCTCGATTCGGAAAGGCTGATTTCGAAATATCATGACCGTAGTGCAGATGCGATGGTGAATATTGCCCTTGCACCCTGTTCTCCTTTTTCGGTCACGCAGGAAATTATGCGTGAAAGTGCCCAACTGGCGCAGCAGCATGATGTGCGGCTGCATACCCATCTGGCGGAAACTCTGGATGAAGAAAACTTTTGTCTGGAAAAATTTGGCATGCGCACAGTTGATTATCTGGGCAGTGTTGGCTGGTTGAATCATCGTACCTGGCTCGCACATGGTATTCATTTCAATGCCGATGAGATTCGCCGTTTAGGTGCAGCGCAGGTCGGCATCTGTCATTGCCCGCATTCCAATATGCGTCTGGCTTCCGGGATTTGTCCGACTATAGATTTAATCCAGGCCGGCGCAAAAATTGGTTTGGGTGTGGACGGTTCAGCCTCCGGAGATGCATCCAATTTAATTCTGGAAGCGCGTCAGGCCATGTATCTGCAACGTCTGAAATATGGTGCTGAAATGATTACTCCTGAACTGGCCTTGAGTTGGGTGACCAAAGGTTCAGCACAATTGCTGGGTCGAGATCAGCATTTGGGGGAAATTGCCCCTGACTTTCAGGCGGATTTGGCTTTTTATACACTAGATGACATCAAATTTTCAGGCAGTCATGATCCTGTTGCAGCGCTGCTGCTCTGTGGCGCAGACCGTGCAGAACATGTCATGGTTAAAGGCAAATGGGTGGTCAAAGATCAACAAATATTGGGTCTTGATATGGACAAGTTATTGGCTGAACATCGTCAGGCCGCAAAAGATTTATTAGCTGCTTAAACCATGAACTCTATGTATCTTAGTCGTTGAACTGAGGGCTAAGATACAACTTGTAATTTCAATCGAACTAGGCCCAAATCACCAGTATGGCGGCAATCACCACCAGTAATAATCCCCAGTGCTCTGCTTTGGCCAGTTTTTCCTTAAAGAAATAAGCAGAAATGAGCAAGCTAAACAGGATTTCAATCTGTCCCAGTGTTTTGACAATCGCGACAGATTGCATGCTCATGGCGGTAAACCAGCCCAAGGAAGCGATAAAACTGCAGACACTGACTTTAAAAGTCAGGCCTATTCTTGCCCACATCGCCTTTAAAGTCTGACGACTCAATAAACTTAAATAGATCAGCATACTGAGACATTGAAAGCCAATAATACTGACCAATACCCATGCGGCGCGATGAATAAATGGCAATTGCGGCAATTCCAGGCTGGCTTCACGTACCAATAAAGAGGTAAGGGCAAAACATAATCCACTGCCAATTCCAATCAATAAGGTCGGCAGGGAAAGTTTTTCTGTTCTTGGTCCTTTACTGAGTAAAAATACGGCAAGGCCACCCAAGGCAACTCCGAACCACGCCAGTAAACTTAACTGATCACTCAATAATGAAGCACCAATCAGCGCAGCCAAAATGGCTTCACTTTTCGCTAGCCCCACCCCAATGGCATAGTTTTTCTGTTTAAATAGCTGCACCATCAAGGCTGTTGCTGCAATCTGGCTGATCCCGGCAATCACAATGTAAATCCAAAACCTTGGAGTAAAAGTAATGGCAGTCCGGATAGGCTGGTAATGATATAAACCTGTCAGGTAAATGAGAGCAAAAGGAAAACCGAAAAGAAACCGTGCCAGAGTCACGCCATAGACATCTACAGTTGTACTGAGCTGCTTTTGAAACGCATTACGCCAAGCCTGCATAAATGCAGCCATAAGGGTAAAGAGAATCCATGTAGATGCCATCACTTGACCTGTTTTAAGCGTTAAAGTGCAGTAATGTACTCCTTCAGCACTGAATTGACGAATCTTTTTCCATGAAAATAGTTATTTCTCCCAAGCAAGTTGAGTCATTTTTTATAATAAAAAACTCTTCATCACGAAGGGTTTCTAAACAAAAAACCGAGTCCAATAATTAATCTAATGGATTACCAATAATATTGCTGATAATGCCTTTCATAATATGTGGCCCCTGTTCCTTTCTTAATTCTTCATACCATTCTTTGGTCACCACTTCATCTTTCATATGAGTCACATCACAGCGTTTTCGTGCACGTAGTACCAGCTCATTGGCGCGTTCATTACGTTTATTTTGATAACGCTTTAAAGCATCCTGTAGACCCAAAGTATTAATTTGTAAGGCACGGGCCAAATAAATCGCATCTTCCATGGCCTGGCAGCCGCCCTGACCAATATCCGGCGTGGTACTGTGTGCTGCATCGCCGACAATCACCACACGGCCTTGATAAAATTGGGCAAAAGGCTCAATGTCATGAATTTCTACACGGTTGGTTTTTTGTTCATCTAAAGCATCAATCAAGTGCTGAACCGGTGCACACCAGCCATTAAAATATTGTTTCAGTAAAGTTTTATATTCTGCTTTATTGTTTTCTAAACCTACCGGTAACGGCACATCAAAAAAGAAATAGAATTTTCCATCTGCAACAGGCATCAGCGAAACACGTTTACCCTCACCAACAAAAGTTGTCCACTGGTCTGCCGGAGAAAGATCATCACTAATTTCGACCAAGCCATTCCAGTTGACATAACCCGCATAACGACGTGAAACCTGTTCACCCAGCACATAAGCACGCGTAATCGAGTGGGTTCCGTCGGCACCAATCAACAATTCGGTTTTAATTTCGCTACCATCGGCAAATTGAACAAGTACACCATCCCTCTGTTCTTGCAGCGCAACCATTTTTTTGCCAAGTTGGATATTTTCACGGCCAAACTCATCCATCAACATATTTTGCAAGTCGGCACGTGCCACCGGATACGGACGTTGTCCGACCTCTTCAATCAAGGGCAATAAACTGAACTGGGTCATGGTATCGCCCGTCAAGCCATCTATATACGCCAGCTGATCCATCTGACCGCCTAACTTAGCAACCTGTTCAGTCAGCCCCAGGTAATTCAAACACTTCACACCATTGGACCAAAGCGAGATGGCTGCGCCGACAGGTAAAATTTGTTCTGCTTGCTCATAGATGGTGACCTGATGCCCAAACTTTTTTAGTGCAATTCCCGTGGTCAATCCGCCCATGCCTGCACCAATAATTGTAATCTTCATCTATTTTCTCCTCTGAATATATTGTTTCTGCTCCTTAAAAAGCTAAAAGCGTGCCATTTTCAAAAAAACATGCACCGATTTTTTTCAAAAGTTGGCACAAGCTGTGCATCAACATGGATGTAAACATGAGTTTTTATAAGGCTTTAACTTAGATTTTGGCTGTTTATAAAAATTAATATTCACGTTATTCATAATTTGAATGGAAAATGACTATGGCAACATTAATTGCACCTATTTTTGATATTCCTGTGTATTTACAACAGCTGACTAACTTGGCTGATAGCCGAATTGGCGCAGAAGTACTTGAATGTTCAGATGATTTTTTTGCTGAAGCAAATCGAATGCTGCAATTTGATGCCCCTATTTTTGTGGAAGACAAATTTGATGATCATGGTAAATGGATGGATGGATGGGAAACCCGCCGTAAACGTCATGCCGGTTATGACTGGGCCATTGTTCAGCTTGGCGTAGCGGGAACCATTCAGGCGCTGGATATTGATACTACCTTTTTTACCGGCAACTATCCGGCATCGGCGGCGGTCGAAGCCTGTTATGCACCAAATGGTGACTTAAGCACTGCCACCTGGCACTCAATTTTACCAAATAGTAAATTAGGTCCCGGACAGCATCATATTTTTGAGGTTTGTTCAGAGCAGGTATTCAGCCATGTGCGTTTAAATATTTTCCCGGATGGCGGTGTAGCACGTTTTAAAGTGTATGGTGAAGTTAAGATTCAGATTCAGGATAGTGACCAGGTACTGGATCTGTTGGCCCTGGAAAATGGCGGTCGGGTCATTGCTTATAGCGATGCACATTTCGGGCATCCGCGTAACCTGATTAATCCAGGTCGTGGCATAAATATGGGTGATGGCTGGGAAACCAAACGCCGACGTGAACCCGGTTTTGACTGGTGCATTCTGGCTTTGGGCCAAAGTGGTTCAATTGAAAAAATTGATATTGATACGGCGCATTTTAAAGGCAACTACCCTGCACAAGTTTCTATACAGGCGATTTATATCGAAGATGCGACCGATCAGCAACTGATTCCGCAAAGCATGTTCTGGCCGTATCTTTTAGAAGCACAAGATATGCAAATGGATCATATTCACAGCTTTGTAGAGGAAGTTTTACAGCACGAGAAAATATCGCATATTCGCGTGAACATGATTCCGGATGGTGGGATTAGTCGTATCCGTTTATGGGGAAAAACTGCAAGATAAATGTGAATATTATGATAATACCGACTCTAAAAATTCAGCCTTTAACTGCAACAAACTTTGCGCCTTTTGGTGAAGTTATTGCCTGTCAAAGCAACGATTTTTTTTATATTAATGAGCAGCAGACTGAACGTTATCATGCGCTGGCGGAAGTGGAAACCGATGCAAAAGTTGGGTTGAGTATTTTCAAAAATATTCAATCCACCCAAGTGCCTTTTGAAATTTCCATGCTAGAAAGGCATCCGCTAGGCTCACAGGCCTTTATTCCTATGCAGGGTCAAGCTTTTTTGATTGTTGTTGCACCAGCGTTAGATGCTGAAAAGCCCGATCTGAATCAAGTTCAAGCCTTTATCAGCGATGGTTCACAAGGGGTCAATTACCATGCCGGTACATGGCACCATCCTTTATTGACACTGGAAGCACCCAGTGATTTTGTAGTGATTGACCGGATTGGAACTGGTCCAAACTGCGATATTTATTCTTTTGCACATCTCATTTCCATAGCGTATTAAAGCAATAAAAAAGCCCTTGAAAATAAGGGCTTTTAACATAGTTCTGTAATATGTTTACTTAGAAATGATATTTCACTAAAGCACTCACGTTATTTTCATCTGCATTTGGAATGCCAAATTTGTTGTTCCATATTGAGTGTTCGATGCCCAGATACAAATTCGTAGTTGGAGAAATGTGTTTACCTACATTCCATTTCCACTGTGTGGTCCAGTTCATCTCGCTATCATGATCATCTTCTTCTGTAGACCAATCCAGGAAGCCATCAACCAAAAAATCTTCAGTTCCCAGTTTAAATGGAACACCATAGGTCAGGGTTAACTGGTAGTCATCATCCATATTTTCATTATTTACACGATACAGGTTGATGCTAGCATAACGGAAATATGGAATATTCAGATCAAAACCCACCCCATACAAGAAGTTATCAAAACCTTCTCCACCTTCCCAAGTTGTTGAAACCAAAACATCTTTTACCGGACCAAAAGCAAGTTTCTGACCAGTGACTTCACCCAGACTTAACCGGGGTGACAATTCAAAATAACTTGATTTGCCGTCATCAGCACCGCGCATACGGTCAATAAAGAAGAATACATCTGCATATTTAATTTTTGCAGCATATTCAACAGTTAAAGTGGTTTGCTTTTCGTTTACTACTTCATAGTTTTCACCATAAAGACCACTCAGGCTGAAATCTTGCCAGATCGGTTGTGCTTGTGCCGATACCGCACCGAATGCGAGTAATGTTGCAACAGTAACTTGAGTGAATTTCATAAATAAGGTACCCCAATGAAAATTAAAAAATCACATATTAAGTCAAGCAAAAATGAAGCCAACTTTTTTAATTTTTGATAAAAAAAACCTATGACTGGCATAGGTTTTTTGAAGATGGAAATATTAATGCAATGTTTCTGGAATGTTCTTTGGAGCCTCGGCATGTCCAGGTTTGAACAGGCTCAGATGATTAAAAAGCAGGTTTAAAATAATCGCCATCAGGCAGGTAGAACTGATGCCTGAATGAAACAGGGTTTGAATCCATTTCGGAAAATTTGCATAGAAAGAATGATCAATGATCGGAATCATCCCGGCTGCAATGGCAGTCGCGACAATAATCAGGTTTTTTTGCTCGTTATAATCAATTTTCGCCAAGGTACGAATACCACTTGCAGCTACTGTTCCAAATAGCACCAGACCTGCACCACCAAGTACCGGTACGGGAATTGCTGCAATTAAACGCCCCATAATTGGTAATAAACCCAGTACCACTAAAATCATGCCGCCAGCTGCAACTACAAAACGACTTTTGATGCCGGTAATTGCGACTAAGCCAACGTTTTGGGCAAAGGCACTTTGCATAAATGATCCAAAGATGGGTGCCACCGCACTGGATAACATATCCGCCCGTAAACCATTGGAAATACGTTCTGAATCTACCTTGGTTCCCACAATTTCGCCCACAGCAATAATATCTGCCGTGGTTTCGGTCATGATCACCAGAGTCACAATCAGCATGGAAATAATGGCCGTCAGTTCAAAAGTAGGCATGCCAAAAGCAAACAGGCTTGGAAACTGCACCCATGCACCATTGCCGACTTTACTAAAATCGCCAAAGCCCATCAGATAAGCCAGTACTGAGCCCATCACAATAGCTAAAAGAATAGATAAACGGCGAATTGAAGCATTCTTGGTCAGGTTCAAACAGATCACAATGCCCAGCGTCAATAGTGCCAACCCAATATTTTCCACACTTCCCCATTCCGGTGCATTCTTATTGCCGCCCATCATCCAGCGAACAGCAACAGGCAAGAGTGATAAGCCAATAATCGTAATCACACAACCCGTTACTACAGGTGGGAAAAAGCGAATAATTCTGGAAAAATAGGGAGCCAGAAAGAAACCAATCAGCGAGGCAATAATCACCGCGCCATAAACGGCAGATAAACCACCGCCTGTGGTTACAATTGCGACCATCGTCGCCACACCGGCAAAGGAAACGCCTTGTACCAGCGGCAATTTGGCTCCAATATATTTTACGCCTATGGTTTGCAGTATTGTTGCCAGACCTCCGACAAATAAGGCAGCAGCAATTAATAAACCAATGTGCTGCGCAGATAAACCCGCTGCTGTACCCACAATTAATGGTGGCGCGATAATTCCGCCATACATGGTTAATACATGTTGTAAGCCGTATGCTGCACTTTTTCCTGCGCCTAAATATTCATGTTCTGGTGAAATGGTTTTGCTTTCTTCAGTCATTCTTTTTCTTCCCTCAAATTAAAAAATTAAATTAGCTTCCGCGATATGTGGAGTACGCAAATGGGCTAATCAGTAAAGGAATGTGATAATGCTGTGACGCATCTTTGACATAGAAATGGATTAGGGCTTTAGGAAAAAAAGTTTCCTGTCCCAAAGCATCAAAATAAGCAGAAGTCGCGAATTCCAGGCTATATGCACCACTATTGAATTCAGTTAAACCGAAATCAGTCACTCGGCCATCGGCATTGGTACTTGCTTCACCGAGTAAGCTGCCCTCTGCATCGAATAATTTAATCAGCACATTGGCTGCCGGCTTACCTAGGTTAGTATCTAAAATATGTGAACTAATCATGCTTGCAGCTCCTGAGCTAATCTGTGTAAGGCAATTTCAGCCAGTTGATGATGGACAATGCGCTTTTCAGTTTCAGGATCATTTAAAAGACGGTATTTCAGGGCTTGAAGAACTTCTTCACTGTTTAGACCGAATGCTTTAATCAGGAAGATGTAGCCATATTTCTTTTCATAGGCAATATTGCCCTTGAGTAAAGCCAGTTGGGTTTCTTCATCTGGGCTAATAGCGGACTGTTCACGATTTGAAAAGTTTTTCTCGACTTCGCTCAATTCAGCCTGTGCTTTTTTTTCGCCTATGCGTGGATGTTTGGCTAAAGCCGTTTTGATTTCATCCCAAGTCCAAGTCTTTGCTTGTTGTTTTGCAAAGTCGATAGCATCTTCAACCGAGGCATAAGGACGATTCGCTGAAAGCTGTTCCGCCCAGCTCGGTATTTGCACACAGTGTGCTAAAAAGGTAATAGCACCTTGTTGAGATGCTTTATTAAATTCAACGAGTTGCACTATTAAATCGCCTAAAATATTGAATGTTTGTTCAAAAGTAATTTTGCAATATCAGTGCCAAACTTTGATTTTCTGCATTTTTTATAAATGGGATAAATAAAAAAAGAGAAGCTAAACTTCTCTTTTTAAAAAAATTTATATCTTATAAAGCATGGTTTTTATACCAGTGTTCAGCGATATCGCCACGGCGGCAAATCCAGACATTGTCGTGACTTTGAATATAATCGAGGAACTTTTGTAGTGCCTTAAAGCGTCCCGGTCGCCCTAAAATACGACAATGCATGCCGACCGATAGCATTTTAGGTTCAGTTTCACCTTCTGCATACAGCACATCAAAGGCATCTTTTAAGTATTGATAGAACTGTTCCCCACTGTTGAAACCGCCCGGTGAGCTGAATTTCATATCATTACTCTCTAAGGTATAGGGAATGATTAAATGTGGACGTGTTGCACTATTTTTATCAGTCAGGCTGCTCCAAAATGGCAAGTCGTCGCCATAGTAGTCACAGTCGTATTTAATCTGCGGAAATTCAGCCAGTAATTTGCGGGTATTCGGGCTATCGCGACCGGTATACCAGCCGATTGGCGCTTTACCAAACAGTGCTTCGAGTACACTTATGGCCTGATCCATATGCTGACGTTCAAGCTCGATGGGCATGTCCTGATAATGCAGCCAGCGCTGTCCATGAGAAACCACGTCATAATTGGCTTCTTTAATCGCTTCGACAATGTAGGGATTACGTACTAATGCCATGCCCACGCCAAAAATGGTCATGGGTAAATTGCGCTTTTTAAACTCGTTATGAATACGCCAAAAACCTGCACGTGAGCCGTATTCATACATGGAATCCATCGACATATGTTTGGCTGGAAAGCTTGCTGCCCCGATAATCTCGGAAAGGAACTGTTCTGAACCTGCATCGCCATGTTCAACGTGATTTTCCCCGCCTTCTTCATAGTTCAATACAAATTGAACCGCGACACGAGCGCTATTTGGCCATTCTACTTTGGGTGGTTCACCATGATAGCCAATTAAGTCCCGTGAATATGGCTGGCTTCTAATTTGATCTATGAGTTCTTGTCCGCGTAGATATGTTGTTGGCACGTTTAATCCCTGATGTGTTATATCAAACAGTAAAATTGATTAAGCGTGACAAGCAATTTATGCGCCAAAAAGATTCATTTTAAATATTAATTATCTTTGCCTTTAACTATATTAACTACGCTAGAAAGTTGATCTAATCCATCAAAAGTATTTGGAATTTTATCATCCGAAGATACTAAGGGCGAAAAAATTACGCTTTCAAATTTTTCAAATCCTTCAGGAGGTTTGGCTTTCAATTCTGCAGCATATTCCGCATAACTTTGAATAAAACGACATAAGGTCATCCGCAAATCAAGTTGTAGAAGCTGAGATTGAACAGAGCGCATAGTTTGTAGAATAATTTTAAAGAAATATAAAAGTAAAAATATTAATAATGTAAATGGGATTGTTATTGCAAGTAATGTTGGAATATCAATAACTTTACTAATTTGAATAATTGATTTTATAGAATGTAATTCATATGCGAATGTACCGAATATTACACATCCTATTAAAGCTAATCCTATTCTAGACCACCATAATTCATTTTCTTTTTTTACATGTAATTTATTGAAGCCTTCAAAAATACCAACAAAATTAAAAGCATCTTTGTATGACTCTAATGATTTTTCAAGCCTAGTTACTTCAGCTTCTTTATCTGATAATGATTTATCCCAATTGCTAAGTGTCTCTTCTATTGCATTAAATTTTTCAATAGTAGTATTTAAATTTTTTAACCCGCTTGTATTTAAAATTTCTTGTAAAATTTTGAAGGGTATATCTCTATCAGCAAATTTTAAATACCTCGCATATATAGGGTGATCTTTAAAATATTCACTAATAAATTGACTCAAACTATTAACTTCAAAACCAATCGATTGATGTAATCCTCCAATTCTAAATTGAAGTTCACTAAGATAAATGTAAAATAAGTTTAAACTTAAACTAAATATTTCTTCTAAGTCATCGTTACTTTTAGTCTCATCATATTTATAAATTAGTTTTCGAATTACTTCCGGGAAATTTGATACAGGTTGTGCGCGAGTATATGAAGTGAGATCATCGAAATTCGACAAATCAATATTTATATTAAAAATTATTTTGGCAGTCTGTATGTAGGATGCAAAATTATTAATTGTTTCTGAATAGTTTTCAGGACTCTTTTTGACTTTATCTGCTAATAATATAACCTCTTCAAAAGCATGTTTAAATTCTCTACTTTCAAATTTAAAAGTCATTATTTCCCCAATATTTAATTATTCATTTTTATTAAATCATCACGTATTTTAATAAAATTTGCAATAAAATCTTCCTCTTGACGGTCTCCCAAAGGGAGAAGTAACTTTTCCAAAATTTGTTTAAATAATGAAAATTCCCTCTCCTTTAAGGAGAGGTTTAAATAGTAGTTAAAACAAAAAATACCGCTGTGCCATCGGCAATACATCCGCAGGCTCACAGGTCAAATGTACCCCATCAGCACGAACTTCATAAGTTTCCGGATGCACTTCCATCACCGGACAGTAATTATTATGTTTCATATCCTGCTTAGTGATCTGACGCGTGTCTTTACATGGTGAGATCAGCTTTTTTAAAGCTAATTTTTCATGCACGCCATCATCAATTGCGAATTGTGACAGGAAAGTAATACAGGTGTTATGCACCCCACGCGGATAAGCACCAAACATTGGACGGTAATGCACAGGCTGTGGTGTTGGAATAGAAGCATTAATATCGCCCATAGGCGCTGCCGCAATCATTCCACCTTTAATGATCATGGACGGTTTAACACCGAAAAATGCCGGTTTCCAGAGGACTAAATCGGCCAGTTTACCTTCTTCGACCGAACCAATTTCGTGACTTAAACCATGGGTAATTGCAGGGTTAATGGTGTATTTGGCGATATAACGTTTGACCCGGTTATTGTCTTTATAGACTGTATCACCGTCTAAAGGCCCGCGTTGTACCTTCATTTTATGTGCGGTTTGCCAAGTACGTAGAATCACCTCACCGACACGCCCCATGGCCTGCGAGTCTGATGACATCATGGCAATTGCACCCATATCCTGCAAAATATCTTCCGCAGCAATAGTTTCACGGCGAATACGGCTTTCCGCAAATGCCACATCTTCAGCAATGGATGGATCTAAGTGATGACAGACCATTAACATATCCAGATGTTCATCAATGGTATTGATGGTATATGGACGGGTCGGATTGGTTGAAGATGGCAATACGTTGGCCTGACCAATGGCTTTTAAAATATCAGGTGCATGTCCACCGCCTGCACCTTCAGTATGATAAGTATGGATGGTTCTGTTTTTAAAAGCCGCCAAAGTTTCTTCTAGAAAGCCACTTTCGTTTAGTGTGTCTGTATGAATGGCAACTTGCACATCGAACTGATCGGCCACAGTTAAGCAATTATCAATGGCTGCTGGTGTTGAGCCCCAATCTTCATGCAGCTTTAATCCAACAACACCGGCTTTAATCTGCTCTGCAATCGGTTCAGGCTGGCTTAAATTCCCTTTACCCAATAGACCAATATTCATCGGCAAATCATCTATGGCTTGTAGCATGGTAGATATGTGCCATGGACCCGGTGTTACTGTAGTCGCTGATGTTCCTGCTGCAGGACCTGTACCGCCACCAATCATAGTAGTAATACCTGACATCATGGCTGTTTCTACCTGTTGCGGACAGATCCAGTGAATATGGGTATCCACCCCGCCTGCAGTGAGAATTTGGCCTTCACCGGCAATCACTTCAGTTGCAGCTCCAAGCGGAATTGAAATATCTGGTTGAATATCCGGATTACCAGCCTTGCCAATTTTCCAGATTCGGCCATTTTTTAAGCCGACATCGGCTTTGATAATACCCCACCAGTCAATAATGAGTGCATTTGTAATGACAGTGTCAGCCACTTCGGATGACAAAAGCTGTGATTGGCCCATGCCATCACGAATGACTTTTCCGCCACCAAATTTGACTTCTTCGCCATAAGTGGTGAAGTCCTGTTCAACTTCAATAAATAATTCGGTATCGGCAAGACGGACACGGTCCCCGACCGTCGGTCCAAACATTTCGGCATAAGCACGACGTGACATTTTCATGATTTATAAACCTTTATAATTCTGATGCAATTTTTATGAATCGAGCTTGCCCATTACCCGGCCTGCAAAGCCGTAAACTTCACGTTTCCCGGCAAGTGCCACCAATTCCACATCGCGCTTTTGACCCGGTTCAAAACGGATGGCTGTCCCCGCTGCAATATTTAAGCGGAAACCCTTGGCCTGCTCACGGTCAAACTGCAAAGCGTCATTGGCTTCAGCAAAGTGAAAATGTGAGCCGACCTGAATAGGACGGTCGCCGATATTGGCTACGGTAATCTTTAAGGTTTCACGCCCGACATTCATTTCAATGTCGCTCTCTGGTGTAAAAATTTCCCCAGGAATCATATGCCGCTCCTAAACAATCGGTTGATGGACAGTGACCAGCTTTGATCCATCCGGAAATGTCGCTTCGACCTGGACTTCAGCAATCATTTCAGCAATGCCATCCATCACATCATCACGGGATAGCAATGTTGTGCCGTAATGCATCAATTCACTGACGGTCATGCCGTCACGCGCACCTTCAAGTAATGCCGCAGAAATATAGGCAATCGCTTCAGGATAATTCAGCTTTAAACCGCGTGCTTTACGACGTTCCGCCACCAAGCCTGCTGTGAAAATCAGCATTTTGTCTTTTTCTGTTGGATTGAGTTCCATATCTCTTTCCTAATTTATATCAATGTATTGAATGCAAAATGTGTGCAAGTTATGTCCTAAAATTCTCTCTCCTTTTAGGAGACGAGAAGCATTGCTTCGTAAGGGAGAGGTTATTAACTTTTGCATCGGTTTCCCTCCCTCTAAAATCCTATAGCTTTAAATGTTAGATACTCCTCTTCTCCCTCTGAGAGATGAGAAGCACTGCTTTGCAAGGAGGGATTACATGAATATCCTCACCCCAACCCTCTCCCATAGGGAGAGGGAGATTGATTACAGAATTTATTCCGGAAACTTTCCCTCTCTTTGTAAGGGAAGTCTAAATATTATGTCCGCCAAATTCTTGGAAATGCTTCATCCAGATCAAACCAGTAGCGTCGTAATCGGGCACGTATGGCTGCAAAACCATCATGACAGTGACGTACATCATCACCCAAAAAACGTGCACAAATGACATCACCCAATATGGTTAAAGTAATCGGCACATCCATGCGCATGATCAATTCGCGAGTCAAATCGATATATGCTTCCAGATGAATACTTGCACGATATTTTTCAGGCGGCACAGCCCAGAAACTGCCCATAACTGCATGGCCATTCATGCCTAAACATGAACTCAGCCAGCGGTCATCTCCCTTAAAACTTAAGGTATCGGCAACCAGAATCTTGTCATTTCGCCACAGCTGAAACCGGTTTTGATAAGCCCCTTGTACAAACTGTTCATCACGAGCTTGCCGGCCGATCACCAGCATGTCCCAACCAATAAAGCTGGCTGCAGCATCCAAATGGACGATTGTTTCAGAACTGGCATTGGCACCATCAAACAGCATGGTTTCCTGCGGCAACCATTCAAAAACCGCATTGTCATTTAAGCGGATATGAATATGCTGAAAGGCTTGTTTACCATTGGTTCGATACCATTTCCCTGCGCCCGGCGTGGTCACCAAGGCATGCGCATTGGCATCCACCTGCATATCGAAAGTCAGATGATCACCACCGGCTATACCTGCTGGCGGATGCACGATAATGGCGTGACAGATGCCATTGCTTTCAGGCCATAGCATTTTCTGGATACGTACCGGACCATGATGCTTACGGTGCTGCAAAATGGTCCGCGCAGTCTGCTGCTGGACCTGGAAACCCATTTCCAAACGTGCGTACCATAAATTCTGGTTCATGCTTCTTTCTGCAAGGTCATGCATCAAACAATCAACTCAGCATCAAAATTATTGAACAGCATTAAGCCAGACCAATCACGGCGACAACCGCTGCCAGAGCGCCAATCATTTGCTTGCCATAAGGCACATATTTATTCACGAATGCACCAAGAGCTAAGCCGATGCCATAGATCAATGCCATCGCTGTCACCATGCCGATAATCAGTAAAGATACATGTCCAGCTTGACCAAGTTCGCTACCATGCGCCACACCGTGGAAGCTGGCTAAAAGTACCGCTGCCACAGGTAAAACCTTGTTGGATTTGCTCCATAAAGCTACAGCTACCAGTAGCAGTGAAGCAATAATGCCTGACTCCGCCAGTGAGGTGGATAGCATGCCTTCAGCACCCAGCATAAAGCCTGCGATCATGGCTGCTGCCAGACCCAGCAGACCTGTAATTTTCCAGCGCTGATTTGCAGTCCACATCAATACACCAAAAGCAATTGCCATCATGAGATGATCTAAACCGGTAAAAGGATGCATAAAGCCCGCCCAGAATCCGCTGTGATGGTCGTGCCCCGGATGAGCCATTGCCAGCTTTGGCAAAGCGGCAAGTCCCGCGACCAGTAAGTGTTTAAATAGACGCATAATGAATTTCCCCTTTAAGACTTAAATAAACCTTGTTTTTCGATAAAGCTGATAATGTCGTTCAAGCCATCTTGAGTTTTCATATTGGAAAATAAAAATGGTTTATCGCCACGCATACGCTTGGCGTCCTGATCCATCACTTCAAGACTCGCTCCAACCATTGGCGCCAAATCCGTTTTATTGATAATCAATAAGTCTGATTTGGTAATGCCTGGTCCACCTTTACGCGGAATCTTTTCACCACCCGCCACATCAATCACATACAATGTTAAATCTGACAATTCAGGACTAAAGGTTGCAGCCAGGTTATCGCCGCCACTTTCAATGATGATCAGTTCCAGACCATCAAACTTTTCACACAGATCATCAATGGCAGCCAGATTAATGGAGGCATCTTCACGAATTGCGGTATGCGGACAGCCACCTGTTTCCACGCCAACGATTCGTTCAGGCGACATGGCTTCATGACGGGTTAAAAAGTTCGAATCCTCCTTGGTGTAAATGTCATTGGTGACCACTGCCATATTGTATTTTTCACGCAGTGCAAGACATAAATTCAAGGTTAAAGCGGTTTTTCCTGATCCGACTGGACCACCAATTCCCACGCGTAATGGACTACGTTCTGACATGTTGATTTCCTTTATTACATTTTATTTGCATCAGCTTTAATGATGCTTTTCAATCTTTTTACTCATGTTCTGATCTGAAAATTAAGACCGGAATAAGCGTGAATATTGTGTTTCGTGCGACATGCTCAACATGGCATATTGCGGTAATGCACTGCTGATCTCGTGATCTTCCAAACCCAATGCAGTCTGCACCGCTGCAGGCATATGCTGATGCAATTGCCATAAAATCCGCTGGCCACTCATTTGACCCAGCGGAATGGTTTTAACCGCAGCCAACACCTGATTTTCCAGTACGGTAAAACTGTAGGCCGTTAATACATCGGCAAGGTCTAAACCCAGCTCTCCGCATAAATGTGCATAAACCGGCACAAATCCCAGCTGCTTTTTCACACTTGGCGTTTGTTTCAATACATCTCTAATCCATGCATTCAAAGAAAATGCCAATTGTTGCGATTCAGCCAATAATTCTTTAGATTCACGGCTGGCACGATAGAATTCTGCCCAATACTGAAACCGTTCAGCATCATCAAAAGATTCAACCAGACGCTTGAGTAGCGGTAATTCAAAACGGACCAGCAGCATCTCCAGCACTTCATTAAAATAGCTCACGCAAGAGGCTTCATCGTGCAGCATGCCTTTTTCAATCGCGCTTTCTACCCCTTGCGAATAACAGTACGCCCCAATCGGCAGCGCTGTTGAAGACAAGGTCAGCAAGCTGAGCAGTTGTGATGCATTAGTGATGGACATGATGTAAAGCCTTGATTGGGCTTAATCGTTGGTCATGTTGATGCTGGGCATAGGCGCCACTTTCTGGTTCAAAAGGGTGCATCACTTCTTTCACTTCAAGGCCTAAACCTTGCACCATTTCCGCCAGTACATGATCTGGTTCAAAGTACAAAGCTGAAGGTGTCAGCATCAGCGGTACATGACGATTTCCCAGGTGATAAGCCGCTTTTAATAAGTCAAAACTATTATCTGTTGTGACTTGCATCAGTTTTTCTGGCTTGGCATCTACCCGTAAAATTTCCCCCTGTTCTGTGGCAATAAAGGAACCACTACGCAAAATTCCTGTACGCGGCAAATCTGCACCAATATCGACACCATTTTTTAAAGTTGCACGAAAACGGCTCTTTTGGCGCGTATCAAATGTGAGTTCCAAAGACTCAAAATTGTGTTCAGATGCAATGTTTTCTAAACGCTGCGTATAAATTTTCATAACTACCCTACTGATGCTGATAAATCCTGTATTTGTTCCAAATTGAGACCAAATGTTTTTTAGAATTATAAATTTGCATCAAAATAAAGCAGTTATCGTGCCAACTTGATTTATCGGATGTTATAAAGTTATACGGAAGGTAAAAGTCTGAAGTTTTTTAATTGAGCGTCCATAAGCCAAATTATTTTCTTGATTCAAAAATTTAAGCTAATATCTCTACAATTATTAAATAAGAAGTTGAGGGATACATGGCAAAATTTTTGAATACAAGCGGAACAAATTTCTTTTTAGAAGAACTTATTAAAAATGCCAAAGAACGTTTAATTTTAATTAGCCCATATTTACGTCTCAATGATCGCATTAAAGAATTATTAGAAGACAAAGATCGTCTTAAAATTGATATCCGTATTGTTTATGGAAAAAGTGATCTGCACCCTGACGAAATTAAATGGATGCAAAAACTGGATTATGTGCGTCTGAGTTTCTGTAAAAATTTGCATGCGAAATGCTATTTGAATGAATCTGAGTGCATTATTTCAAGCTTAAATCTTTATGAGTTTAGCCAAGTTAACAATAATGAAATGGGGATTCTGATCCGTAAATATGAAGATAATGATGTATTTAAAGAAGCTTATGAAGAAGCACAACGGATTATTCGTATTAGTGACGAAGTCCGTATTACATTGGATGAAGTAAAAACAGAATCCATCCCAGCGGAAGATAATAAATCCGAAGAAAATACCGCTTTCACAAAACTGACTACAGCGAAGCTGGCATCAAAACTTGGCTTAAAAACAGCGGACACTTTTGAAAAATTAATTACAAAAGGCTATCTGACACTAAATGAAAATGGAAAGCACTTTTTAACTGATGAAGGCAAATCTGCGGGTGGAGAATTCCGTACAGGTCAATATGGCATGTACTTTTTATGGAGTGAAAATACAGAGATTTAACAGCATTTATAAATCCCTCCAAACCTCCCTTTTATAAAGGGAGGCTTCTTTCCCTCTCCCTTTGGGAGAGGGTCAGGGAGAGGGAATTTAAATCGCCACCAAATCGCGAATCCCTTTTCTAGGCATTTCACTTCCTATACCTTGAGCAATCACCTGCCCACGTGCCATGACTGTATAACCATCTGCCAGTTCTTCTGCAAAGTCATAAAACTGTTCCACCAGCACGATTGCCATTTCTCCGCCATCGGCAAGTTTACGAATCACCTTACCGATATCCTTAATGATCGATGGCTGAATCCCTTCAGTCGGTTCATCCAAAATAAGTACACGCGGTTCAGAAGCCAGTGCTCGGGCAATCGCTAATTGCTGCTGCTGCCCACCGGATAAATCTCCACCGCGACGATGCTTCATTTCATCCAGCACCGGGAAAATTTCATAGAGATGTTCCGGCACTTTACGGGTTTTAGCACCTTTAAATTTCGCCATCCCAATCAGGATATTTTCCTCGACCGTTAAGGTCGAAAAGATATCGCGTCCTTGTGGAACATAAGCCAAACCTGCACGGACACGCTGTTCCGGACTGAGTTTGGAAATGTCCTTACCATCCAGCAAGATCTGACCAGACTTAATTGGCAAAATACCCATTAAACACTTGAGTAGCGTGGTTTTACCCACACCGTTACGCCCCAGCACCACCGAACATTCACCGACAGGCGCATGAAACGACACATCACGCAAAATGTGACTGCCGCCATAAAACTGATTTACATCTTTTACTTCTAGCATCAGTCACTCCTTAACGCCCGAGATATTTTTCAATGACATCTTCATTGGCTTGCACTTCGGCCAATGTGCCTTCGGCTAAAATCGCCCCTTGGGCCAGAACCGTAACTTTTTCACTAATGGTATCGATGAAACTCATGTCATGTTCGACCACGACCAGCGTATGATTCTTTTTCAGTTCCAGACACAGCTCAGCGGTACGTTCAGTTTCTGCATCGGTCATCCCCGCGACAGGTTCATCCAGCAAAATCAGTTTTGGACGCTGCATCAGTAACATGCCAATTTCAAGCCACTGCTTTTGACCATGAGATAGCAAGCCCGCAGGTTTATTGATAAATTCCTGCAAGCGGATTTGCTGTAAAGATTCATCCAGGGCATTTTGTGCATCGGGATCAAGCTTGCTGAAAAAGCTTTTCTTCACCCGTTTATCTTTCGGTGCGGCTAACAGCAGATTTTCCATCACGGTAAAATTTTCAAATACAGTTGGTTTCTGAAATTTTCGTCCGATGCCTGCTTCAGCAATTTCCTCGGTACTCATTTTCGCCAGATTATAAGTCTGACCAAAAAATGCAGTCCCTTCAGTAGGCCGGGTTTTTCCGGTAATCACATCCATCAAGGTGGTTTTACCGGCGCCGTTCGGCCCAATAATGCAGCGCAATTCACCTTCTTCGATATACAGCGATAAATCATTTAAGGCGCGGAAAGCATCAAACCAGACACTGACTTTTTCCAGGTACAAGGCAATGCCATGACTAAAGTCCGGACCTTGTTCTTTCGGTCGACCATAACTTTCAGAAGCATGGCCGCCATGAGGTTGTAGAATCTCACTCATTCGCTACGCTCCTTTTTAAAACGGTCAAATAACCCAATCACACCTTTAGGCAGGAAAATGGTGACCACAATAAATAACGCTCCCAGAATCAATAACCATGCTTCCGGATAAGCCACAGTAAAGTAAGTTTTGACGGCATTGATTAAGCCCGCACCCAAGATCGGACCGATCAGCGTGCCGCGCCCACCTGCCGCTACCCAAACGGCCATTTCAATCGAGTTCACTGGGTTCATTTCACTGGGGTTAATAATGCCGGCTTGTGGCACATATAAGGCCCCTGCAATCCCCGCGATCGCCGCAGAAAGTACCCAGGCTGAAAGTTTGTACCACAGCGTGCGATAGCCCAAATATTGCAGACGGTTTTCACTGTCACGAATTGCGCCCAGCACACGGCCATAAGGCTTGTTCATCAAATGGCGTAGGCCAACAAAACACAGTAACAATACTAATGCGGTGATAAAGCACAGGCTGGCACGCATCGGTGCTGAAGTAATGTCCATACCCAAAATGGTTTTAAACCCGGTAAAGCCGTTATTACCACCGAAACCCGTTTCATTACGGAAGAATAAAAGTGCTGCCGCAAAAGTCATCGCCTGAGTGATAATCGAGAAGTAAACGCCTTTGATTTTGGAGCGGAAGGCAAAGAAACCAAAAATAAAAGCAATCAGTCCTGGTACTAAAACCACAAGAATCATTGCCCACCAAAAGTGATTGGTTCCGACCCAAAACCAAGGTAATTCAGTCCAGCTCAAAAAGCGCATAAAGTCAGGTAGGCCATCACCTGCGGATTGACGCATCAGGTACATGCCAAAAGCATAGCCGCCCAAAGCGAAATACAAGCCATGCCCCAAACTTAAAATACCGGCATAACCCCAGACCAGATCAAGCGCCAAGGCGACCAGAGCCAGACACATGATCTTGCCGATCAAGGTGATCCAATAGGCAGAAAGATGCAAGGCAGAATCTGCGGGCAATAAATGTAGCCACGGCAAAGCCAGTAAAATGGCAAAACATACGGAAATAGCAATTGCGCTATGAGGCTTATCTGACAGTAATGATGTGATTTTCATAGCTTACTCCACAAAGCGTCCTTTCAGGGCAAATAAACCTTGTGGACGTTTCTGAATAAACAAAATCACAAGAACCAAAAGAATAATTTTTGCCAGTACTGCCCCCATGCCAATTTCCAGCACGGTACCACTCACGCCTAAGCCTAAAGCTGCAAGTACTGCACCCCAGACTTGACCGACACCACCAACCACCACCACAAGGAAAGCATCAATAATATAGTTTTGACCGAGATCTGGCCCGACATTACCGACTTGAGCCAAGGCGCAACCGGCTAGACCAGCTAGACCCGACCCCAAACCGAAAGCCATCATATCAATGCGGCTGGAACGAATGCCCACTGCACGTGCCATTTGACGGTTTTGGGTCACGGCACGAACAAAAAGACCAAAACGGGTTCTATTGAGCAGATAAACCAGAAGCAGTAATACGG
Organism: Acinetobacter sp. UBA3106; assembly: GCA_002365595.1. Lineage (GTDB taxonomy): Bacteria > Pseudomonadota > Gammaproteobacteria > Pseudomonadales > Moraxellaceae > Acinetobacter. Next base: position 28,023 of record DFAM01000024.1, on the reverse strand, counting down.
CAATCGTGAATACGATGATAGCAATGCGGTTATAAGGCAGCATCAGGCTAGGCGTAATGGAGATTCCCCCAGAAAGCCAAGAAATATTCGAGACTTCTACGTTTTGTGCCCCAAAGATCATCCGCACCAGCTGCATGAGGATCAAGCTCACCCCAAAAGTTGCCAATAAGGTTTCCAGCTGACGACCATATAAAGGACGAATCACGGTACGTTCGATCAGCATACCGATGATTGCGCTGACCATAAACGCCGCGGGAATCGCAGCAATCAGGTACCAGTCCACCAGACCACTGAAATGAGACTTAAAGAAAGTTTGCACCACATAGGTGGTATAAGCCCCAATCATGATCAGCTCACCATGCGCCATATTAATCACACCGAGCAGTCCGTACGTAATGGCAAGACCTAGTGCTGCGAGCAATAAAATGCTGGCCGTGCTAAATCCTGAAAATACATGTCCGGTCCATTCACTGGCTTGAATCCGGGTTTTGATACTGCCTTGGGCAGCTGTTAATGCCGCTTTCAGATCGGGATGCAAATTTGGTTGGTTCAGCTCTTGCTCTACCAAAGCCAATACATCTGGACGATTGGATTCTTTTAAAACTTTTGCCGCCTGAATTTTGACCAGCAGATCATCAGACTGATAATCCAGACGGGCTTTTAACTGGGCAAAACGGGCTTTGACACCCTTGTTTTTTTCATTTAAATACAGCTGGTTGATGGCTTTGGCATCCAACTCGGATAAATTATTTTCTAAAATATCGATGGCTTCAAGACGTTGAGAGGCTTCTTCTGAATTTAATTTCTTCTTTGCCTGACCAAAGGCCAATGCCTTGCTTAAGGTATTGACCAAAGTGACTTGGGATAAATCTGACGGCCAGCTTTTGATGGCTTTTTTATCCGGATAACTGAGCAGTTTGTCTTCTGCTTCCAGAATATAGGTATTGCCTGCACTATCGGTATAAAGTTGATCTTTTTCTACAAATTCGGCCAGCTGATCGAGCTGTTCAATACTGGATCGCCATTGATTAAGCAAGGCACGGCGCTGGGCAAAATCACCACGGACAAATTGCTGAATCGCATCTTCTGTAGGACTAACTTGAGTCTTATGCGCTGTTTCTATTATCGTTTGAGTTTCAGCATGAGCTATATTGAGCCATAGGCACTGACTCAAAATCAAAAATATAACCGTGAAATTTAGGCGAGTGAACATTCGTGTCCTCCCTATTTATAAAGATAAAGCTGTCCCAAACGGGAAATGAAAATCAAGAAAAAGCCTGCTGCCAACGCAGCAGGCTAGAGAGAGCATTATTTAATATATGGGCTCCAAGGCTCAGCTGGAATGGTTTTTGGTGTCTTGTAGACCACATCAAACTGGCCATCGCCACGAATCTGACCAATCATCACCGGTTTATGTAAATGATGGTTGCTTGCATCCATTTGCAGCTTATAACCTGAAGGCGCATCAAAAGACTGTCCTGCCATTGCTTCACGGACTTTATCAACATCGGTCGAACCGGCTTTTTCAACCGCCTGTTTCCACATGTTGATGCCGACATAAGTCGCTTCCATCGGGTCATTGGTAACAAACTTGTCTGCATTCGGCAATTTGTATTCCACCGCATACTGTTTCATTTTGCCAATAAACTCAGTATTTTTCGGATTTTTAACCGACATGAAATAGTTCCATGCTGCCAGATGTCCAACCAGTGGCTTGGTATCAATACCACGGAGTTCTTCTTCACCCACCGAGAATGCCATGACTGGAATATCTGCAGCTTTAATGCCCTGGTTACCCAGTTCACGATAGAAAGGTACGTTGGAGTCGCCGTTGATGGTCGAGATCACTGCCGTTTTCTTACCTGCAGCAAATTTTTTCACATTGCCTACAATGGTTTGATAATTGCTATGCCCGAATGGCGTGTACTCTTCCATGATGTCTGCATCGGCAATGCCTTTAGACTTCAGGAAAGCCCGTAAAATTTTATTGGTGGTTCGAGGGTAGACATAGTCTGTACCTAACAATACAAAACGTTGCGCCTTACCGCCTTCTTCGCTCATCAGGTATTCAACAGCCGGAATCGCTTGCTGGTTAGGTGCGGCACCGGTATAAAAAATATTTTTAGATTGTTCCTGGCCTTCGTATTGAACCGGATAGAACAATAAGCCGTTCAGCTCTTCCACTACAGGTAATACAGATTTACGTGAAACCGAGGTCCAGCAACCAAAAATGACGGCAACTTTGTCTTGAGTAATCAACTGACGGGCTTTTTCAGCAAAAAGTGGCCAGTTCGATGCCGGATCAACCACTACAGGTTCTAGTTTTTTCCCCATCACCCCGCCATTGGCATTAATTTCATTAATGGCCATCAGTGCGGTGTCTTTCAAAGAGGTTTCTGAAATGGCCATAGTCCCTGATAGTGAGTGAAGAATCCCCACTTTAATGGTATCGCCACTTGCAGCCGGTGCCTGGGCTTCAATTGCCGGTGCTTCTGCCTTTTCTGCCGGTTTAGAGCAACCGGTCAATACCATACTCCCCATCATTGCTACAGCAAGTAAACTTTTTGAAAATTGTTTTTGTTGGAACATGTTATGTCTCTCCAAACCTTTTTAAGATATTTTTAGTGAATCCGGGAGAGTGCATTCAAATTGTATGCCAATATTTATTTTTTAAAATTAAATCATTGTATTTTCTTAATTATTTTTAATTTATAAAGCTATCACTTAAATCTATCAGCGTACCAAAAATAATCTATGCGCTAAAATGGATAAGAAATCAGTCAGTTATTCCAGCCAAAATTAATAAAGCTCTTATACAGAATGCTCTTTTTCTGATCATTTCTTTAGCTTACGTCTGATCCATGATTCAACGGTACAAAAATGATTGTTCTAAACTACATACAAAAGAAAACGGCTTATTCATGATGAATAAGCCGTTTTCTTGCTGAAATCAGCCTTAGCGAAAAAGCTGAAGTCTTTATTAATGACTTTATTTTGCTAGCGTTCTGCCTCGTGCTGCATGCAGTTTTTTATAGCTGTCGATCAGACGTAAATGACGATCTAAACCTTCAAGTTGCATGCTGGTTTCAGTGAGGCCATAAAAACGGATGCTTCCGTCCATCGAGCCGATCACCGCATCCATACGTTCATCACCAAACATACGGCGGAAATTGGCTTCGTAGTCATTCAGATCCATGTCATCGTCAAGTTCTACTTCCAGCACTACATTCATGCACTGATAGAACAAGCCACGCTCGACTGTGTTGGTGTTGTATTGCAGGAAAGTTTCAACCAATTCTTTGGCTTCTTCAAACTCTTGCAACGCAATATAAATCAATAGTTTTAGCTCTAAAATGGTGAGCTGTCCCCAAACCGTATTGTCGTCAAATTCGATACCGATTAAAGTACTAATCTCGGTGTAATCATCTACTTCAACTTCTTCCAGACGTTCAACCAAAGCCACCAGCTGGTCTTCATTCAGACGATGCAGGTTCAGGATATCTTCACGGAACAATAATGCCTTGTTGGTGTTATCCCAAATTAAATCTTCAACCAGATAAATTTCAGAATAACCAGGGACCAAGATACGGCAAGCTGTTGCACCTAAATGCTCGTACACGGCCATGTATACTCCTTTGCCCATATCTTCAAGAATGCCGAACAGGGTCGCGGCTTCCTCAGCATTACTGTTTTGGCCTTCATTGGTGAAATCCCACTCCACAAACGGGTAGTCAGACTTGGCACTAAAGAAACGCCATGACACGACACCGCTAGAGTCGATAAAGTGCTCGACAAAGTTATTCGGCTCGGTAACGGCGTTAGTGCTGAATGTCGGTTTAGGCAGATCATTCAGGCCTTCAAAACTACGGCCTTGTAGCAATTCAGTGAGGCTGCGTTCCAGAGCCACTTCCAGTTTCGGATGTGCACCGAAAGAAGCAAATACACCGCCAGTACGTGGGTTCATCAAGGTCACGCACATTACCGGGTACTGGCCACCTAAAGAAGCATCCTTAACCAGTACCGGGAAGCCCTGTTCTTCCAGACCTTTGATCCCTTCAACAATTTTTGGATATTTTGCCAGTACATGTTCAGGGACATCTGGCAGTGCGATTTCACCTTCTAAAATTTCGCGTTTAACGGCGCGCTCAAAAATTTCAGATAAACACTGGACCTGGGCTTCAGCCAAGGTATTCCCTGCACTCATACCATTAGAGAGATATAAGTTTTCAATCAGGTTAGAGGGAAAATAAACCGTCTCACCATCTGAATGGCGTACAAATGGCAATGAGCAGATGCCGCGCGCAGTATTGCCCGAGTTGGTATCATATAAATGTGTGCCGAGCAGTTCATCTTCAGAGTTATAAATTTCTAAAGTGTATTCATCAAGAATTTCTTTCGGCAATTCCCCATTTGGACCTGGCTGGAACCATTTTTCATCCGGGTAATGCAAAAATTCAGCATTGGCAATATCTTGCCCCCAGAACTGGTCGTTGTAGAAAAAGTTGCAGTTCAAGCGTTCAATAAATTCACCGAGTGCCGAAGCCAAAGCACTTTCTTTGGTCGCACCTTTACCGTTGGTAAAGCACATCGGAGACTGTGCATCGCGAATATGTAAAGACCATACATTCGGTACAATGTTGCGCCATGATGCGATTTCAATCTTCATCCCCAGATTTGCCATAATACCGGACATATTGGCGATGGTTTCTTCTAAAGGCAGATCTTTACCGGGAATATAGGTGCTGCTTTCTGAAGTCAAGCTCGGCATCAGCAAGGCTTGTGCATCGGCATCAATACTTTCTACTTCTTCGATCACAAATTCTGGACCGGTTTGGATCACTTTCTTTACCGTACAGCGATCAATGGAGCGCAAAATACCTTGGCGGTCTTTTTCGGAAATATCGGCTGGCAATTCAACCTGAATTTTAAAAATCTGCTTATAACGGTTTTCCGGGTCAACAATATTGTTCTGCGACAAACGGATGTTATCAGTCGGAATATCACGTGCCGCACAGTACACTTTTACAAAGTAAGCTGCACATAAGGCTGACGAGGCGAGAAAATAGTCAAATGGACCTGGCGCTGAACCGTCGCCTTTATAGCGAATGGGTTGATCGGCGATTACCGTGAAATCATCGAACTTGGCTTCTTGTCGAAGGTTGTCAAGATAATTGACCTTAATTTCCATGCGGGCACCTAACTGTTCTTATGTGTCAGTGCAACACATAAAAATCAAAAAATAAAATATAAGCCGAATTCCAGATCAGAAATTGACTTAAAAAATAGTGTGACTAGTGCCATTCGTATACCCTAGCAAACGACTGACCCCTAGAAAGGATGGAGGGTATTATAAAGGGATTTTACCTGATTGATAACTTTTGTCTGTGCTTCTCACCTATTTATAAGAAATACCTAAAATAGGACAACTTAGATAAGACCCTATTCAGTTAAAAGTTCAGTCAAAAACTTCCAAACACTTCATCAAATAGTTAAGTCTTACTTCATCTACGTCACAAAAAAATGATGTGGAACTGAATCATGAATTGTGAAACAAAGTAAATTTCCAGCAAATTATGTAGAAAAATAAAATAAAAATTACACTAAATTAAAGTGTTCAAAACATAAGCTCATAGAAATTTCCACAATACATACTAAATATTTAAATAAGCTTGTAGCTACAAACTGCAAACCTGCATTTTGTACCTGTTGAAGTCTGGAATTGAATTCCGGCTTTAATTGTTTCTACAAAAAAGGTTTACTCAAATCAGTTGAGGTCAAATGATGATAAAAACAACGCTAAGTATACTCGGACTGTCTCTTGTTTCCACCCTAGCTTTGGCTGCTGATCCATTACATGGGACCAAATGGAAAACCATTGACGATGTAACCAAAAAACCACTATCTGTCGTTCAATTTACTGAAACATCAAATGGTGTACTTTCAGCAAAAATTGTAGATGTACTGGAAGATAGTGAAAGCCAAAAATGCAATAAATGTAAGGGTAAATTCTACAATAAACCTTTACAAGGAATCCAAATCGTCACTGGATTGAAAAAAACCGGAACCCGCAGTTACGATGGTGGCAAAATTACTGACCCTAAAAATGGTAAAACCTATAGTTTTAATGCCAAACTCTCTGAAGATGGTAAAACTTTAAGTGGTCGGGGCTATATTGGGGTTTCCGCACTTGGCCGCAGCCAGACCTGGATACGCACCAATTAAAAACACCTGATTCAATCAAATAAAAGCGACTTCAAGAAGTCGCTTTTCTATTTGCACCTCACAAACAACCTATGCGACGGCGCTACTTAGCGCTTTGCCTGAGATTTTGGACGGGTGCTTACTACAAAATAAATCGACAATAACTATTCATCAGCCTTTTTGAGCTGATAACCCATTTTTTCAACTGTATTCAAGGTATTATGTTTTACCTTAAAAATCGCCATTTTCCCATCTGCAGCACCACATAAAGTGACATGCATCATTTGATCACTACCAATTTCAGCAGCAAAAACTTTAATATTTGCCTGTTCTAATTCAGCTTTAAGTTGCTGAAGCTGATCTTCAGCATTGACTTCGGAACACTGTTTGGTTCCTAATGATTTTGTAATCATGATAAAGGAATCTTTATCTGTGCTATGAGTTTGACATCCCGCAAGCCCTAACAGTGCCATGGCTACAAAGAATATATTTTTCTTGATCATATTTATTTCATCCCTAAGGCAAAGATCATAAAAATGTTTTTAACTCGTCATTAATTTATCTGTCTAAGTACCCATTGTAAAAATAATTTTTTATCAAGAAAATCAGGAGAGTGGCTTGAATCGATTACTTTTTGGATACCGTTAAATTTTCCCAAAAAGCTATAAGAATTCTTAACCTCAAAAAAACCGCCATCCATTTCATGGATTTCATAAAAAAATTCTTTTAGCTTCTCAAACTGGGTATTTTTATGGAAATAAGGACGCATAAGTAAAAAATTATAAATTTGTTCTAAACTACATAATTCATTTTGCATTTTCATGCTCTTCACCCTGTTTAAACATGTTGGTATTGATTTAACGACATCTTATAAAAATTTTGTTTTAACTATTTAAAAACGTATTTTTAAATAACCTCCATAGCTGAATTTCCGTGGTTTCAACTATCCAGAAAGACAATCTAATCTTATGAATTAACTCAGATTATTGTTCAATTATTTGAAATAACTGAATATTCATATATCCCTTTGTTTCTACATATTTTATTAGCCATCTAGTAAAGTAATCAGCTTGATCTGGATTAATAGGATTGAAATTTTATTCAGATTCCACTCAATCGCAAATTAAACCAGCTAAATACCATCACAATATTTTTTTCTAAAGTCATCTTTATTTAAATTTCTATTTTAAAATATCTATAAAGCAAAATGAACTTATAACTAATATAAAAAAGTGCATAATTCGCAATAATAGATAGTAATAAAATTATACTCCTTATTATAAAGTAAAAAATTATTTGTTAATTTAAACACAATCTCAAATTAAACCTTATTTACAATATTTTGAAATAACTATTTCAAAATAAGACCAATAATAAAATTATCAGATAACTATGTTTCAGAATTGTAAATAATAAAATTTGATATTTCGTGTACAGAGAAAATATTGCATTACAACAAATATAGGTCAATGTACCTTCTTGTAACGCAATTTATATGCACTGTAACTTTGCTGGAATAGAGTATTAATTAATATTGTTTATTACTTTATTTTTCATGTATTTATTATTTAAAATTCAAGGCTTAAAGTTTAATTTTTCACTAACTTTGCAGGTATTTTTCATCCTTTATTAAAAGTAAAAAAATAGAAAAAATGTGACTTAATACTCATTTTTAGCATTTTAAAGGCTCAAGTTTAAGTATTTACTGGCCTGTCTAAAGCAGCTTACCAAAAAAGAATAAGAATAAATTATGTAAAATTTATTTATTTTATGTAGTTTTAATAATATTTTAATACCCTAATTATTTTTTTAATGATATTTATAAATCAATTGAATAATTAATAGACATTAAATATGTGTAGATCTGATTCTTATTATCCCGACAATCAACATTATTCTAATAATTTGTTACAGCTTATTCTCCCTTGCTTAGCTACTGATAAACAGTACTGTTTATTTCTGGATATTGATGGAACCCTTTCAGAGTTTCATCCAGATCCAGCTCAAAGCTATATTCCACAAACGACTTTAAAAACTTTACAACAATTAAGTGATTTGAATGTTTCAGTAATTTTTCTTACCGGACGTTCAGTCGAGATCGCCTCAAAATTATTATTTCCTTTAGAGCTGCCGATTGCGGGCACGCATGGGCTAGAAATAAAAATGGATGAACATACTCAATTCAACATTTCTAGCGATGAAATTAATTTTTCTTTACTTCAACAAGACATTCAAAAACGCTGTGAACCCTATCGTCAATTGTTAATTGAAAACAAGAGTTATTCGGTTGCTCTACATTATCGTCAATGTCCCGAGCTTGCTGAGATTGCAAAAACAATTGCTGAAGAAGTACTGGACAGTTATCCAGGCTTTAAGATCAATGAGGGTAAATATGTATTTGAATTAGTGCCCAAGCAGGCTGATAAGGGACAGGCTATTCAAACGATATTGGACTATTTAAATTTCAATCATGTTTTACCTATTTTTATTGGAGATGACATCACAGACGAATCCGGTTTCAAGACTATAAATCAGTATCAGGGAATTAGTATAAAAGTCGGTTCAGAACCTACTCATGCCCATTATCGACTTAAAGATGTTGCTGATGTCGCTGACTTTCTTAATTTATTTTCACAATTCTTAAAAACAGGTTTTTTAAGACAGTCTCAAGTATCAGATGGAGAAAAAGCATGTCTAGATTAATCATATTATCAAATCGTGTCAGTTTACCTAATCCTGATAAAGTGACGGCTGGCGGTCTGGCTGTTGCATTACAAGATGCGCTTGCCGATATTGGCGGAATTTGGCTGGGTTGGAATGGTGAAAAAATTGAAAATCATCAAACTCCACATTTTAACCAGACCGAATATAAAGGTGTGGAATACGTGACTTGCCCTTTAACTGAAGAGCAGTACCAGAACTATTATTGTGGCTTTGCAAATAATACTTTATGGCCGGCAATGCATGACCGTGCAGATTTAATTGAATACCAAGCCCAACAATATACAACCTATCAAGATGTTAACCTTCTATTTGCCAAACAGCTCAAACAGATGGCCGAGCCTGATGATTTGATCTGGGTACATGATTACCATTTTTTTAGTGTGGCGCGTCATTGTCGTGAAATGGGCATGAAAAACAGAATTGGCTTTTTCTTGCATATCCCCTTCGCTGGCTTAAACATCTGGAACTCCATTCCTACAGCCCGTTTACTAATTGAAGACTTGTGTCAGTATGATGTGGTGGGTTTACAAACCAAACATGACCAAAAGCAGTGTATGGACGTATGTAGTCATTACTTGGCTAGTCATCCACTGCACAGTCATATATTGACCCTCAACCATCATCCGGTCACAGTTCAATGTTACCCAATTGGAGTTAACCCTGAGCTGATTCAAAAAATCGCGCAACAAAACAGTAAAAATAGCTCGACTGTATTTGAATTTGATGAATTAAGTGATCAGCAAACCATTATCAGTGTTGATCGCATTGATTATTCCAAAGGATTAATTGAACGATTTGATGCCTTGGAAGCATTTCTACAAAGTAATCCTGAATATCATAAGCACCTTACCGATTTACAAATAGCCTGTCCGTGCCGTATGGAAATCAAAGCTTATCAAGAGTTATATGAGGATATGCAATCCAAAGTCGATTTGATTAATCAGGAATTTTCTCAGGATAACTGGTTACCTATTAATTGTACCCATGACGCGATTTCACATGATGAATTAATGAAAATTTATCGGCAGGCTAATATTTGCTGGGTCAATTCATTACGTGATGGTATGAATCTGGTTGCGAAGGAATTTATTGCTGCACAAAATCCTGAAGATCCGGGTGTTTTAATACTTTCTAAATATACCGGTGCCGCTGAACAGATGTCCGAAGCTTTAATTGTCGATCCGGAAAACTGCGACAGTATGATTAAAGGGCTAAAAACAGCCTTAACCATGTCTAAATCGGAACGTATAGAGCGTTACGAATATCTAATGAATGGATTAAAACGTTTTGATATCAATGACTGGCGTAATGCGTTTTTAGATGATTTGAGAGGGGTTAAAAAGATAGATATTATTCCATCAATTGCTAAAAAAATTCATCCAAAAATTGTGAATTATTAAGCCTTTAAATGGTATCATTTATATTTTTTAGCTATAAAAAAACGAGTATATCTACTCAACAAGATATACTCGTTTTGTTTTAGCAAAGTCGCTTAGGAAGCTTTGACCTGAGTAAAATGGTTTAACAAAGCAATCATTGAAAGTAAAGCGGCAATAAATGCAAACACTACCGTCAAGCCCATCACTTCACTGCTAATGCCGACTAAAGCAGGTCCCAATAAAGAGCCTGTATAAGCCATAGTAGAAACACATGACAATGCGGCTGCTTTAGACATGACATTTTGGCGGCCTACGCGTGAAAACATCACGGGAACAATATTAGAACAGCCTAATCCAAGTAAAACATAACCCAATAAAGCCACGATCCAGTGTGGAGCCATGACCACAGTAAATAATCCAAGTGCTGCACAAATTGCACTGTAGATAATGATATTCTTTTCACCCAAGGTCTTGATTAAATAATGCCCTGCAAAACGCCCCGAAGTCATGGCAATAGCAAAGCAGGTATAAGCCAACCCAGCTAAAGCAGGTTTTACTCCATATTCATTTATCAGATAAATCCCGCTCCAGTCCATTGCTGAACCTTCTGAAAGAAATGCAATAAAACAAATCAATCCCATCAAGATAATCAACGGACTCGGTAATTTTCTGGTCTTGCTTTCGACTTCAGCAGAATCAGTTTTTTGTTCTTTTTCAATGACGGATAAACTGTTAGGCACAGCAATAACACTCAAGATGACCAATAAGCTGCAAATTGCCAAAGCGCTCATCAAAGGGCTTACACCTACTGCAAGTAAGGCAGTAACAGTCATCACTCCAGTCAAGCCACCTAAACTGCACATTCCATGAAACTGCGACATCATACTTTTAGCACTGTTTTTTTCTACAATCACAGCTTGTAAATTGATGGCCACACCCAAACTACCGGCAGCCGTACCAAACAGGAATAGTGCGATAGACATGGTGACAATACTGCTACTTAAGGCAAAAGTAGGTAAAACCATAAGCAACAATAAAACTGCTATAGAAATAATGACACGACAACCCACTTTTTGGATCAACAAACCTGTAGCAGGCATCGCCAGCATCGAGCCAGCACCGATAGACAGCAATAAAGTACCAAAATCGGCATGATTCAGATGAAGCCGCTGCTGTGCATAAGGAATAAGCGGTGCCCATGCTGCAGTACTTAAACCTAAACTAAAGAAGCTAAGTAATGTGGACAGACGCTGTGCAGCGTGCTGAGTTGTATGATCCAGATGTGCTGTTTTAGTTAAAAACATATGTGTGCCACCACAAAAAAATAAGTTTTTTGGCTGTCCCTTTCAGGAGTATTTCCATAGAAAAACCCCTGCACACTTATAGTTATTTCCTATAAATATGCAAGGGCTTCAATTTGGCGAAATTATACACAAAAAAATTATTAATCAATCATATTTTTTAAGTAATTTTAAACTATTTTGTAACTGAAACAGCCTACTCCTAAAGTGCTTAAATCAGGGTTTTTAATTCACTTTAAAAATCAGCAACTAGCCTTTAGACTTATAGTTTTAACCAGAATGAATTTGCTCCCCAATCTTAAAATTATTGAGGATAAAAACTCTGTTATTAGCTTAAATTTAGAAGTGTAAAATGGAAGAGTAAATGATCAGTATTTAAAGCATGGCTTCATAATGCTCATACATTTATAAAATGAAATTAAGTTAAATCTTCGAAATATAAGAAAATATATGTGAAATTTATAGTTTATTTATCCTAGTACAACATTTGTGTTGTGTAAATTTTGTCCTTAACTTAATTGTTGTGTAGCCTTCCATAGAATCAATTATATTGAAAATAACAACAGTACGATTGAGGATAAAGCTTATAAAAGCCGAAAACATTATCTTTTCTACCCAGTGTATGCTCTATTACGGAAACTAATGGTCACGATTATCTACTAAGGTACATTACTGTGTTTATGATCAACTACAAATGAATAATTCTCTTAGCTTACAATAATTCAGTTTTAAGTTATTTAACCTTCATTTAGAGAAAAGAAATAAGTGCTAGCCCATACTCAGATTTAGAGATTTAAACTGAATACGGGCTACAAAATATGCGGAAATTATACAAGCTAAGCGTGGTGCTTATAAATCAAGTTTTTGGTGCTGCGCATCGGGCTCATTGGTTTTGCCGCTCAAGCTGCCTTTTAGAACCTTAAACAGCTGGGTCACTTTATTGTCGGTAACATTCCAGTATTCTGCACTAATTGCTTCGGCCACCAGTACACGTACGCTAGGATCGTTTTTTCCTTCAAACCAGTTTTCTGCCCATGGATTCCAGAGCTTCTCAATCAGCGCTGCATCGGTACTGATCTGTGCATGGGCGCTCATAGAAACGTAAACACTATCTGCAGGTTCGGCAAATGATAATCCGATATGATTACGTCCGGAATTGATGGCTTTGACCAAATCATTAGTATCTTTCAGGATGAAATAGAGATTTTTATTTTCATTCATATGTTCTGTATTCAGCATGGTCATAGGCTGAGAATGAATTTCCTGACTATCGGTGGTATGACTAATCATGGTGAAACGCACACCTTTGATCAGTTTCCATAATTTTTCACGGTTTTGATTGTCTGTCATGATTATTCTCCAAAAGTTCAGCATTCATACGAAAAATAAATAATTAAATTTTGTTTACTGTTCTGTTTTTAGATTAATTGTATTTTGCAGTTTGAATATGCCATCTCACGTAACTTATACATTTCAATAATCAAAGATGAGATTAACCATCATAAAAAATAACGAAAACCAATTCAGTTACATTTCATTTTAAAAAGAAAGTAAATCAGGAGGTTTTTTTGAATATGGTATGATAAAAATCTGTATTCAATAGGCAGCTGTACAGCTAGCAGATCAATCATAGATTTAATTTGAAGCAGTTAATGCGTAATCTGGAATTAAATGCCTTAAAAAGCTGAATCCCGCTTTATTTCTGGTGAGGGAATAAAGAGGGATTCAAATAACTAAGCTATTCAGTGCATTTTAGGCGATTTCTTCGAGTTGCAACTCCTGACGCATCAATTCCTGTAACTTGAATTTTTGCGCCTTGCCTGAAGCAGTCATTGGAAATTCGGTAAAGAAGCGTACATAACGTGGCACTTTATTGTGAGAAATATGCTCTGCACAATACTTACGAATCGCTTCTTCATCGACCTGATGATGCTCGTGCAAAATAATACAGGCACAGAGTTCTTCACCATATTTGGCATCTGGCAGTCCAATCACCTGTACATCCGAAACATCCGGATGGGTATAGAGGAAATCTTCAATTTCTTTCGGGAACAGGTTTTCACCGCCACGAATAACCACATCTTTAATTCGGCCTTTGATTTTAACAAAGCCCTCTTCGTCCATTTCTGCAATATCACCGGTATGCATCCACTTGGCAACGTCAATGACTTCCTGAGTTTTGTCATTATCTTCCCAATAACCCAGCATAACCGAATAGCCGCGCACACAGAGTTCACCCAGTTTTCCACGTGGTACAACTTTGCCATTTTCATCGACAATTTTGATTTCCAGATGTGGATGCACCCGGCCAACAGTTCCAACACGGCGTTCCACAGAATCTGAAGTGGAACTTTGCACACTGACCGGTGCTGTTTCAGTCATACCATAACAGATGGTAATTTCTGACATATGCATACGGTCAATCACACGCTGCATAATTTCACGCGGACACGGGCTGCCTGCCATAATTCCAGTACGTAAGCTGCTCAGATCAAATTCATCGAATTGCTCATGTTCAAGCATGGCAATAAACATGGTCGGCACACCATAGGCTGCGCTGCATTTTTCTTGTTGAATCGTTTTAAGCGTATCCAGGGGATTAAACACGGCAGATGGGTACACCATGGTAGAACCATGCGTAATACAGGCCAAATTCCCCATAACCATGCCGAAACAATGAAATAGGGGTACCGAAATACAGACCCGATCCTGGGGAGTTAAATGAATCGCTTCACCGACAAAATAACCATTATTCAAAATATTATTATGCGTCAGCATGGTTCCTTTCGGATTACCCGTGGTACCCGAGGTAAATTGAATATTAATGGTTTCATCAAACTGTAAATCAGCGGCAATGGCTTGCAATTGATTTAACTGGGTAGCAGTAGGTTCTGGCAATAAATCAGCAAAACGGTGAATACCAGTATGCTGTTCAGGATCAATTTTAATCACGTGCTGTAAATGTGGCAGGCGTTTTGCAGAAAGTCGTTTATCTACCGATTCGCTAAGCTCAGGAGCAATTTTGGTTAAAATTTCCTGATAATTACTGGTTTTAAATTGCGCTGCAATGACCAATGCCTTGCAGGATACTTTATTTAGCACATATTCAAGTTCACTGCTTTTATAGGCAGGATTCAAATTGACCAAAATCATGCCGGCTTTAAAGGCTGCAAACTGGGTGATGGTCCATTCCACACAATTGGGCGACCAAATCGCAATCCGGTCGCCCTTTTCCAAGCCTAATTCCAGCAGGCTACAAGCAAATGCATTGACCTGATCCTGTAGCTGTTTATAGCTTAAGCGTACATTTTGGTGCACGCTGACTACAGCATCCTGTTCAGCATATTGCTGACATGCCTGATCAAACTTTTCACCAATGGTCATCCCAAGTAAAGGCTGACTGCTTGTTCCATAGGCATAACTTAACCGTACTTGTGTCATTGAATCACTCTCCTTGATTCTTTATCATTATGATTCTTTCACTTTAATTATTTTGACTCAGACGACTTTCCCAAACAGCCTTATTTTTTGTGTTTAACTGATCACTCACCCTCCTTTAAAACAACACCACTCACACAAAAATCGGCAATCTGTTTGACAAAATAGTCTTTATACGCCTGATCAAACCTGACATTTTTAGAAGGATTCAAAGGTTCAATCACCACAAAAGTCATTGCGCCAACGACGCACAGCGCTGCGGTATTTAAATCTTCAAATCCAAACTCACCATTGATTTTACCTTCGGCAAGTATTTCATTAATGCTTTGTTTAATCAGTTGCTTGCTGCGAAAACGCTCATGTTCCAGCAAAGGATCGACAGGCTCGAACATCAGCGAATACGCAAGTTGGGGGCTATTCAATGCACGTCTAACGAAAGTCGTCACTGCCTTGTGTAATTTTTCAGATGCAGAAAGATCACTTGCAGCAATGTTATTCAAAATTTGAATTTCATACTGAATGGCTTCTGACAATACTTCAATTAATACCTGACTTTTGTTATCAAAATAACGGTAAACCAGACCACTGGATACGCCTGCACGTTCAGCAATCGCCTGAATTTGCGCATCTTTAAAGCCCCCTTGAGCAATCAGTTCACGCGCAGACTGCAAAATCGTTTGACGATTTTGCTCCATTCGTTCCTGCATCAATGATGATCTTTTATAACTCATAATCTTATTCTCAACCAGATAAAATGAATTGTAAATCATTTTGTGAATTTATATTCACTTTTTTAAAAAATAGTTGTATTGTAAAAATCAAGCACAACAAAAATGCTTTTGGAACAACAAATATAACCATCAGGATGAATGAAGAAATGAATCTACAAAGTTTAAATTTCGGTTTGGATGAAACGCTAATTGCCCTTAAAGATTCAATCGCAGCATTCTGTGCAAAGGAGATTGCACCGATTGCCCAGCAAGTTGACCAAGACAATAAATTCCCTGCTCACCTTTGGAAAAAGTTTGGTGATATGGGACTGCTTGGCCTGACTGTAAGCGAGGAATACGGTGGAACTAACCTCGGTTATTTGGCCCATATTATTGCCATGCAAGAAATTTCCCGTGCATCAGCATCGATTGGCTTGTCCTACGGCGCACATTCTAACTTATGCGTAAACCAAATTAAGCGAAATGGTAGCGAAGAACAAAAGCAAAAGTATTTACCTAAACTGATTTCCGGTGATTTTGTTGGTGCCTTGGCGATGTCAGAGCCGAATGCCGGATCAGACGTGGTGAGCATGAAATTAAAAGCCGAAGATAAAGGTGATCATTACCTGCTGAATGGTTCAAAAATGTGGATTACCAATGGTGGCGACGCTGACGTATTGGTGGTGTATGCCAAAACTGATCTTCAAGCCGGTTCTAAAGGCATGACGGCTTTTTTAGTTGAAAAAGGCATGTCGGGTTTTAGCCATGGTACTCATCTGGATAAATTAGGCATGCGCGGTTCAAACACCTACCCGCTTTTCTTCGACAATGTAGAAGTGCCGAAAGAAAATGTGCTGGGTGGCGTGGGTAACGGTACCAAGGTATTAATGAGCGGTTTGGACTATGAACGTGCAGTTTTAAGTGCCGGTCCACTGGGCATTATGGATGCCTGTATGGATACCGTGATTCCTTATATTCATGACCGTAAACAGTTTGGTCAGGCGCTGGGGGAATTCCAGTTGATGCAAGGCAAAATTGCCGATATGTATTCCACTTGGCTGGCATGTAAAGCGCTGGTTTATGCCGTAGGCGCTGAATGTGACAAGGCTGAACATAGCCGTAGCTTACGTAAAGATGCAGCAAGTGCCATTTTATATGCGGCTGAAAAGGCCACCTGGATGGCAGGTGAAACCATTCAAACTTTAGGCGGCAATGGTTATATCAACGAATTTGCAGCGGGCCGTTTATGGCGCGATGCCAAACTTTATGAAATTGGTGCAGGAACTTCTGAAATCCGTCGCATGCTGATTGGTCGCGAACTGTTTAATGAAACAGCTTAAATCACGATTCATAAGCACACTGAATAACAAGGAAGTTCGAAGATGAATACATTACAAAGCAAAATTAATATTCGAAGCGAAGATTTTAAAACCAACCAGGCTGCCATGCAGATTTTGGTCGATGATTTAAAACAAAAAGCGCAACAGATTGCTTTAGGCGGCGGTGAAAAAGCCCGTGAAAAACATTTGGCTCGCGGCAAACTGTTACCGCGTGAACGGGTTGATCATCTGATTGATGCCGGAACTGCCTTTTTAGAAATTGGGCAATTGGCGGCTTATAACGTCTATCCCGATGATGTGCCTGCTGCCGGTGTGATCGCCGGAATTGGTCAGGTGAATGGCGTCACCTGCATGATTGTGGCCAATGATGCGACGGTAAAAGGTGGCACCTACTATCCGCTGACGGTGAAGAAACATTTACGTGCCCAAGAGATTGCAGAACAAAACCATTTACCGTGTATTTATCTGGTCGATTCAGGCGGTGCTTATTTACCGATGCAGGATGAAGTATTCCCGGATCGTGATCACTTCGGCCGTATTTTCTATAATCAGGCGCGTATGTCGAGCCAAGGGATTGCCCAGATTGCGGTGGTGATGGGTAGCTGTACTGCAGGTGGTGCGTATGTGCCCGCCATGTCGGATGAAACCATTATTGTGCGTAATCAAGGCACCATTTTCCTCGGTGGTCCGCCATTGGTGAAAGCCGCGACTGGCGAAGTGGTCAGTTCTGAGGACTTGGGTGGCGGTGATGTGCATACCCGCCTTTCTGGGGTAGCCGATCATTTGGCTGAAAATGATGAACATGCGATTGCGATTGCCCGCAACATCGTGGCGAACTTAAATAAAAAACCCAATAAAACCGCAGATCAAATTGAAGCGCCATTATTTGATGCAGATGAGCTGTACGGCATTGTACCCAGTGATGCGCGTAAACCTTTTGACGTACGTGAAGTGATTGCCCGTATTGTCGATGGTTCACGTTTTGATGAATTTAAAGCCCGCTTTGGTACGACCTTGATTACAGGTTTCGCTGAACTTTTTGGTATGAAAGTCGGCATCATTGCCAATAACGGCATTCTGTTTTCGGAATCTGCACAAAAAGGTGCGCATTTCATTGAACTGTGTACCCAGCGCAATATTCCCCTGCTCTTTATTCAGAATATTACCGGTTTTATGGTCGGTCGGCAGTATGAAAATGAAGGCATTGCCAAAAATGGTGCCAAACTGGTGATGGCGGTTGCCAATGCCAATGTGCCTAAACTGACTCTGGTGATTGGTGGTTCATTTGGTGCCGGCAACTATGGCATGTGTGGTCGTGCCTATTCTCCACGTTTCCTGTGGACCTGGCCTAACTCGCGTATTTCGGTGATGGGCGGTGAACAGGCTTCAAGCGTATTGTCTACCTTAAAACGCGATCAGATTGAACAAAAAGGTGAAACTTGGTCAGCCGAACAGGAAGATCAATTCAAACAACCGATTCGTGATCAATACGAGCGCCAAGGTCATCCTTATTATGCTTCAGCGCGTCTTTGGGATGACGGTGTGATTGATCCTGCACAAACGCGTCAGGTCTTGGGCTTAAGTTTGGCAGCGGCGCTGAATGCACCGATTTTACCAACCAAATTTGGCGTGTTCCGCATGTAAGGGTGAAAAGAATGAGCTATCAATTTTTACAGCTCGAACAACAGAATCAGGTCGCGACAGTCTGGATTAACCGTGCTGAACTGCACAATGCCTTTAATACCCAGGTGATTGAAGAACTGCATACCTGCTTTCAGTCGTTAAATGACCGTGACGATATACGTGTCGTGGTTTTGGCGGGTCGAGGCAAGAGCTTCTCGGCCGGCGCCGACCTGAACTGGATGAAACAGGCTGGACAAGCTTCGCAAGCAGAAAATGAAGCCGATGCGCTGAAACTGGCGAAAATGTTGCAAAGTTTGGCGACTTTAAAACAGCCAACCATTGCTCGGGTACACGGCATTGCTTTTGGTGGTGGTATGGGTCTGGCTTCAGCTTGTGATATCTGTATTGCCAGCACCGATGCTAAGTTTGCCACTTCCGAGGTTCGTCTAGGTTTGGCGCCTTCCACCATTAGCCCTTATGTGATTCGCGCCATTGGTGCGCGTCAGGCTTCGCGCTATTTCTTAACCGCAGAACGCATCACTGCCGAGCAAGCGCAAAAAATTGGTCTGGTGCATGAAGTCACGGCTATTGAAGAACTGGATGGCAAGATTGATGAAATTGTTCAAGCCTTGCTCTTGGGTGGCCCTGAAGCACAGACATCATCCAAACAACTGATTCAACTGGTCGACCAACAGGTTCTAACCGAAGAATTACTGCTGCAAACAGCGCAACATATTGCTCATGTACGCCAAGGATTAGAGGCAAAAAATGGCTTGAGTGCTTTTTTAGATAAGCAAAGTCCTTCCTGGATTATCCCTACAGCACAACAATAATAAGGATCATACAATGTTTGAAAAAATCTTAATTGCAAACCGTGGTGAAATCGCCTGCCGTGTGATTCGTAGCGCAAAAAAACTGGGAATCGCAACGGTGGCGGTCTATTCCGATGCCGATGCACAATCACAACACGTGAAACTGGCCGATGAAGCGATCTATATTGGTGAATCCCCTGCGGCACAAAGTTATTTACAGATTGATCGCATTATTCAAGCCGCTGTAAAAACTGGCGCACAAGCCATTCACCCGGGTTATGGTTTCTTGTCGGAAAATGACCAGTTTGCCGAAGCCTGCCAAGCCCACAACATCACTTTTATTGGTCCACCAGTCGCAGCCATTTTAGCCATGGGTTTAAAAGCGACGTCTAAAGCCTTGATGGAAAAAGCCGGTGTTCCGCTTACACCAGGTTATCACGGCATCAATCAGGATGCTGATTTTCTCAAACAACAGGCTGATGGCATTGGCTATCCAGTGCTGATTAAAGCCAGTGCCGGTGGCGGTGGTAAAGGCATGCGTCTGGTTGAACGCAGTGAAGATTTCTTGGGTTCACTGGCTTCTTGTAAAAGCGAAGCCAAATCCAGCTTTGGTAATGATGAAGTCTTAATTGAACGCTATGTGATTAATCCACGTCATATTGAAGTACAAGTATTTGGTGACTCACACGGCAACTATGTTCATTTATTTGAACGGGATTGCTCGGTACAACGCCGTCATCAAAAAGTGCTTGAAGAAGCACCTGCACCACTGGTTGCGCAAGATAAACTCGATGCCATGCGTCAAGCCGCGATTGATGCTGCACGTGCGGTAGATTATGTCGGTGCAGGCACAGTCGAGTTTATTGTGGAGCAAGACGGAACCGCGTATTTCATGGAAATGAATACCCGTCTACAGGTTGAACATCCGGTCACTGAGATGATCACCGACGTTGATCTGGTGGAATGGCAATTGCGTGTTGCCTTTGGCGAGCCATTACCAAAACAGCAAGATCAGTTAAAAATTCATGGCCATGCCATTGAAGCACGCGTGTATGCAGAAGAACCGGAAAAAGGCTTTATTCCTGCCATTGGTCAGATCAGCTATCTGCACTATCCAGAACAAAATCAGCATGTTCGCGTCGACAGCGGTATTGTTCAAGGCGATGAAATCAGCAGTTATTACGATCCGATGATTGCCAAACTGATTGTCTGGGGTGAAAACCGTGAAGCCGCTTTATTGCAAATGCATCATGCCTTAGGACAGTTCCATGTCGATGGTTTGGGCAACAATATTGCCTTCCTGGACCGCATCATTCGTTGTGACTCTTTTAAAAATGCCAAACTGGATACCAACCTGATTCAGCGCGAAGATGAATTTTTGTTTAAAAATATTCAATCACTGCAACCTGAGTTGGTCGTGGCAACGGCATTGACCGAGTTATTGTTGCGTTTTAGCAAAAACAAGCCAGCGAGCAATCCGGTTTGGCAAAGTGAAACGCTATGGCGCGTCAATATCAGCCCAAGCTATGCCATTAAATTAAAGCTCGATGAAGCACTTTTTCAAGTCAATTTAAGCGCTGAAAAAGAAGGTTTTGTTGCTGAATATCAAGGTGAAAAATTTCATATTTCTGGACAGCTATTCAATAGCAATACTGCGCATTTCAAGATTAATGGCAAACAAGACAAAATTGCGTTTAGTCAAAATGCACACGGCCTCACTATTTTCAAAAATGGTCAAAGCCACAAGTTTGCTTATTTGAATCAGAAATTCAGTTCTGAGGATGCGCAAAGTACTGAAGGCAATTTAAAAGCACCGATGCCAGGCGTGATTACCCAAGTTCTGGTTGCGGCGAATGATCAGGTGAAAAAAGACGATGTGCTGATGACCCTTGAAGCCATGAAAATGGAATATTCAATTCGTGCACCGCATGACGGTATCATTGCAGCGTCCTATTTCCAGGCCGGTGACCAGGTCAAAGCCGGTGATGAACTGGTGGAGTTTCAGGCTCTGGCGGAGGAAGTTGCATGACTGATTTCGTCAAAATTGTAGAGGTCGGGCCACGCGATGGCCTGCAAAATGAAAAGACGCCGCTGACGCTAGATGACCGGAAAAATCTGATTCTGGCTTTAATGAAAACTGGTTTGCAGGCGATTGAAGTAGGTTCCTGTGTTTCGGCGAAATGGGTGCCGCAAATGGCAGACAGTGATGTGCTGTTTGCCCAATTGCCGCAAGATCCGAATATTCAGTTCAGCTTACTTACTCCAAACCTGAAAGGTTTCGAATCTGCACTGGCTGTGGGATGTAAAGAGGTTGCAGTGTTTACCGCAGCTTCTGAAAGTTTTACCCGCAAAAACATCAACTGTTCCATTGATGAAAGTTTTGAGAAGTTTACCGATGTGATGGCAGCAGCCAAAGCCAATGATATCAAGGTTCGCGGTTATGTGTCCTGTATGGTCGATTGCCCTTATGAAGGCGCTATTGATCCACAGCAAGTTGCCAAAGTCAGTAAACGCTTATTGGACATGGGCTGCTATGAAGTGTCCCTGGGAGAAACCATCGGTACAGCGACTCCCGATCGGGTGAAAAAGGTGTGGGAGGTTTGTCTTGCCGAATTAGACAGCCAGGTTTTGGCCGGTCATTTTCATAATACTTACGGCATGGCAATTGCCAATATCTATCAATCGCTGAATCAAGGCATTCGGATATTTGACTCTTCAATTGCCGGTCTAGGCGGTTGCCCCTATGCCAAAGGGGCTTCGGGAAATGTGGCCACGGAAGACTTGTACTATTTATTGTCCAAGATGGGTTTTGAAACTGGTATTCACCTGGATGCCTTAATGCAGGCCAGCCGTAACATTAGTCAGGTATTAAATCGTAATAATCCATCGAACTATGCCAATGCCTATTGGCAAACAAAGTGTGCTTAAAACTAAACTGCATGATTTTTTCATGGTTAAAAAGTCATGCAGAAAATTTATAAAAAGTTGCAATTCGGTCATACCTAGGACTGACCAGAAATAAAAAGAGGGATCAAATGCCAAATAAAGTTTATGAAAATGCACAGGCTGCATTACAAGATATTGTTCAGGATGGTCAAACCCTGGCGGTCGGCGGCTTCGGTTTATGTGGTATCCCGGAAGCACTCATTGCGGCACTCAAAGACACAGGCGCCAAACAACTGACCTGTATTTCCAACAATGCTGGCGTGGATGGTTTCGGTTTGGGTCTTTTGCTGGAAACCAAACAAATCAAAAAAATGATTTCATCTTATGTGGGTGAAAACAAAGAATTTGAACGCCAGTATTTAAATGGTGAACTGGAAGTCGAACTGACTCCGCAAGGGACACTGGCTGAAAAACTTCGTGCTGGCGGTGCCGGTATTCCGGCCTTTTTTACCCAGACTGGTGTCGGCACTTTAATTGCCGAAGGTAAAGAAGTTCGTGAATTTGAGGGCAAAGAATATATTCTGGAAAATTCCTTAACTGCCGATATCGCGCTGGTCAAAGCCTATAAAGCCGATAAAGCCGGGAATCTGATTTTCCGTAAAACGGCACAAAACTTTAATCCGGTCTGTGCCATGGCGGGAAAAATCAGCATTGCTGAAGTGGAAGAAATTGTCGAAATTGGTGATTTGGATCCCGATGAAATTCATCTTCCCGGCATTTATATCAACCGGATTGTTTTAAATAATAATCCTGAAAAACGCATCGAACAAATGACATTAAAAGCGGAGGCTGTATAAATGGCTTGGACTCGTAATGAAATGGCACAGCGTGCCGCTTTGGAACTGGAAGATGGGTTCTATGTCAATTTAGGCATTGGCTTACCGACACTGGTCGCAAACTATATTCCTGAAAATATGGATGTCTGGTTACAGTCAGAAAATGGCCTGCTCGGGATTGGTGAATTTCCAACGCAGAAAACGGTCGATGCAGACCTGATCAATGCCGGCAAACAAACGGTCACTGCCCGCAAAGGCGCGGCATTTTTCTCTAGCGCTGACTCTTTTGCCATGATTCGTGGCGGTCATGTCAACATTGCCATTTTAGGTGCCATGGAAGTTTCCCAAACTGGCGATTTGGCCAACTGGATGATTCCGGGCAAAAAAGTCAAAGGCATGGGCGGTGCCATGGACTTGGTCGCAGGCGTACAAAAAGTCGTGGTATTGATGGAACACTGCGCCAAAGATGGCACGCCAAAAATTGTAGAACAATGTGCCCTGCCGCTGACCGGTAAAGGCGTGGTACACCGGATTATCAGTGATTTGGGTGTAATGGATATTACCGCTGAGGGGGTCAAACTGGTGGAACTGGCGAAAGACGTCAGCTTTGATGAGATTCAAAAAGTGACCGGTGTAAAACTGCTTCAGTAATGCCGTCTTGATGTGATCTTCTATTCTCCATTTCCCCTTAAAGCTGACTAAAGTTTTAAGGGGAAATAATTTCTGGCATGGATTTTCCTGCTTTAAAAATAAAAGTTTCAACTATAAAAAGGACATTAAAAGTATGGATAACTCGCAGATGCCCGATGCGTTCTAACCGATGTGCCGTCTGTCTGACATAATGTTCTGCAACCGGACTGAGTTGCAAAAATAATCAGATCATCATTATTTAAAAATGCCGCCTCAACCGGTGGCTTTTTTTCCATCAAAACCTCAATTTAAGCATTTATTTTGATTCTGCTGATCAATCTAGGTGGCTAATTTATTAATAGCTTCAAGTGTAAATTGCTATAATCATCAATCTTTTTATCTTCCCAGAACCTGCCCTGACAGCTTCTTAGCACTACATATGTCTAGAAATCTTGCAACATTGATCGGTTTTAGTGCAATTTTGCAATGGTCTTCAATTGTGGGTTTACTGAAAAAAATCAGTGCCAGTATCGGTGCAGATTTGGCGGTCACTCTGATGTATAGCTTCAGTGCCTGTATCCTGTTGCTGTTATTTGGTATCCCCACATTAAAGCAGGTTCCCAAAAGTTATCTCATTTTTGCAGCCGTTCTCTTTGTCATTTATGAGCTGTGTTTTTCATATGCGATTGCCCTGTCGCAAACACCACAACAAGCGATTGAAGTAAGCCTGGTCAACTATTTATGGCCGAGTTTAACTATAGTCATGCTGATTATTTTTAAAGAAATCAAGTTTAATGGTTTCGTTGTGGCGGGCTTAGCCATCAGCTTATTGGGAATTGTACTGACGCAAACCGGCAACCAGTCGATGAGCTGGGCGACCCTTTCAGAAAATATACAAATCAATCCGACCAGCTACCTGCTGGCTTTTCTGGGTGCAAGCCTGTGGTCACTGTATTGTGTGATGACCAAAAAATATAGCCAAGGACATAATCCGATTGCTCTGTTCTTTGTGGCCATTACTTTGGTGCTCTGGACTAAACTGTTTTTCACTCATGACTTCACCGCAATCCCGCACTTTGATCTCAGCACATGTCTATATATATTGCTGGTGTCCTGTGTCACTGCGCTTGGCTATGCCGCCTGGAATGTCGGCATTATTCAAGGCAATATCACCATTTTATTGACCTTGTCCTATTTCAGTCCTATCTTTTCTACCTTAATTTCCATGCTGATTTTACAAACCCGGCTGTCGAGTGAATTTTGGCAAGGGGCAATTTTAGTGACCATTGGTTCTTTTATCTGCTGGATTTCCACCAATTGGCAAGCGATCAAAGTAAAACTGTACGGGTTTTTTAAAATTTCATGAATTGCAAGCAATAGCCAACTGCCTTATATGAATAAAAAAATTATTTAAAAAGTGGCATCCATTTTGCTTAACAGTATTACGTTTTATAAAATTTGTAATATTGAGGGGCAACACTATGAGTTACGTTGCACGTGAACTCAGTCAAAGAAATAAATTGCTGTTTGGCTTGGGGTCTTTTTTAATACCAATTCTGATCTGGTGTGCAGTAAGTTACTTGCCCTTTATTTGGCATCCACAAATTCAAATTACCCACTCAGGCAGTGTTGCCTATTTTCAGGTCGAAAGCCGGATCGATAAAGCGGTGTTTTATGCAGAAGCGCAAAATGCGGTCAATGCAGGCGCTGAACCGCCGCAAGGCTTGCTGGTCAATCCAATCTATTTACCTGCACCGCATGAAGTGGCCAAAGCTCTAGTAACCGCATTTATTACTCCACCGGCTCAAGCGGATGCACCCTGGTTTCATCAAAGTCTTTGGCACAGTATCAAGCTGGTATTTAGTGCCTTTTTCATTGCTTCGCTGATCGGTATTCCATTAGGAATCCTGTGCGGTTTTTCACAAAAAATATCTCAGCTGACTGAACCCTTTGTCGAGTTCTTCCGTTACTTGCCTGCTCCAGCCTTTGGTGCATTGGCAGTGGCTATTTTAGGGATTAACGATGCACCAAAAATTGCCATTATTGTGATTGGAACCCTGTTTCAGCAAATCCTGATTATTGCCAATACCACCCGCATGGTCGATCGTGGCCTGATTGAAGCGGGTTTTACCTTGGGCACCAATAAATTCAAAAGCCTACTGCATGTGGTGATTCCTGCCGCCCTGCCTGAAATTTACCGCAATCTGCGTGTGCTGCTCGGCTGGGCATGGACTTACCTGATCGTAGCAGAACTAATCGGCAGTACCTCCGGGATTACCTGGTTCATTACCCAGCAAGCCCGTTATCAGAACTTTGATAATGTCTTTGCCGCGATCCTGATCATTGGGGTGATTGGTCTGCTTTGTGATGTGATTTTAATGAAACTGGGACAACGCTTATTTAAATGGAAACCGGGAGCCAACTGATGCAAAACACTGAATTTAATACCCGCGAATACTTTGACAAGATTTATAGCCGTCCGGTGATTCTGGAAGCGAAGCAATTGACGCAAAAATTCAGTCATGGCAAAACCGAGCGTACGGTTTTAAATGCACTAAATTTGAAAATTCATAAGCGGGAGTTCATCTGTGTGATTGGGCCTTCCGGTTGCGGCAAGTCAACCTTTAGCCGTGTAGTCGCCGGTCTGGATCCTTATAGCAGTGGTGAGATTCTGGTGGATGGCCAGCCGATTACCCGCCCAAGTCCAGAGCGTGGCATGGTGTTCCAGGGCTATACCCTGTTTCCATGGAAAACCGTCAAGGAAAATGTCATGTTTGGCCCGCGCATGAAAGGCCAAAGTAGTGCAGCGGCCGAAGCGCAGGCACGTGAATGGATCAATATCATTGGTCTGGAAAAGTATGAAAACCAGTATCCGCATGAGTTGTCTGGCGGGATGAAACAGCGTGTCGCGATTGCCCGGGCTTTGGTCAATGAACCGAAAATCCTGTTGATGGATGAACCTTTTGGGGCACTTGATCCACATACGCGGCAAAAAATGCAGCGTCACCTGATGGACCTGTGGCAAAACATTGATATCACCATTATTTTTGTGACCCACGATATGGATGAAGCCATTTTACTGGCCGACCGTATTGTTGCACTGAAAGCCAATCCGGGTGAAATCAAGGAAATTATTGAAGTTGATCTACCTCGTCCACGCCATCCAGACGTCATGCTTAGTCCTGAATTTAAACAGTTAAGACAACATGTCGATTATCTGGTGCATGCTGAAGAAGATGAATTGGATCCGGCACTGGCAGAACTGCCAGTCATTCCGCGTATGACCAAGGTCAGCAGCAATAAATAATCTTATTCAAAATGCCTTCAGGACGACCCGAAGGTTTTAATCGCTGTGTTGGACGACCAACATTAGAGGTGATTGTCATGCAAGCGCAATATGTACTCCCACTGGTTGATATTTCAAAATTACAAAGTCCGGATTTAGCCGATCGTATTGAAGTTGCTCATGCTCTGGATCATGCCTGTAAAGAAGTCGGATTTCTTTATCTGCAAGGTAGCCAGTTTAATTTTGATTACGCCAAAGCCCTGATTGAAATGACCCAGTCCTATTTTTCTCAGGATCTGGACACCAAAATGCAGCACTATATTGGCAAATCAAAAAACCATAGTGGCTATGTGCCGATTGGCGAAGAACAGTTTGCCGGCAACAGTTATGACTTAAAAGAAGCCTATGATGTCAATTATGATTATCAGGGGGTAAGAAAAGGCTGTCCTTTACTTGGGCCTACCTTATGGCCAGACCATCCGGATTTCAAGTCTATTGTCAGCCAATACTACAGCCATCTGCGTGAGATCAGCCAGCAGATTTTTTCTGCTTTTGCACTGGCCTTGGGCGTTCGTGAGGATTTTTTTGAAAGCAAAATTACTGATGCACCAAGTCAGCTACGCTTGATACATTATCCCTATAATCCAGAAGTGAAAGACGCCGAAGGGATTGGCGCACATACCGATTACGAATGCTTCACCTTGCTGTTACCCACCGCGCCCGGCTTACAGGTTTTGAATAAAGCCGGTGAATGGATCGACATTCCACTGATTGAAAACACACTGGTGATGAATATCGGTGACATGATGGAAATTCTGTCAAATGGTAAATATCTCGCCACCAAGCACCGCGTGAAA
>DFAM01000022.1 GCA_002365595.1 Acinetobacter sp. UBA3106 | reverse complement strand
CCAATCCAACGCTGTGTCGATACCGCTGCTTTGATGATCCAGGGGGCCGACGCGAGTACGCTGGCACAAAATACCCATCATATTGAAATTGTCGAGCAAGGCTTATTGGTCGAGCCGGGAAGTTTTGTACTGGATATTAAACAGGCGGGACCTTATTTTCGAAAACAGGGTGCTTTGGGCTTTATTAACAGTTTTGTCAATAATGCCTTACCAGGAATGAAACATCCCATTACTGGCGTGGTGGATGTGTTGGAACTGATTTATAACACTCATCCACAAGATCATTTCGGTTTAAGTCTGGCCGTGAGTCACGATACCATTTTGGCGGCCATTATTGCGGTGATTTCCGGTCGCAATACCGTTAGCCGGGAAGACTGGCCAAAAATGATGGAAGGTCTGTTTGTCTGGTTTGAAGGCGATGTGTTTTTAGAGTCCAAGCTGAAATGGATCTGGCGTGGTGAAGTGAATGAGCTATCGATTCGGGAATTTCAGAACCTGGAAAAAATAAAATAAAGGTTTAAAAAGCACACCTCAAATTATAGATAAAATGCAGCTACACATTTTTGATGCATCAATTTTTAAGTCTATTATTTATAGCAATTTAAATATTTCTCTAAACTAAAAAAAGCCATATTAAAATAAAGTTGTATATCTCATTTCAAAGACCTTTGTTTATAAACCTTAATATTTTCGTACAAATAAATGTTCTAACAAGTCCACGTTTTATTCCAAAAATTAAAAAATAAAACAAATAAATACAACTGTTTAGAGAAGTGCTTTGCATATTTTTTAATAGTTTATTCTTTCTTTCTAAGATAATATTTTTCTGTAAGTTTTTGATAAATATATTTTTTTAATAAAAACACATAATTTTTTATTTTAGAGAAGTTATGATGTTATTGGGGCAAAAATGTGATGCAGCTACAGTTTAAGTATTTAAATATTTGTATATTATCGGCAATGCTGGGGGCCTGTGGAGGCGGAGGTGGAAGCTCTACAGAATCTTCAAATTCATCTGCACCATCAGACTCTTCAATTGTTGATGAAATCATCGATTTTATTGGAGGTGTCATTACTCCAGAAGAAGATCAGGAGCAAGAAACTGTTCCAGAACAAGAAGCTGTTCCAGAACAAGAGAGTTATCCTGAACCGACAAAAGATGTTATAGATGACGCATTGCTTGGATATTACGATTACAACGCATTGGGCAATACCCGTGATATTCGAGTAGATCTAGAGGGTTCTTTTAAAGCAATGGTTCAGTTTGCTCAAGGCCATGTGGTAGATCCCAGTGGTAACGAAGCCAAAAAAATGCCTCGTTTAACCTCAGAAAAAGAAGCGCTGTTACTGGTTACACCGACACTGGATATGAGTGATGTAACACAAATAACCGCTGAAATTTATCAAGATGGGCGCTTATTGCGCCAAATTAAGCTGCAAGATCCTACGCAAATTCCAGCTTCAGACCAAAATAAAACCGATACACGACCGCACGTTTCATATAGTAAACGTGCATGGTCAGCTAGACTGAATTGGGATGAAGTACGTCCAGGATTACAAATAAAAATTATTGATCAGCAAAATCGAAGCGGTGAACTGTTTGAAGAAAAAATTGATTTTGCAGCGCCCGGGGAGTTGGTCGTAAATAACATTCGTGTCGGAATGTTGACCGATTATCCAAAATCCAATGGTCATTATATGCTGTTGCAGCCAGAAAAAGCGGGTACAGATTATTTTCAAACCATTCCTGCAGCACAAATGACGGTTGCCAAATATGACGATATGACCTTGAATCGGGTCATGGTTTCCAACGGTACCATTTATGATGTTGCCAGTACCAGCACAGGGGGAGATTACGCAGGGGATATGCGTGAAGATGTGGGTAAATCCACATTCAGTGTAGGGATTAATCTTGCAAACTGGGGTATTACCAGTGCTTCTATGGCGAGTCAAAGCCAGCCGCAGCTGACTCAAACTGTAGTCGTGCATCATACTCGGGGAAATTATGCCAATGGCGTGCAGGGACACGGTTTAAGTGGCGGCAATGGCATGCTGACCTTATATGATTCGGTGGGCAATGAATTCAGTCATGAGATTGGTCATCATTATGGATTGGGGCACTATCCTGGACAAGAGGGAGATAATCTATTCTGGGCAGCGCATCATGCAGACAGCGGTTGGGGATATATTGGCTACCGTAATATGATGCGTGGCAATCTGTCATGGACGGCAACCTGGAAATGGGATGGAAGCAACGGGATTCCCAACTTTCAGAACATTTTCCCTTATGGTAAAGATGCAATGTCTGGAGGCTATGCGGACAGCACCATCTCTAGATATACCCATTACACGGGTTACAGTACTTTTTTAAAGATTCAACCGCATTTTGACCGCTATGTCTGGGATGAGACTTCACCTACAGGTTATAAAAAATGGAATAAAGATACGCGCCAAATGGAAGTTGCACAGCCGGTTATGCCGAATTCAACATCTCCTGTGTGGTATCAGGCCAAGCAGAATTACCCGCGGCCCCGTATATTTGGACAGCCTGTGCTGACCATTTTAGGTGGATATGACCCGGTAAATCAGATGGGGCTGCTGTATCCTGCTGCGCGTTCCAACTGGGGCAATGTTTATGATTTACCTAGTGCAAATACTGCTTTGGATCAATCTGCCTGTTGGTTAAATATTCAATATCCCAATAGGGTGAAGAACGTTGCATTATCACCGGCGCGTCTGGGAAGTAATGCCAATAAATTGCATGTCAATCTGGCCATTTCAGATCAGCCGCAAAAAGTAGATTTGTATTGCAAACAAGCCAATGCAAATGAAAAGTTATTGGCATCGATTGATATTCCGCACTATACCGATGTGATTACACCTGCGGTACATATTGGTA
Organism: Acinetobacter sp. UBA3106; assembly: GCA_002365595.1. Taxonomy (GTDB): domain Bacteria; phylum Pseudomonadota; class Gammaproteobacteria; order Pseudomonadales; family Moraxellaceae; genus Acinetobacter. The sequence goes on along the minus strand of DFAM01000022.1, from coordinate 11,263 downwards.
AAGCAGAGGGTTATAGTGCATTAAGGAAAATTGAGTTGCCTACTTTGGAGCAGGAATTAATAACTCAAGCATCCAATGATGTGGTGAGCTTGAAGCCTGCGACACAACTGCTTTATGACGCTTATAAGGCGAATAAAAATGAGTTAAGCGCCTTGGCGGTACAGCAGATGGATCGTTATACACAACAGCAAAATACCATTTACCGTTTAAACCGCTGGATGAATGTATATCAGGCAGATTTAAAGGCCAATCAGCCTGAAGCGCTGACTGCATTAAATCATTTTATTGAGTTACTGGGTTTGTCGAAAAGTGATTTGAACAGCAATACCTCATTGATTAAAAATGGTACAAATTGCCTAAAAGTTGAAAAGCTTGAAAATGGTCAATACAACACCTCCATCAGTGGTTCAAGTGGTTGTAGTGCTAATGCATCGGAACAGTGGGTTTACGATGGTTTAGGGCGGATTCAAAGTAGATATGCAGTAGGACAATGCTTAACCAGTACAGGCGGCGGTGCAAAGATTATTTTGACAGACTGCGCAACAGATAAAGATACACAAATCTGGACAATGAAACCTGAAACCACAGCAATTACCCAATCGGGTCAATGTTTCGATTTGGAATCGGGTCGCTTAACCAATAACCGTGCAAACCTAATTCGCTATGCTTGCACTGGAGGTGGAAATCAGAAGTGGAGCAATTTAACGCCAAATAGCAGCTTAATATTGGCTTATTTAAAACCACAAAATTTAAGACTCTTAGTCCAATAATGTATTGATAGTTTCTTTGTCGCAATAAGGCCACTATTGACTCTATTTATAGTCTATCAGTCATCGCACAAGCCCTCTCAGGAGGGCTTTTTATTTGCCTCAGATTTAAAACTCGTGCGCCATGCGATCGAATCATTTTAATTCGTATGGATCAAAAACCAGTGTTGATAGTGGAATGATTAGACTTCAATCCTGATCATTAAAACCATGCGCAATGGCTGTACTCAAGCAAATTTAAGACGTTGATGCTGCACGCTGGAATCGGTTTTTATTCTTATGGTTAATATTGGCTTGAAAAATTGATTATAACTAAGGTTATTATGAATTATAGATAAGATCTGATGGAAAATTACCCAACGATTTTAAGTTAATGGAACAGGATGAAGCTCAAGTGGTGAATACGACAACGTGCTATTAAACTCGTTACTAAATGCAAGGCGTAAAAAAAGCCCTCAACGGGCTTTTTTCAATGCAACAACTTAGTTAGCTAAAGCTTTAACTTGTGCATTCAAACGGCTCTTATGACGAGCAGCTTTGTTTTTATGGATGATGCCTTTATCAGCCATACGGTCAATTACCGGAACCGCAGTTTTGTATGCTTCTGTAGCAGCAGCATAATCACCAGCAGCGATAGCAGCTACTGTACGTTTAAGATAAGTACGAACCATAGAACGTAAGCTAGCGTTGTGTTTACGTGCTTTAACGTTTTGACGAGCACGTTTTTTAGCTTGAGCAGAGTTTGCCACTCGTGCACTCCTTGAATTAGATTGGTCTGGGCGGGCTGAAATTGCAACTGAAAACCTTCATCAGAAGAATTATCACCAGCCCGTAAACAAGTGCCATATTGTGATTAAACTATGGCGGTAAGTCAAGTCTTGACTTGATTTGACAACATTTTAGATGCATAAAAATTATAAAGAAACCGTTACATTAGTAATAACCTATCGAGATCGCTTAAAAAATGACTAAATCAATTAAAAGTGCAATTGTGATTGGCGCAACGGGTTTAGTAGGCCGTGAACTACTGAAGCAGCTTAATCAGATTGAAAGCTGCGAAAAAATAACCGCAGTCGTTCGACATGAATATCCCAAGCTTAAAAGCCTAAAAAAAGTACAACAGTTTGTCCTGGAAGATTTTCTGCTTCTGAATGATCAAGATGTGAATGGCTATAGTCATGCCTTCAGCTGTTTAGGTACTACACAAAAAAAGGCCGGTTCAAAACAGAATTTTTATAATATTGATTATGAAATCAATGCCCATTTTGCCGATTTACTGGAAGCAACTTCTACCCATTACGTGCTGGTGAGTGCGATGGGTGCAAATGCGCAATCAAAAATTTTTTACAATAAAGTCAAAGGGGAGCTGGAACAGCATATTCAAAGCTTAAATTTAGAATATGCATCCATTCTGCGCCCTTCATTATTGATCGGTGAACGCCAGGAACAACGAACGTTGGAAGATCTGACGCAAAAGCTGTATCAAAAATTTTCGCATTTGGTTCCTGATACATTTAAATATAAGCCAGTGACAGCCTCACAGGTGGCTCATACTATGGTCGATGCAGCGCAAACGCAGACTGAAAAGTTTGAAATTTATGATAATTTACGCATACAAAATTCCAAATGAGGGAAATAAAAAGTGTCTAATCCAGCATTCGTAACATGTGATTTACTTGATGATAATCCAGAAAAAGACATTCAGGTGGTCATCCCATCCATGGATGGTAAATTCTTTAAAAGCTATGGCGCGCGTAAAAGCTTTGGCGGTCAAGCCGTCACCGTAAAGTGTTTTGAAGATAATTCACGTGTCAAAGAACTGCTCGCAACGGATGGTACCGGTAAAGTGCTGGTGGTAGATGGTGGAGCTTCAATGCGCTGTGCCTTGATGGGCGATATGATTGCAGAGTCAGCGGTTAAGAACCATTGGAACGGTGTCGTTATTTACGGCTGTGTACGCGATGTAGATGCGATTGCCGAATTGGATCTGGGCGTGCATGCATTGGCTGCAATTCCACAAAAAAGCAATCGCAAAGGCATAGGCGAAGTGGATTTAACTTTGTATTTTGGTGGAGTAAGCATCAATTCTGGCGATTACATCTATGCCGATAATAACGGTATTGTGATTGCAAAAGAAAAATTAGTCGATTTTTAACGACCCAGATATAAGGATAAAAATGGTGAATCATCAAATTAAAGTGATACAGGCTTTAGCTTCATCTTTGACTGAAGGTGGACGTGGCGTGAGTGGCACTGCTTTTCCCCAGCAACCTGAAAAATCACTCAAACTTTATGAGTTTGAAGGTTCGCCATTTTGCCGCCGTGTGCGTGAAGTTTTAACTTTATTAAACCTGGATTATGAGGTTTATCCTTGTCCGAAGGGTGGGCAGAAGTACCGCAAAATTGTCAAAGAAAAAGGTGGAAAAAAACAGCTCCCATTTTTTATTGATGAAAATAATGGAGTTCAGATGTATGAATCTCAGGACATTATTCATTATCTGTTTAAGCATTATGGCCGAACTGGAACCACACCAAAAAAATTTACCCATTATCCTAAAATTCCTGTCGCTGCATTTGCTGGAACCATCATTAATGGAGCACGCGGTGTCTGGATTAACCAGAAAATTAAAGATCGTGCAGCACCCGCTCAACTTTTGGAATTATGGGGTTTTGAAGCCAGTCCTTTTACCCGTGTGGTACGAGCGGTATTAACCGAGCTTGAACTACCGTATATTTACCATAATGTGGCTAAAGAGCGCTGGCAGGATATGGGACCGGCAGTACTGCGTTTAAAACCTGGGAAATATCAACCTTTATCGGGCGGCAAACGTGAGAAGATTGTTGAAATGATGGGGCGTGATATTCAGGTTCCTTATTTAGTCGACCCGAATACTGGGGTGAAAATGTTTGAGTCGGCACAAATTGTGAAATATTTAAACCAGCAATATGGTCAGTAATCCATTATGAAGAATGAAACCGCTAAAGTAGCGGTTTCTTTTGTTCTATTTATTTAATCTAGGCTAAAAGCAAAGTGCGTCATGCACAGCATGATATTCAGAATATTGAATGAATAAATGATAGATAAATCATCGATTGAAACTTTAAAGTTTTTATTTTATGGTGTTAATTTGAGCAGGCTGACAGCAGCATAGCAAATAAAACCGATCAATTATTAATATAAAATTCATTAAATTACCTAATTTTAGGGATGTTATTCAGAGTGTTTTGCTGACTATAGTAAACGCTGATAACAGGGGGTGATGTGTGTCAAAGTTAGAAACGATTTTACCGGTACCGGTTTTAATTGTTGAAGATGAAAGTCTAATTCAAGAACGATTAAAAAATATATTGACAGAACTGGGCTATAGCAAAGATATGCTTATTTTTGCTAAAAACTTGCAACAGGCTTTTGTGGAAATAGAACAGCAACCTATTTCCTTGGCTCTGGTCGATCTGGGACTTCCTGACGGCAATGGTATAGAGCTGATCGAAAAGCTGCGTACACTGGATAATAATGCCATGATCCTGGTGATTTCGGCTTGGAGTACTCAGGAAAGTTTATTTTCAGCGATCAAGGCCGGTGCGACTGGGTATGTTCTGAAAGAGCGTGATGATGCAGAAGTGCTGTTGTCTATTCGCAGTATTTTACGTGGCGGTGCACCGATAGACCCTTTTATTGCACAAGAAATTCTAAAACAAATCTCGGCTGCGGTTTTGCCGGCAGCGCATGATCAAAAAATTCTAGATGCAGATATGGAGCTGTTAACCAATCGGGAAACCGAAATTCTGAATCTGGTCGCTCAGGGCATGAGTAATCGGGAAATAGCTGAACAATTGTTTGTGTCTAAATATACGGTGGAAAGTCACATCAAGCATATTTACCGAAAATTGTCGGTGACCAAAAGAACCAAAGCGGTGAGTGCAGCACGATCCTTAGGGATTTTATGAAGCGGTTTATCGCGCAGTATTTTTTTATTCTTGTGCTCAGTCTGCTGAGTCAAAGCAGTTATGCGAAAAGAACTGAAAACATTAATTCACAATGTGCAGTGCATATTGATTCTATTCATGCTGTTCAGACCAGTTCAGCTACGTTTTTACCTCAACAAGGCTGGGAGTCTGTAGATTTACCTGATCAATGGAATAAGCGCTGGCCAAATTATAATGGCGGAGTCTGGTATAAGATCCAATGGAAATGGTCTTGCCAAAATAATACCAAACTCACAGAACCGATTGCCTTTTTAATTGATTATATTAATTCTGCGGGTGCTGTTTATTTAAACGGCGATTTAATTTGGAAAAATAAAAATCTGCACGAACCTTTATCAAAAAGCTGGAATGTACCGCGTTACTGGATTTTACCGATTTCGGGATTAAGAGCTAAAGAAAATGAAATTTTGATTTATGTGCGTGGCAATGCTTTTCAATCTCCGGGATTAGGCAGTATTTCCTTTAATAATGTGCAAAAAAATGATGAGGTCTATGAAAGTAAAATATGGAATCGTCGAACATTATTTCAAATTAATATAATTTTATCCATCACTTTCGCAGTGATTTGTCTGGTGATCTGGTTATTAAGACGTAAAGAAACCACATTTGGATGGTTCGCTTTAAGCTGCTTTTTATGGGTGTTATTTATTTCAAATGTACTGAGCACAGAAAATTTTCCCTATCCCACCTCTCTGATGGCTGCTCAAGCCAATTTAGTCTTTTTTGTGCTTTATATCATTTGCTTCTGTATTTATTTATTAAGATTTATTCAAACGTATTTTAGTCGGCTTGAACCAGTCATTCATTTAATCACTGGTCTTGTGATTGTGAGTATTTTTATTACACCGCCACAAGAAATATATTGGGCCTTTTCACTGATATTTTTAATATACATTGTTTTGTTTTTTATAACCTATCTATATGTCAGCTACCGCGCCTTTCAAACCAGACGTTCCGATTATGTATTTTTAGCCATTTGTTTGACCGGGATTGTCGTATTTTCATTTTTCGATCTTCTATTATTATCCTCAGCAATGGAATCAGATACTCGACCATTATCACCTTATACCTCACCCATTATTACCTTTTTTGTGGTGGTGATATTAGGCGCCAGACTGGCACATAATGTGAAAAAGATAGAAGCATTTAATGCTCGGCTAGAAGTAAAAGTTCAACAGGTCAGTGATGACTTAAGCTCCAGTTTGAATGAAAAACACCAATTAGAGCTTGAAAATGTCAAGCTACAAGAAAGAATCCATTTATCTCATGATTTACATGATGGTTTGGGCGCGTCGCTGGTACGCTCAATGATTTTAGTGGATCAAAGTGCCCATAATATTTCAAACAAACAATTTTTATCGATGCTGAAATTATTAAGAGATGACCTCAGACAAATTATCGATAGTGGCTCATCAGCAGATAATAAGATACCAGTTAGTCCGGTACTGTGGGTTGCACCGGTAAGGCATCGTTTTAGTCAGCTGATGGATGAGCTGGATATTCGTTCTAAATGGATTTTTCCGCATGAATGGCAAGCAGTACCGAGTGCTTTGCAATGTCTCACTTTAATACGGGTTCTAGAAGAAAGTCTGACCAATATTATTAAACATAGTCAGGCCAAGCAGGTAAAAATAGCGATGGTTTATCTCACAGAAAATCAGTTTATTTTGAGTATAGAAGATGACGGTGTCGGTTTTAATACGGATTGTGTCGCGCAACAAGGATTAAGTATCGGCATGCGTAGTATGAAAATGCGTTTGGAGCGGATGGGTGCCGAGCTGGAGTTATCTTCTGAGCCAGGCCGCACGATCATCCAGGCGATCGTAAAACTGAAATAAGCAATTAAATATGACTTACATGATTAAATATCAGTTGGCATTCCATCCGTTTATAAAATTTGCAAAAAATTAAAAAGCAGGAATATTTATAATGATCTTCTGGGAGAAATAGAAAGTTTTAATCTATATCTGAAAGGCTGCGATATAAAATAAGGGGAAAATGAATTTCCCCTTATGTTTTAAGTGATACTAAATCAGTTTATTCTTCATCTGCAGCAGGCAACAGCATCAGAATAGATTCATTTAACAAGTTTACGATGTCTTCTAAAATGTCGGGATCATATAGATTTTCATCGAGTAATACCGGATTGCCATCTGCCAGCTGTTTTAAAATTGGTGAAAATGCATCTGAAATACAAATGCCTTCACCATTGGCCCAAAACAGTAGTTCATCTTCGTCTTCGGTATAAAGCAGACGTGATGCCGGCTCGAGTATGAGTGAATAACCCTGATCCAAAGCTTCTTCCAGATCACCTGTACCAATGGCTTCTGCCTCAGGAATATTTTCAGGATATTTAGGCTCTGACATCAGGCTCATCAGCGCATCTTCCAGCACGGTCGGATTTTGTAATTGTGCTAAAAGCTCAGTCTTTAAATACTCAAGTTCATTTTGGCTGATTTGACCAATCGGGCTGATTTTGTCACGTAAAATGTCTTTAAGTGGATTTTTTAATAATTGATCCGCAGCAAATTTATCACTGACGCGATCCATCATTTCCGCCACATTTGGCATGCGGAAACCAAATGAGTAGGTTAGGCAGTCATCTTCAGCTACGCCGTAGTGCGATAAACCTGGTGGGACATAAAGCAAGTCACCCGGAGCAAGCACCTCATCAAAATTGACTTCCATGTCTGGCAGTAATTTTAGAGGCTGACCTGCAACGAAGTCAGTATCTGCATCACATATTTGGCCCAATTGCCAACGGCGATGACCATGACCTTGTACCAGGAACACATCATAAAAGTCGAAATGCTTACCGACAGATCCACCTTTAGGTGCATAAGACACCATGATGTCATCACGGCGCCACTGCGGAATGAAGGAAAATTTTTTCCACAGCTCGGCCAGGTCAAAGGAATAATGGTCTACCGCTTGAACCAGCAGGGTCCAAAGCTTGGGCATCTTCTGGAAATCTGCCTTAATTAAAGGTGAAGATTTTACCGACCATTGGTTGGGATCTTTATCTTTTTGCTTGATGAGGCGGGCACTGATATTTTCGTCCAGAGCCAGTTCCATCACGTCACTCGGTTCTAAAAGACCGGCAATTTCAGGAAGCGCATTACGAACCAGTAAGGGTTTTTTTTGCCAATATTCAGCAAGGAATTGTTCAGCGGTAATTCCGCCTAATACATCTAAGGTTTGGGGCATTGCTAAAACTGCTTAGTAAATTTGGATGTATTTTCGCGTGAGTCAGTCTGGGGTGCAAGCTGAAGTTGATTTTCTAATCTTATTATTTTTTTGGATGTTTATCATTTAAGTCAAATTATCTTTTATTTAACCATTAGGTCTTTTTCATAAATCAAAAAATATTCAATATTAAATTTTTAAAATCAGCACTGCCTCATATTTAATTGATTTTATTTTTATACCTTTGAGTAGGCAATCTCTCTACTTTTGAAAGGTCAAAAGTAGACAAAAACCTTTTGTTTCCCATACACGACATCCTTGTCGTGATGAGAAACGTGTGGCATCCATGCCACACTCATGAATTCAATACTTACTAAAATCTATTTTAAATTTTGGCTTCAAGGACAAATTTTAGTAATAGAAAAATGATTTATGAAAGAAGTCTACTATAGATTTTAAATTTAATTTATCGGAGTTGTACTAGTCTGTATTGAAAAGAACGGGTATTCAGCGAGTGATGCTATTGGTAAATTTGGGGAATATTAAATTCCCCAAAAAGGATGATTTAAGGCACCAAAACATTCAACTGACGCAGAATATGACACAGCTGAATCATCGGCATACCCATCAACGTGGTTTGGTCCTGTCCCATCATCTGTTCAAACAGACTAATTCCCAGACTTTCACACTTAAAACTGCCTGCACACATTAAAGGCTGTTCAATTTCAATATAGCGCTCAATTTCAGTAAGACTAAGTTTGCGAAACTTGACTTTATAGTGTTCAACCAGAGTTTTTTCAAAACCGCTTGATTGCTGTTGTACGCTTAATGCGGTACTGAAATAAACGATTTTGTCAGAATTGGCCTGTAACTGTCTGATGGCTTTTTCTACCGTCAAAGGTTTGCCAATAAAAATGTCCGGTGCGCCTTCACGCCAAGCCACCTGATCGGAACCAATCACGATCGCTTCAGGATACTGTTCTGAAATCGCTTTGGCTTTTTCAAAAGCCAGTCGCTGCGCTAAATGATCGGCATGATTTTCACCGCGAGGTGATTCATCGATATTGGGCACCATGCTTTGATAATCAATACGCAGGCGATCCATCAGGTCTTTACGGGTTTGACTGCTTGAAGCCAAAATAATTTGGGGAGTACTCATTACACTGCATATTCCATAAGCACATCAAGCGGGACATAAGAAAGCACAGCTTGATGGCAAGCTTGAATTTTAATGGGAGGGGCAATACCGGCTTGGTATGCTTCAACCCAACGGGTCACACAAATGCACCAGAAATCACCCGGTTCCAAACCAGGAAAATCTACTTCTGGGAGCGGTGTAATCAAGTCATTACCTACTTTTTGAGAGAAATTCAGAAACTCGGCGGTCATTTGTGCACACATGGTGTGCTGACCTAGATCTGTAGTCGCCGTATGACAAAAGCCGTTACGAAAATAACCGGTAATAGGAGAGTAGCAACAGCTTGCCAAGGGTTCGCCTAAAACATTCAGGCGATTGATATTTGGATCTGGGTGAATAGACATAAGCTCTAAATCGTGAGGTGGCTTTTGACTATGATAATCAAAACTTTGTCTTTCTACAGCTTTTCTGCAAAAGATGCTAACCTTTTTCTACATAATCATTTAAAATCGGGGCGTTTTTTATATCTATAAAGTGAGCTCTACATGAACTTTCAGCGTATGACTGACCTGGATTTGGCAGGTAAGCGTGTACTAATTCGTGAAGATTTAAACGTTCCTGTTAAAAACGGTGTAATTACCAGTGATGCACGTTTGCGCGCAGCATTACCCACAATTAAAGCGGCCCTGGAAAAAGGTGCAGCAGTAATGGTTTATTCACACCTTGGTCGTCCAGTTGAAGGTGAGCCAAAACCTGAACAATCTTTAGCACCTGTTGCAGCTTATTTAACTGAAGCTTTGGGTCATGAAGTAAAATTATTTACTGATTATTTGGATGGTGTTGAAGTTGCAGCCGGTCAAGTGGTATTGCTTGAAAACGTGCGTTTTAATCATGGTGAAAAGAAAAACAATCCTGAACTTGCACAAAAATATGCAGCGCTTTGTGATGTATTTGTAATGGATGCATTTGGTACTGCACACCGTGCAGAAGCGTCAACTGAAGGCGTGGCACGTTATGCGAAGGTTGCAGCAGCAGGTCCTTTACTTGCAGCTGAGCTGGATGCTTTGGGCCGTGCGCTGCAAACACCTGAAAAACCAATGGTGGCGATTGTTGCAGGCTCTAAAGTATCAACCAAGCTTGATGTATTGACTTCGCTTTCTGATATTTGTGATCAGTTGATCGTGGGTGGCGGTATTGCCAATACATTCCTGGCTGCGGCGGGTTTCAATGTAGGTAAATCACTTTGTGAAAATGATTTGATCGACACAGCTAAAGCGATTGCGGCTAAAGTTTCTGTGCCGCTTCCAACAGACGTGGTGGTTGCCGATGCTGCTGAAATCAATTTTGATGATTTCCTTGGTTCACTTGCTGTGGCTAAAGCTGTAGTGAAAAAAGTCGAAGATGTTAGCGATAACGACATGATTTTGGATGTCGGTCCTGAAACTGCAAAAGCATTCGCTGAGATCTTAAAAACCTCTAAAACGATTCTTTGGAATGGTCCTGTAGGTGTATTTGAAGTAGATCAATTTGGTGAAGGCACTAAAGCTTTATCTTTAGCAATCGCTGAATCTGAAGGTTTCTCTATTGCTGGTGGTGGTGATACTTTGGCTGCGATCGACAAATACGACGTTGCAGACAAGATTGGTTATATTTCGACCGGTGGTGGTGCATTCCTTGAATTTGTGGAAGGCAAAACACTTCCGGCAGTTGCTGTACTTTTAGAACGTGCCTGATTCAGCCGTCTAGCTGTAATCAAAAGGTTGACTTCGGTCAGCCTTTTTTCATGTCTTTTCATTTTAGCGCTTCATTTTTTAGTCATTAAAATGAAATATAACTGAAATAAAATCTCGGTCATTAAATCTCCTATCGTAGGAAAATGTGATGAACTTGAAATCAACACTTGCAGCATTGGTGATCTTACCTTTGACTCTGACTGCCTGTGCCAAGAAAGATGAAGCACCTAAAACTGAAACTGCCGCTTCTGCAGCAGCGGACCAACAAACCACAGTAGAACAGCAAAAAGCCATTGATGCACTGGATAAGCCAGTTCTGGATGAAAAAAATACTGATGTGCCAGCTGAAGTGGCAAATGCTTCAGCAGATGAAGCAACGGCAAGCGCTGAAGAAGCTGCTTCTACAGCCACTGCGCATTAAGATTGTCATTTTTTATTTAAAAGTCCCTGCA
>DFAM01000021.1:91124-101156 GCA_002365595.1 Acinetobacter sp. UBA3106 | reverse complement strand
AGCCCACCACCCAGCACCACAATCGCATAAGGTTTAGAAGTTTGGGGCTGTGATTGTTCATTTTGCTCATGAATCAGGGCAATATCCTGATAGATGGTTTCATCTACAGCTTCTCCAGCCACCTTTTCCTGTTCTATTTCATGGGTTCGCAGAAAATCCAGATACTTTTCCATCAAGGCTTGATTTTCAGTACTATTCAAATCCAGCAAATCTTTGACCGTTTGGGTAGGGTCTTCTGCTTCAGATGCAGCCTCCACCGGTTTTGCCAGCAGCGGCACTTGTGGTTTGTCCTGTTGTTCTTTCTCCTGGAGCTGGGCATCTTCAATGGTTTGTTGCAAGGCTTTATAACGCGCCTGAATCAAGACCAGATCCTGTGAATTATGCGATTGGATTGCCTCTTCCATCAGTTTGAGATAGGCCTGACGGGCAATCCAGACTCTGGAACCCGGCTCCAGATTTTCATGTTCACTTAAGGCGGCCATTTGCTGACTCTTTGCCGCCACCTGATTCACTTCTACAGGCACAAAACTGTTCAATGCACTCACCACCCAACCAGAATAAAATGGTGAATAAAGCAAAACCATGAAACAGCCGAACAATACAAATAGCACAGAAGCTATTTGTACCAGTCGTACCATCCAATGTGATTTCACCATCTTTTACTTATTCCATATGTGAACGGATTAAACCTGTTTCATCAAACAATACCGGTTCAGGCTCTAACAAAATATCAAATTTTTGCTGCACATCGTGTTGTACAGCATGGTAAGTGGCTTGAACATCCGCCAGATCGGCCTGATCATAATTGACCAACACCAAGGCCTGCTTATGAAACATGCCCACCATACCCAGTTTTTTCCCTTTCCAGCCTGATTGATCGATCAACCAACCTGCTGCAATTTTAACGCCACCTTTGGCCTGAGGATAATGGGGCAATTGCGGAAATGTCTGTGCTAAATGGTCATAAAGCTGCTCTGAAATAATCGGATTTTTAAAGAAACTTCCCACATTAGGATATTCTTTTGGATCTGGCAATTTGCTTTGACGAATGAGAATCACTTGTTTTTGCAGATTCTCAGCCGTCTGTTCCTCGCCTACCGCATGTTTCAGATCCCCATAATTCAACATTAAATGTGCTTGCTTAAGCAATTTAAAAGTCACATGAGTAATCACAAAACGATTCGGATCATCTTTAAAAACACTATGTCGATATGAAAAATCACAGTCTGCGGCAAGAATCGTGCTAAATCGCTCTGACTGACGATCATACACCTGTACCGACTCGATAAACTCGCCTGCCTCTACGCCATAGGCACCAATATTCTGTACCGGAGAAGCCCCTACCAGACCTGGAATAAGCGCCAGATTTTGCAGACCATATAAATGATTTTCTGTGGTCCAGAGTACAAAGTCATGCCAGACTTGTCCTGCCCCTACACGAATGGTTTTACTGTGTTCATCTTCTACAATATCTTCAATGCCCTGAATATCCATATGAATCACCAGCGCATTGATTGTTTTAGGCAAAAGCATGTTACTGCCGCCAGACAGAATCAAAACATTGAGTTGCTGCTGTTTGGCATAATTCAAGGCATCAACCAGTTCAGCTGTAGATTGAACTTTGCAGTAATGTGATGCTGTCGCATCAAGACTTAAGGTATTAAAAGGCTTAAGTTGAATTTGAGTTTGAATATTCATGTGCTTAAACCTTTATTTCACATCGATCTGTTGTTTGAACTGTTGTTTAAAAATGCCGACCCAGGCCAGACTGCTCGATTCACACTGATCAAGTACCCGCTCAAAGCCATCTGCCCCGCCATAATATGGATCTGGCAAAGCCTGTTTGCGATAATTCTGATCGTATTCACTCATCAATGCAATTTTTGCCCGAATTTGACTGGCAGCATAGGCCGTTTGAGTCTGTTGTAAAAGTGCTTGAATATTAGATAAATTTTCATGATCCATTGCCAGAATAAGATCAAATTCAAGAAAATCTTGCGGCTTTAACTGGCGCGCCCGTAACGATGATAAATCATAACCGCGTTTTAACGCATGTCTCTGACTACGCTCATCTGGTGCTTTTCCGGGATGGTAATTACTGGTTCCTGCGGAGTCGATCATAATATTCAGTTGCTGTTTATCACAAAAATGTCTAAGTACAACTTCTGCCGTGGGAGAGCGACAAATATTTCCTAAACATACACATAACACCTTATAGGGCGTTTTGGATGACATAACAACCTCAATTACTGCTTTATTTTCAGGTGTCTTATGTTAAGTTATTTACAGGATGAATCCTATAGAACACTAAAACAATAATCTTGATTTTGATATCAAAAAGGAAGCAATAGATGAGCCATTTTCAATTTCAAACCGTCTCGAATATTATTTCAGGACTGGGCTCGATCTATGAGTTAAAGCCATTATTGCAACAACACGGCTATAAAAAACTCTTGCTGGTCACCGATGCCGGCATGATTCAACAGCAACTGCATCTGCCAATTATTGAAATTTTAGAAACCATTCAGCTTCCTTATGCAATCTATTCAAACGTTCAGGCCGATCCTCCTGAACATATTGTATTGGACGCCGTACAATTCGCCAAAAATGAAAAAGTGGACATCATCTTAGGTTTCGGAGGTGGCAGCTCTTTGGATGTCGCCAAGATCATTGCCATATTGGCGCATCCTCAGCAATCGCAAAGTCTGCAAGACTTATATGGCGTAAATAATGCCAAACACCCACGATTGCCTCTATTTTTAGTACCAACGACAGCAGGTACGGGTTCTGAAGTTACCCCAATTTCGATTGTCACCACCGGTGAAACCACCAAAACAGGTATTGTTTCGTCGGTTTTATTTGCCGATGTGGCCATTTTAGATGCGACTTTTACCCAAAACCTGCCCGCGCATATTACCGCGGCAACCGGCATCGATGCGATGGTACATGCCATTGAAGCCTATACCTCAAAAATCAAAAAGAACCCTTATGCCGATATGCTCGCTAAACAGGCCCTGAGATTACTCAATAAAAATCTGAGCCTGGTTCTCGCCGATGGGCAAAATTTAGAAGCACGTCAAAATATGCTGGTTGGTTCCATGCTTGCCGGACAAGCCTTTGCCAATGCACCGGTTGCTGCCGTACATGCGCTGGCTTATCCTCTAGGTGGACATTTTCATATTTCTCATGGGCATAGCAATGCTCTGGTTTTGACTGAAGTGTTAAAATTCAATGCACCGAATGCCAAACAGCACTATGCCGAGCTGATGTGCTGGCTAGACCCGAAAAGCAACGGCAGTACAGACGGGTTATGTGATTTATTCATTGATCATATGCAGAATCATTTAGATAAAAGTGGCCTGATTTTAAGACTGAAAGATCTAAATATTCCTGAAAATATGCTGGAACAATTAGCCAATGATGCGATGCTGCAAACGCGGTTATTGCAAAACAACCCACGTGATCTCAGCCAGCACGACGCACGGGAAATTTATCAAGCTATTTATGCATAAATCAAACTTATACTGCTGATAAAAATCAAGATTTAAATGATAACTAAATTACTTTTACCGTCATTTATTACAGGTTATCCAGTTTTATTGAGATGACCTATTTTTAACGTGTATTTTCATGGGCTTCCCGGTAAAAAATGGAATCATTAAAGCGACTATACCAATGAAACAGATACCTAAGCGACGTGCAGATTTCTCATACTTTTTGCCTATTCAAACCCGCTGGTCCGATAATGATATTTATGGACACGTCAACAATGTGACTTATTACAGTTATTTTGATACTGCCGCCAATTCCCTGCTGATTGAAAAGGCAGATTTTGATATTCGCTATTCGCCCGTGATTGGATTAGTGGTGGATTCGGCCTGTAGTTTTTTCCAGGAACTGTCTTATCCTGAAATTATTGAGGTCGGTGTGACTATTTCCAAACTGGGCAATTCATCCCTGCAATATGATTTAGCCATTTTTAAACAAGGTCATGATGTGGCCTCAGCGCAAGGCCATTTCGTACATGTATTTGTTGACCGCCAGACACGAAAAAGCACCCCGATTCCAATCAAAATGCGGGATGCTCTCTACCCATACAGCATAAATGAATAAACTTATTTAAGCTGAATATTCTGTATTTCACCTTCAAAGTTTTGCAAAAGCTCTTTGACCGCAGGTTCTGCATGAAGTAGCTCTGCCGCACGTGCATAAGCTTTTTCTTTACGTTCAGTTTGCATACTATACGGCGTCGTGGTTGCTACTTCTGCATAGTGAACCTGAAAATGAGTACCCGACCATTCGGTTTTTAAAGCCTGCTCCAAGGCGTGTTGCAACTGGGTCAACAAGGCTTCATATTGCTTTGGAATATGGAAAATCGATTCACCATTGATCTGTCCAGTCATGACGCCCTGTTGTGCCAACTCTTGAACTGCAGGTGATAATTCACTGTTGCGGAACCAGTACTCCCATTTATCCACCGTCCATTCACCTTCAAGAACTTGAGGCTTTAATTTTAGAATATCCTGTGGCATCAATGTCGAAGTCGTCGCCTCACTCGCTTGGACTGGTTCATCCTTGGCAAGTTCTACTTCCACATGAGGTGTGGGTTCAACTGCTAAATCAAATAATGAATCTTGGGCTGTTTCTTCTACAGCTAGCTGAGTTTGTGGTTGAACTTCCGCTTGAGATTCAACTAGGGTTGTTTCATCGCTTGTTAAAGGCACTAATTCATCAAACAGAAAGTCATCACTGCTTGCTTCATCAGTTGTATTGCTGAGCACTTCCGGCTCATTCTCAAAGCCAAATAATGCATCGTCACTCGATGGATCGAAGATAATTCTTTCTGACTGTGCTTGATCCGAATTTAATGATGAATCTGCTGATTTAGACAGCACTTCAGCTTCTACTGTTTCTTGTTCCAGGAAATCATCTGAACTTGGTTCATCTACGGAAACAGACGGAGTTGAAACTTCATTAAACGGGTCGTCATCATACTGCCCATCATCAAAATCATCGTATACAGCTGCTGATTCAACCGATGTGACCGATTCTACCGCTACATGTTGCGAGGATTGCTGCTGTGAAATCTCTGAATGAACCGGTTGTTGTACTACGGGCTGAACGTTCTGTGTAACGACTTGCGCTTGTGATACAGGAATTTCATTCGGCTGTAATGGACGGAACGCCAACAAACGTAGCACGCACATCTCAAAGCCCTGCTCTTGCGTCACGGCAAGTTGCAGGTCGGCGCGGCCTTTGCACGCCACCTGATAATACAGCTGTAAATCTTGTGCTGAAATGAGTTGAGACAACTGCATAATCTTTTGATTGATTTCAGCACTATATTTCAAGCTTAGCTCAGGCAGATATTGTAATAATGCCAGTTCATGCAAGGTCGAAATCAGCTGATCTAAAACCAGTGACACATCCAAGGCCTGTTGCCGGAATTGCATCAATAATTGACTGACCCGTGCTTGCTGGTTTTGATGAATCGCCAAGATCAGATCATAAATGATGGTGCGGTCAATCAAGCCAAGCATGTCTTTAACATCCTGATGCTGGATTGCGCCCTGACCATACGCAATCGCCTGATCGGTTAAAGATAAGGCATCACGCAATGACCCTTGGGCAGATTCAGCAATTTGCCAGATTGCATCCTGTTCGGCCTGAATCTGTTCCTGCTTTAGAATATTTCCCAGATGTTCGGTAATTTCATCGACTGCAAGCGGACGCAAAGTAAATTGCAGGCAACGTGAAATCACGGTAATCGGTAATTTTTGTGGATCAGTGGTGGCAAAAAGAAATTTGACGTGTTCTGGCGGTTCTTCCAGTGTTTTGAGCAGCGCATTGAAAGAATGCGTAGAAAGCATATGCACTTCATCGATCAGATAAACCTTAAAACGACCTTGGGTCGGTGCATAGGGAACGTTATCTAATAATTCACGTGTATCTTCTACTTTTGTGCGTGATGCCGCATCAATTTCGATTAAATCGATAAAACGGCCTTCATTCACCGCCTTACAGGTGGCACACACTTCACACGGCGTTGAAGTTACACCAGTTTCGCAATTTAGGCATTTTGCCAAAATACGCGCAATGGTGGTTTTACCTACTCCGCGAGTCCCGGTAAACAAATACGCATGATGCAACCGACCACGTTCCAAGGCACTCGTCAGTGCGCGTGACACATGGTTTTGCCCCACCAATTCATTAAAATTACGTGGACGGTATTTTCGTGCAAGTACTTGATACATGTATGCTCCTTTTTACAGGTCTAAGCATACTGTTTTTTTATAAAATAGTGAAATAAATGCCAGCGTTTGCACAATAAAAATCCTGTATTTATCCGGTTTAAATACAGGATTTAAAATTGTCTGAAGAAACGGATTACGCTAACTTGTCCAAAACAAAATCACTTTGCATCTGATAAGGTTTTGCCGTCTTGTCGACACGAATTTCCAGAACTTTTTCATCTAAATCTACATACAGTAAATTACGTGTGGACACGTTGATCAGCTCAATTTTGTTCTCATCTTTGGCATCAAAACGCAGCTGACCAGTCAGAGTTTCTATTTCATTATGACCACTCAAACTTTCACGGGTTAAAGTATAGGTTTTGTCTTCATGCAGCTCTAAAGCAACCGCCATTCCCGGGCAATCGTCACAACGTGAAAGACATCCCATACACGGCGTGGTACCTTCATATTTTCCTGCCCATGCTACGATTTGCTTTTGCGATTCAATCGATGCCTTGTTTTGCGGATCTGATTGATTGGCATCCTGACATCCCAATAATGCAGCACTTGCCACTAAAGGAATCAACACTACATTTTTCATGAAAGATCATCTGCAGTTAAAATCGCAGGAAAAGTAGCATATTTTTCAGCTATTTTTTAAAGCAAAATGTTGCAAATTAAAACCAGCCTTTACGACCGTATAACACCTGATCTGCACAGCGCAATGCTTCTTGCGTTAAGCCCCATAATCGGTAATCTCCGGTTATGGATGCGACAGGGAAATTATGAATATAAGCAAAACTTAATCCACGCTCCGGATCGCACCACGCGCCTGAACCATTAAAGCCCATATGACCAAAACCTTGGGAGGATTTGCCTAAAGTCAGTATACGGTGATAGCCCAATCGCCAATGCATCGGTAAAGGCATAATCCGGTCGCGTTTGTTATATTGCACAGTACTCAACTCACGCATAACCGATGGGCGAATCACTTGCTGACCATTCCATCGGCCATTATCAGCAAGCATGGCATAGATTTTTGCCAGACTATTTGCCGTGAATACTCCATTCGCCGCAGGTATAACTGCTTGCAAGCCCTGATCACTAAAAAAGGAAAAATGCTTCATGCCTTTGGGAATCATGGCATCCTGAAAGTCTTGTGGATTCTGTCCACTCAGTTCAAGGAATTTCTCGAAGATCGATGCTTTACGTGGTGTCTTAGATAACTTGTTTGGCTGCGCTGGCTTTGCAGGATGTGTTTTATTTTGGGGAAACAGTCTTGCAACGCGATTCAGTTCAGTCTCTGGCACTCCAAAATAAGCCCCATCAAGTTCTAAGGGAATGATCAGATACTTTTGCATCAATTCTGCTAAAGACTGATTTGTCGCTTTTTCAAGCGCTCCACCCACCTGCCAGCCAAACATCAAAGGTTGATACGCTGCTCCCTCTCCCAAAACAAACCGTGGTTGCGCTTTGGCAACGACATCTAACATATGTGACCAGTCTGCCATCTCTGTTGCAGCTGCAATGTTATTGCGGATGTCATATAAACCACTTTGATGGCTCAACATATGCCTTAAGGTAATTTTATCTTTACCGTTTTGTCCAAATTCAGGCCAATACTCGGCAACAGGTGTATCGTAATCCAGCAAGCCTTTACTGACCAAAATATGGGCCAAGGTTGAAAGTACCCCTTTGCCCGTAGAATAACAGACAGCCAGGGTATCAGCTTGCCAGCTTTCAGTTTCAGACTTTTCTCCGGTCCAGATATCAACGACTTTGCGTCCCTGAAAATATACCACCAAAGCCGCACCACCTGCATCTGCCCGCGCATCCTGCATGCGGCTGAATTGTGTGGCCAGGTCTATAAATCGCTCATCGACATGACCTTGATAATTTGCTGTATTTGCGAAGATGTATTCTTTGATTTTTTTCATTCAACTGTGCTTTCCATAGAACAGCAATATGTTATTCCAAGCTTAAAACAAAAAAGCCTAAATCTACCGTGACTTAGGCTTTAGTCTTAAAATGCTTTCACACTTCCCGTGACATGCGGTTTTTTGTTTTTACTGTTTCGAATGACGAATTCAGTATCTTTGCCTTCCTGAGCAGTCAGGAACTCCACTTTTGAAGGCAAATACATCGGCAGTTTAAACCAGACATCAGCCTCATAGGCATCCGGCAAAGTTAAGCTGGCAAGCACCTTCGCCTTACTCCACATTCCATGAGCAATGGCCTGTTTAAAGCCCAATGCTTTTGCTGTGATGGCATGAATATGAATCAGGTTAAAGTCACCTGAAGTTAAAGCATAACGGCGTCCTGTATTTTCAGAGACATTCCATTCTGCATTTAATTCATAAGCAGGTGTTTTATTATCGACCAGTTTAGGCGCCGCTTTAACATTGGTTTTTTGACGGGCCAAATAAGTAGTGATCCCTTCCATTACCACTTCATTACCTACTTTCGCCGTGGTAATAAAGTCAAATTGAACACCCTTATCATGCGGTTGCAATTCACCAAATTTGCACGACAATGTTAATGCTTCATTGGTTCCTACTTTGCGGCTTTGTTTAATCTGGTTGCGAATGTGCACCAGCCCCAAAATTGCAAATGGAAAAGCCTCTGTCGTCATCATATGCATCTGTAAACTTTGCGACAGAACCGCTAAATAAATCGAAGGAATATATCCGTTATTCTTGAAGCCGCAGACTTCGTTATAAGCTTTAAGATGCTTTTGATCAACCTTGAATGAATCCACCACATATTCAACTTGCGGCAGCACTTTTTCACCTTTAGGCTTTTTAAAAATCAAGCCTTGAATCACTTTAGGATAGGCTAAATAAGGTTTTGGAAGTTGACTAAAATGGCGAGTATTCATACTGAACCTTTGGAAGTTTTATCATTATCAAGTTCCCTCTCCTGAGCAAAGCTTCAAAACATTGTTTTGAAGTAAAGCGCAAGTGAGGGTTAGGGAGAGGTATAAACTTTCCCTTTGGTTATTTTAATCCCCCTAAATCCCCCTTTGGTAAAGGGGGACTTTTCCCCTCCCTTTTACAAAGGGAGGTCGGGAGGGATTAAATTAAGCCCCTAACAAGCTTTGACCACACACACGAACCACGTTGCCATTTAAACCTGTAGACGCTGAAGATGCAAACAATGCAATCGTTTCAGCGACATCGACAGGCAAACCACCTTGACTCATTGAGTTCATACGGCGACCTGCTTCACGGATTGCAAATGGAATTGCTGCTGTCATTTGCGTTTCGATGAAGCCAGGAGCCACGGCATTGATCGTTACACCATTTTTCAAAATTGGTGCAGTAAATTTAACCAAGCCAATAACACCGGCTTTAGAAGCCGCATAGTTGGTTTGACCCAGATTACCTGCAATACCTGAAATTGAAGATACACATACAATACGGCCATTCGCATTGAAGCCTTCATGTTCAAGCAAGTAATCGTTTACACGTTCAATTGCAGACAAGTTAATGTTAATCACCAAATCCCAAAGCTCTGGCTTCATGTTTGCCAAAGTTTTGTCACGGGTAATTCCTGCGTTATGCACAATAATATCCAAGCCGCCTTGTGCAGCTGCAGCAGCCTTAATTTTCTCTCCAGCATCCGCAGCAGTGATATCAATCGCTAAGGTTGAACCACCGATCTCTCCCGCAACACGGTCCAGATCTGCTTGCTGTTGTGGAACGTCCAGGCAAATAACATGTGCACCATCACGTGAAAGTACATGAGCAATCGCTTCACCAATACCACGACTTGCACCGGTAACTACAGCAGTTTT
>DFAM01000021.1:65619-90993 GCA_002365595.1 Acinetobacter sp. UBA3106 | reverse complement strand
ACATAAGCAGAACGTGGAGATAACACAAAACGCAATGTAGATTCAAGGTTTGCTTCAGCACCTTCATCTACATAAACCAGCTGTGCTGCAATACCTTTTTTGAATTCTTTACCGACTGATTTCACAAAACCTTCAAGCGCACGCTGTGCAATGGCCTGTTTTACTGTCTTTGCAGTTTCAGGGCTAATACCCACCACCACAACTCGGCCTGAAGCCTGAATTTGACGCGCAATCGGGTTAAAGAAGTTATAAAGTTCTTTCAGCTGTTCAGAGTCTTGAATGCCTGACGCATCAAAAATCACTGCTTTAAATTTTGACTCTTTGTCACCTTCATTAAATGCACCCAGGTTTAAACCTGCTTTTGCTGCAGCCTGTTGCAATTCTGAATTGTTACCCGCATAGCCATTAGCATGAATATTGGCCAGAACTTGTGCAATTGCACCCGATAATGTACTGGATGATGCAGCACCAAATAACACCGCACCTTTTACTACAGGTGAAGCTGACTCGAAACGTTCTAAAGGAGTTGGTGATGGCAAACCTAAATTTTTGATGACAAATTTACCAATAGGAGATTTTGCAAAGGTTTGGTATTGATCAGTCATGTTTATTATCTCTCTTACAAATTAATTTTTGATGGTAATGAACATATCCTTTTAACTTCAATATGATGTCAGGCACTTATATTTCAATACATCATCAGTTTCCATAGAATCATACTTGAGTTAAACCATGGATGTCTTGACCTGAATGCTTTGCCTAATGTCATTTTAGTCAATTCAGCTGTTTTTAGATTGTGGTAATGTACACCCCAAGAATACTGTAAAATGCTTGGAAAAGCCTGATGAGCAAAACAACTCAAGAAAATCCGGCAGTCGAAAATTCTGCTACGGAAACTGTGTCAAAACCATCAAAAAGTACTCCGCGTACAACTAAAACTTCTGGCACAACAGCCAAGCCAGCAAACAATACGACTAAAACGACCCGCACTCGTTCCACGTCACCACGTAGTACAACGACTACTTCAACGACCCAAACAGCTGAATCTCAAACACCAACGTCAGTTCAACAGGATAAAACCATGAACCAAAACACAGTTCGCCGCGTTGCTATTATCGGTGGTAACCGTATTCCTTTTGCCCGTTCAAACGGTGCTTACTTTACTGCTTCTAACAGCGACATGTTTACTGCAGCATTAAATGGTCTGATTGAGCGTTTCAATTTACAAGGTCAACGTTTAGGCGAAGTCGTTGCCGGTGCAGTTTTAAAACACAGCCGTGACTTTAACATGACACGTGAGTGTGTACTGAATACTGAACTTGCTCCAGAAACACCTGCTTACGATATTCAGCAAGCATGTGGAACAGGCTTACAGGCAGCTTTCCTTGTTGCCAACAAAATTGCTTTGGGTCAAATTGAAGTCGGTGTTGCCGGTGGTGTAGATACCACTTCTGATGCACCAATCGCTTTCGGTGACGGCTTACGTAAAGCATTACTTGAATTGAACATTGCGAAAACAGCAAAAGACCGCTTAAAAGCATTAACCAAAATCAATGTAAAAGACTTGATGGATGCACCAAAAAATGGGGAGCCACGTACCGGTCTTTCTATGGGTGATCATCAAGCGATTACTGCACTTGAGTGGGGCATTTCTCGTGAAGCTCAAGATGAACTTGCAGCATCTTCACATCAGAAAATGGCAGCTGCATACGAAGAAGGTTTCTTCGACGACCTCATTACTCCATTCCTTGGTTTAGAACGTGACAACAACTTACGTGCTGACTCATCTGTAGAAAAACTTGCAAAACTTAAACCTGCATTCGGTAAAGGCGATGCGCGTACCATGACCGCAGGTAACTCAACTCCACTGACTGATGGTGCATCTTGTGTGCTTTTAGCTTCTGAAGAATGGGCTAAAGCCAATGGTCATGAAGTTCTTGCTTACTTAACTTTCCAGGAAACTGCTGCAGTTGATTTTGTCGAGAAAAAAGAAGGCTTGTTAATGGCGCCTGCTTATGCAGTTCCACGTATGCTTGAACGTGCAGGTATTACTCTTCAAGACTTTGACTACTATGAAATCCATGAAGCGTTTGCTTCTCAAGTGCTTTCTACCCTTAAAGCATGGGAAGATCCAAAATTCTGTAAAGAACGTTTAGGTCTAGATGCTCCACTGGGTTCTATTGACCGTAGCAAATTGAACGTTAAAGGTTCATCTCTTGCAGCGGGCCACCCATTTGCAGCAACTGGCGGCCGTATCATTGCAACTGCTGCTAAATTGCTTAACCAGAAAGGTTCGGGCCGTGTACTTGTTTCAATCTGTGCTGCTGGCGGCCAAGGTGTTACAGCGATTATTGAAAAATAACGCTGTTTTCACTTGCTAAATAAAAAGCCCTCGAAAATTAACTTTTCTGAGGGCTTTTTAATTCAATAGCTTAAAGCTTATCGCGTAGCACGATCCCACGCTTCTTTAACTGCAATTCTCGCTTCATTCCAAGTTAAGCGTGACAATCCTTTCGCATGATCCCATTTAATTTTTAGATCATTTTCTACATCTTCAAAACGCGTACTTGCATCATACTGAGGACGGTTTTCATAGCCAATTCGATAGGCATTTTCATAGTCTCGCTCGTAATCCAAGTCCGAATAGGTGGTCAGCGTTTCTGCATAGTAAGGTGTGGTATGTGCAGTTTCTCTCCAATAGGCTTCTTCTTCTGTCGGGTTCACTGCTTCAGCGGCACCTTTACCAGCCAAACCACCGACTACTGCACCTACGGCGCCGCCGACTATTGCTCCAACTGGGCCACCTACTGCTCCAACCGCTGCGCCTGCTGTCGCACCACCAACTGCACCAACGCCTGTCCCGACTGGATGGGCACCCGGCTCACCAGTAATTGGATCTGCATTTAAATCATCTCGAGCATCTTTAGGAAGGTTTTTTACAACGTCACGATCAAAATTGTCATTCATATTGGTCTTATCCTTTTATCATGCTTTTAAAATTAGGTTTAAAACAGCTTATAAAAATTATGCACTTTTCTCATATTTAAGCAGTGCATTTTTAATATAAAGGAGATCAAACCCGAGTAATGCAGCAAAATGTCAGTTTTAGGTTAAGGAATGTACCTGAAAAGATAAAAATCTTTTCTTAAATAAGAGATCAAAATATTAATTAATTTTTAAATCATGTTTGATAACTACGATCTATTCCTAAATGGTTTTCAATAATGTCATAGCCCCATTGAAACACGAAGGTATAAACCAGAATACACAGCGTCATGCTGAGGTCAGTCAAAACTGCCTGCCAAATCCCCATATTCAGCGCATAAGCCACCATTGGAATAGTGACCAACATTAAACCACCCTCAAATCCCATTGCATGCAGTATCCGAACCCTCACCGTTCTTTTCAGTTTACGTTTGGCTTCAAACTTTTCAAAAAAGTGATTGAAAGTCATATTCCAAAATAGTGAGGTAACTGCCATGGCAATACCCAAGGTCCCTGTCACTTCCATCGGCACTGCAAAAATAAAGCTCAGCACGATCGCAATAATCACCAGCAGGATCACTTCATAACTTAGCGCATGAATTATCCTTCTTTTGGAAATCAACATTTTAAAACTCATTGGTTTGGATGAAGGCATTTTATTTTGATAATATTGATTAATCGAATTAGATTCTTTCAAAAGTTTTGATAGATGAATATTAACCAAGAACAACTGATCATTTTTAAGACCGTGATTGAAAGCGGTTCATTTTCTGCCGCTGCCAGAAAACTCGGCAAAGTCCCCTCTGCAATCAGCATGTCAATTGCCAATCTGGAAATTGACCTCAATTTATCGCTCTTCAGCCGGGTTGGCCGTGAGCCTGTGCCGACTCCACAGGCACTAACCTTATATGAAAAGACCGAACAACTCTTAATTGAAATGAATCAATGGAAACAGCAGGCTTTTGCCCTGAGTGAAGGATTGGAATCCTCGTTAAATATTGTGGTGGTCTCTGAACTGTTGCACACGCAGTGGACGAGCTATATTGCATTACTTGAAAAGCAGTTTCCTGAATTGCAAATCAATATTTTTTCAGCTCCGCAAGAAGATGCCTTGAAAATGCTGCTCAACCAAACCGCTCAGTTGGCATTGATGTTTGAACGCGAACAATTGGAGAGCCGTGAACAGTTTGTTGAACTTAAACGTGAGGCGCTGGTTCCTGTCGCTGCAGTTGGCTCCCCTTTAGCAAACATTGAACACGTCAGTTATGAGCAAATTTTGCAAAGCCGGCAAATTGTAGTGGCCAGTCGTGATCGAACCATTAAGCCCGAACTGTTATTTTCCAAACAATACTGGCGCACAGACAATCATCATTCTGCCTGTTCCATGATTATGCAGGGTTTAGGCTGGGGGGTTTTACCTCTGGAAATGCTGAATCAAAATCCTCATATTCACCAGCAAGTTAAAATTTTAAACTTTTTGGATTTCAGCCCTAAATTTGAATATTTTGTCGATCTGGTCTGGAGTCGCGAAAGCCAACTCGGCGCAGCTGCTCATTTTTTGATTAATCACATCCGAAATTCAAGAAAAAACACAAAATAGACAGGCCTTATACGTGCTTTTTACTTTGGATAACAGTGGATTGTGATATAACCAATAGACGCGAAATAACTTTAAGAACTATACGAGAATGACTTCATCAGCCTTAAACCAATTAAAAAACTTAACCACCATTGTTGCCGATAGTAGCGACCTTTCAGCGATTGAACAATTTCGTCCTCTCGATGCAACAACCAATCCTTCACTGATTACCGCAGCAGCAAAACAGGCTGAAAATAGACAATTGATTGAAGCCGCATTCGAGCAGGCAAAATCTGAAGGGTATAGCAACGATCTTTTGGTTGAACGTACGATTGATATTCTGACCGTCAAATTTGGGGTGGAAATTTTAAAACTGATTGAAGGACGTGTGTCTACTGAAGTCGATGCAGCGCTTTCTTACGATACTGGAGCTACCATTGCCAAAGCCAAAGAGCTTCTGGAATTATATAAAACCTATGGTATTGATCAAAATCGTATCCTAATTAAAATCGCTTCGACCTGGGAAGGTATTCAGGCAGCTAAAGCATTAGAGGCTGAAGGCATTCATTGTAACTTGACGCTGTTATTCGGTTTACATCAAGCGCAAGCCTGTGCTGATGCCAATGTCACCCTGATTTCCCCTTTTGTTGGCCGTATTCTGGACTGGTACAAAAAAGCGGAAAATGTCGATCATTATCCGATTGAGAAAGATCCAGGGGTACTTTCAGTTAAACAAATTTATCATTTCTACAAACAGCATTGCATCAAGACAGAAGTGATGGGTGCAAGTTTCCGCAGTATCGACCAGGTACTGGGATTAGCGGGTTGTGACCTGCTCACTGTTTCTCCGAACCTGTTGGCAGAACTGGAACAGGATCAGCGTGAAGTGGTAGCCCAGCTTTCTAACGATCATGCTCAAGCACATTGCCAGCATCAGGTGGAACCTTTAACTAAAGAAAAATTTAAAGAGCAAATTGAACATGACTTGATGTCTTCTCAACTTTTACAAAGTGGTATCGACGGGTTTATTAAAGCACGTGAGCAGTTAAATACCTTACTGCGCCAGTCTTTTGGCTTAGATGCTGAAATTAAAGCTTAATTCACTCCGAGCGCCCCCATAAAAAAGCCGATTTTGTTATAATTAACAATCGGCTTTTTTTAATGTTTTGAGAGTATATTTTGTTCGGCATCACCGATCTCAGCACCTATATTATTGGTACAACCTTAATCGTATTATTACCCGGTCCAAATTCTTTATATGTAATGTCCATCGCTTCACGTTTCGGTATCAAAGCCGGCTATAAAAGTGCTTTCGGGGTATATACCGGTGATCTCGTTTTAATTCTACTGACCGCACTGGGTGCAGCTTCATTACTGCATACTTTCCCTTGGGTATTTACCTTACTGAAAATTATTGGCGCAATTTACTTAAGTTATTTGGGAATAAAATTACTGATTGCTGCCTACCATACCTGGAGTGCCCTTCATTCCACAACGCAAGTATCCACAGTAGAAAAAAATATTGAACAACTCAATCCGTTTAAAACAGCTTTAACCATCAGTATTTTAAATCCTAAAGCCATTTTATTTTATTTGTCTTTTTTCGTGCAGTTTGTCGATCCAGCCTATCCTTATCCGGCGATTACTTTTACTGCACTTGCACTCATTCTGCAGATCATTAGCATGAGTTATTTAACTGTTCTAATTTTTTCTGGCGCAAAACTCGCGTCTTATTTTACCTCGCGTTATAAAGTGACCGCCTCATGTGTAGCGGCTGTAGGGCTGTTATTTTGTGGTTTTGGTCTTAAACTTGCGACCTCAACCTTGTAGTTTTTTCACAGACAACAGTACATTAAAGTCATCAACACTCTACAAATTAGAGCAATGATGTCTTTGCGCTTGAAAATGAAAAGCGTATGATTAGTACGCTTTTCCACTATTATAAAATCACCATTGCAAAGGATTTATGCAAAAACTTTTCCAAGACTTCTCCATTCCTGCTGTCTTTGCAGGTTTTATTACCTTCCTGGTCGGTATCAGTGTTTCCTCTGTATTGGTGATTCAATCGGCTCAACTTTTGGGCGCGTCCACAGCACAAATCACCTCCTGGTTCTGGGCACTCGGTTTGGGCATTGGTTTAAGCGGTTTAATCCTGTCCTGGAAGTTTAGATATCCTGTTGCGACCTCATGGTCAACCGCAGGGCTGGCCTTAATTCTGGCCACAGCCAATGGTTATAGTCTTTATGAAGCGATTGGGGCATTTTTGGTTTGTGGTTTGCTGACGGCGATTTTAGGTTTTTCCGGTATTTTCCAGAAAGTCTTAGCCTATATTCCGCAAAGTTTAACCAGTGCAATGCTCGCAGGCGTGTTGCTGAAATTTGGTATTTCACTGTTTGCCAGCATGCAAAATGACTGGGGGTTTATCCTGTCATTATTGGCGGTGTATGTGCTTTCTAAACGATTATCGCCACGTTATAGCATTGTCATCACGGTAATTGCCGGTATTGCCTTATGTCCTCTGTTTCTACAGTTTCATGCTTCAACCATTCATTTCAGTCTGGCTCAACCCGTATGGATAGCGCCTGAATTTAGCTGGTCGGCCATTTTCGGTTTGGCACTTCCGCTGTTTGTCATTAACATGGCATCACAATATTTGCCCGGTCTTGCCATGATCAAAAGCTATGGTTATGAACCAAATGTAAACCAGCTGATCGGCTGGACCGGAGCAGCACAAACCATTTTCGCGCCTTTTGGATGTTTTTCCGTGAATATTGCCGCCATCAGTGCTGCCATCAGTCTGGATGATCAGGCCCATCCTGACAGCAAAAAACGTTATATTGCCGGCATGAGCTGCGGCTTCTTTTATATCTTGATGGGTTTGTTTGCGGCGACACTGACCAGTATTTTAATGTCTTTCCCTGGCGTATTTATTACTGCTTTGGCAGGTATTGCGCTGTTAGGCACCATCGGTCATAACATTGCGCTGGCCTTTCATCAGGCTGCTGAACGAGAAGCTGTGCTACTGACCTTTTTATTTAGTGCTTCCGGTATTCAGTTTTTTGGTATTGGTTCAGCTTTTTGGGGATTATTATTTGGACTTGTTGTTCACTTCATTTTCAAGTTTAGAACACACTCATCCTTCAAATAACATCTATCTCTAGTCGTTCTATTTTGTACTTATATCTTTTTCGGGAGGATATAAGTTCACTGATCAATTACTATTTTACCTGCGACGTGCATGAGTAAATAAGTTAATATTCGTTTTAGCCAAGTCGTTGTATAGGGTTAATGCCCCACTGATTTAGAAAAGACATTCATCACAATAACGCCACCGATAATCATGACAATTCCAATTACAGCAGGCAAATCCAGACTTTGACGGAATATAAAAAATCCAATCAAGGCGGTCAATACAATTCCTACACCGCTCCATATAGCATAGGCAATGCCTAAAGGAATGGTTTTAAGGACTTGAGAGAGCAAATAAAATGAAATTACATAAAAGATAAAAACCAACAGGCTCGGAACCAGTTGAGTAAAACCTTCAGATTTAACTAAAAATGTTGACCCCGTAACTTCGGAAATAATCGCCAAAGCCAGTAAGATATAAGCCAGCAGCATTGGATTCATATCCTGTCCTCCTTAATCTGTCATTCAAATGCTACTTTCACAGAGATTAAGCGCCATCTAACTTCAAATATTCACCTATCTCAAATAAGCCTAAAAAGATAAGTCACTATATTTTTGAATAAACTGTATTGTTTGCTGAAATGTCTGCTGACTGGCTTTTTTACCCATCATGAATTGGTATTCATGAACTAAAAATTCTTTGCTATTTGGATAAAATACCCCAGTTACAGGTATGTTTTTACGCATCAGGGCATCAGCAAAAGGGACAGACTGAGTTTTAGTTAAAAAGTCTTTATTGCCTCCACTAATGAACACTGGTGGATAGTTTTCTGTGAGATATTGAATAGGAGAAATACCTTTTAAAAATTCAGTATCATCTTTTTTATTGCCCGTATAAGCCTGCACCAAATTAAATATGCCCCACTCGATCAGTTTCAGTTCATCCGGAGCAGTATTAATAAAGGCATTCAGATCATAAATTCCGCAATGCAGGATCAGACCTTTAATTTGTTCACGTTGAATTAACGGCCTAATAGCAGATTGCTGGGAAAAATCCGGATTGCTGAGCAAAGCCGCATAATGACTGACTAAATTGGCACCTGCCGAGTCACCCGCCAGATATAGTTGCTGAGCATTAATCTGGTAAGTATCGGCATGATCACTAATATATTTTAAGGCCTGATTAATCTGAAGCAACTGCTGCGGATAAATCGTTTGCGGAGCAAATTGGTATTCGACAGAAACCACGTTATAGCCTTGATCAGCCAACCGTTTAAAGTAACCTCGCGCATGTTCTTTGGAACCTGAAATCCAGCCGCCTCCATGCACCCAGACCACAGTTGGCCGGACTCCCAACTCTGCAATGTCGCGGGGCTGGTAAATATCCAGGTGCAGCGCCGGATTTTGCATATATACAATATTTTTCAGTGCCAAAGTTTCTGGAGCATGCTGATCAATAAATTTTTTCTGAATAGTGGTTGAAGCATTAAATACGCCGGCAATGAGCTTGCTGCTACTTTGGATATTCTGACAACCACTACTGGATAGTGCAGCAATTAAACATAAACTTAGATTAAAAGATTTGGAATGCACAGTTTGCCCTATCAGTTTTCCCCTTAAAATTTTGCGGGGCATTATCATGTTTTGGGCATTTTAATCCCTGTTTAAACATTTAGAAATACTTGCCCTGAATGTTGAGTTTTTAACTCAGTTTTTAATGCCAAGCAGTGCACACTTATACTTATGATTTTTATATAATTTAATGAATTTTAAAACAATTTTCACAGACTAAATTGATCAATCCGACACAATGTGCTATCTATAAATAATGGCTACATAATAAACACTAAGGAATCGTTCTTATGACTTATCAAAATATTTTAGTCCCAGTTGACGGCTCTGACATTTCTTTCTCCGCGGTGAAAAATGCCGCGCAAATTGCTAAAGCATTTTCCAGTCAATTGACCCTGATCAGCCTGGTCACTGAAGATCCATTTTCTGAAGCAGATTTCTATTATCCTTCTCCAATCATGAAAGAATATTTTGTTGAGGCTTATGCCAATGCCGAAAAAGCATTAGAAAAAGCCAAAGCCATTGCTGCCGAAAATGGGGTTATTGCAACGCCTCAAATTATTAAAGGAAATATCTCGGAAGAAGGCATTATTAATACGGCGGAAAAATTGAAAACTGACCTGATTGTAATAGGTTCTCATGGACGTAAAGGCTTTCAAAAATTCTTGATGGGCAGCTTTGCTCAGGATGTTTTAAAAAC
Source organism: Acinetobacter sp. UBA3106 (assembly GCA_002365595.1). Classification (GTDB taxonomy): domain Bacteria; phylum Pseudomonadota; class Gammaproteobacteria; order Pseudomonadales; family Moraxellaceae; genus Acinetobacter. Next base: position 81,028 of record DFAM01000021.1, on the reverse strand, counting down.
CACCAAGCTGCCTGTTCTGGTTGTAAAAGAATAAGTTTAAACACGAGCCTTGCATTGCATGTCAGGCTCATTTTATCGTTTCCTGCCTTTCGTAAAATAGTCATCATAACGGACTATAAATCATTCATATTTTTATCAATTCAGCTATATTCATAAGGAAATTTCATGACTTATAAACATATTTTGGTTCCAGTAGATGAATCCCCTATTTCTTATGCAGCTGTTGAACAAGCTTTAGCCCTAGCCAAACCTTTAAATAGCCAAGTCACCATCACCAGTGTCATTGCTGTAGATCCCTTTGTTGGTGTTGATTTTTATAAGGTTGCACCTGCAATTACCGATTATTTTATGCAAGCTGAAAAAAGTGCGCAGTTACGTCTGGCAGAAATCAAGCAATCTTTCATTCGTGATGGTATTAATGTGGATACAAAAATTGTGCGCGGTGTATCACCAGCTGAAGGTATTATGCATGTTGCGGATGAAGTCGGTGCCGATCTCATTATTATGGGTTCGCATGGTCGAACCGGATTTAAAAAATTAGTATTAGGAAGCGTGGCCCAAGAAGTATTAACCCAGTCACCCATTCCAGTACTGATTATGAAAGTATAAGCCCTAAAAAAGTTCCTACATTACAGGGACTTTTCTCTATCCATCTTTTCATCATCTGCTTAGCGTGTCTTCTAAGCATTTGTTTTAGAAATATGCTGATATAAAGTTTGCAGGTAAATTTCTGCTTCCAGTTTGCTGTCAAAGTTCTTTTGATAACTTCCCGTAGCCTGAATATTATTTGGTGTATATTCAATTACGACCACAAATTTTCCGTCATAGGCATTTTTTGAAACTCGAATCGCAATAATATGTTGAGAGTTCAAATATAAACCATCTTCAATTTTAACTAACAAAACCAATCTCCAGTCTACTTAGCAAAATGACAGGCTAATGCAATCACAGTCTGTTAAATGATAAAAGCTCATCCTGAGATGAGCTTCAATATACATATATTACCCTTAAAGTGTGATTAATTGGACACTTCTAATGTGATTATTCAATATGTATTTTGTCTTACTATGATAGGATTTAATGAAGTTAGTCTAAATAATAAACCGCGTGTTCAGAAAGCTAAATAAATGAAATATCAACTAAAAAAGCCTTTTTCCGCTTGTCATCAGAAAAAGGCTTTTTCTACTTAGGCAGTGATGGTTGAGTTATATGCTCAACATACTGTTTAAAGTTTCCGTTACGTTTTTAGATTTCACTTGTGGCTTTAAAGCTTCTAGTGCAGTTTTTACTTCTGTACGTTGTGGTTCTGCCAAAGTGTACCAGCGAGAAAGCACTTGTAATAAACGTGAACCCACAATCGGGTTTTTCTGATCCAGATATTTAGCTAAATTAATATAGTGTTGTACGCCAAAACTCCAGGTATTCACCGGATTGGCATTTAAACCACCACTTACCGCACGAATACGGTTTGGTGTACCCAAATCATAGTCCGGATGTGAAGTTAAATATTGAATCGTTTCCTCAGTCGCTTTCGGATGTGCAGCTTGCACCATAAACCACTGATCTAGTGACAAAGCTTCATCTTCAAAGCGGCTATAGAAGTCTGCTAAAGCTTCTTGAGCTTGTGGTGCATCATTCCAGACCAGAACTTTAAGCGCACCCAAACGTTCAGACATATTACCAGTATGATACTGCTCATATGCTAAATCAAAAGCTGATACATCACCTTGACGTGCAATCATACTTAGCATAATGTTTCTGAGTGCACGAACACCCATCGCTTGCGAGAATTCACTTTGGTTATCAGGATCTAATTCCAAATAGGTTTCTTTACAGAACGAACCAAATTCACGCGCCAATGTGTCCAGTAAAGCATTCCGCTGTTCCTGGATTTTGGCCGGCTGATAATCTGTATCAATACGGCTACCCAAATATCCTTCTGTAGGGACATCAAACAAACGTGAAGCCAGCAGCGGATCTTTTTGAATCACTTCAGGCAGGGTATTTTTCATGGCTTGAATATAAATATCAGCCTCATGACCTTCCAGTAAAATGCGTTCCAGCAAGGTTTGAGTGGCTTGCCACTGGTTAAAACCGTTGGTTTCATATTGCATCAAGAACGCCAGCTCTTGATCTGAATAATTGAATTCCAGATTGACTGGAGCAGAGAAATTACGCAGCAATGACACTACAGGTTTCGCTGTGATGCCGGCAAATTTAATCGTTGCTTCTGCCTGATCGAATAAATACACGCCATCTTTTACCCCATTTTCAAATAAGGCTTCTGACTGCAAAGTATATTGCTCGCCTGTTTCCGCATTAAACAGTGCCAAAGCCACTGGGATGGGTACAGCTTTTAGGTTTGGATATTTGGCATTGGCTTTTAAACTTTGTTTAAAGCTTAAACGATAGCTTTGAGTCGCAGCATCATATTCGCCTTTGGCTTCCAGTTTTGGTGTTCCCGGCTGGTTGTACCAAATCAGGAAGGCCGATAAATCCACACCAGAACCATCTGTCAATGAAGAAATCCAGTCTTCAACCGTTACTGCCTGACCGTCATGACGGCGAAAATATTCGTCAGTGCCTTGACGGAATTTTTCTTTGCCGAGTAAGGTCGACATCATGCGGTTAATTTCTGCACCTTTTTCATACACAGTCGCGGTATAGAAGTTATTAATTTCGACAAAATGATCTGGACGTGGCGGATGCGAAAGCGGACCTGAGTCTTCCGGGAATTGATGTGCTTTGAGTACCGCGACATCATCAATACGTTGTACCGCAGCGGATTGTAAATCTTCCGAGAAAGACTGGTCACGGAATACGGTCAAACCTTCTTTCAAACATAACTGGAACCAGTCACGACAGGTAATCCGGTTACCGGTCCAGTTATGGAAATATTCGTGTGCAATCACCGACTGCACCCGCATGATGGCAGCATCTGTCGTGAATTCTTCATCAGCCAGCACACAAGACGTATTAAAGATATTTAAACCTTTATTTTCCATGGCACCCATATTGAATGCGCTTGTTGCGACAATCATGTAGTTGTCCAGATCATACGGACGACCATAATGTTCTTCATCCCATCGCATCGAATGTTTTAGGGCTTCCATCGCAATGTGACATTTAGGAATATCTTTTTCTTCGGCATAAATTTCTAGTGCAACGTTACGGCCTTCAGACGTCACATAAGAATCTTTTAACACCGCCAAATCACCAATCACGCAGGCAAACAGGTAGCTTGGTTTTTTGGTCGGATCTTGCCAGATAGTATAGTGACGGCCTTCGCCTGCCTCACCCGCTTCCATCAGGTTACCATTGGCTAAAAGTACCGGGAATTTTTTATCGGCTTCTACGCGTGTGGTAAATACAGACAGCACATCCGGACGGTCCGGATAGAAAGTAATTTTACGGAAACCTTCAGGTTCGTTTTGGGTGACAAATAAATCATCGCTGGCTTGGTACAAACCTTCAAGCTGGGTATTGCTTTCCGGATGAATAACAACTTCTGTTTCAAGAATGACTTCATTCGGTGCATTGGCAATCACCAGCTGTTCAGCATCAAGGGTGTAGTCTGCTTCAGTCAGTAGCTTGCCGTTTAACGTGATGGATTTTAATTCCAGATCACGCCCGAGCAGCACCAAATCCCCAGCAGTCTGGCGCTTCATCACCAATGCTGCATTCACATTGGTATGATCGGTATGCACCTGAATATCCAAGTTGATTGAATCAACCAGAAAAGAAGGTTTTTGATAGTCTTTTAAATAAACAGTCTGGTCTGCTTCAACCACTGGGTTTGCCGCGATATTCATATGATGTCCTAATCCTGTCGTTCTTAAGCCAAGACTTTGTTGTTGTGAAATGCTTCGATCATACGACAACTTTCACAATCTGTCTGTGCGGTTGGTTTGAGTTATATATGGGCATATTGCTGCCAGTTTTCAATTCAGGTTATGTACATTGGTACATTTAATGTCCCTATTGATGATTTAAAGTACATAAATGCACGATTTGGATCATTTTAATCTTAAATACTGCTCTGATTATTCAATTTAAAAAAGAGGATGCGAACAAGACTTATTTTTCATAAATGACTGTATAAATTAAATTTTTTCGATGCAATAAAAATATTTAACTCAAATTGACACTAATTTTCAAGATGACTACATTTTGAGCACGTTTTTTGCTTGTATTCATCTGTGTAAAGCGCACTATAAAAAGTAAAGCAAAACTAGAAGAGGTGTATGATGTATTTAAAAGACCATATTGTTCGCGTCGAGAATATCAAAACCATGCAAACGCTTGATGCTGCAGGAATCGATCACAAAGTCATTGCCATGTTTATGAGCTGTGAAGGAATTCCAATGCAGTCGATTGATATTTGTACAATTCTGAATAACTACGATGCCTTAGGGAGCAAGAAAATTCCCTCCAAAAAAGTTCAGGCTTTAATTAATGCAAAGCAGTTAGGCGAAGAGGATGATTCACTACCTTGCCCTGCCTCTTATTAATTACCAGATTTATACGCTCTGATTAACATTGTTTTTTATTGTGGAGATGAAATTCGAGTTTTCATCTCTACATTCATTCATTTATAAGCTTAGGCTATTTTTCAAACCTACTATAAACGGATGGGCTGCACTTAACGAATTATTTGCTATTCGGCCCTATTCCGTCACGTCGCAGCAAAAGACCCGTGTATAATCGATGGCATGATTAACCCGACTTTTGATTGATTCTTTCCATGCTCCTTCAGATTCTGCAAAAACAGCTCGATGAAAGTACATCATGCCCGTTGTGTCAGGCATCTATGTTCTGGATTGAAGCAGAACAATACGATCAAGCACTTAATTTTCATGAATGTAGTCACTGCCAACATCGGGTATTTCAGGATGGTCGCACCAACTGTCATTGTGACAAATGCCTCGTCAATCGAAAAAAAATGCTCACTGAAACGCGTCTGCAAGAGCAGCGCAAACTAAAGTCCAAAGAGAAAGATGCTGTTGAATATCGACTCGATCAAATCAGTTTTTTAAACAAATTATTTTTACTCAGTATCTTGGACAATCAAGTTCAAGAACATACTAACCATCATGAATACATCGATTGGGAAAGCATCAAATACCATTCGATTACCCCGAACTATTTGTTCCAAAATTATTTGGTCAAACAGCTGGTAAAAGAACAAATCCTGATTGCCAAAGATTTTGCCTCAGAGGCACATCAGTACTATGTTAATGTGCGTTTAGACGGTTATTCAGAACCGAGTCTGTTTAGCATTACCCAGCAACTTCGCAACTGGTTTTATGAAAATTTAACCATGGGCGTGCCCTTTAAAAATGCCGATGAAGTAAAAAATGTACTTTATTTGGTGCTTTATCAGGAAATTATTCAGTTTGCCCAGTTTTATTGCCGCACTTGGGGCATTCAAATTGCCGGAAATAACAGTTTTCAGACCTTTTGTTATCGCCTGATGGATTCATTGGCGGTGGGGCAAATCTATTATCTGGTGCAAACTGCACTAGAATATTTGCATCAGCAAAAAGCCTTGCAAGTACGTAATGAAAACTTTATTAACACTAATTTGTTAAAGAAAACCTTGCAGCAATATCGTGACCGTGCCGTGACCGAAAAATGGGAAACATCTACCCTGCCGCGTCCGCACAATATTCCTTTTAGCAAAATAAGCGAAATCCTGTTTTTCCGCTTTCTCGGCTATGATGAGAGTATTTTTTTCCAGCCAATCTGGCGGATCTGGAAAAAGATTGAACCGCGCTTAAGCTTCTATTCACAAAAACGCTGTATGTATTGCGGTTCTAATGAGCTTACTGTGGATTATGATGCTGAAAATTATGTGACACTCTGCTGCCGCAGCTGTAAGCATCAAGACCACTATTTTACTCAATAGTATTTCACCCAATAAATGGTGATCTACTATGTCCAGTCTCTGCAATCAGATATATAACTTAAGGAATAATCCTATGGATCGAACTTCAACATTGGTCGAGCATATTGTTGAAGCATGGACACAGCTGCAAACCGAGCAGCCTTTGGTGCAATGCATTACCAACAGCGTTGCAGCCAATTATGCAGCCAATATTTTGCTGGCTGCCGGTGCTTCACCTGCCATGATTGACAATCCATTCGAAGCCGAAAGTTTTACCACTATTTCCGCTGCACTGAGCATTAATCTGGGTACACCCACCAATGAACAAATGCAGGCCATGCAAATTTCTGCACAAACGGCGCAGCGTACCTGTATCCCTTGGGTGCTTGATCCAGTCGGTTATGGCCCCGTTTTAAAATGGCGCTCGGCTATGGTGGATGAGTTACTGCAATATCATCCCACGGTTATTCGCGGTAATGCTTCAGAAATTAGTAACCTTGCAGGCAATCAGGTGCTCTCCAAAGGCGTCGATAGCACGCTGGATAGCGCCGATGTCTATAACCAAGCCAAAGTATTGTTAGCACATGCTGAATGCATCGCCATTTCAGGTGAATCGGATTTTATTTTAAGCAAAGAACTTGATGCTGTAATTCAGGTCAATGGTGGCTCTTATTTACAGCCAAAAGTTACCGCAACAGGCTGTGCACTCGGTGCTTTAATCGCAGCTTACTGTGCTGTAACTACAGCGACGATTGCCACCATTGCTGCACATACGCATTTTGCCATTGCAGGAAAATTGGCATTTGAAAAAGCGCAAACAATTGGTCAGTTTAATGTTGCATTTATGGATTACATCCATAGTTTGAATCCTGATTTAATTCAGCAATATGCCGATATTAAAATTCTTGAAATCTAAAAAATATCCATGTTGATGATTCTGCATAGAGCTTTATTTTAGTTTTTAAACAGTAGGATAAACCCGTTTTTCAGCAGGATATACTCAATGGAACTTAGACATTTACGTTACTTTGTGGCTTTGGCTGAAGAACTCAATTTTACCCGTGCTGCACAAAAACTCTGTACTGTACAGCCTTCCCTCAGCCAGCAAATTAAAGATTTAGAGGAAGAAGTCGGCGTACAACTGATCGACCGAAGTACTCGACAAATAGCCCTGACTGCAGAGGGACAAGGCTTTCTCAAATATGCCCTGGAATCGATTAAATACGCAGAACTTGCAGTTGCTCATGCACGTCAAATCGCCAATCAGGGTCAGCAACAGCTGTTTATTGGCGTATTGCATGTGGCGGAAATGACCATTATCCCTCACATCATTCAACAGGTTCGTGCTCAGTTTCCGCAGGTCGATCTTAAAATCAGAAGTTTATCCTGTAGCGAGCAATTTCAAGCACTGAAAAATTCCGAACTGGATTTGATTTTTAGTCGCGTGTGGATGGATGATCCGCTTTATAGCAGCACTATGCTGTTTGAAGAAAATTTATTATGTGTTGCCCATCAAACCTATATTGCCAAGCGTAAAATTCAGGACTTAAGACAAATTCAAAATGATGACTTTATTGTCTGTGACCAGCTCTTTTCTCCAGTGTTCTATCAGCGAATTCAACAGTTCACTGAAAAAGAAAATTTAAAACTGCAATATAAATATCAAGTTACCAATGCCTTACAGCATATCAATCTCATCAATATGGGTTTGGGCTGGAGTTTTATTCCTGAATATGCACGGCAATTGCTGAACCCGAATGTACAGGCAATTGAACTGAAACAAGACTTGCCGACCTTACCGCTGTATGCCAGTTATCGAACAGATGCCGAAAATCCAGTTTTGCAATTTACCGCAAAAATCATTCAGCAATCTGTTCAACGACAGCAGGTTTCAAAATAACTTTTAAAAACCTGAATTAAGCGATTTGATACTGCATTTGTTCTAACACATGGGTTAATTTCTGCAAGGCTTCGGCATCATCATAGAGTGCTTCTTGATAGCGCCATGCCACATAACCATCCGGACGAACCAGCAACATCCCTGCTTCAGCAATTTCACAAGTTTTTTGCCAGGTGCCGTAAACATCTTTGACTTCTTGCCCAATGGTCACAACATCTAGATAAGTTAAACCTAATTGTTCAGCAGCCTTTTTCCAGGCTGTACCGGATAAACCAGTCACTAAAGTAAGTTTGCCATTTCCGACGATATCCAGAGTAGAAACCTTCTGACCATTTTTCGCATCAATTAACCAGCAATGTGGAATTTTCGCTCCAGGACGAGAAGTTGCCTGTAAATACAATTGCGGATCAGCTTGCCATTGCTCTTCATTTTCATCCTCCAAAACCACGGCAACGGATTGATAACGCTGATTCAGCTCTACACCTTGCGCATTGAACTCAAAGTTTTTAATTTCCAAGGCATGATTCAGTTGAGTACGCAATTCAGCCGCTTCTGCTGTCGGTGCATTCAGTCGATCTAACAATTGCTGGGTGGTTTCAATGCCTTGATCAAAACCGAAAACATCTTTCAGATACTTGTAGTCCATGCGAGACTGGTTGGCACGCGCGACAATTTGTTGTCCCACCGGCACACGCTCATCACTATAAGAGTTCAACAAATCTGCTTTCGCCCAATCTTTAATGACAAAAGCCAGTTTCCATGCCAAGTTAAATGCATCTTGAATACAGGTATTTGAACCTAAACCACTCGATGGTGGATGACGATGCACGGCATCCCCGCCACAGAAAACCCGACCGACTGAATAATGCTTGGCAAACGCCTGATTCACATACCATGCCGATACATTTTGAACCTCAATATCGACATCATCCGTGCCAATGAAGGTATGAATACGCTGGATGATTTGTTCTTCGGTATATTGCGGCTCACCTTTAGAGATATCAAATCCCCAACCTGCAATCCAGTCATTCCATGGAGAAATGGCACGCAGCAAGCCCATACCAATTTCACCAAAACCTGCGGCAGGATTTACAATCCAATGCAAAATGCTTGGGCGATGTTGCACATACTTAGTCAAGTCAGCTTTGAAACGCACATAAGTGGTACCGGCACGCGCCATATGACCTTCTATCGGAAGACCAATTTTCTCCACGATTTTAGAGCGTGCCCCATCCATACTCACCAAATACTTGGCACGAACCGAATATTTACGGTTTTCCAATCGATCTAAGAACCAGACCGTAACGCCATCATCATCTTGCTCATGATCTAAGTATTCGGTGTTGTAAAATAGATTTGCACCACGCGCAACCGCATGCTTCACCAGCAGTGCTTCCATTTCAGGTTGCACCAAATCGAATAAAGGCGAAGGACTACCCTTCACATAATCGCCATGACGTAAATCACCCGTTCCCCACGCCTGGATACGAGCAATTTCTTCACCAATTAAACTAGTGGTGATCATGCTTTCCCCCATGTGTTGCCATGGAGTTGCCATATTTTTGGCTTCTTCTTCCAAGCCAAATTCACGCAATACTTCTACTGCACGCTGATTGGTAATGTGCGCTCGTGGCGAATTTGCCAGACCATTAAACTGGGTATAAAAACGGACTGAAATCCCATAAGTGGCTAAGGCTAAGGCAGTGGTTGCTCCCGCTGGGCCGGTTCCAATCACCACAACATCCGTATCAAAAGGCTGATTTAACATCCCGTTTCCTTATTTAAATTACTTCAATGTACTCATCCAAATGCTTGGATTTGCTTTCATTGAACTATAAGGAAAATGTCGAAATTATTTAAAAACTATCAGAACTAACTATAGTCATATGCATCTGAGCTATAGAAGCTCAAAAGATACGGATATTTTCAAGTGTGATGAGTATTTTTGCTTATGCTTTCTTTATACAAACTGAGAAATTTAAAGTAGAGGATTCAGTTAGTCTCTAGAGAATAAAATTTAATACACTTTGCGGTCTAAAAATAAATTAAAGATGGTTTCCAAAATGGTTTTTAAATCCAATTTACAGATACACAGCAAGCCCATGCCATCAAAATAGTCAGGCACATGCTGCATAAAAAAATTGATATGTGGCGTTGCCTTATTTCTAAGTTTTTGAATGTGTTCAGGTGTGGTTTGCGGCATCACATAAGGATAAACAAAAATATCTTCTCGGCGCTTGCATATTTCCTGCTTGCGCTGCTGCATCATCTCCAGAACCTTTAAATATTCTTGAGGAATTTCTCTTCCTTTACGTGGGTAGAAATTTTGTGAACGAGATGCAAAATAGGTATAAATTTTAGGCTGTATGACGGTAGGTACATACCATAAGGGAATAGTAGGATGGCGAATCCGGTGATTAATCGCAACCCGGATTGCAGTTTTAAGTATTCTGTTGCCTTTGCGATAAGCCGGTAAAATACTCGCCCGCGAGCTCACCACAAAGATTGGATGACCTTGTAAAGAAAGCTTAAGTACCGGAATAATATTTTGCCCGACCAAGGTATCTTTATGATAATAATGAACCACCAAAACTGAAACAGCATCCGGATCATGAATAAAATTATAAATATCTTGTTCACAAGAAGCTGGAAAAATTTGCTGGTCAAATTCACAGATCATTTTAAAAAAACGATTTTTTTGTTCAAATGCAAGTTGTGCAAAATCTACAATCGTTTCGGTAATATGCATCAAATTGATCCATTTTTTTGATATATATCAATTATTACTGTTTTTAGTTTAATTAGATATCACTAAATATGGTGATTTAGTGAAAGTTCATCAGTTTTTACCACCTAGTTCTAATATTGCTGTGGCAATCCTGGTCAATAAAAACCAATGTAAAGCACAATAAAAAAGCCCAGCAGAGCAAGCTGTCAGGCTTTTTCAAAAGTTCAAAAAGAATGGATGAGAAAAAGATATTAATCTCTTTCTTTATCTTGAATCCTTAATCACTATCTCTCGCGATACGTAATCAACACGGACTTAATCCGATTCTCTTCCAGTTCAGTCACTTCAAAATGAATACCATGATATTCCAGTTGAGCTCCCAAACTTACCTTACCGTGAGTCTTATCTAAAATCAGACCGGCAAGACTGATATAACCAGCCTCTTCTTCCACCAGATCCATCATGCCCAGCTCCAGTTCAAGCTGATATACATCGAGCATGCCAGAGGCTTTCCAGGTGTGATCATTAATTTTAACTAAATCAAGCTGCTCATCGGCATCCGGGAACTCACCGGCAATGGCTTCAAATACATCCAGAGGAGAAATCAAGCCCTGCACATTTCCAAACTCGTCACTCACCAATACCAAAGAACCTTTCGAGGTACGCAAGGTATTAATGGCATCAATTACTTTCATTTTTTCAAAAATATAAATCGGACGATGGCGTTTGATTAAAGCCTTGAGCTGTTCAGTATCTTCAAGTACATCCAGAAGCTCTTTGGCACGCACCACACTCAAAACCTTATCCAAGCTACCGCGACAAACTGGAAATAAGCTATGTGGTACAGACAGCACCTGTTCACGAATTTGTTCAGGCGTATCATCAATATCTACCCAAGAAATTTGACTTCGTGGAGTCATGATCGATGCGACAGACCTTTCTGCCAGGGTTAATACCCCACCAATCATATAACGCTCTTCATCGGCAAAAGCTTCTTGAGCTTCAGAGTGCTGAGCACTATCAGTGACCGCTTCCATTTTTCCGCCCATCAGTTTCAGGATGGAATCTGCAGTACGGTGACGCAATGGAATTTTAGATTCATGTTTGGCTACATTGCGCTGGCCAAACTGGTTAAATGCTTCAATTGCAATTGCAACACCAATACCTGAATAGATATAGCCTTTTGGAATATGGAAACCAAAACCTTCTGCAATCAAGCTAATCCCGATTAATAACAAGAAACTTAAACACAGAATGACGACTGTTTGATGTCGGTTTACAAAAGCAGTTAATGATTTAGACGCTAATAACATCACAGCCATGGCAACGACCATTGCCACCATCATCACATAAATGTTATCAACCATACCAATTGCGGTAATCACCGAATCTAAAGAGAATACGGCATCTAACACTACAATTTGCGCAACAACTGCTGCAAAACTTGCATAAACAATATTGGTGGTAACTTTAACTTCAGGCTTGCCTTCAATCTTTTCATGTAGTTCAGTTACGGCTTTATACACAAGGAATAAACCACCGAATAAAAGAATGAGATCTCGACCTGAGAATGTCCAATCAAAGACGGTAATAAGCGGTTTGGTCAAAGTGACTAACCAAGAGATGGCAAACAATAAACCCAAGCGCATGAATAAAGCGAGGGATAAACCCACGACACGCGCTTTATCACGTTGTTCTGGAGGAAGTTTTTCGGCCAAAATGGCAATAAAGACTAGGTTATCAATACCTAAAACAATTTCTAAAACAATAAGAGTGAGTAAACCAATCCAAATTCCCGGATCTAATAAAAACTCCATTAGTTTATCTCTCCGAGTTTATAAATTTGGTTAAAAATAAACCTAGACCTGCACGGCGACGGATCCATAAATATGACCTGTTCAACAATAGATAAATTTATTATGCATAATTCAGAAAAAATGTAATTAGATTTTTGTATTTTTAGCGACTTAACCCTACTCTGGTAAGCAGTTCAGCTTATTTTTTATACTTTTATTTCATCTGTTCATCGGATTTTTAGCTTAAGAAAAGATAAAATTTATCGCTAAGTACATGCGTTGACCAATAAATAAAAAAGATATTTTAAACAAATACTTATTTTGTAAATTTATATAAGAAAAATTTAATGAATACACTGGACTGATTTGTTAACTAGATGATAAAAAAGCAGCAGATCTTTATTAAAAAGATCCGTTCACCCCAGTTTCTCTACACCAGAACAAAACATTGCCAAAATAATTACAGTGAATCCTCGATCGCTAAATTTGAGAGGCAAGTTTTTAATCGCATCAAAAAATTTACATAATATTGGCTATAACGAATGCAGAAACATTGTTGTTCAATCAGGCTCCCCAACCTATTGCTCCTATCAATCGTTAACGTGCTTATCTTAATTCTAACTTCATCATTCATTTACTTAGCATAATGTTAAAAGAGCGTAATCGTGCCTATAGCCAAACCTTTACATGACTGCTGCTTATCGTTCGACCTCACGAACACTTTTAGTACAATACTCTTTTAACGAAATGATCAAAATGCTGAAGTTCAAATAGAACTTCGGAATTTATCTCAAGGCCTGCTGGGCTTACATTCAGACAAAGAACGCTATTTCTATCTTCTACAAATCATCACTTTTGATCGGGATTTTTTGTAAGAAAAGTTATTAATATACGTTTCCTTATTGCATTATAAAAAACTTGATATATATTAATAACAATAAAAAAATGTGTGTTGGTAAGCAAAATTCAAGTTAAATAAGACGCTTTTCAACAAATTAAAATTACAACAATCTTAGGGAGGCTTTTCTCCATGACTAAAAAGTACAGCAAATTTCTACCTTCTGTAGCAGAAGATTTCACTTTGGAAAATTTTCCTTATTACTGGGTTACTCAAGTACATGCCCAATATATACAAAATGTAGATCATGCTTTGAAAAAATATGGTCTGGACAATTCACGTCGCCGCATTTTACTGTCACTAAAGTCCAAACCTCATGCCAGCGTTTCAGATCTATCTGAAATGGTCATTTCCAAAATGTCAACCACCACCAAAATCGTCTATCGTTTAAAAGATGAAGGTTTAGTTGAAACTTACTCTTGTGAAGATGATGCTCGTATTACTCGCGTTGTCCTAACCGAGAAAGGTAATCAAATGACACATAAGATTAATGACTTGACCAATGTGGTTTTGGAACAATCTTTCGAAGGTCTCACCCCTCTACAAATTGAAAAAATGATGGAAAGCTTAAAATATATTTTTAAAAATTTAGCCCATTAATTTGGGTTAAAATGAAAATTAGTTCACAAATTTATTTTAAGTTTTACTTTATAGTGTTGTAAAAAATATATTTTTCACTTTAACTCTAATAAAAATAAGTTACAATAATAAAATAAAATTACAACAATTATAGGGAGAAAGTAGAGATGACAAAAAAATATAGTAAATTTTTACCCTCAACAGAAAATTTTGAATTGGAAAATTTTCCCTATTATTGGGTAACTCAGGTACATGCTCAATATGTACAAAACGTTGATCATGCGCTGAAAAAATATGGGCTAGACAATTCACGTCGTCGTATTTTACTTGCTTTAAAATCCAAGCCTCATGCCAGTGTTTCAGAACTATCCGAAATGATGGTATCTAAAATGTCAACGACTACTAAAATCGTTTATCGTTTAAAAGATGAAGGTTTAGTTGAAACTTACTCTTGTGAAGATGATGCCCGTATTACTCGCGTTGTCTTAACCGAGAAAGGTAATCAAATGACTCAAAAAATTAATGACTTGACTAATGTAGTTTTGGAACAATCTTTTGAAGGGTTGACCCCCTTACAAATTGAAAAAATGATGGAAAGTCTGCAACATATTTTTAAAAATTTATCACGATAATCTAGGTTTGACTTTTAAATTTCAGTTACACACTGATTTTTTTTCTTTTAAACTTTAGTAAAATACACAAAATTAATACATTTTTATTATATTTTTTTAATAAAAAGGTTTCGGCAATAAATTATAAGTAAAACTTAAAAATGGGGAAAATAAACAATGACCAAAAAATACAGTAAATTTTTACTTACACCCGGTGAAGATTTTAGTTTAGAGGAGTTTCCTTATTACTGGATTACTCAAGTCCATACACGATGTGTAAATAATCTAGACCATGCAATGAAAAAATATGGTCTGGACAATTCACGTCGCCGTATTTTACTGTCACTTAAGTCCAAACCTCATGCGAGTGTCTCAGATCTATCAGAAATGGTGGTATCTAAAATGTCGACCACAACCAAAATCGTCTATCGTTTAAAAGATGAAGGACTGGTTGAAACGTATTCATGTGAAGATGATGCTCGTATTACCCGAGTTGTGCTAACCGAGAAAGGACAACAAATGACGCGTAAGATTAAGGATCTAAGTAATATAGTGCTGGAACAGACTTACGAGGGTCTCACTCCGTTACAAATTGAGAAAATGATGGAAAGTCTTAAACTTATTTTTAAAAATTTATCCTAATCATCGGGGGACTAATCGAAAAAATTAAGTTGGGGACTAATTTTTTCGATTTTTGCTTTAGGGACATGGGAACATTCAAACTCTACTTCCGGAAATCCCTCTACAAAAGAATGGATATCTGGTGAGTTCCAGCTTAGCCATTCATCTAAACGCTCGTGTGGAATAATGATCACCGAGCGTTTCACATTTCCGGGTTCATGAAAATCTTTCATCATAGGATGATCAATCGCGTCCATTGTAATCATGGTTGCCGAACGAATAATTTCGTCTCCAATACGGCAAATTTCATATAAAGCTGCAATATAAATCGCTTGACCATCTTTACGTCTTATTCCCCAACGCTGTGGTTTATCGTCAAAATACTTTGA
>DFAM01000021.1:47077-65437 GCA_002365595.1 Acinetobacter sp. UBA3106 | reverse complement strand
GGAATTAAGCCAAAATGCACCTTTCTCCATTCCAAACCTTGCTCAGACTTAAATAACAGAGGCAACTCATAATTGGGATAGACTTCCTCTGGATATTCAAATGGAATATCAGGAAGATTTAAATCACGTAACTGTTTTAAAGTAAGCGGTTTAAAGTTAGCACACATACGACCAATTTTATAATAAGGCTGCCCCTATTATAACTTTATATAATGGCTTTTACTGCCCTTCAGTATTCGGAATCGTTAACCAATGTGTACGGCTAAACTCTTCCAATATCCACTGTCCATTAAAACGTCCTAGGCCGGAATTTTTCTCTCCACCAAAAGGAGCATTCGGTTGATCCGCTACAGTAATGGAATTGAGATGCGTCATACCGGCATCGATCTGCATCGCAAAATGTTTTCCACGCTCGAGGTCGCTAGTACATACTGCACTCGACAATCCATAAGCTGTGTCATTGGCTAAGCGTAAGGCATCTGATTCATTTTGTGCCTTAATGATCGGTAGGACTGGCCCAAAACTTTCTTCTTTAGCTAAACTGGAATCTGGATTTACATCAACAAAAATATGGGGTGGAATGACATTTCCCTGAATCTCATCATGAACCATCAGTTTTGTTCCCTCTTGTAATGCCTGGCTAATGATCTGTCTTATTTTTTCTAGCTGTGAAGCATTGATAATTGGCCCTATTAACGTGTTTTCATTCGAAGGATCACCATAGCTAATATTTTTGGTTCGTTGAATCAGTTTTTCAACAAAAACATCATAAACTTTAGCATCGACAATCACCCGGTTGGTGCTCATACAAATTTGCCCCTGATGCAAAAAACGTCCCATCACTGCCAGCTCCACCGCCAGATCGATATCTGCATCATCTAGAACCACTAAAGGTGCATTACCTCCCAGTTCCAGTGCAATTCGTTTCAGATGATTACCCCCGACTGCCAGTTGTCCGACACGTTTTCCAACTAGAGTTGAACCGGTGAATGAAATCATTTTAGGCGTATCGTGCTCAACAAAGTAATCTCCAATTTCACTGCCTAAACCTGCAACCACGCTGAATACACCTTGAGGGAGTCCTGCTTCTTCAAAAATTTTGGCCAGTAATAGTCCTCCTGTAATCGGGGTATCAGTTGCAGGCTTTAACACCACGCAATTTCCAATTGCAATGGCTGTAACCACAGAACGCATACTCAGGTGAAATGGAAAGTTCCAGGGACTAATGACGGCAATGACACCCAAAGGTTTTTGTACCGCATAACTTTTTCGGTCAGGATCTGTCGATTGCAATTCACGGGTTGTCATTCTTTCAGGAAATGTCATCGCCTCATTAATAATGCCCAATACCGCATCTACTTCAAGATTGGCTTTTAAACGTGTACTGCCGGATTCTTGAATTAACCAGTGAACAATTTCTTCGCGTCTATTTTTGACCACATCCAAAACCCGAAGGATGATATTTTTACGCTCGGATGGAAGCGTTTGCGACCAAGTAGCAAAACTACGCTCTGCCGCAAAATAGGCACTATCCACATCAACCAGGCTAGCAGCCTGCAATTTCAGAATAAGTTCTTGAGTATAGGGATTAAGATTATTCAGCGTATGGGTTGATGTGCCTTTCAGCCAATGCCCTGCAATAAATTGTTCATCATTAAATTGATAAGCTTGCATCATCAAATCCCTTACTTATTCTGCTTTAAGGATTAATGTAAAGCTGAATGCATTAAAGTGCCAGAATAAAGGGCTTTTAGTTACTTTTAGACAATAAAAAAGCCTCCGAAGAGGCTTTTTCTATTAAACAGTGTGAGGATTAATCACCTGTATAACCTTTTAACTTCAAACGTGCTGCGTGAAGTAGTGGCTCGGTATAACCAGAAGGCTGTTCACCACCCTTGAATACCAAGTCATAAGCAGCTTGATATGCATAACCGTTGAAGTTTGGCGCCATTGGTGTATAAAGGGGGTCATTCGCATTTTGCTCATCAACCACTTTTGCCATACGCTGCATTACTTCTTCAACTTGCTCAGCAGTTACAATACCGTGACGTAACCAGTTGGCAACGTGTTGAGAAGAAATACGTAATGTTGCACGGTCTTCCATCAAGCCAACATCATTGATGTCTGGAACTTTAGAACAACCTACACCCAAGTCAACCCAACGAACGACATAACCCAAGATACCTTGAAGGTTATTTTCAAGCTCTTTGGTTTTCTCTTCTTCAGACCAGTTGGTATCAGTCGCTAAAGGCGGCGTTAACAAGTCATCTAATGATAATGGCTGAGTATTCAACAATTCTTTTTGACGCTCAGACACGTTGCATTGATGATAGTGGATCGCGTGAATCACCGCGCCAGATGGAGATGGAACCCATGCACAGCTTGCGCCAGCTTCTGGATGCTCAATCTTGGTTTTGTACATGTCTGCCAGCATGTCCGGTTTAGGCCACATGCCTTTACCAATCTGTGCTTTACCACGTAAACCTGCTTGAAGGCCGATCATCACGTTACGGTTTTCATAAGCCGGGAACCAGATTTGTGACTTCACTTCGCCTTTACGAACAAATGGACCTGCTTCCATAAAGGTATGGATTTCATCACCGGTACGGTCCATGAAGCCCGTGTTAATGAAGATGGTACGGTCTTTCGCTTGAGCGATACAGTTTTTCAAGTTTACAGATGTACGGCGTTCTTCATCCATGATCCCGATTTTTAATGTTTTTGCAGGTAAACCAAGCGCCTGTTCAGCACGTTCAAATAGCTCAACCGCAAATGCAACTTCTTCTGGGCCGTGCATTTTTGGCTTCACGATGTACATAGAACCTTTACGTGAGTTCTTGATCGTGTTTTCGCCTTTGATGTCTGCAAAAGTAAGCAATGGGGTGATTAACGCATCCATGATACCTTCGTAGATCTCTTGACCATCTACAAGGATCGCTGGGTTTGTCATCAAGTGACCCACGTTACGAAGCAGCATCAATGAACGGCCGTGAAGTTTAGTTTCACCACCGATCAAATTCTTGTGCGTACGGTCTTGGTTCAGTGTACGAGTAACAGTCTTGCCATTTTTCTCGATTGACTCTGAAAGTGTACCGCGCATTAAGCCTAACCAGTTACGGTAGCCTTCAACTTTCTCTTCAGCATCGACAGCTGCGATAGAGTCTTCCAAGTCTTGAATGGTGGTTACAGCCGCTTCAAGTACAAGATCTTTTACGCCAGCAGCGTCAGTTTTACCAATTGGGCTAGTTGCATCAATTTCAATTACAACGTGTAAGCCGTTGTTCAAAAGAATGATTTCTGTAGGTGCTGCTTCTTCACCATTAAAACCAACGAATTGAGCTTCTTTTGCTAAAGTAGTCGTTGAACCGTCTTTTAAGGTTACAGCTAATTTTTTGCCTTCAACTGCATATTTAGTTGCATCTGCATGCGAACCATTTGCCAATGGGAAGGTTTCATCTAAGAAGTTTTTAGCAAATGCGATAACTTTATCGCCACGAACCGGGTTATAGCCCTTACCTTTTTCCGCGCCGCCTTCTTCAGAGATCACGTCAAAACCGTAAAGAGCATCGTATAAAGAGCCCCAACGTGCATTCGCAGCATTCAAGCAGTAACGTGCATTACGCACAGGTACTACTAACTGTGCACCAGCCAATAATGCGATTTCTTCATCTACATTTTCTGTGCTGATTTGGAAATCTTCTACTTCTGGTAATAAGTAGCCAATTTCTTTAAGGAAAGCTTTGTAAGCTTCGAGTTCAAATTTGTTGTTGCGGTGCCATTCATCAATTTTCGCCTGAATGTCGTCACGCTTAGCCAATAGTGCTTTGTTCTTTGGGCTAAGATCGACAACGACTTGTTCAAAGTTTTTCCAGTATGTTTCACTGTCTAAACCAGAACCTGGTAATGCTTCATTTTCGATGAAATCGTAAAGTTCTTTAGCAATCGCTAACTTGCCTTTTTGAATACGTGCAGTCATTGTCTTTCCTGATATTGCTACTTTTTATAACAAGAGATTCTAGTATACCGATTTATACTTAGCTGAATAGTACTATCACATTCCTAAATAATGATCATTTTCTAATAAATGAATATCTACATCACTCAATAAAATACAGATCACAAATGCAACATTATTATTTGCCTGAATACCTTTTTATAGTTTATAAAGTTTTTAAAATGTCGAAATTAGACTTAAGTGCAGAATTTTGCTTTAAAACTACGCAAAAGCTTATTTCTCATCGCTATCGAGCCAAGATTAAGCCATGAATAAGCCAAAATGTCGATAAATCAGGCAAAGAATTTATATAAAAAAAGCGCCTAATTAGGCGCTTGATATTTAGATGGCTTCCGAGGCTGAACCCTGTATTTGTCGATGTTCAGCATTCAGATAATCATCGGACTGCATTTCCAGTAAACGTGAACGCGTGCGTTCAATTTCAAAAGCCAGTTTTTCACCTTGATAAATATCAATAATACTGTCTTCTGAAGTCAGCAACAGTTTGACGCCACGGTCATAAAACTCATCGACCAGATAAATAAAACGGCGCGCACCTTCCGACAAGTAATCGGTGAGATGCGGCACATTGCTCACCAGCACGGTATTATATACGTTGGCAATTTCAATAAAGTCAGCCGGACTACGCGGTTTTAAGCATAGCTCTGAATATTCACACCACAATACATCTTCGGTATGACCAATGGTTTCGACAATACGGTTATTGATGATGATTGGTTCTTGTGACTGGGTCTGCGTCTGGGTTAAAGCGGTAAAACGCTGGGCAATCCAAAGCTTATGCTCATGCGTTAATGGATGCTTAAACAATTGTGCCTGTTTAAGCACACGCAACCGATAATCCACACCGGCATCTACATTGAGAATGACACAATGTTTTTTAACCATTTCAATGGTAGGCATGAAACGGTCACGATGAATTCCGTTTTTATATAAACCATCCGGCGCAATATTTGAAGTTGCCACCAAAGTAATGCCACGGGTAAACAGTTTCTGGAATAACTCACTCAGAATCATGGCGTCAGTGACATTAGAGACAAAGAACTCATCAAAACAGATGACGACTGCCTGCTGGTAAATCTGGTCTGCCACCTGATCCAGCGGATTACGCTGTCCTGATAATTTATTCAATTCACGGTGTACATGCTGCATGAAATGATGGAAATGCATGCGCATTTTACGGCGAAACGGAATTGACTCAAAAAACTGATCCATTAACCAGGTTTTACCACGTCCCACACCGCCCCACATGTATACACCGCGTGGTGAAGTTTGACGGCGAAAACGGCGAAACGCTTTTTTTGATGCTTTAAAACGCTGAATCAATTCCTGCCAAACCCGATCCAGCTCATGTACAGCTTGCGCCTGTGCTTCATCTGGCATGAACTGACCAGAAGATAACGCTTGCGCATACCGTTCCGCAGGTGACATAGGGATAAAGGCTGTACTGTGCTTAGAATTTAAATCTGACATATCATTGAATACTATTTTAGGCTATTGAAAGTATAGCGAAGATTGAGATGAAATATATAACACTTTGGCATTAATATACTTAGGCTATTTACGAAACTATTTAAAGTACTGACGTGGACTTTGGCCAAACCAGCGCTTAAAGGCATGATTAAAAGCGGCAGGCTCCGAATAACCCAGTAATTCTGCAATCATTTCAATAGAATACTCCTTATATTCTATCAACTTTAAGGCTTTGTCTTTAATCAGTTGCTCACGTATCTGTTTATAACTACTTTGCAATTGTTGCAATTGATGCCGCAATGTTCGCTCTGGAATTTGCAGGGCCTGTGCCGTTTCCGCCATGGTAGGTATTACCCCTTCTTGTAGTTCTAAATAATCTTGTACACGCTGCACCAAGGATGGAACAGATTCATCCGTCTTTAAACGCTCTAACTCGGCTATACATTTGCTTTCATAGAGATTAAAAGTCATTTTATCTGCTGAAGGAATCTGTACATCCAATACGCTATCATCAAACCAGAATTCCGCAGAACCGGCAGCAAACTGTAATTCCGCACCATAGTAATGATGGTAAAGCTCTAAAACCTGCTGATCTTCAGGTGGCGGAAATGGCAGTTCAATATGTATTTGAGGAATACTCAACCCCATCATTTGATAAAGATCCTGAATAAATTTATATGTTCCCGAGATTTCACATTGTGCCCGCAACAAGCCCAGATCACTGTTTAAATCTTCAGGCGCATAACACAGCGCCACCTTTTGATTTTTATATTTTAGGCTTAAGACACCGGTTAAATGCGTTAATGCCTGATAGCGAATCCCCTGCTCTAAAGCAATACGCAGGTTTTCAGTGGTAACCAGCAACATCAGCAAAGGACCATAACCTGCAAGTGCATAATGCTGTCCAATAAACAGACCTTTTTCTGGTTCGACGCCCTGTCCAATCACTTTAAGCACATCCCATTCCAGGCTAGGATGAATAATTGAGCTAGGATCTAAAGCTTCCGCATGCAATCCAATACTTTGAAGTTTTGAATCAACCGCCACACCTGCTTTACGCATGCCCTGAATTAAATACATCAAGCCGAGAATTGATCGTTTCATAACAGGATCATATGGAAAATAACATCTCAATTTTTACTATAATTTTTCCAGCTTGCAAATTGCCGAAACTATCAATTTTTCTGTCATGGCTATCATGTCGGTTTTCCAACTCTTGCGATAAGCTATAAAAATAATAGATGTCATAAGGCCTATAAAAATGCATACTCCAGCTCAGTCCCAAACTCTACCGAAACATACAAAAATTGCCATTATTGGGGCAGGCTTTGGCGGGTTAGCGATGGCTATACGTCTATTACAAAACCATATTCATGATTTCGTGATTCTGGAAAAAGCCAGTGAAGTCGGCGGAACCTGGCGCGAAAATCAATATCCTGGCGCAGCCTGCGATGTGCAATCGCATATGTATTCTCTTTCTTTCGCACCGAAAAGTGACTGGTCAAAACGCTATGCAGAAGCACCTGAAATTTTTAAATATATACAAGCTTTAGTCGCAGACCATAATTTAGAAAAATATTGCCAATTTAATTGTGAAGTCCTTGAGGCGACATACAATAACCAGAGTTGTGAGTGGAAACTTACGTTCAGTAATGATCAGACTTTAATGGCTCAATTTGTAGTTTTTGCCTCTGGTCCTTTGCATGTACCGCACATCCCGCATATTCCGGGCATTGAAAAATTTCAGGGTAAAGTTTTTCATTCCTCTCACTGGGATCATCAATATGATTTAACCGGTAAGTATGTCGCCTCTATTGGAACTGGTGGCAGCGCGATTCAATATCTTCCTGAAATTGCGCCTAAAGTTAAGCAACTTTATGTATTGCAGCGTACCGCGGCTTGGGTCATTCCCAGAGATGAACGTCATTATTGGAATATCGAAAAGAAATTATTCAAAAAATTAAACTGGTTTAGAAAGCTGCATCGGGCACGTTTATATTGGTCAAACGAATCTCGCGTGGTTCCTATTGTTCAACCTACAGTGATGAAATATACACAAAAGCTGGCAGAAGCTTTTATCAGGTTTCAGGTCAAAGACAGAAATCTGGTTCAAAAACTGACACCCGATTACATCATGGGCTGCAAACGTATTTTAGTGTCTAATAAGTACTACCCTACTTTTAACCGCAGCAATGTTGAACTGGTGACCGAGGCTATTCAGGAATTAACCGCAAACAGCATCATTACCAAAGATGGCAAAGAATACAAAATTGATTGCTTAATTTATGGCACCGGTTTTATTACCGATCCTCGCATTTATCTAAAATCATTTAAATGTACTGGTGAACACGGACAAGATTTACGAGATGCCTGGCAAGCGGGTGCAGAAAGCTTTTATGGTATTTGCACCAAAGGCTTCCCCAATTTATTTCAGCTATTAGGGCCTAATACGGTTTTGGCACACAACTCGGTCATTTTTATGATTGAGGCTCAGGTCAATTATATTCTGAAAATGATTGAACTGGTCGAAAGCTCTCATAGTCATGCGATTGTGGTTAAAGATCAGGCTCAAGACCGATTCAATCAGGATGTACAAAAACTACTCGATGGTACAGTGTGGCAATCTGGCTGTGTGAGCTGGTACCAACAAGATGGCGGTAAAAACTTTGCTCTCTGGCCTACCTACACATGGAAATATTGGCTACAAACCAGAAAACTTAATCCTGCAGATTACCGTCTGCTAAATAAAACGGCTGGGAGTCGTGCAGCCTAAATATTTAAAGGTCATAATAAGCAGGTATTTATTAGCTGCTTAATTCTTTATGCAATCCTTTTGGTTGATTTTCCAATTACTCATTTGCTTAGGACTTGGATTTATTTTGGCAAGACGTTTACCGCACTGGTTAGAACGTCTTGCTTTTCAGATTCTACCCTATTTCACTTATATACTATTAATTGCTATTGCTATTGAGTTTGCTCAAACATTGCACACCATTGCTCAGCCTTGGCAAATTCTGAATCATGCCGCGCTTTTAGCCATACTTACCAGTGTCGGTGCATTTATCTGCTGTTATGTATTATTCAAGCTTTTAGGCTATCAACCCAGTCATGGCAAAGTATCCATGAGCCTGGTCAGCAAATCACTTATTAATATCAGTTATGCTTTTATTGCATTGCTATTTGGTTATGCACTCTCTGAATCTGCAACAAACTTTGGTTATACCTTGCAGATAAGCACATGGCACCTATTATTGGTATTCATGTTTTTGATTGGTTTGGATCTCGCCTATTCACCCTTGGACCGATCTTGGTTAAATTGGAAAATATTACTGGTACCCTTGGGTTGCATCGTCGGTTCACTACTGGGTGCTTTCGTTACAGCATCAATCATTCAAGATATCAGCTTAAAAGATCTCATCATGCTGTCGCAAGGTTATGGCTTTTATTCCATGACTGGGATCGTAGTGACTGAACTTAAAAATGCGCATCTTGGCAGTATTGCACTGATGAATGATTTATTTAGAGAAATTCTGGCGATTGTGTTTATGTATATTATCGGTTGGCGCTACCCACGTTCTGCAATTTCCTCAGCAGGAGCAACCGCGATGGATGTTACCTTGCCCATGGTAAAACAGGCTTGCGGTAATGATTTTATTCCACACGCCATGGTAAGCGGTTTTATTCTTTCGGTATTGGCACCGATATTGGTGAGCGTGTTGGCAGCGATTTAAATTCTTCCTCCCTTGCGGAGCAGTGCTTCTCATCTCTCAGAGAGTGAGGACTTGTTCATTTTTACGATAATGGAACGTTCTCTCTCCCTTTGGGAGAGAGTTAGAGAGAGGGTGTAAATTACAAAGTTGCCAAAATATCTTTCAGCATTTGACTCGGATTTTCCGACTTGGTAATTGGACGACCAATCACCAAATGTGTAGAACCATCCAGCATCGCCTGCTTCGGTGTGACAATTCGTTTTTGATCGTCTGCTGCCGAACCTGCCGGACGAATACCCGGCGTGACTAAAGCAAAGTCTGCTCCTAAAGTTTCACGCAGCATTTTGGCTTCTTGAGCAGAACAGACCACGCCATCCAGACCACTTTCTTGAGTAAGTTTCGCCAGACGTTGCACTTGTTCAAATGGCTCGATATCCAAACCAATGTCTTTTAAATCTTCACGTCCCATGGAAGTCAGCACAGTCACCGCAATTAACTGGGTCTTGTAGTTCCCTGCTTGTAAACGCTCTACACAGGTTTCCATCATTTTACGACCACCAGATGCATGCACATTGACCATCCACACACCCAGGTCTGCTGCAGCACACACTGCTTGAGCTGTGGTATTTGGAATATCATGAAACTTCAAGTCCAAGAAAACTTCAAAACCCTTGTCATGCAATGCCTTAACCACACTTGGGCCTTCATGCGTAAATAGCTCTTTACCAACTTTCACCCGACATAATGCAGGATCTAACTGCTCCGCAATCGTTAACGCGTCATATTGGCTTTTAGCATCCAGTGCAACAATGATACTCAAGAGACTTACCTTCGCTCAGACAAAAAAGAAAGCTTATTATAAAAGGTATTCCTGGCTTTAACAAAGTGATAAAAAAATTAGTTAATTGAAGTTATTATTTTGAACAACATATAGATAGTTGCCTTTTTAAAATAAAAAAACACCCTGAATAAAACAATTCAGGGTGTTTTAAAATTTATTCAATGTTCTGGTTCCAGGCACAATTTCCTAAAACTCAAACATTATACTAACACATCATATTACAAGGGATTAGACGAACGATCTTCAGAATGAATGTCTAAAACTGTTTTTTCATGTCTGCTATGCGCTGCTGCTTCAGCTGCTGCCAGCTGAGCCGCCTGTATTTGTTCCTTGCGAAGATATTCTATGTCTTTACGTAATCGCTTAATTTCCCAATTATTTTGAAATACCCGGAAAATTTGTACCCCTAACAATAAACCCAGTACCAGACCTAATGCCAAGGTTAATAACAGCAATAAACCCAAACG
Organism: Acinetobacter sp. UBA3106; assembly: GCA_002365595.1. Lineage (GTDB taxonomy): Bacteria > Pseudomonadota > Gammaproteobacteria > Pseudomonadales > Moraxellaceae > Acinetobacter. Next base: position 54,934 of record DFAM01000021.1, on the reverse strand, counting down.
CATTGCAGGCACTTGTGTAAATAGTAGGTCAACTGAAAGTTCAGTACCGTTTTGTAGTACAAGAGCTAAAGAATAGCCAAAAAGTACAATGAGTAATGCGACTAATACGTAACGCATAAACACCCCATAAATTTTTATTACTGTGCAGATTCGTTTACTGCATCACGTAATGCTTTACCAGGTTTAAAATGCGGAACTGCTTTTGCAGCCACTTCAACAGATTTACCTGTTTTAGGATTACGTCCCACACGTGGATCACGGTGATGCAAAGCGAAACTACCAAAACCACGAATCTCAATACGATTATCCGATGATAATGCAGCTATCATTTGATCAATCATAATCTTAACAGCTTCTTCAACCAATGGTTCTGCTAAGTGTGGATTTTTTAGGGAAATTCGCTCTATTAAGTCAGACTTATTCAGTGCTTCCGTAGTCATCTGCGACCTCTTTAATTATCAAGCTACTTTGTAGATGAAACGATAATAACCTGTTTAAATACAAAACGGTAGCGTAATAAGTTAATACTACGCTACCGTTTACAGTATTTGTGTAAAAAGTATTAGTTAATTTACATTAACAATACATTTTAACGTCTACTTAGTTGCCCATTTGAGCTTTGATCAAATCACCAATAGTCTTAGGACCATTGTCTTGACCTGTAGTTGCTGTACGTAAGTTAGCAACTGCTTCTTTCTCTTCAGCTTCGTCTTTCGCTTTGATAGACAAGTTGATAGAGCGAGATTTACGGTCTACATTGATGATTTTAGCTTCAACTTCTTGACCAACTTCAAGGAACTTAGTTGCATCTTCAACGCGGTCGCGGTTGATTTCAGATGCTTTAAGAGTCGCTTCAACTTCGTCAGCTAACTTAACAGTCGCGCCACGAGCATCAACTGCAGTTACAGTACCTTTAACAAGCGCACCGCGTTCGTTAGCAGCTAAGAAATCGTTGAACGGATCGCTGTTCATTTGTTTAATACCAAGGCTGATACGGTTGCCTTCAGCATCTACAGACAGGATAACCGCTTCAACAGTGTCGCCTTTCTTGTAACGACGGATAGCTTCTTCGCCTTGTTCATTCCAAGAAATATCAGACAAGTGAACTAGACCATCGATACCACCTGGTAAACCGATGAAAATACCGAAATCAGTGATTGATTTAATAGTACCTGAAACTTTTTCGCCTTTGTCGTGGTCTTTAGCAAACTCTTCCCATGGGTTAGCACGAGTTTGTTTGATACCAAGAGAAATACGACGACGTTCTTCGTCCACTTCAAGAACCATAACATCAACTTCGTCACCAATCTGAACAACTTTAGATGGGTGGATGTTTTTGTTAGTGTGGTCCATTTCTGAAACGTGTACTAAACCTTCAACGCCTTCAGCGATTTCAGCGAAACAACCGTAATCAGTCAGGTTAGTTACGCGCGCTTTAACGATAGAACCTTTAGGGTAACGGTTCATGATCGCTAACCATGGATCTTCGCCTAATTGTTTAAGGCCTAAAGATACGCGGTTACGTTCGCGGTCGAATTTAAGTACTTTAACAGTAACTTCTTGACCAACTTCAACAACTTCTGATGGGTGCTTGATACGTTTCCAAGCCATATCAGTGATGTGAAGAAGACCGTCGATACCGCCAAGGTCAACGAACGCGCCGTAATCAGTAAGGTTCTTGATCGTACCAGTAACTGTTTGACCTTCTTCAAGCTGAGCAAGAAGAGCTTCACGGTCAGCTGAAGATTCAGCTTCCATAACAGCACGACGTGAAACCACAACGTTGTTACGTTTAGCGTCAAGTTTGATTACTTTGAATTCTAACTCTTTACCTTCTAAGTGAGTAGTATCACGAATAGGACGAGTATCAACTAAAGAACCTGGAAGGAACGCACGAACTGGACCGATGTCAACAGTGAAACCGCCTTTAACTTTACCAGAGATAACACCAGTAACGATTTCGCCGTCTTCAAAGATTTTTTCAAGTTTAGTCCAAGTTTCAGCACGTTTAGCTTTTTCACGTGATAAAACTGTTTGACCCATACCGTTGTCAAGAGCTTCAACAACAACATCAACAGTATCGCCAACTTGAACTTCAAGTTCACGTTGGTCGTTTAAGAATTCAGCGCGGTCAACGATACCTTCTGATTTAAGGCCAGTGTCAACTGTTACCCAGTCAGAATCGATATTTACTACAACGCCTTGGATGACAGCACCCTTTTCAACGTTGAGGTTTAATTCGCTTTCTTCAAAGAGGGCTGCAAAAGATTCGGTCATGATATACCTGATAAAGTCAGCGGTCTTGGATCAGACAAGGCCGGTTTAATTAAGCTTCCACATAGTCCGTAATAAACTGATCTAGCTATGCTTTCGCTGAAAAAATTCTTTAATTTGCTAATTGCTGGTCAACAAAACTGGTCATCAACTTGAATACTTCATCAATGCCCAATGCGGAACTATCGATAATGTATGCATCTGCTGCTGGCTTGAGTGGGGCGACTGTGCGCTCCATATCACGCTTGTCTCGAGCTTGTATATTAGCTAAAATGTCGTTTATTTTAACATCTAGCCCCATACCCTGCAACTGCTTTACTCTTCGCTCAGCTCGCGATTCAGCCGATGCAGTCAGATAAATCTTGGCTTGTGCTTCCGGGAAGATGGCTGTTGCCATATCACGTCCATCCGCAACCAGTCCCGGAGCTTGCGCAAATGCACGTTGACGCTCCAATAATGCTGTTCTAAGTTCAGGAATTGCTGCAACTTTTGAAGCAAACTCACCAACACGCTCAGTACGGATGGTTTGAGTCACATCTTCCCCATCTAGCTCAACACGAGTACCCGCCTCATTCGTAACAAATTTTATGTCTAAATTTGTTGCAATTTTAACACACCGTTCCAGTTCAGAATCCAGGCAATCGAGTAAATCCTGTTGATGTAATGATAGCCCGAGCAGACGATAGAGAGCACCTGAATCAAGCAAATGAAATTGATAATGTGCTGCCAGTTTAGCGGCAAGGGTGCCTTTTCCCGAACCACTTGGCCCATCTATGGTAATAATTTGAACTGTCATTAATTTTCCACTTTGCGCTATACAGTTTTAGCTAATTTTGAAAAACCTAGTTTAATCGCAGATTTAAGCTGTGCAAGGATTAATTTACTAATGAAAGGTGCACGTGCCTGCAATTCAATCGTATAGGTGACCAAAGTTTTATCCGCATCTTTTGCTTCAAACTCGATAATGCCCAGATGATGTTTCACCAAAGGATTTTTCACAATCTGGTATTCGATACGCTGATTCGGCTCCAGCAAAGTAATTTGTTCCTGTAAAGGTTTAATCGGACCAAACCCCATACGGCGCACCGAACCCACCCCATCTAGACGTTCAGGATCACTGGAGTCTTTAACCCGCTCAACCTGAATCGGTGCAAATGCGACATTGTAAGTGGCATGCTTAGATAACAATTCGAAAACCTGATCGATGGGTGCGTTAAATTCTTTTTTTACTTGAATAGAATTCATGACTTATCCTGATTTTTATTGACAATACTCATTGTCATTATAGTTTACATGGTTTGAATTAATGATTCTGATCATTTAGGGACTTTTCTTGTAACTTCTGCAATCTTTTTTGCTCACGGCGCATTTTGAAAAAATCGCTGAGCTGTTTAGAACACTGCTCATCCAGACATCCGGCAGCAAAATCAAACTGATGGTTATAGTATCCGGTTTCCAATAACTTGCGTGCACTGACCAGCGATCCTGCTTTCGGCTCGGTGGTGCCAAACACGACTCGTGACACCCGCGCATGAATCAATGCCCCGACACACATGGTACAAGGCTCTAAAGTCACATACAGAACCGAGTCTTCGGGCAAACGATAATTATTCAGATGAGCACAAGCCTGGCGTAATGCCTGAACTTCAGCATGTGCTGTCGGATCATTTAAACAAATGGGCGCATTATATCCTGCACCAATAATCTGATTTTGACTGACAATGACTGCACCCACAGGAATCTCTTGTTTTGAGGCTGCAATGGCAGCTTGCTCATAAGCAAACTGCATCCAGTATTCATCAGTCAATTGTGGAGCATCAGTCATATTATTAGCTGATTACACCGTAATGCTTTAATAAATCATTCCAGCTTTGGATATTGGTCACGGGTGGACAATCAGACAAAATCGCTTTTAAAGAAAAATCACTGCCTTTTTTCCATTCTGGAGACAGGTCTTTATCAACCAAACGTGCCCGCACACCCTCTACGAAATCTGGATGGCGAATCTTCCAGTTAGATATTTGCGTTTCCAGCTCAAAAACTTCATTCCAGGAATGAACACGCTTGCCCCATTGCCATAATAGCCAGGTAATTGCAGCAGTCGCTGGTGAACCCTTTTGCAAGTTTTCACTGGCTTGACGGAGCCAGTCACTGCGTGCATCACTGAGTCCGATAATCGATTCATAGTCCTGTTCAAAGTTGACCCCACGGCAAACACTATGAATAACATCCAATGAATTTTGCAGCGGACCAGGACCCACAGGGCGATGCATACTGTTTAAGGTGTCATCAATAGCACGAAAATCCCCAGCAGGATAATGTCCCCAGTCAATATCCAGCATTTTTTCCAACACATTATCACGCTGCGCCTCACAAATATGAGTAGCCCAGCCAATCCCGTAAGCACCAGCAGCAGTCATGATTGAACCGGTTAAACCGGTAAATAAACCAATCGCGCCACGATCTGCCAGGAAGCGGGTCGCACCCACGTCTGGATACAAGCCAATGTTAATTTCAGGCATCGCCAAACGCGAGTAAGGGGTAACCAAACGAAATGGTGCAGCCATAAACAGGCCCAAACCACCACCCATCACATAACCTTCGCCCCATACCAGTACCGGCTTGGCATAATTATGAAGTAACAGGTCTAATGCATATTCCTGTTCAAAGAATTTATTGGCAGTGGCAACTTCGTCATTGATGACTAACTGACGCAGTTTACGCACATCACCACCGGCGCAAAATGCTTTAGGCGTAGTTGAATCCAGCCAAATTGCTTTTACCGCATCATCATAATGAAAATCTTGGAACACCTGCAAAAGTGCAGTAACGATAGATTCATCCAGGGCATGTAGAGATTTCGGGCGGTTCAGGCGAACAATGCGCCAGCCATTTTTCGCCTCCTCTACGATAAGATCGGGATGATAATTTTTTAATTCAGGAGATTGTGTCATGCGTCCAGCTGCCAATTGATCGGCTCAATGCCATTTTGTTTCAGATAATTATTTGCTTTCGAAAAGACTTTACAACCAAAAAAACCACCACGGTTTGCTGACAAAGGCGAAGGATGCGCAGCTTTCAATACCAGATGCTTATTTTGATCGATACGTTGTCCTTTACGTTGCGCATACGCGCCCCAAAGGATAAATACAATGTGTTCACACTGCTCGTTTAAAACGTCAATTACGTGATCAGTAAAATCTTCCCAGCCACGTTTTTGATGTGATGTCGGCTGTCCTGCCTCGACAGTCAATACTGCATTGAGCAATAACACCCCTTGTTCAGCCCAACGGGTTAAATCACCGTGCTTGGGAACAGGAATACCAAGGTCGGTATTTAATTCATGAAAAATATTACGTAAAGATGGTGGTAATGCAACCCCTTTTTGTACTGAAAAACTTAATCCATGAGCCTGATTGGGGCCATGATAAGGATCTTGCCCCAGAATAACGACTTTAACGCGATTAAAGGGTGTTGTATTTAAAGCATTAAAAATGAGTGAATTAGGTGGATATATAACTTTATCCGCATTTTTTTCAGTAACAAGAAACTGTTTTAAATCATCCATTTTGGCACTAAGCAAAAATTCGCTCAAGGCATTCTTCCAACTTGCCTCTAACTGGATTTTATCAAGTTTCGTTTGCTGCTGTTCAGTTAAAGACATACTTCCTTCCTAATTCTTTCTTTGTTCAATATACCCATGAATTGAATAATCTTTAGATTTTCACTTGAAGATCAACCGTTGGGTTTTGGAATTTAAGGCCTTGTTGTAATTTTTCATACATTTTAGGATCTGCCCATTCCACTCGAACCTGTTCAGAAAACACAATTTTATCAAGGCTGAGTACACCCATTTGCTCATTTTCAATGTCTTCGATAAAGCTTTGCGCATAACCGGTATCAGTTTCATGCACAATCACCGAATAGACCTCTACATCACCTTCCCCGTTTTGGGTTTCGGTAGATGCAAGCACTTGCTGTGCCAGATAGAAGAAAATACGGGAAAACTGTTCTGCAGATGGTGAAACGGGTAAAGACACCCAGCGTGCGCTAAATTTTTTACAGGCATCAATATATTCAGCATCATCATGTTGCCAGAAGCAGATCGCATGATCAAAACTGTCAAAAATATCCTTGATTACGCCTTTTAATAATCCGAAGTCATAGACCATTTGACCATGATCAAGCTTCGAAGCCTTAAGCAATAATTCAACCTTATAGCTATGACCATGAATCGAACGCTTACAGCGATCCGATGTGCAATTTCGCACAATATGAGCATTTTCAAATTTAAATAACTTACGAATTAACATGTGCCGTGATGCAATCAAAAATCTGTGAATTGAACTCAATTATAAAGCAAATGCGAAAGTTATAAAGTAAAAGTGGCAATCTGCGCATGAATTTTACTGTTCAGCATCATTGGAGAAACTCATCCAGCTTCAGAAATGACGGTGCCATTTTTTTGCAACACCGTGTTTAAGCTCATCAAAATGGCGCCATGCTGCGAGATGACACATAAACTGTCTTATCCTGTCGCACCAAATCACTACTGAACTGGCGTTTACGTCCACTAAGCATCATGTCAATTTTAGCTTTGAAATACTCGGATTTCACACCTAACAGATTACTGACTTCCCCCCGAACATCGACACTCACCTGACTAAACGGCTCAATTGCCCATAGGTCATTTACACTGGCAAAATACTCTAAATTGCTTTGCCGCCGTTGCAACACTTGTTGTACTGCTTTGATGTCCAGTTTGGGATCAAGACTTGCCAGCAACATTGCCGGAGCGGTATTTATATTTACCTTGCTGTCGGAAGTCGGTACAGCAGTCACATAATCGGCAATTTGCAGGTATTTCGCACCTTCAAAGCCGCGCACCAGTTTAAGTTCTTGCACACTATGAAATTTACTGTTTGCCGGTAAATAGCCTTGTGCTAGTCCCTGATAATAGCTGGCTTCAGCCCCCATTGCGCCAATAGTTTCATTATCCACATCTTGCCAGTCAATCACGGCTTCACTCAACTTTTCCGGCAATCCCACACGTAGCAGCAATTTTTCAAACCAGGCTTTTGCCTGAAGATTTGGCGTACCATCCGCATTCACCAGGCTATTTAAATTAAATTTTCCTGATTGATCTTCCAAAGTTCCAGATACAAAACCATCCTCTACAGGAAACGCCGGCATAGGTTTGGCCCAGTTTTCTTGCAAATGATCAATATCACCGGCATTTTCCGCATCATCAACCAGCAGTTCTGAAAAAAAGGCTTCAGCACTTTTGGCATATAATAGTGACTGGTTCTGACGCATCAAATATGCCGTGTTTTCAGCTGTATTGGCCTGTCTTTTGGCAATAGTCGCAGCAAGGATGGTCGCCAAAGCTACCATGACCAGAATCGTGATTAAGGCAATTCCCTGTTGCGGCTTTATGTTCAATTAAGTCAAACCTTATGATGTAGAGTTGTTTGTATTGCTATTTATGATGGTTTTTCGCTGTTTTAAATAGTCAGTGTTTAATAGACTGAAAATCCATTCATAGGCCACATCTTTGACGGTCAGTTTAATTTTAATACCTTT
>DFAM01000021.1:0-46935 GCA_002365595.1 Acinetobacter sp. UBA3106 | reverse complement strand
GTTGATTTCATTCGGATTTAATCCCACAATTTCAAACTGGTCAACATCATTTAACAGTACACTGGATTCAGGCTGATCTCGCCCTGTACTATTTAAATTGCGATACTTTAATCGGTAGAGTTTCTTTTCATCGGCACGATATTGGTATTCCACTCTCTCATCTGGAGAAATGCCCTGATTCAAGGGATCAGTCACACCGGTTTTACTAAAATTAAAACGACCATTTTGTAGCACCAAAGCGGGCTGAATATCCCCATTGATATTCGCATTGAGCGGCACAGCCTGTACGGTATCACGCAGAATTTGCTGATAGGCTTCTTGTAATTGTCCTAAATTCACTTCATGTTGAGTATTACGATCTTTCACTTTGATTAAGTAATCAAATACTTTCCAGCCCAATGCAGACAGTACCGCAAATATGGCAATCGCGACCAAAAGTTCAACCAAAGTGAAACCTTTTTTATTTTTCTTAGTCTGCTTTTTCATGCTTTGGCCTTCGGGTTGAAGAAAACCAAATGCGTCACTCCTGATTCAACCTTACCAGTTTCCACATTAAACAAACTGATTTGCACTTCAACACGCTGTACATTCGGGCTAATGGTGGATTGTGCAGATTTATCAATTTGCCAGGTTTCACCCTGCTGTGTGACCTGTTTGGATTGAGTCCCTTGCAACCACTCCTGATTAATTTCCATTACAGCAACTTCATTCAATGCCACAAATTGTGCTTTGGTTCTTAAAATTGCGTTCGAGGTGGCTTGGGTATATTGCATTGCCACTTTGGTGAATGCGATAGCTGCGGTCGCAAAAATAGCTAAAGCCACCATGACTTCCAATAGCGTAAAACCTGAGCGAGGATAAACGAAACACCGTTTCGTCCGAGCGCAAGATGACGAATTATGTTTGGCGTGCACATAATTAAGTCGAGTAATTCTCGACCTGAGCGGCATTGTCGCGTAAGAAAACCCGAAGGTTGTATCTGAATTGCAGTGATGCTTTGAGTATTTAGCTTGCATTGATTTTACCCAAATGATCAATCTCGATTTCTTCACCAATTGGGCGCTGCTCGAAATAAAATTGAATACGTACAGGTTTGGCTTCACCATTACCCAGCCATACCAATTTAGGGGCATTCGAATTCAGCAAATCGTCATTATTGGCATTTTCCTGGCGATGATCGAGCGCAGTAATACTGAATGAAACCTGCTCAGGTAAAGCACGCTCAGAAAACTCTGAATACTCCTGCCATTTTTTATTTTCAGTCAGAGTGGAATTTTGTTTATTTTGCAGGGATGGCACTAAATACTCCATCACCCCATAATGAAACGGCGATACATCCGTGGCCGCTTGCACATTCAGGGCAAAAATCCGTGCCTGATCATTGGCTTCACGGTTAATCCTGTGTAAATCCATAATAAACACTTCCCGTGCCTGCATGGCTTTACGCTGGTCTACCCCGTTAATATTGGTCAGGATTAAAGATGCCATGATTGCCATAATCACGATGACCACCATCAACTCGATCAAGGTAAAACCACGAATTGAAAATGATCGGATTGGCTTCATGGCATACCTTTAAGCAAACTGTTCCGCAGAACCGACCTGTTTTGGCATGGCCAAGGCCTGATCGATATAAGCCACGCGTAATGTGTCACGTGAACCCAAATAGCGCTGGTAAAAACTGGAATTCAGAATAGCTGCCGCACCATGCGTCAAGGCCCAGATCGATGCCAGATAATCTCGTGTAGACATGCCACTTTGAATACTTTCCAGATAGCTTTCAGTCATACGGATAATAATGCGCAAACGCTGTTTTCTGACCTGATACAGTTCGCTAAATAAAAGATTGATTCCTATACCGGTGGTAGAAAGACGTTCTTCAATTTGGTGGAACAGTACTGTGCGCTCAGGATGATGTAGATGGTGCAGCATAAAGAATGCCAGATGCTCCGGGAAGGCTTTCTGGGCATCTTTGATCATCTCGAGTAACATGTTCTCATTACGAATAATGAGCAACATGTAAAGCTCATCCTTACTTTGGAAATGTTTATATAGAGTTCCCTTCGCCAGATCGAGTTCTGCTGCCAACGCATCTAGTGTCATCCCTGATTCGCCATTTTCTAACAGCAGCTGCTCTGCAACCTGAAAAATTAACGCTTCTCTTGCTCGAAACTGAGCCTGACGGTCCATCTTCACTCTGTAATTCTCTTCTGCGCTTATATCAATTTAAATTATTTACTTTAAATTGAGGAGGTTTTCAAAGTTCTGCATTGTAATGAAAGCGATTTCCTCAACGGACTTATCATATACATCACTTAAGGCTTTGGCTACATAGGGAACGTATTTTGGTTCATTAGACTTTCCTCTATACGGAACTGGAGCCAGATAAGGACTGTCAGTTTCAATCAACACCCGGTCCAGTGGCACCTGTTTTACCACATCACGTAAATCCTGGGCATTTTTAAACGAAACGATTCCGGAAAATGACACATAATAACCACAATCCAGCACAGCTTTAGCGGTTTCCCAATCTTCAGTAAAACAGTGCAAAATACCATGCGTCGATTTTTCAGCCCGAATGATATCTACCGTATCCTGCTTGGCTGCGCGGGTATGTACCACCACCGGCTTTTTTACTGCCTGAGAGGCATGGATATGCCGTGCAAAACATTGTTTCTGCTCAGCAATAAAATCGGTACTGTGAAAATAATCCAGACCGGTTTCTCCAATTGCCCACACTTTTTCAGGCTGTGCCAGCTCAATTAAATAATCCGTAGTGGCACGTGCCATGGTCACAGGATCTTCACAGGGATGAACACCGACACTGTATCCGACATCAGTATGACGTGCTGCAATTTTCGCAAGCTCGATATGATCGTCCAGATCAACTGAGATGGTCATGAATTTGGATACCCCAGCTTCACGCGCCTGAGCTAATGCCAGATCCAGATTACCATCGTAAGGGGTTAAATCCAGCATGGTTAAATGGCAGTGAGTATCTACAAACACGGTGATATCCTAAATTATTAAAACACCTACATAGTGTAACTAGTTCGGCCCTCAGACTTAATACCGGCAAGTATCTTTTCAGCCTCTGATTTGTAATAAACCCCTTTTTCTCCGGTCAATTGCATACCAAAGCCTTGCAATTTGACGCCATTTTGCTTTTGAGAGATCCACACCACCTTACCGGTTAAAGGAATTTTTTGTGATTGTTCCGGTAATGTTGCCAGTACAAATACTTCTTCACCCAGCTTCACCGGCTGCTTGGTCGGAATAAATAATCCACCACCGACGACATACGGCATATAACTGGCATACAAAGTTTCTTTATCCGGGATATTGGCATGAATAATACCGCCCATACGTGGTTGCATTTTTATTCCCCCTTAAAATTTTTTAAACGTTCATTAGTTTTATACACAATTGATCAAGCACTAAATTGCTTTGTACGTTTTGCTCAATATATTGTTTAGTTTGCTGCAAATCAGAATAAACCGTAAATAGAAATTCCAAAGTATATTGTTCTGATAATCCGCTCAAGTCCAAATCCGAGTTTTTAACTCGCTGATTGAGCTTGACACAAATTAAATCTGACAACAAGTATTCAAACATTTGCGTAAAATCACTAAAACTCAGGGCTTTATTCCACTTCGTCGCAATGCTCATGGGCATATTTTTTTGCGTGACCAGTTTTTGCCAGTCAGATAAAAATTCCTGGCGTTTACTCAACCATTCAGCTTCCGCCAATTGCATGGCTTGTAAAGGCATCTGGTTAGACAGGCTCATTAATAACTGTTTTTGTGTTTGATCCAGGTCAGGTAACTGTTGAGATAAGTACTCACCTGCTTGAGCTTCAGATATCCGATCCAAAGCAAAATGTTGCAAACGACTGCGAATAGTCGCAGGAAGTTTTAGATAATGATCGGCCAATAAAATAATCACCACACGATCACCGGGTTCTTCGAGGGTTTTCAGTAATGCATTGGCTGAAGCAATATTTAAGGCTTCAGCCGGCTCAATCACGATGACACGCCAGCCATCTACCGTTTGCTGAACAAAAGGCAATAAATCACGAATTTTTTCAACCTTGATTTTGGCATTTTGCTTTTTGTTGTCTTCATCCGTGCTGATATAGACATAATTGGGATGGGTATCAGACTTTAACCACAAACAACTGCCGCATTCACCACAGGGTGCATTTTTTTCATGACGATTGTTGCATAACACCCAGGCCAAAAAATATTGTGCAAAAGCTTCCTTACCACAGCCTTTTTTACCATAAAAAAGCAGGCCATGACCGAGTTTGGGAAAGCGGCCGGTCAAGGTATCCCAAACCGTTTGCTGCCATGGGTAAACTTGTGCAACAACATTATTTTGCATTGGAGAATTCACCTTATTCGAAGCAAGAAACGTCCATTTGATTCAGACGATCCAGATCTGCCTGCGTATCTACACCCGGCGGCAAGTTCGCTTCTGCAATAGCAATTGCAATACGATGACCATTTTCCAGCACCCGTAATTGCTCCAAACTTTCTAGTTTTTCCAATACGCCCATATCCCAAGATACATATTCTTGCAGCAAATTCACACGGTAAGCGTACAAACCTAAATGGCGATATGCCTGCTCATACAATTGCTGAACCGCTTGCTTGGCACCATCACGGTCATAAGGAATGGTGGCACGGCTAAAGTACAGCGCCTGGTTATATTTGGACATCACCACTTTTACAATACTGTCGCGCTGAAACTCTTCCAGACTATGAATCGGCTCACATAAGGTCGACATGGAGGATTGTGGATGGGATTCCAGTAATTGCGCCACCTGCTGCACCAATTGAGCTGGAAGCAAGGGTTCATCCCCTTGTACATTGACGATAATGTCTTCACTCGCCCAACCTTTAATGCGGGCAACTTCACTTAAACGGTCTGTGCCAGAAGGATGATCTGCACTTGTAATGACAACATCCACACCTTCTGCACGGCAAACTTCTGCAATACGCTCATCATCGGTTGCAACACATAGATCATCAAACCCAGCCACTTTTTTTGCCTGATCTACTACACGCAAAATCATCGGACGGCCATGAATTTCCAATAGCGGTTTGCCCGGCAAACGTGAACTGGCAAAACGTGCTGGAATAACAATATGTTTCATAAACAATGAACCTTAAGAAATTTGAATACAAAGTTGCTGTAACTGTTGATGCAAAACATCATAGCATTGTGGTGAAAGTACCGCTTCAACAGGAACCACCCAGATTTCCCGTTTAAAATCTGCATTTTGCTTTAATAAGGGCAGCAATTTTACCGCATCTTTTTCTGTGGTAATGATGGGATTATTATCTTCAAACTGTAGATCCGTAATTTCATAATCATAATGATCAGGAAATTCATGGCACTGAAATTGATGAATACCCATAGAGTCTAAAGTGCTATAAAAACGCTGTGGAAAACCAATACCGACCACGGCATAAAAATTATCCGTCGGATTAAAAGATCTTTCATCCATTGCATTGAGCAAATAAGGCGCAGCAACTTCTAAATGCATATGCAGTGCAGAGTTTGGCTGACTGGCATGCTCAATGACAGTAGCTGTGGTTAAGCGGCTCGGCGGTTCGCGTAAATATCCTTCAGGCAATAACTTTTGATTACCTAAACCACGATTCTGATCCAGCACAATCCACTCAATCTGGCGTTCTAAGGCCCAGTGCTGCAAACCATCATCACTGATAATTAAATCTAGCTCATGCTTAGACAACAAATATTCAATACTACGCTGACGGTTGGAACCCACCACCATGGGCACACCCGTAGACTGAACAATCAGGCAGGGTTCATCCCCCACAGTCTCCGGCATCGACTCCAAATCAACATAAGCAGGAAAAGGTCCTTTCCCCCCATAGCCGCGACTAATCACGCCGACACGAACATTTTGACTTTGTAGATAATTGACCAACTGAATCAGCAGCGGTGTTTTACCACTGCCACCGACCGTAATATTACCAATCACCATCACCGGAACTGGAGATTGATAACTGGTTTTTAGGCCCAATTGGTAGAGTTTTTTATTCAGTAAAAAACCACCACGATAAATCCATGACAAAGGTCTAAGCACAATCAACCACTTGGCCTGTTTATTCCAAGCATCCTGAATCAATTGTGCGAATGACATAGATCAATGTTCCTCGAAATTACGCTGATGTAATTGATAGTAAGCACCATGTTTGGCAATCAACTCTGCATGCGTACCTTGCTCGACAATACTACCGTGATCCATCACCACAATACGATCCGCATTTTCAATGGTAGATAAACGATGCGCAATGACAATGGTGGTTCGGTCTTGCATAGCTGCATCAAATGCTTTCTGGATAAAATATTCTGATTCATTATCCAGCGCACTGGTCGCTTCGTCCAGAATCAGGATCGGTGCATTTTTCAAAATGGCACGTGCAATGGCAATACGCTGGCGCTGTCCGCCCGAAAGATTTAACCCTTGTGCACCTAATGGAGTATCGTAACCTTGTGGCAAAGCCATAATAAAATCATGTGCATAAGCTGCTTTCGCTGCTGCAATGATGTCTGCATCAGTCGCACTTTCAAGCTGCCCATAGGCGATATTTTCGCGCACAGTACGATTAAATAGCACCACTTGCTGATTCACCATGGCAATCTGAGTTCGCAAAGTATTCATATCCAGATCTCGAATATTGTGCTGATCCAAATACATATGACCTGAACTCGCTTCCTGAAAACGCACCAACAGATTCACTAAAGATGTTTTGCCTGCCCCGGAACGACCCACCAATGCAATTGTTTCGCCAGCCTTGACATTCAAGTTAAAATCATGAATTGCTTGATGACCATCGGAATAAATTAGATTCACATCTTGGAATTGAATATTACCTTTAAGTACTGGAGTTAAAGTTCCTGTATTTTGCTCTTCAGGTAAATCGAGCAATTCAAAAACTGAATGTGCTGCCGCCATACCACGTTGCAATTTTTCATTGATATCGGTTAATGCCTTAATCGGCTTACTTAACATACCCGCGGCTGTAATGTATGCAACAAACTCACCTGCACTGGTATCACGTAAAATTTCTGGTCGTAACGCAATCCAGATAATGATACCCATTGCAATCGACATAATGAATTGTACAACAGGGCTATTCAGTTGCTGCACCACCACCATTTTCAAACCACGTTTTAAGTTTTCAAGCGAGTGATCTTTGAAACGGGTTTGCTCATACTCTTGCCCACCAAAACCCTTGACCACTAAATTGCCATTTACCGTTTCTTGCACCACATGATTAACATCTCCCATGGTATCCTGAACTTGCAAAGATAATTTACGCATACGTTTTGATGCTTGACGAACCAGAAAGCCCATCAGCGGAGCAAAAATCAGAATAATCAGAGTCAGTCGCCAATTGCTATATAACAAGTAGCCGAACAATCCAAGGGTAATCAAACCTTGTTGCACAATAGTTTTCAGTGATTCTGATGAAGCTGCTGTTAATTGCTCCACGTTATACATGATTTTGGCAGTGATATGACCACTGGTATTGTCCAGATAATATTGCGATGGAAGCTTAAGCAGTTTCGCAAAAACTTCCTGACGAATATTAAAGACCAGATTACGGGAAATGACTGCCGTATAATATCCGCCGATAAAAGAACCCAATCCACGGAAAAACATCAGTAAAATAACCAGAATAGGAAATATAGAAGTAAAGCCCTGATCTCTATGCTGGATGGCAGTGATGATTTTTTCTAATAATTTTGCAATAGATACTTCCGTTGCCGCACTGATTGCAAAACCAATAAAAACCAATATCGCTACACCCCAAAAAGGTTTCAGATACCCTAAAAGACGCAGGTAGACTTTAAAATCTTGCTTCACTCATAACCTCTAGACGGAACTTTGGTACTAATATTGACGTTAACAAAACCTAACTGCCCTGCTACATCCATCACGCGAATCACATCCTGATGTGTTGCTTTAGCATCAGCAGCAATAACAAACATTAAATCACGTCGATCACTGGAAATCTGTTTAATTGCGGTACTTAAATCTACAAGATCCTTGCTCGCAATCGATTGCCCATTAATAGAGTAATGCCCAGATGAATCAACCACTACTTCAATTTTACGATCATATTGTTTAGGTGGCACGCCTTGCGCATCCGGCAAGGTTAAATTCATGCGGCTAAACTGGTTGAATGTGGTGGATAACAGCAAAAAAACCAAGATAAACAATAAACAGTCAATCATGGGTGTTAAATTAATATGGATATCTTCAACTTGTGTGCGTTTGAATTTCATTTTCCACCACCTTAACCTGCTTTTCTAACTTCTTGTTCTTCGGCAGTAGAATTTTGATAGAAAAGTGCTGCATGGAATAAGGTCGATTGCTGTTCAAGCTCTGCAATATACTCTTGCACCAGACGCTGAAAGTAGCGATAGGCAAACAGTGCCGGAATGGCAATAAACATCCCTGCTGCTGTTGTGATCAACGCTTTTGAAATACCGGGAATCATTAAAGTAGGATTGCTATTGGTGCCTAAATCAATCACCAGGAAAGATTCAATAATTCCTAGAACCGTACCCAACAAACCCAAAAGTGGTGCAACTGCACTTAAGGTTCCCAAGAAGTTGATATTTTTTTCCAGATAGCCAATTTCTTGTGATGCAGTCGCTTCCATTTGCGCACGGGCAAATTGCTCATTTTGATTTTTACTTTGGTAACCCGCCATAAAAATGCGTCCCAAAGTACTGCTTTGCAATGCTTGATTCTGCTGTAACTTCTGGATCACCACATCGGTATTTTGTACTGGATTTAGCAGCAATGCCTTAGGCAAAATCATGGTTCTTTTTAACCGAATAAAGCGTTCAATCGTTATTGCTACGGTAAAAATTGAACACAACACCAGGGGCAGCATAAGCCACCCACCCGCTTTGACTAATTCCCACATCTGTTTTCCCCAATAAAAACAAAAAATTATTCTGCGAAACAAATATTTAATATACCGTCTAATTCGTCAAGGGAATGATATTGAATAACGAGTTTTCCCTTGCCTTGTTTATTATGATCAATTTTTACATCTGCACTAAAACGCTCTGCCAAACGCTGCGTCAATTGCTGAATATCTGGCGCAACTTCAGCTTTTGGTTTTTCTTGTTTTGGCGTATTTAAATCGCGCACCAGCTGTTCGGTTTGACGTACAGATAAACTTTTTTCAATCACATGCTCTGCAACTTTAAGCTGATCTTTGGCTTTTAAGGTCAGAATTGCACGTGCATGCCCCATATCCAGCAAACCTTGCTGCATGAAGTCTTTTACCGATTCAGCCAGTGTCAACAAACGCAATAAATTGCTGACTGTGGTGCGAGCCTTACCGACAGTATCTGCAATTTCCTGATGACTTAAACCAAATTCTTCATGAAAACGCTGTAATGCCATAGCCTGATCAATCGGGTTTAAATCCTGACGCTGTATGTTTTCAATTAAA
Source organism: Acinetobacter sp. UBA3106 (assembly GCA_002365595.1). Classification (GTDB taxonomy): domain Bacteria; phylum Pseudomonadota; class Gammaproteobacteria; order Pseudomonadales; family Moraxellaceae; genus Acinetobacter. The sequence continues at coordinate 37,420 of DFAM01000021.1, read as the reverse complement.
GCCAGCGCAATCGCCACCTGATCATTCAAGTCACGAACAATTGCAGGAACTTCAGTTAAACCCGCCAGTTGAGCTGCACGCCAGCGACGCTCACCAGCAATAATTTCATAGGGAAATTTCTCATCATCGATCGGACGAATCACAATCGGCTGCATCACCCCATGCTTTTCAATCGACGCGGCAAGTTCTTGAAGATCGTGTTCATGAATAAAACGGCGCGGTTGATATTCACCGCGTTTTAATAAATGAACATCAATCTGTTTCAGCTGACCATGATCTAAAGCTTGAGCTTCCATTTGTAATTTTTCTTTCTGGATCGACCCAAGCAAGGCATCCAGACCACGACCCTTAGCTAGTCCGCGTTTTTTTGTGGTCATGCGTTACTTCCTTTTTTCACTTTGCTTTTCTTTAACATTTCAGCCGCCAGATTCAGGTAAGCAACTGCGCCTTTCGAGCTTTTCTCAAAATAAATAATCGGCAAACCATGTGCAGGTGCTTCAGCCAAACGCACGTTACGCGGAATCACCGTATCGTAGAGTTTTTTACCAAAATACTGTTCCAGCTCTTCCGACACATCACGGGTTAAAGCATTACGCGCATCGTACATGGTGCGCAGCACACCCACAATTTGCAGATCTGGGTTTAGCGCCTGCTGAATACGGTCAATCGTTTGAGTTAAATCAGCCAGACCTTCCAGCGCATAGTATTCACATTGCATTGGAATAAGTACACCGTGTACCGCCGCCAGAGCATTCACCGTAATCAGACTCAAGCTGGGTGCACAATCCACAATAATATAATCATAAGAAGATTCTATTTCTTGCAATGCTTCACGTAAAATATATTCGCGACCGTCCTGTTCGGCAATCGCAAGTTCTACACCGGCCAAATCGCGGTTCGCCCCGAGAACCTTATAACCCACTTCTGCTTTGGTAATTGCGGTTTCAATGGGAACCTCACCCAATAACACATCAGTGACCGAATACAGAAGATCGTTTTTCTGGATACCAGACCCCATCGTGGCGTTGCCTTGTGAATCCATATCCACAAGTAAAACGCGCTTTTTCAAAACAGCTAACGATGCTGCCAAATTTACTGCGGTTGTGGTTTTACCTACGCCACCTTTTTGGTTCGCAATCGCAATAATTTGTGCCATGGTGACCCCAATCCTTCAAAAATTTAAATATGTTTCAATAAAAGCAAGTGACGTTGTTCGTCTAAACGCGGAACTTTAAGTTCAATAATCTCACAACTGAATTCATTTTTTAAAGTCTCAATTTCATCCGCTGGAATTAATCCTTTCATTGAAGCAATAATACTGTGCTCATGCATAAAAGGTTTAGAAGCGGCAACAAAATCGGTTAAAGAGGCAAATGCACGACTGGTAATGACATCGAACTGACCCAATTCCTGAATGCTTTCTTCATTTTCAACACGCGTTTGAACAGCAATCGCATTTGGTAATTTTAGATCGGCAATAAACTGTTTCAGGAAGCGAATCTTTTTGCCATTGGAATCCAGCAATACACACTGACGCTCAGGCTGACATAATGCAATGATCATGCCCGGCATACCTCCGCCTGTCCCGATGTCCAGCAAACGGCCTTGAGGTAAATCTTTCAAAATACTCAAGCTATCCAGCAAATGCTTCACCAGCATTTCTTTTGGATCACGAATGGCGGTTAAGTTATATGCTTTATTCCACAGCACCAAAGCATCCTGGTATTGGAGTAATAAATTTAAAGCTTCATCGCTTAGCTCCAAACCCAAAGCTTGACTACCTTGCTTAAGTTCTTTGAAAAACTGGTGCATATTCAAAAATGTCTCGAAAAGTTAATGGAAGTATACCGATTTATACAATAAGTCACAGTAGCTTGTGCTTAGTGAATATTCACTTAGTTGTACAAGCCTTGCTTAATTTGTTGATCCAGTACATTTAATCGCTCAGGAGTGCCAACATCCACCCAAACGCCCTGCATTTTAGAAGCAGAAATTTGCTGCTCAAGCATCGCTTGTTTTAATAAAGGTGCCAGTGGTCGTTTGCCGTTTTCCAAGCCTTTAAACATTTGAGGATGCATCACTGCAACTCCACTATAAGTGAGAGCTTCACCTTGCTGCGCTTGATCAAAGGTATAAGCTCGACCATTCGCCAGAATAAAGTCACCCTCCGGATGCTGCGCTGGGTTATCCACCAGAACCAGATGAGCAAGTTCATCCTGTAATTTCACCTTTAATAAAGGGGCAAAATCCATGGTGGTCCAGACATCACCATTCACCAGAATAAATGGCTGCTCCCCTAAAAGCGGTAAGGCATTAATAATACCACCTGCAGTTTCCAACCCTTCACCTTCATGTGACCACAAGATTTTGACGCCAAACGCTGAACCATCACCCAAAGCCTGGGCCAGCTTTTCACCTAACCAGGCCGTATTGATCACAATCTCAGTAACACCAATCTTTTGCAATTTTTCAATATGCCAGACAATCAGTGGTTTTCCACCCACTTCCAGCAAGGGTTTTGGCGTATGCAGAGTCAGTGGACGCATGCGGTTACCGAGTCCCGCAGCAAGAATCATGGCTTTCATTTATGCAGCAACCTCATAACGTCCGTATTTGGCTTCAAATTTCGGCATGACTTTAGCCTGAATAAACTGCATAAACGGTTGTAGTTCTGCATAAGGCTTGCTTTCTTCTAGTAAATACCACATCACACGTGGTAAATCCTTGAGATAACCTGATTTGCCATCACGCTCAAACAGACGCACAAAAATGCCCAAAATTTTAATATGACGCTGAATCGCCATCATGTCGGCATCTTTTTTAAACTGTTCAAAATCGCGATCCTGCTTTGCAGATTCAGGCAACAGGTCATAGAAGGTTTTAAACCATGTATAAACGCGATCTGCATTCCACTGCACATAGGCATCACGGGTAATTGAAATCAGGTCATAGGTATCGGCGCCAATCACAGCATCCTGAAAATCAATCACGCCCAGATCAGTTTCACCTTCAATTTTCATCAGGTTACGACTATGAAAATCACGATGCACAATGACTTGCGGCTGTGCCAGTGCAGCGTTGGCTAAAATGGCAAAACTGCGCTTGATTAAGGCACTTTCCTCTGCTGTCGGTTGAATGTGCAGCGAAGGCAGCATCCAGCCAGTCAGCAGCTCCATTTCAGAAATCAGCTTTTCATAGGAATAATTCGGAAAATGATTTGTTCCATCAATCGCTTGTAATTGAATCAGCTGTTTGAAACTTTGCTCATAATAACTGTCTACCGTTTGCTCATTTAGCAATGTCGAGAGTAGAACATCGCCAAAATCTTCCAACAACAGGAAGCCGAGTTCCAGGTCTTTGGCAACAATATGCGGTACCCGCACACCATTCTTATCAAAAAATTCATCGATCGTCACAAAAGGCCCACAATCTTCTTTTTCTGGTGGTGCATCCATAAGCATAAATGTTTTATTATTCAATTTGATTCGTGCATAACGACGGAAGCTTGCATCGCCTGCCAAAAAATGAGTCTCAAATTGATCTGAACCAAGTACAGATGTAATCCATGTTTGTATCAATTGTTCACGTTGTGTATTCATTTGCGATAAATTCTAATACAGGCTGAGTTTTTAAAGTGCTAAGTGTAGCCACTTATCAACTTTTTCTCTATGATGCGAGGATAATTAATTGCGATTAAGCATACTTGGTTAATGATACAAATGAAGCATCAGTTTAAATTTAATCCTTTAGCGACTGCTATTTTGACCCTTTTATGTGGCAGCTCGATCTCAAGCTATGCTGAATCCACAATTCCAGCTTCGACTGTCGACAACCAAAAAATGAAAGACAGTATCCAGGAGTCGTATCCTGGACAACAATTTTTTGAACAATACTATGTTGATAAATCAGCACCGGAAGCTCAACAACGCCAAGGACAGTATTTAAGCTCTGCTTACTGTCAAGGTGCCTGGATTACCCCGATTAGCCCAGAGACTAAAGCTGTAGATCCAGAAAATGCCACCTCTACAGTAACTGCGGATTATGGTCATTATGATCCGAGTGGTGATTCAGTTCTTGAAGGCAATGTATTGATTGACCAACAAGGTCGACAAATTCGCGCTGATAAAATTACCATCGACCAAACTCAGACCTATGCCAATGCACAAGGTCGTGTGCAAATGGCACAAGCGGGCTTGCTGTCACAAAGTGACCAGATCAATTACAACTTAAAGACCCAGCAAGGCGATTTAAATAACAGCTTCTATATTTCTGAAGAGCAGCATGCGCATGGCCGTGCAGAAAAAATAGCACGTACTGCTGAAAATATTGTGGTGATGAACAATGCCACCTACACCACCTGTCCACCCGATGAAAAGCCAGGCTGGAAAATTCAGGCAGATAAAATTACCTTAAACAAGGAAAGCGGACGCGGTGAAACACGCGGCACCAAACTCTATGTCAAAGAAGTTCCAGTCCTTGCCGTGCCTTATTTCAACTTCCCGATTGATGACCGCCGTACCACAGGTATTTTAACCCCAAGTTTCGGCTTTTCGAATGATGGTGGTTTAGAGCTTGCTGTCCCTGTTTATTTAAACCTGGCACCTAATTACGATGCGACCGTCACGCCACGGTATATAGCCAGCCGCGGTGCAATGCTTGAAGGCGAATTCCGCTATTTAACGGAAAATTTCGGCTCTGGTATGTTTTGGGGCGGTTATTTAGCTTCAGATGGCGAATATAACGACCAAGACCGTAAAGCTTTACAATTTTTACATAACTGGCAAATTAACAATCAGTTTTCAACCAATCTTGAATACAACTACGTTTCAGATAAAGACTATTTTTCCGATTTAAATAACAACCCAAATTCTAAAACCACGCTAAACTTGCGCCGTGCCTGGGAACTTAATTACGGCAACGGCATTCCCGGTCTTAGAGCCCAGTTAAAAGTAGAAGATTTCCAGACTGTCGACAAATCCGTTTCCGATCAGGATCGTCCTTACGCACGTTTGCCACAATTTTTACTCAACTATACCGCTGGTGACCCGCAAGGCTTACAGTTCGAATTTGACCATGATACGGCTTATTTCAAAAAAGATATTAATGTTGCCAATTTAACGAACAATACCTCTTACGAACCAAGCGGCACCCGAATTTATAATGATTTTTCGGTACGTTATAATTATCGCAATCCGTGGTCATTTGTCATTCCGGAAGTATCACTACGTAATGTAAATACTTTCTATGACAAAGCTACTCAACAAGTGATTAATCAACAAAGTCAGACCAATTCTTCAAGTGAAAATCAATCCGTTACCATTCCTGAATTCACTTTAGATACAGGTTTAATCTTTGAAAAAGAAGGCAAGTATCTACAAACACTTACTCCTCGCGCCTTCTATGCATATGCGCCCTATGAAAATCAGGATGGGCATCCAAACTTTGACTCGGCTCCTGCCTCCATCAATTACGATCAGTTATTTAACTCTCGCCGCTTCTATGGACATGACCGTTTAGAAGATAATAATTTCTTATCTTTAGGTCTAAGTTATAGTTTATTTGATGAAATTGGTCTGGAACGCTTAAAAACCAGCGTGGGTCAAAGCTTCTTTTTTGAAGACCGCCGGGTAACGCTAGAAAATGAAACTGACCAGTTTGATACTGAACGCCGTACCGGTCCTATTTTAAGCGTATCGAGTCAGCTATCACAGAACTTTACCATTGGCGCAAATTCTGCCTGGATGTCAAATGGTGACAATGCGCAGCGCGATCTGCAACTGTATTACACTGGGAATGAAGGTAACCTTTATAATCTGGGTTATTTCTATCGCAAAGACATTCCGAACCGTCAAGACCAGTATGACCAGGTTGTCGCCTCATTCATTCAGCCTGTAGCAAATAACTGGCGTATTTTAGGTCATGCTCAGTATGATCTGGACAATAACGTCGCTCGCGAGTATTTGCTCGGTGTAAATTATGAGTCATGTTGCTGGGGCATTTCGGTCTATGGCCGTTCTTACTATAATGACCTGGACAATGTGAATGATGAAGGTGTTTCACCAAAACGTGCCATTATGGCTGAAATTAGTCTGAAAGGTTTAGGCGGCTTCAACAACAAGCTTTCATCTTTACTAGAAAACCGTATTCTAGGTTTCAATAATATTAATCAATCTTGGACACAACGTTAATGAAGACAAAACAGTTAAAACATTTTTTTAAAGCGACTGCTCTTGCTTTAGTCCTATCTTCATCAATGACTACATTTGCGCAACCCTCAGACGAAGTGGTGGCCTTGGTTGATAACAGTGTCATTTTAAAAAGTGATTTAGAACAAAGTATTGCCGAACTCAAACATCAGCTGGAAGCACAAAAAAAACCAGTTCCACCCGAACAGTACTTACAGCAACAGGCCCTTGACCAGCTAATTATCCGTCAGGCGCAGCTTGAACAAGTTAAACGCTACAACATCAAACCCAATGAAAAAGAACTGAATGAAGCTGTGCTCAAGGTCGCCGGCCAATCTGGCAGCAAGAGTTTAGAAGCATTTCAGCAAAAGCTAGATGCTATTGCACCAGGAACCTATGAATCCTTGCGTAACCGCATTGCAGAAGATTTAGCGATTAATCGCTTGCGTCAACAAATTGTGATGTCCCGCATTAAAATTAGTGATCAGGATGTGGAAAATTTCCTGAAAACTCCGCAAGGTCAAGCCGCTTTAGGCAGCCAGGCGCATGTTATTCATGTTCGTGTATCGGGTAATGATCAAGCAGCCTTAGAAAAAACAGCAAAACTGGTCAAAGCTGAACTGAATAGCAGTAATGATGTTAAAGCAATTGACCAAAAATTTACCACCAAGGCTGTAAAGGTAGAAAGCGCAGATATGGGCTTTAGAAGCCTGTCTGATATTCCTGCTGAACTGGCTGCCCGGGTAAGCACACTGCAAGCAGGTCAGACTACAGACTTGATTCCGGTTCGTGATGGCATTCATGTTTTAAAATTGATTGAACGCAAAGGTGGTGACCAAAAAGCGATTGTCTCGCAATATCAGGTACGTCACATTCTGATTCAACCTTCTGAAGTTGTTAGTCCGGAAAATGCCAAACAACAAATCGACAGCATCTACAGCCGCTTAAAAGCGGGTGAAGATTTTGCCGTATTGGCCTCAACTTTTTCCAATGATCCCGGTTCTGCTCGTGATGGCGGCAGTTTAGGCTGGGTGAGTCCGGGTGTCATGGTGCCTGAGTTCGAGGCACAAATGAAGAATACCCCTACAGGTCAAATCAGTGCGCCTTTCCAGACTCAATTTGGCTGGCATATTCTTCAAGTGACTGATACACGCCAGCAAGATATGACACGTGAATATCAGCAACGTATGGCTCGTCAGATTCTAGGTGAACGCCAGTTTGACGCTGAACTTGATAGCTGGTTACGTGAAATTCGCAGCAATGCTTTTGTTGAAATCAAAGACCCTAGTCTGGACCGTAAAAAAAACAAATAATCCTCAAATGATTTGAGCCAAAAAAAACCAGTTGTTTAAGCAACTGGTTTTTTATTAGCTCTAAGAAAGCTCATGTTATTAATTTACTTTTTATAAAATAAAAAAAGCCTCTCATTAAGAGAGACTTTTAAGAATCAACAATTAACGATTATTTTCGTCATCTTGAGAATCTTCAAATTTTGTTTCGCCTTCAAAGCCTGGGTTTGATTGACCACCGAAGCCACCTTGAGCACCGAAGCCACCTTGACCACCGAAACCACCAGCTTGACCACCGAAGCCACCAGCTTGACCGCCGAAACCACCTTGGCTACCGAAGCCACCTTGACCACCGAAGCCGCCTTGACCGCCGAAGCCGCCTTGACCGCCGAAGCCACCTTGACCACCGAAGCCACCTTGAGGTTGACCACCAAAGCCACCAGCGCCTTGAGCACCAGCCGGAGCACCAGCAGGACGTGGGTTACGTGCAGGAACAACTGTAGAAATTGCGTGTTTGTAAACCATTTGGCTTACAGTGTTTTTTAATAAAACAACATATTGGTCAAATGATTCAATATGACCTTGTAATTTAATACCATTCACAAGGAAGATAGAAACAGGAATACGTTCCTTACGGAGAGAATTTAAGAACGGATCTTGTAAAGTTTGACCTTTAGACATGTTATAACTCCAAAAAAATTAAAATCAGCGCAAAAAAACTATCTTTATTTCTCAATAAAAATTATAAAAAAGATAGTTACTAAATTTTGCTTTATCCGTAACACTTTCGCAAGTCTTCTTGGGCCTGCTTGACCGTCAAATATGTTTTAAATTTATGCGATTCTTGCAAAGATCTTAACCAAGTATATTGACGTTTTGCCAGTTGTCGTGTTGCAAATAAAGACTTATCCTCCATTTCTCGTTGTTTTTCGACACTTTGGTCACTTTTTTGTATAAATTCTAGAGCTTGTCGATAGCCAACTGAGCGCATGGACGGTAAATTATCATTTAAATCGTATTTTTCAATCAGCCCTTCTACTTCATGTAAAAATCCGATATCCCACATAGTTTTTAGACGCAATTCGATACGCTTATGTAATTCTACACGATCAGGCAATAAAGCATGATTATGAAATGTGTAACGGTATGGTACATTTTTTGGTTGTTCAGCTTGTAGTTTTGTAATTGGCTGTCCAGTCAGCTTAAATACTTCTAAGGCACGGATAATACGTTGTTTATCGCTGACTTTAAATTTCTGCCCTGCTAAGGGATCTACCGCACATAATTCTTCATAAACGGCCTGCCAACCCTGTTGCTCGGCTTTCGCTTCAATTTCAGCACGTACCGCATAGTCTGCACTCGGTAAATTACTCGACAATCCTTCCAATAAAGCCTTGAAATACAGCATGGTACCACCTACCAGAATAGGGGTTTTACCACGTGCATGAATATCATCAATCAGCACACAGGCATCTTCTACAAACTGCGCTGCCGAATACACTTCCAGAGGTGTGATAATGTCGATCAGATGATGCGGATAGCGCGCCTGTTCGTCTTTGGTCGGTTTAGCGGTACCAATGTCCATATCTTGATAAACCAGCGCGGAATCGACAGAGATCAGCTCAAAATGGCCTTGCTCATAAAGTTCACATGCCAAAGCGGTTTTACCACTTGCAGTTGGTCCCATTAAATTGATGACCGGCAATTGATTTGACATGTACAACTACTCTCCTCGAGCAAAAAGTTTATCTAATTGTGAAAGTGGAAATGCACGCCAGGTTGGGCGGCCATGATTACACTGACTGGCAAATTCTGTCTGTTCCATTTGGCGCAGCAAGGCATTCATTTCCGAAAGGCTAAGAATTCGATGCGCACGTACAGCACCATGACAAGCCATGCCTGCTAAAATCTGGTCACGCTTTTGCAGCAATCCCCGCGCTTCATCACTCGGATCTAAATCATTCAGCAATTCAGGCACCAAAGCTGCAAAATCTGCCTTGTGCAAAATGGCGGGTACACCTCGCACAATCACCTGTTCATCGCCATACTGGTCAATTTCAAGTCCTAAACGCGCCAACTGGTCTTTCAGCTCATCCACCCGCATGGCCTGCATACGGCTAATACTAATTACTTTAGGAATCAGTAGTTGCTGTGATGTCCAGAACTCAGGCTTGTCCCATGCAGCTTTCATTTGCTGCAACACAATGCGTTCATGCGCGGCATGCATATCGACAATAATCAGGCCTTCAGTGTTTTGCGCCAGAATATAAATGCCATGCAGTTGCGCAATCGCAATACCGAGTGGATGTTCATCGACGTGAGTAACTGTACTTTGTTCAAGTTGATTTATCTCTGTATCTGAACCCGCTAAGGTTGAGTCACGCAATGGCGCCAGATAGCTTTGCAAGGCATTATTGAGCTGCTGTGAACCGTTATAGCGACTTTGCGACGGCGATGAAGCATAGTGCACCGTTTGCGGACTGCTGGCATTAAAATCACTGAGTAAATCTGTGGAAATTTGTGCTTCCGGTTGTGGCGTATATGCATCTACCGCTTTATGCAGTTGAAATTGTTCCTGATAACGAGGTTGCGACTGGGCAGGTACAATCTGGTCTGCCGCCTCATCTGTTTTCATTGCCGAAGCCAGTTCAGCGGTAGCCGTTTGAAATTGAGATAGCTTTTCTTTGGCAAAATGACGTACAAACTCGTGTACTTCACGCTGATTTAAAAAACGGATTTCGTGTTTGGTCGGATGTACATTGACATCAATATTTTCAGGATCGACCTCTAAAAACAGCAAATAAGCCGGATGCTGATGACCGTGCAGAATACCATCATAAGCCATACGCAAGGCATGAGAGATGGTCTTGTCCTTTACAATCCGCCCATTCACATAGACATATTGCAAATCGGCTTGTGCGCGTGCATCTGAAGGGTGCCCTAACCATCCCGACAAGCGCATGTTGATACTGTCGGCATCGATCCAGTACGCATTTTCAGTAAACTGTCGACCCAACAGTTGCTGTACACGCTGAAAACGCAGTTCACCACTATCAGCAACCGGCAAATTCAAGCGAATATTATCGTTATGTTCTAAAACGAAACGGATATCAAAATGGGTTAAGGCCAGACGGCGAACGACTTCTTCAATATGACCAAATTCAGTGCCCTGTTTTTTTAAGAACTTGCGACGTGCCGGCACATTAAAGAATAAATCCTGCACCCGAATATGAGTGCCTTTTTGCGCTGCAACCGCTTGAATTTCCTGATGATCAAAAGCGGTTCCGTTGACTTCAACCTGATAGCCAACCCCTTCATCGTTTTGACTGCTGCATAAAGTTAAACGTGAAACCGCAGCAATCGAGGCCAAGGCTTCACCACGAAAACCCAAGCTAACAATGGCGTGTAAATCATCTGCCGTCTGGATTTTACTGGTGGCGTGCCGCATGACGGCCAACGCTAAATCATCAGGATGAACCCCATGACCATTGTCAATGATTTCAATTAGGGTACTGCCACCCTGTTCAACACGAATAATAAGTTCAGTCGCACCTGCATCAATTGAATTTTCTAATAATTCTTTGACTACTGATGCTGGACGTTCAATCACTTCACCTGCGGCAATCTGGTTCGCCAGTGCAGGATTCAGGGTATGAATACGACGTTCGCTTAAATCATCACGCATTGTTAAAATGACTCTCTAATGCTTGGTTTAATGCGGCTGACGAGAAACTTAAACTTGCTGTACGCGTCAGCTCATCTTCAGACTTTTCAATGTTGATAATCAGGTCAGGCTGGGGAATTTCATCACCACCTTTGGAAGGCCATTCAAACAAAAATAGTGCATTCGGGGTTTCCAGATAATCACGGATACCCATCAGTTCAAGTTCATAAGGGTCATTTAAGCGGTATAAATCAAAATGAAAGATATCTTTACCTTGAATATTATACGGTTCAACCAAAGTATAAGTCGGGCTTTTAACCGCCCCTTGATGACCTAAACTTTGCAAAAAATAGCGTGTTAGTGTGGTTTTACCTGCCCCTAAATCGCCAATTAGATACATTACACCTGTAGTAAAATGCTGCGCCAAAACCTGTGCTAAATTTTGGGTATCCTCTTCATTGTTTAAAGCCAAATTAAATGAATACTGCATATTACTCACGACATGATTCCAAAGAACAATTATGATAGCATCGCACCGCTTTATTGCCCATGCTCACCCTTCTAAATGTGTAACTTTTACTACATTTCATTTTAAATCGCATTGATTTCCATGCACAACAGATTGATCGACGACAAAGCACATGACCAGCACTGAATTTATTCCGCCCATGATTGATGGCGTAAGCGCAAGTAAAGTTTTTTTGCCCAAAACCGCGCCTACATCGAACAGTGTCTATCAATATCTGTGTCAGCAATTTCCGCATATTGAAGCTGCTGAATGGCAACAACGTTTTGCGGATGGTTTAATTTATGATGCATCGGGCAATGTCTTAACGGCTGATGCGGCCTATATTGAAAATAGTCATGTGTTCTATTACCGATTTTTGGCCCATGAAATACCGGTTCCTTTTGAACATGAAGTTTTGTTTGAAAATGAACATTTGCTGGTCATCGACAAACCACATTTTTTAACCATCAGCCCGACCGGTCAATATGTGCAAGAAACACTGCTGGTGCGATTAAAAAAACAGACCGGAAATGAAAGTTTAACACCAATTCATCGACTCGACCGCGAAACTGCTGGCGTGGTTCTATTTTCTAAACAGGTTTGTACACGGGCAGTTTATCAGGAGATGTTTGCCAAACGTGAGGTCAAAAAAACCTATCACGCTATTGCGCCATTTCATGCCGATTTAACATTTCCTTGCTATACACGTTGTCGAATGGAAAAAGGACATCCGTTCTATACCATGCAAGTGGTTGATGGAGAGGTAAATAGTGAAACAGAAATTGATTTACTTGAACATGATGCCGTATGGGCAAAATATGAGCTGAGACCAACCACCGGCAAGCAGCATCAACTGCGAGTGCATTTAAACAGTCTGGGCATTGCCATTAAAAATGATCCCTTTTACCCCGTGGTACAACATAAAAGGGAAGATGATTTTTCTGCACCACTACAACTATTAGCCAAGCATATTGCATTTACTGATCCGGTTAGCAGACACCCGATGAGATTTTCATCTCATTTCGACCTGACATTGTAATATGCTTGTCATTACAAAATATTTTGGTAAATAGAGTGTATGAATATTGAAATTACACTCAATTTGATTAAAATAAATGCTGAAAAGTTAAGTAATTAGACGTATTTAAAAAATCATGAGAAAAACCGAAGTTTATCAAATACGACTTGATTCCCAAGAAAAGAAACATGCTTTTGCAGTGTTTAAACAATTGGGCATTACCCCAGCACAAGCAGTTCGACTGTTTTTCAAACAAGTTGTTTTAACAAAATCTATTCCATTTTCTATTGAAAATCAAAATATTAACCTTGACCAACTGAATAAAATCCGTAAATTAAAACAACAGCAAACAGATTTGAATTTGCCAGTAGATCAAGCCATGAATTTTGATCAGGAATTTGCTCTAGACGATGATCATTTGGACTTGTTTGAAGAGCTGAATGCCATTTTGGGCGAAAGTGACAAAACTTAACAGTGTTGCATTTACAAACAAAATTTTGAAAAAATCTTAAATAAACTTAGGTATGCTTCATGCAAAGACAATAAAAAGGCATGGAGTATCGTATGATCGTAAGACGCGCAACTTTAGAAGATTTACATCCCCTTGCCGTTTTATTTGATGAATATCGCCAATTTTATGGTGCTTCTTCTAATCTGGATTTATCTTATCAATTCTTAAAACAACGTTTTGAAAATCAGGAAAGCGTTATTTTTATTCATGTGAAAGATGATGTTTTCACCGGTTTTATTTTGCTGTATTTAGGTTTTTCTTCAGTGGCCTGTTCTATCTATTATATTCTGGATGACGTGTACGTCACCCCAGCTTATCGTCGCCAGGGTTCTGCCAAACAGCTCATAGATACCGCGATTTTATTTGCACGTCATGAAAATGCGCAACGCATTAGCTTACAGACACAAAAAAATAATTATCACTCCCATCAGCTTTATGAGCAAATGGGCTTTGTCAAAGATACCGAATTCCAAACCTATCATTGCTTCCTCAGATAACGATTAAAGCGTCATTCGAGTCTTAGCTAATTCTACTTCTGCTGCGTTAAGATAAATCCATTGCCCCTGCTGTAAATTGTCCAGCGTCAAAGCCCCAATTTGCTGACGATGCAATCGTTCAACTTTATTGCCCACTGCAGCCAGCATTCGCTTCACCTGATGATAGACACCCTGATGAATAGCAAACTGTAATTCATTTTCTGATAGCAATACGATATCTGTGGCTGCAAAAATACCTGATTCATTACGCAATTCCACACCCTGCTCTAACTGCTGAATTTGCTCTGCTGTCACAGGATCAGCTGTGTGCATGCGATAGACTTTGGCCACATGTTTTTTAGGATGCGTTAGCGCTTGCAGAAACTGTCCGTCATCTGTCAACAATAATAGCCCGCTGGTGTCCTGATCCAGACGGCCAACACATTGTAGGCCCCGGTTCATCAACACATCATCAAATAAATCAAACACACTAAAATGATGAGTGGCCTGATGTGAACACTCATAACCTTGCGGCTTGTTTAAGGCGATATAAACTTTCTCCCGATATTCAAAAGTTTCGCCATAGACGGAAAAATGAAGTCCATTTAAATCCAGTTTATGCTTCGGGTTGGTGATGACCTCATCCTGAATGATTACAGCACCATTTTTAATCAGCTGCTGGCAATGTTTACGCGAACCAAAACCCTGCGATTGCAACATTTTTTCCAACAACATAGATCAACCCTTTTACTATCACGAAATGCGCATTCTATACCGAAATGCAGACTAATTTTATTGTTCACTTTGCTTTTAGATCAATCTGAGCTCAAAACCTTATACAATAGTGATTATTGTTAATCCTCTCCCTGTGAATAATGTCCCATCTAGATTTAAACCTGATTGTCCTGCTGGCGTTATTAGCCTGCGGTATCTTTAGTCATAATAGTGCAGTCACGATTGCCGCTGGAGTTTTAATTGTTTTTCGCATAACTCCGCTGAGTGAATATTTTCCTTACCTACAACAGCATGGTTTAAATATTGGCATTATTATTTTAACTATTGGCGTTCTCACGCCGATTGCTAGTGGCAACATTCCTGGCGATGCCATTTTAAAATCCTTTATGAGCTGGAAATCCTTACTTGCCATTGCGATTGGCATACTGGTCGCATGGCTGGGTGGACGCGGAGTTAAACTGATGAGCAATCAACCGGATGTGGTCGCAGGATTGCTGATTGGAACGGTTGCAGGTGTTGCTGTCTTACGTGGCGTTCCTGTCGGTCCTTTGATCGCTGCTGGAATATTGACTTTGTTTATCGGTCATTCTTGAATTTTTAATCTTAAGCCTGACAACTGGTGCTTGGCAGGCTTGATCTGCACGATTTATTCAGCTTTTTGAAATAAAATTCTGGTTAAAAGCATACCAATCAGCGACAGGCTGGCCATTAAAATTCCTACACAAATCCATCCACCTGTAGCCAGTACAATTGAGGCAATCAAAGGTGGCAATAGAAATTGCGAGGTGGCCGAAAATTGCAGGACTAGCCCGATTGTAGTGGTAATGGCAATGGGCTTTGCGGAAAAATTTAATACCTGAGAAAACACGACCGCTGCGACTAAACCACCAAATAATGAAAAGCTCAAAACCAATATAAATTGCAAAATAAAGGGCAAGAATTCGCGTAACAGATAAAAACTCAGGGCACAGACCATTAAAGTGGTAAAACCGGTTTGGACTAAAGTTTGAGGCCGAAAACCACGATGTAACAGTAAGCCACATACATAGGTGCCAACAGCATTGGCTATCGCTACAATTGCCGTTAAGGCTCCTGCCACGGCTAAAGGAATATGATATTGCTGATAAATGCTGGGCAAAAATCCCACCAGACTCAACCATTGTCCGGCATATACACCAAAAATGGCGGCCAAAATCCAGGCTGGAGGATGTTTCAAAGTCAGTTTAATTAAATCAAAAACTGCAACCGACTGAGTATGGGTCTGCACTGCGGGAATAACCCTGTAAATCACAGCTGCCAAAGCAAGTGATAATCCTCCGAAACACATCCAAACCCCGTGCCAGCCCATACTATTGATCAGGAATGGCGTACACAGCAAGCCTATTCCCATTCCCGCTCCCATGTAGGCGCTCCACAGCCCCATCTTGGCTTGTAACTGCTCGACCGGAACCAATTGGCGGATAAAAGCAGGACCACTTAAGGTAATCAGTAAAAATCCGAAACCTTCAACCACACGCAGTGCCAACAAGCCCGGGAATGCCTGCACAAAACCACCAGTGAAACTGGCGAATGCGAGTAAGCTCAAGCCCAATAGTACACAGCATTTTAAGCCAATTTTAGCGGTATAACTGCCCAGCACGAGTGCCATACACATGCCTGCAACTTGAACCACGGACAATAAAAAACCGGCTTGCACCAGACTGATACCTAACTCGGCTTGCAGGACAGGAACCGCAGGTGGCAACTTGCCGACATGCATGGCAGCGACAAATCCTGCTGCAATAATCCATAAATCTTTGCTAAGCCAATGCGCGGAACTCACAACCCTTCTCCTTCGGCGATTCCAGCGCTAGCCTAGCAAGAATAAAAACGATTATTTATCGTTGATTTAGATAAGATAAGAGCTGAGAACAATCAATCTATATTGACTCAGGTCATGAAAAAATTCCGTCTAAAACTGTGAACTTGTGGAAAATTCAGCACATCCTTTTTAAGCAGAATAATACTGATTACGCTTTTGCGAAAATTTAGCCAATTGCTTTAAGAAACCTTCAAAGTAACTTTTCTCTTTTTCTTCTGTACGATAACCGGCATACAAAGTACGACGTAAACCTGTAACAGAGACACAATCTAAACGGCGTGAAGTGACCCAACCTTTTTGCTCATATTCATTCACCACCCAGTCTGGAAGTGCTGCAATCCCCCGTCCACTGGCCACCAGCTGAATCAACATTTGAGTTAAATCTGTGGTGCGTACGTGCTTCGGTTGAATATTTGCCGGAATAAATAGTTTCGCCATGATGTCCAGACGGTGCTTATCCACCGGATAAGTAATTAAGGTTTCCTCAGCCAACTCTTGTACGGTAATACGTTCTGCACGAACCAGCGGATGGGTATTGGATAACACCAGACGGGATTCATATTCAAAAATCGGGAAATATTCGATGCCTTTTAACGCAATAGGATCCGCGGTAATCAACAGGTCAAATTCCGCATTTTGCAGCAGTTCATGCGGATTGGCTTCAAAACCTGAAGCAAAATCCAGGTCTACATCCGGATACAAATGACGATATTGATTGAGCAGCGGCATTAACCAGTCAAAACAGCTATGACATTCTGACGAGAAAATGATACGCCCCGTCTGGCCATGCACAATACGGGTAATATCGGATTGGGTAATCTGGATCTGTGGGAGTACATCATCAGCCAATTTGAGCAAACGCTGTCCCACGTTAGAAAAAGTCACCGGGCGACTACGACGATTCACCACCTCTACCCCATACCAGTGATCCAGTTCTTTCAGTTGATGAGAAATGGCAGATGGTGTTAAACAAAGATCATTGGCTGCAGCCACCAGTGAACCATGTTCACGTAATGCAGTTAAAGTTTTGAGATGACGAATTTCTAACATGAGCAAAGACCACAAACATCGTTATCCAATCACACAAGCCACCGATCTGTGCCCTAGGTGATGAGAAATAAATAGATTAGTAAATGAATTTATCTCATCTTAACATTAAATTAATTATTTTTTTTCATGTTTTGTTTGATTTGACGATGTTTTCAACCGAAATAATCTTCATTTAGGACAACCTCATGGCTATGACTTCCCATATTTTGGGCCATCCACATATAAGAGGAAAACGTGCATTTAAGTGTGCGTAAGAAAACTACTGAAAAGATGAAATCACGCCAACCAAATTTTTAATAAAAGCTCAAGCGGTTGCAGCTCGCAATTGGCCAGCTCAAATTGATATAGGGCTTTCTTTTAGGTGTAGGCGATTTCTGATTTTATGACAGCATTCTGATGCGTACAATTAGAAATAATTCCAGACTTTGGTTTGAAAATACAAGAATGGACTGAAACTAAAACGGTGACGATAGCTTTGGTTAAAATGGCGAAGGAAGTGGGTAAAGAATTGAAAGCTGAAGCTGCATAATCAATAGAAACATGCTATCGATTTTAAAAATAGCAAAGCAAAGATAGTTGTTTTATAAAGGCTAATTATGTGTCATCAAAGTTATGATCAATCAGGTAAAGTTATAATATTGCTCTGTGCTAAAGTCATACAGGCTTATGGTCGAACCGGAAATGGTGATTTCATAATAACTTGAGTTACCATAATGATAACCTTCGTATTTTTTTATGCCTTTCTTTTTTAAACTGATAAATTCAGCATGACCATAATCATACAGATTAAATTCCCGCCCGGTATGTCGCCCCTCAAAAATTGCTGATCGCTGATAATCATAAAGTTTTGCTTCATGCGTATTTACGTTGCCGCTGATTTGAGGATAGGCACTTTCATGGCAATCATAAATGTTTGATTTATGATTACCAAACTCCAGCTTGGCCACCACCAAAGCAAGAGCTGCTCTCTGATACTGTTTCATATATTTCCTTTTAATTTTTTTTATTTTAAGCTAATGAAAAAATCATCCTATTTTTTCAACTTTAAAACTGATCCAAACTATTGTTATTCCAAAACAACATAACAAATTCTTTTTTCAACGCAAAGTATTAATTTTTATTCTACTTTAAAATTCAATTTAAAGTTCCTTAGATTCTTATTTCTCTAATGACTCACTCATCACATCATCTATTAAACTTATCTTTTTTCTCAAACTTAATACTAGAGAAAGATTTCTTCTTATAATGGGACATATATCAAATTGAAAACATTTTTAAAGTTTAAAACTTTGCTTGTAAAGCTCTAAACATTTATTTATCAGTAAAATTTAAAATAAAAAGGACATCTATTGATGTCCTTTTTTAATTAACTTATTAAGGCTTATTCAACAAAAAGTAGCGCCAAACGCACCTGATCATATCCCATACGTGGACTGGTCGCTTCTACAATCGGTCTCAGCTTGATTGCACCATCTTCACTAAAGTTTTCAGGACTTTTTCGTTTCATCAAGCGTTTATAAATTTTACGTACCTGCTCCACCACTTCATCGCCGGGATGAGCCACTGAAATATCCAGACCCTGCTCTTTATGCAATTTTGCCAAATGATTAATAATAGTTGCAGGCGTTAAACCGCGCTCAACAGCAATATCCTGAATTTCATAACCTTCTTCAAACAGTTCACGGGTTTCATCCAGTGTGGCGGTGGCATAATTGGTTTTGCCAGCACTTTTTGCTATTTTCTTTTCATTACGCTGAATTTCTGTTTCATTCAAGGTACCACCACAATGACGGATAAATGCTTTATGTTGTGGCGTTAAATCAATCAGCTGAAAATGATTTTCCGCTTCTTCTGACAATTCCTGAAAACGTCGATCGGCCTTGATCGCCAGACTATCCAGTTCCAGCGCCTGAGTATTCATGCCTAAAAGTTTCAAGCCACCTAAAGCTTTTAAACGTGATAGCGCCACATAGCCCTGACCTTTTTCAAAAGTATTTGCCAGATTAATTTCAGCCGCTTCCAGTGTCATCCCTTGTGACTTATGAATGGTAATCGCCCAAGCTAAACGTAACGGAATTTGCTGAAAACTGGCAATGGTTTTACCGGCATCATTATCTACCGACCAGGTTTCAGGCTCCACCACCAACACCGTACCATCAGTCAATTTTACTTTCGGTAAAATGCCATGTTCATTATCTTCTTCAAAGCCAATGACCTCGCCCAAACTGCCGTTAATGTAACCCATATCAAAGTTATTTTTGACAAACATGACTTTGGCATTTTTCTTTAAAGTCAGGTTTTCAGGCGCACGCACCGAAGATTTCAAGGTTTCAATCAGCTTGTCATTACCATCACAGATTGCGTCAAACTGTTTGCTTTCAGCATCAATCGCATTCAGATGCTTAAAGTTGATGCTATCCACATCCATATTGTGGGTATATAAACGGGTAAAGGTTTCGCCTACATCTTGCTGGCGGGTTTGTTCCAACGCTTGAAGATGTTGGGCCGTAATACTTTGGCTACGAATGGCATTTAAAATGTCGTTTAAATAATCGTTACCTTGACGATGCTGTTCAGTCAGATAACAGACCCGGAATTTTGCTTCGACCCAGGCATCAGACATAAAGCAGAATTTATCGCGATTGCGTTCGTCGTTTTTACCCACTGGCGGCAACTGGAAAAAATCGCCTGCGACAATGACCTGAATGCCGCCAAAGGCTTCATCACTTTCTTTAAAATATTTTAAAACTTGATTGACCAGATTCAGCTGCTTGGCATGCAGCATGGAAATTTCATCAATAATCAATACCTGGGCATTTTCTAAATGCTCTTTGAGGTATTTGCGCTCTTTCATGTTTTTCAGGTCAGCGTCGCCCAAAAAATCTTTAATTCCAATGCCCGCCCAGGTATGAATGGTCATGCCATTCATATGCGTTGCTGCAATCCCTGTAGATGCAGTAATGGCAACCGGTACTTTACGCGCTTTCAAATAATTGATGTATTGATTAAGAGTATAGGTTTTCCCCGCACCAGCCGAACCTGTTAAAAAGACATTTTCGCCCGCTTTTAAAAGCTTGAGTGCAGTTTCTTGTTTCATAAGACCTATAACCGTAAATTAACGGCTATAGCCTACCGATTTTTTTCCCAAAAGTTAAGCCTAGAAAAAAGTTTAGCGACATCAACCGTCACTTAAATGGCGCAAACTCCGTGTTTAACCAGGAGATAAATTGCAGTGCGATATTTACAAAAAGGTATTCGGTTTTTCTATTGTGCGGATATTCCAGCTGGTCATAGATCAGTTGACCTTCTCGCAGATGACAACCTAAAGTCATATGCAGCTTGCCGGTTTGCGAGGCCATATGGAATGCCACATACTCTCTGTCAATAATCCGCTGTGCATAACTGGCTGCCAGACAATTTTGGCATTTTTGCGATTCTTCAATAATCCGGTCCAGGTCTGCCAGTTCTTCAAAGCTCCAGCAGGAAAAGTGCATAATTTTTTCCGGCATTAAGGGTTGCCATACCGAAGCTGCATAATTTGACCTTAGCTGACTGATAATTTCCTGCTTCTGAATGTGATTATGCCAATCTGCTGCCTGATGATAAAACCCGATCCATGTGGTGCTTTTCGATATCGACTGATTATCCTTAAAAAACTCAACCAGATAATCGCGCACATAGGAATCAAATACCGATACCCGGATATTACGGCCACGCAGATAAAAGATTTGCCGAAACTCGTCCAGCTGCATTTTATAGCGCTGCAATACCGTATAAAATTCGCGATTTTGATGGGTTTCCGGCCGGATATACGCCATTAAATCATCACCAAACTCTTGGGTTATTTTGTGCAGATATAACATATAGGTCTGCATGACCCGGCTTAGGCGCAAATAGATTTTTTTGACTGTTTGCTCGTTGCCCTTGCTGACATTGCGCATCAATTCCATCCATTCATCCAGATATAAAATGGAAGGACTAATGGCAATACGGTGGTCATCCAGCGCCTGGCGCTGACCTTTAAGTATCACCGTATGATTATGTTCATGCTCAAACCAGGCTTCCTGCATGGCAAAATAGTGACAGCTATGAATAAACATACGTGCAGAACAATGCTGAAAGTATTGTAAAGTGGCCAAAATAACCTGAGGGTGAACCTGACTGCTATCAATAAAACTTAGCGCCGTGACTGCAATCCGCACGCTGCTCTGCTGGATATTGCGACTCAGCCAATCCAATACCTCGGCAGATTGTTTAAACAGCCAGTTTGCGGCACGCGGATAATCAAACAAGGGCAATTTTGCAACTTTCTTTTGCCAGACTACCGACCGCGGGTCTAGAAAATTCTGTTTTGAAAGTAAATCATCACGCTGCCACAATTCACGCCGCATTAAACGTATAAAGCCAAGTAAGGCTGGTTGTTCTTGGGCATGCCGATAAAGCAAATGGATATCATCCTGATGCTCCATTAACGCATGCAAGTTAAAACGTTCTTCAAATGAAAGTGCCATAATGCGGTACATGGCTGCAGGCAAATACTGTGCTGCACTAAAACAAAATTCATCCAGTGCTTCTATTAAAGGCTGCAAGGGTAAAAATTCATCTCCCAAGACCCTTTGAATGGAACAAATTTCTTGCAACAGGTGAATAATCGCTTCAGGCAATGCCTTTTTATTCACCACATAATCTGTCAAAACAGCACAGGAATAAATATTAGCCTTGATCATCAGCTGATCAATAATTTCAGCTTCAGGTAAGGAAAGATTGTTCAAATAATCTCTTACCCGCTCGGCGCCATGTACCCATAAATAGACCTGATCAAGCAAGAGCTGTCGCAACTGCTGGGCTTTCTGACGCAAATACAGAGAGTGTTGCGGCTTTAAATCATTGGTGAGAAAGTACAGGTCATGCAGGATAAATTCTTCTAGTAATTCTGCTTTTTGACCCTGATAAGTAAAATCACAGTGCAAAATATGTTTTACTGCTGACTCAGGTGCATAAAATTGCAACTGAAACATTCCATTAGCGACTTGTACAGTATGCTGCTCCTGATCAATACGAAACATATTTTGCGCATTCAAATCTCCAATAATATTGAGCTGATCTTGCAAAATATCATTGAGATTTTCAGAAATTCTGAGTAACTGCTTCGCAATCAATGCATACTGCGGTATTAAACGATCCTGTTCCATACTCGCCTCAAATTAAACGACCATCCTAAGATGAATTTAATAATATAGTGAAGATACTGTATGCCGAGTTGAGAATTTAATCAAACCTAGTTGATCAATCATGCAAACTTAATGATTTGATAATCAATTATAAAAAAAGATAAATAAAAATTAACTCAGCCGGCTCAAACTTTTTCAACTTCACGTTGTTGTTTTAAATATTCTAATCCCGCATAAATTTGCTGCTGAATCTGATCGCGAAAATCGCTTAATTGTTCAGCACTTTCAATATTCATTAGATTTTGCCGCGGCATAAATTGAAAATAAAAAGGTATACGTTTCGGAATGATATTTTTAGGTAAGGATGGAATAACATCGCCATGTCGGAGTAATTTATCCAGCTGCGGTACTTTTAACAGCTTTTGAAACCATTTGCTTTTGATAATCTGATTTGCATCGAATCCAATTTCAAAGACTTCATCCCCACCCAGAGCGGCAAATGGAACGATGTCGTAATTAAATTCCTGTGCCAGTTTCAAAAATCCATAACGCTGTTTCCAGATGAGCTGATAAGCCTCGCCTTTTCTTTTCAAGACCTCACGGCCACCGCCTGGAAAGACCAGGATCGAATAACCTTGCTGCATCGCGGCACGGATATATTCTTTTTCACCGTCAAGCGCACCGAACTTTTTAAATAGCGTTCGCCAAACCGGCAAATAAAAATGGCCATGATCAGCAACACTGACCACAGCCACTTTATGGTAGTTGTAGAGGTAATCAATCAAGATGGGTGAGTCAAACACACCGTACAGGGTATGATTACCGACATACATTGCAGGTTTGGATGCATCAATATGTTCAGCCCCTAAAAAAGTTGGGGTGAAATACAGTTTGGATAACACACTGAGGTGTTTGATCCATCTGGCATCATGCTCAACCTGCAATAGATGATTCCTTATGCTACCACGTGTTTTTGTACCAGAATCGAACCGACCGAATAACCCGCACCGAATGAGCAAAGTACACCGTACTCGCCATCATTCACTTCATGTGCCGTGCGGTGCAATGCAATGATCACACCTGCAGAAGAGGTATTGGCAAATTCATCTAAAATAATAGGTACAAGTGCACGGTCAGCATCTTTACCTACCACGAATTTTAAAATCAGGTCATTCATGCTGGCATTGGCTTGGTGCAACCAGAAACGTTTTACATTCGTCGGTGCAATTTCATTTTTCTCAAGTTGCTTGGTAATGATTTTCGCAACCAGCGGGCAAACTTCTTTAAACACTTTACGGCCGTCTTGACGGAACAGTTTGTCATCTACAACCGCATCTTCACTACGGTTGAGGTAACCGAAGTTGTTGCGGATGTTATTTGAGAACTGGGTAAACAAATGCGTATCTACAATTTCAAAACCGGTTTTAGTGGTTGTGTCTTCAATAATGGATGCTGTAGCAACATCACCAAAGATAAAGTGACAATCACGTGAACGGAAATCGGTATGACCCGAAGTAATCTCGACATTCACTAATAATACACGGCGTGCGCCACATTTAATCGCATCAGCCGCCTGTTTTAAGCCAAAGGTTGCAGCAGAACATGCCACATTCATGTCATAAGCATAACCTTCAATACCCAAAGCAGTTTGAATTTCAATGGCTACAGCAGGATAAGCACGCTGGATGTTTGAACATGAAAGAATCACTACATCGATATCTTCAGCTGTAACACCGGCATTTTCCATCGCTTGTTTAGCCGCAATTACACCCCATTCTGCCTGAATAGAAAGTTCATCATTGCTGCGTTCACGTAAACGTGGATATAAACGTTTTGGATCTAGGATGCCCGATTTTTCAGCAACATAGCGACTTTTAACACCAGATGCTTTTTCAATAAATTCTGCATTGGAACCGCGACGTGCTTCAACTTCACCTGCGGCGATTTTGTCAGCATTGTCGTGGTTAAACTGTTCCACATAAGCATTTAAACTTGCCACTAATTCTTCATTGCTAATGGCTTCTTCTGGGTGATAAAGACCAGTACCGGTAATACGAATGCCCATGTAAAACTCCTGCTAATTTCGCGCTATGTTAACTGACCCCTACTTGATTCCATACTTTTTGCAATCTGGTTGGAGAAACCGGCATTTTTGTTTTCATCGGCTGTGAGAACAGGGAAATACGGAATTCTTCCACCATGAAGTACAGATCTTTCAGGCGAGCGTCATTTTTAAACTTAAACAATTTTTCCATCCATGGGTCAACTTGATCAATGGCAGAATTGTCCCTTTGTAGGTTATTTGGCAAGCGTTCCAAACGCAAGACCAATGCCTTTAAATAGCGTGGAAATTCCTGCCATATATCGGAAGATTTGACATACACACAGTTGGAAAGACTCATCAAATCAAGCTGATCTTCAATGTCATCAATATTTTTCCCAAAGATAGAATCGTCTAAAACCAACAATTTCCGACGAATATCCTGCCATTGGATATAAATATCACTGAGTACAGATAATGCCACTTGACCATGCGTTAGGAAAGATTTTTTTACATTTAAAATCAAGTTTTGAAACTCTTCAGCATTGACAGGTAGCTCATTTATTGTCATCTGAAGTGTGGCATAAACTAACATTTGCTCCAGTTGAGCCTTATCACCCAGCGGTGAATAGGCCAGAGCCAAGGGTTTGGAAATCTGTTTTTTCAGCTGACGGATCAGATCGCCCAACTGCATATACACCAGATGAATCACCCCTTCCCGATGCTGCTTAATGGCTTCTGCCTGATCATTAAAGGTTTGAATCACCACACCTGATTCATCTTTAGTATCGAGCTTTGCAAAAGGTTTTCCTGGAACCAAAGCCTGATATTGCTTAACCACAACCCCTGTCACTTTTTGCGAGGCTTCAAAAGTAAAGTTTTCCGGGAAAGTTTTAAATTCACCTTTAAGCTGTTTCACCGGACTATGGGTTTCAGTTCGGCAACGGGCTTTCAGTTCGGCCAAATCACGGCCTTTTTCAATTACCCGACCCTTTTCATCAATCACTTTAATGAACGGCAGCAAATACTGATCTACACGCGCTAAAGAAAAGTCTTTCTCGGTAATTTGTTCACCACGCAACTGGAAAGCCAAATAACTAAAAATGTGCTCACGTAAATTCACTGCATCAATACGGGAAATTAATTTACGTGCTGTGTCAGGAATCGGCACCAGATTGCGACGTTTATCTTTAGGCAAGGATTTCAATAAGGCTTCAATCAAATCCTGACGCCAGCCTGGTATGCCCCATGACCAGATCTTTTCATCCACCTGTGGCAAGGCCTGTACCGGAATTTTAACCGTTGCGCCATCTTCATCATGACTAGGGTCAAAACGGTAGCTTGCAGCCAAACGTAATGCACCATTGTGTAAATAGTCCGGGAATTGCTGCGTAGTGGGACGGTCATTCATCCACAGCGCATCATCATCAACGAACAAATAACGCGGATTTTGCGGCTCAACTGTGGCACGCCAATCTTCAAAACTTCGACGACTCGCCACTTCTTCAGGAACTTTTGCGGCATAGAACTGATAAATGGTTTCTTCATCCACCACCAGATCGCGACGACGCAGCTTATCTTCTACCCTTTCTACTTCTTCAAGCTTAAGCAGGTTATGCTTCAAGAATGGCGGTATAATACCGAGATTGCCTGTAGTTAGGGCATCGCGCAGAAAAATTTCATGTGCCGCAGTCTGATCGACTTTTTCATAGTTCATCAAACGTTTCGGCTCAATAATCAAGCCAAACAGAGAAATCTGGTCATAGGCATTCACCACCCCGGCTTTCTTCGACCAGTGTGGTTCAAAATAGTGATGCTTGAGCAAATCACGCGCCGCCAGCAGAATCCATTCCGGTTCAATCTTGGCTAGCGTACGTAAATATACCTGAGAGGTTTCCACCATCTCAAACGCCATCACCCACGGCGTATTGGTCTTATGCAAGGTCGAAGCCGGAAAAATACGTGCTTTTTGCTGGCGTACTGCCATAAATACATTACGTTCATCAGTCTTGTTGGCAATAAACGAAAGTAAACCGGTCAGTAAAGCACGGTGCAGGTTTTCATAACTGGCTTTTTTATCATTAAAAGAAAGCTTTAAGCCTTGTGCCAGCTCAAACAATTGTTCGTGAGTTTTTTTCCACTCACGTAAACGTAACCAGCTTAAAAAATGCTGACGGGCAAAATTACGCCGTTTATTTTCGTTCATCGACGCACGATTATTTTGCAAGGTTTCCCATAACTTGATATAGAACAGAAAGTCAGATTCCCCTTCCTTAAACAAGGCATGCTTCTGATCCGCTTGCATCTGTTTATCAGCCGGACGTTCACGTGGGTCTTGCACTGCCAGCGCAGCCACAATAATCAGCACTTCATTCAGTACACCAAAATGTGCTCCACCCAAAATCATACGGGCCAAACGTGGGTCAATCGGCATCTTCGCCATTTGCTGACCGATTTTGGTTAATCCCCCTTGTGTTCCCCCTTTTCCAAAGGGGGAAGAAGTTACAGATTGCTTTTCATCTGTAACTTTAGGGGGATTTTTCTCGTTTAAAGCACCTAGTTCAATCAGTAGTTTGCGGCCATCATTCACCAAACGATGATCTGGCGGTTCGATAAAGTCGAAACTTTCCAGCTCGCCCAGATTCAGGCTTTGCATCTGCAAAATGACCGAGGCCAAGTTGGTACGCTTGATTTCAGGCTCGGTAAATTCAG
The DNA here is from genome assembly GCA_002365595.1 of Acinetobacter sp. UBA3106. Lineage (GTDB taxonomy): Bacteria > Pseudomonadota > Gammaproteobacteria > Pseudomonadales > Moraxellaceae > Acinetobacter. The sequence continues at coordinate 10,199 of DFAM01000021.1, read as the reverse complement.
GACGGCTCTGAAAATCTTCTTCACTATACAGACGAATACAGACACCCGGCGCAATACGGCCACAACGCCCTTTACGCTGATTGGCGGCTGCTTGTGACACGGCTTCAATTGGCAAACGCTGTACCCGCGAGCGATAGCTATAACGTGAAATACGTGCAAAACCGCTGTCGATTACATAGCGAATGTTAGGTACAGTTAAGGCCGTTTCGGCGACGTTGGTGGCAATAATAATGCGTCGACCACTACCCCCAGGACTGAAAATCTTTTGCTGTTCTGCTATTGCTAAACGGGCATATAAAGGCAAAATTTCGGTATGTCTTGGACCATGCTTTTGCAGGGTTTCCTGCAGTTCACGAATTTCCTGTTCGGTACTGGCAAAAATCAGGATATCGGCATGTTCGGGATGGCCTTTTTGCTGTGCATCGGCAAAGCATTCTTCTACCGCCTGAACCACTGCACGCGGCAGGTTTTCTTCAAAGTCATCAAATTCGTCATCATCACTACCGCCAATACTCATTTCTGAAATAGGGCGATAACGCACTTCTACAGGAAAACTGCGCCCTTCGACTTCAAAAATAGGCGCATCAAAAAAGTAGTTGCTAAAACGGTTTACATCTAAGGTTGCTGAAGTAATGATGACTTTTAAATCTTTACGACGTGGCAAGAGCTGTTTTAAATAGCCCATGATAAAGTCGATATTGAGTGAACGCTCATGTGCTTCATCAATAATAATGGTGTCGTATTTGGTTAAGTAACGGTCATTCGCCAGTTCAGCCAGCAAAATACCATCCGTCATTAAACGAACAATCGAGTCTTGGGAACCCTGTTCATTAAAACGGATTTTAAAACCAATCGATTCACCCAGTTTTTCACCCACTTCTTCGGCAATTCGCTGCGACACGCTACGCGCAGCCAAACGTCGCGGTTGAGTATGACCAATCATGCCGGTTAAACCGCGTCCGGCCAGCATGGCAATTTGCGGTAACTGGGTGGTTTTACCGGAACCTGTTTCACCGGCCACAATAATCACTTGATGCTGTTGAATCGCATCAATCAATTTATCGGCATACTGGGTAACGGGAAGGTCTTGATTGAGCTTGATGTTCGGAATACGGGATAGACGCTCACGAACTTTATGATTCGATTTTTCTAACAATTCCTGATACTGTTTTTCGTTCGCATCTTTACCTTTGCGTAGTCGATTTAAACGATGACGGTCACGTGCCATGACCCATTGATCTACATTTAAATGACTTAACACAGATAACTTATCCCAAAACAAAAAATTGAACTGGGTATTTTACGCTGTAACGCTCTCAAGAGAAAGATGAGCAAATGTTTATTCATAGCCTTTGATGTAAACAATCCCTTTAAAGCAGCAAAAAAAAAGTCATCCTATTTGTTAAAATTGACTTATATAACAATAGTTAGCCAGTCGCTTATCTTCAAAGATACCCAGATGATTCATTTATTAACGCTAACTGAATACAACAATAGTCGGGTTTCAGAAAAAGAAATTTACTTTAAAAGATACTTTGCCCTTGAATTTTAAACGCTGAACCTTCATGTTCTTAGGCAAGCTGAAAAACTGATATTTTGTCATTCAATAATGATTTTTAAATGATTGAATAGATAAAGAAGCAGATTTGGTGGAATTGTAGGCTTTATATTAGTAAATTCGGTTTTTCCGATTTCAATAATGTAAAAATACTGTTTCAGCAATAACAAAAAATTCGCTATCCTTTTGGAAATCAAATACAAACCTCAATCATGGAGACAATGATGAGCTTAATTAATACAGAAGTTAAACCATTCAAAGCAACTGCATTCCAAAACGGTCAATTTATTGAAGTGACTGAAGCTGATCTTAAAGGTAAATGGTCTGTAGTATTCTTCTACCCAGCTGACTTCACTTTCGTTTGCCCAACTGAACTAGGTGACCTTGCAGACAACTACGCTGAATTCCAAAAATTAGGTGTTGAAATCTACTCAGTTTCTACTGATACGCATTTCACTCACAAAGCTTGGCACGATTCTTCTGAAGAAATCAAAAAAATCCAATACGTAATGGTTGGTGATGCAAACTGGACACTTGCTAAAAACTTTGATGTATTAATCGAAGCTGATGGTCTTGCTGACCGTGGTACTTTCGTTATCGATCCTGAAGGTAAAATCCAGATCGTTGAAATCAACGCTGGTGGTGTTGGCCGTGATGCTCAAGAACTTCTTCGTAAAGTTAAAGCAGCTCAATACGTTCACGCTCACCCAGGTGAAGTTTGCCCAGCTAAATGGAAAGAAGGCGATGCTACTTTAGCTCCTTCAATCGACCTAGTGGGTAAAATCTAATCTCGTTTAGATTGCCCTGATATAAAAAACCGCGCTTTTGGCGCGGTTTTGTTTTAGTTTTTATCTTTTGCTTTTATATTTTTAAATTAATGCATGTCCTGAACTGCAGAATTTTCAATTTCAGACTGTTCCGATTTAAATAACCATTTTGAAAAAACCAGGCGTAAACCATACACCAAAGCCATCATAAAAACACAATAGCCAATCGGCTGAATCAAAAACGGAATCACAAAAATGACCAATGCCGTTAATGGATAAAACCATTTCCCCAAACCGGTTAAAAATGGCAAATCATGTAATAACCACAGACTAAAACTGTAAACGATTAAAGTCATGGCAACAATAAAGCCCGCATATTGATGACTAATTTCAGTATGAGAAGCTGCCACATCCACCGCTGCTGCCAAAGCTGCACCTACCGAAGCAATCGCAATAAAAATAAAGAAATGTCCATATCCCCAAAAAAACACCCGTCTATGATTATTCAAACGACCATGAATAGCCCGATCAAAATACATCCACCACATGGTAAACATCATCATGACACCACCCACTGTCATAAAAATCAGTTCGGTATTAATGACCTGATGTTTAAAGGCATCAGATACCGCTTTAAAACTTGCAACAATTGACTCACCCAGCACGATAATCGTGAGCAAGGAATAACGCTCCGCTATATGATGCGGATGCCAAGGGGTTTTGCCATATTTTTCTGCAGTAAAGGGTATAGACATTTCTGCCAAAGCTAAGGCCACAAAAAAATGCACAGTAAAATCAATCGGTGAAAAATGAAAAAATAACCATCCCACTTGAATAATGGCAATTCCAATGACATAACGATAAATTGTACTGCGTCGTTCCGGGTCATGTTTGGCAGCGCGTAGCCACTGTAAAATCAGTACCGTCCGCATAATGACATAACCCAAAATAATGATGTCAAAATCAGCTTTTTGAAATGCCAGCGGAATACCAGCTGCAATGACCAATGCTCCAAGCATTTGTACCATCGTCATTAAACGATATAGCGTATCGTCATTATCATAGGCAGAGGCAAACCAGGTAAAGTTCATCCAGGACCACCACAAAGCAAAAAACACCATACAATACAAGGGCAAGCTCTGTATGAGATGATTTTCAATAATCGCGTGATGCAACTGTTGACCTGCTGATGCAATAGCCACTACAAAAATCAGGTCGAATAAAAGCTCCAGTGATGTTGCCACCCGATGCTGCTCCGTGACATCACGTGGTTGCATCGGTTTGAGACTTTTCAGAAAAAATGTCGACATAAAAACCCCTATTATTTTAATAAAGCGACATCATGCTGTTTTTAAGGAATGCTCTGCGCATAATCGTTTTAATCAGTCTAATTTATGCTGTTAAAAAAACAGAATACTAAATCTCAAAATTAGACTACCTTCCACTTTTTATTTCTGCTATACATCAGTTATGACCTTTTTAAGGTCATGCTCAGTAAGACATCAACAGACTTTGGTCATACAAAAAATGAGGTGCTTATGGGAACACTGAATGCAGTAACATCTTGGAAATACAGTGCATCATCACGCTATTTAAAAATTTTTTACGATAATGGCTCTGGCGATTTATATTACCCTGTACCGCCTTTTATTTACGATAATTTGCTGCGATGTCATGACAAAGCTGCTTTTGTGCATAAATATCTAGAATACGACTTACATTTTTCTCGGGTGTCGATTGATTAAATACATCAGTCATTAAAAAATCAGGGCCTTGCCCTGATTTTGATATATGCGTTCATAAAATTCGCAGCATGCGCGCTTATTTATAACAGATCATAAATAACCCCGCTCCTTTCGACAGAGTCAGGGTGAGAAAACGTCCATCATTTTTGACTAATTCGATAAATTCTTTCACTTCTGCCGCATGAGAAATCACATTGTCGACAATCAAAACCCCGCCTTGCGGATCAATCATATGTTGCAGATAGGCCCAATAATCGACATACGCATCGCGCTCGGCATCTAACAAAATAAAATCATACTGACTGGTACTGTTTTCCAAAAACTCTTGAGCATCTCCCACCCAAAAATCAATATATTCATCCAGTGCCAATTCTTGAGCATATTGCTGTGCTTGAGCGGTTCGTGAAGGATCAATTTCGAGTGTGGTCACATGACCTTGGGTCTGCTGTGCAGCATTGGCAAGCCATAACGTCGAATAACCGGTAGAAGTTCCCACTTCTAAAATTTTTTTCGACTGTTGAATACGAATTTGCATCGCCAAAAATAATGCAGAATCCGGCTCAATATTACGGTAGCGCTGAATACGATCGGTTTGTAAAGCATCAAATTTGATAAAACCTTGATACAACTCCTGCATCCGTGTTTGAAAAGCCAAATTCATGCTCATATCAGAGGTCCCTATACATTGCAATTATTTTGAGTCTAACCGATCCATGACGAAAATCTATATCTATGCCGTTTCTTGAATCAATTTAAATCTGGGAAAAATTTCACCGTTCGCGAGAGTGACGGTTTCCTGAAACATCTCTAAAGGACGCACCCACATCGAATAATCACCATATAGGCATTGATACACTACAAGCTTTTCACGCGTTTCACTATGCGTTGCCACATGAAAAACCTGATATAAATTGCCTTTATAATGTTGATAAATTCCAGATTTAAGATCCATTTATTATTGCCCATAAAAAACTGGCTTTTATCATAATCAAAAAATTTCCTGATCATGAGTTAAATTTAATTATTTTCCTAAAAATCAAGAATAATTACTTGAAGATTCACATTAAACCTTCATGTAATAAAAAGATCTTTTTGGTAAAAGTTACTTATAACAATCTCATAATCTATTAAACCGATCGTTTTTATAAAAATGAAAAGTTTTACCTATTCAATTATTTCCCCTATTATAGCTTTATTAAATAAGCATTTACTCCCTTGGAGACGTTAGCCATGTTAGACCAAAATACTTCAGCGCAACTGAAAACCTTATTAGAACGTCTGGAAAGCCCGATTGAACTGGTCGCGACTTTAGATGCTTCAGACAAGTCGGACAAAATCAGGGAACTGGTGACTGAAATTGCCGCGCTGTCGGATCAGGTGACTGCCCGTTTTGATGGCAACAACAAACGTGCACCGAGCTTTGGGGTGGCGAAAGTCGGTGAACAGCCACGAGTCAACTTTGCCGGCCTGCCGATGGGACACGAATTTACCTCTTTAATTTTAGCCTTGTTGCAAGTGTCGGGTTATGCAGCCAAAGTATCGGATGAGATGTTGGCGCAGATCAAAGGCCTGAATCTGACTGATGATTTCGAGGTGTTTGTCTCGTTAAGCTGCCATAACTGTCCGGACGTGGTACAGGCGCTCAACCTGATTGCCATTCACAATCCGGGTGCAACAGCGACCATGATTGACGGGGCTTTCTTCCAGGAGGAAGTGGAACAGCGCAAAATCATGGCGGTACCGATGCTGTTCCAGAATGGTGAACATATCGGTCAGGGCCGCATGACGTTGGAAGAAATCGTATCCAAACTGGATACCGGTTCATCGGCCAAAGAGGCAGAGAAACTGAATGCCAAAGACGCTTTTGATGTGCTGGTGATTGGCGGCGGACCTGCAGGCAACACTGCTGCAATCTATGCCGCGCGTAAAGGCATTCAGACCGGGATTGTGGCAGAACGCTTTGGCGGTCAGGTCATGGATACCATGGACATTGAAAACTACACTTCAGTGCAGAAAACCCAAGGGCCGAAATTTGCCGCTGAAATGGAAGCGCATGTGCGTGCTTATGATGTCGACATCATGAACCTGCAAAAAGTCGCGGCGATTAAAGGTGCCGATGAAACCGCGAATGGTCTGGTGGAAGTAACGCTGGAAAATGGCGCGAAGCTGGAATCGAAAACCATCATCCTGTCGACCGGTGCCCGCTGGAGAGAGATGAATGTTCCAGGTGAGCAGGAATACAAAACCCGTGGTGTGGCCTACTGCCCGCACTGTGACGGTCCATTGTTCAAAGGCAAACGTGTGGCGGTGATTGGCGGCGGGAACTCGGGTGTCGAAGCCGCGATTGATCTGGCCGGGATTGTCGAGCATGTGACTTTAGTTGAATTTGATACCAAACTGCGTGCCGATCAGGTCTTGCAGGACAAGCTCAACAGCTTGCCGAACACCACCGTGATCATGAATGCACTTTCAACTGAAGTGATCGGTGACGGTTCACAGGTGACGGCGCTGAAATATAAAGACCGTGCCACTGATGAAGAGCACACGGTGGAACTGGCGGGAATCTTTGTGCAGATCGGTTTGTTACCAAACACCGACTTCTTGAAAGCATCCAAAGTGGAACTTTCCAACCGCGGCGAGATTGTGATTAATGACCGCAACGAAACCAGTGTCAAAGGGGTGTTTGCTGCGGGTGACTGTACCACCGTGCCGTACAAGCAGATCATCATCGCCACCGGCGAAGGTGCCAAAGCTTCACTGTCTGCTTTTGATTACATTATCCGTAACGCGTAATTAAAAAGTCAAAACGCAGAATTTGTTTTATCTGGTTTATATCTCTGCTCTAGAGATATAAGCCTTTTTTTTCACTCATTTTTTTATAAAAAATAATTACATTTAATTAACAATTTTCGCTCATTATTTATGCTTTTTTTTAGTTATATTCGAAATACCCTATTTAGGTGGGTGCCACAATTAGAAGGAAATGAAAATGAATAAATTGCTTATTGCTTTAGGTCTTGCTGCTACCGTTGCCCTAGTGGGCTGTAATAAACAAGAAGCACCAGAAACCGGTGCAACCACAGGTGAGCATCTTGAAAATGCAGCCAATCAAGCAAGTCATGATATTTCTGATGCGACAAAGGAAGCAGAAGCTAAAACTCAGGCTGCTGCTGAGGAAGCAACCTCTAAAATTGAGGCAGCTGGTGATGAAGCTGCAGCTAAAACTGAGGCCGCAGCTGAAAATGTTAAAGAAGCAGCGAAAGACGGCACTGCTAAGGCTGCCGGTGCTGTAGAAGAAGGTGCTTCTAATGTTCGAGAAAGAGCTCAACAATAATGTGAATCATTAAAATAAAAAAGCTCCTTTTTTAAGGAGCTTTTTTATTGATGAATCTTACTTTTTTTATTTAGCTTTTTTATTCAGCTTTTTTTTTATGACAGTTTTAATAAATAATGATTAAGTACAAGCATATGTCACGTTCTTATCATCTAAAAAAACACTATATTCAAAGAACAGGCTGATTACATGCTGCTGTGCTCGACGCCAATGATGCAATTATTTGGTTACCAGCCTTATTATAGGGATGGCTGCCAGTGGTACATCTTCACATATTTTACTCATTACCTACCCTCATCCTGAACATGAACTGAAAGAACTGACCCAAATTTATATTCAACGTGGTTTAAATGCTGAATTGGCAAACGAAGTTGCAGTTCAACTTACGGCTAACCATGCCCGGGAAGCACATGCACGGGATGAAATTGGTATTCATGAAAATACTCCAGCGAATCCATTACAAGCGACAGGTTCCTCTACTCTTGCATTTTCCGTGGGTGCATTATTTCTGATATTCTCAATTCTAATTATCCCCGAGCATTATGTGTCTAGCGTAGTGATGATTGTAGGTATTTCTTCATTAGCATTATGAGGTGCTTTGTGCGGTCATTTTGCAGGTACATCTAAATTGAAGGGAAGTATGCGTATCACCATCTAGAGGATTATTGCAATGCTCTTTGCTGCCTGGATTGGATTACTATTTAATGTGCAGCCCATTTAATTGATTTATTTTACTGATATGGCAAATCAATTATTTTCAATTAAATATCTTATAATCTATCAGTTTTAATAATATTAAACGTGAAGAATCAATTAAAATATACAGATTAATTTAATTAGTTTCTATACTCCCATGTCTGTTATTGCTGCAAAATCCAATCGATCGAATCTGTCGATTTGGGTTGCTCTTTTTTTATTACTGATAGGTACGCTAGGTGCCTATCAAGTTGTTGGTCTTAATCAAGCCTTATTATTCCTGGTGGGTGGAGCTTTAGGCATGACGCTATATCATGCCTCATTTGGTTTCACTTCTAGCTGGCGGGTTTTTATTAAAGAACGTCGTGGTCGTGGTTTACGTGCCCAGATGATCATGCTAGGCCTTGCAGTATTGCTGTTCTTCCCGGCTTTAGGGGTAGGCGAATTGTTCGGCAATCCGGTTAAAGGTAATGTCAGCCCTGTTTCCATGTCTGTGATGATTGGTGCTTTTATCTTTGGTATAGGCATGCAATTGGGTGGCGGCTGTGCTTCGGGTACGCTTTACACCGTGGGTGGCGGTAGCGCGCGCATGATTGTGACCCTGATTTTCTTCTGCCTAGGCTCTTTAATTGCTACCACGCATTTAGACTGGTGGTTTAATCTGCCGCATCTTGAACCGATTTCGATTGTGTCGAGTTTAGGTGTAATCCCTGCACTCATTGTCAGTTTTGTCCTGTTCGCTGCGATTGCACTTGCAACCATCTTTTTTGAGAAAAAACGTCATGGTTCACTTGAAGTGGAGCCTGTTGCCGAGACTCAAGGTTTTAAACGTTTCTTACGTGGTCCATGGCCGCTGATTTGGGGAGGGATTATTCTTACCCTGCTCAACTTTGCTACTTTAGCTTTAGCTGGTCGTCCTTGGGGTGTAACTTCTGCACTTGCAGTTTGGGCAGCCAAATCAGCCAGTTTTATCGGCGTAGATGTGGCTTCTTGGGCTTATTGGCAACAACCTGGTAATGCCAAAGCTTTGTCTGAATCATTATGGTTCGATATTACTTCAATGATGAACTTCGGCATTATGCTGGGTGCCTTATTGGCGGCAAGCCTTGCCGGTAAATTTGCACCGAATTTGAATATTCCAAAACGTTCACTGATAGCTGCTGTGCTAGGCGGCTTATTACTCGGCTATGGTGCACGTCTCGCATATGGCTGTAATATTGGCGCTTACTTTAGCGGTATTGCCTCTGGGAGTGTGCATGGCTGGATATGGCTGATTTTTGCCTTTATTGGTAACGGTATTGGCGTGAAGCTTCGTCCAATCTTCTTCCCGCGCGAACGACCACAACCTGAAAAACTAACCGGTTGTTAAGTCCAATTTCAGCATATAAAAAGCCCGTCCAGTGATGTAATGCCAGTCAGTTAAGAAATTGACTGGCATTTTCTTTTTTTAAATTCATGACTGTAGTTGATATGTAGAAAAGTCATTCGCAACTGTTTTGAGGCAGGACTACATTTAAAAATGATTGTTTCTGCGACAAATTTACTAATTGATAGTAGCTGACGAGTTTTGCGGATGACAAATGCCTTTGGTTACTTTGGGCGAAACCAAAGTAACAAATGAGCTGCAAAGTTTTGATTTAAAAAGGTAAGACTCCGCCATGAATTACCAAAAATTAAAGAGTTTATTTCTAAACTCCTTAACAGATCAGCATTACATACAACGATGGGCTTTTTTTGATTTATGCTATTTTTAATTAATGCAGCGCCGCTTTTAAATTGCAGCCAAAGCCCATAATTTCCTGAGCCTGACGGTATGAAGTATAACGATTTAAAATAAAGTCATAAAACTGATCAGCATCGACAAAACTTTTGCTGAGATTTTCATCCTGCGCATGAGGTAATTTCACCTGTCCGACGAACTGCAGGTTTTGATGGCCTAGATGATACATCTCGGCAAAATAGCCATTCATCATTTGACAATAAGCCTGTTTGACCGGTTTTAAAGAGGTACTGCTCACCGCATGCAGGTTTAAAGTCTGCAACTGATTGACATCAAGGAGCGACTGGTCTGAAAAGGCAATATTGTTGCTTTTTTTAAA
>DFAM01000023.1:57050-145800 GCA_002365595.1 Acinetobacter sp. UBA3106 | reverse complement strand
CACGTGTTTTTTATTATTTTTAAGTATGAATTAACAACAATCTCAATTTAAAACTCATCATCAGGTCAAATAAAACTTTCATTCCTATCTATTCATTAATGGTTTTAGCCTCTTTTACTTTTTATTTTCCTACGAGAAATATCTTATAATTCTTAAATCACCTATCACCGCTAAAGACTTTTTAAGTAAATTAACAATCAGACAGAATAAAGAATTGCTAGAGATCTAGATAAAGGAACAAAATCTCCCTTTTTATACCTGCAGCAAAATTAGAGTAGAAAATATTTAAAATATTGAATTTGTATTTCATGCTATTGAGTACAGATTTCCCCTTAGCTCATTTCAACAAACTTAATACTGCAAAGGCTTAATATTTTTCAGACTATATGGAATATGGAATATGGAATATGGAATATGGAATATGGAATATGGAATATGGAATATGGAATATGGAATATGGAATATGGAATATGGAATATGGAATATGGAATATGGAATGTTATTATTAAATTTCAGGCATAAAAAAACCGCATTTAAGCGGATCATTTATTTTTAAGTTTAAACTTAAAATGGTCGGAGCAGTAGGATTCGAACCTACGACCCTCTGGTCCCAAACCAGATGCGCTACCAAGCTGCGCCATACTCCGAATTGGGGTGAATGATGGGATTCGAACCCACGACAACCGGAATCACAATCCGGGGCTCTACCAACTGAGCTACATCCACCGTTACAACATTTTGGCTCTATAATACCAGACTACCAAATGGCGCGCCTGACAGGATTCGAACCTGTGACCATCCGCTTAGAAGGCGGATGCTCTATCCAACTGAGCTACAGGCGCATGACCGATGATAAAAATATCATGCGATACTCGCCTTGAAGAATTGGTCGGAGCAGTAGGATTCGAACCTACGACCCTCTGGTCCCAAACCAGATGCGCTACCAAGCTGCGCCATACTCCGATTCATCTCAGCTTTTAGTGTATCGCACATCGTGCGGTACGGGGTGCATTTTAGGCGTGACGCCTAGAGACGTCAACACCTATATTCAAAAAAACTCAAAAAATCACTTCAACCGCTTATTTATCAAGCATTTTAGGTATTTTTTAATCAAAATTAACGTTTTAGGTTGGCACTAAAGCTTAACATGCGATCAAGGGGTAATTTAGCCCGCTCCGCAAGCGCCGGATCAACGTGTATTTCTTGATCACCCTTTTGTAAAACCTCTAGAATTCCATCTAATTCATTCATTGCCATCCACGGACAATGGGCACATGAGCGACAAGTTGCCCCCTCACCTGCAGTTGGAGCCTCAATCAGAATCTTGTTTGGCACGGCTTGTTGCATCTTGTAAAAAATGCCGCGGTCGGTTGCCACAATTAAACGTTCATTCGGAAGAGTCTGTGCTGCTTTAATCAGTTGTGAGGTACTTCCTACTGCATCGGCAATATCTACCACAGATTCTGGGGATTCAGGATGAACCAAAACAGCTGCATCTGGATAAAGCGCTTTCATATTGGCGATACCGCGTGCACGGAATTCTTCATGCACAATACAGGCGCCATCCCAAAGCAGCATGTCTGCACCAGTTTTTTTCTGGATATAACGTCCCAAATGCTGATCGGGTGCCCAAATAATTTTTTCACCCAAGCTATCTAGATGTTCAATAATCTCAACTGCGCAGCTTGATGTCACCACCCAGTCCGCACGTGCTTTTACTGCAGCTGAGGTATTAGCATAGACAACCACGGTATGATCAGGATGCGCATCACAGAATGCAGTAAACTCATCGACCGGGCAGCCTAAATCCAGTGAACAAGTCGCTTCCAGAGTAGGCATCAGCACGGTTTTTTCAGGAGAAAGAATTTTCGCTGTTTCTCCCATGAATTTCACCCCAGCAACCACCAAGGTTGATGCAGGATGGTCACGGCCAAAACGCGCCATTTCTAAGGAATCAGAAACACAACCGCCAGACAGTTCAGCAATCTCTTGCACTTCAGGATCGCAATAGTAGTGAGCGACAAGGACAGCATCGCGTTTTTTGAGTTCTGCCAGAATTTGCGCAAACTTTTCCTGTTTGACCTCATCACTCAAATGAACATCTTTAGGCTCACCTAAACGATCTAAATGCGCCTGCACAATCGATTTAGCTTCATTGGCAATTAAATTGGTCGCATCATTCATAAACGTCTTCTCTATCCTTAGTGCTTGTTATTACAAGCCGTACACTCAACTCACTGATCAGAATGGCATTATGCTTTTTTTGACCAGTCATTAAAAACTTTGCATTTTAAAAAAGCCTCACTATGGAGGCTTTTTTTATTCAACTTAACTTAAGAACGGTAATCTGCATTGATCTTGACATAGTCATAAGAAAGATCACAGGTATACACGGTATCTCTTGCCTGTCCTCGGCCTAAATCGACACGAATGGTCATTTCAGCTTGTGACATCACACGTGCACCCGCTTCTTCAGTATAGTCTGCTGCAGCACCACCATCTTTACAGATTTGTACATCATCTAACCAAACCTGGATTTTTTCAACATCTAAATTTTTTACCCCAGCATAACCAATTGCTGCAAGGATACGTCCCCAGTTTGGATCGGAGGCAAAAATTGCAGTTTTAACTAAAGGTGAATGAGCAATACTATAAGCAATATCACAACATTCCTGAGTATCCGCACCACCTTCAACCGCAACGGTAATAAATTTGGTTGCACCCTCACCATCCCGTACAATCAGCTGCGCCAAACGTTTCATCACTCGGGTCAAAACATCCAGAACTACCGCATAACGTGCATCATCAGTTGAGCTGATTTCAGCACCGCCTGCCTGACCGGTCGCCACAAAAATACATGAGTCATTGGTTGAGGTATCACCATCCACGGTAATACGGTTAAAAGAAACATTCACCGTGGTTTTTAATAGTTGCTGTACCAGTTCACGGCTAATTGGAGCATCTGTAGCGACATAACTCAGCATGGTTGCCATATTCGGACGAATCATGCCGGCACCTTTTGAAATGCCAGTCATAGTGTAAGTTACGCCATTCAGCTCAAATTGCTCTGAGGCACCTTTAGGTAAGGTATCTGTGGTCATAATGCCAGTCGCTGCATCCAACCAGGCATCTTCTTTCAGGCTATTTAATGCAGGCTGCAAGCCATTTATCAAGCGTTCAATAGGCAACTGTTCGCCAATCACGCCGGTAGAAAAAGGTAAAATCTCGTTTGCAGATACACCTGCAAGTTCTGCCAGTTTTGCACAAGTTGCCTCCGCATTAGCCATACCGGTTTTTCCGGTACCTGCATTGGCATTACCGGTATTAATGACTAAATAACGTGGATTACCGACTTGAAGATGTGCCTTGCAGACATGTACAGGTGCAGCACAAAATGCATTTTGGGTAAATACACCAGCAACATTTGAACCTTCAGCAAATTCAAAAATAACGAGGTCACGTCGGTTCTGATAGCGCACATATGCTTCAGCTGAACCAATTTTTACACCTTTAACCACATGCATCTGTGGCATTGCTACGTCGCCCACCGCCATTTTTAAACTTCCAAATAAGTGCGTGATAAAGAAGACAGCTTAGTAGAAATTTAGCAAAAAATCGAGCGGAACGCCGGGTTTGATTTATTTTTTATTAGATGAATATTTTCAGGCACAAAAAAACCAGTCCGTAGACTGGCTTAAATCACAATATCGCTTTAATTAGAGGCTAACTGACCAGCTTCTGATAATAATGCCTGTTTAGCTTTTTCCTGACTGGCCGCAGATAAAGCCGGATTTGAAGCGACAATGCGGTTCGCATTTGCTGCATTTGCAGGCGTAATCGCTGTAGTTTTCAAGATCACTTGACGTTGCTGTGGATTAGCAAAGGTATAACGAATTCCGGTACGAGGACTCATCACCGTAATATTATCATCTTTCACTACCGCACCATTCGCTGCTGTGGTTTTCGATGGTTCATTGGCAAAAGCCAAACCTGGAATAGCTAAAGCTAAAATCATCAATGGTTGTAATACTTTTTTCATTGTCTTTTCCGCTTCTCAATGTTCATCACTATGCACTAAATAGCATTTAATGCAGCGCTCTGCAAACATATTCACATCTTGCAAAAATAAACCTTATATTTTGCTGCAATAAAAAACCACTTTATATATCCACATCCGGAAGGAAATAAATATATAAAGTGGCGAAATGCTTAGATAAAATTAAATCTTACCGTGACATTGCTTGTATTTCAGACCCGAACCGCATGGACAAGGTGCATTACGGCTTGCAGGTGGGGCAAATGTTTGCTCTGCTGGACTATAACCCGGCTCTACTTCTAGAGTTTCAGCAGAAGTAAAGTCACCCGCTAACAAATTATCAAATTCTGCATGTGTAAGATTCAATTGCATGGCTTCAGCTTGAGCCTGTTTTTGCGCTTCCATTTCAGCCAGTTCTTCAGCAGTAGGCACATGAACACGCGAAAGGTCTGTAATCACATCTGACTTAATCACAGCCAGCATATTGACGAACAGATTAAAGGCTTCTTTCTTGTATTCCTGTTCAGGATTCTTTTGTGCATAACCACGCAAGTGAATACCCTGACGCAAGTAATCCATAGCCGCCAAATGTTCCTTCCAGTGACGATCTAAAGCACTGAGCATAAAATGACGTTCCAGCATGGCTGCTGACTCATCACCCATTTGTGCACGACGTTCACGATAGCGGTTCACGATTTCATCAGAAATACGTTCTACCAAAGCCTCTTCATCTAAACGGCGATCTTCTTCCAGCCATTGATTCACCGGTAAATCAATGCCCAAATCTTCACGGAGTGCACGTTCCAGACCATCAATATCCCATTGATCATGAATTGATTCAGGTGGAATATAATTTGCAATTACGCCTTTGATCACTTCATGATGCATTTCTTCAATGTAATCTTGTAGCGTACTTTCAGCGAGCACTTCATCACGTTGTGAATAAATAATCTTACGTTGTTCATTATTCACATCATCGTATTTCAACAGGTTCTTACGAATGTCGAAGTTGCGTGCTTCTACTTTACGTTGGGCATTTTCAATGGAACGCGACACCATTTTGTGTTCAATGGCTTCATCTTCCTGCAAGCCCATGGCACGCATCATAGCTACAACGCGGTCACCTGCGAAAATACGCATCAGGTCATCTTCAAGCGACAGGTAGAAACGTGAAACACCCGGATCGCCCTGACGACCGGCACGACCGCGCAACTGGTTATCGATACGGCGCGATTCATGACGCTCTGAACCGATAATGTGCAAGCCACCTGAGGCCAATACCGCCTCATGGTTCTCTTCCCATTCTGCTTTGAGGCGTGCTTCATCTTCAGGGGTTGGGTTTTCAATTTTGGCAAGTTTGGCTTTCCAGTTACCACCGAGCAAAATATCAGTACCACGACCTGCCATGTTTGTAGCAATCGTTACTGCGCGCGGCGCGCCCGCTTGAGCAATAATGTCCGCTTCGCGTTCATGTTGCTTGGCATTTAAAACTTCATGGGCAATACCGGCTTCTTTCAATTTATCTGAAAGAATTTCCGAAGCTTCGATGGTAGCAGTACCAATCAGAATTGGTGCAACGCCTGCTTCATGAATATTTTGAATTTCTTGAATAATTGCGTTGTATTTACCATTACGGTTCAAATAAATTAAATCGTTTTGGTCATTACGAATCATTGGACGGTGGGTTGGAATCAGCACCACATCCAGACCATAAATTTCTTTCATTTCCGCAGCTTCAGTGTCGGCAGTACCGGTCATACCTGAAAGCTTTTTGTAAAGACGGAAATAGTTCTGGAAAGTTGTGGTTGCCAAAGTCTGATTTTCAGGTTGAATTTCCAAACCTTCTTTCGCTTCAACTGCCTGATGCAAACCTTCAGACCAACGACGGCCCGGCATGGTACGACCAGTGTTTTCATCCACAATAATCACTTCACCATCATGAATGATGTAGTGCACGTTGCGTAGATAAAGGAAGTGCGCACGAATGGCTGCCGCAACATGATGAACCAGGTTCAGGTTAGAAGGTGAATACAAGCTTTCGCCTTCAGCCAGCAAACCCATCTGAATCAACTGGTCTTCTACGGCTTCATAACCGACTTCAGTCATTTCAACCTGACGCTGTTTTTCATCAATCCAGAAATGACCGCCATCCGGAACTTTTTCTTCTTTTTGCGGATGAAGTTTTGGCGGAATACTGTTGATTGCAGCATAAAGCTGTGATGAGTCATCACTTTGACCCGAAATAATCAACGGTGTACGCGCTTCATCAATTAGGATCGAATCGACCTCATCGATAATGGCATAAGTCAGGCCACGTTGTTTCTTCTCGGCCAGAGAGAACACCATGTTGTCACGAAGATAGTCGAAACCGAATTCGTTGTTGGTACCGTAAGTAATATCGGCGCGATAAGCTTCAGCTTTTTCTGTTGGATCTTGCATGGAATAAATGATGCCAATGCTCAGACCCAGGAATTCGAATAAGGGACGGTTTAACTCGGCATCACGCTGTGCCAAATAGTCATTCACAGTGATGACATGTACGCCTTGTCCGCTAATGGCATTTAGATAACAGGCCAAGGTACCCATCAGGGTTTTACCTTCACCGGTACGCATTTCTGCAATTTTACCTTCGTGAAGGGTAATACCACCAATCAACTGGACGTCGTAATGGCGCATCCCCATGATTCGCTTAGCCGCTTCACGACAAACAGCAAATGCTTCAGGCAATAATTTATCCAGGCTTTCGCCTTTGTTATATCGTTGTTTGAATTCTTCAGTTTTTGCAGATAAGTCTGCATCGCTTAGTGCAGATATCGTCGGCTCGAGCGCATTAATCTTATCTACGATTTTACGCATGCGTTTGAGTTCGCGCTCATTTTTAGTACCGAAGATGCCTCCGATCAGACTTGCCAACATGAATAGACTCTCTAAATCTTGCTTGTCGAATGAATAAATTTTTTCTCAGTCGTTATTATGGTGCTAGAAATTTGAAGTACAAGGGTTTTGCACAAAACCAATAAAAAAATTCTGATCACCTGTTCTAGCACGTGACAGCTAAGGGCAAACAATGTAACAAATTTTAAACAGCCAATATAGTCATAATCATAACCATTCATAAGGTTTTTACAATTGAAGCTATCGTTTTATATTCCCTATCTTCATAAAGAAATACAAAAACGCTATTTTCATTGCAAAAAAAAATGCGCCATATTAAGTCTCATCAAGGTTTATAACAAATAATTTGAGGTAATAGAAAATGACATTACGTTTAGGCGATACCGCACCGAATTTTGTGCAGGACTCAAGCGAAGGCACGATTAATTTTTACGACTTTTTGGGTGACAGCTGGGGGATTTTATTTTCCCATCCTGCTGACTACACACCGGTATGTACCACTGAGCTCGGCTATACCGCAAAACTGAAAGATGAATTTGAAAAACGTGGTGTCAAAGCCATTGCCCTGTCGGTTGATGATGTTGAATCCCATAAGGGCTGGATTAAGGATATTAATGAAACCCAAAACACTTCGGTGAATTTCCCGATCATTGCCGATCAAGACCGTAAAGTATCTACCCTTTATGATTTTATTCACCCGAATGCCAGTGAAACCCTGACTGTTCGTTCTTTGGTGATTATTGATCCGAACAAAAAAGTACGTTTGATTATTACCTACCCGGCATCTACAGGCCGTAACTTCAATGAAATTTTACGTGTGGTTGATTCACTGCAACTGACCGACAACCATAAAGTGGCAACACCGGCCAACTGGCAGCAAGGTGAAGACGTGGTGATTGTGCCTTCTCTTAAAGATGAAGACGAAATCAAACAACGCTTCCCTAAAGGCTATAAAGCTGTAACACCATACTTGCGCCTTACTCCACAGCCTGAGACAAAATAAGACACTGTCTTATTTTGTCGCAAGACAAGCGAAGCGCATAGTTTCGGATAAAGAACCGCTGCTTTAGTTTTTCGCAAGACAAACGAAGTGCGTAGTATCAGAAGTTGTGCTTTTATTTTTGTGCAAGACAAACGAAGTGCGTAGTTTCTTTTAAAAAGAGCACTGTGCCCTGAGGAATATATGCCGCAAAAAAAATCTGAAGCTATGCTTTAAGTATGCGGCAAATACAGGATTAAAATGACGAGCCAAATCCTGATTTCGCTTAAGCCTGTCTGATGACAGGCTTTTTTTATTCTGCTCAGAAATTAACTTACAAAATCAAGTTGCTGTTTATTTCACAGTCAGTTTATAAATACGCCTAGTCATCTTAAGAATAACTATTGTGATCTATAATATTCATCATTTGCACTGTGGCACCATGTGCCCGGTTTGTGGCCCACTGTTTGGACAAAAAGGCTTACATGCCAAAGTGGTTTGTCATTGCCTACTGCTTGAAACCGATCAAGGCTTAGTATTGGTGGATACCGGTTTAGGTTTACAGGATTATCTACACACCAAAGCACGTTTAGGCAATCTGGTCTCACGGCTAGGGCGCATTGAAAACAATTTAGAGTTGACCGCCACTGCACAGATTCAACACTTAGGTTTTCGTCCTCAAGATGTGAGGCATATTCTAGTTTCACATCTGGATTTCGATCATGCTGGTGGTATTTCAGACTTTCCGCATGCCACTGTTCATGTACTATCCAGTGAGTACAATGCCACACAAAACTTTTTTTCACTGAAAAATAAAGCCCGTTATAAAACCCAGCAATTCAAGCAGCATCGCCACTGGAACTTTATAGAACCGGCTCAGGGTGAAGCCTGGTTTAACTTGCATCAAGTGCAAGGATTTCGCTTATTTCAGGATGAAATTTTAATGATTCCACTTTTGGGTCATAGCCAAGGTCATTCTGGAATTGCGATTAAACAAAAAGAAGGCTGGTTATTCTTCTGTGGAGATGCCTACTATTCCCACCTGCAACTTGACCCTGAAAATAAGCTGCGAACTCTGGATAAACTGGAACGCTTCTTTGCTGAAAATAATCAGATGCGCGTAGACAACTTGCATAAAATTCAACAGCTCGCACAAACTACAAAGAATATCGACATTATTTGTGCTCACGATCCTGTAGAACTGGAGCGTTATCTCGCATGATCAAAAGAACTGCTTTGGCTCTAGTACTGAGCTGCTCAAGTTTAATGGGATGTATGACCGCACCTGCATTTACAGCGGAACAACGTCCTCAAAATTGGGCCAAATCACTTCATCCAAGCCATAATTTTTATCAAATTAGTCCACAGATATTTCGCAGTGAACAGCCGAACGCCGAACTGATTCCACTGTTAAAAGCCCATGATATTGATGTCGTCATTAATTTAAGATCAAGAAATAAAGACCTGACTATCCTACCCTCCACAGATTTTAAACTGGTTCATGTGCCGATTCACACTTGGGCAATGTCGCGTGAAGATTTATTACAGGTGATGCGACAGATTCAGCAAGCCAAAGTACTCCATCAGAAAGTACTGATTCATTGTTATCACGGCTCAGACCGTACCGGTGCAAGTATTGCCATGTACCGGATTATTTTTGAAAACTGGACCATTTCAGATGCGTTGAATGAAATGAAATATGGCGGCTACGGTTTTCATCCAATCTGGATTCACATTGAAAAAATATTCAGTCCCGAAAATGTAAAATGGATTCAACAGCAACTGTTGAATCCATCTTGAAGGGAATTAAATTAAACTTTAGCGCTTATCGAGCGGCACCCAATCAATCACCCATGCCGACTTCATTCCCAGGCTTGTATCAGCCGTAATTTTTTTACGGGTCGCATCAGCCACATCACGATCTTTAGACGGACCAACCATAATTCGAACCCCTTTCGATGTTGGGCTCTTGGTGACTTTATAGCCTTTGGCACGCAGCTTGGATGCCAGTGCATCTGCATTGGCTTCATTGGCAGCCAATGCCACCTGAACCATCCACTGTTTATCACCATTTTCTAGCAAATCACGCGCTTTTTCAGCTTCTGCCTTTTTCTTGGCTTCCGCTTTTTTCTTCGCTACTAGTTCTTGCTCTGCTTGTTCTTTTTTCTTGGCTTCCAGCGCCTTTTTAGCAGCCAACTGTTTTTCGGCTTCAGCTGCTTTGCGTTTTACTTCAGCCTCATGTTTGGCTTTTTCATCAGCTGCTTTTTTCGCTGCTGCCTGCTTTGCAGCCAATTGCTGTTCAGCTTCAGCTTGGGCCTTACGTTTATTTTCAGCTATTTTTTTCTCAGCATCAGTTCGCTGTTGTTGAGCTGTCTGCTGTTGTTGCTTTTTTGCCGCGAGCAACTGCTCATCAGCCAGACGTTTCTGCTTGGCTTTTTCATCTTCCACCAGTTCAGGAGGAATATTGTCTGAACTCTGCTGCGCTCCACTACGACGCGCATTTAAAGCCGCATATTCTTCAGCCGCTTTACGTGCCGCTTCTGCTTCAGCCTGTTGCTGCATTGCTAAAAATTCGGCTGCACGTGCTTCCTGTTCCGCAACCGCTTTTTCACGTGCCCGACGTTGTTCTTCAAGTAAACGTTTTTCGGTTTCCACATCCACCGTTAAAGGTCGCAGTTGAACCATTCCACCATCTGCCGCCGGATTTTTTTGCTCCACTTGAGCGGCTAAATCCGGGGTTTTGAGTTCGTTCTGATATATTTCTTCTTTACCTTTGAGAAGTAATGCTGCCAATAAAACACCACCACCTAATAAAACAACGCCTCCCATCCAGCGTTGTTTGCTATTCATTGACATTCTTCCAAATACTCCCATACCGCTTCTAAGGTATGAAATGAACCACATACCAAGATCAGCTGATTATTTTTTGTTTCATTTAGCGCTGATTTAAAAGCCAATTGAACACTATTGAAGTGTTGTACTGTTTCGCCCTTTAACGCTTCATCCAGCTGTTCGACTGCAGCTGCTCGCGGAACGGTTAACGGTGCGATTTTCCATGTTAAAACAGTATCTTTCAATAAATCTACGACAGAATTGATATCTTTATCCGCCAACATAGAAAAAACACTGATCACTTCTGTGTACTGTTTATTGTATTCTAAAAATTTTCGCAACTGATTTAACAAAAATTCTACGCCATGTGGATTGTGTCCGGCATCGAAAATCACGGTTTTATCTTGAATATGACGTATTTCAAAGCGGCCTGGCAATTTTGCATTTTGAATGCCTTGCGCAATGGCAGCTTGAGTCACTTTTAGACCACTCAGCAAAATCGCGGCAACAGCTGTAGAGATATTTTCCAGTGCCAAAGCACCGAGCGGAAGTTTTAAGGTACTGCCTGATGAGGCAAACATCCAGGACTGACCATCTTCGCTATATTGATAAAAATAATCACGGTTGACCGCAAACAGTTTCGCCTGAGATTCATCAACCTTGTTTTGAATGGCTTGAGGAAGTTGCTGCAAACCACCAAAAATCACAGGAATATTCGGACGAATAATTCCGGCTTTTTCATAGGCAATTTTTTCAATCGTGTCACCGAGCCAGTCGGTATGATCGAGACCAATGTTGGTAATCACCGCGACATCAGGATCGATCACATTGACGACATCCAGACGGCCACCGAGACCGACTTCCAATACCCAGACATCACATTGTTTAGCATTGAAAATGACAAAAGCCGCCAATGTGGTGGCTTCAAAAAAAGACAGGGTAAGATCACAGTCACGCCGTGCCTGGTCCACTTGCACAAATGCATCCACCAAGGTTTGATCATCCACTTCAATCCCGGCCAGTTTCACCCGCTCATTAAAACGGTAAATATGCGGTGATTGATATAATCCCACTTGATAGCCCTGCGCATTTAAAATGGCAGCCAAAGTGGTGGTGGTTGAGCCTTTACCGTTGGTTCCCGCTACTGTTAGGACTTTAGCCTGAGGACGCGTCACTCCCAGCTTTTCAGCCACTGGAATAACCCGTTCCAGACCTAAATCAATACCCGTAACGTGAACATGGCTCCAATAATCGAGCCATGTGTTTAAAGAGTCTGTTGCAAGTGGTGCTGTGTTCAAGACAAATTCATCAGTTTCGCTACAATACGATATACAGTATCACGTAATGCGTGACGGTGAACAATTTGATCGATTACACCATGATCAAGCAAATATTCTGCACGCTGGAACGGTTCTTCCAGTTTTTCACGTACCGTTTGCTCAATCACACGTTTGCCCGCGAAACCGATCATGGCTTTAGGTTCGGCAATATGCACATCACCGAGCATTGCCAGTGAAGCGGTTACACCACCATAAACCGGATGAGTAAGTACCACTAAATACGGTAAACCTGCATCTTTCATGCGTTGAATCGCTGCTGAAGTACGCGCCATCTGCATCAATGACAACATGCCTTCCTGCATACGTGCACCACCTGAAGCTGCGAAACAGATTAAAGGCTGTTTGGCTTTAATGGCACGTTCAGCCGCTTGCACAAAACGGTCACCGACCACAGTACCCATTGAACCGCCCATAAAGTCGAATTCAAATGCACATGCGATTAAAGGAATGCCTTTCAGTAAACCTTGCATCACCACTAAGGCTTCAGTTTCCCCGGTTTTCTTTTGTGCTTCAGACATACGGTCTGGATATGCCTTGCTGTCGACAAATTTGAGTGGGTCTTTGGCCACAAATTCCTGACCCAGTTCATTTTGAACCTGATCAAAGAACCAGTTTAAGCGATCGCGTGCTTTCATACGCAAATGTTCATCACATTGTGGGCAAACATAGGCGTTAAATGACATCGCGGTACGTGTAACCAGTGCGTGACATTCAGGACACTCAATCGTAGGCTCGGTAAATGTTGCTTTGAGTGAGGTTTGCTCATCGGGCGTGTGAATACCCGGAACATGACGTTCCGTCCACGGCGTCGCTGGGCTAAGAATTTTTCCTGATTTCACTTCTTGATTCATACTAACTCATCGAGCGCAGCTCGAAGCTCCTTGACTTTATTGACCGTTTCAACAACGGCTTGTTCTGGCGCTAGGTTCGCAAACTGTTTTACAAATGCACTACCAACAATCACAGCATCAGCCGCTACACCCATGGCTTTTGCCGAGGCAGCATCGCTGATCCCAAAACCGACACCCACAGGAACGTCAGTCACAGCTTTAATTTTCTGGATACGGGCTGCCGCTTCAGCAACATCTAAAGTTGCAGCACCGGTTACCCCTTTCAAGGATACATAGTAGATAAAGCCACTGGCCTGATTTGCCACATGCTGAATACGCTCATCAGTCGAGGTTGGTGCAAGCAGGAAAATTTGATCCATGTCGAATTTTTTCAACACGTCATCTAAATTTTTGGCTTCTTCAGGCGGTAAATCTACTAGAAGTACCCCATCTACACCGCATTCATTGGCATAAGATACAAACTTTTCATAACCGATCACTTCAACAGGGTTTAAATACCCCATCAAAACCACCGGTGTTTCTGTATCTTTTTGGCGGAACTCTTTCACCATGTTCAAAGCATCTAAGGTATTGGTACCACCAGCCAATGCGCGTTCCGCTGCAAGGGCAATCACGGGGCCATCTGCCATAGGGTCTGAAAATGGAAGTCCAAGCTCAATCACATCTACCCCTGCCTCAACCATTTGGTGTAACAATGGAACGGTTACTTGTGGATGAGGGTCACCAGCCATTACATAAGAAACGAGCGCTTTACGCTGCTGAGATTTAAGCTGTCCAAAACGAGTGGCTAAACGTGACATAGGGTTGTACTTTCCTTGAATTATTAAAAAACTGAGGAGTTGGCTTTGTAGAAATACAAGACAACGCATTGTAACGCTATTTTTTACTCATTGAATAGGGCTTGAGCATTTCGCGCTACATTCAACTTACCATCTCATCTTTTCAGAACAATCCGAGAACACCATTTACTGATATTTACGATTTTTTCTCAATGATCAAAGATGCCTAATTTTGCTATGTAAAAAAATATCACTAATGAAGATAAACTTCTTCCTACTTATAAAAAATTTATAAAAATAAATAGCTTGTCTTTTAAAACTGAAATTTCATGAAATAGCAAAAACCTGCACTCTATGATGCAGGTTTTTTAATTTGAATTTTTCAGGGCTGCCGAATCCTAAGATGAAGTGTATGTCCACACTTGTATTGATTAAAAAAAATGGCAGGAATAAGGTATTTTTTTATAGTTCAGATTGGGCTTTCAGTTGCTGCTTTCGTTGTAATAAGGTTTGACCGCTATAGGCTTTATAAGCACGTGCCAATGCCGACTGATCTGAATACCCCAGGCGCATGGCAATATCAGTGAAGCTGGAATTCTGCTGCAATAACTGCTCACAGCGTTTCATCCGCTCTGCTTCCAATAATTTTTTAAATGAAGTGTTCTGCTCCTGCAGTTGGCGCTGCAACGTCCGTGTCGACAGGTGCAATTCATCTGCAATCTGATCAATTTTGGGCACTGTGGCATGCAGTCTTAAATATTCAGCCACTGCGGCATGGATTTGCTGTAATAGACTTTCATAACTTGGCTTGAGTGCAATGGCCTCCTCGGCCTGTTTCAGCAATAACTGCATTAATGACGGATCGGCCAATACCGATTTCAACGTCAAGCTATCTACACTCATGACATAGGCATAACGTGGCTGATCAAACAGCACCTCACAACCATAAAATTTTTGATAATGATATTGCGCCATTTGCGCTCGATGCGCCATCTGGATATTTAAAAATTTCGGTGGATCGGGAAAAATTTGCTTGGCCAAATGCACCATGGCCGCCATGGTCATTTCATTTAACAAGGCATATTTTTCATCTGAAAGTGGCCAGAACAGCCAGATTTCATTGCCCTGCTGATGCATCTGTATCGGAACCGCATCGGCACCATCGATCACCAGACGGCTGAAACGCATGATATATTGCAATGCTTCAGCCACACTGTTACTTCGGGTGGCCATATAACCGAGTACGCCGAAATGTTCAGGACGAATGCGCTTGGCCATTTCAATAATCAGCTGCGGGCAATCCAGCTGCTCACGGGTTAATTGCAAAATGCTGTAAAAAAAAGAAAAAGGTGATTGGGTATCAATAGGCAATTGCAGCACCTGATCCAGATCGTCCCAATAAGGTGCTAAAAATTCAAGCGTGTGAAAGTCGAGCCCCTGCTCTATCAGATACATATTCCAGAGTTGAAAATAACCATTGGGTATTTGTAATTCTTGCATGATGATTCACTTATAATTTGACATGCGATATTTTCACCTTGGCGTAAAATGTATAAAAAATGGCAATAACTGTCAAAACAAATATGCAAAATCCCAACATACTACAGCTATCCAAGGCGATTCGAATAAAATAAATATGAATGCGATAGTCCATCATCAAGTCGAACCTGTGGTTCGTAGCAATCTGGATTTCAAACTGAATGAAGTACCTCGCTTCTGGTTCGGTGGCGACCCGTTTATTACCCGAATGTTTGATGCACTCAGCCTGACTTTTCCGGATGGTGAACGCTATTTTATTCAGTCTGTACGACTGTTCCGTGACCAGATTACCGACCCGGATTTAAAACAGCGTGTGGCAGATTTTATCCGTCAGGAAGCACAGCACGGCATTGCCCATGACAAAATGAATCAGGTCATGAAAGAACAAGGCATGCCGGTCGATCAGTTTATCCAGCGTTTAAATAAAATTTTTAAATTCGAACTGGAAAAACGCTCTCCACAATACAATATTGCCATGACCGCTGCCGCTGAACACTTGACGGCGTTAATGGCGGAAACCTTTTATAGCCAAAAAGAAACTTTGCGCGATGCTCATCCTTATGTACGCGCACTATTTGCCTGGCATGCGATTGAAGAAATGGAACATCGGGATGTGGCTTTTGACGTGATGAAACAGGTTGGTAATGTGCCTGAATCTACACGTAAATTCACCTTGGTGTGGACTACATTTTTAATGTTTGGCTTTACCATTTACCGCACCAACATGATGTTAGAACATGACGGATTTAGTCGATTGCAACGTTTGCAAATGAATATCAAAGGCTTACCGTGGTTTTTTGGTAAACGTGGCATCTTGACCCGAATGAATAAACAATACGGTGACTGGTTTAAAAAGGATTTTCATCCTAGCCAGCATCCAGTGATTGCCCAATATGATGTCTGGGTTAAAACTTTAGAAGAAACTGGCGATCCCATACAAGCGGGTGAAGCGTTTTGGCAAGCGGCAAAAGAATAGAAAAAAAGCCTGCATAATTTGCAGGCTTTTTTATTTTTGTAGATTGGTCACTTGGCGCTTACCACTTGGCATAGTGCTGCTCGAGCAAACCATATTCATTGAGCAAAATAATTTCCTGATCATCTTGCTGAATGGTGCCACTAATTTTGGCTTGCCATTGACTGAACTGACTGCCGACCAGTCTTAAATTCAGATTTTCAAAACGACGCCAACCCGTCTTTACATCCAGGTTTAACTTTTCATCTAGTGAGCGAATGGTCCAATGATCATCCCCCTGATGCTGAAATAAAACATCACTTACAGGATACAGCACGCCATTCACCCACAAGCAGTTTTCATTGCCAAAACTTTCATTCACGCCAGAAGCCAGGTTTAAGCCGATCCGGTTATTGTTTTGATCCCAAAAGTTACACGACAACCAGAACCATGCCGTCTCCGGACGTAGAAAACCACAGGTATCATCCAGTGAGGCAAAAGTCCTTTCATTAAACTGTATGGTTTCACGCTGTTTATTAATAAAAAAGCCTTCACAGGCCAAAGTCGTGAGTTTTTGAGTATAGGTCCAACCATTAATTCCCGTCGGGCTGCACATACTCAGCGGGTCTGTCCCGGCACAGAAAATTCGTGCACTGAGCCTGATTTCACCATATTTGGTCACATGGATGTAACGTACGCCGTTGGCATGCTGAATATCAATTTGAAAAGGTGACTTGGAAAAAAAACTCTGGTTATAAAGCGGCTGCTCATCTACCACGGTATTGCGCGATAAGAGGTTAATCGCATTCCATTCTAAAACTTCCTGATTTTGATGATTATAAATATAAAAAAAGCCATGCCCTGCCCATGCAATATCGGCAATTGCCAGGCCAATCGTGTAATGCTCATGCTGAATACAGCAAAATTTAAACTTTTTGTATTTTAATCGTTTGCGCCAACCGGTTAAGACCTTTCCATAAGGCGTCTTATACTGGTATTGATTCAAATCGATGGTTTTTGGGAGAGACTTAAAGCGGCCATAATTCGGTTGTCCATTTGATTGAATCAAATCCATTTATCAAATTCCATCTAGCCAAGAGATCATAAATTCTTACGCTTATTATGCCTATATAAATCCAAGTTAGAAGTATCGATCAGCAGATTTCATCGAATAAATACAAAAAATATATATTATTCCTTTTGATTTAATATTTTATAAATATAATTTATTAATCAAACACATATAAATCAGTCATGAGATAGCATCAAATACGTATTTTCCCAACGGTTGCCACTGAACTCGCCTTCAATCAGATGCACATAACGGCCATGTACCTGATCAATCGCAATACAATCGTCCACATCTAATACTCGGTCGGTATGCTGTTTTTTCCAATGTGAGGCAAAGTAAGCTTTACCACGTTGTTTTGCCAGCATCGCATTTTGCGCCACAACCAAAACATAGCGATGCAGCTCCCCAAACTCCCGGGCATCGTAGCCACCCAGATTAATTAAAAACAGCTTTTGTTCAGATGAGTTCGGCTGGGCATTACTAAATTGAATTTGATAATGTATGCCTTTAAATTCTACGCCATTGATTTGCGCCCAGGCATCAATGTGCAAGCCTTTTTGCTCGCCAAACCATGCAGTGTTAAGTTGAGGATAGGTCTCTTCTAATGAATCCCCCACGGCGAGTACCACATCATGGACTTCGGTATTGGCACGCGCATGACGGCCACCAAGCATGACGATAAATAAGCTGGGCATTTTATTTCCTTTCTTTTGAAGCATTTTTACAAAGAATCTGCGATTCACGGAAACGTCATTCGCAATTGTTCGAGGCAGACCACAACTCGATAGAAATGTTTTTGCGACTAAATTAATCACATGAAAGTATAAGACGAGTTTTGCGAATGACAATGCCTTTGGTTACTTTGGGCTTATCCAAAGTAACATTACGAGCTCCTTATATTTGAGTTATAAGCAGCAAGACTCCGTCAACATGTAGAGATCTTCATAACCAGAAAGTTGAATTTGACTAGAGTTTTCTTTGGTAGGAAATATCTAACTTTTGTTTCGGCAAAATGAGAAGCGAAGCTTCGCAAGAAAACCATCTTGTTAAGCAGACATTACATCCCTGTAATGCTGCTTAACGGGCAATAACCATGTTGCCTTCACTTGTTCACGTTTTGGATAAACTTCTATTTCAAAAAAAATCGTGCTGAATTGCTTCGGCACGATTTTTTTAAATCCTCCCCACCCTCCTTTGAGAAAGGAGGGCTTTTTTCCTCTTTCCCACAAAGGAACTAGGAAAATTTTTACATCTCTACCATTTCCACGCCATCAATACGGGCAACAGTCATCAAGTCCTTATCACCACGACCAGAAACCGTCGCAATAATGATTTGATCCTTATCCATGGTCGGTGCAAGTTTGGTCACATAAGCCATCGCATGTGAACTTTCCAAGGCAGGAATAATCCCTTCAATATGCGTTAAATCACGGAAACCTTGCAGCGCTTCTTGGTCATTGATCGGCACATATTCAACACGGTGCATATCTTTTAAGAAACTATGTTCAGGACCTACACCCGGATAATCCAGACCGGCAGAAATTGAATGGGTTTCAATGATCTGACCCTGTTCATCCGACATCAAGTAAGTACGGTTACCATGCAGTACCCCGACATGACCGGCATTGAGTGGCGCAGAGTGTTTACCGGTTTCAATCCCCAAACCTGCTGCTTCAACACCGTACATTTTTACATCTTCATCGTTCAAGAATGGATAGAACAAGCCCATCGCATTTGAACCACCGCCGACACATGCAACCAATGCATCTGGAAGACGGCCAGCCTGTTCCTGAATTTGTTTACGCGCTTCACGACCAATGATTGATTGGAAATCACGAACCAGTTGCGGATAAGGATGTGGACCTGCTACCGTCCCAATTGCATAATATGTGGTATCAACATTAGTTACCCAATCGCGCATTGCTTCATTCATGGCATCTTTCAAAGTTTTAGAGCCACTTTCTACTGCAACAACTTTTGCACCCAGCAAACGCATACGATACACGTTCATGGCTTGACGTTTTACGTCGTCTGCACCCATATATACAATACATTCAAGGCCCAAACGCGCTGCAATGGTTGCGGTTGCTACACCGTGCTGACCTGCGCCAGTTTCAGCGATAATACGTTTTTTACCTGAAAGCTTAGCCAGAAGCGCCTGACCAATGGTGTTGTTGACTTTATGTGAGCCTGTATGGTTTAAGTCTTCACGTTTTAAGTAAATTTGCGCCCCACCTAATTCCTTCGACCATCGTTCAGCATAATATAGAGGACTAGGACGACCTACATAGTAGGCTAAATCACGGTCGAATTCTGCCAGAAACTTAGGATCATCCTTCATACGAGAATAAAGTTTTTCTAAGTCTTCTAATGCTGCCATTAGAGTTTCTGACACAAAACGTCCGCCATGGATACCGAAATGCCCGCGTTTATCCGGGAATTGGGTATAGTCAATCTTATTTTGCTGATCCACGTTGGACTCCTTGCATAAACTGTTCAATCAGTTGTTGGTCTTTTATACCTTTAGCGGATTCTACGCCTCCGCTGACATCTACTGCATAAGCATTGGTCGTCTTTATAGCGTCTTCAATATTGTCAGACTTTAAACCGCCTGCCAAAATTAAAGGAATATCGAGTTTGGGGAATTTTGACCAGTCAAAGCTGTGCCCGGTTCCGCCTTTCAGTTCAGGATGCCAGGCGTCTAATAATACTGCACTTGCGCCTACATTTTGGTAGCTTTTTATAGTATTGATGACATCTAGCTCAGGTTTTACCTGTATCGCTTTATACCAGCGACGACCGACCTGACTGGAAATCTGCTGACATTGTTCAGGGCTTTCATCCCCATGAAACTGTAAAATATCGACTGGCGCTTGTTTTAAAATCTGCTCAATTTCATCAAGCGATGCATTCACAAACAAGCCCACAGTTTGCACATAGGCAGGTACATGCTGAATCAGTTCTTTCGCTTGCTCTTGGGTCACACTGCGTGGACTGGGTGGAAAAAACACAAAACCAATCGCATCTGCTCCTGCATTTACAGCAGAATGTATATCTTCTATTCGTGTGATTCCGCAAATTTTGGCACGGGTTCGCATATACTTCGCTCTAATTTTTTGGCTGAATCTTTGCCCGATTTATAGTCAGTCTATAAATATGGGGGCGAATCATTGTAATGCAATTTTAAAAGCTTGAGTAAAGTTCATCCGGAATAATATTGCCATAGATTGTCTAATGCCTGCACAAACCTTATACTGCGCGCAATTGCAACGAGTCAAGCTTAGGCTTTAGGGAAGTTGGTGCAAATCCGACACTGCCCCCGCAACGGTAAAATGAAAAGCATATCTTTATAAATCAGCTGATTTACACCACTGCATAATAATGTGGGAAGGTGGATATGTAACATGTAGATGCATGCACATTTAAGTCCGGATACCTGCTTGTTGTGTTCTTTAACTCAATCATTCACGGGGGGTGAATGTATGGAGCTTAAATCATGACGATTAAATTTCAGACTACAGCCTTAGTGGGCGCAATCGCTATTGCGATGGGTTTCTCTGCATCTGTCTTTGCACAAGACAACACAACCACTGTGAATGCTTCTTTAGACACTTTAGTGGTGACTGCCACACGCTCTGAAGAAAAGATTACCGCTGTCCCTGCAAGAATTTCGCTTATTGAGCCACATATTGTCGAGCAGTCACCGATTGCTTCTTTTCCTGATCTGTTAAAACATGATGCTGCAATTAACATGGTGCAGAATGGCGGCATGGGTCAACTTGCAGACATGTATTTACGTGGTACGGAATCTGATCATACCCTCGTCCTCCGTGACGGTATTCGACTCAACAACCCATCCTCAGGAACTGCCAATTTAGCATTTATCGATACCACAGATATTCAACAGATTGAGGTGCTCAAAGGTCCTGCATCTGTACTCTACGGTACGGATGCCATTGGCGGTGTAGTTCAGCTGGTTTCCAAAACCCCGGAAAAAACCAGTGCATTTATCACCGGTGAAATCGGTGAACATCAAACTTATAAATCTGTCCTCGGGGCTGATTTATATGACGATGGTTTCTATGCACAAATTCGTGGCCAACGTCTGGAGTCTGACGCCACTCAAGTCACCAACCAAAAAACCGATCGCTCTGAAACAGCTTCATTTGAGCAAAAAGGTTATAGCGCCAAAGTGGGCTTAGAAAAACAGCAATTTGCCGCATCTATAGATTACAGCCGCAATGAAGGTACAAATTTATATGATGCCTATGCCTTTGATGGCAGCTTGCTCAAACAGGATTTTGAAAATGAAATCGTTAATTTAAGAGGCCGCGCCAAGGTTACGGAAAACATTGAGCTGAATGGACGTTTATCTCAATTTAAAGATCAGGTCGAGCAAAAAGATTCGACTGATTTTGTACATAGCACAACCCAGGAAGCTGAACTTTACGGTAAATGGAACTTTTTACCTCAGCACAGCATTCTTGCAGGTTTCACTCAGCGTAATCTTGATGCAGACATTTTGTCTTACGGCGCACCTTATCAGGAAAATGTCGATTCCACCGGCTACTATGTACAGCATCAGTTCAAAGGTGAAAAGCTAAATACCCAGGCCGGTATTCGTGTTGAAGACAATGAAAAATATGGCTCACATACTGTAGGGCAAATAGCAGCACGTTATCAGGTTCTCCCTTCTACCAGTATTTACACCAATATTGGAACAGCCTTTAAATCGCCTACCTTGAATGAGCTTTACAATGCCTGGAACGGCAACCCTGAACTTGCGCCAGAAGAAAGTATGTCTTATGAAGCCGGGATTGATCAGACTTTAGCTTTAGGTTTTAAAACTGGCCTATCTGCCTATTACACTGAAGTTGAAGACCTGATTGGTTCAGAAAACTTCGGTAAATTGGGCAATATTGATAAAGCCACCTATAAAGGCGTAGAGCTATATTTGGCTTGGCAACAAAATGATTTATTTACCAAAGCAGCTTATAGCTATGTGAAATCTGAAAATGATGAAACCCATCAGGAGTTAGGCCGCCGTCCCCGTCAGGGTTTCACTTTAACTACAGGTATTCAAAATGAAATCTATGGAATTAGCGCGTCTTTAATTGCCAAATCAAAATCGAAAGACTGGGACAAAAACTACCAAAATCCGGGTTATGCAACTGTTGACGTCAATGCCTACTGGAATGTTAATCCCCATGTTAAATTGTTTAGCAATATTCAAAATATTGGCGATGTAGAATACAAAGCCGCCTATCAAGATCGAGGCTACTACTATGTTAATGGCGGTCGTTTAGCCTCTGCTGGTGTGACCTTCACATACTAAGTTTGCCGACTTTTAGTAAATACTTTTGAGGATAATGTCATGCCTATGGCATTATCCTTTTTATATTCAGATATCAAAGTTTTAAGGAATTATAAATGGGCCACCGTTTAAGTAAAATTTATACCCGCACAGGCGACTCTGGTACAACCGGACTAGGCGACGGTTCACGCGTAGCCAAAGATGACTTGCGTATTGCCGCTTTAGGTGATGTCGATGAACTCAACTCTTGTATTGGTATTTTACGTTCACAAATTGCCGTGAGTAATATTGAAGACAAAGCTGCTTGGGATAAGTCTTTAAGCCTGATTCAACATTGGCTCTTTGACCTGGGTGGTGAAGTTTGTATTCCCAACTACAACATGGTTTTACCGGTTTCAGTTGAATTTCTGGAAAATGAAATTGACCGTATGAATGAAGCTTTACCCATGCTGAAAGACTTTATTTTACCGGCCGGAACTTTAGCATGCAGTTATGCACATCAAGCACGTTCAGTATGCCGCCGTGCTGAGCGCAGCCTGATGACGGTACATACCCGCGATCAAAATATTCAGGCAACGTCATTGCAGCTTTTAAACCGTCTTTCTGACTGGTTATTTGTTGCCTCGCGGACATTGCAACGTGCTGAAGGTGGATCTGAAGTACTGTGGCAAAAAAATATTAATGAGACGATTTAACTTATTGTTAATTCAAAATTGTCACTCGTTTCGCTGATAAAAAATGACTACTTGTTGCTCTTTCTAAAAACAAAGTACCAGTATACTGCTACCGCGCCAGGTGACAAGGATGTCGCCGTCTGGCAAAGGTTTCAGGGATGAACCTTTTGCCAGACAAAAGATTTTTGTTACTTTTCATCTTTGAAAAGTAAGAAATCACCTATACAAAATCAATTCACAATCTCTACTGCAATTTAAAACAAGTAAACCTTAAATTCCAATATCTAACATGCATTGAATGATAAGATAAAAGCAGTGATTCACTTTCACAGTTCAATCTAGAAAAAGAGTTCATTATGAAAATCATCGGCCATCGTGGTGCACGTGGTGAAGCCCCGGAAAATACCCTAGGCGGCTTTCAATACATTCATGACTTGGGCATCCGTGCAGTCGAATTTGATGTCCGTCAGCTTAAAGATAATGAACTCGTTATCATGCACGATGACAACTTTTTAAGAACCACCGGTACAGATCAGCCGCTCTATGACCTAAACAGCCATCAGCTTGAAGCCTATAATCAGGCGCATATCTGGATGGACTGGGAAAAACAGCTCACCCCGACACTCCGCCAGACCCTGAGCATTATTCATGACTTTGAGCATATTGAAGTTGAAGTCAAAGCTGTTGCAACTATGGCGGAAGCTGAAAAACTAGTCTTAGAATTACAAAAACAATTACACGGCTTTGAACAAACTGCCGTAATCACCAGTTTCGATTTAAAAATCCATCAGGTCTTAAAACAGCAAGACTCGATATTTAAACGCGGCTTATTGATTGAAGATGACATCAAACACCAAGCTATTGAACAGGCGTTAGAACTGGGTTGTTGCCAAATTGGCTGGATGAATCAGCTGGCAACTGATGAGATGATTCAAGCTACCCAACAAGCTCATTTACACATCAGTGTCTGGACAGTGAATGATATTGAGCGCGCCAAGCATCTGCAAAGTTTAGGAATAGACGGATTGATTACCGATTTTCCGAAAATGATGCTGGAGCAACTTTAAAATAAATTTTTCGCCCCCATTTATATGACTTAATTCACTATTTATTTAATCAAAAATGATTCATATCGTCAGGGTGGAAAGAAGCTGCTTTGACCTTCGATAAAATCAATCAACCCTGCCTCGTATTCTGTTACTGTTTAGTACAATACACCTGTAGAATAACGCTAGTGAAGATTTAGTAGCTCATGCTAATATTGAAGAAGTCTTAATCCATATAAACTGTATTGAATTAAGAATTCGTTTATACCTTACCTTTACCTTTTAAAAGGTTCTAGGAGTGCTGTTGGAGATGAATGCTCCCCTACCCAAAGCCCCAATTAACTGGATTGCAGTATTCGCATTGGTATTCTTGCCAATTGTGGCTGTAATCGCTATCCCTTTATATGCTTATCATCATGATTTTAGCTTAGGCGCATGGATCAGCTTATTTGTACTACTCGGTGTGAGTAGTTTAGGGATTACTGCGGGTTATCACCGCTTATGGGCACATCGTGCTTACGAAGCAACTTTGCCATTAAAAATTATTTTAATGCTTATGGGTACTTTTGCCGTTCAAAATAGTATTTTGTTCTGGGCTTCAGGTCACCGTACCCATCACCGCCATGTCGATGATGTCGATCAAGACCCATATTCAATTAATAATGGCTTTTGGTATGCCCATATTGGATGGATGCTTCGTAACTATCCGGCAGCAGAAGCGAATTATAAAAATGCACCCGATTTGTTAAATGACAAAGTGGTGATGTTTCAGGACAAATATTACATTCCACTGGTCATTGCCGTACATGCTGTGATTTTGACTACAGTGGGTTGGGCAGTTGATGATATGTGGGGCGTATTGTTATTGGGTGGTTTACTCCGCCTGATCTTGAGCCATCATGTGACCTTCTTTATTAACTCACTTTGTCATATGTGGGGCAAACGTCCATATACCGACGAAAACACTGCACGTGACAATTTCGTTTTAGCGATTGCCACTTGGGGTGAGGGTTATCACAACTACCACCACATTTTCCAATACGATTACCGTAATGGCGTGAAATGGTGGCAGTACGATCCTACCAAATGGCTGATCTGGTCATGTTCAAAATTGGGCTTAGCTAAAAATTTACGTCGTATTCCGAGCTTTAATATTAAAAAAGCTGAATTGGCAATGCGCTTTAAATATGCTGAACAAGATTTAGCGGTGTATGGTCATAATGTCAATGAAGATATGGCGGCAGCTAAACTTCGTATTGCTCAGGAATATGAAGCGTTTACCCAAACTTTAAATGATTGGGCCAAGCTAAAAGAGCAAGAGATTCAAGCCAAAAAAGCTTCTGTTGCTGAAAAAATTCACCAGATGGATAGCAAACTTAAAATGGATTTCCAGCTAGTTGAACAACGTCTTTCCCATCACCGTAATACCCTAAAAATTTTAATGCGCAGCATTAAAAAGAATCCTGTTTCAGAATAAAACCTGATTCGATCGATAAAGCCCCCATTGTTGGGGCTTTATTCATTTTGGCCGTTTAAATTTGTTATAGTGATCACATCTCTCCCATTTCTTAGATTGTCCTATGCAATTTAATCCTCGCTATCCATCGCTCAATCCCAAGCTTTATCATCATCAAATGCCAGTTCCTTTAAAAGGCGCCAAAGCCGGTCATTTCAATGAAGCTCTGGCCAATCAACTACAATGGTCAGAACAAGATAAAGCCAAATGGGTTGAAATCTGTAGTGGACAAAAAACCTTTACCGAATTTGAACCTTTGGCGATGGTCTATGCCGGGCATCAGTTTGGACAATGGGCAGGACAACTCGGTGATGGCCGTGGCTTACTGATTGCACAAATTCTAGATACAAATGGTCAAACCATCGACCTGCATTTAAAAGGTGCTGGTTCAACGCCCTACTCGCGTATGGGTGATGGTCGTGCCGTTTTACGTTCCGTGATTCGCGAATACTTGGCCGGTCATGCCTTGAATGCTTTGGGTATTGCATCCAGTAATGCAGTTGGATTCACCTCTTCCACCCAAGGCATACAACGCGAAAAACTGGAACCGGGCGCGATGATGCTGCGCACATCAGACTGTCATATTCGCTTTGGACATTTTGAATGGATTAATCAGTATCAACCTGAATTACTCACTGAATTTACCCAAAAGTGCATTGAATGGCATTATCCGGAATGTCTCGATGCTGAACAGCCTGTTTTAGCTTTTGCAACCAAAGTCACCCAACGTACTGCAGTGATGATTGCCAAATGGCAGCTGGTGGGTTTTGCCCATGGCGTGATGAATACTGACAACCTGAATATTACCGGTTCGACTTTGGACTTTGGTCCTTATGGTTTTATGGAACGTTTCCGTCCGAGCTGGATCAACAACCACTCGGATTATCAAGGCCGTTATACCTATCAGCAGCAGCCAAGTATTGGGCACTGGAATGTATGGCAATGGTTAAACAACCTGGTTCCGCTCTGCCCTACAGACTATGATAAAGAGCAATGGAAACAGGATTTAGCTTCATGTTTAGAGCACTATGAGCCAACATTCTTAGAGCATTATAAACATGGTTTAAACCAGAAAATGGGCTTGCCAAGTTTCCATAAAGACAGTTTTGACTGCGGCATGGCTTTCTTAAGAATTCTGCAAAGCGAGCAACTGGACTATACCCAAAACTTTATTCAGCTTCAGAACAAACAGTTTGAAATGATTAAAGATGACTGTCTGGACCGACGCCAGTTTGAAAGTTTTTTGACTCAATATGAAAATATTCGAGCAAACCAAGAAACAGATGAACTTGATGCCGAAATGGTGCAAGCCAATCCGCAGTATATTTTACGTAATCACATGGCGCAAAAAGCCATTGAGCTGGCGGAACGGGATGATTTTGCGGAAGTGGAGCGTCTGTTTAAGTTGCTGCACCAGCCTTATCTTAAACAACCCGATTTAGAGCAGACTGAAGATTTAGGCCCCTTGCCGAGTGATGTGCCTGAAGTGATGGTGAGCTGTTCCTCATAACAAAAAACGGAGCAATATGCTCCGTTTTTTTTTGACATTTTAATTTTGAAAGGTTTTACCAGTGATATTGAGCATATAAAAAAGCACTAAAACGATGTGCCTGATTGCTGTCTAAATCATCGGTCATATACTTAGCCCCAAAATTTTTATGCTGTACCGATAATCCCAAAGCATGTGTTTGCGGCTCTATATGCAGACCATATTTTAATTGTTCTGTTTTCCAAAAAGCATTCAGTTGAGCTAATGTTATATACTCATTTGAAAAACTACTGATGCTCACACTCCAAGGCTTGGTTTGAACATCATAGCTAATTTCCGAACTCAATTTGAAAGGCAGTTTTTGACGATACTGCTTGCTCTTACTTAATTGTCCACTTAAATCCATTCGAGGACGTTGATTTTGATCGTAACGAAGGTCGTAGCGCGTAAATGGAGCATTATCCCAATATAAATAACTGAATAAATCATCGACCTGAAGATTAATATTCCAATCTTTTTTGATTTGTCCATGTAAACCAAACTCTAGGGCATAGCCATAACCTTGACTCGTTCTTCCATCCCAGCCTAATTCCTCTTCTTTTAATGCAGGACGGTCATAACTATAATCCAATGAACCATTTAACCAAGCAACCCGATCCATCAATTCAGTCATATTGGTTGTTTGACCTGTTGCCTGGAATTTACCATCTACATAATGACGTCCGATAAGCGCAGTTGCTCCTGTCACAATGGTCCAATCAGGATGAACCTTCCAGTCATAGGCAAAACGAGTTCCCACTGTGTCGACATGTTGAGCTTCTAATTTTAATTGATTGTATTTATTTGCATCAATTAACTGATCATTTTCAATTTGATAATAGAGCTTTGCCATATCATTACTAAAGTGAATCTGATAGTCATAAGCCCAAACCCAACCTACAGTCCAATTATCCTGTTTGGTTTCTAATTTCATTTTCCCATGCGCAAAGGCATTATTACCTTTTTTTAAATTGGGCGTTTCCCAGCTATTTAAAAAGGCATGTACACT
The DNA here is from genome assembly GCA_002365595.1 of Acinetobacter sp. UBA3106. Lineage (GTDB taxonomy): Bacteria > Pseudomonadota > Gammaproteobacteria > Pseudomonadales > Moraxellaceae > Acinetobacter. The sequence goes on along the minus strand of DFAM01000023.1, from coordinate 117,438 downwards.
AACAGGCTCACTATAAATATCTGCATTTATACTGTATTGAATCGTTTTTTCCGCATAAGCAGAGTATGGCAAACTTACAGCCAATATGAATAAATATTTTTTCATTAGATATAAAAGAAGACAGCAAATGCTGCCTTCTTCTCAAAGTTAAGTTTTAGATTAAGGAGCGATATAAGTTATTGTGTCATCACTAAATTTAACCACATATTGCCCAGATGAATTTTTAGTGAGTGTCCCATAACTTTTTCCTGCAACCAGAATATTCGCTGAGGTAAAATTCTGTACATCTGCAATACTGATGGATGCTCCATTTTTATGCTTAAGCACACCCGCAATAATTTGATGGTCCTGATCTAGGTCTTTTGCAGTTAACTCAATATCCAATGCATTTTTATCAACGACAACGGCAACAGTCGCTGTACCTTTGGTAAATTCAGCACGTTTTGCGCTAATATCAATGCTAAATGGTGTAGGTACTGCATTGGCGCCTTTTAAGTTACCACTTAATTTGACATTTAAATTCGCATTGATGAAATTAGTCGATGTTTCCTGTCCAGCACTCACATCAATAGCTTGAGATAAATCATTATTCAAATTAAGTTTGGCTTCTAAATTCAAGGATTCCTGCTGATAACTTACAAGACCTTTCAGCACTAATTCAGATGGAATCAATTGTTCTTGAATTCCAACACCATTATTAAATATAGCTTTGCGTACAATTAAAGAAACTTCAGATAAATTAGCTTTTACATCTGCGCTTTCAAAGACTAAACCTTGTAATTTCAAAGTCGCTTGATTTGGAATACCTTCACGGTTTTCCATGGTGTCTGCCGTAGCATAAACCATAGATGCAGTACTATCAGAGGTAAAACTAAAACTCGCAGTCTGATTTTTAAGATTCTTGGTAGAAATTTTTCCATTATTCTGAATCTTATAATTATAAGTTGTGCGAGCGGTATCAATAAATGGTGCTTCTAAGACCAAATTTGATACTGTAACTTCAGCATCATCACCATAAATTGAGTATGCAGAATCATTATACCAATTTGTATTACTCCACGCATTGTCCGCTGTAATTTTATCCCAATTAAACGCTTGCCAATATTGGACACTGGCATCACCTGAAATGGTAATAGAGTCACCAACCACCTTAGCGGTTAAATTATTGCTCTTGAATTTAAAATTACGTGCATCATCCTGATTAATTAAATCCTGTATTTGTTGTGCTGTATAAGTTTTGGTCTGCCCCTGCGCATCCTGAGTAACAACCTCTGCAATCACTAATAATAAATTCGTTGCACGGCTCAAATCTGAAGATGTGTCATTTATTACTTGTGCAGGAACTTTATATTGATCAGCAATATTTTGAAAACCATCATAATAAGAAACAATAGCATTGGTTGTTTTTACAAGTTGTTTTGCTTTTTCTAAATCTGAAGCAGGTGTCGTTACCTGTCCACCATCTGTTCCACTAGATGAAGATGACTCACCACCTCCACCACCACAAGCCACTAAAAAGAAAGAACAGCTTATTGCTAATAGTGTTTTTTTTAAAATCATTTACCCCTACCCTCTTAAAATTATGAGTAAAAAAAAGCTCCTAAAAAATAAAGCTTTTTTAGGAGCTTTACAATGATTTTAAAATTATATTTCAATCAATCCTCAGGATATTCAAAACGATAACCCACACCATACACCGCCTGAATCCATTCATGACGGTTGCCTGTTTCGGCAGCATCAGAAATTTTACGGCGCAGGTTTTTAATATGGCTGTCGATCACACGGTCTGCGACGTCAAAGCTGTCTGGATTGATATGATCGAGTAATTGCGCACGTGAATAAACTTGTCCAACGTGCTCCAGGAATAATTCAAGCAAACGGAATTCAGTTGGCGTTAAGTTCAAGGTTTTTTGCTGATACCAGATTCGTTGCTGGGCTTTATCCATACGGAACAGGCTGTTCTGTTCAGGCTCGGCATGACGGTCCAAACGGCGCAACACCGCTTGTACACGCGCCACCAGTTCTTTCGGGCTAAAAGGCTTACAAATATAATCATCTGCACCCATGTTCAAACCCAACACACGGTCAATTTCTTCAGTCCGTGCAGTCACCATAATAATTGGCAAATCAGACTGTTCACGTACTTTACGGCAAATCGTCAAGCCATCCATACGCGGCACCATCAAGTCCAGAATCATTAAACTTGGTTTACGCTGAGTAAAGCTGTCATACGCTTCTTGCCCATCATGAAACATACTGACTTCAAAACCAGCCGCTTCCAGATAGTCTCGCACCAGCTGCGCAAGTTCAACTTCATCTTCAACCAGCATGACATGTTTCATGAATCTCATCCTTTTATTTGTTTAACTGTTTTGGAAAAGTCAGTTTGCAACGCAAACCACCGAGTGGTGAATGATCAAAACTTAGCTCTCCACCTAATGCCTGCGCAATTTTACCAGATAATGCCAAACCTAAACCTGTACCACCGGTACTACGGGTCCGCGAATCATCCACACGATAGAAGCGCTCGCCTAAACGTGCCAACTGTTCATCACTCAATCCAAGCGGACTGTCATCCACAATCACGCTCCAATGGGTCGCCGATTGCTCGGTATGCACACGCACTTCACCACCCGCTTCAGTATAGCGAATGCTGTTACCAAGTAAGTTGACCATAATTTGTTTAAAACGATCTATATCTAATTGTAAATTCGCGCCTTCACCCTGTACTGAAACAGACAGATCCGCTTGGGCAAATTTTGGTTTGAAGTTTTCAACTTCTTGCAGTACCACATTCCAGGGATTCACTTCGGCAAAATAACATTTTAGTTGCTGTGCTTCAGCCTGAGCCAAATCCGCCAGATCCTGAGTCAGTTTTTTCAGACTGGTGACCTGACGCAGCATCGATTCAAAATGTTCCTGTGTGGGTTTGCGAATACCGTCCTGCATCGCCTCAATTTGGGCTTGCAGTACCGCCAACGGAGTTTTTAATTCATGTGAAGTATCTGCCACCCACTGACGGCGTGATTGTTCATGCTGATCCAGAATCACGGCAAGATGGTTCAGCTCTGTTGATAAATCACCCAGTTCATCATTACGGTTGACTTTGACCTGATGCTGGAAATTGCCTTTGGTCAGTTCGCGTGTACCTTGCAGCAAGCGTTGAATTGGCGTTTTAAAATAAGTGGCCAGCAATAACGCTGCGATCAGGCTGGTCAGAAAAGTTAATCCATATACCAATAATAAATAACGTTTTTGATTACTGAAAAAGTTAATACTTGAAGCATCATCCTGATCCAGCACCGGTTTTAACCCCAGATAACCGACAATTTTATCGTTCACCATAATACGACGATAGGAAACTGGAATATCAGACGGCTCGCCTACTACAAACTGTTTATTGGCATCATATAAGGATAACCGGGAACTTAAACCTAAACGGTCGGGCAAAGAGATAAACTGCTTTTTCTGATTCTGGCTTTGGTTCTGGTTTTGTGCAGTATCGCCAGGTTTAGCTTCCGATTTTCTGTCTGGACGGAAGATATTCTGATTGGAACTTAAAGGAAATTTGAGTCCTTCAAAAGGCTGATACTCTGAAGGTAAATTCAACTCCATCATGCGCAGTTCTTCTGCATCTAAAATCGGTTTACTCTGCTCGGTTTTATTTAATCCCGGAGAAACACTGATTAAAGTATTTTCCTGAAAATAACGCTGCTGCAAAGCAATATCATATTGACGACGTAACCACCAGCGAGACAAACGGTCATAGTCATCCGGTGCAGCCGTGCCTTCGATTTGCAGGATTTGCGCCTGAATGGCATTACCCCAGTCATGATAAACCGAATAGACGCCAGCCAGATTACTAATCACATGATCCAGCTTCTGCATTTCCACATCTGCCACATAACGGGCAAAGTTCTTTTGCATGGTCCAATGCAATACACCCAGACTGACCGTGGTAATCACTAAAGTCGTGAGTAATACGGTCAAAAACAAGCGCAAGGCGATCGGAACACGGCGAATATTCAAAAGCAAAGTCTCAAGATTTCTTTTCAATTAGGTCATTGTAACGAACCTTCTAAAAAAATACTCTTCATTGTTTCTTCATCATTATTGTTTAATCTTTAACTTATCAAATTTCGTTTTTTTCATTGGAGATAACAACAATGAATTCCATGGCAAAAATAGCTTTAGTGGGCGCAAGCCTAATTGGCATGGGTGCTTTGACTGCCTGTCAATCCACCAATACCGTTCAAGATAAAGATGCTGATCATGCGCGCATGATGCAGGATCATCAAAAGCATAAACGAAACATGACACCTGAACAGCGTGAGCATTTTCAGCAAGCCCGTGCCGAACGCCAGCAAATGATGAAAAGCATGAAAACAGCTTGTGATGGTAAAGCGGTCGGCTCTGCCGTACAAATCAAGGCTGGTGAAAAGACCATTGATGGTACATGTAACATGCGCTTCAAAGCGGATCGTCAAGAGATGAAACGCATGCGTGGTGAAATGAAAGATATGCATATGCAAGGTATGGCCGGTGGGATGAAAGGCATGCAAATGCGATCATCAGAACCACTCACTGATGCCAAACGTGCTGAACTAACCAAGCAATTTGATCAGCGCCTGGCACAACGTCAAGCGCATCAGCAAGCCATGTTAAAAGCTTGTCAGGGCAAAGCCAATGGCGCTGCAGTACAAGTTAAGGTGGGCACCCACAGTATGAATGGTAAATGTGAAGTTCGCTTCCAGCCTAAAGCACCTGTTGCTCCTGCTGCAATAAAGTAAGCATCATAAAACCTCTCCCAAATAAAAAAGGCGCAATACTGCGCCTTTTTTATTATTTATAAAATTTTAGGTTTTTGACTATTTATGACATCGAATAAAACATAAAAGCATTTACACTCAAGCTACTTAGCAATTTCAAGTTAGAAATCTTTGACTTTACAGTCACCAAGAAAACGCATGGAAACGCTTGTACCAAGTAAGAAGATGTTGCACGATTAAGCCATACAAATACGTGTTATTGAAAGCACGTTTCAATGTTTATTAGGATTATAAGCTGGTTAAACCAGTATTGAGGAAACCGATATGCCACAATACAAAGCGCCCTTACGTGATATGCAATTTGTTCTACATGAATTGTTAAATGCTGAACAACATTATGCAAACTTGCCGGCATTTTCTGACACCGTAAGCCGTGAATTGGTTGATCAATATTTAGAAGCTGCGGCTGACTTTTGTGAAAATGAACTTTCTCCTCTAAACCAAGTGGGCGACCGTGAAGGTTGTACCTGGAACGACGGTGTAGTGACTACACCTACAGGCTTTAAAGAAGCGTATCAAAAATATATCGAATTGGGTTTCCCGTCACTTTCTGCTGAAGAACAATATGGCGGTCAAGCATTACCTGTTTCTTTAGGCAACGTGATCTCTGAAATGGTCGGTACTGCAAACTGGGCATGGGGCATGTACCCTGGCCTTTCACACGGTGCAGTGCGTACTTTGGAACATCACGGTTCTCAAGAACAAAAAGACACTTACCTGCCTAACCTGGTTTCAGGTGTATGGACGGGTACCATGTGCTTGACTGAATCTCATGCAGGTTCTGACCTGGGTATTATCCGTACTAAAGCTGAACCAAATGCAGATGGCAGCTATGCAATTTCTGGCGAGAAAATCTTTATCTCTGCTGGTGAACACGACATGGCAGAGAACATTGTTCACATCGTGTTGGCGCGTCTTCCTGGTGCACCGAAAGGCACTAAAGGTATCTCATTATTTATCGTTCCTAAATTTAACCTGAATGCTGATGGTTCAATTGGTGAACGCAATGCAGTACGTTGTGGTTCAATCGAACACAAAATGGGTATTCACGGTAACGCGACGTGTGTAATCAACTTTGATAACGCAAAAGGCTTCCTGATTGGCCCTGAAAACCGCGGCTTAAACTGCATGTTCACATTCATGAACACTGCCCGTATTGGTACTGCGGTACAAGGTCTTTCAGCTTCTGAAGGCGCGTTCCAGGGTGCATTGGCTTATGCTAAAGACCGTTTGGCAATGCGTTCACTTTCAGGCGTTAAAGCATCAGAAAAAGAAGCAGATCCAATTATTGTTCACCCTGCTGTACGCAACATGCTGCTCACGCAAAAATCTTTTGCTGAAGCTGGCCGTGCATTGGTTTACTTGTTGTCTTTCTATGCAGACACGGTAGAGCAAGGTGCAACTGAAGAACGTAAAGCTGCGGACAACATGTTGTCGCTACTTACTCCGATTGCAAAAGCATTCTTGACTGAAACCGGTTCTGAATCTGCGAAACACGGCGTTCAAGTATTCGGTGGTCACGGTTTCATCTCTGAACACGGTATGGAACAGATTGTTCGTGATACACGTATCGCTTGCTTGTACGAAGGTACCACTGAAATTCAGGCGCTTGACCTGTTAGGTCGTAAAGTTTTGGGTACTCAAGGTGCAATGTTGAAAGACTTCACCAAAGTCATCCATAAATTCTGCGAAGCCCACAAAGACAATGCTGCAATGAAAGAATTTGTTGAACCACTTGCTGCTCTAAACAAAGAGTGGGGTGATTTGACTATGCAGATTGGTATGCGTGCAATGCAAAACCCGGATGAAGTTGGCGCTGCTGCAGTAGATTACCTGTACTTCTCTGGCTATGTAACGCTTGCTTACCTATGGGCTCGTATGGCACTTGTTGCTCAGGAAACATTGGCTGCTGGTACAACTGACGTAGATTTCTACAACGCGAAAGTGACTACTGCCCGTTTCTACTTCAAGAAAATTCTTCCACGCGTTCGCTCACACGTTGACGTGATTGCGGGTGGCGTTGAGCCATTACTTGCTTTAGATGCTGAACACTTCGCATTCTAAGTACATGGTTTTAAACTGATGTGAGAAAAAGGACGGTCAGACTTTTGACAGTCCTTTTTCTTTATCAAAGATAGAAAATAATTAACCTTTAGTCGTCTAACAACATGAATTTTCCTGTATTAGACTCATCAAACCGAACTGAATCAAACAATAAACAGGTGACTCACTATGCCAATCTATAATGCGCCTCTTGCGGATATGAAATTCATCCTGAACGATGTTTTCAATGCAGAACAATTCTGGCAAAACAATGAAAATCTTGCGCATGTTGATGCAGCAACAGCAGAAGCCATTCTTGAAGAAATGGCGAAATTTGCACAAAACGTGACTTTACCTTTAAACCGTACTGGTGATGAAGAAGGTGCAACATATAGCAACGGTAATGTGACCACACCTGCTGGCTTTAAAGAGGCCTTCAAACAATATGCGGAAGGCGGCTGGATTGGCCTGGCAGCAGATGAAGAATGGGGCGGTCAAGCCATGCCGAAAATGCTGACTGTGCTTGCAGACGAAATGCTGTTCGCGACTAACCCATCTTTCATGCTCTACCCGCTTCTTTCTGTCGGTGCAGGTATGGCGTTAAACAGCTATGCATCTCAAGAGCAAAAAGAAACCTATTTACCTAAAATTTATTCTGGCGAATGGTCAGGTACCATGTGCTTAACCGAGCCACATGCCGGTACAGACCTGGGTATTATCAAAACCAAAGCTGAACGTAACGAAGACGGTACTTACAACATTACTGGTACCAAAATCTTCATTACCGGTGGTGACCATGACCTGGCTGAAAACATCATTCACCTTGTTCTTGCGAAAACGCCTGATGCACCTGCCGGTTCACGTGGTATTTCACTGTTTATCGTACCGAAATTCCTGGTCAATGAAGACGGTTCTTTGGGTGAACGAAACCATGCAGGTCCAGGTTCAATCGAACACAAGATGGGCATTAAAGCCTCTGCAACTTGCGTGATGAACTTTGACGGTGCCAAAGGTTATTTAGTCGGTAAAGAAAACGAAGGCCTGGCTGCCATGTTCGTGATGATGAACTACGAACGTCTGTCTATGGGTATTCAAGGTTTAGGTGCTTCTGAGTTTGCTTACCAGAATGCTGCGCAATATGCGACTGACCGTATTCAAGGCCGTAGTGCTTCTGGCGTGAAATCTCCAAACAAACCTGCGGACAGTATTTTGGTCCATGGTGACGTACGCCGTATGCTGCTTAATGCACGTGCCAACAACGAAGCATCTCGTGCCTTTGCCGTGTATGTCGGTCAACAGCTCGACATCACCAAATTCTCGACTGATGCAGAAGCAGTGAAGAAAGCCAATGACCGTGTTGCGCTATTAACGCCAATCGCAAAAGCTTATCTGACTGACACAGCATTTAACGCAACTTTAGATGCACAAATGGTGTTTGGTGGTCATGGCTTCATTCGTGAATGGGGCATGGAACAGTGTATCCGTGACTTGCGTATCTCACAGATTTACGAAGGTACCAACGGCGTTCAATCACAGGATTTGATCGGCCGTAAGACCATTAAATGTGGTGGCGCTTTCATTGCAGAATACATCCAGGAAATCCGTGATTTTACCAATGGCCTAGATGCAGATCTTAACTTCATTAAAGATGCTACTTTAGATGCAGCAGCAGAAGTTGAATCGGTAACGCAATATATTTTAGAAGCAAGTAAAGAGAATATCGACTTCCCGAATGCAGCAGCAGTGGATTATCTGCATGCAGTAGGTCTGCTCAGCTTCTCTTACATGTTTGCAAAAATTGCCAATGCAGCGAAAGCCAAAGACGGCGAGTTCTATCAAAATAAATTGTCACTTGCACTTTACTTTGTACAACGCATTTTGCCTGAACTTACACTGCGCATTACCAAAGTAAAAGCCGGTGCTGAAGTGGTTATGAACTTCTCTGAAGATTACTTTACAACCCAGGCTTAATTTTAAATAAAAAATAAGCTATAAAAAAACGCCTGCATGTGCAGGCGTTTTTATGGATAAAAATGAATTAGATTTTCTCAACAACAATCGAATCTGTACTTTTTTTGTCACGCTGTGTGTCTTGATTCATTTTCACAATTTTAATCACCCCCTCGGCTTGTAAATTTTCGCATAATGCAATCAGCTTCTGCATTTCGTCCATTTTAATCCCTGAACCTAAAATAAGTTTTTTGCCATTCTGTAAATTATTAATTTTTGTTTGAATTATTTCTAACATTTTCTTTTCCCTGATCAATGAAATAACCATTCATACATTACATGAATTTAGTATAAAAAAAATACACTCTCTTAAATTATTTATAATCTTTCATTTTTCCATTTCTAATGTGCATGAAAATTGCATGATAATTCATCTAAATAACCATTCAAGATACAGGAGGAAAAGATGCCAAAACCTGATAGCAAAGTTGAAAAAATTGAGACCCTCCTCGACCGTTTCGGAAATATCGCCGTAGAAAGTTTTCACTATATTGCCCTGTTTATTATTGGCTGTATGGTGATCTGGTCTGCCGGACATACGGTATTTGAAATTTTAACCATTAAAAAATTTGCAAGCATTGACGATATTTTGCTGCTGTTTATTTATCTTGAATTGGGTGCCATGGTGGGTATTTACTTCAAAACCAATCATATGCCAGTGCGTTTTTTAATTTATATTGCCATTACTGCACTGACCCGTTTACTTATTTCAGATATCCAACATGACCATAAAGCCGATATGGATCTGGTCATTATTACCGGTTCAATTCTGATTCTGGCATTTTCGATTTTGGTGGTGCGTTTTTCTTCCTGGACCTATCCGTCGGTGATTCGCGATAAACACTCAGAAAAGCCATTGCCTGAAGGTAAAACTCCACAACCCCAAGATGATGAATTGGCTTAAACTAGCATAATTGCCTCTCCTGAGCGCATTTTAAAGCACTGCTTTTAAAGTGAAGCGCAAGAGAGGGTTAGGGAGAGGTTTCAAATCAGCGATTCGGCACCAACACATAACGACCATTTTCATATATCCAATAGGTGCCAGTCGGCGGTGCAGGTAAACCTAAACGCTCCCAATCACTGATAAAGGTCGTACTTGAGCTTTCAATTCGTGCCGTTCTCGGATCACCATTCACCCAGCTATAACTTTGAGAGTTTTGTGTGATGGTCGTAGGTGCCTGATATTGAATGCTAACGCCATTCTGAATGACCGGATAATTCTGATGATGCGGTGGACGCTGCGGATAATTCGGATAGCGCTGTGGATAATTTCGCTGCTGATACGAATAGTGATTTTGAGGATAACTGTTTTGTGGATAATGATTTTGCGGATAGTAGGGACGAGGTTGATACTTGGTAGTATCTACCCCGCGATAATTTGACCAGCGATTTTCCGCCTGCGTTGTTGCAGAAGCTCCCAAGAGTAGCATGCCACTCAAAGCACAAAGAACTGCTAACTTCATAAGAGCCCCCCCACCTACTGTATAAAACTTATTTTAATCCCGAGTGTAGGATAAAAAATGAATAAAAAAACAGCAAATGCAAAGTTTTGTAAATGAAATAGTTCACGGATTTTCTATTGAGAGACATCCCGACTCAAATGCTGAATATGCTAAAATACTGTTTTTTATTATGGGATCAAACAGAGTGTCTGATTTAAGTTTTGACCGCCTACATCAATTCTTTTGCAAGGTTCCAAGTATTCAAGAATCTTTAATTAATGCCTATGGTTCAGATGGTCATCATGCCTGGTGGTTTAAATTTCAAATCAATATTGAACACCCTCTGGCCTGGCAAACCGTACAGGAACTAGGTCATGTATTGAATTACATTTCCAAGAATGAGCGTTTACCGACACAGTTTTTGCCTGTCTCTCCGCCACCTTATATGAATGGTGAAGCCAAAGACTTTTTGGCTTGGGTGATTCAGTGCAATCATCCAGATTTTACACCCGATGTCGTCTGTGACTGGTTAGAGGCACGTTTACCTCAGCCGGTTGAAGATGAAAGCCAGTGGAAAATTAAAACAGATTTACACGAGCTGGATAAACTCTCTGATAAAGATCTGGATCAGATGGTTCCGCCTAATCCTGAGCCAAAAAATTAAAAAAAAATGAAATCTCCCTAAATCCCTCTTTTTCAAAGAGGGACTTTCCTCCCTTTCTTAAAGGGAGGTTAGGAGGGATTTCTATTCATAAATCAAAATTAAAACGTCGACAACCCGCTCCATTCCATAAAACGATAAATCACATATTTCATTTTCGATTCATCTGCATATTGACGGTAATCCACACTCATGTTTTTACCATTCAAGTTGGCCCAAGCCGTATCAAAATAAGCTTGAGCATCCGTAAATACAGCTGCTTGTGATGAACCAACCACGCGTAAATTGGTTTCCAGATTATAGTTTTTGATGTTCCGTGCAGTGAAATTGGCTGAACCTAAAATCAGGTTTGACTGCTGTGCATTTGCTTTGATGATCATCTTGCTATGACATTGCTCACCCTGAGTATTACACCAACGCACCGGCACACCGGCAGCATTTAATTCAGAAGCCACTTGCCGGTTAGGAATACCATTTTTCTTCCGCCCAAAAGCATCCTTATTCGGATCGAGCAAGACACGAACTTTAACTCCACGCTCATGCGCTGCAATCAAGGCTTTCACAATATGTCGTTCAGACAAATAGAACATGGCCAAATCAATCTGCTCTTTGGGTTTGGCAGTTTCAATCAGTTTGAGGGTTGCATCGTAAATGGCTTTTTCCGTCAATACCTGAACCTGAGGTAAAGACTGATCACCCTGAAACTCCCCGGTAATCACCATAGGAATGTCACCTTTGGACATTCGGCCGACTACCTGTTCGGTTTTTAATACATCAATTGCGGTATTACCCGTTACCAGCAAGGCAACGTTGGAATGCCGCGAACTGCCATCATGCGGATTGGCCGAAGTCACCAAAGCTTTCCAGCCTTCAGCTGTATCTGCCACCAAGGTTTTACGGTGATTGGCCTTGAAATTAAACAGATTAAAATAACTGCGCAGGGTAATTTTTTCCTGACCAAATGGATTGGCGAGCCAGCCTTTTTCAGGATTATTACCGGCATCCTGACAACAGAGATACCAGAAGCCCGACCATATTGGATTGGATGCACGCAGTGGTCTTAAATCCGTTTCAATCACATCAATGCCTGCGTTTCTTAACTGACGATAATGTTTGGGTGCAAGACCACCATAGACAGAATTAATCGGATCGGTAATGACTTTAATTTCAATATTTGGCTGAACGCCGCGTTTTGCAATTAAGGCATCGGTGAGCTGTTGTGCGAGTGGGCGATGCGCTAAGGTCGATTCCCCTACTTCGCTATTGAATAAAAACATGTCCAGTACAATGGTGGTCTGCGCTTCATCAATCAACTTTAACATTTCATTAAAAATATGATGGTCTTGCTGCTGTTTTCCAGTCGCATCCAGATAGGTTTGATCTGCAATAAACTTCACCTCAGCATGACGCAACTTACCGCTAAAATTCAGGCCTTCAGGCAACGGCTTATAAGTATGATAAATGGCCGAGGAGAGATATCCCAAAGCCAGCAAACCGATAATCACGCTGATATAACGACGGCGTGACCAGTTCAGTTTCTGATGAATTCGTTGAAAAATACGCATAACAAAAAACCTAGTCCAATATCATCAGACTAGGTTTTATTGCTTGATTTATCAAGAGGATTTCTGTTTCACCTGTTTGGATCAGCAGATTTCAGAATAAGATTTTCTAGAAACCCACTTCCAGACCCACAGTAAAGTTACGTCCTACTTGTGGAATATTCGACAAGAATGAAGCGTGTGAATAGACTTGATCATCCAGCAGGTTATTGGCTTTAAAATACACGCGGTAATCGTTGCGATCTTTCAGTTGGCCCGCATAAGACAGACCCACATTCAACATGTTGTAGCCGTTAGTTTCCTGTTCATAGCTGGCCGTCTTGTCTTGCTTAAACACATGATAATACTCAGCCAGACCTGACCAGTGATCATCAAAACTCGCATCCACTTTGGTTCCTAGACGCCCTGCCGGAACGCGAGGTGCATTTTCACTCTCGATTTTGCCCCGCACATAATCGCCAAACACACCCACTTTATAGGTATCACTCAGTGCATAAGAAGCAGCTGCTTCAGCGCCATAAAACTTGGCTTTATCTTGGGTGTAATCCACCAGACGGAAGTTTTCAAATTTATCTGTGGTTGCCGCATAAATGTAGTTGTCAAACCAGTTGTGATAGACATGTACATGATAATCCAGCGGACCATTTTCATAGTGCAGGCCCAGCTCCAGATTATTGGATTTTTCTGCAGCCAGGTTTTCATTGCCGCGTTCATAAGTATTGGTCGCAAAATGTTTGCCATTGGCATACAGTTCTTGCGCCAAAGGCAGACGTTCTTGATGCGAACCGACCAGTGATAATTTATAGCTCGGCGCAAATTCCCAGTTCAGCGCGCCTGAGTAGGAAAAACCATAATCATCAAAGTCTTTTTTATTGGAATCGATGTCAATTTTTTGCTGATCCAAACGTGCACCCAATTCGACGTGTACATCATCAAACTGTTTATGCTCTAGGGCAAACAGACTCCATTTCTGGGTTTTGTTCGGATCCAGTAAGGCTTCTGCCCCAGTAATATCCAGTTTTTGCTGGTTATATTGAGCACCGATCATCCCTTCCCAGTTGGCAATCGGATTGTGGACCAGTTCTAAACGTGCATCATAGCCTTTACTTTTAAAGCTGGTTTGCACAGCATTTTCTTCAATTTCATCATGCTTGTAGTCAGTATAGCTGGCATGGGCACGCAGCTTTTGAAAGCCGGCAAAAGGATCATTAAGTTCGGTGCGAAAATCATAGCGTTCTGTTTTCAAATCGACCCACGGTCCGGCTGCATGACCATGTTCTTCATCATGATCATGTTCATCATGGTCCAGTGCATGACCTGAATGGTCACCACAAAAGAGTTCATTATCATGCGGATGGCAGTCTTCATATTCATGGCTATGGCCCGGCAAGCCATACTGGTCCTGACGGTTACTGTATGAAATCCCGCTAAAACCGCGGTCATGAATCCAGGACAATCCGACATTGACCGTTTCACCTTCAGCAAAGGTATTGCCGACGCGGCGTTCTTTTTCTAACTCGCCATCATGATCATGGAAATAACCGGGTGCGATATAATTGTTGGCATCACGTTTTGAGCCTTCTACACGTAAAGCCACCTGATCGGCTAAAGCCACCGTGGCACCCGCACTAGCCAGTTTTTCATCACTACCCGTGTTGTAACGTAAGCCCAGCTGACCTTCATAACCCTTTTCAGGCATTTGCGCTGGAATCTTATTATCGGTGACATTGACCAGTCCACCCACTTTTCCTGCGCTATACAGCAAAGTCGATGGTCCACGAATAATCTCGACCTGTTTCGCCAGAATAGGATCAACCGTTACTGCATGGTCTGGTGAAAGCGTAGAGACATCGGCTGTTTCAGAAGCATGCTGCAAGATTTTTACCCGCGCACCGTCCTGTCCGCGAATGACTGGACGGCTTGAACCTGAACCATACTGGTTCGAAGATACCCCAAGCTCACCCGCCAAAGCGTCACCAATGCTCGTACCGCCTTCGGCAAGCTTTTTGTGATCAATCACTTGATCAGCCACTGCAAAATCTGCAGCTGACTGTACTAAGGGATGTGCCTGCAATTTAAGGGTGGCGAGTTGTTGAGTTTTAGCATCCTCATCAGCAAAAACAGCTGGGGCAATAACAGCAAAAATAGACAATGTAATTAAATTCTTATGGAGAAGCATGGAACGGACTCTAGGCTGCAATTTCTGAACAATGTTATAATATAACATTTCAATTTCATTGCAAGAAAAAATGCATACTCATCTAAATTAGATGTATATACATATTTTAATTAAATTTTATCTTGCCATTCCATTGGTCACTTTATGCTAATAGCGAGAAAGTCGATTGGAATTCAGATCCTAAGTTTGGAACAAAAAAATCTTAAGTTAATAATTTTACTTGTTAAAGTATATAATGGCAGCATCTTTCAACCATATTTACTATGATGACTTTACAAAAAACTTTGCTATCTCAGAAAAAAATATTAAAAATATTTTCATGGATTACATTAATAATCCTCACTATATTCTTTTTTAAAATAGTATATCCAATCGGAACACTATACTTTTTTTTCGATTTTATTATTATTTTTTTTATTTTAATTACATTAATTTTTAAAAAAACAATAATAACAAGAGATTTACTAATATTTTGCATAACTCCTTTGATTTTCATAACATTAAATGAATATATATTACATAGTAATCTCCACATAACTCAATTCAAAATCAAACATTATCATCCTTACTTTTATATTTATTCATTCTTACTATTATTACTCCCTACTATTATTAAAAATTTAAAAATTAAGATTCAGACAATTTATATTTTAGCTACCTTAGCATGTGTATTTTCTTTAATTTTAAATACCTATATAAATATAATAGAAAAATTTAATCGTGATAATTTAGTAGCACGTATAGATACAATAATTATTTATGACTATTCTATAATTTGTTTATCATTATTTTCATTAATTTATTCTTTCTTTTATAAAAATAAAATTTCATATGTAATTATCACATTAAGTCTGTTAAACATCCTCACGATTTGTCTTCATGGATCAAGAGGGATATGGGTAAGTATACTAATAATATTCTTAATTATTTTTATTTATTATTATAAAAAACAATCTAAAAAAGTTATTTTTTCTTGTTTATTATGCTTATTTTTAGGAATTATAGGAATATTTGCGCCAGCTTCTCCAATTCAAAATCGCATTGAGGCTTTTAAATCTGATTTATCAGTTAAAAATATTGAAAAATTTAATGAGTCCAGTACCGGGCTAAGAGTTTTAATGTATAAAGAATTTTTTAATAATTTTAAGAAAAACCCTTTATATGGAGTAGGTACAGAAGAATTAGAAAAGCAGCTAACTTTAAAGATAAAACAACCTCATTTACATAATCTCTTTACTCAAGAGCTTGCAAGCCACGGTATACTAGGCTTCATAGGAATGTCTACATTAATATTTTTTCCTTTATTTATTTTTATTTCCACAATTTTCAAAAATAATATTAGCGAATTGCATAGAAATATTTGTGTAACTGGCATATGTATAGTTTTATTTACATTTATTTGTGGATTAACTGATTATACATTCGTAAGAAACTATTCCTTATTTATTTATAGCCTATTAATAGTACTATTATTCACCTATAGCTCACTTTTAATTAGAACTTGTGACAATTCGGCCAAAGAGGCATAATTCAACATTCGAAAAAGCGGTACGCTGTTTACGTATACGCTGACCTTAACCCATATAGTTGGATTTTTTACGCTATGATGCGAACTCATTACTGTGGCTCATTAACTGAAGCCCAAATTGACCAGACCGTAACATTATGCGGTTGGGTACACCGTCGCCGTGACCACGGTGGTGTTATCTTCCTGGACATGCGTGACCGTGACGGTCTTGTTCAAGTGGTTATTGACCCAGATACCCCTGAAGCATTCGCAACTGCGGACAAATCACGTTCAGAATTTGTATTAAAAATTACAGGCCGCGTACGTCGTCGTTATGCAGGTACTGAAAACGCGAATATCACTAGCGGTCAAATCGAAGTTCTGGGTAAAGAAATCGAAGTTCTTGCTGCATCTGAAACTCCGCCATTCCCATTAAATGACGAAAACACCAATATTTCTGAAGAAGTGCGTTTGAAATATCGTTTCTTGGACATCCGTCGTCCAGAGATGTTAGAACGTCTGCGTTTCCGTTCTAAATTAACCAACCTAATTCGTAACTACTTTGAAGAAAATGGTTTCTTAGATGTTGAAACACCGATTTTGACTCGTGCGACGCCTGAAGGTGCACGTGACTACCTCGTTCCAAGTCGTGTTTCTAACGGTAGCTTCTATGCACTTCCACAGTCTCCACAGCTGTTCAAACAGTTGTTGATGGTAGGCGGTATCGATCGTTACTACCAAATCGCTAAATGTTTCCGTGATGAAGACTTACGTGCTGACCGTCAGCCTGAATTCACCCAAATCGACGTTGAAACATCGTTCATGAGTGACGATGACATTATGGATTTGATGGAAACATTAACGATCAAGATGTTCAAAGAACTTCTAGACGTTCAATTCGACAAATTCCCGCGTATGACTTATGCAGACGCAATGCGCGACTATGCATCTGATAAACCTGACTTACGTATTCCTTTGAAACTGGTTGACGTTGCAGACATGATGCAAGACGTTGAGTTTAAAGTATTCGCAGGTCCAGCTAAAGATCCTAAAGGCCGTATCGTTGCGCTTCGCGTACCAGGTGCTGGTGCGCTGCCACGTAGCCAAATTGATGAATACACTAAATTCGTTGGCATCTACGGTGCAAAAGGCTTGGCTTACATTAAAGTCAACGAACTTGAAAAAGGTATTGAAGGTCTGCAATCTCCAATCGTTAAATTCATCGAGCCAATCGTGCTTGATTTGTTGAAACGTGTTGGCGCTGAAAATGGCGATATCGTATTCTTCGGTGCGGACAAAGCCAAAGTTGTCAATGATGCAATGGGTGCTTTACGTATTAAAGTCGGTCATGACATGAAGATGGCGACTTGCGAGTGGGCGCCACTTTGGGTTGTTGATTTCCCTATGTTTGAAGAAACAGATGACGGTAAATGGACATCTGTGCATCACCCATTCACGCTGCCTAAATCAAGCGTTGAAGAAGTGAAGAACAATCCAGGTGCTGCACTTTCTGTTGCTTACGATATGGTATTGAACGGTACTGAAATTGGTGGTGGTTCACTGCGTATCTTTAACTTAGAAATGCAAAAAGCGATCTTCGAAGCGCTGGGTATTTCTGAAGAAGAAGCCGAAGAGAAATTCAGCTTCTTGTTAAATGCATTGAAATTCGGTGCGCCTCCTCATGGTGGCTTGGCATTCGGTCTTGACCGTTTGGTGATGTTGATGACAGGTTCATCTTCAATCCGTGACGTGATTGCATTCCCGAAAACCAAAACTGCTGAATGTCCATTAACTCAAGCACCTGCTCCAGTTGAAGGCAATCAATTACGTGATTTGGGTATCCGTTTACGCGAAAAACCTAAAGCTGAAACTAAACAAGAAGTTTAATGTTTTATTAGTTCAGTGATCAAAACCCTGCTTAGGCAGGGTTTTTTATTGTTTCAAAAATAGGATAGAAAATAATTAAAATTTGATAATTTTTGATAATAATTCACTAGATGCGATATGTTATCTTGTTTAAGAATTAAATCCTATGTGCATTATTACACTAATTTAATTCATTCTATCTTGTTAGTAAGATTCTTTTTTAATCATTTCTATCTTAGATTTTTAGACTCTTGTCAACATTCTAATTTAACCTAATACTTCAAGAGTCCTTTAAGAATTTATGTACTTTTTATTTAAAGTTCTAGCCTTACTACCTTTACGTATGCTGCAAAATCTAGCCTGCTTTGCAGCATGGCTACTCTGTAGAAGCAATTCGTCATTTAAACGTATAACTTGTATTAATCTAAAGTTGGCTTACCCAGAATTGACAGTAGTGCAAAGAGCAAAGTTGCTTCATGAAAGTATTCGAAGTCAATGTTTAAGTTATGTAGAATGTATTAAATGCTGGGGGATGTCACCTCAATACAGTTTAAAACTCTTAAATAAAATTCATGGTACAAACTATTTAACAGAAGCCTTGACCAATCAAAAAGGCGTTATTGTCGTCGTGCCACATTTTGGTAGCTGGGAACTATTAAATGCCTGGCTTTGTACACATACTCAACCCATGATTATGTATAAGCCAAATAAGATAAAAGGCATAAATCGCTATATTTTAGAATCACGTCAAAAGACTAACGCAATATTGGTTCCTGCCGATGAAACCGGTGTACGTTCTATTTTCAAATACTTAAAGCAAGGTGGTCTTACGGTAGTTCTTCCCGATCATTTACCTAAATCTTCGGGGGGTATTTATGCTCATTTTTTTCAGCAAAATACCCTATCCGCTACCATTGTTTCTAAATTAGCATATAAAACTCAGTGCAATGTAGTGGGCTTAAGCTGTACAAGAAATCCCGATACATCTAGTTTCGATATTCAATGTATTCCTCTATCAACGGAAATCTCATCAAAAGAGCTGCAAAAAAGTGTTGGATGCTTAAATCAAGAAATGGAGCTCATGATTGCGAAAATGCCAGAACAGTATATTTGGTCTTATAAACGCTTTAGAAATTGTTATGGAAATGTTAATCCCTATAGAGTTTAAATATTATCTTTCCCCTTCTCATCTCAAGTTAGGTGAACAGAACACCAAAATGGAATGAATTGAGATTGCTGGCTGCTAATGGCATAATAGCCCTGTTTTTCTATTATTGAGTCAAGCAAGCTATGGCTATGCGTCCCGCTGTTCGTAATCGTGGCATTATGTTGATTGTGTTTTCTGTTGTGCAGTGGCTATTTATGCGTTATATCCTAGCCAATGGCTTATTTAACATGCATACAAACGAACGCATTCTATATTTTTGTGTCAGCAGTTTAGGCGGAGCCTTACTTATTTTTGTGGGATTAATTTATATGGTATTGAGAGGAAATCCGGATAAGGAATAACTACGATATTTCTGAAAAAATTTCAAAGTACAAAAATAAATCTTTTTTAAGATATTTATTTTTAAAATTTTATAATATTTAAATTTAAAAGGCTATTGAATGGGATTAAGAAAATCTATAAGAAAAATATTTCGTCTAGTGTCATTAAATATAAGATATTATAAAAACATTAGATTAAAAAATTTAAATCCAGACAATTATGCAGATCCTATCATTTTAAATCCAATAGATGATTCACATGAAATTAATATACCTAAAATAATATGGATGTACTGGGACTCAGAAATCCCCCCTATTGTTCAAAAATGTTTTGATCAAATAAAAAAACTAAATCCAACCTATCAAATTAATGTTTTAAATATAAAAAATACTGCATCTTTTTGCGACCTGAATTTTACTGAATTTAATAATCTTACTCCTCAGCAAAAATCAGACTTAATAAGGTTCTATTTACTATATCATTATGGTGGTATATGGCTAGATGGCAGTATCATAACTTATTCTAATTTAGATTGGATTATTGATATTTGCAATAAAAACAGAACATCTGCATTTGGATATTACAGGGCAGAAAATGTTACTGTACCTGAATATCCCGTCATTGAAAATTGGCTTTTAGCTTCAGAAAAAGGAAATATTTTCTTCAAAAAATGGTTAGATGAATTAATTTATGCATTAAATTTAGGATCGAAGAATTATATTTTAGAAATAAAAAAAACCATTCCTAACTATTCCGATTATTTTCAAAAAATAGGAATACTTGAATACTTAATTGCATATGTTGTTTGTCAAAAAGTATTAAGAGAAACTAAAGCAAGTATTTCATTAATCAATTGTGATAAAAATGCTTTTCTTTATCAAAATATAGGTGCTAAATCTCATACTTACTTTATTGAATCACTTATATTAATGCGAAGGCCGGATATTATGCCAAAACTTATTAAGCTTATAGGATCAGATCGAGCACTTATTTCTCCTTATTTACTAAAACAAAAATTTAAAAAAGATTCTCTTATAGATTTTTAAATATGAAAAAACCGTATTACTTAAGATTGTATATCTAGAGTACCTTTATAAAATTATAATGGTAATAATTTTTTCTTCAAAACTGTTTACTTAAGAAAAAATATTTTTATTTTGGATATTTTTTGTATAAAAACTTTGCAATATTATATCGTAAAGGTGTACCAAAACGACTCATAGGTACATCTGAACTTTCAACTCTTTCCTGTTCAATTGAGCTAAGCTGTGAGTTCTGCTCCCCAGCAGCAATTATTGGATGATCAACAATTGCTGTCATCAAAATCGAGGCTGTTTCATTGAAATCAGTTAAATATCGCCAGTCATCTGCTGCTCGCACAGGACGATGATAATTAATCAATGTCTGCGCAATTTCCCGATCAACAATATAGGCAACGGCATAACAAATTCGCTGATAAAAATCTGGTGATACTTTTAAAATTTTCTGAGATAAAAACTCTTGATCTAAAATATCTCCACGAACTTTTTGACATTCTTTCATCCGAATGCCCCCTATACTGAACAAGGTATTTCTAGGTAACTTAAGCGAAGACAATGCTGTTGATAATTTTTCAATCGTTAAATCATTTGGAAAAATTGCATCATCTTCAATGACAAGAGCATATTCATCATCTGTAGCTAAAAAGGCTTTTAACGCTTCTAAATGAGACAAAGTACATCCCACCATGCTAGGTGATAATGGTTTAGACCGGCCTTTTACACCCAATTCAAAATATTGTTTAGCAGATAAATTCCCTCCCTTAATACCTACTTTGCAGAATTTAGTCTGCCCATCTTTAAAAAAAGGCTGGCTAAATAATTTATTTAAGCGAGGAGAATTATCTTCTTCAATACTGACGATGTAAGTTTTCATAAAATGTACCGCTTTTACCCTAATCGCATAATATCTAATGTAGAATTGGATAGATAGCCTTATATGTTTCCTTACTTATATGATGCGTACAATTTTAAAGAAGTGGTACAAATTTCAACAAAACCAACAACTCAAAAAGTTTAATTCTCATTGGTACATGCGCTTTGGCTGGCTTGATCACCCCTTAAAAAGCCAAGATCAGCTACATAATTTATTTGAAATCCATTCGCCCGGAAAATTCACTTTTGCAGACTGTTTTTATGTGCAGGAAAATGATCGTCATTTTATTTTCTTTGAAGAAGTTGATGATGTACACCCTGTAGGGTTTCTCTCAGTGCTGGAAATTTTCAAAGATGGACGCTATACAGAACCACAAACCATTTTAAAACTGGATTATCACTTGTCTTATCCATGCGTATTTAAAATCGAAAATGACTGGTACATGATTCCCGAAACCAGTGCCAATAAGACCATTGAGCTGTGGAAATGTACCGAGTTTCCTCTGAAATGGGAAAAACATTCCAATATTCTGGAAGGTATTGAAGCTGTCGATAGCACACCTTTTTACCATGAAGGCATGTGGTACCTGTTTAGCTCGACACGCAGAAACTGTAAAAAGTTTGGTGACCGTTTAGACCTGTTCTTTACTAAAGATATTCTTAATTCAGACTGGCAAGAGCATCCGCAAAACCCGGTGTGCAAAGGCCAGCAACAGTTCCGTATGGCAGGCAAACCTTTTATTTACAATGACAAACTGGTTCGACCAAGCCAGGATTCACTCAAACGCTATGGCGGCAATATTGAGCTAAAAGAAATTATTCAACTTAGCCCGACGGTTTATCAAGAACACCTTTTAGAAGTGGTATTGCCAAACTGGAACAATGAGGACGATGGCTGCCACACTATTAATGCAGAAAATAACTTTGTGGTGCTGGATGCAATTCGTTTATCCGCTAAGCAATAGCTAACTCTTTAGCAAATGCTCATAAATATTGAGCGTTTGCTGTGTCATTGCAGCAACAGTCAACTCCGCTTTGGCTTGAGCAAATAAGGGCAGAAAATCCTGCTGAGCATTGCCATTCAACGCATTCTGAATGGCCTGCTGTAATCCTTGTACATCGCCAATTTCAGCCAAATATGCTTCAGGCAGCCATTCAATTACGCCATTCACTTTCGTTGCAGCCATGACTTTATCTGCCTGTAAGGCTTCTACCATCACCAAAGGAAATCCTTCACGGTCTGATGAAAGCACCACGACATCGGCCAACTGAATCAAGTCACGTGCATCGGTTCGAAAGCCTAAAAATGCGACCTGATTTTGCATATTCAATTCAGCAACTTGCTGTTCAAGTGCCGGGCGTAATGAACCATCACCGATGATATACACATTGGCATCTACACACTGCATGGCCTGAATCAAGAGTGCAATATTTTTAACTGGCTCTAAACGGCCAATACACATCACATTTTTTTTGCCCGCACCCAAGGCAGGAAAATTCTTATCAATATCTGCTTTCAATGCCTGCTTTTGTGCATCTGTCAGACTGGGTTGTGCATATACCCCATTATAAACCACATGGGCTTTCGACTCAGGAATCTCTTGTGTTAATGCCTGACTCACGGCAATGACTGCTTCTCCCACCAAATAAGCAGATTTATTCTTTTTGGTGCCGTGAACAGTCGTCACCACTTTAACATTGGCTAAAAATGGTCGAATCCGGGAAATCAGCTCCGCTGCCTTACCTGCCTGGGCATGCACAATGTCCGGCTGAATTTGATTGATCAAGTTTTTCAGCTGCCAGAGTAAGAAAATATTCCAGCGACTACGAGCAAAATCAAGCGCATGAAAATGTACATGTTGATTAAACTTTTCTGCATAACATGGATGTGCAATCATATGCACTTCATGCTGCAATGACATTTCATTGACCAGATTAAATGTGTGCTGCTCTAAACCACCGACACCGCCACTGGTCGCCAAAACCTGAACAATCTTCATGGCTTGTCCTGTTTATTCTTGGACGCATTTTGATACTGTTCAAACAACTTGGCCTCTTTTAAAAAAGCATAAAACGCATTAATCATGCTGTTCACAAAACCACGCCAGCCATTCAAAAAACTCCGGCGGATGAAATATGATTTCAAGAAAGTCACCGGCATAACTAAGCTCAACTTTAACAAGCTTGGATTTTTGCCTTTTTGAAATTTCTCGGCAGCTTTCAAATTGGAATACTGATTGTTTTTTTCCACTTTGACAAAAATGCTGGATTCACCGTAATGGTAAATATCGCCTTGCGCACGAACACTCTGACCATCGACAAGCACATTTTCATGGACCTCATTTTCCAGGTCATAATGCCCTTTACTTTTGCGGAAAAAGCGTACTTTGGCATGCTTTTTCGTGTGCTTGCTGTTCGGCACACCCAAAAATACGTCATTAATTGGCGTGATTAAGGCATCAATCTGATTGGCCTGAATGGTCTGTTCAATTTCATTTTTTAACTCGGATGACAGAACTTCATCGCCATCCAGGTTCAGTACCCAATCATTTTTACACTGCGCCAAGGCCAGACTTTTTTGTCCGGCATAACCCTGCCAGTTTTGGTGCGAAATGCGCACATTCGGAAATGACTGGGCAATCGCATACGTATCATCCGTACTGCCAGAATCCAAAATAATCACTTCAGAAAAATCACGCACACTGTATAAGGTATCTTGAAGCCATGCGCCGCAATTTAAAGTGACGATATAAACACTACATGGAATACTCATAATTTATAACGTCCTTTGGCTAAGGCAATACGCATTTGTAAGGCATTCATCGCCCCGTGTGTGCTGACACGAGGAATATTAAATTGATTTTCCGCTGTATAGGCTTCGATTTTTTTGCGGGTAGACACTGCATTTTTAAAACCAATTTCTTTGGCCATTTGCTGATGCTTTTCATTAAAACGGCCAAAGGGATAAGCAAAACTTGGGCAACGTCCAACCAGTGCTTCAACATCCTGTTTTGAGGCCTGCATTTCTGCAAAAGCCTGTTCATCGGACAGTTTCAGCAAATTAACATGATGCTGGGTATGCGCGCCAAACTCAATCACGCCTGAATCAGACATTTCACAAATCTGTTCAGGGCTGAGTTTTTCAATACCTTCGATTTGGGTTGCCAGGAAAATGGTCGCCTTGGCATGGTATTTTTTCAGCAAGGGATAGGCATACTGGTAATTATCTAAGAATCCATCATCAAAGGATAATGCTACGATATTTTTTTGCCCCTGAAACTGATCCAGTTCCGAAACAAAACAGAATGTAGACTTCTTTTTAGTTAGATATTGCAGCAGTTGCTCAAACTTGGCGGGGGGCATATTCATGCCTGAAGCTTCTACATGTGGCGTGACTTGATGCAGCATGACTATTCTTGGCAAACTGGCGCTACGAAATGGCAGCCAAAAGGTATAATTTCCCAGTAGATATAATACTGCCACAAAGACGACTAAACCCAATACCACATACAATAACCACATTATGCGTATACCTCATGTGACCATTCATAAGCTTCGGACAATGGCTGATCAAACGTCACTTCAAGCATAAACTGGCTAATGCGTTTAGCATTAAAACTGTTGCGTGTTTTATTCCAACCCGCTTCCGCTATACGCTTCGCCTCAACTGGATGTTCTGCATAAAATTTAATT
Organism: Acinetobacter sp. UBA3106; assembly: GCA_002365595.1. GTDB lineage: Bacteria > Pseudomonadota > Gammaproteobacteria > Pseudomonadales > Moraxellaceae > Acinetobacter. The sequence continues at coordinate 92,244 of DFAM01000023.1, read as the reverse complement.
TTTTCAGCCAAATCAAACTGATCATCAAAATAAATCACTTCTTGATCAGAATATAATTTATCGAAGCCTGGAATTCGTGGACTAAATGTTAATAAGCCATTGCCTGTGAGCTGCACAATCCGGTCTGAACTATATAAGGTGACATCATTTTTACGTGAATAATTCAGTCCCATACGTGATTCAGACAATACTTTATAATAGCCTTTCCCATACACGCCCGGCTGTTCAAAACAGCCATAATACTGATATTGAATATGATTATTCTTTAAAGTGTCAGCCAAATCTTTAAGGAATTTTTCACGTTCCGGCTCTTTATACACCACGCCACAGAAAATAAATTCCTTATCAATATTACTTGATTCAAACTGTTTTAATTGTTCTACATTACGATGTCCCACATTGGGCATATAAGCCACTTTTAAATGCGGCTGCTTGAGTTTTTTCAGATATTCACCACCCGTGGTACAGAAAATGGCATCCAGATAGGGTGAAAATTCACGTACAAAACCGAGTTTCTGTTCCAGATACAGGGGGTCAACGTACCAGAAAGCTATTTTGGTTTGAGGATAACGCTGCTTGATTTCTTTGAGCACATTTGGACTCATCAAGTCACTATGTCCCACCAAAACCAAGTCCGGCTCAATATTATCCACAATTTTTAGAATTTCTTTATTGGCCCAGTTCGCACCGAGTTTTTTGGTTTTGAACACTGTTCCCATACGCGCCATATCGCGAAAACTGAAATCATAAACAAAATGACCATTTTCAATTAATCCCGCTGAAATTTTGCGGTCTGTACAGTAAAAATGCGCGCCTTGTTTATTAAAGCCAAAATTCGCAATATGTAAAATTTTCATGAAGAAACAACTCTATTTTTTCAATAATATATCAGCAACTCGGGTTGCTTCATTCAGTTTTAAATTCAATAGATTGTGATGTGGTTTATCTGACGATGTCGATAAAAGCTGATCCAACAATGTGGTAATTCTATCAGATTTCAAACGGTCTATCGCAATTATCCCTACCTTACAACCGGCTGTTAAAGCCTCGAAAATCATGGAAACACTGTCTTCCGTGACCCAAACTGCTTCGGCTTGTTGCATCTGCTCAAAGATCCAGCCTTGCGGCGTATCTTCCACCGGGAAAATCTGTAGCTGACTGACATAAGGCTGAGCTGATAAATGTCCAAGAAATTCTTTGGGAGTACGACGTGAAGTGGTTAAAATAATTTCAGCTTGTGGATGGTGCTGCACAATATTCTGAATCACCTCTAACACCTTCTTTTCATTCCACTGATGACGTTTGGATGAGCCACCTAAAGCAACCAAAATCCGATTGGCTTGATGGCGCTGTTCATTGACAATCGGGTTTAAAGCCCCTTGAGTGGTAATCACATGTCTAGATTCAGGTACGCCATCATGTTCAGGAATGATGGTATGGTCAAACCAGGTAAACGGAAAATTCGGCTTCATTAAAATAACCGTTTTCGCCTGTGGATATACTTTCCCCAGCAGCAAGACCTGTGATTGGGTATGACTGCCCACGCCAAAAATATAATCCGGCTTTTTTTCAAACAGTGCCAATTGATGACTCAACATGCCTTTTAACAGCGTGAAAATTGGCAATTGCTGAATGGAGATTTCCTGAAAGGTCACTTCGATATTGCTTATGCGTTGCATGGCTTTATATAAACCGACTGCTTGCGAACGGTGTCCTGCTTTACCATCACTGACGTAGACAATATGCATAGAGAAAAATCCTCATAGATGCTGCTTGAATGGACTGCCAATTAGCCTGCTTTCTGCTGAAAAACCGTATCGTATGAACTAGTGATGTGACCAATATCTAATGCTTGATAGCCCAGGTCGGAAAAACGTTTGGCTAAAACCGTTCCAGTAGGACCTAAAGCAATCAAAATCAAACAGCTTTGCTTAGCAGTATTTTGCACCTCCGCAATAATCCGCTCTGCATCAGCAAACGCATTCGTCGCTTTTGAATAAATTATTTGACGGGCTGAAACATTATCAAACAGCGTATGCTCTAAATTTAGTTTAGAACCCTCACCTGTAATTAAAACAGTTTTACGATTCTGCCAAATTGATTTCCATGCCGGCACTGCCTGTTCGGGATACATGATGAAAAAATCTGGACGTGTCACCATAGAATGTCCGTATGAATGTTCAAAGCTCAGTTTTTGTTTTAAGTCTTTCCAACGTACATACCAAAATTTTAGCCACCAATTGACTTCATCATCATTACAAGCTTTCAATATGGTCGGCAAACAGACTAACAATTTTTCATCTTGGTTTTTTAAAATATTTTCAAGTTCCAATGCGAGTTCAGGATGACATTTCTGGAAATCAATATCATCGCCATCCATTAAAGTGATTTCGCCATCGCCAAAACGTGCTAGTGATTTTCCTTGCGCAACCAACTGTAAAGTTTCTGGCATGGAATACAGTAATTTTTCTTCAAAATATTGCAAATCTGACTGATTTTCAGAAAGCCAGCGCTTTTTATCAAGTTTATACATTCTTTTTTTCATGCGTAGTTTAAATCTACGCATAGCCGACTCAAATGTCATTCAGCACCTGTACAATATCTATTAAATACAAAAAAGGCGAAACTTTCGTTCCGCCTTCTCATCTTAACCGATCAACTTATTTTACGTAAGTTAACCAGTGTGCATATTTAGGATCTTTACCCTGAACTGCATCAAAGAACGCTTTCTGGATTTGTGTCGTAATTGGACCACGACAGCCTTCACCAATGATACGGTCATCATATTCGCGAATTGGCGTCACTTCAGCAGCAGTACCCGTGAAGAATGCTTCATCACCAATATAGAATTCGTCACGGGTGATGCGACGTTCGACCACTTCATAACCCAAGTCTTTAGCAATGGTAATGATGGTTTGACGGGTAATACCATCTAAAGCACCGCCAGCGATATCAGGGGTATGCAATACGCCATCTTTCACCAAGAATACGTTTTCGCCAGAACCTTGGCATACATAACCTTGCGGGTCCATCAACATCGCTTCGTCATAACCCGAATGTGCCACTTCCTGATGCGCAAGAATCGACAAGGTATAGTTACCAGACGCTTTTGCTTTACACATGGTCACGTTTGGATGGTGATGGGTAAATGATGAAGTTTTCACGCGAATACCTTTCGCCATGGCTTCTTCACCCAGGTAAGCACCCCAGCCCCATGCCGCTACAGTCGCATGAATCGTATTATTGGTTGCAGCAATACCGAGTTTTTCTGAACCGATAAAGATAATTGGACGCAAATAGCATGAAGCTAATTTATTTTCACGTACTACATCAATTTGAGCCTGCTCAAGTGCTGCCTGATCAAATGGAACTTTCATTTGATAAATTTTTGCAGAGTTAAGCAAACGTTTTGTATGATCTTGGAGACGGAAAATCGCGGTACCATTTGGTGTTTCATAAGCACGGACACCCTCAAAGACACCCATACTGTAGTGTAATGTATGAGTTAGGACGTGGATTTTCGCCTCACGCCAGTCAACCATTTGTCCATCTTGCCAAATAAAACCATCACGATCAGCCAAGTTCATGGCACACACTCCAAATTTTTATACACAGTCATTTCTATCCAACGCAAAAGTTGCAGTTGGATCAATTAATCTTTGCCATAACTTGCAAACGACCTCTCGGGTATCGTGCCAGTCGTCAGCTGCAACTTGCATGGATTGATTTGCAAGGGCTAAACGGTGGCTCTCGGCTCGTTCACTGAGATAAGCTTGAATCAATGCTGTCGCATCGGCGCTGGATAAGCGATCCGTTTTTGCGGCATCCTCAAGGATTCGTACGTTGTCGGAGTAATGGGCGAGATCAGGATTCGACCCACTCCATGCTAATACCGCATACTGTGCCATAAATTCGATATCAACGATACCTCCTGCATCCTGTTTTAAATGAAAAATCCCATCTTTTTGCTGCTCTTTGGAGGAACCCAGATGTTCTTTCATCTTCTGACGCATTTTTAGCACTTCTGCACGAACATTCGCCTCATCCCGCGGTTGAGTCAAAATACGACAGCGTAAATCTTCAAATTTTTCTCGCAGTGAAGCTTCACCGGCAATCGATCTGGCCCGAACCAGCGCCTGATGTTCCCATACCCAGGCACTTTTTAATTGATATTGTTCAAAGGCTTTCAGGCTTGTCACCAGTAAACCGGCTTCACCGGATGGACGTAAACGGGTATCAATTTCATAGACCCGCCCATCTAAAGTTTGGGTGGTCATCAATGACATGAATTTCTGTGCCACACGCATGGCAAACTCGAAACCGCTAATCGGTTTAATGCCATCTGTATCGCCCTGTTCACTCATATAGTGAATAAACACCAGATCCAGATCGGAACCATAACCCAGTTCAATTCCGCCAACTTTCCCATAACCAATCACGGTAAAAGCAGTATGATCCAGGGCGCAGCGCTGGCCTTCGGCATCCAATGGGAAACCATGTTTTTTCGCCACCATCTGATAAGCCAAATGCAGCGTGGCATTTACTGAAACTTCTGCAATATCGGTTAATGCATCAGATACTTTCATCAGCGGACTTTCTGCCAGTACATCACTGGCGGCCACAGCCAATACATTGGATTTCTTGAATAGGCGCAGAACCCGCATCTGATCTTCAATCTGATCAATCTCGATGCGTAACAATTGCTGACGCAGTGAATCTTCCAGATCCTTGCGTTTTGGCAATTCAAAATCCATTGATAAAAATTCATCCAGCAATACTGGATAATGGGTTAGTTCCTCACAAATCCACGGGCTGACAGTTGCCATCTTCACCAGACGCTGCAGTGCGCCTTTGCTTTCAATCAGCATCACCAGATACACGGTACGACGCATCACCGATTCCACCAACGGCATTAAGCGCAGCAATGCGACTTGCGGTTTATCGGACTGTAAAATCGCTTCAATCAGGTGCGGCCAAAAAGCTTTCAGACGTTGTACCGCTTTCGCCGGTAATTTTTTTAAAGCATGGCCATACCAAAACTCATGTACCAGATTTTTGGCATCTTCATCCAGTACTTCATTCAGCTGTTTTTCAAGCTGAGTAAAACTTTCCACCAGCGGATCAGGCTCTTTTTCTTTAATTAAATGCTCAAACTGATAAATAACTTTGCCGCGTTTTTGATTCAGTACCTCAAGGAAGGCATCCCAGGATTCAAAACCCAAAGTTTCAATAATACGATTTCTTAAATCAGGCTCAGTTGGTAAGGACTGGGTTTGCTGGTCATGTAAAGCCTGAATGGCATGCTCGATACGGCGCAGGAACAGGTAAGCATCCTCCAGTTCAAGCACGGCATTTTGCTCAAGTAGCCCTACTTCTCCCAAATGATGCAGGCTGACCAGACACTGGCGATCCTGCAACTCCAGTTTTGAGCCACCATAAATCAATTGAAAGACTTGAACGATGAATTCGACTTCACGAATTCCGCCTGCACCCAGCTTGATATCATCTTCAATATTTCGGCGTTGTACTTCACGCTCGATCATCGCCTTCATTTCGCGCATGGCTTCAAAGGCGGTGTAATCGACATATTTGCGAAACACAAAGGGACGGGTCATCTCCAGTAACTCATCACCTTCTTTTCCACCGGTGACAATACGAGCTTTAATCCAGGCATAGCGCTCCCACTCACGTCCATGCTGGCTTAAATATTTTTCTAATGCGGCATGACTAATCGCAAGAGCTGAACCATCACCCCAGGGACGCAGACGCATATCAACTCGGAATACAAAACCATCTGCGGTAATATGATCCAGCAGATAAATCAGTTTCTGTCCCCACAGAATACAAAACTGCTGTACATCCAGACATTTACGGCCGTTTGTTTCGCCCTGTTCATCAAAGGCAAAGATCAAATCAATATCACTGGAAAGATTCAGCTCTTGTGCCCCGAGTTTACCCATAGCCACAACAATTAAATCCTGCACGGCACCACCGTATCCTATTGGCTCACCATGCTTGGCCACCAAAGGTACCTGGGCAAAATCTTTAGCCGCGCAAATGGCTGCATCGGCAAAATCGGAAAGCTCACGTGTCAGCGTAACTACATCGGTCAGCCGATTGGCATCCTGCCAGATCCAGCGAAACATCAGACGCGCGCGAAGCACACGGATGGCACGCATCCATGTGTTTTCATCTGCAATCTGCTCTAGCGTGTCATGAACAAAGTTCTGGATTTGAAGCGTGCTTAAAGGAAGAAGAAATTGATCAATTGCATAATCCTGTTCTAATAAAGCGCCGTGTTTCCCCAATACCTGTTCTGCGTATTGGCTCGCTCGCAATGTGTTCTGCAATTGTTCCGCATTCATCTTAAAACCTTCAGCCTGATTTTTTCCTAGTTATAGCAGCTGACAAGAGAGAGTGGAAAAGAAAATTTATTTTTCTATACTTTCACTTTTTCATTCTTGATGATCTGTTCCGGAATTAAGGCTTGATGGGCATTGGTGGCTGCCGGCAAGGTCACATGGAAAATCGTTCCTTCACCTTCCTGAGATTCTACGAAAATTTCGCCATGGTTCAGATCGATAAAGCGTTTACACAACACCAGTCCCAGTCCAGTCCCTTTCTCCCCTGCAGTACCCTTGATACTAGCAGTTACAGATTGCTGGAACAGTTGCTCTATTTGAGCCTGATTCATGCCCAGTCCCGTATCACGGACAGAAATATGCACGTGCGTATCCAATCTGTTCGCAGCAATAATGACTTTACCCGTACCATCGATTGGCGTGAATTTCAGGGCATTTGATACCAGGTTCTGAATCACCGAAGTAATCATGTTGATATCGGCATAAACTTTCATGTCGTCTTCAATCTGGTCAATTAACTGGATATTTTTCTTTAAAGCCAGACTGTTAAGTACATCGCAGACAATTTTAGTCGACTGTTTTAACTCAAAATTAATCGGATGATAAATAAAACGTCCACCTTCAGCCATTGCCCAATTCAGCAGACTTTCCAGCAGGTTATAGGTGGATTGTGCCGTATCATACAAATATTCAGCAATACTCTGTACGCTCGATTCATCCAGTGTTTCACGTTCTTGCGCCAACACCTCGGAAAAACCCAGCAAACCATGAAAAGGTGCTCTCAAGTCGTGGGCAATAATCTGGAAAAACTTGGTCTTGCTGAAGTTGAGTGCCGCTTGCTGCTCGTACATATCTTTAAGTTCGGCATGATCGGCTTTCAATTCAATCACATGGATAAGACTGGTGGTAAAATCATTTACGGCTGCAATATCTTCAGACGCAAAACTTTCCTGTTTTAAATCAAAAAATAGCGCTTGGCCAATGGACACGCCATCACTCATCCGCAGATCGAAAGCCAGATAACGGTTTGCATCTACGCCGAACTCACCAATATGCTGTACCAGATTTGCATATTGTGCATGTTGATGATCAATAAAGGTCTGGCCTTCAAAATAAGGACTTAAACAGGTTTCACCTGGCGAGCAAAATGCCTTAAAACCCTGTCTTGAGGAATACCAGATATAAGGCTCATTATGAAAAGTCAATACCGCCTGATCTGCTCCAAGCATTTTACGGGCAAATTTTAAAAAACGTTCAACCTGATTAGTCGGGGTAAACACACCCAATAATAGTGAAAGCTTACATGCACTAAGCTGCTCAGTTTCTGAGCCTATTTCAAGCAACTGCATTTTCATATTTGATTCATCCAATCACTATTATTGTTGTAAAAAATAATTATTACCTTTTACCTTATTAACAAAATTTCACTATGAACACAATCAATAAAGACATAAATAGATAGAATGTGACATTCTAAGTCATATTTAGCCTAAATTATTTTATCATCCGATTAAAATGTTCAAAATTTAACCAAATAATTAATGTGAATAATAACCTGATTTGTCTCAATGATCACCTTAATTTAATACTATTTAATTTAAAGCGTTCTAAAAAATCAGTCATTTCCGACTTCAACTGAGGTGTATAGCGGTATACAGAACTATAGATAAAATTGTATCCGAATAATGAGAAACATCTATTTCTCAAGAACGATTTTTCTGAGCATATATAAAATTAATTTATAGGTTATTCTGTTATGAATGATTTATTTCCATGATACCCAACATGTTGTAAGTAATTAGTTTACAAATCAGAAAAATAATATGTTTAAATTTTAATCAATATTTTTATTAAAAAATATACAAATAATTGATAAATATAAAATATATTACATTAACACCCAAAATCCCCTGTTGGTCAATTAGATGAGTGTTTGAGCGTTCTAACAGACTGACTACCACGTCTAGATTCGAAATAAAACTAAATTTCACGTAGAATATCGGTATTGGTGAACAACACTGATGTATACAAATTTTCAGCCAAAGATCAGTATGCAAGATCTTGCTGTTTGGCTGAGGTGCAAATAAGCACCGATACTTTTTAATGTTTTATTTAAGCAAACCGGTTCGCGGGACTGAGCCACAAGCTCGGTGCCTGAAAACTCAATCCAAAGCAAGGGGCTACATATGGCTGGTGGAAAGTCAAAAATCATTTACACATTGACCGACGAGGCGCCATTGTTGGCGACCTACTCCCTGCTGCCGATCATTGAGACCTTTACCAAGCCGGCTGGTGTTGAGATTGTTAAAAAAGACATCTCTGTGGCCGTACGTGTGCTTGCAGAATTTAGCGAATTCCTAAGCGACGAGCAAAAGGTACCAAATAACCTAGCAGAGCTTGGCCGTCTCACACAAGATCCTGACACTAATATCATCAAACTCCCAAATATTAGTGCTTCAGTCGGCCAGTTGACAGCGTGTATCAAGGAACTTCAATCGAAAGGCTATGCGCTTCCTGACTACCCGGAAAACCCGGTAACTGAGGAAGAAAAAGCTATTAAAGCACGTTACAGCAAATGTTTAGGTTCTGCTGTAAACCCGGTATTGCGTGAAGGTAACTCTGACCGTCGTGCACCTGCCGCAGTGAAAAACTACGCGAAAAAACACCCGCATTCTATGAGCGAGTGGAAACAGTGGTCACAAACTCACGTTTCTCATATGGACGAAGGTGACTTCTACCATGGTGAAAAGTCTATGACTTTAGACCGCGCGCGTAACGTGAAAATGGAATTGATCACTAAGTCTGGTGAAACCATTGTTCTTAAGCCAAAAGTTGCGCTTCTTGAAGGCGAAATCATTGACTCAATGTTCATGAGCAAAAAAGCGCTTTGCGACTTCTATGAAAAAGAATTAGATGATTGTAAAGAAGCAGGCATCCTGTTCTCTCTACACGTTAAAGCGACCATGATGAAGGTGTCACATCCGATCGTATTCGGTCACTGTGTACGCATTTACTACAAAGAAGCGTTTGAGAAACATGGCAAACTGTTTGATGAATTGGGTATTAACATCAACAACGGTATGGCGGGTCTTTACGAGAAAATCGAAACTTTACCAACTTCGTTGCGTGAAGAAATCATCGAAGATCTACATGCTTGTCAAGAACACCGTCCAGCACTTGCGATGGTTGATTCAGCTAAAGGCATCACTAACTTCCATTCTCCTAACGACGTGATTGTAGATGCTTCTATGCCTGCAATGATCCGTGGTGGCGGTAAAATGTGGGGTGCTGACGGCAAACCTTACGACTGTAAAGCTGTAATGCCTGAATCTACTTTTGCGCGTATTTACCAGGAAATGATCAACTTCTGTAAATGGAATGGTAACTTCGATCCACGTACAATGGGTACTGTACCTAACGTTGGTTTGATGGCACAAAAAGCAGAAGAATACGGTTCACACGACAAGACTTTCGAAATTCCTGAAGCAGGTGTTGCGAACATAACTGACCTAGAAACTGGTGAAGTGTTGATGTCTCAAAATGTGGAAGAAGGCGATATCTGGCGTATGTGTCAGGTGAAAGATGCTCCAATCCGTGACTGGGTGAAACTTGCTGTGACTCGTGCACGTAACTCAGGCATGCCTGCGATCTTCTGGCTTGACCCGTACCGTCCACACGAAAACGAACTGATCAAGAAAGTTGAAAAATACCTGAAAGATCACGACACAACTGGTTTGGATATCCAAATCATGTCACAAGTACGTGCAATGCGTTATACGCTTGAACGTGTTGCTCGTGGCCTGGATACCATTTCAGTAACTGGTAACATCTTGCGTGACTACCTGACTGACTTGTTCCCGATTATGGAACTGGGTACTTCTGCGAAAATGCTGTCTATCGTGCCGTTGATGGCTGGCGGCGGCATGTACGAAACTGGTGCAGGCGGTTCAGCACCTAAACACGTACAGCAATTGGTAGAAGAAAACCACTTGCGTTGGGACTCTTTGGGTGAATTCCTTGCTCTAGCTGTTTCTCTAGAAGAAATGGGCATTAAAGAAAACAATGCTCGTGCGAAACTTCTTGCTCGAACTCTAGATCAGGCAACTGGCAAATTGCTAGACAACGACAAGTCACCTTCTCGTCGTACTGGTGAGCTGGATAACCGTGGCAGCCACTTCTACCTGGCTAAATTCTGGGCTGAAGCGCTTGCTGCACAAGACGAAGATGCTGAGCTTAAAGCGAAGTTTGCTCCTCTTGCGAAAGCACTTGCTGACAATGAAGAGAAAATTGTTGCTGAACTTGCAGAAGTGCAAGGTAAGTCAGTAGACATCGGCGGCTATTACGCTCTTGATCAAGAGAAAGTAAATGCGGTAATGCGTCCAAGCGCTACTTTGAATGCTGCTCTTGCTTCAATCTAAGTTGATACAAAACTGACGGTGTCAGTGATGTAGAAAAAACCGGCGTTTAGGCGCCGGTTTTTTTATGTGTCTTTTTATAACACTCTAATTTTCATTCAAGACTATGAACTAGAATTCAGACCAAATTTAGCTTTCTTGCTTTTTAGGAATACACTCCACTTTTAAATCATCATAAATTTCTATAGCCGCATCAATCGTACGAAATAGAAGACCAGAAATAATGGCAATAATAGTACCAATAACAAGAGTACAGAACCCTCCTGCTACCACCACCCATTCCGACACATCAAATAAAGGAAACCAGCCTATTTTTTTGATCAGAAAGACCAAAATATTATTTAGAGGGATAATAATAATTGAAGACAAATACATCCCAACCAAAATCATTCTTTTCTTTTTATAATTTTCTTTAGAGGAGTGCGCCACAAGAATTATTTTATCATTTTCAATCAATGCTTTTATAAAATGACGTGCAGTAATTAATTTTTTAATAATTATAAAAAAACGTTGCGGAAATTCTTTAATTACATAATCCACTTCTAAATGTCCAATTTTCTCAGAACACACCAATGCTTGTGCAGCGCAATCATTCTCCAATTTATTTTGTCCGAATTATAATAATTATCCAAGTATTGCTTAACAGCTTCCAAGCGATTCAAATAAAATTTCCGCCGATGCATAAAACGCTTAGATTTATCAAGCCAGACTAAAAAAGGCACAACAGCTAGAAATACTGGCAAAATTTTAATTAATAAATCAATCGTTATCATTTTCATAAAAATAAAAAATATTTTAAAAAGAATAACATAAAATCTATCCATGCTTTAAATGCAACTACCCACTTTTCATCAGGCAATAAAAAACCCCAAGACTTAATATGCTTGGGGTTCTTTAGAATTTTGGTCCCGAGGGTCGGACTCGAACCGACACGTCATCTCTGACAGCGGATTTTGAGTCCGCCGCGTCTACCAATTTCACCACCTCGGGAAAGGTGTTGCAAGCTAATCAGCTTGTGGTGGCTATATTACTATCAAACGTGAAATTGTCAATTAGCTAATTTAGTCAATCGCTCACTTTTAAAGCAAAATCAAAAACTTTGTCTTAAAAAGCATCACATATCATCTGTTTTGTCCATTTCAGGCCTATAATGCACAGGTTTTTCTTATTTCTATACATTGAAGATGCAACTTTCCGACTTTAATTTTGATCTCCCTGACGAGCTGATTGCCCGTTACCCGCTTGAAACCCGTAGTGCTTCACGTCTTTTGCATCTAGATGCTCAAGGCCAATATCATGACCATCACTTCACTGATATTCTCGATTTACTCGAACCGGGCGATTTGCTGGTTTTAAATGACACCAAGGTCATGAAAGCGCGCCTGAAAGGTAAACGTGCCACTGGCGGCGCTGTTGAGGTTTTAGTGGAACGCATGATGGACAAGTTCATTGCGCATTGCCACATTAAAGCCAGCAACTCGCCTAAAGAAGGTGCAGAACTGTTTATTGGTCCAGATGAAGTTAAAGTCACTGTTAAAGGCCGTCATGAGAACCTGTTCATTGTCGAGTTTTCTCAGCCGATTTTAAATGTTCTAGATTTATACGGTGCATTGCCAATTCCGCCTTACTTCAACCGTGAAGCTGAATCGATTGATACCGAGCGTTATCAAACTGTCTTTAATGATCCAACTAAAATCGCCAGTGTTGCTGCCCCGACTGCCAGCCTGCATTTTGACGAAGCTTTGTTGAAAAAGCTGGAAGAAAAAGGCATCCAGAAAACCTTTGTAACTTTGCATGTCGGTGCGGGTACCTTCCTGCCGGTTCGTACCACCGATATTGAAAATCATATTATGCACAGTGAATGGTGTGATGTTTCAGATGAATCTATGGCGCTAATCCGCGAAACCAAAGCGCGTGGCAAGAAAGTGATTGCTGTCGGTACCACGGCAACCCGTGCCACTGAAAGCGCTGCACAGGCCAATGGCGGTGAACTAAAAGGCTGGACGGGCGATACCCAAATCTTTATTTACCCAGGTTACGAGTTTAAAGTGGTCGATCGTCTGATTACCAACTTCCATCTTCCTGAATCAACTTTATTGATGCTGGTTTCGGCCCTGTCGAATCGTGATAATATTTTAAATGCCTATCATCATGCTGTAGAAGCCAAGTACCGTTTCTTCAGTTATGGCGATGCCATGTTGATTGATAAAATCACACCTTAATATTTGCCGATAAAAAGAAGCACGCCATGCCGCTCGATACTGTTAAACATTCGATTCATATTCGACGTAAAAAAAATGAACGGGTCTTTAATAATGTTGCGCGGCTTTGGGACATTGGCCGCAAGGCGCAAACGCATCAGGATATTTTAGATGGCCTGCACCCTTGGAATGCCCCGATCGTGCTCAAGTTTGAAAATGTCCTCCCGTTGCTTCTGGCAGCAGCAGGACTTTTTTTTATCCTGCTGATTTTTATCAATCCAGGCAATATCTGGATTCAGATCAGCTTGATCAGCGGTTTTTTTATGATTTTCTGGGCCTATATTAGCTACGAAGAAAGCAAGCCCGTGGATGAAGTCATTGAATATCTGGAACAGCAAACCATTGCCAAAAAATACAATCTCGCCTTCCAGCAGCAGCCGCAACATCTTTCTGTTCCCATGCAACCGGTTTTATTTATTGCTCATTTAAAACGCCTGTTCCCGGTTTTTAATCAGGGCAGTATTTCCAATGACTTTCCCTATTACGCCAGCACCCAATGGACGGATGATGAAGGCAAACAGCATCAGGTCATGGTGTTTCAATATCATTATGTCAATGAAATCCGTATCCGTAATAAAGACGGCAATGAAGTACAGGTCAGCGAAGTACATAAAGATTTATGGGGTGTCTTTGTTTTTGATATCGAAGTACAAGGGTTAGCTGTCACTACAGCTAACAAGGACTTTTATTATCCTTACAGTTTCCCTTGGCATACCAGTGATATACAAATCAATCAAAAACTCAATATTTTTGGCAGCGATGAAATGCAGATGGCGAAACAGCTCACCCCTGCATTTGTGCTGCGACTGGATGAGTTTTTTGCCCAACGTCAGGGCGATTTAATCTTCCATCCCGACAGTCATATCTTATGTTTTTTAGGGCCTGCCGATTTATTTCACATTTCAACACGGGCAAAAAACATTCAAGATATTTCCGCATTACGTGGACACTTACGTACTTTTAAATTACCTTATTTAGAAAGCTTACAGCGTGATTTAACACAATTTTTAAAATAGTAATAATAAATGTTTTGGGGACAAATAAATGGGGCTATTGATTTTTTTATTGTTGATTATTGCCGTGATCGTGGCCTGTATCATGATTCGCAATAATATTGTGCGTCATCATAATGCCTCTATTCGTGCCTGGTCAGATGTGGCAAGCTATGAACGTCAGAAAATTAAAATTCTGGATGGCCTGCAACCTTTGGTGGAACAATATTCCAATTTTGAACAAGGTACTTTGGAAAAAGTCACTGAACTGCGTCAGAATATTTTAAATCTCAATGTAAACAATGCCGATGTTGCCCAGTTACAACGTATCGAAAGCCTCAATAAGGAAGTGATGCGTAGTCTCAATGTGGTGGTAGAGAACTATCCCGAGTTGAAAGCCAATGAAATTTATCTAAAAATGATGAATGAAATTGAAGAGCAGAATGAAAATGTCGGGGCAGCCATTACCATTTTTAACCGTAATGTCGAACTGTTTAATAACAATATTCAGATTTTTCCCAATAACATCGTCAACACCATGTCACTGGGTAAAAAAGCCATTCGTCCCTTCCGCGATCTGGCAGCTACGCAGAATTTTGACTACCGACCGAATTTTTAAATTGTTAATATTAGAATAAATCAAAATATCGGCATGCAGAAAACCATCTTTTCTGTATGCCCATCCGCAGGGCAAGCAGAGCCACTCTTTCAGCTTATTTTCTTCAGCAAAAAAGAATCGAGTTAAAATTCGACAACACTGGCGTTTATGTGCGTAATCAAGGAAAATAGCGAACTTTTAGCGGCGAACTGTTTTTTCGCTCTTGCACTGCACGCAGTGCTTTGCTCTTGTTCAGGATATTTTATGAAGTTTGAGAAATTAGGTCAGTCGGGTCGTGCCCGTCGTGGTCGTTTAACGCTTGAACACGGCGTGGTGGAAACCCCTGTGTTCATGCCTGTCGGTACCTACGGTACAGTCAAAGGCATGCTCCCACGTGATGTTGAAGATATTAAAGCTCAAATTATTTTGGGTAATACTTTCCATCTTTATTTGCGTCCAGGTCTGGACGTGATTCGTGAACACGGCGGCTTGCACGAGTTTATGAAATGGAATAAACCGATTCTGACCGATTCAGGCGGCTTCCAGGTTTTCAGTCTTGGTGCCATGCGCAAAATTAAAGAAGAAGGTGTAACCTTCCGCTCTCCTATTGATGGTTCTAAGGTCTTCTTATCACCTGAAATTTCAATGGATATTCAACATACCCTGAATTCAGACATCGTGATGATTTTTGATGAATGCACACCTTATCCTGCTACGCGTGAAGAAGCACAAAAATCTTTGCAGCTGTCACTACGTTGGGCTAAACGTTGTAAAACCCATCATCATGATGTGTTAAAAAATAAAAATGCCCTGTTCGGGATCATTCAGGGCGGTATGTATGAAGACCTGCGTGATGAGTCACTGGCAGGCTTGAAAGAAATTGACTTTGATGGCTTTGCCATTGGTGGTCTGTCTGTTGGTGAACCGAAAGAAGAAATGATCAAGATTCTGGATCATCTTCCACCGAAAATGCCGGAAGACAAACCGCGTTACCTGATGGGTGTCGGCAAGCCAGAAGATATCGTCGAAGGTATCCGCCGTGGTGTAGACATGTTTGACTGCGTGATGCCAACGCGTAATGCACGTAACGGTCATTATTTTGTGACAGACGGTTTGGTACGTATCCGTAATGCCAAATATCGTCATGACCAACGTCCGCTTGACCCGGATTGTGATTGTTACACTTGCCAGAATTTCACTCGCGCCTATTTATTCCACCTGGAAAAATGCGGTGAAATGCTCGGTTCTATGCTGGGGACTATTCATAACCTGCGTTATTACCAAAGGTTTACACAAGACATTCGTGATGCGTTGGATAATGGTACTTTTGATGAATATGTACAGGATTTTTATGCGCGTCGTGGTCTAGAAGTGCCGCCTTGTCCTGAAGATTAATCCATCAGCATTTGCGCTGAGGAAAAAGACAAGGTAAATTGCAGAGCAAGTCAGTTTATTTATCATGTAGTTGATAATACATTTTTTTAGTTTAGGAAATTGAAATGAGCCTTTTTATTTCTACTGCTCACGCAGCAGGTGAAGCTGCACAACAACCAAGTTTGGTGACTAACCTTTTGATGATTGCGGTTTTTGTCGCAATTTTCTATTTCCTGATCTGGCGCCCTCAAGCAAAACGCGCAAAAGAACACCGTACTCTGGTTGAAAGCCTGGGTGTAGGTAGCGAAGTTGTTTTTGCGGGTGGCTTAATGGGTAAAATCACTAAAATTGAAGGTGATTTTGCAGTGGTTGAATTAAGCCGTGGCGTAGAAGTAAAAATTCAGCGCGCAAGTGTGATTTCAGTTCTTCCTGAAGGCACATTAAATAATCTCTAATCAAAATTAGTCGTGCCCTTGCACGACTTTTTCATTTTAAGAAGAAAACAGATGCGTTACCCAGCATGGAAATATCTGCTGATCATTGTGGTTTTAATGATTAGCACATTATATGCCCTGCCTAGTTTGTACCCCGATGAACCTGCTGTTCAAATTTCGGGTGCCAAAGCTGGTACCCAAATTGATCAAAGCATCGTGCAAAAAGCAGAGCAATTATTACAAAGTGAAAAAATTACAAGCCATGACAACAGCTTTAGCAATAATGCTGCCCTTTTACGTTTAGACTCTTCCGAAGCCCAGTTAAAAGCTAAAGAAGTTTTACGTCGTGGACTTGGCGAAAATTATGTTGTGGCATTAAACCTTGCGCCAACGACTCCAGAATGGCTACAGAAAATTGGTGCCAAACCCATGAAACTGGGTCTGGATTTACGTGGTGGTGTTCACTTCTTGCTGGAAGTGGATATGGACAAGGCAATCAGTCAGCGTATGGAAACATCGGCGACTGATTTGCGTCGTCAACTGCGTGACAACAAACTGAAATTCAACAGCCTGTCTTTGAATAACAATACTATTACCGTACAGTTCGCCAACAACAGCGATCGTGACGCGGTGATGGATTTCTTACGCCGTAATGGTAATGAATTCAATCAGCAAGCTGTTGCATCCGAAACGGGTTCAACCCTGCGTTTGAATTATACCGATGTACGCAAGCAGGAAATTCAGTCTTATGCAGTCAACCAGAACTTAACCACTTTACGTAACCGTATTAACGAGTTAGGTGTAGCGGAAGCATTGGTTCAAACTCAAGGTAGCAACCGTATTGTGGTTGAATTACCAGGGGTGCAAGACACTGCCGAAGCGAAACGTGTATTAGGTCGTACAGCGAACCTGGAATTCCGTATCGTTTCCGATTTGAATGACCAGTATATCGATCCATATACCGGTAAGGCGTCAGGAAAAGCCTTACCGCCAGGTACAGAAGCTTTTGCTTATGAGTCACTGGATAGTGGTCGTGAATTACTGCTTAATCGTAACCGTATTCTGACCGGTGAACGTGTACAAAACGCATCGAGTGGCTTTAGCCAGGATACCGGTGGTGCTGAAGTAAATATTACTTTGGACAGCGCTGGCGGCAAACTGATGGCTGATGCAACCCGTAATGCGGTTGGTAAGCGCATGGCGGTATTGTTCATCGAGAACAAGCAGAAAATCAGTTATGTTCCAGATCCTGTAACCGGTGCGCAAACTGAAGTTCGTACGCCTTATGCAGAATCTGTCATCATTAATGCAGCAACCATTCAGGCAGTATTAGGTTCCCAGTTCCGTATTACCGGTCTGGATTCACCTCAAGAAGCGGCTGAACTTGCCTTGATGCTTCGTGCCGGTGCTTTGGCTGCGCCTATGTACTTCGTTGAAGAACGTGTCGTGGGTCCAAGCCTGGGTCAGGAAAATATTGACAAAGGCGTGTTATCAACTCAAATCGGTTTCATTCTGGTCGCAATCTGGATGGTGGTATTCTTCCGTCTATTCGGTTTAATTGCCAACTTTGCCCTGATTGCCAACCTGGCGATGATCCTGACAGTCATGTCATGGATTGGCGCATCCCTCACCCTTCCGGGTATTGCCGGTATCGTGATTACCATTGGTATGGCGGTCGATGCCAACGTACTGATCTGTGAGCGAATACGGGAAGAAATGAAATGGGGAGCATCGCCCAAACAGGCCATTGTCGCAGGTTATGATCGGGCCTATAACACCATTTTTGACTCGAACTTAACCACTTTCCTGGTTGCGTTCATTCTGTTTGCCATTGGTACCGGCCCGATTAAAGGCTTTGCAGTCACCTTGATGATTGGTATTGTCTGCTCGATGTTTACAGCCATTACTGTAACACGCGCGATCGTACAGCTTATTTATGGCAAAAAACGTAACTTGAAAAAGTTGAGCATTTAGGAGATCGAAGATGACTGATATGACTCAACCGAAAAAGAAATACGGTCGCCCGGATGATGAGCGCATCATAGACTTTATGAAAATTGCCAAACCTGCGGCAATTATCTCTATTCTTTTAACCCTGGCCAGTATCTTTTTTATTGCCACCAAAGGTCTAAACCTCGGTTTGGACTTTACCGGCGGTGTCTCTGCCGAGTTGAACTATAAACAACCTGCCAACCAGGTTGAAGTTATTCAGGCCTTGAGCCAGGCAGGTTTTAAAGATGCTGTGGTGCAAACCCTCGGTAGCAACAAAGACCTTTTGGTTCGTATGCCTGTGCAGGACATTGAAGTAGAAGATCTGAATAACGCCATTACCAAGGCGGCACAATTACCGAACAACCCTGCTGAAGTCCACAAAGTGGATTCTGTCGGTGGACAAGTCGGTAATGAACTTTATGTCCGTTCGGCAGGTGCCGTAGCCTTGGCTTTGCTGTTGATGCTGGTTTACGTGACTATTCGTTTCGAATTCAAGCTGGCGGTAGGCGCAGTGCTTTCGTTATTCCACGATGTCATTGTAACCATTGGTGTTTTTGCCATGATGCAATGGCCGTTTGACTTAACCGTACTGGCTGCCATTCTGGCACTGTTAGGCTTCTCGCTAAACGATAACATCGTGGTTTCTGACCGTATCCGTGAAAATTTCCGTAAGATTCGCGGTGCTACCCCTCGTGAAGTGGTCAATATTTCTTTGACCGAAACTTTACGCCGTACCATTCATACTTCCATGACCTTATTGCTGGTTGTGGTTGCGATGATGTTCCTGGGTGGTGAAGGTTTGCACTGGTTCTCTGTTGCCATGTTTATTGGTGTATTTGTCGGTACTTATTCTTCAATTTATATTGGTACTGCATTTGCCTTATGGCGCGGCCTGAACCGTCAAGACTTTATTGTACAAGTAAAACCTGAATTTGATGAAGAACAGGAAATTCCTAAGTAATTTTTGTTTGGTTTAAATTCTATAAAAAAGCCCATCACATGATGGGCTTTTTTTATCTGACTCAAAAATATAAAAATTATAGCTTCAACTCAATATTTAAAATCAGAGGCGCAGAAAGCTTATAACTTGGCAAGATCGCCTTTTAAAGCCACCCCTGCAACAGCCATACCCTTGGCACACTGGTAAGTCGTCGTGCTTCTTGTTTCATTGGATTTAAAGTAACTGACGATATTGGTGACTGCATTGGCACCCTGCGCTTTTGCCGTATTCTGGAACTGGATTAGAGCTGAACGCAATACATGATCACATGACGTTTCAGCAGATTTGGCAAAACCGTTTGTTTTTTTATTGGTGACCAGACCCTTTTGAATCACTTTACCGCCCGCTCTGGTTCCCGCCAGATAAAACTTAACTGAACCATCCAGTGTTCCATCTGCAACTGCACGATTTACAGCTTCCTGAAAATTGAAGTCATGCATTTGATCTGCAGCCTGAGCTGAAGCGACCCCACCAAAACACAATGCAGCTGTAAGTGTTAATTTTTTCATTAACATGATTTTTACCCTTTTGTTGTTGTTAAACCCGTTTAAAAATAAGGGAGGTATTGATTCCTCCAAAAGCAAAATTATTACTCATGATGATGTCAGCATGCATATTTCTAGAATCATTCACGATGTAATCCAGATCGCCACATGCCGTATCTATTTGTTCTAAATTTAATGTAGCAATAAACTGGCTACGTTGCATCATTTCAATACTCAGCCAGGCCTCAATTGCGCCACACGCACCCAACGTGTGCCCAAAATAGCTTTTTAAAGAGCTGATCGGTTTTTTGCCCAAAATTCTTGCGGTTGCCTGAGTTTCTGCAATATCACCCTGATCGGTCGATGTACCATGTGCATTGACGTAGCCAATCTGGTCTGCCGCAATTTGTGCATCTGACAGAGCCAGTTGCATACAGTGTCCCATCATGTCCGAATCTGGACGGGTGACATGCTGACCATCAGTATTGCTGCCATAGCCGATGATTTCTGCATAAATTTTGGCCCCACGGGCTTTGGCATGTTCATATTCTTCTAAAATTAAACAGCCTGCACCTTCACCCACCACCAGACCATCACGCTGGGCATCAAATGGACGTGGAGTTTTTTCCGGATGTTCATTTTGGCTGCTGGTGGCCAGCAACACATCAAATACCGCTGAACCTGCGGCACTCAACTCTTCCGCACCACCTGCCAGCATCACGGTCTGCTTGCCATATTTAATCGCTTCATAAGCCTGACCAATCGCCATTGAACCCGAGGTACAGGCACTTGAAGTCGGCAGAGTTAAGCCTTTCAAGCCAAAATAAACGGTCATGTTGACCGCACTGGTATGCGACATCATGCGGATATACGTGGTGGCATTGAGTTTGTTCATATTGTTATCAATCAACATGCTGCCAAACTCGCCAATCGCATCCACGCTACCGGCAGATGAACCAAAGGCTACACCGGTTTGACCACTGTTTAAGATTGGATCATTTAACAGACCGGCATCTTGCAGCGCTGTTTCAGCACATACGGTCGACATTAAAGCCACCCGTCCCATGCCGCGTGTTACTTTACGGTTAAAATGTTTGGGGATGGTGTAAGACTCTACCGGACCGCCCAATTTGCTGCGCAAGTCAGTATAAACTTCCCATTCCGGCATATAGCGAATACCGCTTTTACCCTGTTCAAATTGAGCAAAAACCTGATCTGCGGTTTCACCTAAAGACGTGATTCCCGCCATGCCCGTGACCACAACACGTTTCATCAAATCAAGCCTCCATTCACAGAGATCACCTGACGAGTGATATAACTGGCATCATCACTGCATAAAAATTTAACCACTTTCGCCACTTCATCGACCTGCCCCATGCGTTGTAATGGAATCATCTTCAAGGCATGTTCTTTGACTTCTTCAGTGACCATTTCAGTTTCAATCAAACCGGGTGCTACGCAATTGACGGTAATCTTGCGTTTCGCCAGTTCCAGTGCCAAAGCTTTGGTCGCGCCAATCAAGCCCGCCTTTGCTGCACTGTAATTGACCTGACCACGATTGCCCATTACACCTGACACAGAGGACATGGTCACAATGCGTCCGCCTTTTTTAAGACGGATCATCGGCATCACCAAAGGTTTTAAAACATTATAAAAACCGCCCAGAGAAGTCGAAACCACTTCATCCCAGTCACTGTCGGTTAAAGCCGGGAATGCTGCATCACGGGTTAAACCGGCGTTCAACACCACCCCGTAAAACGCCCCATGTTCTGCAACATCCTGCTCAAGCAATTGCATGACTTTTTCACGGTCATTCACGTCAAATAACAGTGCATGGCTGGATTGTCCCAAGGCATGAATTTCTTCTACGACTTGTTTTGCTTCTTGTTGTCTGGAACGCGCATGCACCGTGACATCAAAACCCGACTGTGCCAGTTGCAAGGCAATGGCTTTACCGATTCCGCGGCTTGAGCCGGTTACTAAAATTCGTCTACTCACTCTGACTTCCTGATATCTTCTTTCATTTCTGGCGGTTCAAATACACTCAACATGGCACTGAAACGATGTTCTCGGTATTCAATTTCACATTGAAACTGCCCCAACCCCTCATGTAAATAACCCTGTTCTGCTTTAATCCTAACGGTTTCCCCTAAAGCAAAATAAGGCACAGGCAACTGCATTTTACGCGTGCCCAATAAAAAACCGATTTTAGGCGGCAAGCCCAGCATTTGACCTTTATGGCCTGCATAGGCGCTGATGGTCTGTGCCATCAGTTCAATGCTGGTCCAGCTCGGTAAACCTTCAGCTTCACAAAACATCAACTCGGGGCGAATCACCAGTTCAGCAATCGCAAAATGTTCATTGGCTTCAATCAGATGATCCACAAACACCATGGGCTTTTGATGCGGGATAAACTGTACAGCATCCATCATTTCAGTTTTGTTCCAAAAATCAAACTAATATTGCTGCCGCCAAAGGCAAAAGAATTACTCATGACATACTCGATGGGCTGTTGCAGTGCTGCATTCAGCACATAGTTGGCTTCATCCAGCTCCGGATCGATACTGCCCGAGTGATGCAAAGGCAGCCAGGATTGATCGGCTAATACCTGCTGACAAATTACCGCTTCAATGGCTCCCGCCGCACCTAGACAATGTCCGGTCTTATGTTTACTGCTACTGATCGGCACCTCATAGGACTGAAATACCGTCTGAACCGCTTTAATTTCCATGGCATCATTTTGCGGGGTCGCTGTGCCGTGCATATTCAGATAACCAATATCGTTTGCGCTAATCCCAGCCATACTCAAGGCTTTTTGCATGGCTTCGGCAGCGCCTTTGCCTTCCGGATGCGGTGCGGAAATATGCCAGGCATCCATCGATTCACCGGCTGACATCAGCATCACCGGTGCAGTTTCTTTGGACAATAAAAACAGACCCGCTGCTTCACCAATATTAATCCCGTCACGCTGTGCACCACAGGGCTGACACAGATTATTGGATAGACTTTCCAGGCTATCAAATCCATTCAAGGTCAGCTGACACAAGGTATCTACACCACCAACCAATACTGCATCCGCCAGACCGGCATTAATCAAACGCTGTCCTGCCGCCATGGCTTTAGCGCTGGAAGAACAGGCCGTAGAAATGGTATAAGCCGGCCCTTCCCAGCCTAGATACATTTGCAAGCCTTTGGTCAAACTGCCCATTTCCTGTTTGTGATGCTGAACGTCTACATCAGTCTGATGGTTAAAATATTGTTTCAGCAGTTTTTCATTATCGGCAATGCCTGAGGTCGATGTGCCTAAAATAATTGCCAGACGTTTGCGATCAAACTGCGCGGTATAGGCCTTCACATCCGCTTCAATTGACTTTAAAGCCGTCAAGGCAAAACGTAAATTACGCGAATCGACATCCTGTAAAAACTCTGGAATGTTGTCGATTAAGGCGTGTTGATAAGCACCTACCCAGACCTGTTTTTCAGGAATAAATCCTGACGCCAAGCTCAAGGTATTTTGCTCGCTAGTCAGTGCCTGTTTGATCTGTTCAGCGCTATTGCCGAGTGCGGATAAACCCACACTGAACTGAATCCCGACTGCAGGATGTTGTGTATTGATTTGATCACCCATGATCATGCCTCTTATTCAGTGCTGTCCGCATCAGTATTCGCTAAACCATCATTAATAGGACTAATCACCATTTGATACGGCACCTGCAGATTATTCAGCTCAATCACATCATCCTGTTGCTGAATATTCAGTACATGCTGCTGGTTGATCAATACTTTTCGGGTCTGAGCGGAATTTTCAATCCGGACATTCTGCTGCTGTAACTGGGCAAAATTCGGATAAGTGGCATATAAAATATCGCGCACCACAAATTCAAATGGCAACAGCTTCATTTGTTCAATACGCTGTTCGACATGCACTTTCTGACCATCAAAACTCAGCTTGAACAATTGCTGCCCGGTCAGGGTCAACGCCAGCATTTCCAGTTTTTGGCCTTGTTGCTGATACAGCAAAAAGCTAAAACTTTGTTCTTTCCACTGGATTTCTAACTGATCCTGACGTTGATAATTCTGTGCAACCCAAGTTGTAGTGCTTAAACCCTGCGCTTTGGGCAGCATGGATTGACAGCCACTACACAGCAGCACAGCACTGATGAACATTCCCGCCCATTTCAGTTTCATCTTAAGCACCATTCATTTGTGTTTGCTGTAACTGCGGATCACGGCAATATTCCGCCAAGGTACTTAAACGCTTTTTGGCATTTTTATGAATCGGATTGGTGGTATCCCAGGCATATCCGGCAAGTAAGGATGAAACCATCCGACGAATCTTTTCATCTTGCTGGGTGGAAAACACCACATCCTGAAATTCACCGCTATACCAGGATTCCACATAGGCACGGAATACCTGAATGCCTTCACGCAGCGGTTTTTCGTACTGTTCCATCCAGTTGACCGTTTGTCCTTGCAGCACTTGATCCACCAATGGAATCGCCAGACTGGAAGATTTCAGCGCAATAGTCACACCTGAAGAAAATACCGGATCAAGAAATTCACCGGCATTGCCCAGCAAGGCATAGTTACGCTCAGCCAGATGTTTCACATTGGCAGAATAGCCCACCAAGGTGCGTACTGGCGTGTCAAATTTGGCATTGCGTAATACCTGCGACAAACTTTCATCATCCGCCAGAATACGCTTAAACAAGGCCTCGACATCATAATCGGCACTGCCATCAAAGCCATAGTGCTCAAAGAAGTCCTGCTCTGCCACTACACCAAAAGATGAACGGCCATCGGCAAATGGAATCAGCCAGTACCAAGCGCGATGATCTTTGGCATGTACCGTAATCAGGATTTTTTCCCGGTCAAATTCCGGATCATCCAGAATGCCATCTTCAATATGGGTAAACACGGCACGACGTACCGGAAAGTTGGATGGACTTTCCAGGTCTAAGAACTTCGGCAAGATCCGGCCAAAACCGCTGGCATCGAGTAAAAACTTCGCTTGAATCTGGTATACATTTTCCTGCTCATCTTTTACGGTGAGTACCGGATGTTCTGACGCAACATCCACATCAATCACTTCATGACCGAAACGGATGTCTGCACCGAATTTTTCTGCCTGCTGTGCCAGTAAATGGTCAAAGTTGGCACGGCGTACTTGCCAGGTCGTGCCCGGACCATCGCTAAATTTTTGGGTAAAGTCATAAAAACTGCGCTGCTTGCCTCTTAAGAATGCCGCACCGTTTTTAAACTGAAATGCAAACTCGCCCACATGCTCACGTACCGTATCCAGCAGCCCAGCTTCTTCCAGAAAAACCATCGATTGTGGCAGCAATGATTCACCAATTGAAAAGCGTGGAAAATATTGTTTTTCAATCAGGGTCACCTGATAGCCCTTCTGGCGCAGCAATGCTGCTGCCGAACTGCCTGATGGTCCCGCGCCGATAATCAATACATCTGTGTGTTGCATGGTGCTCATTGCACTGTACCTTATAGTTTCTCAGCTCTTTGGCTGATATTGTTGAAGCACCACATGTTTGGCATCGGAAGATGTAAACAAGGTTGCGTAAATAAATGAAAAAATCACCCCAAGTAATACGGTCAAACCAAAGCAATGAATGGCATAGGTCTGGCTAAAGGATAATAACCCGAAACCCAATAAAGTTGACATCATACAAAGGAATAGCGCCATGCCTACCACTTGCGGATGATCATGTCCATGGCGGTAGAAAATGGCATAGTCCACCCCAATCCCGATAATCAGAAAGGTACCCATAATGCTGAATAAATTAATTTCCACACCCAGCCAGGCCTGAATCGCAAAGGTGGTCATCAAGGCCAGCGTTACCGGCAATACCAAAGGTAAAATCGACTTGATGCCATAAATCAGACCCAAGCTGATCGCCAAGGTGATTAAGGCAGATACCAGCAACCACTGTGCCTGGATACGATGCTGTTTAAACAGTTCAGACATCTGATCGACTGGACGCAATAATTGCACTTCCGGACTATTCAGTTGCTCTAAAGCCTTTACATCATGCACATTTTGCAGCAGCACCAGTCGCTCGGTCGGACTCATTTGTAAAAATGCCAAGGGATGCTTTTTCATTTCAGCAGGACTAAGTAATGGCTGCTCGGAAAGTTGCTTCTGCCAAGCCAAGACCTGCGCCGGATTCAGTTGCATCGCTACGGCATAATCCTGTAAGGCACTGGCCGGTATGTCCTGCAATAACTGAATATTATGCTGTTGCTGTGCGAGTGATGGCGACCATTGTCCTAAAGCCTGGAAAGTATCTAGGGCCTTTTTACTTTGTAACAGTTGCAGTTTTTGCAGCAATTGCTGCTCATTTTGCTCAAGCTCTGCCGCGGTGTTGCCATGCACCACAAAATATTCGCTGCTTTGTTGCTGCATAAAACGTTCACGCACGTATTGATCTTCCTGCTTCAGCTTCTGATCCATACTTTGTAAATTGTGTACGTCATCATTGCTTTGCAGCAACATTAAACTGCTGCCGGTGACTACAGTAAGCACTGCAATTAAGCCATAACGCAGAGCTTTTTTGCTCTGGATGACCGCGCGTGCTTTACCGATAAAACTGAGGGTTCGAATTGCAGGTTCGGCATTTAAGGCCGGTAATCGTGGCAGCAATAAAACACTGGTGACCCATGCGGCAGCAAGACCGACCATCGAGAAAACAGCAATCTGCTTAAAGCCCGGAAATGGGGTAAAGCTCAAGAAAATATACGCGACCAGAGTGGTCATTAAGCCCATAAACAGGCTCGGTAACAGCGGTTTGAGTACCGCAAAACCGTTGATCTGTCGATGCTGCGATTGCATCGCCATAAAGTAAAAAGAGAAATCGACGCAAACCCCGACCAGACTGGCGCCAAACACCAAGGTCATCAGGTGAATTTCACCAAAGACCCAATGGGTGATGGCAAAGGCCACCAGACAACCGGTTCCCACGGCAATCATTTCAGTCAGCATGGGGCGAATCGAGCGGAAACCGAACAGCACTAAAAAGAAAATACCCAAGGTTGAACCCAGACCAATGGTGGAGATTTCTTTTTCAGCCGAAGTCGTACCGAATTGGGCAAACAATAACGTACCTGTCCAATGCGGCTCAACCTGCATCTGTTGCAGTTGCTGGTCTAGCTGCTTAATCCAGACCGCCGTTTTTTCCTGGTAATCAATATTGTAAGGACTATTTTTGAGTTCAAGGACCACTAGCCGTGAAATTCCCTGCTCATCCCGAATAGTAGCAAAACCCTGTTCCAAAGTAATATCTGAATTGCTCTGTAAACTGGATAAGCCCATGGCATAACGTGGAAATAACAGCAGCGGATCTTGTTGTAATAGCTCTGCCGTAATGGGAATGCCCGGACTCATGATTTGCAATAAGCCCTGTTCAGTCAGGGAGGTATAATCGTGTTGTTCCAGCAGCTTTTGATCATCGGCGGTCAATAAACCTGCACGATGTTGATATAATAGCTGCGCGAACTGGTCACTATCTACTTGAGCATTTAAGGGCTGCCACAAATCACTTTGTGCCACTTTTTGTTGAAAGGTGGTTGTAGCTTTGGCCAAGGCAGCATCATCTTTAGCATTCAATACCACAAAGACTTTATCATTCAGTTGCTGACTGACATATTGCTGCGCCCGTTCCAGCCGTGGCTCATGCGTCGATTCAGGCAACAAGGCAAAGATATTGGTTTGAATATGAATATCTTTTTTCAGCCAAGCCGTACCCAGCGCAATGGCAATCACGCTCAGTACAATCAGCCACAGCGCCGTAAATTTATTTTGCCAGTTGGAAAAGTGCATTTTCCTCAGCCGTTAAGGTTTGGGGTTGAGTGGTTTGTTGGCTAAAGCGAATGGTGGTGCTGTTATTGGCTTTTTCCTGCAACACAATACGATCGACATAACGCTGCCCTTGCGCATCAACCCGGACAAATAATTTTTTAAATAAACTGCTTTTCGGGGTTAAAATCACATTCCACTGCGCCGGGGTATAACTTGCCGAAACAATATTGAAGTTCTTGGCTAAAGCCGTTTCATTGCCCGACATCAGCTGCAAGAACATGGTCGCCACCGAACCATACGGTGATTTATCAATTTCAATCTGACTATGCGTGCGCTGGGTTTTTTGCACCAGTTTACGCGGCGTCACAATCAGGTCGGCCTTGACCGGCGTTTGAATTTTCCAAATCACCCCTTGCGATTTGGAAAATAATACCGTGCCTTTAGAAACAAAAGTTTTGTTCATGGATGCCAGTTTTTTTTGCTGGTCAAAATTGGCACGTACGGTAGGAGTTGCGGAAAGCTGCCCAAAGATTTGTCTGAGCTGCGGATTTTGCGCATGCACCGGTTGCGGCAACATGAATGTGAGACACAGCAAACTCGCTAAAAATAGCCAGACTGCACGTGGTAGATTGAGAGATGTCATCTGCTTTACTCCGGCTTAAACTCAGACCAGGCGTTTAAACGCTGCAATAAAATTTGCGGTGACTGGAAACACATTTCCCGGTTTTCGATTTGCACCGCCACTTGTGTGGTATAGCCTTTGGTCAGTCTTTTTCCACTTTCCACATCAAAAATTTGATATTCAATTTTCAGGCGGTTTTCCCATTCTTTTAAAATGGCACGCACCCGAATTTTTTGTTGAAACAGAATGCCATGCGCATAACGCACATGACTTTCAATCACAGGCCATGCATAGCCGGAATCACGCATCTGCTTATAGTTATAATCAAACTGATCCAGCAACTTACAGCGCGCAATTTCAAAATATTTCAAATAATGCCCATGCCAGACCACGTCCATGGTATCCACATCATGAAATGGCACTTCTATAATCACATCGGCATGCATAGTCTGTTTCCCATCACGTTTAGCAAACGAGTTCACTACTTAACAATTCTAAATTTTCCAGACGATCTACCAGCTGTTGCAACTCCTGTTGCAATGGTCGATCTTCCACAACGTAATCAAATGTCTGCAAGACCCACGCTTTAAATGCAGTCAAAACTTCAGTTAACTTGCCATCTAAACCTTTTAAGTTCACCGCTTGCACACTGGCACAGCACAGTGCCGCGATCACCTGTTCAGTCAGGACAATCACCCGACTGGCATCACGTGCCGCAATAGTCCCCATACTGACCTTGTCCTGGTTATGACATTCGGTCGAGCGCGAGAAAATCGAAGCCGAAAGCGTCTGTTTCAACGCTTCCGCTGTCCATGCCGACACGCCAATCTGTACCGCTTTAAAACCATGATTCAATGGCAGGCGGTCATCGGTTGCACCGGTCAAGTTACGCGGCAAACCGTTATTCATTTTATAGTCCACCAGTTGCGCAAATTGACGATCCATTAAATCGGCAATATTAGCAATCATTATTTTCAGGCTGTCCATGGCTTGAGCAATATGCCCGCCATAGAAATGACCACCATGCAACACGCGTAAATTCACCGGATCAATCAGCGGATTGTCATTACTCGAGTTCAGTTCATTTTCAATAAACTGGCGTAACCAGGGTTTAGAATCTTCAAACACGCCAATAATATGCGGTGCGCAGCGCAAGGAATAACGGTCCTGCAGGCGTGAACTCTGATGTTCGGTTTGTACTTCACTGTTCAGCCAGTGACGCAGTTGTGCAGCAATATTTTGCTGACCTGGATGCGGTTTTTGTGCAAACAGCACTTCATCGAAATGACTTGGATTACCTTCCAAAGCCAATACATTCAGTGCGGTAATGCAGGTACTGGCTAAACTGATCTGTTCGGCTTTTTTATAGTTGAGACAGGCAATGGCTGTCATCACTGCGGTGCCGTTCATCAGTGCCAGACCTTCTTTAGGACGCAGCACCAAAGCCTGCATATTTTTTTCAGCATAAACCTGACTGACCGGAACAATCTGACCTTGAAAATAAACATCACGCTCACCGACCAAAGCCCCTGCGATATAGGACAATGGCGTTAAATCACCACTGGCACCGACTGAACCTTCCGATGGAATCACCGGAATCACATTTTCATTCAGCATCCACACCAGACGTTGCAGCAAAGCATGCGAAACACCGGAATAGCCGCGCGCCAGAGAACATAAGCGTGTCACCAGCACCGCACGTGCTGTGATTAAATCTAGATTTTGACCGAGGCCACAGCCATGAAAACGGGATAAATGCAAAGGCAGTTCATTGACCTGATGCGCGGGAATTTCCACTAGACAGGAATCTCCATAACCGGTGGTGACGCCATAAATCACGCCTTCATCCTGTAACAGCTGATCCAGAAAATCTGCACCGCGCTGAATTAATTCACGCCATTCAGCACTGATAGGCAAAGCCACCGATTTTTCCTGACGCGCAACCGCCACCACATCTTCAATCGAAAGTGATGTTTCCCCAACAACTAACACTTGCATTATTATTTGTTCCAGAAATTATAAAAATTAAACCATTGATATGGCGCACGCATACAGTGCTGCTCCAGTAATGCCACATATTGACGGGTAGTATTTTGCATCGCCTGCAGACGGTTATTTCGAGGGAAATTCAGTTTTTCAGCGATGGCATGAATATGTACTTCAAATTGATTCTCAACTCGATAACAAAACACGGCCAATACCGGCACTTTCAGCAAACTGGCTAAAATCCATGCCCCTTGCGGCCAGTTGGCTTCTTCACCTAAAAATGAAATCGGCTGTACCCGATCTGACTGCACCGGCACACGATCTGCCGCGACAATGACCCATTCCCCCTGATCAAGTTTGTCTTGCAGGATCATTGCGGTTTCAATACCCAGCTCATCCACTGAAACCAGATTGACATCGGCATGATCATTCAGTTTTTTCAGGAACTGGTTAAATTTGGTGGCATGCTTTTGGTAGACCAACACATTAATTTTTTGCGGATGGTCTGACTTGATCGCCCGCAGCAATTCTATATTGCCGAAATGCGATACTACAATCACCGTGCCTTTTTGATAATGCGCGCGGAAATGCTCATGCCCATGTAAAACCAGCTGCTGCTCCTGAATTTTACCCAGCCAACCCTCAATTTTATCCAGAATACATTCACCAAACTGCATAAAATGCTGATAGCTATGCGCCAGACTGGGAGGATGCGGAAACGGCGAATGGCTGCCTGCAAAATGGTGTAAGCGGGTTAAATATTGCAGCGAAGCCTGACGTGCCACTGTCGCAAACAGCCAGTACCATAAAATAATAAAATACATCAGTACCCGACATAACCAACGGCCACCCAGACGGTAAAACGCCAGCACCAGACTCAATGAGGTCATGCCGCCGCGTTCTTTAATCTCATTCCACTGGGTTTTCTTTAGCTCAGTCACGCCATCAACCTTTTACTTTCTTTGACAGCAATTTAGGCAGACGAATCAGCATGCCGCCAAACAGGCGTAAATGTGCCTGACTCATCCCAATATTGTCACGCCATACATTGAAGTGCGAAATGCCATCTTCTGGGTAAATCACTTTGGTCGGTACGTTGATAAAGGGAACATTGGCCCACTTTAAGCGCACCAGAATTTCACTGTCAAAACCCATACGCGGCTGAAATTTTGCAGAATCCAGCACCTGAATGGTACTGGCAAGCGGATAAACCCGGAAGCCGCACATGCTGTCTTTAATATCAAAGGACAGGCTGTTGATCCACACCCAGATATGCGTGGCATAACGGCCATAGAGGCGTTTTTTAGGAACCGATTCATCAAATACCGGCTGCCCGATAACCATCGCTTCCGGGTTTTGTTGGGAAATTTGCAGGAATTTTGCTACATCTTGCCAGTCATGCTGACCATCAGAATCAAGCTGCAAGGCATGACTAAAACCCAAGGCATAAGCATGGCGTAAACCGGTCATCACCGCCTGACCTTTACCCTGGTTATGGTCATGTTCAACCAGTTCGACCCATGAATTTTCTGCGGCAATCGTATGTAAAAGCTGAGTACATGCGGCATCACTGCCATCATTGACCAGAATGATGGGCATTTGAAACTGGTTCAAATGAGTCACCAAAGCCTCAATATGATGAGGATGATTATAAACTGGAATGACAAAACATTGCTGCATCTACATTTACCTTTAAATCGGATCGTTTGGTGTATGAAATAACAAGCGTCCAGAGGCCAAGGTCTGCTCTGCATGGGTAAGTTCAAAACTGACTTTGTGCAATTTTCTCGACATTTTCAATTGCAGCACCATATAAGGCTGAATTAAATCCTGAAATTTGAGCTGTTCAAAACCATTGCACCATTCAAGTTGTGCCCAGTTCTGGCGGGCAAAATGCTGAATAAAACCGATTTGCCCCACACCCGGGAAAATGGGCTGGCTGGGAAAATGCCCTTTAAAGCATTCCAGCTCAGGAGAAAACTCCAGACGATAGAGCGCCTGATCTGGCTCATTCTGTTGTTCCAGTACTATAGGTAGCAACATAGGTTGAAATAAGGATTTCATGTATTGTTTATTCAGCTTAGATTGCGCATTTTGCGGTAATTGTGTCAAAAAACGCCACTGTCTTGGAATGGCTATGCTTTCCAGCCTGGATTTTAACTGCGCTTTTATAGCTGCCACAAACTGCGCTTTAGAACTCTGCTTTAACTGTACTCTTGCCTGATCGGACAGTACAGCAACACAGGCTAAAATCTGACGATGTTCCCGCTCTAGAATCAGCACATGGCATTGCGCAATGTCATCCAGCTCGATAATTTTTTGCTCAATCGCATCCAGACTTAAGCGCTTTTCTTCCAGTTTGACAATCCGGTCCAAGCGTCCCAACAAACGGAACGAACTTTTTAAATTGCCGGGTTCTATCACTTCAACTTTATCACCCGTAAAAATCCAGTCTTCACTAAAGGCATGATTGGTTCTGACTTGCAGTTCCTGTTGCTCAGCTGCCTGTATATCCACATTGGCAAACGGTGTCCACAAGGCATCATCCTGTTGTCGATGTGCAATCCCACCGGTTTCCGAACTGCCAAACACTTCGGTAATGGGGCGGTTCAGATATGGCCGAATTCCTGACTCTAATTTCCCGCCGGATGAATAAACCGTCAGGCAATCTTGCAACAGCACATCACGGGTCCAGCGTTTTAATAAAGCCGGACTGGAAATCACATAATTCTGAAGCTTTAAAGCAGTTAATTTTTTTTGGATATCGGCGACATCTTCAGGGAAAGCCAGCTGTGCCTGATAAAAAAAGCGACCGCTTGCCAATGGCCAGAGCAACTTAAATAGCAGGCCATAAATATGCTGATGACTGACGGTTGCAATGGCAATCGCCTGCTCCGGCAACTGAAAACTGGCATCTAGTCCCTGCACTTCATTGAGTAACTGATGCAAGCTGCGCGGAATTTTCTTTGGCTGACCGGTAGAACCGGAAGTATAAAAAAAGAGTTGGGCCTGATTTAAAAAGGCATCATCCAGATTTAGTTCAATCTTTTGATTTTGTATAGAAGCTACAGGCTGACGCTGTAAAAAATAAATATTCTGTTCTGCCAGTTCTTTTTCTAAATCGCTGACCCGATGCGGCGGCAACAGCACCTGTTTTTGAGCTAAAAGTGCAGCAAATAACAGCACTAAAAACTGGTAACTATCCGCTTCCCAGAGTGCCCAGCTGTCCTGCGCAAGTGACTCAATGGCATAGCTTTGTTGGATCACATCCTGCCAGAAATCCTGAAAACGGATCTGGCTTAAATCAGGCTGAATACACAGCGGTTTCAGTGAATGAAGATGATTTTGAAAATGACACAACATAACAATCTGTTTTATTCCTGAAGTTGATTTAAGCGCTGCTGGCGCTTACGCAAGATAAATTCGCCCAGCAGTAACAGTCCCATCAGTACATAGGAAATAAAACCGTTATACAGCATCCAAACCTGCATTGGCGCAAACAGTACCGTTGCCAAGGCAATCAGCGCATTCAGCACAAAGAAAACACACCACACCATGGTGACTTTACGGGTCCAGATTACCCCGGCTTCGGGTAAGTTCGGTTCTGCCAGACGGGCAAAACGCTCAATCATGGAAGGCGGCTTAACTAAAGTCGAGGCAAAAATCACCAGCGCACCGACACTCATAAACACCGGATACAGCTTTAGCCAGGCATGATCTTTTAAAATCAGGCTTAAGCTGCCACACAAAATCGCAAATCCGGTTAAAGGCCACAGCAAGGCATTGCCCTTACTGAACAGACGTAATAATCCCAGGATAATCAGCAGACTACTGACCCAGATATATTGACCATACGCTAAACTATAGCCCACTAAAAAGGGATAGAGAATCAGTCCGATTGCCACTATCCCTTTCAAGAGCCATTTCATGCAGCAGACATATTCTGAATCACAGTGACGACATCTTGCACTGTACGGACATTTTTAAAGTCTTCAGGATTGACCTGCTTACCGGTCAGTTCTTTAATTTTGACCACAAGATCAATCGCATCAATACTGTCTACATCCAGATCATTCGCCAAATTCGCATCTAGCTGAACATCTTCAGGGGTAATTTCGAACAGATCTTCCATCCATTCTCTTAATTTTTCGAGCACTTGTTCCTGAGTTAACATCCCAACCTCTTACGCCTTTTGCTGTGCTTCAACCAAAGCCACCAGGCTTTGAATTGATTTAAAATGTTGCTTAGTTTCTGCCGATTCAGCATTCAAGTGAATGTTGTAACGTTTTTTTAGCGCCAAGCCAAGTTCCAAGGCATCAATGGAATCTAGACCCAAGCCATCACCAAATAAAGGGGCTTCGGTTTCAATATCATCTATGCTGATGTCCTCAAGGGCCAGTACATCAATAATCATTTGCTTTAATTCATCAGCAAGATTGCTCATTTTTCAGATAACTCTTGGTTAAAAAATTGTTGTAATTGATGGTTCAGATGACGCACATTTTTCGGACTGACCGTGGCATCATCCAGAAGATCATCGACTTGAATGGCATCTAGCACCTTCACATGAATATGAAACGGCTGTGAAGGAACGTGATACCACTTTTCATTTTTGGTTAAAGTTGAAGGCGTACAGGTGATCAGTACCGGACGAATCGGCACATTGGCACGAATCGCAATGTTCGCCGCACCGCGCTGAAATTCATTTAACAGTTCACCTTTTGCGGTACGTGTCCCCTCAGGAAAAATCAACAAGGACGCCGCCTGATCAGTCTTTAATTTTTCTACACAGTCCTGAATAAACTGTTCAGAACCGGCATTTAAAATATAACCAGCATTTTGCACCGGACCTTTGGTAAA
>DFAM01000023.1:55770-56857 GCA_002365595.1 Acinetobacter sp. UBA3106 | reverse complement strand
ACATCCACCAGAGTCGGATGATTGGCAATCACCAGTTCCTGCTTACTGTGCTGTAATTTTTCCAAACCTTCAATGTCATAGGTCATAATTCCAAGCTTGACCATCATTTCGGTAAAGCCCTTGAAACTATGCTTAATTACTTTTTGAGTGCGCTGCTGTCGTAAACCTGGATTCTGGGTAGACAGATTCACCAATGGCGCAACCAGCCCACCAATCGCCACGCCACCAATGCCGAAACTGGCGAAACTAAAACCGGTTGCACCCACACGCCACAGATAGTTGGCTTTTTGTTTAATCCGATCGCGCTTTAACATTTTTGCCATACCTGAGTTTGAGAATACTCAAGACTCTGTTCAGATTGCTGCCAAAAATCATAAAAATTCTGTGCATCGATATATTTATCACGATGATGGGGTAATGCATGCATATCCAGTTGCAGATTCGGCGCTTCAAGGCTCACCATTGCCGACATGGCAAAGGCATTGAAAGATGCAGCTTCCTTATAAATTTCAGGTAAAGCTTCATCATAATAAACCACCAGCACACGTGCATTTGGCTGAGCACAGGTCTTTAACCAGGCATAGGCTTCAATCAGCGCTTCACTCCACGATGCCGCCAAACTGGTCGAAGGCGTGGCATCCTGACATAAAATCGAATACAGCCCGGCAATGGCATTATGCACTGAAGTCGAAAACTGGGTGGGTGACGGGGTTTGATCTTGCAGCACATCGGCCAAAATTTTTAAGGTCTTATGTTCATCACCATATTGCGATGCCCAGACAATATAATCTACCGGTTCAGAATTCAGAGATTGAATAGCGCTGCTTAATGCCAGTTTCGCAATGCCCGACAGTCGCCGCCGCTGCATAGCAGGAATCTGTTCTAGGGCGGGAACTGTTTCATCGGCACGACTCATGCACAGTTGTGACACATTAATTTGAAGCATTGCCGTAATTTTCCATACCCTAAAATATTTTAGCTCGAGGCTATTTTAATTTGCCGGATTATAGCATTTGTAATAAAAATTACACAAAAAGTATCTTGTATAATATTAATTATTTAAATTTATATTTTTGATTTCATTGTG
>DFAM01000023.1:0-55524 GCA_002365595.1 Acinetobacter sp. UBA3106 | reverse complement strand
GCAATACCATCCGATTCGGAAATGGTATTTACCTGACGGATATTGATCTGATCCGAGAAAATCACCTGAGTCAGATCTTTCAGCAGACCACGGCGGTCATACGCTTCCACCACAATTTGCACGCTTTGACCACGGGTCGGCTGCATTTCCCAGTCCGCTTCGACGGCACGTTCAGGTTCGTGAGAAATCATGCGCACATAATCCGGACAGGTCACCTTATGAATGCTGACACCACGATTCAGGGTAATATATCCGCCAATCGACTCGCCATGCACCGGCTGGCAACATTGTGCAATATGCAATTCCACGTTATCCAAACCGTCAATTAAAATTCCGTGTGCAGACAATGTATGGCTGGCACGCGGATTTAAAGTCGGTTTCAGCACCAGTTCAGGTTCATCCTGACCGATATGCATATGGCGATTAACCTGATTAATCAAGGCATGCAGGCTGATATCACCATTCACCAGACCAATCAGAATATCTTCACCCAGTTTGACATTGAAATGATTGCAATAGTCATTTAAATCAATACTTTTGGGATGAATTGCCAGGCGTGAAAGTTCTTTGTTTAGAATTTCACGGCCCACTTCCAGATTTTTACTGCGGTCTTGCTGTCTAAACCAGTGACGCAACTTATCGCGCGCCCGGGCGGTTTTAATATAGCCGAGTGAATTCACCAACCAGTCACGATTTGGCTCGCGATCTTTCTTGGTCAGGATTTCAACCTGCTCACCGGTTTTCAGCGTATAAGTCAACGGTACATAACGCTGGTTGACCCGTGCCGCATAACACTTGTTACCTACTTCGGTATGCACATGATAGGCAAAGTCCAACACCGTTGAACCGCGCGGTAATTCTTTAATATCCCCATCACGGCTAAATACATAAATCTTTTCAAAGCCTTCAAAATCTTGAATCTGTTCAAAATTTTCGGTTTCATCTTCTGATTTATGCGCGCTGGCATCATTACGTTCCTGATAATGTTCCAGTACGGCGCGCAATGAATGCAAACGATGATTGAAGGAATGATCGGTATTTTTTGCGCCTTCCTTATAGTTGAAGTGCGAACATACCCCAAGCTCAGCCTCTTCATGCATATCCATGGTACGGATTTGTACTTCCAGCGACTTGTTCTCGGCAATGACCGCCGTATGCAATGAGCGGTAACCATTGGCTTTAGGATTGGTAATGTAATCGTCAAACTGATGCGGAATATGGCGCCAGATTTGATGCACTATGCCTAAAGAGTGATAGCATTCCGGCACGCTTTTTACCAATACCCGCACTGCACGAATATCGTAAAGCTGGTCAAAGCTCAGGTCCTTGCTTTTCATTTTCCGATAAATCGAATAAATGTGCTTCACCCGTCCGGTAATTTCGGCTTCAATCCCGTAGCTGCCTAATTCACTTTTCAGCTTATCAATCACGAACTGAATATACTGCTCGCGCTCAAGACGCTTTTCATTGAGTAGCGAGGCAATTTCTTTATAGCGTTCTGGGGCCAGATAGCGAAAAGCTAAATCTTCCAGTTCCCATTTAAGCTGGGCAATCCCTAAACGATGCGCCAAAGGCGAATAAATAGTGAGAATTTCACGCGCCACCCGTTCCTGACGCTCGCGGGACGCTTTGGTCAGCTCACGCAAGGCATAGGTACGTTCTGCCAGCTTGATTAGCACCACGCGGACATCTTCGGTCACAGCAATCAACATTTTGTAAATGCCGCTTAAATGTTCACGCTGGTTATTGTTAAAGTGGTCTTCCAGACGTTTGTTTTTTTCAATCAGCTCGGAAAGCTTACCCATCGCCAGTGTGCCTTGCACCAGGCCATAGACTTGCTCACCAAAATGTTCCTGTACTTCTTCCAGCGTCATTACGCCTTCACGCACACTCCGGTACAGCATTGCGGCAGACAAGGTCGCTTCATCGACATGCAGATGTGCCAAAATATCGGCCATTTCAATACCGGTATAAAAGGTATTCGAGCGATGATTAACCGTGGTTTGCAATTCTTTCTGTAAAGTTAAATGCGCAACATCTTCGAGTTGTTTTAGCGCCGTATCATCTAATATGCCACGAACCCGATTTAACCATTCAGCCAAATCATGTCGAGCTTGTTCGGCATGTTCTACAGTCGCTTCCTCTGACAGCTCATTGAGACGTCCAGGAAGTTGCTCACGTACTGTGACCATACCCTACTCCTACTTTTTTACACTTCATATTATAAATCGTTTATTTCGTTGTATTTTTCGAATAAGGCAATAGATTCAACATGTCCAGTATGAGTGAACATATCCATTACCCCAGCCTTTTTTAATCGATAACCATGTTTGGCCAGCACACCCGCATCTCGCGCCAGTGTTGCAGGATTACATGATACATAAACGATTCTTTTTGCACCAAATTTGGGCACATAATACATTACTTCCTCCGCCCCGGAGCGTGGAGGATCAATCAATAATGCATCAAATCCCTGATTTGCCCAAGAATGATGCGAAAAGTCTTTTGTTAAATCTTGTGAATAAAATTCAACCTGAGTCATGTGGTTTTTTTCAGCATTTTCAGCCCCACGTTGAACCATTTCTTCACTTCCTTCCACCGCAATCACTTTTCCGCTTTCACCGACACAGCGAGCCAGCGGTAAAGAAAAATTACCTAAACCACAAAACAGGTCGAGCACACGCTCCCCTTTCTGCAATTGAAGCAAATCACATGCCAGCTTCACCATTTGCGGATTAATGGTGGAATTGACCTGGGTAAAATCCAGCGGATTAAAACCAAACTCCACCTTAAATTTATCCAGTGCATAATGCAAACGCATGGCAGCTGTCGGATCGTCCACACGATGCAAACTGTCTGCACCTGCTGGCTGCAAATACAATTGCCACTCTTTGTTTAACGCAAACTGTTTTAATCGGTTGACATCATCTACAGATAATTTTTCAGTATGACGCACCACCAGAGCAATCTCATGATCACCCATGGCCAATTCTATATGACCAATCGCGGCTTTGGCTGTTAGACTTTGGAGTAACTGTTTCAGTGCAGTGATGGAGCCAAACTCCCGATCCAGCACCATACAGCGGTCAATCGAGGTCAGTTTATTGCTTTGATGCTCTCGAAAACCGACCACCAGCTTGTCTTTGCCTGGAATATAACGCACCCCAATCCGGGCTTTACGGCGGTAATCCTCACGCTCTGAACGTAAGGGTTCCAGCCATTGCTCGGGTTGAATTCCGGCAAAATGTTCTAAATGTGACTTTAAGACATCTTGCTTTAAGCGAATCTGTTCATCTTGCTGGATATGCTGCATATTGCATCCACCACAAATACCGAAATGCGGGCATGGCGGTTGAACACGCAAATGCGAGGCTTCACTCAGCACATCCAAGCAATCCGCCTCTTCCAGGCGTTTGACCACATTGGTAATTTGCGCTTTGACAGTCTCTCCCGGCAAGGCATAGCGAATAAACACTTTTTTACCTTGCTTGTCACTCGGATGATCAGGATGTGATCCATAGTGTGCTATCCCCCGTCCCTCATGTGAAAGTGACTCAACCTGAAAAGTGTAAATCGGATGTTGAGCTGGACGTGGCTTGGGTCTATGTTTCATGAATACCTAGAGTGTGGGAGAGATAAAATCTGTAGCGGTAAATTCGGTATGTTGTGAATTTTCACGCCATACCTGAAGAAAATCTGCGTGTTGGGGTTGATGTTGTAAATACTGAATGGTAGCTTGAATCCAGTAACGGTGATCTTCAGTCAATAACTGACCTTTAAGCAATAACCAGCGTAAATAGATCAGCCAGGTATTCAGCACATCGCCTTCACAGTAGCTGGTCAACTGTGACCACTGTTGTGAACGGACATATTCCGGAACATGGTAAGCACCATCACCGCGCTTGCCCGGAAAACCGAGTAAGTGTGCAACATCATCCAGCTTCTGGAAGTGACGACCATTAAACATGGCCATGACATCCATTAAATCGACATGGCGCTGGTGGTAGCGGTTCTGGTAATTATTATAGCGCTTTTGCTGATTAATTTCGCCCTGATCAAACAAACTGGGTGCAGACAGGCCATGATACATGGCACGGAACAGAATCACCGGCAAATCAAACTGTGAACCATTCCAGCTGACTAGAGTCGGATGACGCTTGTCAAAAATGGACAGGAATCGAGTTAAAATTTCCGCTTCGTTATACTGTTCGCGGCTAAATGAAAATAGTTTCATCGCCCCGTTTTCATCAATCCATAGCCCAGAAATACAGACAATTTCATGCAGTGGCAAACGCTGAAAATCCATGCCCGATTCCTGACGGCGCAATTTTGTCAGTGCCTGCTCCAGATCTGCTTCGGGTAAATCCAGATGATATAAATGCGCACCTGACTTCAAGTCAGTCAGAGTTTCTATATCAAAAATCAAGACAGGTAAGCGCATTTCATCTCACAGTTTTTAATTATTCAGGGTCTACTACAGAGAATAAACCGGTAGACAGATAACGGTCACCACGGTCACAGATGATGCAGACAATCACCGCACCCGGATTTTCTTCAGCGAGTTTGATCGATGCCCAAACAGCACCACCCGATGAAGTCCCCGCACTGATGCCTTCTTTGCGTGCCAATTGACGTGCAGTTTTTTCCGCTTCAATTTGCGGAATATCCATAATCCGGTCAACGCGTTTCGGATCGAAAATGGTTGGCAGATATTCTTGCGGCCAGCGACGGATACCGGCAATATTTGAACCTTCAGAAGGTTGTAAACCAACAATCTGAATATCCGGATTCTGCTCTTTTAAGTATTTGGAAATCCCCATAATCGTGCCAGTGGTTCCCATGGAACTGACGAAATGGGTAATCTTACCGCCGGTTTGCTGCCAGATTTCTGGACCAGTGGTCAGATAGTGGGCTTCAACATTGTCCGGGTTGCCAAACTGGTTCAAGACCAGTCCTTTCCCTTCTTTTTCCATTTGCAGCGCTATATCACGCGCCTGTTCCATATTTTCCGACTCGATTAGTTCAGCTCCGTAAGCGCGCATGGCATCTTTACGTTCCTGACTTGAACCTGCAGGCATAATGAGTTTCATTTTATAGCCACGCATAGCAGCGACCATGGCTAAGGCAATTCCTGTATTTCCGCTGGTCGCTTCAATCAATGTATCGCCTGGCTTGATTTGCCCGCGTTTTTCAGCTTGCATAATCATGTTGTACGCTGGGCGGTCTTTTACCGAACCTGCAGGATTGTTTCCTTCAAGTTTAGCCAATACTGTTGCTTGAGTGTGACTTGCCAGACGCTGTAAACGCACCAGAGGCGTTTTACCTACATAGTGGTCTAACAAAAATTCGTCTGCTTGAAAATCAGGGGTGGTATTACTCATTATTTGCACCTATATCGAGGTGCCCCTATTGTATGAAAAAATGCTTCCTCCTGCACCCATTTAGCAGGCTTTTTATTGAAAGTGATTAAAGCACAGCCGATTTTTTATAAAGCGTGCTAAACTGCGGTGCATAGGGAATTAACTGCTTTAACCATGTCAAATATCAATAAAAAGTTATTTAAGCGTTTACATTTAAATCATGCTTATGGACAACTCATCGCCATGATTTTTGTCCCCATTATGGTTTTGGCATGTGTGGGAGCATTACTGGTTTTATCCGAAACTTCGAATGCCTCACGTGCACAGCAGCGTCAAATGGCCATTGCCATTGCAGCCCGTTATCAGCTTACCGCCGAAGCTGCGGTTGATCTTTTAAATCGTTATCCCTGGCAGTATGATCAGGCCCGTAACACCTTACAGGTCATGCTGAATGAAAAGCATTTAATTCGAGCTGCCATTATCGACCTAAAAGGCCGCAACCGCCTAAGTATCGGCTTTCAGGATCAAGATCCATGGCCTGTAATTAATGCTAAAACATCTTTTGTCGGGCCTATTCTGTTTAATAAAAATAATGTTTATGCCCTGAAGATTAACGAGCATTCATCTATACCTGCATGGCTGGTGATTGAACTGGATAACCAGCCTTTAGAAATTGCTCATTACCGGGTCATGATTGTACTGATTGCAACCGGTCTGTTGACCTTATTACTACTGTTACTGTGCCTGAATTTCTATTCACGGCGCTGGATTGCACCAATGTATGAAATCCGGATGCAGTTACAACGCCTGAATGCTGACACCCTAGATCAGCACATGGTGATTAATAGTACCGGTGAATTACGACTGCTACAGCGCGATATTGCCAATGTGGTGAAACGCCTGCACTTCAGCTTTTTAGAACTAAAAGAACATACCGAACAGACTGAAGATGATTTACGCCGTACTCTAGATACTCTGGAAGTTCAAAACATTACCTATCGCCAAGCCCGTGACCAGGCCATTTCAGCCAACCAGTCCAAGTCGGTGTTCTTGGCCAATATCAGTCATGAATTGCGGACTCCGCTGAACAGTATTGATGGCTTTATTCATTTATTGCTGCGCCAAGGTAATTTGAGCAACGAGCAAAGCTTGTATTTACAAACCATTCGTAAATCATCTGCGCATTTGCTGGCTTTGATTAACGATGTACTGGATTTTTCCAAGATTGATGCCGGCAAACTGGAACTGGAAACCGCACCCTTTGATCTGGAAGAAGCCATTTTCGATGTCATGGACATGCTCTCGCCTTTGGCCGCACAGAAACATATCGATATGGCATTTTATTATGCCGATAATGTGCCAACCCAAGTCGTTGGCGATGCACTGCGCTTCAAGCAAATTCTGACCAACCTGATTTCAAATGCCATCAAATTCACCCCCGATGGTGAAATTATTGTCCGCGCCCGGATGGAACATGATGATATCGGACAATGCCTGTTGCACTTTAGCGTGCAGGACAGTGGTATTGGCCTGAGTGGTACAGACCGGAAAAAACTGTTTGAATCCTTCTCGCAAGGCGATGCTTCGGTGACGCGTCAGTTTGGCGGTACAGGCTTAGGTTTGGCCATTTCCAAACAGCTGGTGCATTTGATGCAAGGGCAAATCGGCTTTGAAGACAATCAGGAACGCGCTCCGACCGAAAAAGGCTCCACCTTCTGGTTTACCGCCATGTTTGTGGTCGATGAAGACATTGAAATTGTGCATCCGCACTTTGAACAGATGCAGGTGGTTTCTTACCTAGCCCATCCTGCGACAGCCAACATTCTGCGCCATTATCTGGAAAATTATGGTGTGCATCATGTCGAGACCAGCTCGATTCTGGACCTGTTCAGTCAGCTGAATAAAATCCCGAAAAGTGATGAAAATACCTGGCTGATTGTCGATCATAGTGGCGATGGTGAAGCGCTACTGAAAGAAATCCGGAACCGCTACCACGGCAATATTGCAGTGTATGGCTATCAGATGGCGCTTGATCCAAACATGCTGAACGAGTACCGTGCACGTCCTCTGTATCAACCCTTAAGCCGTAGCGCCTTGATCCAGCTACTCAGCAATCAGCCTGTTTTCGAGCAGGATGTGCATGAAGAGTTTAATGGACAAGGTCTGCATGTGCTGGCGGTGGATGACCACCTGCCGAATCTGATTGTTCTGGAAGCACTACTTGCTGAACTGAATGTCACCACCACCAAGGCTTTAAGTGGTCAGGAAGCGATTGAAATTATTCAGCAGCGCATCGAACAGGAATTGCCGGCATTTGATGTGGTATTTATGGATATTCAAATGCCGGTAATGTCCGGTATTGATACCACCCGCGCCATTCGCTCGCTAGAATCCACTTTAGAAAACCATAAGCGCTTGCCAATTATTGCCTTGACCGCACATGCGCTGGCCGATGAAAAGCAAAAACTGTTGCAGGTCGGCATGGATGATTACGTCACCAAA
This sequence comes from Acinetobacter sp. UBA3106, assembly GCA_002365595.1. Classification (GTDB taxonomy): domain Bacteria; phylum Pseudomonadota; class Gammaproteobacteria; order Pseudomonadales; family Moraxellaceae; genus Acinetobacter. Next base: position 47,662 of record DFAM01000023.1, on the reverse strand, counting down.
CCGATTCAGATGGAACAGATTATCCAGATTCTGACCCACTGGACCTCGGAAAGCTTTAAGAAAGCCAAAAGTGTAGAGCAATCCATTATGATTGAAGCCCTCGATCCAAATATTCTGGACTGGCAACAAAGCCTGCAACTGGCAGCCAATAAAGAAGATCTGGCTCTCGATCTACTGAAAATGCTCACGGACAGCTTCCCGACAGAGCTGGATGAAATGCAGCAATTGATTGAGATGGAAGATTTCCCACAACTGGAACATGTGCTGCATCGCTTATATGGCGCAACTCGTTATGTGGGTGTTCCTCATCTACAGGAGGTCGCGGGTGGATTTGAACAGTTTATTTCTTCTTTACGTAAAGAACGTCGTAAAGCGGATGAAGCCTTTATTCAGGAAACCCTGCAACGCTTTGATGAATTGCAGTCGGTCATTCAGCAGGTGGAACAGGCTTCACAGCAAATTTTAAACAAACAAAGTATCTGATCATGGTCTAGCCGAGTTTTCGAAGTCACGTCTATGTTTAGATGTGACTCTGCTGTCATGTATCGTGGCATGTATCAGAGAAATACCCATGTTATGCTCAAAACAATAGAAAAATACAGGTCTACCTCATGGCATTACTTCGCATAGAAAAAAACAATGGCATCGCAACCGTTTCTTTAAACCGCCCAGAAAAACGTAACGCCATGAGCTTTGCTTTATTGCGCGAACTGGTCAATGCAGCCAAACAAATTAAAAAAGACCGTTCCATCCGCTGTGTCATTTTAACTGGCGAAGCGCATGTGTTTAGTGCGGGAATTGATCTGGCCGATTTAAACGCACCGAAAAATACCGCTTATGCCGCTTGGGAATTGCTTAAACCGGGACAAAGCCTGTTTCAAAAAGCCTTTTTAATCTGGCAGGAACTGCCTGTTCCGGTGATTGCGGCAATTGAAGGCTATTGCCTGGGTGCAGGGATGCAACTGGCTCTGGCTGCGGATATCCGTATTGCCCACCCAGACACCAAAATGTCGATTATGGAAAGCCGTTGGGGGCTGGTTCCGGACATGGGACTCACCCGTTCCATTAAAGGCATTATTAATGTTGACCTGGCCAAAGAACTCACCCTGACAGGGCGTATTTTTGATGCCAACTATGCCAAAGAAATTGGTTTAGTAACGCATCTAGATGCATCACCGATCAGCAAAGCCCAAGCGATTGCAGAAGAGATGTTGCAACGTTCTCCAGATGCGTTGGCGGCGGCTAAACAGGTTCTTGATGCCATGGAACATGCACCGAGCAAATCGTTACGCCTAGAGAAAATCTGGCAACTGAAATTACTGTTAGGCAAAAACAGTAAATTGGCGCGTAAAAAAGACAAAAACCCGGAAGTTCAGTTTTTACCGCGTCAATATAAGTAAAATAGAGCCATAACAGGATCGTTCAGAGAAAAACATATGAGTTTTGATCGTAATACAAAAATTGCATTCCTCGGCATGGGACTGATGGGTAGCCGTATGGCCACCCGACTGATTCAGGCTGGCTTTGAAGTCGCTGTCTGGAACCGTACAGCCTCCGCCTGCGATGTGCTGATTGATATGGGTGCTAGCGCTTTAAACCTGCAAGAGATTGCAAACTATCCTGTTATTTTAACCTGTCTGGCAGATGATACTGCCGTACAAAATGTTTTTGACCAAATCCAGAACCATGTGCAAGCTGGACAAGTGCTTGTGGATTTCTCCAGTCTGTCTGTGGATAAAACCAAAGCCTTGGCACAGCAAGCTCACACCCGGAAAGTCCAGTGGATTGACTCGCCTGTTTCGGGGGGTACGGCAGGTGCGGAACACGGAACCTTGGTGATTTTTGCCGGTGGCGACATGCAAACCATTCAGGATTTAACACTGATTTATAATGTCTTATCACAACGTGTGACGCGTATGGGTGAAACGGGTACCGGACAAGCAACCAAAATTTGCAATCAGCTGATTGTTGCAGCCAATAGCACCTTAATTGCCGAAGCAGTCGCTTTGGCTGGAAAAGCCGGTGTCGATACCACCCTGCTGGCTCCTGCGCTTGCCGGTGGTTTTGCCGACTCGAAACCGTTTCAGATTTTAACCCCGCGTATGGCAACCCATACTTTTGAGCCAGTGCAATGGAAGGTGCAAACCCTGTCCAAAGACCTGAATAATGCCGTGCAGCTGGCCGAGCAGTTCAATTTGAATATTCCTGTCGCAAAACAGGCACTTTCGCAATTGAAAACCCATCAAAATAAAGGCTATGCTGAGGCTGATCTGGCGACCGTGATTCAACTTGTTGAATCTTGAGCAGAGCATTTTCTTTAGCAGGCAAGGAGTAAAAGCATGATTAAGCTGGCGGTAAATTTATCCATGATTTTTACTGAAGTGCCTTTAATTGAGCGTTTTGCTCTGGCGTATGCGCATGGATTTCAGCATGTTGAAATTCAGTTTCCTTATGAGCTCAGCATCGAACAGATTCAGACCCAGCTCACCCTGCATGATCTGAGCCTGTGCCTAATCAATGTACCCGCAGGTGATTTAATGCAGGGCGGCAATGGTTTGGCGGGCGTACCGGGTCAAGAAATTGAATTTCATCGTGCGCTGGAACAGTCGATTCAATATGCCACAGCGTTGAATGTACCGAGTGTCAATATTTTGGCTGGCAAGCAACCGCTGGATGCCGATTTATTGCCTTGCTTGAATACACTGGCAAAAAATTTAAAACTGGCGTGTTCAATGTTTGCTGCACATAATATTCAACCGGTGTTTGAAATGATTAATGGCACCGATATGCCGCGCTTTCTGGTGCAAAACATTGCCCAGGCCCAAGAAATGCTGGAAGCCGTACGCCACCCTGCGCTAAAAATGCAATATGACTGCTATCACATGGCAATGATGGGTGAAGATGTGCTGCAAGCGCTTCAAGAAAATATCCACGATATTGGACACATCCAGTTTGCAGACTGTCCAGGGCGGCATGAACCGGATACGGCACAAATTCATTATGCAGAAATTTTTCAGTGGTTAAACCAAAGTCCTTATACTGGCTTCACTGCCGCGGAATATAAGCCACAGGCGCATTCCAGCCATTCTTTTGCCTGGAAAGATAAATATTTTGTAAAACATCCACAAAGTTAAATTATGAACTGATTTGAAATTCAGCACCAAAACCGCTATATTACACGATGAGATATTGTCTGGAAATTAAACCTTTTATGAATTTAGAACCATCGCCCAGCGCTTCTAATTCTCTCGAACACGCAATGAATGCTCATGCTAAAGATGTACAAGCTTGCTTAAAAGTTGTACATGAAGCCCTCTTAGATGTAAAAGCAAAAGATATTTTAGAACTTGATGTCAGCTCGATCAGCAACGTGGCAGATGCCATGGTGATTGCAAGCGGTACATCAACCCGTCACATTAAAGCCCTCGCAGACAATGTTGCTGAAGAAGCACGTAAAGCGGGTTTCCGCCCTCTTGGCGTTGAAGGCGAACGTGATGCTGAATGGATCCTCATCGATCTCGGTTTTGTCGTGGTTCATGTCATGCTTCCAACAGCGCGTAAATTTTACGACCTGGAAAGCTTATGGCGCGCTACACCAGAATCTGTAGCTTAAAAAATTAAAGTAAAAAAGCGACCTTCAGGTCGCTTTTTTTGTGCTGCTGTTTTTTCAAATACTCTAGCCTAATTAAGCTGAGCATTTATCTGATCAGAGTAGTTCGAACTATAATAAATAGTGTAAATCTACAGATGGATATTTGTTCTTAATGTCCATTTTCACCCGAGCATAGACCTGATCGGCCTTGGTGGGTCCATAGAATTCACAATAGCATTCATACAGCGCGGTAATCACCTGAGCATAACTGGTTAAAGCTAAAGATTCTATAAAAGCAGCCTCATTCAGATTTGCAGATGCCTGAATCGCAATGCCCATGGCTTGTAAATGCTTTTTAACTTCAGCATTGAAATCATTCAGATCAGCTGCCGCCACGGTCTTGACTACCGTATTGATCAAATCAAAAAAAGCCTCCGTACAATCGGCTGAAACCGGCTCTTCGGTTTGTACTTTCGGCTTGCTATCCAGTAGCACCTGTTTTTCAACTGCTGACATTTCACATAATACCTGCTTCAGCATTTCCTTACGCAGAAAGCGTAATTCATCGGTATTGCAAATGTCACTCATAAAACGGTTGAGCACAAATGAGGGTTTATCTCCATACTCCTGTTCCCAGTAACTCAAGACTCCTTCCAATACCGTCCCTTGCAAATAATGACTTAAACCGCGCTCAATCGCCTGTTTCTTTTGCATTACACTGAGTAATTCATTTGGCATAGCAAAACTCCCCTTTTTGGTTTAGTGGCGTTTGGTAATATCATCTGTTTCAAAAGTCACATCACGCTGAAATTCAGGATAAGACAGCTCGGCATGTTCGGTATAATCCAGGCCACGTTGTTCATGTTGCGTGCTGACACGTAAGCCACCCAACATTTTTTCCAGCACTTTAAAGGTAATCAACGCGATTCCGAATCCCCAGGCAAATGCTGCCAGTACACCTAAAACCTGAATAGACACAATTTGCGAGTTGAACATATCGGCTTCAAAAAACAGGCCGGCAGCGACTGTTCCCCACGCCCCGCAAAAACCATGTACGGTAACTGCATCCACCACATCGTCCAGTTTTAATTTTTCTATTAACGCAGGTAAGGTACTCACCAGTAACCCGGCTATGGCACCGGTAATAACTGCAAAGAGTGGCGACATGGTGGCACAACCCGCCGTAATCCCCACCAAGCCACCCAATGACGCATTGATAGTGGTCTTCATAAGGATCGCCTTGCCACGAATTAAGGCATACAGCATATAAGCTACTGCACCGGCACAGGCCGACAGATGGGTATTTAAGGCAATACGGCCAATACTGACACTGGCATTTACAGTCGATGCCGCATTAAAACCGAACCAGGCAAACCACAGGATAAAACCACCCAAGGCCACCAAGGGTAAGTTATGTCCGGCTAAAAAATGGCTTTGCCCATTACGGCCAAAGCGCCCCAAGCGCGGACCCAAAACAATAATTCCGGCCAAAGCCACCCACCCCCCAATGGAATGCACCACGGTCGAACCGGCAAAGTCGATAAATCCTAATGCTTTCAACCAGCCTGCTCCATCAAAAATACTGCCCCATGCCCAACTGCCAAAAACAGGATAAATCAGGCCACTGACCACGGCAGCACTTACAATATAGGCGACAAAATGAATGCGCTCTGCCATGGCACCACTGGCAATTGTGGTTGCTGTAGCAGCAAACATCATTTGAAAGAACAGCAAGTTCCAATGCCAGCCATCCATTTCATTGGGTGCAAAATGACTGGTGCCAATCCAGCCTGAAGAGTTCACGCCGAACATGAGTCCAAATCCCACCAGCCAGAAGACCAATCCTCCAAGACAAGCATCCATATAATTTTTCATTAACACGTTAACGGTATTCTTGCTGCGTACAGAACCACTTTCCACCATTGCAAAACCGGCCTGCATCAAGAAGACCAAAATCCCGCCGATGACCACCCAGACGCTGTCGAGTGATAAACGTATTTCTTGAATATTGGCTGTATTTGTCGCAGTTTCACTTGCAAATGCAGGTAATGAACATACGCAGAACAGCACCACTAGACACTTTATTATTTTCATGAACAGTCCCCTAAAACTCATGTTCAAAAATGCAAAACAAATGCCAATTTCTCGGGATATATTTTTTATTTTAAATAGGCTAAGAAACACGCTTAACTTAAGAGACGTGGAGTTTTTGAAACCACAAAGAAATTCTACTTTTTAAATGAATAATAAAAATAAATTGTTAAATGGTACTTCATAATGCATAGCAGCCACATGTTTGGTCAATATTGCACCAAAGCAGTTAAAATATGGGCTGAGACCTTATATCTTGCTTCATTATTTTGCATCCATCCTCTATTGAAAAATCATCTATTCTAAAAAATAAAAACCACCCGAAGGTGGTTGTTATGAAGATAGAAGACCTTAAGCTTCCGTTTGCTGATATACCGTCTTTTTATTCGGCAAACGTTTGCATAAATACAAACTTGCCAACAGGCTACAGGTCGCAGCAAACATTAACCAGACTGCCGGCATACTTACATTTCCTGTTTGCTCAATCAGGAAGGTACTCATCATAGGCGTCACCCCACCAAACAATGCGGTTGCCAAACTGAAGGCCAAAGAGAAACCGACCGTTTTTACGCGTACAGGCATAGATTCTGCCAGTGTGGCAACCATACTGCCGTTGTACATTCCAAAGAAGAATGAAAAATACAACAATACAATGATCAGGTTAGTAAAGGTCGTATTGTGTACCAACCAATTTAAGGCTGGATAAGCGGTAAAAATAGCAAGAATGGTGATGCTTAATAATACCGGACGACGCCCAATACGGTCTGAAATCCAGCCACCAATCGGTAACCAAAGAAAATTGGATAAACCCACAATGACCGCAGCAAGCAAGCTGTCGGTGGTCGATAAGTCCAACTCTCGTTTAGCGTAAATTGGGGTGTAAACTGTAATGAAGTAGAACGTGGTCGTGGTCATTGCACTCATCAGCATACCTGCAATTACCACTCTCCAATTGCTGACCATGGTCTGGAAAATTTCTTTGCCGGTTGGATGGGTTTTCTGTGCTTTAAATGCTTCTGTTTCTTCCAGAGTACGACGCAGGAGGAAAATCAGTGGAATGATTAAACAGCCCACAAGGAATGGAATCCGCCAGCCCCAGTCACTTACCTGCTCCGGTGTCAGCATCATGTTAATGGAATAACCGAGCAAGGCTGCGAACACTACCGCAATTTGCTGACTACCCGACTGGAAACTGGTAATAAAACCACGGTTCTTGTCTGTTGAAATCTCCGCCAGATAGATAGATACCCCTCCCATTTCTACCCCGGCCGAGAAACCTTGTAACAGGCGCCCCACCACCACTAGAATAGGGGCAATAATCCCGATCTGGTCATACGCTGGAACAAAGGTAATCAAGATGGTGCCTAAAGCCATTAAGCTCAAAGTCACAATCAAACCTTTACGACGTCCCACTTTATCCACATAGGCACCGAGAAAGATGGCACCCAGAGGACGCATTAGAAACCCGGCTGCAAAGACTGTAAATGTCATCATCAATGAAACATATTCATTTTCCAAGTGAAAGAACTTTGCTGCGATATACGTCGCATAGAACCCGAACAGGAAAAAATCATACTGTTCTAGAAAATTGCCGCTGGTCACATTCAGAATCTTTCTAAATGTTCCGCTTTTTGTATTTTGTACAGTCATATCGAACCTCCCTGGTCATAAGATCAAGTCGAAATACAAATTAATAATGTTGATTTATTTGGTTTTTTTACTACGGCGCTCTTCTACAGCGAATTTCAATAGCGCTGCACTGCGGTAGAAGCCATGCGCAAACTTGCCAAATGGAATGGTTAAGAAAAAAGTCATGACTGTGGCTAAATGAGTAATCAATAACAGCGCCATCATGCCGCTGTCTCTGAATGCCAATAAGGCGAGACCAGTCAAACTGATAAGAAGGAGAAGGAAGATAAACCCACGGTCCATTAGTTTTTGCTTCGCATCACCATGTTTAGGGTCACGTTTTAAATTAAGGTAGAGCAATCCCATGGGACCAATCACCAGCCCTAAGCCACCCAATGTTCCTAAAATCACAGGCAGACTAAAAATGGGATAAGGTGCATGCAGATCTAAGAAGTAGTGATAGCCTGTCGCCACACTGGTCGCCAAGAAGCAGAGTAAGAATCCATACATGGTGAAATGATGAAATACACGGCGAATTTGTGTATAGCGGTCATCTTCTTCATTACAGCCTTTTCCATGTCCACCATCGAGATATTTGAGGGTCAGTACATTTTTTGCTGCTTGCAGAATATCTGGCTGTTCAACACCGCCTAAAACTACTTCGGACGTTTGGTTCCAGAATTTGCGTATGCCTAATCCTAAAAGAATAAATGCCACAGCAAATACAGATCCGAACAGCACAGCTAGAAAGTTATGTGGGAAAATAGCGTAAAAATTACCTTCATATAGCCCAAATAAATCATTGCCTTGCATGAGTGAACCTGCAAGCAAGAAGAAGATAAAAGTCACGATCAATGCGCTGACCAAGGTAATGCCCGCTTTTTGATAAAGCTGACCAAAGCTTTGTGGCACAGCAAATTTTTGATAGGTTTCAAGACGTACTTGTGCCATCGCTTGAGGAATATTTACACCAAATTCATGTGGTGGTGCATATTGGCAAGCATGTAAGCACGCACCGCAGTTATGGCAAAGATTGGCTAAGTAATGGATATCGGCTTCATTAAATTCCAGACGCTTGGTCATAGCTGGGAATACAGCACAGAAGGTTTCACAGTAGCGGCAAGCATTACAAATCTGTAGGGCTTGTTTGACTTGTTCTTCATTGTCTGTCAATTGAACGGTAGGAATTAAATTTTTAGTGGGTGCGTTCATTTACATCGCCTCCGTGATTAAGGCGCTTTTATTTAAAGCAGCTGCTGCTGCATTTTTCCCGGCAATTCGGCCAAAAGTGGTTCCAATCGACATCCCCACGCCTGCGGTATATCCCTGTCCGAGTACATTCCCTGCCATCATTTCCCCCGCCACATACAGGTTTGGACTGGGCACATTGTTAAAACGTACGGCAGCATCATCTTCGACTTTTAAACCTAAATAGGTAAAGGTAATGCCAGGTTTTAAGGCATAGGAATAAAAAGGTGGTGTATCCAGCGGTACGGCCCAATGGGTTTTTGCAGGACTTAAATTTTCGGTATGACAATTGTCTAGAACGGTATGGTTAAACTCGCCTTTGACACAGGCTTGGTTAAACTCTTTTACGGTTTGTTCTAACTGATCCGGATCAAGATGAATTTTTTGCGCCAGCTCACGAATGGAATGGGCTTGCACCCCTTCAAATACAGGCGGCATGAAACGCCCGACCGATTTTGAATCGATAATGGAATAGCCAATTTGCTGTGGCTGTTTGGCAACCAGACGTCCCCAAATCGCATAACGCTTTGGCCAGAAATCTTCACCTTCGTCATAGAAGCGTTTGGCCTGATTGTTCACCACAATACCCAGTGACACACAGTCAATCCGGGTACAAATGCCACCATCATAAAGCGGGGCACGTGCATCGACTGCAACACAGTGCGACTGTGAAGGATCACCAATCACATCTACACCCTGGTCAATCATAAATTTCAGCAAGTTGCCCTGATTAAAGCGCGTACCGCGGATAATAAAATTATCTGCCGGCCATTCCCCAGCTTCGTTTTCCCCCCAGGCTTCGCGCAACCATTCACGGTTCGATTCAAAGCCGCCCGCCGCCAATACACAGGCTTTGGCTTCATAACGGGTGTCATCTTCAGCAATGGCTGCAACAAATTTGTCCTGGTCTAAAACGAGTTCCTGGATTTTGGTTTCATATTTCACCACCACACCCAATTCCTGGGCACTGCGGAAATAGGCATTGACTAAAGCTTTGCCGCCACCCATAAAAAAGGCATTGGTACGTGCGACATGCAGTGCGCCCGATAATGGCGGCTGGAAGTTGACTCCGTGCTTTTTCATCCATTCACGGCAGGTTTCGGTACTGCGAATGACTAGACGTGCCAGATGTTCATTGGTCTTGCCGCCAGTTACTTTTAAAAGATCTTGCCAATATTCTTCTTCTGGGTAGGCATCGATCAGTACATCTTGAGGCTGGTTATGCATACAGCGCAAATTACGTGTATGTTGAGAGTTGCCCCCACGCCATTCCTTTGGTGCAGCTTCTAATAATAGAACCGTTGCACCTTCTTCACGTGCAGTGATTGCAGCACATAAAGCTGCATTGCCACCACCGATTACTACAACATCGTACATGTGATAGATCCCCTACTCTTTGGCGCAACTGTAGGGGATAACTCAAGTTTGGAGTGAGAGGCTAAAAGCGATGGGGTGTTTAATTTTTTTAAAGACTAAAGCAGTTTTGCACTCGGCCAGGCATGCTGCTGAATCAGCTCAGTCATACATGAACGAATCACAGCCTTTGCAGCCAGGCTTGCGGGAGACAGCTCATCTTCAGGAAAACTAATCAGATAATTTGTCCGGTCAATGGAAGGTGAGGTTATTTTTAAAAAATTTAAATGCTGTCCACTCACATTCATAAAAGCACTTCCGGGTTGAATGGTGCCGACACACAAATTCGCAACAGTATTCATCAGCAAACTTAAACCATCAATTTCATAGGCCACGTTCAATTCATAATGCTGTTGTTCTACCAGTTTCCTTAAACCGTGATTGGTACTCGGCAATGCCAAAGGCAGATTTTCGACTGCACTTAATGGTAGCGAACCCTGCTTTAAATAATCTTCTAAATGATAAATCCTGTAGAACTCATCATTCCCAATTAGAAACATAGACTCAGATACCAGCGGCTGTACAGACCAGTTTTTATCTATGTCCTGACTAAAAATAATGGCAGCATCCAGCTGTCTGGAATTAATCAGTTGCACCAGATTACCGGATAAGCTTTCCACCAGATGAACCTTAATATCAGGATAACGCTCTGCCATAATTTTCAGGAAAGGCACCGCTAAAATGGAGGCTGTACTCGGTGGAAAACCGACACTGACATAGCCCACCAAACGCGATGACTGTGCCGCTTGAATTGCCTGATTGGCATGACGCAGCACCAGTTGAGCCTGTTTAAAAAATGCCAAACCAGCGGGTGTGGGAGTAACGCCTAAAGCGGAACGCTGAAGTAATCGGGTCGAGAGTTCGGATTCCAGTTTGGAAATTTGCTGGCTTAAAGCTGAGGTTCCAACATCCAGCTTTTGCGCGGCCTTGCCAATGCTTCCCTGTTCCACAATTGTGACAAAGGACTGTAGCTGTCTAAGTTCCATTGGCTATTCATTCCTGTGAATTGGCTATTGCTAAAAACTTGCAAAAGAATAGCTTAACAGGCACTGAATATAGAAGTCTTTGTTTCAATGAGCCTCAATGATTAAGAAATTGCGTTGGCAATAAAAAACCACCCGAAGGTGGTTTTAATCTCCCTAAATCCCTCTTTCATAAAGAGGGACTTTTGAAGCGTGGATTTAGTGACCGCCGCCGTTAATGGCTTTAGTCATGTCTTCCACAACTTTCTTGGCATCACCGAAGATCATCATAGTTTTTTCGTTATAGAACAAGTCATTGTCCAGACCTGCATAACCAGTCGCCATAGAACGCTTGATCACCATGATGGTACGTGCTTTATGCGCTTCCAGAATTGGCATACCGTAAATTGGTGAAGTTGGGTCATCTTTTGCCGCAGGGTTCACTACGTCGTTTGCACCGATGACTAACACCACGTCAGTTGCCGGGAAGTCAGAGTTGATTTCATCCATTTCCAGAATGTCTTCATATGCCACGTCAGCTTCAGCAAGCAATACGTTCATGTGACCAGGCATACGACCTGCAACCGGGTGAATCGCAAAACGTACTTTTACACCTTGTTCTTTCAGGATTTCACATAGCTCTTTCACCGCATTTTGTGCACGGCCTTGCGCCATACCATAACCCGGTACAATTACCACGCTGTCTGCATTTGACATCAGGAAGCCCGCATCATCTGCTGAACCTGAACGGTGGTTACGCTGAACCTGTTCGCCTTTGTCGCCAGAAGCAACTGCTGCACCACCCATTGCACCACCAAACAATACGTTGATGATAGAACGGTTCATGGCTTTACACATGATGTAAGACAGAATTGCGCCTGAAGAACCTACCAGTGAACCTGCAACAATCAACATATTGTTTTCTAAAGTGAAACCAATACCCGCTGCTGCCCAGCCAGAGAATGAGTTCAACAGTGATACCACGACTGGCATATCACCGCCACCGACCGGTGCAATCCATACCCAGCCAAATGCAAGTGCAAGTGCAGTCATTGCCCAGAACGATGTCATGTCGCCGGTTAAGAAGAAGTTGATCCCACAACCCAGCATTGCCAAGAAAATAATCGCTTGTACCGGTTTAACCCAGGTACCCGAGATGGTTTTTGCCCATTTCTTCGCAGCCAGTTTACCGTAAGCAAATACAGATGCTGTAAAGGTAATCGCCCCCACGAAACAGCCAACAAACAATTCAAATAAATGAACGCTGCTCATGTGTGCATGCTGAACACCAGCAGCAGTTAAAGCCGCTTCATTTTGTGCAAATAACGCTGTTAACTGGTTGTTATGCAAAATTGCAGCAATGGCAATTAAAACTGCAGCCAAACCAACGAGCGAGTGCATCAAGGCAACAGTTTCAGGCATTTGTGTCATAGGAACGGTACGTGCACGGGCAATACCTACAACAGCACCCAGAACCATTGCACCAACAATCATCCAAACGACTGGATGTTCAGCGACAAAGAAAGTAGTGATCACGGCAATTGCCATCGCAATCATACCGTAACGGTTACCGGCAATTGCAGTCTTAGGACCTGACAAGCCACGTAGCGTCAAGATAAAAAGAATGGCACCGATCAAGTAGAACCAATTGGCATATTCTCGAATAAATTCCATTGATTATCCCTCTTTCTTCTTTTGCTTTGGCTTAAACATTTCAAGCATACGTGCAGTCACGGCGAAACCACCGAAAATGTTGATGCTTGCCAGGAACACAGCTACTGCACCTAAAATACTTACGATATTCACGCTTTGAAAAGCTACGTTGGCATCAACACCAATGACTGGTAAACCTACGGTTTGAATCATCGCACCGACAATAATGATCGAAGACAATGCATTGGTTACAGCCATCAATGGCGTATGTAAAGCAGGTGTTACGCCCCAAACCACGTAGTAACCTACGAAGATGGCAAGGACGAAAATTGTAATCGTTTCAACCATGATCTATCTCCTTAACCACGCTTCAGCAGTACTTGACCGCCATGAGTTACTAGAAGGGCTTTTTGAATTTCTTCTTCCGGATTGATGGCAAAGTTTTTCTCTGCATCAAACAGTGTCTCGAGGAAATTAAAAACGTTACGTGCATACAGCGCTGAAGCTTCAGTCGCAACTGTAGAAGGAATATTTGGAATACCGAGAATGGTTACGCCATTATCGGTCACCACGTTTTCGCCGCATTTTGAGCCTTCAACGTTACCGCCCGATTCAACCGCCATGTCCAGAATGATTGATCCTGGTTTCATTTTGGCAACCGTTTCAGTACGAATTAAACGCGGTGCATCACGGCCTGGTAAAAGTGCAGTGGTAATCACGATGTCAGCATTGGAAACTGCTTTGTCGACAATGGCAGCCTGGTCTTTGATGTATTGCTCACCTGGCATCCATCCATAACCATTTTTAGCAGCGTCAGCAGCTTTTTGTTTTTCTTCATCAGACATCGGAACGTCTAACCACTTACCGCCAAGTGATTCCACCTGGTCACGTGCAGTTGGACGTAAATCTGTTGCTTCTACCACAGCACCTAAACGTTTTGCAGTCGCAATCGCTTGCAGACCGGCAACACCTACACCCATGATCACAACACGAGCCGGTTTTACCGTACCTGCTGCAGTCATCAGCATGGGGAACATGCGTTGATATTCTGCTGCCGCTAAAAGTACCGACTTATAACCGGCCAAGTTAGCTTGAGAAGACAACACGTCCATGTTTTGAGCACGGGAAAGCGTACGAGGCAAAAGCTCTAATGCAAATGCAGAAACCTGCTGCGATGCAAACTGATCAAGTTCAGTATTGCGATACGGGTCAAACATCGCAATGACTGCGGTATTTGGCGCAAGCTTTTGAATTTCGTCGCCGTGAGGAGCACGAACTTTCAAAATAATCTGACTGCCGGTATAGGCATCATCCGTAATTTTGGCGCCGACCTGTTCATAAGCACTGTCAATATAAGCAGCTTTTACACCTGCTCTACGTTCAATGACTACAGTATGACCAGCACTGATCAACTTCTTTACTGTTTCTGGCGTTGCAGCCACACGATTTTCACCGACCACAGTTTCGGTTGGGATTCCGATCTGCATGAGCGTTCCTCAAGCTAATTTTTCTTAAGTAAACATCGCGGTAAGCAATGTTTCCCCCAGGATGCGTTTTTGTTGAATTTTTGGATTCTAATTGAACTTTTTTAAATTACCACCCAATATTTATTTAATAAATACCCATATTTTGAACTGGTGATTCATAAAAATAATCGTGCAATACCTCATTTATTGCTTTGACTTTCATTTGAACTGTTCTGTTTGACTTTATAGACCAGTTTCAAACTTAACAGCGTTATGCAATTTAAATAAGGCAAACTGGGATTGGATCGCCGCTCAAAATACAGGATTGATCTTTCTGACAGGTGTAATTAGGCGGCTAGATTTCCTATAAGTCTGCAAAGTTGCCTGATTTATCTATAAAATTATTAAATTTAGATGCTTGTCTTTACCCAATTGGCAGATTTGACAGATTTCGCCTATTTTTTCAGATGAAAAGATGATCATTGCAAGAACTACTATTTTTCCTGAAAATGAAGATTAAATCTGCCATAAAAATTGCTTATTTTCCTTATTTTTATATTTTTTTTGATGTTTTATGCTTATTCATCATAAGTCTAATAAGATAAAAAAATGCATGAATATTTTTTTCCTCACCATTTCGCTTGATGATGTTTTAATCTTGACCCCAGTCAATTGTGTGTTTTTCGCACCAACTTGGTGCAGATAATCATATTTTAGGCTCATTTAGGTTTTTTTATTCAATTTAATCCTCAGCTTACAGCTCAGCCATACCTTTAACACGGGTTGTCTGAATATAATTTACCCAATATTTATGCGCCTGATTTGTGATAGGGATTAAGAATTATGTCGATTCACCTCAATTAGCCTGATTTCTTAGACTTAATCATTCCATATTGGAATCATAGCCATCATATTTTTGTATTTAACCTTGAGGACTAAAAACTCTACAATTCACGCTTACCTTCCTACTTTCAGATCAGAAGCCTTCATCAGGTAGATAAAATGAAACTGAGTCTAACGAAAACACAACTAGGTTCATTGTTTGCGATCTGTGCTGCTTTCTTGTTTAGTACCAAAGCCATTTTTATTAAGCAAACCTATGCCTTGTCACCTCTGGTCGATGGCACGGTGCTGATGGCGTTAAGAATGGTCAGCGCCTTACCGTTTTTCTTGCTGCTTTGCTGGTTCAACCGTCATCACAATAAAAACATGGCAGCCAAAGACTGGGTTCTTTTGATTGTTGCCGGGCTGATCGGTTACTACTTTTCAAGCTGGCTGGATTTTGCCGGTCTGATGTATATCAGTGCATCCCTCGAACGGATTATTTTATTTCTTTATCCCACCCTGACCGTTTTGGCTTCCAGTGTTATTTATAAACAGAAACTGAGCCTGCAAAGTATGCTGGCCATCGCTTTAAGTTACGGGGGTACGGTCATTGTGATGTTGCAGGAACAAAGCAATGTCTCTCATGAAGGTAATTTCTGGCTTGGGGCAAGTCTGGTATTCGCCAGTGCCATTAGTTTTGCCATATATTTATTGCTCACCCCTCGCCTGATTGAAAAATTTGGTTCCTGGAATTTCACCGGTTTGACCCTCTCTGTGGCCTGTATGGGTACATTAATCCATTATTTTGTTGCCACACCACAACCGCTGTATTTATTGGCACAGCTTCCTTCCAGTGTAATTGGGTACGGGATTGCCCTGGGCTTTTTAGTGACTGTTTTACCCACCATTCTGATGGCGCAAAGTATTGCCCGGCTGGGTGCTGCACAGTCGGCCATGATTGCCTCTATTGGCCCGATTCTGACCATTATTTTGGCCACCATTTTTCTGGGTGAGCATTTAAATGCCATGCAGTGGTTGGGCTGTGTGCTGAATATTATTGGGGTAATGATGATTACCCTGTCGAAAAAGAAATTCTCGCATTAAGTTTTGTCCGGTCTAATTCAGATCAGACTAAACCTAAAAACAAGGCTTGCAAAATAGCCCTAAAAAACCAAACAAGAGAGTGCTTTTCCCGTATATTTGCATTTCCAGATTGTATACTCTGCATAGACTTGGCAATGCCAGCCATCTTTGCTTGCCTGAAATAAAACAAGGACTGTTATGAAGACTTCTCTCGACATCAGCCAGGATAAATCCTTGCTCTGGCTAATGGCCATGGCTTGTGGTCTGTGTGCGGGAGCCAACTATTATTGCCAGCCTTTAATCCATTCCATCCAGCAATATTTTAATGTAGCTGAGTCACAAGTGGCGTTAACGGTGACTTTTGCCCAGGTGTCTTATGCACTTGGCTTGCTGTTTATTGTGCCGGTGGGTGACATTGTCAATAAAACCAAATTCATTCCACTGCTCATGTTTTTCGCTGCCATTGGACTATTCATTTGTGCTTTCGCGGTCAATTTACCCATGCTTTGGCTGGGAACCATGATTACAGGTTTGTTTTCTGTTGCAGCCCAGATTCTTATTCCCTTTGCGACTATGGCGGTGAAACCGGAAAAAACTGGTGAAGTGGTTGGCTTCCTGATGAGTGGGCTGCTCGTCGGTTTACTGCTGTCTACCAGTTTGGCAGGCTTACTTTCTAATCTGTTCAACTGGAAACTCATCTATGCAGTCAGTGGGGTATTAATGCTGATCTTGGCTTTTTTACTCAAAGCCAAACTGCCTCACATCACAGTATTAAAAATGAGCTATGCGCAAATTTTTAAATCTATGGCGGTTTTACTAAAACAGGAACCACGTTTGGGATTGCGCGCTTTGATTGGTGCTTTTATTTTTGCTGCTATGAGTACCCTGTTTTCTACCATTGCCGTTTTACTTAGTTCCGAACCCTTTCATTTATCAGATGTTCTGGTGGGTGTAGTGACTTTAATTGGTGTATTTGGAGCTCTCTCGACCACTAAAATCGGCAAAATTGCCGATCAGGGACATACCCTGGCTCTCACATGGATCGGTCTGGCATTGCTGATGATCAGCTGGCTGTTTTTCTATATTGGCGGCCAGGCTTTATGGGGCTATGTTGTGGGTTACGGTATCATCAGCTTGGGTTTGACCGTGGTGCATACCAGTAATCAGAGTATTATTTTCCGGTTGCGTCCAGATGCCAAATCACGCATTAATTCCATCTATATGACCTCTTACTTTATTGGTGGGGCGTGTGGTTCGGCACTCGGCGTTTATTCATGGCATCATGGCGGCTGGAACATGACCTGTATGGCCGGATTGAGTCTGGTCCTTTGCGCTGCCTTTTTTGCATTTCTGGATATGCGTTATCACACTCGTGCATCTTCCCCTTCGTAAAATAAAAGCTGGATCTGATTATTGAAACAGCTTTTTATCTGGATTTTCAGTTTCAGAATTTATTTTAGGATACTTGCACCACGGGATAAAACGGTTTGCCTAAATCTAGGGTTTTGGCATTTTCCAAAAGTACCAACATGAATATGGGCAATAAGGCCACCAAGATATTACAGGCATCCTGCAATTGCCGGCGATTAACCGAACTATTATAGGTTGCACCGCCATGGATCATCTGGTTACGTAAAGTATAAAGGCGATTAAAAACAACAAATAAAATATCTACCGAGGATTTTTCCTGTAAGGCTTTATGAACCTTTTTCTTTTCCTGATCAAAGTCTTCCTTCCAGCTACGCTGGCTAATTTTCTGATTCTGATAATCCCAGAAGCCCTGATATACATAGGGATTTTCTAAAAGCAGGCGGATGGGTTGGCTAAATTTATCCCACAAAATATGATAGATTTTATGTTCCTGATCTTTTTGACAGATTAAATATAAGAACTGCCGTAATGACTGCTTGTCCTGATTTAATCCGGCGTCCTGTGCATAAATGGCATTGAATGAAATCCACAGACTCATGAATTTAAGATCAAGGTCGCTATCCAGTTCGACTGATTTTTTTAGCCAGCTTAAGCCCCGGTGGATTCTTAAGTTGAAGTAATCTGAATGCTCTGCTTTTTTACTTTTAAAAATCTCTTCTAAAAGCATCATTTATCTGCTCATACTTTATTATTCTCATAATTAAACATACTCAATTTTATGAAATTTACAATATACAGAATTGACTAGTCAGTGGTTTTGTATTGAATAATTCATATAGCCATATAAAAGGCCTATCCACTCCTTTCTGCTGTGTTGTTGCTTTGAGCAGAAAGGACAGATAGGCCTGATTTTCTTGCATTTTTATTATTGAGCTTCTAACTTTTTACTGCATCATGACTATTATCGAGTAGCGAACGGTACAATTTTACATATTGATCTGTCATAAGATCAGCAGTAAAAAGTTTTTCATAACGCTGCTTGGCATTTTGTCCATATCGCTGAGCTGAAATAGGATCATGCCACAACGCGAGCATGGCATCGCGTAAAGCTACCGGATCTGATGGCGGGATAACCAAACCCGTTTCTTGATGAATATTAATGTATGTTGTGCCAGTTCCAATTTCACTTGAAATTAAAGGCTTGCCATACATCGCTCCTTCCAGTAAAGAAATACCAAAGGCTTCTGAACGAAGGTGTGATGGAAACACTACACTAAAACATAGTTCAAGCAGAGCAAATTTATCTTCATCAGGCAATCGCCCCAAGAAATGAATATTCTTTAAACCCATTTTGTCAGCTTGCTGACGCAATTCATCTTCCATAGGCCCTGCCCCCATAATGACAACGGGCAAATCCACATCTTTCATAGCCTCGACCAGAATGTGCAGCCCCTTGTAATAACGTAGTGCACCAACAAACAGAAAGAAACGCCCGCGCAAATGCTGCTGCCAATATTCCCGACGTGCTCTATCACTTGGAGGATAGGACGCCCGATCAAGTCCAATTGGAATAATGCTCGTTTTATGCTGGTAACGATGCAGGATTGGGCTGGTAACCGTATAGTTGGGAGAAGTTGCAACAATGTGATCCACACTATTCATAAATCGATGCAACAAAGGGCTATATAGTTGTAATAGTAGCTTCTGCTTAACAATATCTGAGTGGTAAGTTAATACAGTAGGTTTCTGGCAATGGGTGGCAAAATGCACCAAGTCCATGAATGGCCATGGAAAATGGTAATGTACAATATCTGCCTGTTCAGCTAATTCCTGAAAATCTTTAAAAACGGATAGTGAAAATCCAGTCGATGCTAAATAAAAATCTTGCTTGGACGTATGCGTAATATGATGAGCATATGGCTGATTTCGGGTCGCGCCTCGCTTACTGAGTGTCAAGACTTCAGCAGAAACTCCATGAGTTCTTACCCCCTCAGCAAGTTGACATATGAGTTGTTCAATACCGCCCAGGCTATCGGGATAATAAGCCTTATAAAAATGTAAAACTTTCAAGAAGAAGACACCATTATTTTTTTATATACATGAGTAGTTTGCTGTGCACAAAGCGACCAGGAAAATACCGATGCTCGTTCTAGGCCCTTTTCAATGGCCCATTTTCGCCAAGTATCATCCTGCAATCCCCGAGCTAAAAGTTCAGATAATTGATCTATATCTTGAGCTTCGGACATTAACGCTACATCACCGACCACTTCCGGCAATGATGAACTGTTTGAACATACCACAGGTATACCCGAAGCCATAGCCTCCAAGACCGGCAAACCAAAACCTTCATATAAAGAAGGAAATGCAAACAGTCTAGCTCCAGAAAAAATAAAAGGTAAATGCTCTGCAGGCAAAAAGCCTAAATACTTTGCCCAACCTTCTTTTTCAGCCTTTTGAATTTTTTGATGTATGTCTTCACTTCGCCAGCCCTGATATCCGGTCAATATCAGTGGATAACGTTGTCTAAGACTCATAGGTAACATGGCATAGGCATTTAATAAAGCCATAATATTTTTACGTGGCTCAATCGTTCCCACAAAAAGTGCATATTCGCCACTTTTTAAACCGTATTGTTGTAAACATGGAGCCAATTCATCCGCTGACCGGGGATGAAACTCTGGACCACATGCTAGGGGTACTGCATGAATTTTATCGATCGGCCAAGAAAAATAATTAGACAATTCCTGTCGGGTAAATTCAGAGTCTGTGATTAAGGCATCTGCTTGTTTTAATGTGTTTTTTAATTCTTTTTGCAAGTATTTAATACGCTGTGGCGTATTACATTCACTCCAGGTAAACGGAGATAAATCATGAAAAGTGGCGATTTTTGGACCGGCAAAGGGCGGAAGAAAAAAATTGGGACCATGAAACAAGAAATCTTTATTGCCACGTAAAGCTCTTGCCTTTAAA
Source organism: Acinetobacter sp. UBA3106 (assembly GCA_002365595.1). Lineage (GTDB taxonomy): Bacteria > Pseudomonadota > Gammaproteobacteria > Pseudomonadales > Moraxellaceae > Acinetobacter. The sequence continues at coordinate 27,359 of DFAM01000023.1, read as the reverse complement.
CAAGGCATTAATAATCTATAAGCTTCTGTCGCTAAATAACTACTTTGAACCAACTGCTTAAGTTTATGCTGATTTCCTGCTTCTTCAGTCACCTTAGGTAACTCTGGTAAAAATTTTTTACCAGTAAAGAAGCGCAGATCTGTAATCTCCGGAGAATCTTGTAAATGTCTTGCCAGTTCATAAGTATATCGGCCAATACCGGTCAGCGGAAAGCGTACAGCGTCTATAGATAAAATAACTTTCATTCGCTTTTTAACATCCAGCTTAAAGTTTCATGAAGTTTGGGGACTTGCCAATCCCCTATTATTGTTTTTAGTAAGGTCGCATCTCCACACAGGGTTTTGACTTCACCGGCACGAACAAATGCCGGGTTGACCTGAATGTCTATGTGATGACCAGTAATTTCTTCACACATAGCCACTATTTCACGTAATGAATAGACCTCTTCAGAACAGACATTAACCGTATGTCCAAATGCTTTTGCCTCGATTAAGCAACGATAAGCATTAACCACTGCTCGTACATCACTAAAATCTCTCCATACCTCAAGATTACCTAATTCAATTACATTCGCTTGAGATTTAAAATGAGCAACTATCTTGGGTAATAGGAAATTTTCTGTCTGACCGACACCGGTATAATTAAAAGGTCGAGTGATAATAATAGGCAATTTGTCTTGCCAAAGTTTGGCCATATACTCCATGGCTAATTTACTTACCGCATAATCGTTGGCAGGTGCAGGCGATGTATTTTCAGAAAGGCTTCCTTCCGAGGTATTTCCATATACATTTGCACTACTTGCAAGCAGTATTGCTTCTGGTTTTTTTTCAGCTTTTGCTAATACTTCTAAAAGATTACGTGTGCCTTGTAAATTAATCTGATAAAAAGCATTCGCATCGCCATGTCCAACAAATGCAATTGCAGCCAAATGAATGACGATATCAGGTTGTACTTGTGCAATTACTGCAGTTAATTCTGCAATATTCGTCAGGTCAGCCTGATAATAGTCAACAGTAAGAGCAGACTTAGAACCTAAGCCTGCTACATGATATCCGGCAGCTTGCATTTCTGCTGCCATATATTGTCCAGTAAAACCTTCACTGCCAGTAATCAATACTGTTTTGACTGCATTAATCATTAGAATGAGAAACCTTGTGTGTTACGACGTAAGTCTTCCTCTACCATCATTTGGCAAAGCTCTTCCAAGGTTGTTTTAGGTTCCCAACCTAATTTTTCTTTGGCTTTTTCAGGATTACCAATTAATAATTCCACCTCAGCAGGACGGTAGAACTTTGGATTGATACGTACGAGAACTTGACCGCTTGCGCTATCAATTCCGACTTCATTTTCGTCTTTTCCTTCAAAACGAAGCGTATAACCCGCAGCCTTAAATGCCATCGCTACAAAGTCGCGAACAGTTTCAGTACGGTTTGTTGCCAACACATATGTATCAGGCTCATCTGCCTGCAACATACGCCACATGCCTTCTACATACTCTTTAGCAAAGCCCCAATCACGCTTGGCATCCAGATTACCGAGCTCCAGTACATCCAGTTTACCCAGTTTGATTTTTGCCACTGAATCGGTAATTTTTCGGGTCACAAATTCGCGACCACGTAGCGGAGACTCATGGTTGAATAAAATGCCGCTACAACCAAAAATGTTATAACTTTCACGATAATTGATGGTGATCCAATGCGCATACAGCTTTGCAACACCGTATGGGCTACGCGGATAAAATGGAGTGTCTTCCACTTGTGGAATCGCCTGAACCTTACCAAACATTTCAGAAGTTGAAGCTTGGTAAAAACGAATTTTTGGATTCACAATTCGGATAGCTTCAAGTAAATTTAAAGGTCCAATACCTGTAATTTCTGCTGTCGTTACAGGTTGATCAAAAGACACGCCGACAAAACTTTGTGCTGCCAGGTTATATACTTCAGTCGCACCGGTAGTTTGTAAAAGTCGAATACTCGAAGACAAATCCGTTAAATCGTATTCAACCAAATGAAGGTTCGGATGTTGATCAATCCCTAATTCTTCAATACGCCAGAAATTCACCGAACTTGTACGGCGATAAGTCCCGTAAACTGTATACCCCTTTTCAAGTAATAGCTGTGCTAAATAAGCACCATCTTGACCGGTAATACCCGTAATAATTGAAATTTTCATCATAATATACCTAATAATAAATTAGTAATTCCGCAATATAAATATCAAGTTAAATCAAATGCTTTCATAAGTTGAACTGTACTTTGCTTCCATGTTAAAGCATTAATAGAAGAAGTTTTTGGATGGTTATTCTGTAGAAAAAGTTCAATCCAATTCTCTATAAAGGTGGCTAATTCCCTATCATGAGTACAATTAAAATAAGCTGCTTGACTCCCTGCAACCTCTCGAAATACAGGAATATCTCTGGCGATTATGGGAATATTGTATTTTGCTGCTTCAATAAGTGGAAGACCAAATCCTTCGCCTACACTTGCAGCTATTAGACACGTTGAAGAGTTGTATACCAAATTCAAATATTCATCACTTATTCCTTGTAACCAAAATAATCTTTTTCCAAGTTGTTTATGATTTCTTATCTTGTTGATAACCTTCTCATTGCGCCAACCTTCTTTCCCCACAATAACAAGCACTTTGTCAGAGTCAGGCTGAGACCAAAAAATGTCAAAAGCATCTAATACTAAATCATGCCCTTTGCGTGGCTCAACAGTACCTACCATTAAAAATGACTTTGAATTTTTTATTTTTTCTAATACATAATTTGAATCATTCGGGAGCCCTGTAGATGGTATCGAACTATCTATATCAGCCCCAAGATAAAAATGTCTGATTTTAAGAAATCGATTTGGCTCAGTTACATTATCGTTAATCCATTCTTTTAATTTTGTCGCAACATCTTGAGAGATACATAGGGCATAATCTGCGAGTGCAACAACTTTAAGCCATTCTATGAACTCATTAGATAGGTCAGGTACAAAAAATTCTGGGAACTGAACTGGCAACAAGTCATAAACCACTACACCGACAACTACTCCACGTATCTGTAGTTCATTTAATATTGGTTTTTTGGCAATAAAACTGCCGGGATGAAGATCGAGAATTAAAATATGATCACCAGGGAAAAAATGTACAATTGACTCTCTAAGAGAAGATTCTTCAACAGGATGCAGTTTTCCATTTATATTTAAAGAATGATAAAAATAATGATGTCCACTATAAGAAAAAATTGGTTCAACAGAATAATTACTAAATTCGTTAGTCGATAATTCATGCAGTATGGCTCTTACCACACGTTGTATACCTGTGGCATGATCAAAATGAATTAAACAACTAATATCTATATAAATCTTATTTTTAACACTTGGGTGATTTGCACCGATAGATTTACTTATTACTCTGATTTCCCTGTCATTCAAATGATAAGTTTTGATTAACTCTCCTGCTTCTTTAATAATTAGATCTTCTTCATCTATTTTTTGATCTTTAATTTTTCTATTTAAATAAAGATCTTCAAACTTTTCTAAAATTAAGCCAGCAGATTTGTCCCAAGAAAACTTTTCAAGCTGTTTTTTTTCCTGTTCAATCAATAAAGAACGATAATTTTTATCAATAATAATTTTATTAAGTTTTCCTGCTAATTCATCAATATCAAATGGATCAAATAGGGCCTCTGGACAACCCACTACTTCAGGTAAACTCGAAGAATTTGCAGCCAAAACTGGGGCAGCGCATGCTATTGCTTCTAATGGAGGTAATCCGAAGCCTTCACTATAGGAGGGAAAAACAAATGCAGCACATTTATTATATAGTATAGAAATATGTTCATCTGGTGCGTAACCTAAGAATATTAAACATTGTCTAGGTATTAAATATTTCTCTGCAATTTTTCTAAAATGTTCTTCTGCCTGCTGGATATCCTTTCCTACCATAACAAGGGGATAGGAATTCTGATGGTTAGGACTAAGTTTTGAATAAGCCTTAAGTAAGGAACTTAAATTTTTATGATCATCAGCCCCTCCCACATATAGAAAAAACTTTTCATCATTAAGGGACGCTATAACATCTTTAACAGAACATGACTTATGAAAAAAAACATCTGATCTATAAGAATTTGCAGCAACTACAACATCATCTGGATCAATATAAAGACGGTTACATATTTCTTGTTTAGAATAATTAGAAACAGTTAAAATTAAGTCTGATTTTTTTGTTTGATCAATCTTTTCTAAATACCAACCTCGAATAGAACTGCTGAGATATTTATCTTCATAGATCAGTGGTATTACGTCATGTAAGGTTGTACATATAATCATGTCACTATGATATCTGCCTATACTCGTAGCAGCATTCTCGTTCCATCCTTCTTGAAAATTAGGAATCCACAACACATCAGGATTAAGCTTACAAATACACCATTCTCTGATTAATTCTGCAACGGCTCTATGTGCAGGATTACCTGAAATCCCACTTATATCGTCAAAATGTTGCAGCCAGAACTTAATATTTTCAGGCGGAACTGAGGCACCAAAAATATCATAAATTTCAGCTTTACTAGATCCGAGTGATGAATTTGCAAGTAAAATTAGCTCATGTTTATCTTTAGTTAATTTAGCCAGTGCTTTAACAATTTCTACAACATATCGGCCAACACCTCTTTGACCTGAGGCCTCACTTTGGGCACATTGCACATCAACAACAATCCGCATTATCGGCTCCTTTTTCATTAATAACTTTCTTAAGTTTTTTATTTATTTCAGATTCATAAGGAGTCAAAATTATAGTTTCATTGCTGTTTAAGCTAATGCCCTCTACTTTTGTATTGAAAGTTAGATTTCCTTTTGCCGAAAACTGAACAAGACGTTGATGTAATCGAGGAAATTTCTTGGTAATTGATATGATTCCAGAACGTAGGTATGGTTTATTTGAAACAAAATTAATGCTAGATCTGATCAGTAGATATAATACTTTTTTACTCATATCATAGGATCTAATACGATGAGTAGTTTCAAATATTTCACCCGATATAACCTTTTTTATAAATCTTAAAGGACGGGTTATTCTCCAAGACGTACTTTGGTGTAGATCTAAAACTCTTCCATGCCAATAGCCTATTTGTGAGTGTAATTCCTGCTGAGTTAGTTCGAAACTAGCGATCTCCTGCTGTAGCTTGCTTAGCTCTAACTCTAAATTATGAGCATTATTTTCTGTTAAATGGCTAATATATTTTAACTGATTTTCAATATTATCTACTTGTCGGGCTTTTACTTCAGCTTGATGTACCTTATTTTCTGTTAAATGGATAATATGTTTTAACTGATTTTCAATATTATCTACTTGTCGGGCTTTTACTTCAGCTTGATGTACCTTATCTAAAAAAGCCGTATCATAACGTTCAGCTAAAGTATTTAGTTGTAAACCATATTCTTGATTAAATGCATGATCAAATAGCTCCAGTATTTCAGTTGAAGCCGTCTTTTGTGCTATCACCGCATAGTCAGGACTTACACCTTCAAATACATCATTTAATGTAGGTGATAATTTCCCTACAAGTTCTTTAGATTCTTGTAATCTCATGATTTTTGTACGGGAAAAACCATAATACTCTGGCAAAAAAGAAAGTAGTTGGGGGGGGATTGGTCTTTGGTGAGTTGGATCTAAATAAAAAAATTTAGTGGCAACAGCAATACTTTCAGGATTCGGAGTTTCCATAATCAATAAGCCACCTGGTTTCAATACGCGTAGCGCTTCTGAAACTAATGTACGTAACTGATCAAAAGAGATGTGCTCTACAACGTGAAAAGCTGAAACTATAGTTTGGCTTTCATCAGGAAGTGCTGAAAGATATTCAGTAGCATCTCCTTTCTGAGCAGGAAGATTTCGATCAACACAGCCTTGAAGCATTTCCTCATCTTGATCTACACCTTGAGGTAAAAAGTCTTCCTGTAGGAGTAATTCAAGCCACTCACCTCTCCCACAACCTAAATCAGTCGCTGGTGCTACTGGATAGATTTCCTTCAAAGGTGAAATAAAAGGAAGATATGCCCGTAGGCGTGAGATAATTAACTCACTTGGTCCCCGATATTTTTCCTCAAAAGCCCTATAAAAATTATCGCTCACTGAGAATGCTCCACAGTAGATGGTAACCAGGCTACCCCAACAAAATTTTCTTTATCTATATTAAGAACATTAAAAACGAGCGCCAAGTCTCGCCATTCGTAATTCTTATTTATATGGGTGTCATCAGCATGTAAAGCAATTGCAACTGAATAAGTACCTGGCCCCAAATTAGCAGCAAACTGAAAGGTAAAATTCACTACAGCACCCTTTTTTACTGCTTTTATTTTATGTTTCAGATGATGTGTATTTGTACCAAAGATGGACTGGCCCAGCCTGTCTTTAATCATATAACCAAGAACAAGTTCGGGAATATCGTTAACAGCTCTTACCACAACTTTTAATTTAACTTGTTGACCAACATTTATAAATTCAACTCGCTGATCCTGTTCATTGAGCAGCATCACCTCATCTACTGTCGCTTCGCCTGTACCTGAAATAGTTTGCAATTTCCCGTCATTAGAAACGTGTTGTCTTACAGTCTGATTTTCTCTTTCAGCCAACAAAGCATTGTAATAGTCCATGACTGCTTCTGGCTCACCTTCCATTTCGATTCGGCCTTGACTTAATAAAATAGCGCGGTCGCAAATGCTTTGAATGGCTTGTTTATCATGGCTAACGATTAATAATGTAGTGCCTTGTTTACGGAACTCTCGAATCCGTTCAAAACTTTTATGCTGAAAATATGCATCACCAACTGAAAGTGCTTCATCTACAATTAACACATCAGGTCTAATTGCAGTTGCTACACTAAACGCCAGACGCATTTGCATACCGCTACTATATACCCGTACAGGTTGGTCAATATAGTCACCAATTTCAGCAAATGCTTCTATATCTGGCATCAACCGATCTATATCTGCACTGGTCATTCCCAATAACTGCCCAGCCATATAGGCATTTTGACGACCGCTAAAGTCAGGATGAAATCCCATCCCCAACTCGAGCATTGCTGCGATTCGACCCTCTATTTGGACACTGCCTGTTGTGGACTGCGTGGTGCCAGTAATGAGTTTTAGTAATGTACTTTTTCCCGCCCCATTTATCCCAATGATGCCTACTGCCTCACCTGGTTGAACGGTAAAATTAATATTTTGCAATACCCATTTAAGTTCATGATATTTAGCCTTGCCAGGTGTAAACCACTCCCGCAAACGCATCCATCTATTGGAATATTGCTTATATGCTTTACCCAAATTAGTAACTGTAATTGTGCCCATTAAAGCTCATCCACCATTTCACCAACATGTTTACGAAACAAGCTTAAGCCTAAGGCACACAGCCCTAAACCCAATATCAATGGATAAACAAGAGTTATAAAATCAGGCATTTGACCAGAAACTAAAACCCCCTGATATGCTTGGATAATTGGATACATTGGATTTATTACTATTATGGATTTTATGGATTCTGGTAAAATAGCGACTGGATAAACAATAGGTGTTAACCAGAACCAAAATTGTAAAAAAATTCCAAAAAACTGACCGACATCTCGAAAAAAGACATTGAGCACGCCTAAAGTCATGCCCAGGCCTATTGAGAATATAAGTTGAACCAGTAGTATAGGAATAATCGAAAAAATCGCCCAACTTGGCCAAAAGCCAACAATAATTAGAAAAATCAAAAATAAAGAAAAAATAATAGCAAAATTCACGCTGGCATTCAGCACAGTAATAATGGGTAAACACATGCGTGGAAAACTAATTTTTTTCAATAAATTAGCATTCTCTAAAAAAATATTTTGACCGCGACCCACAATTTCAGCAAACAATCCCCAGGTCAGCACGCCTGCACATAAATAAATACTATATGCAAAGCCACTTTCAATACCGGGTAATTTAGCCTTCATCACCTGAGAGAAAATTACTGTATAGACTACAATCATGGCTAATGGGTTTAGAAAAGTCCATGCTCCTCCCAATAAGGAATTGCGGTATTTACTTTGAAATTCCCGCTTGACACTTCCATAGATAAAACCACGATATCCCCATAAAGGTTTTAAAAAGCCAATCATTAAACGCGTCCATAATTATCTTGAAAACGGACGATATCATCTTCACCCAAATACTCACCGCTTTGTACTTCAATCATCACTAAATCAAGTACGCCTGGGTTTTCCAAGCGGTGTTGATGGCCGGCCGGGATATAAGTGGATTCATTGGTATTAACAAAAAAGTCACGCTCTCCATTGAGCACTTTAGCCATACCACTGACCACGATCCAGTGTTCACTGCGATGATGATGCATTTGCAGACTTAAGCTTGCGCCGGGTTTCACTTCAATACGTTTAATTTTAAAACGGGCACCCTCTTCCAGAACAGTATATGTGCCCCATGGACGAACCACTGTGTTATGAAGTTTATAAGCTTCATGATTTTGCGCTTTAAGTGCGTTATACAAAATCTTAACGTCTTGAACCCGTGATTTATCTGTCACCAGCAAAGCATCAGGAGTATCAACAATCACCAGATTATCTACCCCAATTGCCCCAATTAGTCTTCCTGTACCATTATTATGAATATAGCTATTCTGAACATCGTGAAGAATTGCCTCACCAATGACGGTATTACCCGCTTCATCATGTTCGCCCAAGCGATCCATCGCAGTCCAGGAACCAATATCATCCCAACCGATATCACAAGGAATCACCGCTACATTGGAAGATTTCTCCATGACAGCGTAATCAATTGAAATATCAGGCACAGCTGCAAATAAAGTCTTATTCAATTCAATTTGCTTACGATTATCACCTTGTATGGTCTGAGAAGATTCCAGACAAGTACGCACAGATTCCACAACCTCTGGACAATGCTCCATCATTTCACGAATTAACGTTCCAGCAGAGAAGCAAAATATGCCTGCATTCCAATAAAAACGACCAGAAGTGACATATTCCTGTGCTAATTCTAGAGATGGTTTTTCTACAAAGCGCTTAACATTATTTCCATCAGCCTCGATATAGCCATATCCAGTTTCTGGTGCATTCGGAGTAATACCAAAAGTCACCAGCTTATCTTCACTTGCAAGAGTAATTGCCTGATTTACGGCCTCTGAAAATGCAGAATAATTATTGATCAAGTGATCGGCAGCGAGCACTAATAGCAGAGCTTCCTCACCATGGTTTTGTATGACATGTAAAGCAGCCAAAGTTACAGCCGCTGCAGTATTACGACCAAAAGGTTCCAAAATAAAACTGGTTGGTATTTCAGTTTTATTCACCTCTATATAGTCATCTAATGTTTTAAACTGTAATTCCCTATTCGTCACAGTTAAAATCTCGGTTACCGCTGGCAATGAAACTCCACGTAGAAAAGCTTTTTGCAACAAACTTTCACCATCCGTTAAACGAATAAATGGTTTGGTATGTTGCTCACGAGATATCGGCCAGAGTCGGGAACCGGATCCACCACAAAGAATTGTTGGTATTAATTTCATAAATCTAAGTCTGAAGAAATTTATTAAGTTTTTTGATGTAACTTTTTGATTTTTTTCTAAATGATAAAATCATTTAAATTTACCCAAAGCAATGCTAACTGAATAAATCTATTCATTCAAGACAAACTCATACTTCAGTCGTATACAGAAAAATAAAACTGTTCAGGATTTATGCAGAAATTCTATTTCAATACAAATAATAAGTACTTTTACCTGTCCTCATCTTCTTAACATAATTTATTCTGAAATGAATCAATCCCTCAAGATGGTCGATTTTTTTGCTAAACCCCGTATAATTTGCTGTCTTGTTGTTCGTGTAATCAGGTCTACTTTATGTCTAATCTCCAGTCCCTAACTCCTCGCATTTCGGTCGCGCCGATGATGGATTGGACTACCCGTGACTATCGTTTTTTTGCTCGCCTGTTTAATCCGAATATCATCATGTACACCGAAATGGTGACGACTGGTGCCATTCTGTTTGGTGGTGCGAATCGCCATTTAGACTATAACAACGAAGAACATCCGATTGTGCTGCAACTCGGTGGATCGAATCCGAAAGACCTCGCGACTTGTACTAAAATGGCCCAAGACTGGGGCTATGACGAAGTCAACTTAAATGTCGGCTGCCCAAGTGACCGCGTACAAAACAATAAAATTGGCGCATGCTTAATGGCAGAACCTGACTTGGTAGCAGAATGTATTGCTGAAATGCGTAATGCGGTGGATATACCTGTTACGGTCAAACATCGTATCGGTATTGATGACATGCAGTCGTACGAAGAAATGCTGCATTTTGTCGATACTATAGCCCAAACCGGTTGTGACAATTTTATCGTGCATGCACGTATTGCCCTGCTTCAAGGCCTATCGCCTAAAGAAAACCGCGATGTTCCGCCTTTACGTTATGAAGATGTTTACCGTTTAAAACGCGAACGTCCAAATCTGCTCATTGAAATTAACGGTGGCGTTAAAACTCTGGCTGAAACACAAGAGCATTTAAAACATGTCGATGGCGTGATGATTGGGCGCGAAGCTTATCACAATCCATATTTACTGGCTGAACTTGGACAAATCTGGAATCTAGAAGCCCCTGACCGTTTTGATATTATGGCGCAAATGATGCCATATATTGCCAAACGCATGCAGGAAGGCGCTCCGCTTTCGATTATTACCCGCCATATTTTAGGTTTATTCCAGAATTTGCCGGGTGCACGAAAATGGCGTCAGGCATTAAGTGGCGGTAATGCCAAAACCTTAAAAGATGTCGAAATCGCATTAATTAATATTCAGGAAGCGATACAACGTACTGAAGAATACGTGAAAGAAAATCAGTCAAATCTGGCTGCAAATTAATTGCCAGCAATCTAATAAAAAAACAATGCCAGCTCATTCAAAAGTAGGCTGGCATTTTTATTTTCATTTTTCAGGCTGTTGGCTGTAGCATGATTTGCACAGTTCAGAGGATAGTGACTAAAAAGTAGGAAATGAGCTTAATTTAGCTTTTTACCACGCTTTACCCTGAACGGTGAAATGTGCATTAAATCAGTGATGGTTATAAACTGCATGCCCCTGATCTTTCACTAGAGCAATTTTTTTACCTTCCACTTTGGCCTGATCTAATTGACCCGCTTGAACCAATATTCTGGTTTTATCAATGTCTGCCACCAGCTGATCAAATAAAGCATCTGAGCTCGGTGCTTTCTCATCATGAGCTTTTAATTTCACTTTTTTTGCATCTAAAGCCGCAGCCTTCATATTATCCAGTGCTTGCAGTGCATCGTTCGGATTCTCCGCCTTATTAAATATTTTAAAGTTTTTCGCAAGCGTGCTCATACTCTGCCCAAGCTCACCGGCAAAACTCAGGCTACTGAACGACAAAGCAACTGAAAGCAGCGCTGTAATTAAGGTTTTTTTAATCATGTGGATGTCCTTTTAAAGATTTATTTCAAAAATTAGGGCTATTGTTATTATTTACTTATTCTTCAAATTTGAATTTAAAGCTTTAAACATAGCGCACCTTGCATAAAAAATGCAACGGATTCGCTGCATTTTTTATCAATCAAGTCAGTTAGTTTTAAACCGGTTGCATGTCATGATGCAAAGCATCATGAATCGCTTCCACCAACTGTTGGGCAATTTCCTGTTTCGATGCTTTTTCTAGATCGCGCTGCTGCATCTGATACTGCTCGGCAAAGAACACAATCATGGCATTCTCATCCGAGGCAAAACCAATATCTGGACGTGAAACATCATTACAGGCAATCATATCCAGTTTTTTCGCCACCAGTTTGCCCGCTGCATATTCTTCAACATTACGTGTTTCGGCAGCAAATCCCACCATAAATGGACGTTTTTGTTGTTGGGCAATGGTTGCGACAATATCCGGATTTTTAATTAAAGCCACATTTAGCTCATCGCCGGATTTTTTGATTTTATGTTCGGCAACTTCAGCCACACGGTAATCCGCCACTGCAGCCGTGGCAATAAAGATATCACAGCCTTTATCCAGCTGATCCATACTGTGTTCCAGCATCTGCATTGCAGATTGCACATTGATACGGCGTACCCCATTTGGCGTATCCAGACTCACCGGACCTGCAATCAAAGTGACCTTCGCACCAGCTGCATAACACGCCGCAGCCAAGGCAAAGCCCATCTTGCCGGTACTATGGTTAGAAATATAACGCACAGGATCAATCGCTTCACGCGTTGGACCCGCAGTAATCACCACATGCTTACCAGCCAGCATGCCAAATTTTTCCGCAATCGCACGCTGTGCTTTATGAAAGTATTCGGTGACTTGACGGGCTAAATCTTCCGGTTCAGGCATACGTCCTAAACCGACATCGCCACAGGCCTGTGATCCGGCATCCGGCATAATCACATGCACGCCATCTTCCACAAGGGTATTTAAATTACGCTGCGTGGCTTTGGCTGCCCACATTTGCTGATTCATGGCTGGGGCTACCCAAACCGGTGCTTTGGTTGCCAGATATAAAGTACTAAGTAAATCATCGGCCAGACCCGCAGCAAATTTTGCCAGCGTGTCGCAACTTGCAGGCGCAACCAGCAATAAATCGGCCCAGCGTGCCAGTTCGATATGCCCCATGCCCGCTTCAGCTTCAGGATTGAGTAATTCAGTATGCACCGGATTTCCCGACAAAGCCTGGAAAGTCAACGGCGTTATAAATGCTTGCGCACCTTGCGTCATCACCACACGGACATTAAAGCCGGCATCTTTTAAACGACGGACCAAAATGGCACTTTTATATGCCGCAATACCACCAGTTACCGCTAAAACAATGTTTTTATTTGGAATCACACTCAAGTCGAAGCTCACGAACAGGCTACCTTTCTGTTGCAGTGGCGCTCACAATAGCATTAAATAAAGTCATACCCAAGTCAGCAACTTGCGGTAATGACCATTACTAATAACAAAAAAGTCTAAAAACAATGAATTTATCGATTAAACACTGGCCTGAACAGGAACGTCCACGCGAAAGGCTGATTTTACAAGGGGCCGCTAGCCTGTCGGATGCGGAACTGCTGGCCATCTTTTTACGCTCAGGCTCTAAGCAACATTCTGCGGTGGAACTGTCCCGAATGCTATTGCAGCATTTTGGTGGGCTCAACCCTATTTTTGATGCCGAGCTTCAGGATTTAAGCCAGTTTCATGGTATTGGGGCAAGTAAATATGCCCAACTGATTGCGGTAAGGGAGCTGGGACGACGTTATATTTCCGCCCATTTAAAGCAGGAAAAAATTGAATTAAGCAATTCAAAAATATTACTGGATTTTTTAAAATTCGAATTACTGGGTGAAACGCAGGAAGTTTTTGCCGTGCTTTGCCTCGATGCCCATTTAAGAAAAATAAGCTTTAAAAAAATGTTCTATGGCTCGTTAAATTCGTGTGAAATTTCTACAAATCAGTTGCTGCGCTATGCGATCAATCAACATGCCAGTAGCATCGTGATTGCACATAATCATCCCTTTGGTCTGGGCCTTCCTTCGCAAGCCGATATCGAATTAACCCAGAATATTGCAACGGTCTGTGACTTATTAGAAATCCGTCTGATTGACCATTGTATTATTTCCCCGGAAGGGAGTTATTCTTTTGCTGAACATGGGCTTATTCAGCCTCAATAAAAATGTAACAATTATTGACAAAAGCCGTGCCAACACTGAAGATCAACAAAAATTTTGATGATACTAATAACATGATTGTTCGTGATCAACCTAGTGTATTCAAGCTGCTCTTTTCCTGGCGCGGGACCATTCTGCCCAAGGTTTTGCCGCCTTTAGGTGTGGTCATGCTGATCTCCTCAGTGATTGGCGGGCTGTCTTATATTGGTTACTTTCATTTTCCAGAACTTCCACTGGTGGGTTTTACTTTAATTGGGGTCGTCCTGTCGATTTTTCTGGGCTTTAAAAACACCGCCTGTTATGACCGCTGGTGGGAAGCCCGTAAACTCTGGGGCATGCTGATAGCCAATGCGCGACATTTTGACCGTGACTGTCGTATGTTCAGCCAAGGTCGCCGTGAACGCATCATCCAGCACGTAATTGTGTTTGCCAATGTCTTGCGTGATCGTTTACGTCATCAAACAGCCAATCCCCTGGCTCTGGTGGAAACCAGCGGCATGAGCCAACAGGCCATAACCCAGCTGTATCAGCAAGCCAATGCACCGCAATATACTTTAAGCCTGATTCAATGGGAGCTAATGCAGGCACTTAAAGAGGGTGAAATTTCCGATATTATTTATACCCAGATGAATCAGCATGTGACCGAATTGAGCCTGGTGCAAACCGGTTGTGACCGTATTGCCACCACACCTTTACCCTTTGCTTATTCGGTTTTGCTGAACCGTACCGTGTATTTTTTCTGTTTTATGTTGCCTTTTAGTCTAGGCGCAACCTTAGGTCTGGCGACGCCTTTAATGGTCGGTATTTTGGCTTATACTTTTTTAGGCTTAGATGCCTTAAGTTCAGAAATTGAAGAGCCGTTTGGTACACAAAGTAATGACTTACCTTTAGATTCAATGGTACGGACTATCGAGATTGAACTGCTAGGAACTTTAGGTAAACCGACTCCGCCACCGATTCAGGCACAAGATCATAATCTTTTATAAAAATCTCTCCTTGCGCAGTAGTGCTGCCCACCCTTTTAAAAGGAAGGAGTCTCCTCTCCTTTTAGGAGATGAAAATTCTCAGAATATATTCTGAATTCGCAAGGGAGAGGTTAAAAATATTAATCAACGAAAACTCTCCCAAACGCCCACTTGCCCTTCTTTAACACGCGGGATATTGCCCAGTTTAATCCACGGCATATTGTCACCATGGAAGTCACTGCCTACCGACACTTTAAGTCCAAACTGCTCAATCATCCGATCGACCATCTGCCGGGTTGAAGCTGGTTCAATGGCAGGAGGAAGCTCTACTGCATCTCCACCAAACTGGGCAAATATTTCAATCAGATAACGAATATTAGTTGCTGATAAATCATATTTAGTCGGATGCGCAAGTACGGCGAAACCTTGGCTCTCATGAATGACCTGAATGGTTTCTTGCAAACCCAAGCCATCAAATTTCACATAGGCTTTTTTGCCTTCTTTAATATATTTATCAAAGGCCTGTTGTGGACGACTCACATAAGCTTTTTCGACTAGGGTTTTAGCAATATGGGTGCGTGTCACTCGGTCAGGAATGTTATCCACTTTGGCAATCACATCGGCATAAATATCTTCACCAATTAGAGGAACGAGTAAATCGCAGATCTGTTTGGCACGAATCGCCCGAATCTGTTTTTGCTGTTCCAGCAAGACAAGTAAAGGTTGCGGATTTTGCATATTCAATGCAACCACATGTACAGCATAGTTTTTTTTCGTTGCCGGACGTGACCATTGGCTGGAAATTTCCACTCCGGAAATAATATGCAGCGGCAAATCCTGTGCAATCTTTTCAGCTAATTTTAAGCCATCCATGCTATCGTGGTCCGTCAGCGCAAGGGTATGAATACCTTTTTCTACGGCCGCATGCACAAGTTGTTCTGGAGACAAAGTTCCATCAGAAATATTACTATGTGTATGTAAATCTACGCCTTGCATAACTTATACTATGTCATTTATTTGATCAGATTTAGATACTCTAACATGAAAGCACTTTTAGACTTTGTGCCCCTCATTATTTTCTTTTATTTATATAAAACTGTTGATCCAAAAGATACCGATCATCCGCTATTACATTTGATCGGTTCGGCAGGGGGTGTAGATAATAATAACATTTTGGTGGCTACCGCAGGTCTGATCATCTCAATGCTGGTGGTTTATGGTGTGTTATTTGTCACCCAAAAATTCCGCCTGGATAAACAACAATGGATTGTGCTGTTTATGACCGTCATTTTTGGTGGTATCACCTTGATGCTGAGCGATGATTTTTATATCCGGCTAAAAGCAGCTCTTTTAAATATTGTTTTTGCAGGTGCTTTCCTGCTTTCGCCTTATTTTACCAAAGACAAAAATCCACTGATTCAGCGTTTATTTGGCCCTATTTTCAATTTAACCGCAAAAGGCTGGAAAAATTTGAATTTCGCCTGGGCGGGAATGTTTGTCTTCATGTCGTTCTTGCATGTTTTCTTCGCATTTTTATTTGCTGGCGGAAAATATTGGGGCGAATTTACTGCATTTGGTGACATGATTGTGATGTTTTCCTTTATCATTATTCAGTTTATTGTCTTGCGCAAATATTTTAAGTCGCCTGAAGCCTAATTCAGGTCAACTGATCGAGAAAAAATATGCCTTTATTCGTTGTAACCTGTACCGATAACGAAGGTACAGTCGAAAAACGCCTAGCTACACGTCCAAAACATCTGGAACGCCTGCAAAAATTAAATGATGAGGGTCGTTTGATTGTGGCAGGTGCAATGCCTAAAGATCCTGGTAATCCACAAGCAGGTTTTTATGGCAGCACGATTATTGTTGACTTTGAAAACCGCGAGTCGTTAGATGCATGGCTGCAAGATGAACCTTTCCTAAAAGAAGGCATCTATGGTCATATTGATGTGAAACCTTTTAATAAAGCTTTCCCTCAAGGATAAAATCATGCGTGTTGTAGTTTCAAGCTTATTGGGTTTCGCTTTCATCTGTTCAACAGCTTGGGCAGTGGAACCTACCCCTGCTCCAACACCCGCTGTAGCGCCTGCTGCTCAAGCAACGATTGCAACACCTCCACCACAGACTAGACTTCAAACTTTAGCTGCAAATAAACCTGGTACTGTTCCTGCTGCTAGTCTGGATGCCAACGGTTTACCGCAAGAAGCCAAGCCCCTAACCGCAGAACAAATTGCCAAGAATAAAGCAGTGCAAGATGCCAAAGTGAAGGCTCTGGTCAAAGATCAGGCTACGCGTTTACAGCAATTGGAAAAAGCCAATTTAGATGCCTTGTCACAGAACCAGGAACTGCAATTAAAAAATGACAGTTTGGGCGTTCAGGTGCAAGTATTGCAAAGTGAACGTAGTGCACAGATGTTTTTATACGGTGCAGCAACGATTGCCGTTGGTGTCCTGCTCGGATTTCTAATTGCAAGTTATGTCTATACCAAACGTCGTCGTCAGTGGTAATGGCTACATTTACGGCTTCATTTCGTTTTTACCGATGAATTTAAAGGTTACTTAGGTTTTGTCTCATCCTATCCAAACTGCCGATCTGGATTGGCAACACGTCGATGGCATTGATGTTCCCGTTTCCAAACAGTTTGGCGATGTCTACTTCTCTAAAGATAATGGCCTGCTTGAAACACGACATGTGTTTTTAAATGGCAATGATTTATCGACCCGCTTGGCAAACCTGAATGACTTTGAATATTTTTGTGTTGGTGAGACCGGTTTTGGTACCGGGTTAAATATTCTAGCCTTATGGCAGCTTTGGCAGCAAGTCCGTCCAGATAATCATAGCCATCTGCATGCCATTTCAGTCGAGAAATTTCCACTCAGCAAAACTGACCTGATTCGCGCTTTAAATGCCTGGCCGGAACTCAAGCCTTTAGCTGATCAACTGATTGCACAGTACCCAATGCCGATTGCCGGCTGTCACCGTTTATCTTTCCCTGATGAGCGTTTTAGCCTGGATTTATGGCTAGGTGATGCCCATGATGTCTTTCCTGTTATGGAAAAAACAGTAACAGTCAACGCATGGTTTCTAGATGGCTTTGCCCCATCCTGTAATCCGGATATGTGGGAAGAAAATGTTTTAAACAACATTGTGCGTTTATCCGATTTCGGCAGCACTTTTGCTTCGTTCAGTGTGGCTGGTGTACTGAAACGTGGGTTAAAAAATCACGGTATTTCTATTTCACGTCCGCGTGGTTTTAGACATAAACGGGAAATGCTCAAAGCCATCTGGAATGCACCTGAAAAACAGTCTGAATCGTCTAATGATTTAGATGCCACTGAAAAAAAAACTGAGCTACGCGCCGCGATTTTTAAACAGCGCCAGATAGCGATTATTGGCGCAGGAATCGCAGGTTTAAGCTGTGCCTGGGCATTTGCTCAGCGTGGCCATCAAGTGATGATCTATGACCAGTCAGCTCCTCTTTCTGGAGGTTCCGGCAATCCTTTAGCTTTGCTGAATCCCAAGCTGTGTCCGATTGAACAAAGTGCAGATCATTTAATGACTCTGGCCTGGCAGCATGCCATAAATCATTATGCAAAATTTAAAGCATTTCGCCCGATTCAGGTCAGCCAGCTAGCCCTGAAAAATGCTGATGAATTACTCAAGCTGGCAGAGCAATATCCGGAAAACATTCTTCAAGCCGAACAGGCAATGGATAGTTCCCTCACCACTTCCTATCCAAACCTGAATTTATTGCAGGCTGGTGCAGTTTTACCGCATCAATTACGTGATCAAATTTTAGAACATCCTCTGATTCAATATAAGCAGGCGGAAGTTTCCGAAATCAAACCAGCGGCTTTAGTAAATGTGTTTTCCAGTTCACAGCAATTATTGGGTGAGTTTGATCACGTCATAGTCTGTGCTGCGCGCAATAGCCAAAATTTCTTTGAGCATTTTCCTGTTTTAAAACCAATTCGCGGTCAAGTCAGCTGGTTAAACAACTCTGCACTGCCTTTAGATGCCAACCAAGCCTATAGTTATGGCGGCTATTGCATGCAGCTCGATGCCGATCACCTTATTTTAGGCGCATCTTTTTATCCAAACCGGGCTGATGATGAAGTCCTGGCGGAAGATCATGTGCATAACTATGAACTAATTCACAGCGTTTTTCCTGAATATGCCAAAACTTTGCCACCGCTTGAAACTTGCCAAGGCCGTGCTTCAGTACGTGCACAAACTCAGGATTATTTTCCTGTCGTGGGGTGGCTACAAGAAGATCAGCAGATTTACACACTGACGGGATTGGGTTCGAAAGGATTTTTATTTGCACCGCTGTGCAGTGAAGTTTTGGCTGCTCAGGTGTTGGGTGAAGCCTGTCCTGTTTCATCGAATTTACTGAAAAAACTCAGTGCTAGACGTTTCGAAAAGAAAGTGAAAGCAAAGAAACCTTATTTTAAGCCTCAAATTTAATCCCTCCCGACCTCCCTTTGAAAAAGGGAGGCGTTTCTTTCTCCTGAGCAAATTTTAAAGCACTGCTTTAAAACGCAGCGCAAGTGAGGACTAGGGTGAGGGTTTTATTTTATTGTGAAAATATTTTACCTCTCCCTGCCCCCTCTCCTAAAAGGAGAGGAAAAAATATTACCCCCAATAAAAAAGCGCCTTTCGGCGCTTTTTTTCACAAGATGATTTATGCACCTTGTTCTAGTGACATGCCTGCATCACGAGCAGCGCGAGTGCCACCCATCAGAATGACATATTCACGTGAGCTATCAAGACCCTCTAACTTCTCAGCTGCACGTGGAGCCTTACTACCACCACCGCATAAAATATAAATAGGCTGATCCGACTCCACCTGAGTTAAGCTGTCTGCACTCAAGCCATCAATGGGCTGATTAACAGCACCTTTCACATGACCTTCAGCAAAGGCTTTTGTATCACGAACATCCCAGATAATTGCATTTTCTGGGAACTCAAATGTTGTAATTTCTTGTTTACGGATCATTGCGCACTCCTTTGATGTAAACAACACTTGGCAAATGAAGAAAACATCCCTAGCATCTCAGATATTCTTTCCCTTTGTAAAGGTCTAAACCATGCCTTCTTTCGATATTGTATCTGAATTAGAAATTTTTGAAGTAAATCATGCTGTTCAAAACACGCAAAAAGAAATTGCAACCCGTTTTGACTTCCGTGGACAAGACGTTTCTATTGAACTGAATGAAAAAAACAAGGAAATCAAAATCAGTACCGAAAGCGATTTCCAATGTGAACAAGTTTATAGCATGCTGGAAAATCACTTCTTTAAACGTAAAGTGGATATTCAAGCGCTTGACCCGCAAAAAATGACCGCTTCTGGCAAAAATGTGATTCAGGTGATCAAGCTTAAAGATGGCCTTGACTCCGATACCGCAAAAAAAATTAATAAAGCCATTAAAGAAAGCGGTGTGAAAGTGCAATCCTCTATTCAAGGCGACAAGATTCGTGTGACTGATAAAAAGCGCGATACTTTGCAACAAGTGATGGCATTTTTAAAAGAACAACAATTTGGTGTGCCTTTACAGTTCAATAATTTCAAAGACTAATACTGTGATGTAATCACAGTCGAGGAACCGCATGACACCGACCAATCGCTTATCAAAACTGGTAAAAGCAACGGCTAAATTACCGCAAGGTATCCGCAGCAGACTGTGGAGCAAAGTGTTTGGTCGTGTCGTGCCAATGGTCGGTAGTGCCAATATTCGCTACATGGAAGTCAGTCATAGCAAAGTGGTGGTCAAGATTGAAAACCATCGGGCCATGCAAAACCATATTGGCCAGGTTCATGCCTGTGCGATGGCATTGATTGCTGAAACCGCCACAGGTTTTGTCACCGGGATGAATGTTCCGGACTCCTGTGTTGTTTTAATCAAAAGCTTTAAAATTGATTTTAAACGTCCATCCAAAGGTGCAATGGTTGCAACCGCGACCTTGACCGATGAGCAGCAGAAATTAATGCAGAGCACTGAGAAAGGCGAAACACTGGTAACTGTCCAGGTAACGGATGAATCGGGGGAACAACCCATTCAATGTGAAATGCTTTGGGCCTGGATTTCTAAGTCACAGTTAAACAACTAATATGGTTTTGCTGATGCTTGCTTATCACTAAACATGAATCATTCTAAGTACTCTGCAAGACCATGCTAAAAAAATGAACTGATAAAAAAGCCCAATCAAGATTGGGCTTTTTCACACTTGCAATTATTTCTCTTGCTGGGAAGCTAAATATTTTTGTTTGACATCTTCAGGAATCTGACGCTTTCCACCTTTTACGTCTACCGCAACAAAGGTAAATACCCCTTCTGTCACGCGAACCGGTTCACGAGAACTGTCGTGGCTATCCCATACTTCAATCTGCATTTGAATTGAGGTATTACCCACTTTTAAAATTTTGGTATAACAACTAATCACATCACCGACTTTTACGGGAACCAAAAAAGTCATCTGATTAATTGAAATGGTTGCACAGCGTCCTTTACTAAAACGCTCTGCGTGAATTGCACCTGCCAAATCCATTTGTGAAACGATCCATCCACCAAAAACATCACCACTCCAGTTGGTATCTGCTGGCATTGCAATTGTTTGGAGGGAAAGCGTTCCTTCCGGTTTTACATGAATATCTGACACGTTAACTCCCAGTATTGGCATTTAAATGTTGATCCAGCCACTGTTGTAGCTCTGTAGATCGTAGCGCGCCGCTTATTCTACCAATTTCATTGGTTTTATTCATCAAAACCAGGGTAGGAATACTACGCACATTAAATGCACCACTGAGTCGAGGTGATTCTTCGGTATTAATTTTCGCAAAAATCACTCGCGGATTCTGTTTGGCGACCTGTTCAAAATGAGGTGCCATCATCTTGCAAGGACCACACCATTCCGCCCACAAATCAATTAGTACAGGTAATTCACTATGGGTAACGAAGTTACTAAAATTGTGCTCATTCAATTCAATTGGCGCCAGTGGAATAAGTGCATGCTGACACTGACCACAGTTTGGGTTGGCTTCCAGTTTATCTTCAGGTACTCGGTTTCTGGCACCACACGCAGGACATACAATAATCATTAGCTTACTCCAATATGTTGGTGTAAAAATTCTAATTGGGTTGATATGGCTTTTTCAAACCATTGACCATGATAGATATCAAAATGCTGCATATCCCATTCATGGTATTGTACATAAGGTGCAATATTGGTCGCTGTTTCACGGCTCGATTCAATCGGAATCAAGCTATCCTGTTTGGAGGCAATAAATAAAACAGGCACACTGATTTTACGCACATCCTGAATAGGACGATAACGGATTAGATTGAAAAAGACGCGTGCAGGAATCTCGCCACTCCAGTAATAATCTGGATGAATAAGGGAGAGATATCCCTCATAACTATCTGCTGTCGGTATAAAGCATAAGCCTTTTTTACTCACAACAGGTAATGTTTTTGGTGACATCCCCACTTTTGCCCCCATATAGTCCTGACTGGATATCTTGAGTGCTTTCGGCAATTGCTGTAAAGGATAAAGCTTGGCGCTTTCTGTACCATCTACAAAGGGTACTTGCACCATCACCGCTTGGACATTTTTTAATTCTGCCGCTAAATTTAAGGCATAGCCGCCACTTAAAGAGGTTCCCCAGAGTACAATACGCCGTGAATCAATTGATTTGCGCTCTACTACATGCGCAATCATAGTTCGCCAATCTTCCAATTGAGATTGAATCGAGACCAGCTCACGTGGACGACCGGTGCTTCCGCCCCAATAACGATAATCAAACAGTACAACGGCATAACCCGCCTGAGCAAAACGCTTGGCATATTGAACCAGTTTAAATTGACGTAAAGCTGCTAAACCGTGTGCCATAATAATCACAGCAGGTTTATGCTCGGTTTTGGGACGATAAAAATCCGCAGCAATGACCTCTTGCCCACTATTTACATAGAGTGGTTCAACCGTATAGGAATGCATACGCGCTCCAGTGCGTTATTTTATGATTGTAATTGCTTATAAAAATTTCAACAGATTAAACTCAAGTTTCAGCTTAATGCTATCATAAAGCATATATCTATAGAGCAAATTATGGAGTGACAAAATGAGTGAAAATGTCGGCTTTGCAGGTCAAATTAGCCCAGAACAGGTAACACAAGTTGTTGAAAAAGGGTTTAAATCCATTATCAACAATCGTCCAGATATGGAAGGTGGTCCAGAGCAGCCTACAAGTGCACAAATTGAAGAAGCTGCACGTAATGCAGGCTTAGACTATGTTTTTCAACCCGTGGTTGCAGGTCAAATTACTGAAGTCGATGTGCGTACATTTGCCAATCACTTTAATGAGTTGCCAAAACCGGTTTTGATGTTCTGTCGTACCGGTAATCGCTCAAACAATTTATTCCAACTGGCAAAACAAATGGATTTATTGGATGACTAAGCACGTTGCTGAGCGTGCTTTTTCAGTTTCATTTTGACCTTTAATACCAAGTTATTCGTATAAATTATTAATTTAATCATTAGCTTAATCTTTGTTATGGGTGTTATTGGTCAAATGACAAAAAATAAATGAAACTTCTTAAGATTTTAAATTTATCATCCCATTCCGGTTGTTGATACATCCATTTGGCTTGATTCAATCAATTCAGGCATATTGCTGAACAATCTCATATCAGCGGTATTTATCAACCTATTTAATATAATAATATTTTAAAACAGACCAGGTGGAATTTACAAAATATGATTATGAGCTTCAAAAACCTATATGAATGATAGATCGAAGTGATATATGCCCTTGCCTATTCTTTAATGAAGCAAAAATTAGGATTATTCTATGAATAAAATTATTCTTTTATTTCTTATTTCATGTGTAATTGTTGGATGTCATTCAATGAATGTTCGACCTAAGGTTGGGGTGAGTGTAGGAACTTCGATTTAAAAATATAAAGCAAAAAAACAGCGCCGAAGCGCTGTTTTTATTTATGTCTATTTAATTTCTAGGAAAGACTTTTGAATCTTGCCGTTTGGCACACTTGAAATAACATTAACATCATCTCCAGCAACACAACCTTTTAAACGGACTGAGTAACTCACCAACTCATTTCCAGAATTTGCAAAAGTACTTGGTGTTAATAAACCCATTACATTTGGTACGGTAATATTACCAGCCCTAATGTCCGCTTCGCATGATAAGTTGTTTGAGTCAGTATTATCCTTAACTTCTACGGAAATTTGGGTTCCAGACGGCATTGGCACCGTTTTTTGCGTATTGCCAAAAACTTGGAAACTAAAATTACCCGAACCACTAGAAATTAATCCATTACTTTCAAAACCGTTATTCCAAACATAGGTTGGCGTATCATGTGCAAAAGCAAATAAAATTTGCTGACGTAAAACACCACTTAAATTATCATCACAAGTATTTGGAATATTTGGCTGTGTAATAGATGATGCTGCACATTGCAAAGCACCGGCCGCTTTTTTGTAGAGGAACTCACCTACGGTATAAAGCGTGTTTTCATCATCATCTCTGAAGAAATCACCAATATTGCTGGTTAAAGTATCGGTACCCACTGTATATAAATTATCGCCATTATTATCGTTATAACTCTTATCTCCTTCAAGATAAGCTAAAACAGTTACTCGGTTATCTAAAGGTCTTGGACTCTGTGTAGTTAAAGTGACTGAACAAACACCGTTCTCATCCGTCATACAGTTGGAATCAACTTTGCCGCCTTCACTAACAAAACTGATCACTGTATCTTTTGGTACGGGGTTACCTGTACGGTCAACTAAACGGGCCACAATAGTTGCTACATCACCATCGATATCTGTACGCAAAGATTGTTTAGAGACAGAAAGGCTTACGCCTTTTTGGGTGACACGGCCAGAGGAAACCTTAACCCCTCTAGAAACTGCAGAGATATTTGGTGAGGACACCAACGTCGCTTTAATCTCTACAGGACCCGGAATATCGCCGGGATATAAATTAACAAGAATTTTTCCGTTAGAGTCACTTTTTACAACTTGTGGATCACGGTTATTGAGCGACACAAAATTTAGATCAATTGGCGCTTTTTCCAATGACAGCTGAACTTCTTTATTCTTCGCAGGAACACCATTAGCATAAAGAGTAAATTCAATAGATCCTGAGGCTGCTGAGCCACTGCTCTTTATACCAAGATTGACATCAGAAGTTGTTGTATATACCAAAGAATCGGCTTGAACTGCGGCAATATTAACCGTAGTTGCTGTAGATGAAGAACTGCTTGGTGAAGATGCTGTAATCACAGCTGAGTTTTCACATAAATTACCATTCGACGCAATCGCTTTATACGAAGTAATAACATCGCCCTGATTTGATGAAATTACAGATGCTGGCTCAAAAGTACCACAACTTGCAGTAAAGTTAACCGTTACATTGTTTTGAGTAGCAGCATCTCGATTTAAGGTCTTTAAAGTAATATTCGTTGACGCACCAGATGAAAGACTTGTATTTGCTGCAGCTAAATTCGATAGAACGACATTTAAAGGTTGCAAAGTAAATATCACATCTTTAGCAGTAGCTGTATTATTATCATATTCAGCACTTGCTGAAATTTTATATGCACCGGTGCTACTTGCATCTATAGGTTTTACAGAAATGCTTGCTTCACCATTCGCATTTGTCACTACAGCATTGTTTGAAGTGCCAAAAACGACCCCGCCAGTAGAAGCAAATGTTACCAAAGCTCCACTAACCCCATTTCCAGACTGATCTGTAACTTTAACATTTGCAATTACACCTTCCCCTGTAATAACTGAGGTCACATTCCCGCTTAAGTCTTTTAGCTGAATTGTGCCTATATTCAGTGATTGAACAGCTTCACCTGTATTTGGATTGGTAGTAGGACTAGTGCTTGAACCAGACTGCTGATTAAAATATCCCTCACTCCCTCCTCCACCACAACTTGCAAGTAAAACAGCCAAAGCAACTGTTGATAGTTTCAATCCAACATTTTTACTCATTAAAAATCCCCAAAATCCCTATAAAAATAGTGTTGTCATTTAATTTATATTGATTGATATGTAATCATAGTTAGTAGTTTATGTAAACAAAAGCATGATAAATGTTTTACCGTGTTAACCTAAAAAAATATAAAAATGAGAGCTGTCTCACAATGTATGACATTATTATTATCGGTGCAGGTACAGCAGGTATTGCTGCATATAAAGAAGCCATTAAATACACCCAGAATATTCTAATTATTAATGAAGGCTCATGGGATACAACCTGTGCCCGTGTCGGCTGTATGCCAAGTAAAGTTCTTATTGCTGCTGCAAATCGTATGCATGATATTCAAACTTCTGACAAAGTAGGTCTTTCTGTTGCACCAGAAATTGATACATCACAAGTCATGCAACATGTGCGTATACTCCGAGATCATTTTACTCATGCCACACTTAAAGATGTAAATAGCTGGCCAACAGAACATAAAGTTTTAGGACAGGCACAATTCATTAATTCCAATACGGTGGCCGTAAATGGAAAAGAATATCAAGCAAAAAGCTTTATCGTTGCTGTAGGCTCTACCCCAACTTTTGATGCACAATGGAAAAAACAACTTGGTAATCGTCTCATCACTTCAGATCAGATTTTTGAACTAGAAAAACTACCTAAATCTTTAGCGGTCATTGGTAGCGGAGTGATCGCTATTGAACTAGCACAAGCCATGCAAAGATTAGGCGTTAAAACCACTGTTTTCGCACGTAGTCGCAAAGTGGGTGCCCTAAGCAGCCCAACTTTACAAAAGTTAGCCCAAGAGGAAATCAGTAAAAATTTAAATATTAAATTCGAAACATTACCGACTAAAGTTCAGCTTGGCACTCAAGGAGTTATGATTCACTTTCAGGAAAATGATCAGCCGCAACAACTAAATGCAGAATATCTTCTCGTTGCAACGGGCCGAAAAAGTTATTTAGATACACTTCAGCTCGTAAATATCGATAATACATTTACAGACCATAAAAAACTTCCTATCGACAATCAAACTAAACAAGTTGGTAATTATCCCATTTTTATTGCAGGTGATGCATATACCAATACTCCAATTCAGCATGAAACAGCTCATGAAGGACGTGGTGCAGTGCATAATTGCTTAAATTATCCAAAAATTGAGAATTTAAAGACACTTACGCCCTTAAGCATTGTGTTTAGCTCACCTGAAATGGCCACGGTTGGAAAAAATTTCAAACAGCTAATAGATGCAAAAATTGATTTTGTTACAGGTATTGTTTCCTATGAAAAGCAAGGACGTGCTTTAATTCTTGGTCGAAATGCAGGTGCTATAGAAGTGTATGTAGATAAAACTTCTCGTAAACTATTAGGTGCTGAATTTTTAGTGGAATCTGCAGAACATATGGCTCATTTGCTGGCTTGGATGATTTCAGAAGAGCTAACCATTGATGATATTTTGAAAAAACCGTTCTATCATCCTACTTTAGAAGAAGGCTTAAGAACCGCTCTAAAGCATGCACGACAACAATTAATAAATTAATAATCAATACGAAAACGCCTCGACAGGATGTTGGGGCTTTTTTATGTCTACATATATAGCATTTTTTATTCTTGGTTTTTAAATTTCTTTTTCCCACGCATAAAAAAACACCCCCTTCTATTGAAGGGGGTGTTTTGAATA
>DFAM01000015.1:100194-225952 GCA_002365595.1 Acinetobacter sp. UBA3106 | reverse complement strand
CACGTGTTTTTTATTATTTTTTGCATGCAAAAGGTACAGGATTGGCTAATTCATCACGCATTTTTTCTTGTTTATTCTTTTCTTGCCAGATAAGTGAGCGACAATCGATATATTCACAATAACCACTTTCACCCGTTTCTTCATGTTGATTGATTCTGATTTGATATTTAAAACTGCCCACATAGCCAGCCGCCAACCCAAATTTAAAATCTCCGCGGCTTTGCGCCTGTATAGAAATGCAGGTGCCATCTTTACCTTCATAGCCCCACTCAAACTCACGTGGCAAATACATGCTTTGTCCATTCGGCGTTTTCACTTTAGGATAAACTCGATGCACTTTAAAGCGAACATTCTGATCAAACATTTGTGAAATGCCTGTTTTCCCATCTCGCAAATATAGACGTGACTGCAAAATACCATTGAAAGAATCTCGAATTTGAGCCAAAAGCAGTTGGCGCTGATTTTCCAGATTAATCACCTGATAGGTAAAGAATGCTAAAGGCAAATAGGGGAAATTAATTGAGCGTGCATATTCAAAACAGCCCATTTGCTGAATTTCAAATTTTTGTTCTTTATAAGTGATCTGCCCTTCACATTGGCACATTAAAGACCAGTGGTCTGCGAGCCCCATACGCAACTGGGTAAAATAGGAAATAATATTGCTGGTACAAATTGATAAATCGAAACTCAGCTCTTTATCTTTACGCTGTAGACGAAAATGGGGGAAAGTTCCGCTCATCGTTTCCCGGTCGGAGAACTGAAAATAAGCTTTAGTAAAGTGACAGTCCTCACTCACCGAATAAGAATTCAATTGCCCCACCATATGTGGACTAATACTGGCAATGGTAGTTGCAGTATCTAAAGCGGTGGTTTGGATGGCGCTTTCATTGCGTAGCATTACCGCATTCGGCTGCCCGATCAAACTGATAAAATTAAGATAATGGAGCGGTGCAGGTAAATTAGGAATCATCAAACCTTGATGGATGATTTTATAACGACCTTTTTGCGCATGATAGGCCAAGCATGACTGAAGGGGAGCCTGATTGAGTTGTTTAGAGCGATCAAACAAATCTTGAAACAACTGCATATCTTGCTCCTTTTTATTTTCAGTATAGCGTTCTCATTTTTATATGGCGGTTTTTCTTGCCAGGAAAGTGGTTACAAAACCCGACAGTGCATAAATAAGGGAAATAACCAGAATCCCGACTGGAATATTATAAGTAATTGCCGCAAAGATGAATACCGCAATTGGTAACACAAAAAATGGAACCCGTTTACGATCAAATGTTTTAAATGAATAATATTTGATATTGGAAATCATCAACAAGCCTACTGCAATAATAATCACCGCATTAAAAACCTGAATACCCAGCTCACGTACAGCGAAAATTTCTGGAAAATCCTGCCCTACCCAAATCAGGGTAATAATGATGACCGCAGCCAACGGACTTGCAACACCAATAAAGTAGCGTTTATCGACCACACCAATTTGCACATTGAAGCGTGCCAAACGAAATGCCGCACAAGCGGTATAAACGAAACAGGCAGCTAATCCAATACGTCCCAAATCGTGCAGACACCAGCTATACATTAAAATAGCCGGCGCCACCCCGAAAGCAAGCAAGTCTGACAAGGAATCGAACTGCTCGCCAAACGGGCTTTGGGCACCAATTGCACGCGCTACCCGACCATCCAGTCCATCAAATAATGCCGCTAAAAAAATGGCATAAATGGCTTGAGTGAAATCACCATTCATACTGGCAATAATAGAATAAAAGCCGGATAGTAATGCTGCTGTTGTAATCAGATTCGGCCACAGATAGATGCCACGACGCTTCACCTTTTGTCCCTCTTGGGTATGCTCTTCTTCTTCCACTTCGAAGGTGATGCCATCAAAACCATGTTCATCACGTGTAGAAGATTCACTTTCAGGTTTGTTTATACTTGTCATTCTTTGTCGATCCTAACTGTAACCGTATCTCTTGAAACGTATCTCTTATTCGCCAACTAACCAGCGTACAGCGGCATGCCCACCATTTTCACTCATACGCAAATGCGGGAACAACCATTGTAATGCTTCATCCGCATCTTCCGAAAATTTCCACGGTGGATTAATCACAAGTAAACCACAACCATTCAGACCGACTGGAGTGTCATCTGGCCATACGCAAATTTCACACACTAATTGACGGCGAATACCGGTTTTCATCATTTTCTTTTCAAAACGATCAATCATGGCGCGGTCTTTAATTGGATACCATACTGCAAAACAACCTGTCGGCCATTTTTTGTATGCAGCCACCATCAATTCTACCAATTGTGGAAAATCTTTACGTTCCAATTCGTAAGGTGGATCAATCATCACCACACCACGCTTTTCTTTAGGTGGAATCACCCCCAGTAAGCCTTCATAGGCATCACGTTCATGCAGGCCGGCACGGCGGTCACGCACATTAAAACGCAGCTGCTGGAAAACTTCAGGCTGCATTTCAAAAATCGTGGCTTTATCGATTTTACGCATGCCTTCCAAAGCAAACCACGGTGAACCTGGATACGCACCTTTGCCTGAAGCCTCACGCATATCCTGCACAATTTTAAGATATTGCTTTACGCCTTCAGGAGCATTGCGGGTAATTGAATCATCAAGCTTGATTAAACGGTGAATACCGTTTAAAAACTCGCCTGATTTCTGTGCTGCAGAAGTCGATAAATCGTATTTACCTGCCCCACCATGCGTATCGATATAGCGATAAGGTTTATCTTTGGCATTTAAACGTGTTAAAAGTTGCAGCAATAACACATGCTTCATGACATCGGCAAAGTTGCCTGCATGGAAATGGTGACGGTAATTCATGTTTCTTTAATTCCTGATATCAACGGGTATTTTAGCATGAAAAAATGTTTCGTTCCGCAGGATATCTTGCTCTAGAATACGCCAGCTTTTTTCTATCCTGTTTTGAGTATATCTGTATGGATGCAATTCACCTTCCAAAATCATGCAATGTTGATCAAATGATTGAAGATTTGGATCAGCGCGGCTTTAGCATTATTGATGATGTTTATCCTCAAGAATATATTCATGCTTTAGTTGAAGAATGTACATCTCATTTAAATCAGTTTAGAGATGCAGCTATCCAAAACGGGGTCATCAGCAAAATTCGCAGTGACCATATTTTATGGATTCATGAAGAGTTAGAAAAAGCCCAACAGCACATCAAAACTCTGCAAAGTCTGGGCGAACAACTGAACCGTGCCTTTTTCCTGGGCATTCGAGAAGTCGAAGCACATTTTGCCTGTTATAACGCCGGTGAGTTTTATGCCCTGCACCGTGATAACCCGCAAGGTAAAAATGGCCGTGTGATTTCTACCGTATATTACCTGCATGAAGACTGGCAAGACGACTGGGGCGGTGAACTTCGCCTGCAAGACAAAAATGATCAGTGGCACATCATCCCGCCCAAACCGAACCGCATTGCCCTATTCCAAAGTGATCTATTGCATGAAGTACTCAAGGCCAAGCATCAACGTCTTTCTATTACGGCATGGTTACGTACTGACAATTCCATTTGGTAATTTGACAAGCATGCTTTAAATATGGAAAAACATCCTCATATAGCAATCATTGACAGATGAGGATGTAACCGATGCGGGAAAACACCAAACAGATTATTCAACGTATTGGCGAAACTGATCAGTTGTATTTACAAGGGAATACGCCAAAACTTGCTTTAGAACGTGCTGATTTACGTATGCAATTGGTCACACTCAGCACCCTACGTCAGGAACAGATTCATTTCTTGCAAGAAGCTGTGGTTTTACTTGAACAGGGCCGGATTGAATTTGAAGAAATGCCGATGAGTTTGTATATCAACTTATCTACGCATTTAGCCAGAGCCTACATGCTATATTTTGAGATCACCAAGGAACAAAGATTTGCCTTAATTACCCAACAAATCTTAAAACCTATCACTCACGATCAGTACGGTGATATTTATTTCTTCCTTGCCTATGCTTCTGCGGCCAAAAGTGAAACTGCATTAACACGACATTGGCTCACCAAATACAGTAAGACTGCCGATTTTGATTTAATTCTGGTACAGCAGCATCCAGCCTTCCATCCATTCCGTGAACACCACTGGTTTGTGAATTTAGTCAAAAGTAAATTGCATTAATTGCAGATCAAAGCATAAAAAACGCCTCCAATGAGGCGTTTAATTTAAATCTGTGAAGACTCCAGCTTTAGGACCTCACTGTTATTTCCCAGCAATAATCGTCAGCCTACTCCCTGCTTATCTTGTCCTGTGTGCCCAAATAAAATTAAAGCGCAAATAAGCAATAAAAAATTTAGCCTTAAAATTTAAGCGGATCGTAGTTTCGTAGCATTCATATGTAATTGTTGATTCAGCTCATCAATCAACATGACCCACTCATCTGCATCTTCCACTAAATAACGAATTAAAAACTCGCGCTGGGATTTATTCCAGAATGGAGCATCATGAAGGTTCTGCTGTGAAGGTAATTGATGGGTACGAATAAAAAGTTCAATCGCTGCAGGACTAGAAGCAAGCCCAAGCTGTTCAAATAACATTTTAAAGGATGGGTTATTATTCATGAGCATACACACTCCTTATCAACCTAATTGTCATTTCTTATTCATTAAACTTATAAGATATTGATAAAAAAAACTAGTGATTAAACTAGGTTTGTTGTTTCAATTTGTGTTTAGTGATGTGTTGATGCGGAAAGATGAGCTTCAGTATGTAATTGCTCATTTAAGATATCCACCACTATTGCCCATTCATCATCTTTTTTCCAGTGAGTGATCAGAAAATCATGTTGTGCTTGGGTCCAGACCGGAGCGTGATGCAAAGGGATACCCATCGTCAATTGATTATTTTCTATAAACTGGTCTATTGCTTCCTGGCTCGAGTCGAGTCCTAATTGTTCAAACAAAAGTTCTAAGGTGGGTTGCTGATCAAACATGCTGTTCACCTTGGTAACTTGTATAATTATTAAGCTATCAAGGTATAAGAATAGCCACACAAATCGCAGCTTTCACCTCGTGCTTGTTGTATTTTTTTGTAGTAAAAAATTAGACCCTATTCAAAGGGCCTAATCTTTTTAAAACTTATTGTGCAGCAAGCTTATCGCTTTCCACATGCAACAGCTGATTCAGCTTGTCAATAACCACAATCCACTCATCATCTTGATGCCAGTGCTCACGTAATAAGGCACTTTGACCTTCACTCCAAAAGTCTGCATCTGGCAAAATCACTTCAGCAGGTAACTGGTGAGCTTTAACAAACTGATCAATCGCAGCTTCATCTGCAGGCAAACCCAATTGTTCAAATAATAGTTCTAAAGTTAACTGTTGTTCCGTAAGCATAAATAGACTCCATCGTAGTATTAAATTATGAGCGTGTTGAGACTAGAATTCTTAGGTTGATTTATGGCTTGGTACGTCACAGGAACCTGAACCCTCGGCCTCAATGTGTAATTGTTCATTCAACACATCAACAAAAATGGCCCAGTCATCATCTTTCTTCCAGTGACTGATCAGAAAGTCATGCTGTGATTTGCTCCAGAACGGTGCTTTATGTAAAGGCACATCCATACCAATTTGATGCGTGCTAATAAACTCGTCAATCGCTTCCGGACTCGAATCCAGACCCAATTGTTCAAAGAAAAGTTCGAAGGTGGCGCGTTGCTCTAACATCTGAACCTCCATCTTTTATCTATAATCTTGTTTCTACCTTAGATGGCTCATCATCGAAACTCAGTTGTCTCTCCTTCACAGCATGTTATTTTTTGTTTAATTAAAGTGATAGGTATAAAAAAAGCACCCCAAATGGAGTGCTTTTTTTCAACTTAATCTAAGAAGATTAAATTATTTAAGCATGTCAGCAATCGCTGCGCGCTCTTCTTCAAGTTCGTTCAATGTAACGTTGATACGCTCACGGCTGAACTCGTCGATTTCTAAACCTTGAACGATTTTGTATTCACCGTTTTCAGTTGTAACAGGGAAACCGAACATTACGCCTTCAGGGATACCGTAAGAACCGTCAGAAGGAATACCCATCGTTACCCATTCGCCGTTTGTACCAAGAGCCCAATCGCGCATATGGTCGATTGCAGCGTTAGCAGCAGAAGCAGCAGAAGAAAGACCACGTGCTTCGATGATCGCAGCACCACGTTTGCCAACAGTCGGAAGGAATGTGTTTGCATTCCACTCTTGATCGTTGATCATGTCTTTAACGCTTTCGCCGTTGATTGTTGCAAAACGGTAGTCAGCATACATGGTTGGAGAGTGGTTACCCCAAACTGTAAGTTGTTTGATGTCTTTAACCGCTTTACCAGTTTTTGCAGCAATTTGAGATGCAGCACGGTTGTGGTCAAGACGTAACATAGCTGTGAAGTTTTTCGCTGGAAGATCTGGAGCAGATTTCATAGCGATGTAAGCATTTGTATTTGCAGGGTTACCCACTACAAGCACTTTAACATCACGGCTAGCAACTTCGTTCAATGCTTGGCCTTGACCAATGAAGATTTCGCCGTTTACTTTAAGCAAGTCAGCACGTTCCATACCTGGACCACGTGGACGTGAACCAACCAATAACGCGTAGTCAGCATCTTTGAATGCAACTTTAGGATCATCAGTACCGATCATGTCCGCTAAAAGTGGGAATGCGCAGTCTTGAAGTTCCATCATTACGCCTTTAAGCGCTTGTTGAGCTTTCTCAAAAGGAACTTCTAACAATTGCAAAATAACGGGTTGGTCTTTACCAAGCATTTCGCCGCTAGCAATACGGAATAATAGGCTGTAACCAATTTGACCAGCAGCGCCAGTAACGGCAACGCGAACAGGTTGCTTCATGTAATTATCTCCAATTGAGGATAGTCAATGCGATTAAATAATCGATGTTTAATCTAATAATCATAAACGCGAAAGATTGTACTCCAATCTTTTTCGATATGCATTGAAAAGAAAATGAATTTCAACAAAAGTCTGATAGGAAATATAAATAAAATATAAAAAGAAGCTTAGTAAGAACCTTTTATTGTAAATGCATTTGGACAAGTATTTTCTACTTGTACTGAACATCGTTTGTACTGCCCGTTATTCTTATAGCAAAGTTTCACTTCAGTCAGAACTGCATTTCCTTGCGAAGTTACACAATTAAATCGAATTGCATTGGCCGGTAGACTTGGATTCAAACGCAAAAATTGCTGTCGAAGATTAGCCTGATACATGACTCGCGTTTCAGGGCTGGTGAGTTCAGTCGGAATTTTGAGACGTTCGGCATAGTTAATGATGGTGCGAAAATATTGACTTGAGTTCATCTGCACACAGCCCCCAATCCCGTGCCAAAGTTGCGTGCGCGCATTTTCATCGGGCATGACACGGGCCACGACTTTCGCCTGCAAGGGAGATAAATTCGCAGAAGATGCAGTCCTGCACTCGGTTTGAGATGTTTCCGGATACAGACCGGAAATATTCAGCGAATAACCTTCCAGACATTTTCGCTGTTTTGCTTTCTGGGCATCAAACATACATACTGCAGGGGTCATTTGCACCACCATGATATAGCCCTGCAAAGGAGCAGCAAAAATTTGAGGTGCAAACAGCCCTAGTCCAGCACCACTCACCCCGAACAATGCCCATCTTGCTAAAACTGAAGTTTGCCCAAAAAATATCATCAACAAACCGAACCTATTAATAAAATTAAAATTTAAGGATTATTTCTTAATGGAATTATATTCATCCGCTTCTCAATCGATTGTGCCCCTTGCCCAAGTAATACGCCGTAATGGGTGGCATTGGTCATCACATGTTTTACATAATCCCGTGTTTCAGTTAAAGGAATGCTTTCTGTATATTGGTCAGCAGCAATTGGTTGAGCATCGGGTTGCCAGCGACGTGCCCGGTTTGGACCGGCATTATAGCCAGCCGTTGCCAGCACAGGACTATTGCTGAGCTGACTCTGAATCATGGATAAATAAAAAGTGCCATAACGAATATTGGTATTCATATCGGTTAAAGCCGCAGGGTTATAGGTTTCACCCATTTGGCGGGCCACAAGTTTTGCCGTATCCGGCATAATTTGCATTAACCCGCCTGCCCCCACATGTGAACGTGCTTGGGTAACAAAACGACTTTCCTGACGCATCAAGCCATAGGCCCATGCAGGATCTATACCAGCATTGCGACTATGGCTAACCACATAGCTTTGATGTGGCATGGCATAACGATAAGAATAATTGTGTTTAGATTCAGTACGGTCAGCAGCGTAAATCGCCCGATCATACCAGCCTATATCAGTCGCACGTTTTGCAGCGGCAAGTAACAAGCCATCATCATGTTTTAAATAAGCCTGACGTACTGCCCAGTTCCATTCACGATTCACATAATTATCTGGTGCATTGACACGGCGTAAGGCAAAAGCACGGCTGAAATGAATATTCTGGCTTAAACGCTGCACATCACTATTTGATGGTTGAACATTCGTGGGAATATTATTGTAACTCTGCCCTAACTTATCTTTGGCCAGGAGATTATGGTAATCATCCCCCTGTGCCAATTTTTTAAAAATTTCTTGCGCTACACGCTTAGAGTTGGCGTCGCCGCGTTGTTCCGAGGCCCGCGCCAACCAGTACTGCCAGCGATCTTCCTGTTTCTGGCTCACACTCATCGTATCAATCGCTCGAATCAGGCTCTCCCAGGCACTAAAACGAATCGCCTGACGGGCATAAATTTCCGCTTCCTCGGCACTAAATGGCAAACCGTAACTGACATCCAGATAATTCAGCACTTCACGGTTAAAATTATTTTTCATTACCGTGGTCCCGCCAATATAGCCCACGGTACGATAAAGCGCTTTTTGCACTTGTAACGGCGTACCTTGCGCTGCATTTTTTACCGAAGCCATCGCGGTATTTAAGTCACTGTCTGCCAGACGACCTAGGGCATAAATCAAATAAGCATGATCTGCACTGGTGGTTTTAGGTGCTGACCATAAATAATTCAAAGGATTAGCCTGAATCTGATTAAGCTGTGCAAGTGACAGGTTCACCCCAAGCGTTTGCGCAGTAGCCAAGGCCAAACCTGACTGACCTGCGCGAAGCTGTCCCCACAGACGCTGCTGTCTGTCTTGTTCGGTCATCAATGGGCTAGCCAGCATCATCCGGCCCAGACCCGTACACGACTCAGGTTGTGAATTGGTGGCCAGCCATACATCCTTATATTCAGCAAAAACCAAAGGATCACCGGATTTAGCACGAACTTGAGCAACTGCACAACTTTCCGCCTGATCCGGATTGGTCACATACTGCAAAATGGGCTGCGCGGTGGCAAAGTCTGCCTGCTTGACCTTTTCTTCGACATAATCGGCAGCCAGTTTTTCAGCCATTGCCGATTGCGGATAACGCTGGGAAAAGTTAATAATCTGACTTGCAGGCTGATTGGCCAAATTGTTATTCAATGCCCAATATTCCGGATAATAGCCCAGCACATCATTTTGCATAGATGACTGATATTGTTGCAATAAAGCTAAGTTTCCAGCATTTGCAGCCCGTAAAGCATCATTAAATTGTTCATCAGCCGCATGAGAAATTGAAGCAAAGCCGGTTGATGCCAAACCTAAAGCAAGCACTTTATAATATTTTTTATTGATTACCCGATTAAACATATGCTTGCCTTCTGTCATTTAGTATTGCCTTACGTCGCACCTAATCATTTTTGAATAGTTTAATTATTATTACACTACTCTACTGTTCTGTTATGTAACCTTATGATTAGACAATATTAATTTTCATTCATTTTTACTTAACAAATCAATATTCTTCTAGCTTTATTTATGACTATAAGTTTCTCTTCGATTCCTGCTAAAATATGCGCCTTTCTTGTATTCGAATTGCAATTTTTTAAGATGACAGCCAGCCTCACTTTTCCTATCAATAGCATTAAATATTGAAATAAAAAGGAAATGTTGCTCGCTTGGCTCACCTTATCCGGGTCCATCTTGAATTGTAATTTCATCGATTTATCCTTTAGGAGCCTACATGACGGTTCAAACCTTCATTCCAAATAGTGCCCAAGCTGCTTCAGAAAACACTGTTACCCAGCCACAGCACACCCCAGCCGACGGTTCAGTGAAAAAACTGTATATCGAAACGCAAGGGTGTCAGATGAATGAGTATGACAGTCATCGTATGGCAGATCTTCTAGGCGACTCACACGGTTATGTGTTAACCACTGATCCGAGTGATGCAGATATTCTGCTGATGAATACCTGTTCAATTCGTGAAAAGGCTCAGGAGAAAGTATTTTCCGAATTGGGTCGTTGGCGCAAACTGAAAGAAAAAAATCCTGATCTGGTGATTGGCGTCGGTGGTTGCGTGGCTTCTCAGGAAGGTGACAACATTCAAAAACGTGCACCTTATGTGGATATGGTCTTTGGCCCACAAACCTTGCACCGTTTGCCGCAGATGCTGGATCAGCATAACGATCAGATTGAAAAACCAAAGAAAGAAAAAATTAAGCTGGTAGATATTTCCTTCCCCGACATTGAGAAATTTGACTTTTTACCTGAACCGCGTGTTGAAGGCTACAAAGCGTTTGTTTCAATTATGGAAGGCTGTTCAAAATACTGCTCTTTCTGTGTGGTGCCTTATACTCGTGGTGAAGAAGTATCGCGTCCTTTAGATGACGTACTTGCGGAAATTGCTGGTCTAGCCGAAAAAGGCGTGCGTGAAATTTCGCTCTTAGGTCAAAACGTCAATGGTTACCGCGGTGAAACGTTTGAAGGCAATATCTGTACCTTTGCCGACTTACTGCGCTTGGTGGCTGAAATTCCGGGCATTGGCCGTTTACGTTACACCACTTCACATCCGCTTGAATTTAATGATGACCTGATTCAGTGCTACCGTGATTTGCCACAAATGGTTTCGCACCTGCACTTGCCGGTACAAAGCGGTTCTAATGATGTATTGCAGGCGATGAAACGTAACCACACCATCGATGTCTATATCGAGAAAATTAAAAAGTTACGTGCCGTCCGTCCAGACATGCATTTATCTTCAGACTTTATTATTGGCTTCCCAGGCGAAACCGATGAGAACTTTGAAGAAACTTATCAATTCATCCAAGACCTCGATTTCGATCATTCTTACAGCTTTATTTATTCAAAACGTCCGGGCACACCTGCATCGGAACTTGAAGACAACACGCCTGAAGATGTGAAAAAAGAACGTCTGGCCAAAGTTCAGCAATGGATTAAACGTTCAAGCATTGATAAAACAGATGCCATGCTGGGCACTATCCAACGTGTTCTGATTGAAAAAGTTTCCGACAAAGATCCGAATCTGTTGATTGGTAGCGCGGACAATACTCGTCTGGTCTCTTTCATTGGCGATGCTGCATGGGTTGGGCGTTTCGCCGAAATTGAGATTACCGAAATTAAAACTTTGAATTTTGTTTACGGTGAGCTCTTGAATCTTGAGCCTGACGTGGCGTAATGTAAGGTGATCAGCCAGATCATTTTATAAGGAATACTCTTGACTGCAGCGATCCGACGTACAGTAACTTTTCCTGGTATTTCAATGGAGCGTTTAAAGGGCATGCTGGGTGCTTATAACGGTCATTTGAAACAAATCGAACAACGTTTAGAGGTCAAAATTTCCCATCGAGGTGATGCTTTTTACATCGATGGTGAAATTGATGCAGTAGAGAGAGCCGAAAGCCTCTTGATGCGTCTACATGAAGAAACTGAAACCAGCCAGCAAGTCAGCGCAGACACCCTGCATCTGATGATTCAGGGCAGTCAGACAGATCGTGAACTGCAAATCGATCCACACCAGGAACACACTGGTCTGGATGAAGTGTGGCTACAAACCCGTAAAGGTCGTATCAATCCACGCGGTGCCAATCAAAAACGTTATGTGCAACGTATTTTACAAAGCGACATTTCTTTTGGTATTGGTCCTGCAGGTACTGGTAAAACCTATCTTGCCGTAGCTGCTGCAGTAGATATGCTGGAACGTAACGAAATCCAGCGCATCTTACTGGTTCGTCCTGCGGTGGAAGCCGGTGAAAAACTCGGTTTCTTACCAGGGGATTTAAGCCAGAAAATCGATCCGTATTTGCGCCCGCTTTATGATGCTTTGTATGAAATGCTGGGCTTTGAAAAAGTCGCCAAACTGATTGAACGTCAGGTGATCGAAGTTGCGCCCCTCGCCTATATGCGTGGCCGTACTCTCAACCATTCTTTCGTGATTTTGGATGAAGCGCAAAATACCACCCCAGAACAGATGAAAATGTTCCTGACCCGTTTAGGCTTTGGTTCTCGTGCGGTCATTACTGGCGACATCACTCAGGTCGATTTACCGCGTGGTCAGCAATCAGGTTTATCGCACGCTTTACGTGTGATTGATAAAATTCCGGAAATTCATATTACCCGTTTCCACTCTCGCGATGTGGTGCGTCATCAATTGGTACAAAAAATTGTTGAAGCCTATGAAGGTTGGGACAGTGAACAACAGCGTTTAAGTGCTGAAGCTCGGGCAGAACGTAAAGCGCTTCAGGAGGCATTAATTGCTGAAAATGATGCGGCTGCCGATGCACAGCAGTGAGCTTTAAATAAGGATTCATCTTGAAACTTAGTCTTTCCCTACAACAGGACTTTCAAGCCCCTGAACTGGTCTTGAAACGTGCCTACATTAAAAAAGTTGTAGAAACAGCTTTACGTTATATCGGCACACAAAGTAATTGCGAAATCGGCATTGCCTGTGTCGATAATGACGAAAGTCATAAGCTTAATCTGGAATATCGTCAAAAAGATAAACCCACTAATGTGTTGTCTTTTCCAAGCGACATTCCAGATGAAATGGCTGAATATTTAGATGCCTTCCCGATTGGCGATTTGGTGATTTGTATTCCTGTGGTGCTTCGTGAAGCTTCTGAGCAAAATAAAGCACCGCTGACACATTTCACCCATATGCTGGTTCATGGCACTTTACATTTAATGGGCTATGACCATGAAACTTCAGATGTAGATGCCGAGGAAATGGAAGCTTTGGAAATTCAGATTCTGGCCAAACTTGGATTTGAAAACCCTTATATTGAGCAAGTTTAAAATCTATAAACCTTAAAAAGCGAGCTTAGGCTCGCTTTTTTATGCTCCATATTAAAGCTTGACCTCACCCTAAACTTCTCCTTAAAGGAAAGGGAACTTTTCAATATTCATTTAAAACCGGTAGTTCCTCCTTCCTATAAGATGAGGAATATATTACCGTAAGAGGATAAGGATAAAACTAATAAAATCTTCATTATGCTTATCCAAATATTTTTTTAAAAACTTAGAAAAACCTTCTTTTTATTCATCCTATTTCAAACCCGATTCACTATTCTTTTCTTGCAAAAGAAACATCGCATCCCTTATAAAAGAGTGAGCTCAATAAAATAAAAATCATACTGAATGAAATACGTTGTCATTTTTAAAGCAAAAATAAATATTTTAGGTCATGAATATTCCAGAACAGCCCAACTGTTAC
Organism: Acinetobacter sp. UBA3106; assembly: GCA_002365595.1. Taxonomy (GTDB): domain Bacteria; phylum Pseudomonadota; class Gammaproteobacteria; order Pseudomonadales; family Moraxellaceae; genus Acinetobacter. The sequence continues at coordinate 212,404 of DFAM01000015.1, read as the reverse complement.
GTGAAAAAGCCCTTACACAATTCAACTGCTAAAGATTTGAAGCGATCAGCGAAAATGATTTTGAGATTGCCCTGTCCTACTGGAATAGTTTAGAAGATATTCAAACGTGGCATAGAGATGCAGAACATCAAGTTGCGCAGCACTTAGGGAAAGAGAAATGGTATAAAAGTTTTAGGGTTTAAATTTGTGAAATTCAGAAAAGCTATGCAGACTTAAACTATTAAATATTTCACAATAGTTCAAATAATTTTCTATATCCCTCCTCCCAAAGGGAGAAGGAATTGTACTTATTAATAAAGATTGGGAACCTTCATTCTTTCAAAAGGATAGGCAGTATTACTACATAAAGAAGAATTAATGCACTTCAAACTCTGCTTCTGCCGGGTCAAAACGCCAAGTCCGGACAATGCGCAGCTCTGAAATATCTTTCATGCCTTGGTCAAAACCGCCAAAAGGTGCCGCTTTACGCACTGAAGTTTTTGCAGCCTCATCTAATAAAGCATGACCTGAACTCTCAATCAGGCGAATGGCACGAATGCCGCCGCTTTTATTCAGGATCACCATTAAACGGACTTCCCCGGCGAGGCGTTGTACTTTGGCAGCATCGGGATAATAACGGTTACCGTAAAATTCAACTTTTTGGCGGAATTTTTCCAGATAAGCTGCTGAAATATCCTGCTTGGCTTGTATACCATCCACCGTTTTAATTTTTTGCTGACGGCTGAAATTTTGCTGACGTTGTAAATATTGTGCTTCTAAACTTGCTACCATGGCTGCTTTGGCCTGAAACTGGCTATTTAGTTCCTGCATGGCTTTTTTGCGTTGATTCTGTTCTGCTTCTTTCTTCCAGCTTAATGTGGTCATCAGCACTTTTTCTTCAAAGCTGAGTTCACTCTTTTGCTGTAAACGCTCCAAGGTTTCCTGTTGCTGCTCCCCGGTCATTTGTTCAATCATCGCTGCCGGCATATCGCTCGACATACGGTGCGCTTCACGAAAAGTGCCTGAACCTTGCTGATCTGCCTGTGCCAGAAAATCCGCATGTTCTATCTTGTCCTGGCTGGGACGCAAAGTGACGGCGATTTCTTTGACCGCTGCATCACTTTCTTCAGGCATGGCAAATTGCAAGGTCAAAATAATCAAATGCAAAAGAGCAGCTAAAATCACTGCGCTTGTGAAAATAGGATCTTTCCACCATGCATGCATTAAAGGTGCAAAACTGATTTTCTTAAGCATCACATTAAACCGACAAAAAGTCTGGTCCCCAAACTGCATAAAAGCAGTATAAAATAAACACAGCATCTACTTTTGAATGAAAAAATGAGAACTCAATCAATAAGCAGGCTGTAGACAATTAAAATCATGAAAATGGTGCAATTAATTTTGCTAAACTGCAAGGTGGAATATCTGTATTTTTAATACTTTCGACAAAATCTATTGAAGTTTAAGAAGATTAATTCGCTGGGATGCCTTATATGCAAACGCTACTATCCAATATCTCTAAACGTATACGCCAAGTGTATCAAAAGGCTGAAGGGTTTATTGAAGATGAGCGTGAATTTCCCCTTTCTCAAGTTTTTTTAAATGCAACTTTTCAGCGCTTTGTCACTGACAATGTTTCCATGCTGAAGGACCTGCATGCCGACTTGCATGAAGACTGGTTACGCTTATACGCAACGCTTGATGTCAAGGGTTTATACATTACCCTTTCAGTCGATTTGAAACTGGTACAGATGGAACTGAACAAAGATACCCAGCTGATTGTGTTTGAACAGATTAGCGATACCAAGGTAATTGAAGCCAAATTCAAAAATATATTCCAAAAGCTTGCCGTAAAATTTGCTTTATTTTTCTATCAAAAAGTACTCGATAAAGACCCTTTGGGCATGATCCTTGAGAAACTGAATGTGATTAAAGTCAAAGATGACTTATTGCATCTGGATTTAAACCGCTGGTTAGGCAAAAAACGCTCTATCATTGATACCTTAGCTAAAGTTCACGTCAACCATGCGGTTTTGCGTGAAGCTGAACTGGTGGTGATAGGCAATGTCAATCTGACTGCATTATTCAGAAAAATGTCCGAAGAACCAATGGACGTTTGGGCAGTTGATGAAGAGCTAGAGGAAACTACAGTCAGCCCGATTAAGCAAAAATAGTTTAAATAGGTTTTGCGAATGTAAGTCTGTGGTTTTAACTAAAAAAACTACATTAAAGATACAGATTGCATAAACTTTCGAATTTTATCTCTATATTCAACAGGCATAATAACGTTTGCACAGAAGTTTACATTTTAAAGAACTGCATAGGAACACTCTACTTATGGCTCACAATGTATTGAAAACAGTTGCCTTGGCATCTGGTCTAACAACTACACTGTTGTTCGCTGGGGTCAACCCGGCATTTGCCATGAGTCCATTCCAGGCAAGTTATCAATTTAACTACAATGGCAAGAACATGGGCTCGGCAACACGGACTTTAAGCAAGTCGGGAAACAACTGGACCTATGTCTTCGCGGCAAAAGCAGGCGCTATGGCCTCTGCAACTGAAACCAGTCATTTCAGCTTAAATAATAGCGGCGATATTGTTTCTAACAGCTTTAATCGTCACAGCAAAATTCTGGTTCACAACAATACAATGAGTATTGATTTCAATCCGAATGCTAAAACCATTTCTGGCAAAAAAGATAAAAAAACCTATTCTTTTGACTGGAAAGCTGGTGTTCTGGATGAGCTGAATGCCGAATTGCAATTGCGTGAAGATTTAAAATCTTCAGGGTTAAAATCGAATTACTTAATTGCCGATGCCAAAGAAGTGGAATCACGTCACTTTATTAAACAAGGCAATGAAACAGTAAAAACCTCTTATGGTACTTTCGACACCATTAAAGTGGTACTCAAGCATAGTAAGCCGAATCGCGATACCATTTTCTGGTTAGCACCTAAACTGGACTACGCACCAGTGAAAGTGACCCATCAAGATGGTAAAACCTCCTATGGTTTACTGTTAACAGGTTATAAAGGCACAACGAATTAATCGATTTGATCAATTTCGCTTGCATTTTCTGAGAGCCTTTTTAAAATACGCTTTTGCTTGAAAAAGCATCTGCCCCCTAGAGGAATTCTCCCGTGCACGCACTAGAACAGAAAATCTTAAGCGAAGGTATCGTTCTATCTGATCAAGTTCTGAAAGTTGATGCTTTCTTGAATCATCAAATTGATCCTGTATTAATGCAGCAAATTGGTAAAGAGTTTGCTGCTCGTTTTAAAGATGCAGGAATCACTAAAATTATCACCATTGAAGCTTCTGGTATTGCCCCAGCAGTAATGGCCGGTTTAGAACTTGGTGTGCCTGTAATCTTTGCGCGTAAATATCAATCTTTAACTTTAAAAGATGATTTATACCGCTCTAAAGTATTCTCTTTCACCAAACAAATTGAAAGCACGATTGCCATTTCAAACAAGCATATTAGCTCTAGCGACAAAGCTTTAGTGATTGATGACTTCCTGGCAAATGGTCAGGCAGCTTTAGGCCTTGCTGATTTAATCCATCAGGCAAAAGCTGAAGTTGTAGGTATTGGTATTGTGATTGAAAAATCTTTCCAACCTGGTCGCCAATTATTACTAGATAAAGGTTACCGTGTTGAATCTTTAGCACGTGTTAAATCTTTGGAAAATGGCACTGTTGAATTTGTTCGTGACTAAGAACGTCAGCTAAATTTAAAAAAGAGCGCTAAGGTGCTCTTTTTTTGTATTTGGTTCTTGTCATAAAAACTGTATGTGAGATAGATCGCCTGATCTGTGTCTACCCAATCACTGACTATTTAATTTTTGCAATCTCTAAAAAGTCATTTTTAAGTCTTTCAAGTTCTTCATAGACTTTTTGATCAAGTTTAGGTTTAACTTTTTCAAATTTCATTTTAAGCAAATCTAAACTTCTGAGCATCATTTCAAAAATAAGTTTTTGGCGTCCTAAATCATCTGTTGAATTAAATTCTTCATAATTGATTTTTAATCGAAAATCCATAGTCTTTTTCTTAAATGAATACATAACTCGTTCTTCAAAGCCTCCTAGACCCATCATTATTGTAATACAGTCCCAACTATTTAAAGGAATATCGTAAGTTTCATGCTCAAGCTTATTCTTAAGAATATTCTGCACATAATTACGGGCAACGTTCAATTGTGTTAATTGTTCTTCATTTAATACTTCTTTACTTGATTCACTACTTAACCACACTTGCATAAAAGCCTCTTAATAACCTGATTTTTTATTGCTCTGACCTCCTCTCGAGGTTTTTCGTATTAGTTCATTCAGTATAAATTCTTTATTATCTATTTGCTTATTTTTATCTTAAGTTATTTTTAAAAGTTGGCAATTATTTCAGATAATAAAAGTGCCAAAGAATTTACAAAAGGAATAAATCAACAATTTATAATTATATTATTGTAAGATCAAAGAAGGCCTAACTATCCTCAAATAGTTAGACCTTGGATCATATTGAAAGGTAGATTTACTTTACGGTCACAGTAATGCTACCGGTGTTCACAGCACCAATTGCAGAAGTTTTGATACCTTCAATATGATTCTCAAATCCAGCTGTATTCACAGATGCATCAATAGCCGCAGAATTGAAGGCTATATTTGCAGCGGTGTAATTACTCAAGGTTTCAGAGAATTGATCATAAGTGTCAATATTCAGCGCTGTACTGATAGAGTTTTCAATCTCTGATGAACCCTCAGAACGCCATTCTTCTAAACTACGCGCCGCACTTCTTTCAGCATCAAGAGTTGTATCGAATGTACCCGTATTCAGCGCACTCAGATTACCTTGCTGCAAATTGATACTACCTGTGTTCACGGCACCCAGTGCTGACGTTTCTATAGCAATGGCGTCTCCCACACTTTCAAGTTCATTATAACGCCCCGCTGTGTTAACGGTTGCATCAATATTATTGGTATTGATAGCAAGGTTAAGTGCCGTACCATTTGCAGCCTGATTGGCTAAAACAGCCAGGGTTGATTGTAAACCAGTATTGACAGTGACCTCTTGAGCATTTGCCATGGCTCCTCCAGACAGCAAGGCAACGGATAAGGCAATGGTTTTGATAGTTTTATTCATGGTTATTTTCCTTTTTTTAAGTTTTGAAGTACTTCTCGCTAAATACTTCTTTTGATAATGGGAGCGAGCCCATTTTTATATATTTTTAATCGCGCTGTGTGCTTGACCAGTAGTTTTCCACCACCTCAGGATTGGCATCTCCCAGCATTGAAGTTTTTTCCTCTTCTTTGTGATTATTTCCCTGGTCTTTACTATTTTTCTCTTTATTTACCTTGCCTGGAGAAGATGAACCCTGCTTCCTGCTGATGTATTTAATCAGCTCCTGTTTGCTCATTTCAGGCTCCTGTTCAGGATTTTGAATCACCTCGGATTCTTTTTTCTTAGGCGGCTGGATGTCTTTATTTGGTGAGTTAGTCGATTTATTCTTCTCATCGGAGGAATAACCATTATCCGAAGATGATTCCAAAATAGCGCTCGGGGAGTTTGCGTTGTTTTGATTCTGGTTTTGCTTCTGATTTTGTTTGTATTTGTACAGCGCAACCGAACTGCGCGTTAAACTCAATTGGCCAACCTCTGGCGGAATTTGCGCACGACAACTTTCAAATGTTGCGGGTGGGATCACTTGACTGAGCAATTCAAAGGTGGCCAGATTCAACATCTGACGCAAGGCAAAATTAGTCGCTTCACGCTCTCCTTTGCCGATTTGAATATTTAACAAGGTTCGGCCCGCAAACCGCCCTGCACTCAGGCCATAATCCTGCGCGGCAATCTGCTTTTGCAGCGAAACATTGGCCACGACTTTACTGGTGCGGGTATCGGTCAGGGATAAATCCAGACCGACCATAATGCGGGTCTGGCTGTAATTGGGTCCAACTCCGCCGATCTGCATATCTACACCACCGCCTGGAATAAAGTCCAGACTGTTAATACTTCCGGTCACATAATAATCAGAGGCTTTGATTTGTCGCGGATCACGAATCCCCCACTTGGCTTCACTTTCAATAATTCGCGGATCGCGTCGGTTCAATAAGCTGACCCCGGCCTGAAACAGGGCAGACTGCACCATATCTCCCGCACCCTGGGTGACCATTTTGCCACTACCGCCATTGGTCACCACATCTTTGCCGGTCTGGTCCAGAATTGCACCCACCGAAAAGCTGACATCATTGCGCAGCTGCCCTTTCAGGCAGGACAAGGCCATATCAAAAGGGGTAAAAATATCGGTAATCGGTGGCCCCTGCACCAGGCTGACCGGCTTCTTGTTTGAGGGTGCCATACCAGTGCAGCTGCACAGAAGTTGACTCAAAAAAATCACAGCACTCACAGAAGATAGTTTTCTGCTATTTAGCGGAAAATTCAGCATAACGATGCTCCCGGCTGGGTGCTTAAATTAGGACATTGCTGATTATTTTGAGTTGTGGTCGAATTTACCGCCCCATCATTTGCAGTGTCATTCGAAATGTCTACGCCATTGTTTGAACCATTTATATTCACATTGCTCGTAGCGGAATTCACTGTACCGATGGAACTTGTCGATGTGCTGTTGATGGTGGTCTTGCCTAGTCCAGAATAATAATCAGAATCCTTGAGCTCAATCAGGTTGGCCTGGACCAGATTCTCATTGGAACGGTTACTTGACGATTTCCAGCGCTGGCTCCATTCATCCGAGGTGGCATAAGCATTGCTCAGCCCACACAAAAAAAATAAACCCACATTGATCACTAATATTTTCATAATCATTACCCGTCCTTTAAAGCAGGATGTTTATTTATTTTTTATTTAGTAAGGTTTAATTTATATTAAAAATATTAAATCACATAAAAAAAATAAAAAGCAAAATTTATTAGCTTGCACACATTTTTTATTCTCAATAAAAATATACTTATTTGTATTACATAATAATTTTTAATTTGTTATTTATTTGTGAATTGTAAGAAATCATTATGTCATAAATCTTTAAAATTAAAATTTACATCAAAAAACCAATTAAATTAATATATTTTTTATATCAATAAACGCTGAATTTTATAAACAAGGATTCAACTTATCCAAGCTTTTTAATTTTATAAACTGGTAAACTTTGATTTTATTAGGACTTTCATTTAAATGTGATGAAGCTCTATTTTTTATTAAAATATAATTAACCAATCACAGTTAAGAATATTTATAAAGTAATTCTGAGAGAAAAGCATTTTCTTTAGAAATACGGTTACCTGTTCAAAAAGCACCGCTACTCAAGCCTTGAAACTCCTGTAACGGATAATTTTCAGGCGAAGGTTGAAGCCACTTTGCTTTGGTCGATTCAATCGATTAATCAAAAACAAAGTACCGGATAAAGCACATTAAATATCAAGATAGAACAAACCCATACTTCTTGCTTAAATATTAAAATCAATAACTTAAAAAAAATAAGCCTAACTATTTGCCAATAGTTAGACCTTGTTCATGTCAAGAGTGAAGTTACTTTACGGTTACTGTAATGCTGCCTGTGTTTACAGCACCGATTGCAGAAGTTTTGATACCGTTGATGTTATTCTCGGTTCCTTCTGTGATTGTATTTACAGATGCATCAATAGCGCCGGAGTTAAAGGCGACATTGGCTACACTGTAATTGCTGAGCGTTTGAGTCAACTCCTCATTAAAGTCCCCATCCAGGCTTTGACTGAGCGTATTTTCAATCTCTGAAGAGGTATCCGTTTCGGTATCAGTCAACGACTCCAATTGACTTTGTTGATCTTCAAGCGTTGCACTGAGGGTTCCGGTACTTAGAACACTCAAGCTACCTTGCTCTACGCTGAGATCACCTGTATTTACCGCACCCAGTGCTGATGTTTCTATGGTATTTTCAAAATTATTAACGGTATCAAAACCTCCCTCTGTGTTGACGCTTGCATTAATATCAGCGGTATTGACTGCAAGGTTAAGTGCAGAGCCATTTGTGACCTGCTGAGATAAAGTAGCCAAGGCCGTTTCCAGACCTGTATCAACAGCGACTTCAGCATCTTGAGCATTAGCCATGCCGGCACCGGTCAGGAAGGCGACGGATAAGGCGATTGTTTTAACAGTCTTCTTCATAGTTGTTCTTCCTTTTCGAGTTTTGAAGTACTGCTCGCTCAGTACTTCTTCTGATCATGGGAGCGAGCCCATTTTTATCTCTCTTCTAATCGCGCTGCGTGCTTGACCAATAGTTTTCCACCACCTCAGGATTGGCATCCCATAGCATCGAACTCTTTTCCTGTTCTTTATCGTCCTTGTCCTTATTGTCCTTATTAGTCGCTTCCCGCTCTCCTTTGCCAGTCTGAATGTTCAATAAAGTATGACCCGCAAACCCGCCTGCACTCAGACCATAATCCTGCGCGGCAATCTGCTGTTGCAGGGAAACATTGGCCACCACTTTACTGCTGCGGGTATCGCTCAGGGATAAATCCAAACTGTTAATGCTGCCGGTCACATAATAATCAGAGACCTGGATCTGTTTTGGATCTCGGATGCCCCACTTGGCTTCACTTTCGATAATCCGTGGATCGCGCCGGTTCATTAGGCTGACCCCAGCCTGAAACAGGGCAGGCTGCCCCGGGCTGACCGGCTTCCTGTTTGAGGGTGCCAAGCCGGAGCAGCCTGACAGAAGATAACCAAACGGCACAGCAATCTCCAAAGAAGAGCTGCTTCTTGGGGTGAACGGTAAATTCAGCATAACGATGCTCCCGGCTGGGTGCTTAAATTAGGACATTGCTGATTATTTTGAGTGGTATTCGAACTGACCGTGCCATCATTCTGCAACTCACTGGAAATGCCTACACCGTTGTTTGAGCCACTAATATTGATATTGTTGGTCGGAGTATTCACCGTACCGATGGAACTTGTCGATGTACTGTTGATGGTGGTCTTGCCCAAGCCCTCATAATAATCAGAATCCTTGAGCTCAATCAGGTTGGCCTGAACCAGATTCTCATGGGAACGGTTACTTGACGATTTCCAGCGCTGGCTCCACTCATCCGAGGTAGCGTGAGCATTATTTAGAAAACATAAACAAAATAAACCCATATTGATCATTAATATTCTCATAATCTTTAATACCCTCTGACCCAGAATGTGTATTTATTTTCAACCTAAATAAGCTTTAATTTATATTAAAAATATTAAATCACATAAAAAAATAAAAAGTAAAAATTATTCGCTTTCACATATTTTTTATTTTTATTAAAAACTTATTTAATTGTTTTATATAATAAATTTTTAATTTATTATTTATTTGTGAATTGTAATAAATCATTATATGAATTTTTTTGAATATAAAATTCACATAAAAAACTGGATTAAAGTAATATATTTTTTATATTATAAATAATTAATAATTTCACTAAGACAGAACCGAATAATGGCTCGAGGTTATTTTATAAAATGGTAAATTTTGGTTTTGTTTAGACTTCTTTACCAATGTGATTTAAATCATACTTAATTAAAAATACAATAAACCAATCACAGTTCAGGCTTTCTTATAAACAAATTTTGATATAACAGCGAATTTTGACGAAATAATAGAGCAAAGGAATTTAGACTACAGCTCTGCTTCAAACCTGGAAAGCTTTGATACCTTCTATATCTGGCACCCTGCGGTCCAAGGAAATAACCAAGCCCATATCCATGCCTTAAATGATAAATCATTCAAAACCAAGTCATTTCGTGCTTTTATGAGGGATGATTTCCTGAAAAGAAACCCTGACCTTTCTCATTCCATAAAGCATTGATGTATTTACAACTTAGATAAACTTCTATGAACTGGCTTCAGCTAGAATCAACTTGGCATGAAATGTCCCTGACTTCATACAGCGAAAGATACATACTGTCGTTATGCATTGTTATGACTGCTTGTCTTGATAAATAGATCAACCTTGTTTCAAGATAAATAAAAGGTAAATATTTGATGGAAAATTCTATGCAATGTCCTAAATGCGGATCCTCCGAAGTAGAAAAACGCGATCACGAAAAAAACCTGAAAACCATTAGTGGAATTTTAATGACCTCGGCCGGAGCCACCGCAGGAACAGTAGGTGGTGCCGCAACAGGCGCATCAACAGGAGCTGCGATTGGCGCAGTCGCCGGTCCCTTAGGCGTCATTTTCGGCGGAACCGTGGGCACTTTTGTCGGTGCGATCGCCGCAGGTGTGACCGGAGGGGTGTTAGGGAATATCTTCGGTAAAAAAGCCGGAGTCATTATCGATAAAAATGTATTTCTGGATTACAAATGCTTGAAATGCAATCATCGCTTTAAACAACCTGAATAAGCAGCTAAACGCTTAAACGTTCAATTGCAATAAAAAAGACCATTCATGTTTGGAATGGTCTTTTTTATAACCGTATTTTTTAAGAATATTATGACTTGAACTTAATTTCTCAATCAAAAATCAGTTTGCCTGTAATTTCTTAACCACATCACCCAGGCGTTTGCCCTGCTCTTCACACAACACTTTTTCATCTTGGCTGAGACCCAAATCATGGCGTGGACCGCTAACATGGCTGGCACCATAAGGCGTACCGCCTGACTTGGTATTGGATAATGCCGGGTTGGCATTCGGCAAGCCCATGATCAGCATGCCATGATGGAACAAGGGTGGCAGCATAGTCAGCAAGGTGCTTTCCTGCCCGCCGTGCATCGAACCTGAAGAGGTAAAGACACAGGCCGGTTTTTGATGTAAGGCACCATTCAGCCAAAGACTGGTGGTCTGATCCCAAAAATACTTCATCTCACTGGCCATATTGCCAAAACGGGTTGGCGAACCTAAAGCCAGACCTGAACACTGCGCCAAATCATCCAGGGTACAATAAATATCCCCTTCATCCGGAATGCTCGCTTCTGCTTGTTTCACCACAGTCGAGAGATTGGGTACCGTACGAATTTTTACTGCCACACCAGTAGACTCAATACCATTGGCAATCAAATGCGCCATTTCTTTGGTTGAACCATATTTGCTGTAATATAAAACAAGGACATAAGGCTGCATAATTTTTATAAACGAAGCTAAAAAAGAAAACTATACGGTATTTTTCCCTTTTTTTGGTTAAGCTTGGTCATGAAAATTCATAAACATGATTAAAAAAATTGAGACTTTATAGCTATGTTAGAAAAGTATTTAAAAAAACTTCCCTTTTATGACAAGACTTGGTTTCAGTTTGTTTTATTTGTAATAAGACGTTTTGAATCAGACCGTTGTCGTGAACAAGCAGGTTCCTTAACCTATACCACGCTATTTGCAGTGGTGCCGATGCTGACCGTTTTTTTGGTGATCATCTCCTCAATCAAGGCACTAGAGCCCGCAAGGCAACAATTACAACATCTGATTTATAGCAATTTCTTACCCAGAACCACGATTGCTTTTGATAAGGCATTAAATGCTTTTACCGACAAATCCAGCAATCTGACTGTAATTGGTATTCTATTTCTGTTTATCACCACCGTAATGATGCTGACCAGCATTGAAACTGTATTTAACCGGATTTGGCGAGTACAGGAAACCCGTGGTGGCATTATTGGCTTTATGCGTTATTGGACCATTATTTCACTTGGGCCGATTCTATTAGGCAGTGCCTTTGTGATCTCCTCGACTGTAGCTTCATTAAATATACTCAGCAATAACTTTGCCGGTTATGAAGTCGATGGTGAATTTATTTTTTGGGGCATTTCCTTTGCGCTCACCATTTTGGGCTTTTTCATTCTGAACTGGACCATTCCCAACCGCAGTGTTCCCATCAAGGCAGCGTTGATTGCCGGGACATTTAGTGCCGTAGTCTTTGAATTACTGAAGAACTTATTTGGCTTTATCATGTCCAATTTCACCAGTTATGAAATTGTCTATGGCGCCTTTGCGGCAGTTCCCATTTTCCTGTTATGGATTTTTTTATCCTGGAATATTGTGCTGTTAGGAGTGGAAATCAGTTATGCACTGACTGCATTTAATTCGGGCAAAGAACCGAAACGCCATCCTATTATCATGTTTTTAGACTTGCTGGAGCTGTTTTATAACAAACAGCAACGAGGCGAAAGTGTCTCGGATGAAGAAGCACTGGTGGTCTTGGGGCGTGACGAAATTGGACGCTGGCCAACGTATGTGCTGATGCTGGAAAAACAGAATCTGGTGAAACGTACTGATGACAATGAATATGTACTCGCCCGCAATCTGTCTCAGGTCGACTTCTGGAATTTTTATACCCAGCTCCCCTATCCACTTCCGCGACGCAATGACGTTGCCAATATTCGTGCTGATGATGAATGGATGCAAAGACTTGGTCCTGCCCTGGTCGAATCCGATGACTATCTGGCGGCAAAACTGTCTATTCCCTTGTCGACTATTTTCGAAAAAAAATAAAGCTGACTGATCCCCCAGTATTAAAAAAGCCTTCTAACAAGAAGGCTTTTTTAATAACGATACAGATTTAGGGATTGAAAAGAACTTGCTGATCCAGCCAGGCAAACTGACTGTCACCACTCCGATTAAAACCAGACCGGTTCCCAGCATAAAATTCAGCTCAATCTGCTCATGCAGAAAAATCACCCCAGAAATCATCCCAAAAATAGGGACCAGAAAGGAAAATACGCCCACACTATTGGCTAAGTACTTTCGTAATAGCCAGAACCAAAGCTTCAGGCTAAAAAACAATATGAGCAATACATGGAAATCATGCTGCTGATCGCAATTGCGGTCCAATGAATAGCACAGCTGCCCAACAGGCGAATAATCTGGTCTTTTCCTGAATTGTGGAACAAGCCTGCCATGGCAATCAAGCTGCTGCCAAAGTTATTCATGATATGCAAAATGAAGGCAATATCTTTCTTGCTCATTCAATTTTAGAGTCTGCCAAACAGACCAATGGCCCCAATGCACCATACTGGATGTATGACACCGGTAAAGGCTTAATCAAAGCCCCACGCCAAGCTCGAATCTGGGATGAAAAAACGGCAAGGTAAAATAATGTGTTAGCCATTAAAGTTCTTGATAATCAGCATTATTTTAGTGAGATGGAACTCTCCACTAATGAAAAGGCAACGGAATATTTAACCTATGCCGCGGAAAAGGTCAAAATGCAGATGCTGCCATGAAAATGGCATGATTATCAGTATAACCCTGGTGATGCAGAAATGGCTCGACAGTGGTATACCAAGGCAAAATGTGCCCGGTGATGCAGATTCTCGACGAATGGCAGACAGTGATGATGCGTGGAAAAACACGGGTCCTTTACAGCCAAATGAACCTCCTGCTGATTCTGAGCATCAAGCATAATAGGTCATAAAAAAGGCTGCATCACGCAGCCTTATCAGAAATTGTAAAACTTATTTCACAAAAGTGGTCCAGACAAACTCCTGAGTTTGACCTTGCAAGGTCATTTTCAACTGATCACCTGCTTGCAATGCAGCCACACCCGCAGGTGTACCCGTCATCACCACGTCACCCGGTTCTAAAGTAAAAACCTGGCTGATGTCGGCAAGCAAAGTCGCAATATCAAAAATCAGCAACGAGGTATCGCCTGTTTGACGTAGCTCATCATTCACATGAAAAGAGTAATGCACCTCTTTCCAGTCTTTGACTTCAGCAGTATCCACCCAGTCTGCAAGAACACATGAACCGTCAAAGGCTTTGGCACGCTCCCAAGGCTGACCTTTCTTTTTCAAGTCATCTTGTAAATCACGCAAGGTCAAGTCCAGACCTAAAGTCACTGCGCCGACTGCTTGCAAGGCTTTGGCCGGATCGGTTTCAGCCTTTAAAGTACGGTCAATCCGCAGACTGAGTTCACATTCATAATGGCAGTTACCCCACGCCGGGTTCCATGAAATGCCCTGTTCTAAACTGACTAGACTGCTTGGCGGCTTGATGAACAAAACCGGACGATCAGGAATGGCATTGCCTAATTCTTTGGCATGGTCTGCATAGCTACGACCGACACAGACAATTTTAGATGGACGTGTATTCATGATCTTCCTTTTTTCATTGCACTTCAGGTTGTTTCAAACTTACTTTTTAAATGTATTTTCAAATACGGTTTGATCAGCCGCTTGCTCAAAGGCGCGTTTCGGTACAATCACCACGGTACGATTCTTCAATTCAATCATATAGGTCAACTTACCGACAGCAAAATTTTGCACTTCGCTATAATTGAAGATTTGCTTCCGGCCATTGGCATAAATTTCTGCATAATCCTGAAATAGTTCGATGCCCTGTTCACTTTTACCAAACTGGTATTTCACAAACTGGCGTTTGAACATCATCGGTAAAAACCAGTAACGCATAATCAATTGCAGAATCAAGAAGAAAGCACCGAGCGCCACATAATAGCGACCCACGCCATTAAAACCGAGATAAAATCCCCAGATAATAATGCCGATACTCACCAATGGCGTAATAAAACGGGTTATCTGCTTTTTACCAAAAGTCGCAAGTGCAAAACCGTCTTGTGATTCTTCCATACTTAAGAAATAGCGTACCGATACAGCAGGCTTGGTCTCTGACATAATGCATCATCAAATTATTCGAACAATTGTGCTAGATATTACACCAGATTCGACCTTTTCCTTATTGTTTTTACTCGCCCCCATTACCAGCAAAATTACATAAGTTTGCTTCCCAAGGCTTTGAAAATTGATTAAAACATCATCATTGACTTAAAAACGCATAAACAGGATGTGATATGCAAAACAACAAGAAATGGAGTCTGCTAATACTCTGTTGCCTGATGGGTTCACAGGTTTCGGCTAAAATTATTCCATGGAAAGAACAGATCCCAAGTAGCCTGAGTGTATTTCAGGGCAAAGCTCAACCTTTAGCTGACTTAACTGCAAACCGTATTTTAATTTACGCTCATCCCGCACAGGCCATTACCTTACCGACCTTTAAACATCCGCAAAGTATGATTGGCAAGTTTTATACCGGTGCCGTGGTTGTACCGACCAACAGCCAAAATGTAGCACGGCTTCTAGGTAACTATAGCGGGTACAACGGGCTATTTCCTACCTTAAAGTCTGCAAAGGTGGTGCAGCAACAAGACAACATTACCCAGATGAAATATCAGGTGTCTATCCCTACTCCCATTCCGATCTTGAACTTTAAAGAAAATGTAGTGATGCAGCATCATTTAGCGGCCAACAGTATTTCCACCATTGTGCTGGATGCACCCATTCCTTATGGCGCAGGCAAAATTGAATGGTTTGATTTAGGCAATAATAAGACTTTAATTACCGTGACCCAATGGGGTGACCTGAACCATCCCAAAGGCTTTTTATTCAGCAGCATTTTGAATGCCCTACCTGAAGCCAAACTCGGCATTCCCTCAGGCACCAACGCTTTTTTATTAGAAGCCTTGCAACAACACTTTAAAGCACCGAGTTACCAAACCTTAAAAGCTGGAGAACTCCCTAAACCCCCGTTAAGCTCAAGCCAGGTGCAAAAAATTGCCGCCCTGAGCCAACTGTCCCAGGAACCGGTTTCTTTTATCTTGCCATCCAATAAAGTGCCCTATCCACACGGTTTGGAAAGCTTGCGTTTTAGTAGCAGCTATCAATATTTTGCAAAAAACCCGCACCATATGCAGCGCTGGCTGAATGCTCCTGCCTATCAGGAACTCTTTCCCCGCCAGATTAAAGACATCGACATTAAAAAAATTGACCCCAACACTTTAGATGCGGACTACAAAATTTCAGTCGGATTGGGGGTGATCAATATTCCATTCGATTTCAAACTGCGCTTTGATTATCCCAACAGTTTGGAAAATCAGTTTGATGCGGTCGGTGGTGATTTGCAGTTTGTCAAAGGGGGAATGCAGCTTATTCCACAAGGGAACGGTACCTTATTAAATGTCACCAGTGCCATGAAAATCCATGACCAGGCGCCATTTTTACTCAGAGCGATGCGGAGTATGCCTTATCATGACATGTTACCAGCCATAGGCGGCAATACCGTACTGGCCTTAAAGATTAAACAGAAGATGAAATAATTTTTTAATACATTTGATTTATTCTAGGCACAAAAAAACCGCATTAAATGCGGTTTTTTCCAGTTTTACATCTGTCGATGCGATCAAGTTGGTGCGCTCAGAGAGATTCGAACTCCCGACCCCTTAGTTCGTAGCCAAGTGCTCTATCCAGCTGAGCTATGAGCGCGACGTCTTGATGTGGTGCATTATACGCGTTTTTAACATTCTGTTAAGGGCTTTTTAACAAATCCACACTCAAGTGGACAGTTATTGGACGAAATTGGATTTTTCATCTATTTTTTAAACAATCATTGCATCATTAGCCTTTAATCCGCCCTAGCAGTTGTCACTTTTCCTGCCCATTTGTAATACGTGTACAGCACACCATTTGAGGTACTCAGGCTATCGGTTAATTCAAAAGCCGCAGGAGCCGAGCCTTCAGCAAATAAACGCTTACCTGCGCCCAGAATGATTGGAAAAGTCATCAAACACAGTTCATCCACCAGATCATGCTGAAAAAGCGTCTGTGCCATATGGGCACTACCATGAACCTTGATATCCCCGCCCTCTGAAGCTTTGAGCTTTTTCACTTCATCTACATTCTTCAAAAAGACCGTATTTTGCCAGTTCGAATGATCTATGCTATTAGACAGAACATACTTGGTAATCTCATTAATTCCTGTCCACATCTCGGCATGCTTGGGCCAGTAATGCTCCCAAATTTTAAAGGTATTTTTTCCCAACAGAATATCGGTGGAGCGCATCCATTGCTGCATGATCTTATCGAACACGGGATCGGTATGCGCAAAATAAGGCGCAACCCAGCCACCATAGTTAAAGCCGCCTGATAGATCTTCTTCCGGTCCGCCGGGTGCCTGAATCACCCCATCTAAGGTGATAAATTCCTGAACAATGATTTTTCTCATGTTTTTTTCTCATATTGGTCCTTAATTTTATTTATTCTGTGGCCTAGCCCTTATTTTTAGCATTCCGTTTATTTTAATTCTATAAATTTCAGACACAAAAAAACCGCAACATGTGCGGTTTCTTCCAGTTTTACATCCGTCGATGTGTTCAAGTTGGTGCGCTCAGAGAGATTCGAACTCCCGACCCCTTAGTTCGTAGCCAAGTGCTCTATCCAGCTGAGCTATGAGCGCGTACTTGAATTGCTTTCCAGCATTCGTTACTAAAAAATTACCACATTTAACTTGATTGGTGCGCTCAGAGAGATTCGAACTCCCGACCCCTTAGTTCGTAGCCAAGTGCTCTATCCAGCTGAGCTATGAGCGCATTTCAAGTTATTCGTGGCGGTGAGAGAGGGATTCGAACCCTCGGTGGGCTTTAAGACCCACGCTCCCTTAGCAGGGGAGTACCTTCAGCCACTCGGCCACCTCACCGTAACGAGCCGCCATAATACAAATTAAACTTCATTTCTTCAAGTCAGATTTCAAAAAATTCTGATATTTTTAATCAATCATCTATTTTTTAAACAATTTCCAACATTCTTCTGCCCTTTTCACTGTTTTTTAAGCTAGCGGATGGTGAAATATTCAACTCCGCCCCAAAATTTGAACTGAAAAACACAATATTGCAATCATTTACGTGCAGTATGTGGCAGCATGACTTATGCTAATCCTATCTTCTGACATGAAGCCAAAGACATTATGAAAAATTGGGTCGATCCTGAAGCTAAAGCTGAAGCTGAACGCTATGAAAATCCTATTCCCAGCCGTATTCTGATTTCTGAAACGATTGAAAAATTACAAGCTCCACAATCGCATGCAGATTTAGTGGAACATTTTGAAATTGCAGATCAAAAAAGTATTGATGCACTCAGTCATCGCCTGATTGCCATGGTCCGAGATGGCCAGTTAATGAAAGATGGATACAAGTTCCAGCTTGCAGCCAGCCAGCCGACTCATGAAGCCACTGTCTATATCAATTCCAAAGGTTTAGGCAGTGCTTCCATTGCCAACCATGATGACATTTTACTGCCTGAACGCGAGCTGCGTCTGGTGTTTAATGGCGACCGCGTCAAGGTCCGTCAAACCTCTGTGGACCGCAAAGGTAAAGCCTGGGGTTTTATCACCGAAGTTGTGCAATATCGGGTTAAGCAAATTATTGGTAAAGTGGCGGTTCACGATGGCGAATACTTTATTCAGCCCGGCAATCCGAATGCCCATCAACCGATTACCCTGGAAAAAGAACTGATTGAACATGCCCAGGTGAAAGTGGGTGATTCAGTTCGTGTCGCGATTGATGACTACCCGACCCGTGAAGAACTGGCGACCGGTCATATCGTACAATCGATGGCAGACAAAGCCGATACTGAAATCATTATTCCGCAGACCATTCTGGAATTTGGCTTGCCCTATGAGTTCCCGGAAGAAGTGGTTCGCGACGCAGAAAGCTTTAAAGAGCCGAATGAACAGGATCGTCAGGGTCGTATCGATTTACGTGATTTAGCGCTGGTCACCATTGATGGTGAAGATGCCCGTGACTTTGACGATGCCGTATATGCAGAAAAACGTCCAGGTGGTGGTTACCGTGTGGTGGTTGCCATTGCCGATGTCAGCCATTATGTGCGCAACGATAAACCTTTGGATGATGAAGCCAAAGAACGTGGCACTTCAGTCTATTTCCCGCATTTTGTCTTGCCGATGTTGCCGGAAGCCTTATCTAATGGCTTATGCTCGCTGAATCCGCATGTCGACCGTCTCTGTATGGTCTGTGATTTAAAACTGTCACGCGCCGGTCGTGTTACAGGTTTTGAATTCTACCCTTCTGTAATGCATTCTAAAGCACGCCTAACCTATACCCAGGTCGCGCAGTATTTTGATGGTGACAGCAAAGCGATTCCTGAAAATCGCGATGTGCGTAAATCGCTGAATACCCTGTTCCAGCTGTATCAGATCTTGAAAGGTTTGCGTGCAGAGCGTCATGCCATGGAATTCGAAACAGTCGAAACCTACATGACCTTTGATGAGCTCGGTGGCATTAATGAAATTCTGCCGCGTTCACGTAATGAAGCGCATAAACTGATTGAAGAATGTATGTTGCTGGCCAATGTAGCCGCTGCAGAATACGCCTTGGAAAATGACATTCCAATGTTGTACCGTGTGCATGAGCCACCTGAATTTTCACGTATCCAAAAAGTGCGTGAATATGTGAAATTGCTAGGCCTGCCTTTCCCGGAACAGCCAACACAAAAAGATTATCAGGCGGTGATTGAAGCCACCAAAGACCGTATTGATGCGCCAAGCATTCACGCGGTGTTGTTACGCTCGATGATGCAGGCTTATTACGGCGCCAACAACGCTGGGCATTTTGGTTTGGCTTATGAAGCGTATACGCATTTCACCTCCCCGATTCGCCGTTACCCGGACTTGTTATTGCACCGTGCTATCAAGGCTCATTTAAAACAAAAGCCTTTCGCGCTTTCTGGTGCTGCTCTGGATGATGCTGGTGAACATTTCTCGCAAACTGAGCGCCGTGCCGATGAGGCTTCCCGTTCCGTCACTACATGGTTGAAATGTCACTATATGCAGCAGCATCTTGGTGAGGAATTTGTCGGTATCATCAGTGCAGTCGCTGAATTTGGTCTGTTTGTGACCTTAAAAGATTTATATGTCGATGGCATGATCCACGTCAGCCAACTGGGCGATGACTATTTTGTCTATGACCAGCCAAGCCAAAGCCTGATCGGTCAGGCACGCGGTCAAACCTTTAGTCTGGGTGATGAAGTCAAGATTAAAGTGGCTGCGGTAAATCTGGAAGATCGCAAGATTGACTTTGAACTGTTGCAACAAATGACCCATGCCGGCCGTGCTATTCGTAGCCGAGCGCCACGTGTGGCTAAGACAACAACAGAAGAAGTATTTAGCCCGCGTGCGAAAGCTGTAGTGAGTGAAGATGGTGAACAGCCGATTCGAAAGAAAAAGCCAAAAGCCAAAACGACTTCATTGGCTAAAAAATCAGATAAAAAATCTTCAGCCAAATCGGATGCAAAACCCAAAGACAAGCTGAAGAAAAAATCTAAGCCGAAAAAGAAAAAGTCGAATGCGAAAACCAAGATCGAATAATTTTCTGATAAAAGCCCTACTTCGGTAGGGCTTTTTTATTCAAAGCTATGCTTCATCAGTATTTATTTAGCAAAAGAACAATAAGCCTTGATTTCCCTCTCTCTAAGCCCTACATCTATTATTAACTTTATAAATGATATGGCGTATTAGAAATGACTTTAGAAAAGGCGACTTTGCCCGTTCCACAATTTGACCAGATTCAACTGGCCGATTTAAAACAACAGATTGAACAAGCCATTCAACAAGGACAAAGTTTTTTAAAAGATTTAACCGCAGTTCCAGAAGATGCTCAGGCACAGCTCAATGTTCTGGAACAGGTCGATACGCTGGAAAACAACATGAGTGAAGCTTGGGGTGTGCTTTCACATCTCAATGCCGTGATGAATAATGCGGAAACACGTGAACTGTACCAGTCTTTACTGCCAGCACTAAGCGAATACTACACTCAGCTGGGTCAACACACGGTGCTGTATCAAACCTATCAACATGTGCATGATGCAACGGTGTTTAATACGCTTCCAGCAGCCCATCAAAGTGCTATTAAACTGGCACTGCGCGATTTCAAACTTTCAGGTGTAGCTTTGGAAGGTGAAGCGAAAAAACGTTATGCTGAAATTTCTTCTCGTTTGTCGCAGCTGTCATCTGACTTCTCGAATCATGTATTAGATGCTACCCAAATCTATTTCAAGCCTCTGACCGAAGAACAACTCAAAGGTTTACCGCAAAGCAGTATCGATCTGCTCAAACAATATGGTCAGCAACGTGAACTGGATCAGCCAGTTGCGACTTTAGACATTCCGGCTTATCTGGCCATCATGACCTATGCCGATGACCGGGGCTTACGTGAAGAATTATACAAGGCTTATACTACACGTGCTTCCGACCTGTCTGAGCATCCTGAGTTTGACAATACTCAGGTGATGGAAGAAATCCTGAGTCTGCGTCATGAAATGGCACAGCTATTAGGTTTTGCTAATTTTGCCGAGTTATCGCTGGCCAGCAAAATGGCACCGGATGTCGAAACTGTAGATAAGTTCCTGGTGGATCTGGCTGAACATGCACGTACACCTGCAAGTAAAGAAATTGCCGAATTAAAAACGATTGCCATTCAGGATGGCATACTCGAGTTACAGCCTTGGGATACCGGTTACTATTCTGAAAAACTGAAACTGCAACAGTTCAATTTATCTCAGGAATCCCTGAAACCGTATTTCCCTGCACCCAAAATTTTGCAAGGCCTGTTCAGCATTGTGAATCGTCTTTACGGCATCAACATTGTGGAACGTAAAGCGCCAGTCTGGCATCCCGATGCACGCTATTTTGAACTGGAAGATCAAGGCAAGGTGGTCGGCGGTTTTTATTTCGATCTCTATGCACGTAGCGGCAAACGTGGCGGCGCATGGATGAGTGGTTTCCGCTCGCGCATGCAAACCCGACAAGGCCTGCAAAAACCGATTTGCTATATGGTCTGCAACTTCACCCCTGCAGTCGGCGATCAACCTGCGCTGCTCACACATGATGAAGTGAATACCCTGTTCCATGAGTTTGGTCATGGCCTGCATCATATGCTGACCGAAGTCGACCATATTGCTGTTGCAGGTACCCACGGCGTGGATTGGGATGCGGTTGAGCTACCAAGCCAGTTTATGGAATTCTGGACCTGGGATACTGACAGCCTCGATCTGCTCAGCGAACACATCGAAACCAAACAGCATTTACCGGAAGATTTGCTTAAATCCTTGCTAGATGCTCGTTTCTTCCAGTCCGGTATGCAAACCTTGCGTCAAATCGAATTTGCCCTGTTTGACCTGTCTATACACAAGCACAGTTCCGCTTTAAATGCCGAGCAGGTACAAGCCACTTTAGATGAAATCCGTCAAAAATACGCGGTCGCACCAACGGCAAGTTATAACCGTTTCCAGCATAGCTTTAGCCATATTTTTGCCGGAGGCTATGCTGCGGGTTATTACTCTTATAAATGGGCCGAAGTTTTGGCCAGTGATGCTTTCGATCGCTTTGAACAAGAAGGAATTTTTAATGTTCAGACCGGAAAAGAATTTCGTCAGTTTATTCTAGCAGTTGGCGGAAAAGATACAGCACTTGACGCGTTTATCAATTTCCGCGGACGCGAGCCAAAAATAGATGCGTTATTACGTCATCAAGGTTGGACGAAGCCCTCTAAAAACGCTTAAAATAAGGATCTAAGATTGTTCGGAAGGTTAGGATGATGACTATCAAACGTCGTTTCATTGCAGGTGCTAAATGTCCAAAATGTGAAGCGCTAGATCGGATTGTCATGCTAACTTCTGGCGACGATGAATGGATTGAATGTGTCGACTGCGGCTATAACGAAAATCGGCCAACGCATGTCGATGAACCACAGATGCCGGAAGTCCCGGATGAGATTGGTGTCATTCAGTTCAAACCGCGTCAGCCTAAATAAAAACAGGTTCAATATGACATTAGATCAAAGAAATAGCCCAAAACTTTTATTGGGCATCACGGGGGGATTAGTTGCAATCATTGTGCTTTTTTTGGCCTATCAATGGTTTTTTGCAACTTCAAATGAAACACTGCCTGAACATGAAGGTGCCAGTTTAACGGCACCTGCAAAACCGGCGCCTACTGCCGAGGTTAAACCAGCAGAATCGGCTGCCGAAACTGATCAGAAAACTATTCAGCTTGTAGATAAAAAAATGCTGCAAGCACCAGTTTCAGAAAATGAATCTTTAGCCAAAGAAGAAGTGGCCAAACTGGACGATATTCAAAACCAGTTAAATGAGCAAGAAACCTTGCTGAAAGCTCAACATGCCGATGCAGATCAACTGATTGCCTTAAAAGAAGAACAGATTAAATTACTTGAAGCTCAGTTGGCTCAAAAACAACCCTTATAATGCGTGAAAATTCAGCTAAAATATCCGTACATATTTGAGCTGAATTTGTTTAATGCCCATCCCAAAAAGCAATATTAATTTAATCAAGGCACTTAGCTTTCTCACCTGCTCTGCTTTTCTGTTTTCTCTGATGGGCGTTTGTATTCGCTATGCCTCACAAACAGTCGATAATCCTACCATTGTATTTTTTCGCAATTTTGTTGGTCTATTTATTTTTCTACCGCTGATTTTCACTAAAGGTATCGATTTTTTTAAGACAGAAAAAATCTGGATGCATAGCTGGCGTGCCGTGATCGGGCTGATTGCCATGTATGGCTTCTTTTATGCGATTGCCCATTTAAAGCTGTCCAATGCCATGGTGTTTACCTATTCTTCCCCGATTTTTATTCCACTGATTGCCTGGCTATTTCTGAAAGAAAAAATCACCCGATCCATGCTGATCGCAGCTGCCATTGGTCTGGCCGGGGTAATACTTGTGGCCAAGCCGGATGCCGGCATGTTTAACCAGATGTCGGTCATTGGTCTGGGGGCCAGCTTCCTCGCTGCCATGGCATTTGTAACGGTTCGTGCGCTTACCCGTACCGAATCGCCAGAAAAAATCGTGTTTTATTTCTGTTTTATCGGCACCCTCATTTCCATGATTCCGATGTTCTGGCTATGGCGTCCTTATAGCTGGACTGAACTGGGTTTCTTGATTGGCGCGGGACTGCTGGCCAATATCAGTCAAATTTTTATGTCTAATGCCTATAAACTTGCACCAGCCGGACAAATTGGCCCAGTGAATTATATTGCCATTATTTTCGCCGGAATCTGGGGCTTTATATTCTGGCAGGAAACACCCGATCATTATAGTTTAATGGGTTTCGGGCTTATTCTGAGTGCGATTATCCTGTGTAGTCCGCTTATTCAAAAACGTTCAGCCTAATCATTCAGCCAGTTCTTCCTGTCATAAAAAAAGCACCCGAAGGTGCTTTTTTAGCATGATGAATTAATGATACCAACCGAACATTTTAAAAATATACGGCGCATAGGTCACAATCAGCAAGGATGGGAACAGCACCATAATCGGCAGCAACCAGCGTTCATAACGGTAATAGAACTTGGTGTATTTGGCTTTCGCTTCCGCATCAGCTGCACGAACCTCATCATCACCAACCGACATTCGGGTCAGGAGATGATTCAGCGCCACTGGCGGAGATACATAGCCCAGCTCAAATGCGACCAATACAATCATCCAGAAATGGATTGGATGGATACCATTTTCATAAGCCACCGGTGCAATGGTTGCAGCCACCAGAATCACGGCGCCAAACGGATCGGTAGTCATCCCGACAATTGCCAGCAACAATGCAATAAAGGCTAGTGAAATATAGATATTGCCCAAATGTGTTGGCAACAATTCTACCACTTCACTACGTTCAATCAAACCGCCTACACTTGCAGACAAGGCCATCAAGATAATCAATGCACCAATATGTCCAACGGTTTCTGCCGAAGCAAACCACATTGAATGGGCAAAGCCGCGTGATTTTTCTCCGCCATGTGGCGTATGGTCACGCATAAAGGTCGACTGTTTTTCATGCTCCAAAGCTAAAGCAGCATGACGGTCTGGTGGTGTCACAAAACGATCACCCCACCATTTATCAAACATAATATAAGCAATCAGAATAATTGGCAGAATCACCGGTGCAGTGAATTCATCCATTTGGGTATCCAGACCCACGGTGTACATCAAAATGACAACAATGGTAATCACGATATAAGGAATCACCGGCACAATGGCTTTCAACATGCCCGGTACGGCCACTTTAGGTGAGTTCACACGGAAACGTGTTTCTGCAAGGTAAAGTGATACCCCCAGGAAAATCAAGGCCGTAAGCCAGAATACATAGATCCCGTGATCAAACAGTTCATCTGAAGTCACATGGCGGCTGTCGAGCATCGAAATCAGAATCACCAGCAAGCATGGACGAATCACTACCCCCAGCGAGCCTGACATGGCTGAAACAGCCAAAGCATATTGACGGCGTGAACCCGAGTTCCATACTTCCTTATAAATGATCGCACCTGCGGCAACAACGAAAATACCAGAAGCACCGGTATAAGCAGTTGGAATCGCTGCAGCAATCAAAATCAACCAGGTCAGGGTTTCAGGTGCCAAGTTCCAAGGACGTAAAATACCGAGGAATAAATCCATCACCCGGGTTTGAGTCAGTAACATACCGGCCCAGATAAACAGTGCAAGGTTTAAGAAAATGCCTGAGAATTCCACCAGAATTCCGAGGTAAATCCCTTGCCCCATTGGATAATCCATGACAAAGGTAAAAACCAACCCGGTCACCAATGCCATGTAGGCATATAAAGGCACACTCAGTAAAGCCAGCCCCAGATTGCCCTTACCTTCCTGCTTGGCTACAGGGGGTTTAAACAGTTGTAACAGACTGATCAGGGTCAAGGTAATAAAGAGGAAAATCCACAGCCAGTAAACCGTCAGGGTTTCATAAGTTGAAGCCACACCTGAATTGATAATCGAGTGATATTGACTGAGTACCGATGCCGTGAGCAAACCATTACCTAATACCATAAACAGGGCATAAACGCGATAATCCAGTTTGGTGGTTGGCGCACGTAAACCAATATGATGAAATTTCACTGAAGCGGTAATTGCAGCAACCACAACCATCAGCAATAAAATGATGACCCGGTTTTCAGTACCAAACTTAAAGATTCCAAAGAATGATGTTTCCAAGGTACGATAAGTTCTTATCGTTGGATGCTCATCCATATATTTAATGGCTTTGTCATAGAACTGATACTTTTCCTGGCACTGTTGCTGCCCTGCCATGACTGAAGCCCGTACATCTGCTTCCGATGTGGTCCCGAAAATATCGGCGAACTCATCATTGGCATTGGCTTTCATTTGCTTTTGTACTTGTGCATCAATATCCGGATGTAGATCACAGCTTGGCTTGGTCGGTTCTGCACGTAAGAAAGAATATTGCATGCCAATTTGTTCATTACCATATAAACGTTCACCCACACGTAATAGCTGACCATGAATCATCTCACCGGTACCAATGATGAGTGTGAGCAAAAGTAGTAATAGAATGACAAAAGTCGAGATCCACTCTGTCCATATATAACGTAACAGACCTAATCCTGATCTGTTGTTTTCATCATTTTGCATGTGCCTTCCTATTTCTTATTTTGATCATTGCCACCGCTTCAGCAATGCCAACTTTCCTTTTCTGAATAGACAATATCCTTTCTCTATTCAATCTCTTTATTCTTATGAACAAATTTGCATTAACTCGATACCAATGAAAATGACAATATGTATTTTCTTTTCTGTTTTAAATGTCAATCTCGCCACTATTCCACGAAATACTCCCATAAAACATAAGCCAAGGCGATGCCTACTCCCCCAATAACCCCCAATAAATGTGCTTCGACCAGCACTGGACTACCAATCAGTTCCGCTGTACCGACACTGCCGACTGTATTTTCCCAAAGCAATTTCCCCAGAATCAGGCACAGCACCAAGGCAGCAAAATTGCGTTCTTTCCTGTACAGCAAATGCACACAGGCAACGGCGACATAAGCCCCATGCAAAACTCCGGACAAGCCGGCATAGGCTTCTATATCGGGAAAGAAATAATAAAAACACAGGCTAATAAACGGTGGAAGCAATAACAGCAGAGCCACGAAATGCCAGATTTTGACGCGGGGAAAAATAAAAGGTAAGCATGCAAATGCCAGCATATTCAGCAGATAATGGATCCAGCCCACATGTACCCAATGGGCTGTCCATAAACGCCAGAATTCTTTGAATAAATCAACTTGCCAATAGATAAATGAATCTGCAAAAACTTGAAGGCATGCCGAAAAAGACATTACAAATGCAATAAAAATAATTTTTTGCATCAGAAACTGGTCTTTCATTGGCATGCCCTCGGCTAGAAATGATGGATTAAAAATAGAACATCATTCCAGCCAATCTTTCTTGTATTCTCTTTCACCCAGTTTAACTTAAGAAGATGCAGCACTCTCATTTTCAGTAAATAAGTCATCCAGCTCTGCGGAATTGTCCTGATCATCCCAAAAACGCTGCATGCCATCATCACTTGAACGGATGCCGGTATGTTCAGTCCAGTAACGGTCTGAAATACCCTGCACCATATTTTGCGCCATGCTATCTACCAGTCTGAATTGCGGATTGACCGGTTTTTCTTCAGAACGGGCATTGGCAAATGCTTTTAAAGCATCACGAATTTTGCCATCGTCCCCGCTGGCTTGAGCTGCCACTGCATATAAGGCATGTGACAGGCGTACGCCTTTTTGCTCACCCAGTTGCACCGACTGTTTTAAAGTCTGATAAGGATCTGGCTTACCATCCCCTGCACCCGGCAGCAAAGTCCAAATGACTGCACGCGCCGCTTCTGGCGCACCCCAGAATTTAGTATTGTCCAGACACACCATGCCGCGTTCTACCACCGCAGCAATATCTTTTGGTACATTGACTGCACCGCCAGAATTAATGTCATTGGTCATGGCCTGTAAACCACTGATCATCCCCATTAAATATACAGTTTGATCAAGGTCGCTTTTCATTTTCGGGCATCCATCACCCAAGGCCTTATTATATTTTGCTTCCCAACGCTTTTCTAAAAGCTGATAACCCGCGTACTGACGCTGTGCAGCAATAGCAGCCCAGCGTTTTTGCTGGATACGTGCATCTTGTGCTTCTGAAACCTGTCCGGCTTTAGAAGCGCGCAAATAATGTAATTCTGCTTCCAAAGCCTGGTTTTCAGCACAGATTCCCGATGAAGCATATAAAAGTACCGCAATACGGGTTGGATCTGCCCCCATATCTTTGGTCGACATAATGGCTGGCGTTAAGGCATTGCCTGAATTACACGCCATATCCGCATCATCCATGGCTAAGATAGGCGGTACAATATGTTTCTCACTGAAACCCAGCGCAATATTTGCCCCTGATTTAACCACTTGAGAACAACCTGATAATAAAGAACTTGTAACGATGACAACTGCCATACCCTGGCATATTTTTTGGACTTGCGACATTTTCCTGTCCTCTATAATTGTGTTTATGTCCATAGCACCTAAACATATCAGATGCGAAATCTGAATAAAAGAGTATTCACTCTAATTAGGTTTGATACTTTGCCACGAAATGACGTACGGAAAATTGACTGTATTCCATCAAGTTAAAAATTTTGGGCAAAAAAAAGTAGCATTGCGACGGTTCGGCACATGCTACTTATCAAGGGGTCAAGCCTTTCGGCTTTAATGTTGTGCAAATCGATCCTTCAGCACTGTTCCGAGTCGTCCAATAACAATTGCCAAAACAATTGCTATTACCAGAAACATCCAAGTTGGAATCACCATGATGATTTCCTCATTTGCTGTTGGTGGTTTTAATTTACATTTAGCTTAAATAATTCAGCAGAAAAATTGTCCGACAATTGAAATATTTGTGATTTTTTACATCAAACTGTCTTACAAAAAATACGAAATTAAAACTATGTATTTGATCATTAATATTTTAATTAAAGTTAATTTTATACAACTGTCTAACAATCAGGTCAATTTAGCCAGTTTTTTTAGTGCTTTCCATTGTTGTAAAGGAAGCTGATCGACCCAGATCAATAGCGGCTTTTCGTGAAAATGCTGGAAATAAACCACAATATAAAGCTGATGATCAATCAAATGACTAATCGAAACACGCTTAACCTGTTGCGATTTTAAATGTGACAGTGACCATTCACGTGCATGCAAATGTTCAAAACGAATCGGTTGAGGTACTTTCAAACCATAGGCATAGGTCACTACACCCAACAAAATGCACAGCAACCATAACCATGCCGGCAAGAGTTGCTGCAAAAGTACAATCAGTAAAGTAAAAATAATCAGCTGAAATACCAATGCCAGACGGCTGCGTTTCAGCTGAAAACAACGATTAGCCATGGACGTAATGTTTCAACTTAACAATCAGGGCTCTCATTTCCGGACGCGGTGGTTCAGACACTTCCATAAACCAGTCTAATAGGTCAGGGTCTTCTTGCGCGACCAATTCAGCAAAAACTTTTTTCTCTGCTGCATCTGCCTGTAAATAATGATTTTTTACATAGGGGTCAAAATAGACATCAATCTCTTTTAAACCACGACGAGCACGGTAAATAACTTTACGTTCTTCCAAGCTGATTTCTTCGCTCATAGCTAGCTGTCCCCAACAGTGTGAAAATTTTTGCTAGTTTACCCTATCCCTCCCTTCTATTTCGAGCCATTTCCCTGAATTGACCAAATTCATCATTTTATTGCAACATTTGAGCATTCATCTCATTGTCGCTTGCGGTTCAATCTTTTAATTTTGATCTCATAATAACTTTGTAGATGGACACAATAACAATGCAAGCAGCTGCGATTCGACCTTTAGCCAATATGTTACCCCGTCATTTATTTAATGCCGAGCATGAAGCTTTCCGTGAAACTGTACGTAAATTTTATGAAAAGGAAGTGGTTCCCAATATTGCTAAATATGAACAGCAACAACATGTGGACCGGGATTTATGGAACAAGGCCGGTGCCATGGGCTTACTCTGTGCCACCATGCCAGAGCAATACGGGGGTTCGGGGGTAGACCGACTTTACAGCATGATCCTGATTGAAGAACAGGCTTATGCCATGGATTCATCCACTGGCTTTTCACTGCATTCGGATATTGTGGCCAATTACATTTTCAATTTTGGCAATGAGGAGCAGAAGTCAAATTGGCTCCTAAAAATGGCTTCGGGTGAAACAGTGACTGCGATTGCCATGACCGAACCTGGCACCGGCTCTGATCTGCAAGCGGTACGTACCACTGCTGTGCTGGATGGCAATGATTATGTGATCAATGGTTCTAAAATTTTCATCACCAATGGTTACCTGTGTGATATGGCAATTGTGGTCTGCAAAACCGGTAGTGGCGATAAAGGGTCTGCCAATTTGTCATTACTCATTGTTGAAGCGGATCGTGCCGGTTTTAGCAAAGGAAAACCACTAAATAAGATTGGCATGAAAGGACAAGATACCTGTGAACTGTTCTTTGATAATGTCCGTGTGCCTAAAGAAAACCTTTTAGGAATGGAAGGTATGGGTTTTATGATGCTGATGAAAGAATTGGCCTGGGAGCGTATGCTAGTCGCCATCATTTGTCAGGCTGGAGCTGAAGCAGCATTCGCGCATACCGTTCAATACACCAAACAGCGTCAAGCCTTTGGCAAACCGATCAGTGCTTTTCAAAATACCCGCTTTAAGCTGGCTGAATTACGCACTGAAATTGATTTCTGTCGTACTTATTTAGACCGTTGTATGGAATTACAGCTTGAAGAAAAACTGGGCATTGATGCAGCTGCAGCAGCGAAATACAAAATTTCCGAGATGTTTTCCAAGGTCGTAGATGAGTGCCTGCAACTGCATGGCGGTTATGGCTACATGATGGAATACCCGATTGCACGTGCCTATATCGATAACCGCGCCAATCGCATTTATGCCGGCACCAATGAAATCATGAAAGAGCTGATTTCACGTTCGCTATAATCAACATTTATTTCTATGCCGGTTTAATTCTTGAAGTTCTATTTGTACCAGCTTGCAACAGAATAAAAGCTGATAACTTGAACTACTGATTTAATAAGCATAAAAAAAGGAGCATTCATGCTCCTTCTTTAAAAAAATAATGAAATTCAATTATGAAACTAAACGCGGTGTCGCACTTTTCTTATCTTGTTGTTCACGTTTATGAAATTTAAGCACACCGTCATCAAAGCGCGCATGCTTTAATTGTTTACGGTCAGCCAGATAATTATTAGAGACACTCCACGGTGCATGTTTACCCTGTTTCGGCATGACATCAGCAGCACGGGCAATATAACCTGAAGTCAAACTACCCATCACCGTATCTTCCATTAACTCGGTCGCATCCCCTTGTGGAATCACTTCATCATAGCCATGTTTGTCCATATAATTGATCATACGACAAATATAGTCCGCTGCAATATCCACTTTCAGTGTCCATGAAGCATTGATATAACCAATGATCATCGCCATATTCGGCACATCACTAACCATAATGCCCTGATATAGCATGTGTTTAGAGGTATTCATTGGCTTGCCATCAATGGTCGCCTGAATTCCCCCTAAAATTTGAATATTCAAACCGGTTGCAGAGACAATAATATCTGCCTCAAGATGTTTGCCGGATTTTAACTGAATGCCGTTCGCGGTGAATTTATCAATTTGATCCGTTTCGACTGAAGCACGACCTTCACGTAAAATCTTAAATAAATCTCCATCCGGTACCACACATAGACGCTGATCCCAAGGATTATAATCCGGGGTAAAATGCTTCATATCCACTTTACCCTTGAGCTGAAATTCAATCGATTTGAGCAACAAGCTACGCAGTAATTTAGGCTGTTTCTGTGCCAGCGCATAAATACCGCGTTGCATACCGATATTACGCGCACGCGTTAACTTATAAGCCAAATCTTCAGGCAAATACTTGCGCATTTTGTCGTAAAGGATATCAATCGATGGAACAGAGGCAATATAAGTTGGAGAACGTTGCAACATGGTGACATGCCCTGCCCCGCCTTTCGCCATCGCAGGCACCAAGGTAATCGCAGTTGCTCCACTTCCAATAATGACCACCTTTTTACCAGAATAATCTAACTGCTCAGGCCAATGTTGCGGATGAATAAATTGACCTTTAAATGCAGACTGATTAGGGAATTCAGGTTGAAAGCCCTGGTCATAATTATAGTAACCTGTACATCCTAGAACAAAATTAGCCACCCAGGTTTGCTTGTTGTTAGCTGCATCCTCAATTTCTACCAGCCACTTTTTACGAGCCGAATCATAATTTGCAGCTAAAACCCGATGTTGAAAATGAATTTTACTTTTGAGCTGATACTCATCAATTACTTCAGATAAATAATTCTTAATAGACGGTCCATCAGCCAAGACACTGTCTTTTTGCCAAGGCTTAAAGTTGAAGCCAAAAGTGGACATATCAGAATCGGAACGAATACCGGGATACTTAAATAAATCCCAGGTTCCACCAAAACTTTCACGACGTTCAATAATGTCGAAAGAGCGTTTTGGGCAATTTTTAGAAAGATGAACAGCAAGACCAATACCTGAAATACCGGCACCTACAATCAAAATATCAATATGTTTTTCCATGTTCTTTTTATAACCTGTTTAAGTTTTGTTTTATTAAACCACAAAACTGACAATACGCAATGTCAAGTTTATATAAAAGTGATAAAAAATATATCAGTTCGGGACAAAAGCTTAAATTTTCTGACAATATAAAATCATCAGACATAAAAAAGACCGGTGAAACACCGGTCTTTTTTAGAACAACTGAAGCTATTCTTGCGAAATTAGTTAACTTCGCGATCTACTAGCTCAACGTAAGCCATCGGTGCAGCATCACCTGCACGGAAGCCCGCTTTAAGAACACGTAGATAACCGCCGTTACGTTCTTTGTAACGAGGGCCAAGAACGGTAAATAATTTACCAACAGTTGCTGCTGAACGAGTACGAGCAAACGCTAAACGACGGTTTGCAACAGTATCGTTTTTAGCTAAAGTGATTAAAGGCTCAGCTACACGACGTAACTCTTTAGCTTTAGGCACAGTTGTTTTAATCAACTCGTGCTCAAACAAAGAGTTAGCCATGTTTTGGAACATCGCTTTACGATGACTGCTTGTACGGCCTAATTTCACACCACTATTACGATGACGCATGGTGATAGTCCTACTTAATTAACGACTACGATAAGCAAAGCGATCGTCCATGCGGAGGCTAGCCGGTGGCCAGTTCTCTAAACGCATGCCCAATTGCAAGCCTTTCGATGCCAGAACATCTTTGATTTCAGTTAACGATTTTTTACCTAAGTTAGGAGTTTTCAACAACTCCACTTCAGTACGTTGAACCAAATCACCGATGTAGTAAATATTTTCTGCTTTCAAACAGTTAGCAGAACGAACAGTAAGCTCTAGATCATCTACTGGACGAAGCAAGATTGGATCCACTTCTTCGCGAGGCTCTTGAGCAACAGGAGCTTGATCTTTCTGAAGATCAACAAAAATTGCAATTTGTTGTTGCAAGATTGTTGCCGCTTTGCGGATTGCTTCTTCAGGATCAACTGTACCGTTAGTTTCAAGATCAATGATCAATTTATCAAGGTCAGTACGTTGTTCTACACGAGCGTTTTCCACTGTGTAAGACACGCGCTTGATTGGGCTATAAGAAGCATCTAACTGTAAACGACCCACCGGGCGAGTCTCGCCTTCTGGGAAACGTGAGTCAGAAGTTTCATAACCGCGACCTTGAGAAACTTTCAGGCGCATTTTTAAATTGCCTGAGGCACTTAAAGTGCCAATCAAATGCTCAGGGTTTACCACTTCAACATTATGAGGTAAACGAAGATCAGCAGCAGTTACATCGCCTGGACCTTGTTTTTCTAATGTCAAATATGCTTCGTTTTGATCGAACAGCTTAATCGACAATCCTTTTAGGTTCAGCAAGAGCTCGACGATGTCCTGCTGCAAGCCTTCTAAGGTACTGTACTCGTGCTCAACCCCTTCTATTTCAACTTCTACCACAGCAGCGCCAGGTAAAGAAGAAAGAAGGATACGACGTAAAGCATTACCTAGAGTATGACCAAAGCCACGCTCTAATGGTTCCAGAATCACTTTTGCCGAGGTCCCGCTAGCCGCTTCGACCTTGATCGCTTGCGGAGTTAGAAACTCATTTGCAGTACGCGTCATTATTGCTACCTCAAGGATTATTTAGAATACAATTCTACAATCAAGCTTTCGTTGATTTCAGCAGGTAAATCAGAACGATCCGGTGCAGCTTTAAACGTACCTTCTAGTTTTGAATGGTCAACTTCCATCCAAGAAGGGATACCACGTTGAGCAGCCAATTCAATTGCGCTTTTAATACGTAATTGTTGTTTAGCACCTTCGTGAACCGCGATTACATCACCAGCTTTAACTTGGATAGACGCGATGTTAACACGACGACCATTCAAAGTAATGCTACGGTGAGATACAAGCTGACGAGCTTCTGCACGTGTAGAACCAAAACCCATGCGATAAACTACGTTATCAAGACGGCTTTCAAGCAATTTCAACAAGTTTTCACCTGTTGCGCCTTTCACACGAGCAGCTTCTTTATAGTAGTTACTAAATTGACGTTCTAACACACCGTACATACGACGTACTTTTTGTTTTTCACGTAATTGTAGTGAGTACTCAGATTGTTTGCTGCCACGAGCTCCACCGTGTTGGCCAGGAGCTTTAGCATGTTTTTTTGTCTTAACGTCAAACGGTTTAACGCCTGATTTAAGTTGCAGGTCTGTCCCTTCGCGGCGAGAGAGTTTGCATTTTGGACCAATATAACGAGCCATGAATGTTTCTCCTTACACGCGACGTTTTTTAGGTGGACGACAACCGTTGTGCGGGATTGGCGTCACATCGGTAATGCTGTTAATTTTATAACCCACTGCACCTAAAGCACGAACCGCAGACTCACGACCAGGACCAGGACCTTTTACAAGGACGTCCAAGTTTTTCAAACCGTAATCTAAAGCTGCTTTACCAGCAACTTCAGCAGCTACCTGAGCAGCAAACGGAGTTGATTTACGTGATCCACGGAAGCCTTGTCCACCTGAAGTGGCCCAAGCCAGTGCATTACCTTGACGATCGGTAATAGTCACAATGGTGTTATTAAAAGAAGCGTGAATGTGTGCAACACCTTCAGAGACGGTACGAGTGACCTTCTTGCGTGTGCGAGTATCTTTAGCCATCTTTTAGCTTCCAGAAATCTTATTTCTTAATAGGTTTGCGCGGACCTTTACGGGTACGTGCGTTAGTTTTGGTGCGTTGTCCACGGACAGGCAAGCTGCGACGATGACGAAGACCGCGGTAGCAGCCTAAATCCATTAAACGTTTAATGTTCATGGAAATTTCGCGACGTAAATCACCTTCGGTCGGAACCTTGGTAATTTCTGCACGAATCGCATCAAGCTGAGCATCATCCAATTCACGGATCTTAGTAGTTGGTGCAATACCAGCAGCAGCTAAGATGTTCTTAGCAGTGTGGCGACCGATACCAAAAATATACGTGAGGGAGATAACAGCATGCTTGTTATCCGGAATGTTTACACCGGCAATACGAGCCATTCACTTTCTCCAAAAAGGCAGTAGAGATAATCAACCGCCCCACAAATATCTTGAGGGGCGGATAATAACCTAATTAGCCTACTGAAATCAACAGGTCTTGATCAGATTAACCTTGACGCTGCTTATGACGAGGTTCAGCGCTACAAATCACGCGGATAACCCCATTACGACGGATAACTTTACAGCTACCACAAATTTTTTTAACAGAAGCTTGTACTTTCATGATGAAACCTCAAGTGCGCTTATCCTTTAGGATGAGCAGTCGTTTTTCTCATTAACGTTTGATTGTCATACTGGTGCGAAGTGAGATGAGCTTGTAGCTGAGCCATAAAGTCCATCACAACAACCACTACGATCAGCAAAGATGTCCCACCCAAATGGAATGGAATACCAAAAGAACTTTGCAGAATCATTGGCATCAAACAGATGACCGTAATATAAATTGCACCAATAAACGTCAAACGATTAAGAATATGATCTAAGTAACGAGCAGTTTGCTCACCTGGGCGAATACCAGGTACATAAGCTCCGCTGCGTTTCAAGTTCTCTGATACTTCTTTAGGACTGAACACAAGTGCAGTATAGAAATAACAGAAAAAGATAATTAACGCACCGAAGAGCACCAAGTACAAAGGTTGTCCAGGCGATAATACCAATGCCAAATCTTGTAGGCTACGCTTTACGATTCCTGCATTTGGATCAGAACTACCCAACCATTGACCTAAACTTGCAGGGAATAGCAATAACGAACTAGCGAAAATTGCTGGGATAACCCCTGCCATATTCAATTTCAATGGCAAATGTGTCTGCTGTGCAGTGAATACGCGACGCCCTTGTTGCTTTTGAGCATAGTTAACCGGTATACGACGTTGAGCCTTTTCAATAAATACAATCGCAGCAAGAACTGCAATTGAGAGTAATCCAAATACAGCCAAACCAATTAAGCTTGATTGACCGTTATCCACCGAAGTGAATGCTTGAATTACAATATTTGGCAAACCAGCAACGATACCTGCAAAAATGATCATAGAGATACCATTACCAACACCGCGTTCGGTAATCTGCTCTCCCAACCACATTAAGAACATGGTGCCTGCAACCAACGAGGTTACGGCAGGAATGTAAAAAGCTAGTCCTGAAGTCAAGGTAATTCCTTGGCTAATGAGACCAGCACACATACCTACACCTTGAACCAATGCAAGTAATAACGTGCCGTAACGCGTATATTGATTAATCTTACGCTTACCCTGCTCGCCTTCTTTCTTTAAAGCTTCCAGCGAAGGAACCACTGTAGACATCAACTGCACGATAATCGAAGCAGAGATATATGGCATGATCCCCAACGCAAGAATTGACATTCGCTCTAATGCTCCGCCAGAGAACATATTAAACAAACCTAAGAAAGTACCTTCATTAGCTTTGAAAAAACGTTCTAAAGCGACATTATCAATACCCGGCAGTGGAATATGTGCCCCTAGTCGAAAGACCAATAATGCGCCAACCAAAAACATTAATCGACGAATAATTTCACGATATTTCACATGAAACGGTTGGCCTTTCATCATGTTGACATGACCTGAAGAACTAGGAGACATAGACACTAGCGATTACTCCTCGACTTTACCGCCAGCAGCTTCTACAGCAGCTTTAGCGCCTTTAGTCACAGCAACACCTTGGATAGTGAATGCACGAGTAATATCACCAGAAAGTACGATACGAGCACGAGTCATATCTTTACGTACAACATTGGCAGCTTTTAAAGTTTCAAGTGAAATGATATCACCTTCAACTTTAGCAAGCTCTGATAAACGTACTTCAGCAGTTTTTAAAGCAAGTTGGCTAGTGAAGCCGAATTTAGGTAAACGACGATATAACGCAGTTTGACCACCTTCGAAACCTGGACGTACGCCACCGCTCTTACGTGATTTTTGACCTTTGACACCACGGCCACCAGTCTTGCCAACGCCAGAACCGATACCACGGCCTAAACGAAGGTTGTCACGTTTAGCACCTTCTGCAGGTGCGATAGTATTTAAACGCAGAGTCATGGCTTATTCCTCTACACTAACCATATAGTAGACTTGGTTGATCATACCGCGGTTAGAAGGCGTATCTTGCACTTCTACAGTATGACCAATACGACGCAGACCTAAACCTTTAAGGCTAAGCTTGTGATTTTTCAAGCGGTGCGCAGAAGATTTAGTCTGGGTAACTTTAATCGTTTTCATGATTGATTACCCTTGAATTTGTTCTACTGAAAGACCACGTTTCGCAGCGACTTTCTCAGGAGAAGTCATGTCACGCAAACCTTTGAATGTTGCGTTTACTACGTTAGCAGCGTTTGTAGAACCATAGCATTTTGTCAATACGTTATGTACGCCAACAGCTTCTAGAACTGCACGCATAGCACCACCAGCAATTACACCAGTACCTTCAGAAGCAGGTTGCATGTAAACGCGGCTTGCACCGTGACGAGCATTAATAGGGTGTTGTACAGTACCGTTAACAAGCTCAACAGTAATCATGTTACGACGAGCAGCTTCAAGTGCTTTAGAAATAGCAGCTGGAACTTCACGTGCTTTACCACGACCAAAACCTACGCGACCATTCCCATCACCCACAACAGTTAATGCTGTGAAAGAGAAGATACGACCACCCTTAACAACTTTGGCTACACGATCAACGGCAACCAGCTTTTCAACAAGACCTTCGTTTTGTTCAACTTTAGCCATGATTAGAACTCCAAGCCGTTTTCACGAGCAGCATCAGCCAAGGCTTTGATACGACCATGATATTTGAAACCAGAACGGTCAAATGCAACTTTAGTAACGCCAGCTGCTTTAGCACGTTCTGCGATTAAAGCACCTACTTTAGTCGCTGCATCAACGTTACCAGTTGTACCAGCACGTAAAGTAGCATCTAAAGTTGAAGCTTGCGCTAAAACTTTGCCACCATCTGCTGAGATAACTTGA
Source organism: Acinetobacter sp. UBA3106 (assembly GCA_002365595.1). Taxonomy (GTDB): domain Bacteria; phylum Pseudomonadota; class Gammaproteobacteria; order Pseudomonadales; family Moraxellaceae; genus Acinetobacter. Next base: position 174,179 of record DFAM01000015.1, on the reverse strand, counting down.
GCATAGATGTGACGCGGTGTGCGGTTTACACACAAACGAGTCGCACCCAATGCACGAATGTGCAAGCGTGTGCTTTTCGCACGACGCAAACGGGATTGTTTCTTTTCGTTCATAAGAACCTCGCGCCTTATTTCTTCTTAGCTTCTTTACGAAGTACAACTTCGTCAGAATAACGAACACCTTTACCTTTATAAGGCTCTGGTGGACGGTAACCACGGATATCTGCAGCAACTTGACCTAAAGCTGCTTTATCAGCAGATTTAAGAATAATTTCAGTTGCAGTAGGAGTTTCAGCAGTTACACCTTCTGGAAGGTTGTAATCGATCGGGTGAGAGAAACCAAGGTTAAGGTTAACAACGTTACCTTTAACCGCAGCTTTATAACCAACACCGATAAGTTGTAACTTGCGTTCGAAACCTTCGCTAACACCTTTTACAAGGTTGTTTAACACAGCGCGAGCAGTACCAGCTTGCATCCAAGCGTCTTTCGACTCAGCTTTAGGAGCAATTTGAAGTTGACCTTCTTCCTGTTTTAGCTCGACCAGCGCATGCAGGTTGAAAGACAATGTACCTTTACTGCCTTTCACTTCGACCTGCCGGCCGTTCTGAGTAACTGTTACACCGTTAGGTACAGTTACTGGGGCTTTAGCCACACGAGACATGAGGAATCACCTATTAAGAAACAAAAGCAATAACTTCACCACCGATGCCCGCAGCACGTGCAGCGCGATCAGTCATGATGCCTTTGCTTGTAGAAACAATTGCAATACCTAAACCTTGCTTAACGCTAGGAAGTGCATCTTTACCGCGATACTGACGTAGACCTGGACGGCTTACGCGTTTCACAGTTTCGATAACTGGTTTGCCTTCAAAATATTTTAACGTAATTGTCAAAGTTGGTTTGCCTTCAGCATCTGCAACTTCTACGTTTGAAATATAACCTTCTTGTTGAAGAACGTTTGCAATAGCAACCTTCAACTTAGAATTTGGCATAGAAACAGTTTGTTTCTTTGCCATTTGTGCGTTACGAACACGGGTTAGCATGTCGGCAACGGTATCTTGCATACTCATTTATAGTGCTCCTTACCAGCTTGCCTTAACAACGCCCGGTACATCACCTTGCATTACTGTATCGCGTAATTTGTTACGGCTTAGACCGAACTTACGGAAGTAACCATGAGGACGACCAGTTAAACCACAACGGTTACGAAGACGTACTGGAGATGCATTACGTGGTAATGCCTGTAACTTCATCATCGCATCGAAACGTTCTTCGTCGCTCGCATTTACATTTGCAATCATAGCTTTTAATTCAGCACGTTTTGCAGCAAATTTAGCAACTGTTTTTTCGCGTTTCAATTCGCGATTAATCATACCTTTCTTAGCCATATCGACCTCTTATTTGAACGGGAAGCCAAATGCACGCATAAGCGCACGGCCTTCGTCATCGGTGCGAGCAGTCGTAGTAACGGTAATATCCATACCACGAATACGATCAATCTTATCGAAATCGATTTCAGGGAACATGATTTGTTCCTTCAAACCCATCGAATAGTTACCACGACCATCAAATGATTTCGCAGAAAAACCGCGGAAGTCACGAATACGAGGGATCGCGATAGAGATCAATCGGTCTAAGAATTCGTACATTTGTTCGCCGCGTAAAGTAACTTTACAACCAATCGGCCAACCATCACGGATTTTGAAACCAGCAATTGATTTACGAGCTAGAGTAAGAACTGGTTTTTGACCAGCAATCGCTTGCATATCAGAAAGAGCGCCATCTAACAATTTCTTGTCAGCTGATGCTGCACCAACACCCATGTTAATGGTGATTTTAGTGATGCGAGGAATCTCCATCACATTTTTAACGCCCAATTGCTCTTGTAACTGAGCTTTAAGTACGTCGTTGTAACGTGTTTTAAGTCTGGCCATTGCCTATTTCAACCTATTACTTCGCTACCGCCACTGATTCACCGTTAGATTTGAATACGCGAGTTTTCACGCCTTCAATCGTTTGGTAACCAACACGGTCAGCCTTTTGGGTTGTAGCATTAAAAATTGCCACGTTAGAGATATGAAGCTCAGCTTCTTGAGTTACGATGCCGCCTTCAGCGCCAGTAGCTCGATTCGGCTTTTGATGCTTCTTCACCAAGTTAAGGCCTTCAACCTTAACGCGGTCATTAGAAACTGACAATACAGTACCCTGTTTGCCTTTTTCTTTACCTGCGATCACAATTACTTGATCGCCTTTTTTAATCTTAGCCATGAGTGCCTCTTATAGAACTTCAGGAGCCAATGAAATGATTTTCATGAACTGTTCAGTACGAAGTTCACGAGTCACTGGTCCGAAAATACGAGTTGCAATCGGCGCTTTGTTGTTGTTCAAAATTACAGCAGCGTTATCGTCGAAACGAATTACTGAACCGTCTGGACGACGGATACCAAATTTTGTACGTACAACTACAGCATTCATCACGTCACCTTTTTTAACACGTGCGCGTGGAATAGCTTCTTTTACAGTAACTTTAATAATGTCGCCAACAGAAGCATAACGACGATGTGAACCACCAAGTACTTTAATACATTGTACGCGGCGAGCACCACTGTTGTCTGCTACGTCGAGCATACTTTCGGTTTGAATCATTGCCCTACTCCAAAACCGAGCATCACCGGTCACATTTCGAAAGGCTCAAAGAGTACTCGAAATTGACCAATGATGCAACAAGAACGTCTAATTACTCAGCAGCTGCTTCAATAACTTCCACTAAAGCCCAAGCTTTAGTTTTAGAAATTGGGCGGCTTTCTTTAATGGTCACTACGTCGCCAGTTTTAGCAACATTGTTCTCATCATGAGCGTGTAATTTAGTTGAACGGCGGATTGATTTGCCATACAACGGGTGTTGAACGCGGCGTTCAATAAGCACAACAATAGACTTGTCCATTTTGTCGCTTACGACTTTGCCGGTTAACGTGCGAACTGTTTGTTCACTCATTGTCCGTTCCCCTGTTTTTCGGTAAGGAGTGTCTTAATACGAGCAATAGTCTTACGAGTAAGCGCAACTTCATGCGATTTACCCAATTGACCAGTTGCTTTAGCCATACGAAGACGGAATTGGTTAAGCTGTTGCTCATCAAGCAAAGCTGTCAACTCTTCTACCGATTTTTCACGTAGATCTTTAGTTTTCATTACATTACCGTCCGAGTCACGATAGTGGTTTTAAACGGAAGTTTAGCAGCCGCAAGCGTAAACGCTTCACGTGCCAATTCTTCGCTTACACCTTCCATTTCGTACAAGATCTTACCTGGTTTGATTTGGCAAACCCAGTACTCTACAGAACCTTTACCTTTACCCATACGAACTTCTAATGGTTTTTCAGTAATTGGTTTGTCCGGGAATACACGGATAAAGATCTTACCACCACGTTTTACACGACGGCTGATTGTACGACGCGCAGCTTCAATTTGACGAGCTGTCATTTGACCACGCTCGATAGATTTAAGTGCGATAGAACCGAAAGAAACAGTGCTACCACGATGCGCTAGACCAGTGTTACGGCCCTTTTGAACCTTACGGAACTTAGTACGTTTAGGTTGCAACATGGATTATTCTCCTTTTTCAGCAGAACGATCATTGCGACGACCACGACGCTCTTGACCTTCACCACGACCGCGACCACGTTTAGCTGGACGTTCTTCAGCAGGAGCAGGGTTCATGACTTGTTTCATGCCACCTAAGATCTCGCCACGGAAAATCCAAACTTTAACACCAATCGTACCGTAAGTTGTTTCAGCACGCATAGTAGCGTAGTCGATGTCTGCACGAAGAGTATGCAAAGGTACACGACCTTCACGATACCATTCAGTACGGGCAATCTCAGCACCACCTAAACGGCCAGAAACTTCAACTTTGATACCTTTAGCACCAGCACGCATAGAGTTTTGAACCGCACGCTTCATAGCACGACGGAACATTACACGTTTTTCTAATTGAGAAGCGATAGCTTCAGCAACTAGACGAGCGTCTAAGTCTGGGCGATCGATTTCGTTGATGCTTACTTGCGCAGGAACACCCATAATAGATGTTAATTCGCGTTGTAATTTTTCAATATCTTCGCCTTTTTTACCGATAACGATACCAGGACGAGCAGTGCTAATGGTAATTTTAGCAGCGCCTGTTGGACGTTCGATAAGAATATTGCTGATCATTGCATTCTTAAGTTTTTTGATTAAAAACTCACGAACTTGCAAATCTTTAAGCAAGTATTCAGCGTATTGTTTCGGATTCGCATACCAGTTAGCGTTATGACGTTTCACAACACCTAGGCGGATACCGATTGGATGAACCTTCTGACCCATATCAAACCCCTACCTTAACGGTGATGTGACAAGTACGCTTAGTGATACGATCTGCACGGCCTTTAGCACGTGGCATAATACGTTTAAGGCTGATGCCCTCATCAACGTAAATCGTAGCAACTTTAAGGTCGTCTACATCTAAACTGTTATTATGTTCAGCGTTTGCAATTGCAGATTCCAACGCTTTTTTAACTAAAACTGCAGCTTTTTTGTTGCTGAAGTTCAAGATATTTAAAGCGTGAGCAACAGATTTGCCACGGATTAGATCTGCAACCAAACGAGCTTTTTGTGCCGAGATAGCGGCACCGCGTAATTTAGCAGTAACTTCCATCATCGCACCTTAACGTTTAGATTTCTTGTCAACACCGTGACCACGATAGGTACGAGTTGGCGCGAATTCACCGAGTTTATGACCAACCATGTGTTCAGATACAATCACTGGAACATGGTTACGACCATTATGAACAGAAATTGTTAAACCAACAAAATCTGGGAGAATCATCGAACGACGCGACCAAGTTTTGATCGGCTTGCGGTTATTAGCCGCGATAGCCGCTTCAACCTTAGCGAACAAGTGCGCATCGACGAATGGGCCTTTTTTCAGAGAACGAGGCATTGTCAGATTCCTTTACTTGTTACTTAACGCGACGGTCGCGAATAATCATCTTAGTCGTACGCTTATTGGTACGTGTCTTGTACCCTTTAGCTTTTTGACCCCATGGGCTTACAGGTTGAATACCTTTGTTACGCCCTTCACCACCACCATGTGGATGGTCAACCGGGTTCATCGCCATACCACGAACGGTAGGACGAACACCACGCCAGCGTGATGCACCAGCTTTACCTAGTGAACGAAGGTTGCTTTCTGAGTTAGAAACTTCACCCAAAACAGCACGGCATTCAACGTGAATTTTACGCATTTCACCAGAACGTAAACGAACGATAGCGTAAGAACCGTCACGACCCAACAACTGAACAGAAGTACCAGCTGAACGAGCTAATTGCGCGCCTTTACCGATTTTAAGTTCGATGTTGTGAAGAGTAGAACCGATAGGCATGTTACGAAGTGGTAAGCAGTTACCTGGACGAATTGGAGCATCGTTACCAGATTGTACTTTATCACCAGCACGCAAACCTTTAGGCGCAATGATGTAACGACGTTCACCGTCAGCATATTTCAATAAAGCAATATGAGCTGTACGGTTAGGATCGTATTCAATACGTTCAACTACAGCTGGAATGCCGTCTTTGTTACGTTTGAAGTCGACAAGACGGTAGTGTTGTTTATGACCACCACCAACGTGACGAGTTGTAATGTGACCGTTATTATTACGACCACCAGTACGTTTTTTAGCTTCAACCAACGGAGCATAAGGTGCGCCTTTGTGAAGATGGTCGTGAACGACTTTCTCTACAAAGCGACGTCCTGGTGACGTTGGCTTACATTTTTGAATAGGCATAATTCTCGTCCTTATTCCGCTGCGCTTTCAGCGGTATCGCCCAAGTCAGCCATTTCAACATCTTGGCCAGCTTTCAGGGTGACGTATGCTTTTTTAACATCAGAACGACGTCCTAATGTTTTACCAAAGCGTTTAGTCTTACCTTTAGTGATCGTAGTGTTAACTTTAACAACTTGAACACCAAAGAGTTGTTCCACTGCTTTTTTGATTTCAAGTTTATTTGCATCAAGTGCAACTTTAAAAACTTGAACACCAGCAGCTTCACCTAAAACTTGTGCTTTTTCTGAGAATACAGGTCCTTGTAGGACTTGATAGATACGTTCGTTGTTCATCCGAGTTCTACCTCAATTTTCTTAGCAGCAGCTACAGACATAACAACTTTGTCGAACGCGATCAAGCTAACAGGATCAATTGCAGCAGCATCAACCACATCAACGTGTGGAATGTTACGTGCAGCAAGATACAAGTTCTCATCAACAGCATCAGTAACGATTAATGCACGAGTAGCATTCAAGTCGTTAAGTTTTGCAAGCAATTCTTTAGTTTTTGGAGCTGCAACAGCAAACTCTTCAACTAAAATCAAGCGATCTTGACGAACAAGTTCAGCTAGGATGCATTGCATAGCACCGCGGTACATTTTACGGTTAACTTTTTGAGACCAATCTTGTGGACGAGCGGCAAAAGTTTTACCACCACCAACCCAGATCGGGCTACGAATAGAACCAGCACGCGCACGGCCAGTACCTTTTTGACGGAATGGTTTTTTACCACCGCCAGATACATCAGCACGTGATTTCTGAGCTTTCGAACCTTGACGACCACCAGCTAAGTAAGCTGTAACAACTTGGTGTACAAGAGCTTCGTTAAATTCACGACCGAAAGCAACTTCAGATAATTCAACAGCAGAGCCGGAAACAGTATTTAAATTCACAATATTTCCCCTCAGGCCTTGATCGTAGGACGAACGATAACGTCGCCACCAGTAGCACCAGGAATCGCGCCTTTAACAACAAGAACTGAACGTTCAGTGTCGATAGAAACGATTTCAAGACCCTGTACAGTTACGCGTTCAGCACCTAAATGGCCAGCCATTTTTTTGCCTTTGAACACGCGACCAGGAGTCTGGTTTTGACCAGTAGAACCTAGAACACGGTGAGAAAGTGAGTTACCGTGAGTTGCGTCTTGCGTACGGAAATTCCAACGCTTAACACCACCTTGGAAACCTTTACCTTTAGATTGACCAGTTACGTCAACAACTTGACCAACCGAGAACAATTCAACAGTAAGAGAACCACCAACTTCACGACCTTCAAGATCAGCTTCTGTAGCACGGAATTCTTGAACTAGACGACCAGCAGCAACACCCGCTTTAGCGAAGTGACCTTTCTGAGCGTTAGTTACGCGAGATTCGCGACGTTCACCAGTAGTGATTTGAATCGCTTGATAACCATCAGTTTCAAGCGTTTTGATTTGAGTGATGCGGTTAGGATCAACCTCAATCACTGTTACAGGCACAGAAACACCAGCATCTGTAAAGATACGAGTCATACCGCACTTGCGACCGACTAAACCAATAGCCATGTGCATAAACCTCTAAAAAAGCGGCCTAATTAACTTAGAGCGTTAATTAACCGAAAGCCTTAACCCAAAGCGATCTGAACATCAACACCAGCTGCAAGATCTAACTTCATCAATGCATCAACAGTTTTATCTGTAGGTTGAACGATGTCGATCAAACGTTTGTAAGTGCGGATCTCGTATTGGTCACGCGCATCTTTGTTAACGTGTGGTGATGTTAAAACGTTAAAACGTTCGATGCGAGTAGGCATCGGGATTGGACCACAAACTTGTGCGCCAGTACGTTTTGCTGTTTCTACGATCTCTTGAGCTGATTGATCAATTAGACGGTGATCAAAAGACTTAAGACGGATACGAATTCTCTGGTTAGACATACCAGTTAACTCCAAGCCAAATATATAAAGAATCACCCTTGACGCATCTCACCCCACTTTAATGTGGGCAAGTGTCAAGAGCAGTGAATTATCACTAAGGTCATGATCGATGCCACGACTGTCACGATGTTAACTACTTTATTCGTAGTCAACCCCCTTTCATCAAAGGGTCGCTCATTATAGCTATTGTTTAACGCTTAAGCAAATCTCTTTTCAACTTTTTACTGTTTTTTTCCGTTTATCAATTTAACCTTTTGTTTAAAAATAAGTCAGCAGGTTGTTTTTTGTAGAACGTACTCGATTGCTTGGTTTAGTATTTGATTTCCTTTAATAAAGTCATTTTTAGACATACTTTTTAACTGACGTTCTGTTTGTACATATTTACCGGAAAAACTCTCTAGCTCCTGATCATTTTCTAAAAAAAGTTGCAGTACCTCTGGAGTAATTTCAGGATGAAATTGAAATCCCAGAACATTTTTTCCAATTTGATACATTTGATTGCGACAAATATCATTTTCAGCCAGATGAATCGCCCCTCTCGGAATTTCAAACGTTTCACTATGCCATTGCATGACTTTAAATTGTTCCGGCAACACAAAGCACTCGTCAGGCACATGCTGAACCCTACGTACCTCGGTCAACCCTAATTCTTGCTGTTCATTGCGTCTGACCGCTGCCCCCAAAGCATTGGCAATCAACTGCCCCCCTAGACACAACCCAATGGCTGGCTTTCCCATTGACAAGTAACGTCTGATCCAGCGTTTTTCCACCTTTAACCAGGGATAATTAGCTTCATCATTCACACTCATTGCCCCACCCATGATGATGAGTAAATCAACATCTTCTACTTGTGGTAAAGCTTCTATATCCAGCGGTCGATCCACGGGTAAAGCAAAAAATTCCGTTGCACTAATTTTAGCTTGGTGCTGTTTTAAAAATTGATAACAACTGCCGAACCCTTCACCAGCAATATGCTGAAAATAATGTACTTTCAAATGCGACTTCATGCGCCTCCGCCTATTGTTCTAGCACTGCTATAGGTTTAGCAAGAATGAAGCCAACTTTATGTTCGTATTAACGTTTCTATACATTTCGGCATTTATATAGCCTAATTGCTGCGTTTCTCTTAAGCTAAGAGCAATTTTGATACAACTTAGAGCTGCATCTTGAAAAAAAATCCTCAAACCGCCCTGATTCATGCACCACGAAAAGCCCCCCAATATATTTCTACTGTTCAACCTCCCTTGTTTCGTGCATCGACCATTATTTTCAATAACACCGATGCACTGTTTAATCGCCATTGGAGCGATGACTATGACTATAGTTATGGCACGCATGGCACGCCTACCACCTTTACTTTAGGCGATAACATTGCGCAGATCGAAGGTGGACAATATTGCCTGCTCGCGCCAAGCGGTTTATCGGCAATTAACCTGGTGAATTCCTGTTTCTTAAGTCAGGACGATGAAGTCTGGGTTGCAGATAACATCTATGGACCAAATATGGAACACCTACGTAACCTGGAAACGCGTTATGGCATTACAGTAAAAGTCTATAATTCAATTGATGCGACGACTTTCCAGCCTACCGATAAAGCCAAACTGATCTGGTTAGAAGCAGCAGGTTCCGTCACGTTGGAATTTCCCGATTTAACCGGGCTGGTGAAAAAAGCCAAAGCGCACAATATTCTGACCGCTCTGGACAATACCTGGGGTGCAGGGTTGGCTTTTAATGCCTTTGATTTTGGCGATGAGCATTTGGCAGTGGATATGACTGTGCACGCGCTGACCAAATACCCAAGCGGTGGCGGTGACATCTTGATGGGTTCTGTGGTGACCCGTAACAAAAAACTGCATCACCAGTTATTCCGCATGCATGCCATTCAGGGCATTAGCGTATCAGGTGATGATGTGGCACAGGTACAGCGCAGTCTGGCATCCATGCAACTGCGTTATCAGCATCAATCCCAAAGTGCTCTAACCTTATTGGCCTGGTTAAAACAGCAAGCTGAATTTGTACAGGTGTTACATCCTGCCGATGCTGAATCCGCAGGACATCAACATTGGAAAGAAATTTGCAAGCAAGAACACAGTGCCGGTCTGGTTAGCGTGATTTTTAAAGCTGAATATAGTTTAGAAGATATTCGAAGATTCTGCGATGCACTGGAACTGTTTAAGCTGGGCTTTAGCTGGGGTGGGCCGGTCAGTCTGGTCATGCTATATAACTTAAAAGACATGCGTGTGCTGGAACATTCACACTTAAAAGACGGCTTGCTGGTTCGTTTCTGTATCGGACTGGAACATCCGGAAGATTTAGTTCAAGATATTCAGCATGCACTAGAACAAATGAAAAAACTTAAAAATGAATAATAAATAACAGGAAAAGCTATGGGTACACCAATCGTTATTGCAAAGAAAACTGCCGATCCCACACAAGACATTGTTTTACATTCACAGTTTGCCAACCGTCATGGTTTGATTGCCGGAGCGACTGGAACCGGGAAAACCGTGACCTTAAAGGTATTGGCAGAAAGTTTTTCCCGTATCGGTGTACCTGTTTTTCTCGCCGATGCCAAAGGTGATGTTTCCAGCCTAGCCAAAGCAGGCGAAAGCAACCCGAAATTTGATGCACGTATCAAAAGCTTAAATATTGAATCAATTCCCTTTGCCGCATCTCCCGTGGTGTTTTGGGATTTGTTCGGCGAGCAGGGTCACCCGATTCGCACCACAGTTTCTGAAATTGGACCGCTATTACTGGCGCAAATGCTGAATCTGAATGATACCCAGGAAGGTGTGCTTTCCGCATTGTTCCGTATTGCCGATGATCAGGGTTTATTGCTGATTGACTTCAAAGACTTAAAGTCGATGCTGACTTATGTCAGTGAACATGCAGCCGAATTTAAAGCGGAATATGGCAATCTTTCACCGGCAAGTTTAGGCGCCATTCAACGTACTTTACTGGCATTGGCCGATCAGGGCGGTGACAAATTCTTTGGTGAACCTGCATTAGACATCATGGATTTTATCCAGACCGATAGCCAGGGACATGGCAACATCAATTTACTGGCTGCAGATCAACTGATGAACACACCCAAACTGTACGCCACTTTCCTGCTGTGGATGTTGTCTGAACTATTTGAACAGCTGCCTGAAGTCGGTGATATGGATAAACCGAAACTGGTGTTCTTCTTTGATGAAGCGCATTTACTGTTTGATAATGCCAGTGCTGCACTCCAAGAGAAAATTGAACAGGTGGTGCGCCTGATTCGTTCCAAAGGTGTCGGCATTTACTTTGTCACGCAAAATCCGCTGGATTTACCGGAAAGCGTATTGGGCCAACTCGGCAACCGGGTGCAGCATGCCCTTCGCGCCTTTACTCCCAAAGATCAAAAAGCAGTCAAAACTGCAGCAGATACTTTCCGTGCCAATCCTGAATTTAAAGTCGATCAGGCGATTACCGAACTGGGCGTCGGTGAAGCGCTGATTAGTTGTCTGGATGAACAAGGCACGCCACAAATGGTCGAGCGTGGCTGGGTCATGCCACCCCACTCTTCCTTTAGCCCGATTACTCCTGAAGAACGCAAAGTTCTGATCAGCAGCAGTGTGATTGCAGGCATTTATGAACAGAACCTGGATCGTGAAAGTGCCTTTGAAATGTTGCAACAGAAAGTTGAGCAGCGTCAGCAACAGGCTATGACTGATGAGCAAGCCAAACTACAGGCTAAACAACAAGAAACCTTAGCCAAGCAACAAGCCAAAGAAGCAGAAACTTATGCCAAGCAGCAAGCCCGTGAGCAAGAGCGCTTGGCACGCGAGCAACAAAAAGAGGCTGAACGCGCAGCAAAACAATGTGAAAAATTCACTCAGGATATTGTGGGAAATTTCGCCAAAAGTGCTGCACGCAGTCTGGGTGGCAGTACAGGACAAAAGATTGTTCGCGGTTTACTGGGTTCGCTGTTTGGTAAGCGATAATTTAATAATCTGATTAACAATGAACAAATTATGGGATATTCTTATATTCCATAATTTTTTTATGGTTTTATCATGTAACCCTATTGTCAAAGCAGTTTATAAAATGTATTTTAAATACATCTTATAACTCAGATAGAACTTACAACATGACTCCACAACACATCGAACTCGTAAAATCAACTGTTCCTGTACTACGTGAAAACGGCGTTGCACTGACTAGTTATTTCTATAACCGCATGTTGACCAACAATCCAGATCTTAAAAATGTTTTTAACCTGGATCATCAAAGTACTGGCCGTCAGCCACGTGCTCTTGCTGCAGCAGTATTGGCTTATGCAGAACATATTGAAAATCCGGGCGTACTGGCGAAAGCGATTGAACACATCACCACTAAACATGTCAGCCTGGATATTCAGCCAGAACAATATGCCATTGTAGGTGATAACTTACTGAACTCGATTAGTGAAGTTTTAAATGTGCCGATGGATTCTGATCTGATTGCGGCCTGGAAAGAAGCTTATATGCAATTGGCAGGCATTCTAGCTGGGGTGGAAAAACAAAAATATGAAAGTTTGGCTGCACAAAATGGCGGTTGGGCTGGATGGCGTGCCTTTGAAATTGCTGCAGTTGAAGCAACTGACAGCGGCAAACGCTTTACTTTAAAAGCACAAGATGGCCAGCCTGTTGTGGGTGCTGAAACAGGTAGCTATATTTCAGTTAAAGTTCAAGTGCCTGGACATAATATTCAACAGCCGCAACAATTTACTTTTGCTGAGACCCAATCAGCAGATCAATTTGTTTTTGATGTAAAACCTGAAGTCAATCATACAGAATATTCTGTTGCCAACATTTTGCTTGAAAATTACAAAGCTGGTGATGTGGTTCAGGTTTCTGCACCGGTTAAAGGCTAAGCACTTAATAAGTAATTAATTTTGTATTATTGAAAGTTCCTTTCGGGGGACTTTCAAGTTACTCTATCTATCTTTCTCCACCCTTTAAAGACTTCATGCAACTTAATAAATTTACTGATTATGCCCTGCGAGTTTTAATGTATATTTCCCAGCCTAGGGATATGCCTTATACCATCGCGGAAATTGCTCAGGATCTGCATGTTTCTCAAAATCATTTAGTGAAAATTGTGCACTTTATGGGCAAACAGGATTGGCTGATTACGACCCGCGGCAAAGGTGGCGGCATCCGGCTCAACCCGCAGGCGCTTGAACTGAACCTCGGTCAGATCGTACGCATCCTGCAAGGTGAAAACCAGATTGTAGAATGTAATACTCCACCCTGCGTACTGCGCAGTCAGTGTGGACTAAAGGGTATTCTAGATCAGGCTTTGGAGCAGTTTTATCTTAGTTTGGACCAATATACGCTGGGACAAGTGTTAAATACTGCACCCGCTGCAAAGTACACGACCCACTCTCCTATTCAGATGATCAATCTTTAATTCCCTGTCTTTCGCTTGCAAAGTTCGCTTGCCTGAACGACTTCCTTTATAATGTGTGCTTGTAGATCATTTATTGAAGTTGAGTTATGCATCACAGCAGAGGAAAATCCAAAAACAGTAAGACAGCCAATGCGCCTAAGCAAAAGATCAGCTATGAGAAAAAAGTTGATCCTGCCATTACTGAGTACTCTGTTCGCGCGTTGAACTGGTTGCGTAAAGCCGAATTTTTAATGAGTGCACCGAAGCTAAGCCTGTGTGTTGAAGACACTGGCTATGAAGTGGCATTTGCTGGACGCTCAAACGCCGGGAAATCTAGCGCCATTAATGCCTTAACTAACCAAAAGCAGTTGGCACGTGCCTCTAAAAAACCCGGTCGTACCCAAATGATCAACTTCTTTAGCCTCGGTAATCCAGACCAGCGTCTGGTCGATTTACCAGGTTATGGTTATGCCGCTGTACCGGAATCCATGAAAATTGTGTGGCAAAAAGAGCTGGAAAACTATCTGATTCATCGTCAGAGTTTGCAAGGTCTGGTGCTGCTGATGGATATCCGCCATCCGCTGCAACATTTTGATGTGATGATGCTGGAATGGGCTTATTCACGTAAATTGTTCGTACATGTATTGCTGACCAAATCAGACAAACTGAATCGTGGGCCGGCATCAAAAGCCTTACAGGAAGTAAAAGCGGCATTGAAAAAGATGAAGCTTGATTTCTCCATTCAATTGTTCTCCTCACTGAACAAGCAAGGTCTGGAAGAATTGGCCAGCGTGATGGGTGGCCGATTGAACTTTACCCTAGAGCAATCCGCACAATTTGATCTGGACAGCATTCCTGAAGCCACTGCCGATGAACTTAATGATCTGGATGAACCTCTCGAATCTTTAGAAGTATTAGAGGATGAGTGTGAAACCGAAATTGCCGAAGATGCAACCGATGAGAGTCGACAAGCCGATTGATCGGTTCTGATTGAGATCGATTGTCCGACAAAGATCATCATCAATTGATATTTCCATGTCCTGTATTGCTAATCACAATGCAGGACATTTTTTTCATACTGATCTTTAGCAAACCTGCGGCATTGCATGGCAAAACAATAAGGACTGTATGATGAAACTTCTCTCCCGTTTAAAAAGCTCCAGACTCGGCTCATCCATTGCCTATCATATTCATCCGCGTAAAGTAAAATTCGAGTGGCAAGACACTCCGATTGACTGGATTCCCAATCAGCCTTATGTCAGCTATTTCATTAATGAAATTAATATGATTTTGCCTGCGGGCGAATTCTGGTTCTGTCGTTTATATAACAAGGTTTTGCCGAAAATTCAGGATGAAAAACTGAAACAGGATGTACAAGCCTTTGTCCGTCAGGAAGCCATGCATGCACAGGCACACAACTCGGCCAATAAAGAATATTTAACCGTACGCAACATTGATATCCAGCGTAATCTGGATGTAATGAATTTCCTGTTCACCAAATTACTTGCCGATCAGCCTTTAGGTTTAAAAGTTCCTCAATTGCTTGAACATCAATGGGACCTGTTCCGACTTGGGATTATCGCCACCGTGGAACACATGACCTGCGTGCTGGGGAAATATGCGCTGTACAACCAGGAGTGGGAAAAACTGGGCGCTGATCCGGCTATGCTGGATCTGATTAAATGGCACGGCGCAGAAGAAATTGAACATCGCACGGTTGCCTTTGATTTGTACCGTCATTTAGGTGGCGGCTATATTGCCCGTTATTATTTAAGCGTGATTGTCATTGTGGCGGTGATTGGTTTATGGGTCGATGGGACTGCTCATCTGCTCAAGCAGGATCCACGTTTTCAGTCTATCCGCCCTGCGGTATACAAACCATGGATCTGGCGTGAATGGTATGCCATTGCCCAGCGTGACAACAATTTAATGCCAAGTCCATTTTGGCTGGTTTCACAACAACTGGGTTATTTGATGCCGTGGTACGATCCACTGCACGAAGCCAAAACTGAAGATGCCATTGCTTACCTGAACCGCTCCCCTGCTGCCAAACGTGCAGCCAAACTCAAAGTGGTCTAGTCATTTATCTAGCCATTCTTTGGCACTTAAATGCCAATATACAATTTCCACACAGTAGGGCTTTATGCCCTATTTTTGATTTGTTTTAAGATAAAAGCAGATGTAAACAACTACAAGGAAACTGCATGCGAGCACGGATTTCAGTCATTACTCTGGGCGTGCGTGACCTGGAAGCATCTTTGCATTTTTATCGTAAAGGTTTGGGCTTCGCCAGTGAAGGAATCACGGGGCAGGAATTTGAATATGGCGCTGTGGCCTTTATTGAACTGCAATCAGGTCTGAAACTGGCGTTATGGCCGCAAAGCAGCATTCAGCATGATACCGGGCTGGAGTCCAGCCCGATGTGTCCGACGCAAATGATCTTGGGACATAATGTCTATAGCTCACTGGAAGTCGATCAGGTCATGGCTCAGGCAGCACATGCCGGCGCCAGAATCATTAAACCCGCACAGGCCACCTTTTACGGCGGCTATGTGGGTTATTTTCAAGACCCCGACGGTCATGTCTGGGAAATTGTGTTTAATCCCAGCTGGGAAACGGATTAGGACACTTCCGGTTCACGGCTATAACGATCCACCACCACACTAATCATCATATCTCCCTGAACATTGACCACGGTACGGACAGTATCCAGCAAACGGTCAATCGGCAGCAAGATTGCAATCGCTTCCGCCGGCAGACCGACTGATTGCAAGACCATAATCATGGTCACCATACCTGCACTTGGAATTCCTGGCGCACCCAAAGAAGCAATCATGGCGGTTGCACAGACAATCAGTTGCTGACCGATACTTAAATCCAGCCCCATCAGGTTGGCAATAAACAAAGCCGCGGCAGCTTCATACAACGCCGTACCATCCATGTTGAGCTGAGTGCCCAAAGGAATCACAAAGCCTGCGGTTTGTGGACGTACCTTTAAATTTTCCTGCGCGCATTTCATCGACAAGGGCATGGTGGCCGAACTGGAACTGGTCGCAAATGCGGTAATCAGCGCAGCGCGTGTACCTTTAAAGAACGTGATCGGACTCATCTTGCCAAAGATCCACAACAGCAAAGGCAATACCACTGCACCATGAAAAATGGTAGTTCCGGTTACCACAGCGGCGAACTCCGCCAGACGGCTTAATACGGAAATGTCTTCGGTTGAAATCAGTTTTGCCAGCAAGGCAAAAATGCCTAGCGGTGCCAGTTTCATCACCCAGCTGATCATCATCATCATGATGTCAAAAAATTGCAGGCTTAATTTACGCACACTGCGGAAATTCTCCCCGCCTTTGACCAGCGCAACCCCGATAAACAAGGCAAATACCACCACGGCCAGCACATTGCCTTCGGCAAAGGCCTTAAACGGATTGATCAGAGTATTTTGAATAAAGTTGGTAAAGAAGGAAGATGGCGTTAAGGTATCAGGTGTTTGGTGACTGTTCATGGCATCCTGAAACATCACAATATCTACGCCCTGACCCACATTAAACAGATGCGCACAGCTTAAGCCCAAAATCAGCGCCAAAGTGGTGGTGGTGACACAGCACAGCAGGGTAATTTTCCAGACCCGGCCCAGTTGCCCGCCTGCCTGCAAGTTCGAAACGCCGACTACGATTGAACTGAAAATCAGTGGAATAAGCAGCATTTTCAATAAACCAATAAAAATACTGCTGGCCAGACCCAAACCATAAAGACTGACAGAAAAAAACTGAGTATTGGGAAACAGATTTAACAGAAATCCAAATGCCACCCCTAAAATCGCAGCAATCAATATTTGTGTATTTAAGCTCATCACGACATGCTTTTTATCATTAAGTCCTGTCAGGCACTATGCCATGCCGTATTTTTAGAATCGAGGATTTTTTTGTCACAAGCTCAGCATAAATAAATCAAAACAGGCGGTTCATTTTATCTGAATCATCACCACTTGGATAAACGAATGGCATAAAATCTGCTTTTAATTCAGTGATTCAATCTAATAATTAAAAGAGTACAACGATGAAAAAAATCATGCTAATTATTACTCTGCTGTGCAGTGCGCATGCAGCCTTTGCCCATCCAAGTCATGGCTGCCATAAAGATGTCTCCGAGGACATTCCGCGTTGCCACTAAACCACAAGGATTAATAAAATCATAAAAAAACCGGACAGCAAGTCCGGTTTTTTACAACATTTCAACTTATTGGGTTTCAATTTCACGCAAGCGAATCAGACCTTCCTGAGTGGTGCTACACACCAGCTCACCATTTTGCCACATGCGGCCAAAATTCAGTCCGCGAGAACTGGCACTGATGGTGGCATCCATGTCATACAGCATCCATTCATCGACACGAAATGGCTTATGGAAATACATGGCATGGTCAATGCTGGCGCATTGCAGACTTGGGGAAATATAACTTAAACCATGTGGACGCAAAGCTGTGGTCATTAAGGTGAAGTCTGAATAGAACGCAGCGATGGCCTGATGTAGTGAAATTTTATCAACCTTTTGCGCAATCTGGCCATGGGTTCGAATGTAATGCGCATAAGAAGGTGCTTCAGGCTGAGGCTGGAAAGGATTGACAGGCATCACCGGGCGAATTTCCACATGACGGTCACGCATAAAACTGGCGCGTACATTTTCCGGCACGAATTCGACCAGCTGGGTTTTTAATTCTGCTTCATTTTTTAATTCTTCAACCGCAGGATATTCCGGTTCTGAAATCTGGTAATTCAGGCCTTCTTCCGGACTGGCAAATGATACCATCGCGGTAAAAATCGTCCGTCCATGCTGAATGGCACGTACCTGACGACTAACAAAGCTCTTGCCGTCCCGCAGACGGTCCACTTTATAAATAATCGGTGCGTTGACATCTCCGCCATATAAAAAGTAGGCATGCAATGAATGCGCAGGACGATCTGCCGTATAGGATGCTGCCCGTAATGCCTGCCCCAATACCTGCCCACCAAAGACACGCTTGCCCACCAGATTACGGCTTTGACCTCGATAAATGTTTTCTTCAATCTTTTCAAGGCTCAGTAATTCAACCAGTTCTTGGGTTAAAGGATTCATAAGCGACCTATTTTTAATATGGGATACCTAAAATGTAGGCGAAAAATTTCAATCAATCAGCTAAGCTATAAACGCTATTCTGCCACAAATCCCGACTAAAGCCCTAAAGATAGACTGACTGGCCTGTCACGCAATTTGAGCTGAATAGCCGCTAAAAATACGATTTTTAACGATAAAATTTAACACTCAATATGCATTTTGTCAGAAAATGACATATTGTTTTAAATTACAATGATGCAAAACTATTCCCCCTCAGAAAATCTGTGGTTTCGGTCATTTAAGTAGGAGTATGTATGTCCAAGAGTGGCTTTGGTCAAATCTATCGTCAGCTTTCCAGTAAGCTGCTTGACCTGGTGGTAACCCCACATGTTCTTGGTGAGGTTCCTACTGAACCGGCAACGACAGAATTAAATTCCCAGACAGAGCAGCCCGTCCAGCAAAAAGTGGTGTGCTATGTCTTACAAAATTACTCGCGTAGCAATGCCTTGATTGTCGATGGTGAAACCCGCCGTCTAAAATTGCCACCGGCATTAAATCCGCTGGTGGTGGGCGATCACAAGGAAAAAGCATCAGTGCTGTTTTTGCAGCATCATAATGAAAATAACCTGCTCAATCCTCCGCCCCACGCCTTTCCACCGCGATTATTACGCCTGATCGACATTCTGGAACATCACCCTCAAGTTGATATTGAACTGATTCCGGTCACTGTACTATGGGGACGTTCACCAGACAAAGAAGATTCCTGGTTCAAACTCTTATTTACCGATACATGGGCAACGCCAGGTACTGTTAAACAATTGGTGAATATTGGTCTGCATGGCCGTCAGTCCTATCTGGAATTCCATCAGGGCCAGTCTTTGCGCCAACTGGTTGAATTTGCCAAACAGCGGCATCCGAACCTGTCGCCAGCGACTTATATTCTCAATAAATTAAATAACTATTTAGATGGTCAGCGTGAAGTTGTACTTGGCCCGGATCTTTCAGATCGCCGTAACGTGATGCATTCCCTGATCAAATCCAGCGATGTTCAGGATGCCATCCGCCGTGAAAGCATTCGTGGCAAAATCAGCATGATTGAAGCTGAACGTCGTGCCATTAGCTATTTAAACGAGATTGTCTCTGACTATTCACATTCAGCCGTACGTTTTGCCGATATGGCGCTGACCCGTTTATGGACCCAGCTCTATGACGGCGTAGAGGTGCATAACTTCAGTACCGTGCGTGAACTGGCCAAAGATTACGAAATTATCTACACGCCTTGTCACCGCAGTCACATTGACTATTTATTACTGTCTTATGTCATTTATAAACGTGGCATGATGGTGCCGTACATTGCTGCAGGTGATAACCTGAATATGCCTTTTGTGGGTCAATTATTGCGTGGTGGTGGTGCGTTCTTTATTCGCCGTACCTTCCGCGGTAATGGCTTGTACACCACTGTATTTAAGGAATATCTTTTTAATATTCTTTCCCGTAATACCCCACTGGAATACTTTATTGAAGGTGGCCGTTCACGTACCGGCCGTTTGCTGCCGGCAAAAACCGGCATGCTCGCCATGACGGTGCATGGACATTTACGTGGTCGTTCTAAACCGATCGTGTTTGTACCGACATATATTGGCTATGAACGCCTGATGGAAGGTGCCACCTATGTCGGTGAAATGAATGGTAAAGATAAAGAATCTGAATCCATCATGGGTATTCTGAAAACCCTGCGCAAAATCGAACGTATTTTCGGCCAGGTGCATGTAAACTTTGGTGAGCCGGTTTTTCTGGATGATATGCTTAAACAGCATGCTGCGGACAATATTAAAATTGCCAAAAATGATGATCCGATTCCGCCAGAAGTATCAGATGCAGTCAACAGTGCTGCCCATGCCATTCTGGAAAATATTAACCGTGCTGTGGTCATTAACCCGGTATCGCTGCTTTCACTAATTCTGTTGGCTACCCCTAAACATACGCTGGATGAAGAGATCTGCATCAAGCAGCTGGATGCTTACCGCAAACTAGTGACTGCCTTGCCTTATGATACGCGTACTCAGGTGACGCCGCTTTCAGGCAAAGAAATCATTGCCTATGGCTTAAAACTGAAGCTGATTAAACGCGTTAAACACGTGTTAGGCGACATTATTGCGATTGAAGATAACCAGGCGGTATTGCTGACATACTTCCGCAATAATATTTTGCATGCTTTTGTTTTACCTTCGCTAATTGCAGCCTTGGTGGAACATAACGGTTTAATCCGCCGTGGTGATTTGATTAATGTCATTCGTACCCTTTATCCATTTTTAAAAGCTGAATTGTTCTTAAAATGGAAAGATGAAGAGCTGAAAGATCAAATTTGTGCGTATGTTGAAGCCTTGATTCAAGCCAAATTGATTTTTGAAGATATTGAAGGCAATCTGGTTTCTCCAGCACCAAACTCGGAAGATCATAACCAGCTGGTGGTGCTTGCCGCTCCGGTGATGCAAAGTCTGGAACGTTATTACATGACCCTCGCTTTAATCACCCAGCGTGGTTCGGGCAACATTTCGACCCGTCAGGTGGAAGAACTCAGTCATTTGGTTGGTCAGCGCCTGTCTGTACTGTATGAATTCAACTCTCCAGAATTCTTTGATAAAGCCTTATTCCAAAGCTTTATTAAAGTGCTGACCCAACAGGGCTATATTCGTAACAATGAAGATAACGCCATTGTGTTTGATGAGAACTTCCAGAACGTTGCTCAATACGCCAATCTGGTATTAGATGATGTGACTTTGCAAATGCTACAGCACATTACCACCTTTAGTGATGAAGAATTGAAGGAAGCTCTGGATGCAGTCGCTGCCCAGCAGGCGAAACGTCGTTTAAAACGGAAGAAGAAATAATCTTCCTTCTCCGTTCCCTCTCCTTCTAGGAGAGGGCTAGGGAGAGGTCTGTTAAATACTCTCCTAAGCTAGAGATAAAGCACTGCTTTAGATCTAGCGCAAGTGAGGGTTAGGGAGTGATTGATTACTTTTAAAAAAATTTAACCAATAAAATCAATAATATTTATCGCTAATAGTATTACTTTTACTTTATTCCTATAGTCTATTTTTCTAATCTTTAGGATGAATAATGAAATATTTATTAATAGCTCTTACATTATCTTTATCAATCCCTACATTTGCTGGAAGCTGTGACTACAGCTGGCAATCAGCAAAAGATGGATCTTCTTGTGGCGACCGTGCAGCTGACCGCCGTCCTGGTGGCAGATAATTTTTTGAAATAATCACCCCTTCTCTTGCGCCATATATGGCTCAGGGAGAAGGTGGGGATGAGGGTGAGTTAAAGTTCAATATTTGATTATTTAAAAAAATCACCTCTCCCTAACCCTCTCCTAAAAGGAGAGGGAACTTCAATATCTCATTTAGATTAATAACTTTTTATAATCCCTAAAACAATCCTGATGTTCTAACTGAAATCCAGTTTCCAGCATCCGCTTTGCAAAAATCCGTTTTCCAGATTCCTTCTGGCTTTCCACAACCAGTTCAGGCAAATCCAATTGCCGTTGAAACCACTGAATCACTTCATGCAAAGGTACAGGCTGATTATTGGTAACGATATAAGAAGGTTGAGTATGTTCCACGTGAATCAATTGCGCCAGGAACCGAGCCAGATCATCAATATGAATCCGGTTAGACCAGTGAATTTGCGGATAGCGTTGAGTCATTTCAGCCAGCTTGATCATCCTCGCCACAGACGTGCCATAAATTCCTGTAGGACGAATGACTATGCAGCGCTCAGCGAATGCCTGTTGGTAGAGCTGCTCCATCTGCCAGAGTAACTGCCCCTGCTCATCCACCGAATGAAGAGTAGACGCATCATCAATATGCTCACCTGAATTTTCACCATAAACACGGGTTGAGGACACTACGACAATTTTTTGCACTGGATGCTGCTTTAAAGCACGGACAATTGGAGCAACCGAATCGACATAAGTCTGTTGATAGCCTTCAACAGTACTTTGTGAGGGCGACAATAAAACATAGACCCAATCTATGGGCGGGAGATGAGTTAAATCCAGCTGATGCACATCTTGAATCAGATGAGTCGCATAGTGATCAGTTTTCGGACTTTGGCTGATTGTGGTAATTTGGTGCCCTTGCTGAAATAATTGTTTAGCAACCCGGGTAGATGTTTTACCATAACCGATAAATAATATATGCATTAAGCACCTGATGATTTAACTCAAGTTGAGGGCAAATGGCTGCAGTCCATCAATTGCAAGGGGTAGGAACTGCCTCTGCCGCATTACTGGAAAAACTGAATATTTTTACGACAGATGATTTACTGTTTCATCTACCGCGTGATTATGAAGATCGTAGCACGATCATTCCCATGAACCAATTGGTCGTGGGGCGCAGTTATTTGCTTGAAGGTATTGTGAAAGGGGTCGATTTCCCGCCGGGCAAGCGCAAATCTATGGCCATCCAGTTACAGGATGATTTCGGCAAAGTCACCTTGCGTTTTTACCATGTCTATAAAGCCCTGACTGATCGTGCCAGAATTGGCAATCAGCTACGCATCTTTGGTGAGGTGCGCGTCGGTGCACGTGGTCTGGAACTGTATCATCCTGAAATTCAGCTCATTACTGAACATACGCCCTTACCCAAAACCCAGCTCACTGCCATTTATCCAGCCACCGAAGGTTTAACCCAGCCCAAGCTGCGTGAATATGTCAAACAGGCACTGAAACAGCATAGTGATGACCTGCCCGAATTATTGCCAGAAAAATTCACCAATGGTTATGCACTAAAGCAGGCACTGGAATATATTCATGAACCGCCACTGAATGCCAATATGCTACAGTTGGCACAAGGCTCTCATCCGGCTCAGCAGCGTTTGATCTTTGAAGAACTGGTTGCACATCAGATCAGCCTGTTATCTCGCCGTGCTTATATCCAGCAAATTGCAGCACCTTCTTTTAGCCCGAGTAAAAATTTTGCCAAGCAGTTATTGGCTGGCTTACCGTTTAGTCTGACCGGCGCACAAAAAAGAGTCTCCAAAGAAATTATGCAGGACTTAAAACAAAACAAGCCCATGTTGCGTCTGGTTCAGGGCGATGTCGGCGCAGGTAAAACCTTGGTAGCCGGGGTTGCAGCCTGTCATGCGTTGGAAGAAGGCTGGCAAGTGGCGCTCATGGCACCGACGGAAATTTTGGCCGAACAGCATTATCTGAACTTTAAAAAATGGTTTGAACCTTTAGGCCTGAATGTGTCTTGGCTTTCAGGCAAACAAAAAGGCAAGGCTCGTGCAGCGGCTGAGCAAACCATTAAACAAGGCACTGCCAATCTAGTGGTGGGGACCCATGCCCTGTTTCAGGAAAATGTCGAATTCAGCAAACTCGGTCTGGTGATTATTGATGAGCAGCATCGCTTTGGTGTTGATCAGCGGCTGGCACTACGCAATAAAGGCATCAACAACACCACCCCGCATCAACTGGTGATGACTGCCACTCCAATTCCCCGCACTCTTGCCATGTCTGCTTATGGTGATCTGGACACCTCGGTGATTGATGAACTGCCGCCCGGTCGTACTCCGATTCAGACCGTTACCATTCCTTTAGACCGCCGCGAAGAAGTACTACAGCGTATTGCCACCAATTGCGGCGAAGGCAAACAGGCCTATTGGGTCTGTACTTTGGTGGAACAGTCGGAAACGCTGGATGCCCAAGCGGCCGAAGCGACTTATCAGGAAATCAAGGAACGTTTTCCGCAGCTCAATATCGGTCTGGTACATGGCAAAATGAAAGCCGATGAAAAACAGGCGGTAATGCAGCAGTTTAAAGACAATCAGCTGCAACTCCTGATTGCCACTACGGTGATTGAAGTCGGGGTGGATGTACCGAATGCTTCCATCATGGTGATTGAAAATGCAGAGCGTCTGGGACTTTCACAGCTACACCAACTGCGCGGGCGAGTGGGTCGTGGTGCAACTGCCAGTTTCTGTGCCTTACTATATAAAAATCCGCTTTCGCAAAATGGACAGGAACGGCTGCGGATTATGCGCGAAACCAATGACGGGTTTATCATTGCCGAAAAGGATCTGGAAATTCGTGGCCCGGGCGAATTGCTCGGCACCAAACAAACCGGTGACATGGGCTTTCGGGTGGCCAAGTTAGAACGTGATGATCATTTGCTGAATCAGGCGCATTATGTCGCGCAGCAAATTCTCAAAGATTATCCTAAAAATGCAGAGGCTTTACTGAAACGCTGGTTACCTGAAGCGCCACGCTATGCCTATGTGTAAATAAGGAGAAAATAAAATGACACAAGATATTCCCGTTCCATACGATTTAGAGTTTCAATCGCCAATTCCAAATATTTGGAGAAATACAATCGTTCAAATTGTCGAGGCTTTTAAAGATAAAGATTTTGCTCGTCTAAGTACAATTCCAAATGTTGAATTTGTTGATATTCAATATGCTGCCGAGACTGCCGAAAATATTGATCATTATGGCGCTCATCTTGTCAGCTTACCTGAGGAAGCATGGGATTCTTCTGTATGCTTCTATCAAGGTAAACATAATGAAAATCATTTTTGGAAGGCGATTGTTGACCTGTTTACAGAAGAAGAGTGTCCTAGTGATTTAATTATTAACCTTCAAATTTATAAGCAAGATGATCATTATACTTATGAAATAATTGATATCTACGTACCATAAAATACCAATCATAAAATCATTAAAATAAGAAAACACTATGCTCCAATTCCTCAATCAACTGCTTCACAAAGGTGTGCAAAGCCTTTCCCCTTGCCTGCTCTGCGGAATCGATCGACAGCAACACCATTCAGTCTGTACCGATTGCTGGCAGCAATTGCCGTGGTTGAAACAGAGCATTCAGCGACAGGAAATGGATATCCAGGTGGCCTGTCATTATGACTATCCAATAGATCGTATTATTCAGAAATTCAAATATGAACAACAGCTGCATTTTCAAACCCTGCTTGCTGGCTCACTGATTAACCTGAAATTACCCAAAATTCAGGCCATTGTGCCGATGCCGATTTCCCATCAACGGCTGGCCGAACGCGGCTATAACCAGTCTTTGCTGGTTGCAAAGATATTGGCAAAACATCTGAATATTCCCGTCTGGCAACCGGTTGCTCGACTGGCGCAACATTCGCAAAAAGGCTTAAGCCGCATTGAACGATTAGACCAAATTGACCAGCAATTCATGATAGCAGCAACGTCCAAAGTCCGTTACCGCAAGGTATTGATGCTGGATGATGTGGTGACTACAGGCAGTTCACTGCATGCCTTAAAACAAAAACTTGAAGAATTGGGTTGTCAAAAAGTTTATGCAGCGTGTATCGCGAGTGCAGAGATTTAATCTTTGGAAAGAAAGCCTACTGATTTCCTTTTATCCGCTTGCAGAAGCGTACTCATCCTTGAGAGAGAATGATTTTATCAATCAGGACAAAATGCTTTCTGTTAAAAACCGCTTCACCCAAGGCATAACAATTTCACGGGTCAAAGGTGCCAGTTGAGTATGTAAATCATCCAGATCGACCCACTTCATTTCGGCAATTTCTGCATCGATTTTTGGAGCATGGTCTAAAGTTACATGATAAACATAACTGACCAGCTGATGATCCGGCTCATTGGCGGTCGCCGTTTCAAAACGTCCGACAAAGTGTTGAATTGAAGCCTGACAACCAATTTCTTCTTGAATTTCACGCAGCATGGTCGCTTCAGGTGGCTCATCGGGTTCCAGCTTGCCACCCACCTGCATAAAGCATGAAGTATCACGTTTACGTACCACTAAAAGTTGCTGTTGATCATTTAAAATAATTGCCGCAGCAACTGTAATCACTTTCATGTTTATTTCACCAACGCTTGCTGATCGACCATACCCCATTTCGGCTGTGGTGCCTCATATTCATCAAACTGCTGCAAAATCTCTTCAATTGAATCTGAAGCAATAATGCTGTCCGCAAAACGTGTATGGGTAAAACCTTTGACGGTGGTCATTTGGATAAATTTCAATAAATCATCATAAAAACCGGCCACATTTAAAAAGGCACACGGTTTTAAATGGATGCCCAGTTGTGCCCAGGTCCATTGCTCAAAAATTTCTTCCAGCGTCCCTGCACCACCTGGCATGGCAATAAAGGCATCGGAAAGTTCCGACATTTTGGTTTTACGTTCATGCATATTGCTTACCACATGCAATTCGGTTAAATGCGGATGAGCCAGCTCACGATCGACCAAGGCATTTGGAATCACGCCAATGACTTTGCCACCCGCCTGCAAGGCACTGTCTGCCACTACCCCCATCAAGCCGGAACGTCCACCGCCATAGACCAGCGTTTTACCTTGCTGGGCAATGGTTTGTCCCATTTTTTGCGCGGTATCTAAAAAAATGGAATCTGTACCAACGGCAGAGCCACAAAAAATTGCGATTGATTTCGTCATTTTTTCACCATGTTTTACTGATGTCATAATAATAAAGTAAATTTTCAGGAGATTTTTTAATAAAAAAGCGATTGAATCAGTGTTTTTATTGAATTCCTTGTCTAAAATACACCCATCAATTAACCCATACTGCGCAAGGGAGAAAAGACAGCATGCTTGAAGCCTTTTACGCCACAGAGCGCGGTAGTTTGGAAGATGCCACTATTAATGGCGGTTTTGATCTGCATCAGGATTTAGTGTGGATTGACTTGATTGCTCCCTCACAAGAAGAACAACAATGGGTCTTGGATGCCTATGAGCAAAATTTACCCACGCTAAAATCTTTAGAAGACATTTCTTCATCGGCACGATTTTACCGTGATGATGACGGTATTTTACATATCAGCACCTACTTTTTAACCAAAAATAAAAACTTTCAGGTTGATGGTGAAAGCGACGAAGATTCAAGTATTTTAGCCACGGTGCAAACGGTGGCCTTTATTCTGCACAAAGAACACCTGTTTACCCTACGTGGTGAAAAGCTGGTGGCCTTTCGTGCCTTTCGTGCCCGTGCACGTCGTAATGATTACGAAATTGATTACAAGGACCCGACCTGGGTTTTACTTGGCTTGCTGGAAGCCAAACTGGATGAGCTTGCGGATATTCTGGAAGATATCCACAAAGACCTGGAAAAATACTCCACAGAAGTGCTGAACAACCGCCATCGTGAACAGATTCTCGATCTGGATGACATGATTACCCGGCTGGCACAATTAGAAGACATGCTTGGAAAAGCACAGTTGTGTTTAATCGATTTGCGTCGTGTCCTGACTTTCCTTTCTCGTCCACGTGCATTAGGCAGTCATATTTACGATGCCGATATTCGAGAACTGAGTGAAGATGTTCGGTCTTTAGTAGAACATGATGCGTTCTTATTCCAGAAGGTTCGATTCTTGCTGGATACCACCTCCGGATTCATTAATACCGAACAGAACGATACCATCCGTCGATTCTCGATTCTGCCAAGCATGCTTGCGCCACCGATGCTGGTGGCCAGTGTCTATGGTATGAATACCGATGTATTACCTTTCGCCAAAGGCGCGACCAGTTTTATTTTGGTCAGTATTATTTTGCTCGCCTTCTTGATTGGACCACTGGCCTATTTCCGCTGGAAGAAATGGATTTGAGCAAACTTTGAAGCACTGCTTCAAAGCGAAGTGCAAGAAACGCTCCGGATTTGATAAATACCTATTTGCAGACAATAAAAAAGCACCTTACGGTGCTTTTTTATGTGTTCAGGCAATCAATTGCAGATCATCTTGCAAATGACAGGCCTGAATGATTTTCATCATTTTCTCAGGAACCGCTTTAAATTGCAGGCCTTGAGCTTTCGGTGTCTGGCGTAACCAGCGCACCAAGACTGCCAAAGCCAAGGTACTGCCTTGTTCCAGCTGTGCCAGATTGACCACCACGGGAAACTGATTCTGAGATTGAATCAGTTTCAAACCTTGCTGGTAATAGGCCTCTGCATTGGCATAATCTATTTTTCCAGAAACCTGCAATTCCTGATCAATGAATTGAATCACGACACCATCCTGCTCAGTTATTTTTTATCTACAGATGCATCTGGCTCAAAGTTCGCAATGGCTTTATCGATATTGCCACCATTACGTTTTACCGTTGCAGCAAACTGATTACGGAACTGTAACCCTAAATCAATGCCAGAGACATTGATATTGCGTACTTTCCATTGATTGCCTTTATCCACCAACTGGAAAGAGACTGGAATCTTTTCACCTTTATTGTTGAAATCAATCGTGACTACAGGATTTTTGCTATTGGTTTCTTTATATGGACGCAGGCTATAACTCTGGTTGGTATATTTAGCAAAAGCTGTACCGTAATTTTCGATTAAAGTTTCACGGAAATTACGTTCAAACTGCGCACGCTGAGCAGCAGTACTGTACTGATTGGTTGCATAAGTTCCCATCACCAGACGAGTAAAGGCTTGCGAATCAATATAAGGGTCAAGGTTTTGACGCACAATGGCTTTCACCGCAGCCGGGTTGTTTTGCAATTTTGAATTATCTGCTTTTAAACGGCTAATCAGACCATCCGCCACTTTTTTTACAAAAGCTGGAGGCGTTTGAGTTGGTTGTGCAAATGCAGTACTCGCCATCATTGTTGATAAAACACTTATGCCAAGTGTATGTTTAAGTAAGGTATTCATTAAATTCTCCTCAAAATTATTCAACAAATGAAGGTTGTGCATCTTCTGTTGATTCAGTTGATGTTTTTTCTTCCGCCGCTTTAGCTGATGACTTGCCCGCACCGCCAGTAATAAATTTACTAATCAGATCTTCAAGATCCATGGTGCCTTGGGTATTAGGAATGCTTTCACCACGTTTGATATAGTTCAGGCCACCACCTGGCACCACTTTCAAATATTTTTCACCCAATAAACCATTGGTCGCAACCATAATGTAAGCATCTTCATCGATACTGGTGATGGAGTTCATGTTATC
Source organism: Acinetobacter sp. UBA3106 (assembly GCA_002365595.1). Lineage (GTDB taxonomy): Bacteria > Pseudomonadota > Gammaproteobacteria > Pseudomonadales > Moraxellaceae > Acinetobacter. Next base: position 144,947 of record DFAM01000015.1, on the reverse strand, counting down.
AGCAAGTTGCTTTTCCATTTCTTTTTGTTTAGCAGGATCTGCTTCGCTGTATTCTGTGCTATAGCGCAACTCTTCCAGCGCATTGGCTTTCACCTTTTTCAGCTGCTCTGTATTGAAAGAAGTTAACTTGCCATCCAAGTCAAAATGTACCGTTGCCAAGCGTGATACCGGATCAAGGGTAATATCGGTAACACGACCGATGGTAACACCACTCATGGTCACTTTAGCGCGCGGTTTCAGGCCGTTCACGTTATCAAAACTTGCTGTCATGTTATAGCTGTCTCGCAGGTTCGTTCCCACCAGACCGCTCACTTTCATGGCCAGGAAAAATAATGCTACCCCAAAGATAATGACAAAAATGCCTACGGCCAGCTCACTAGTACGTGATTTCATTAAACACCTCCGAACATGACCGCAGTCAACACGAAATCAAAACCTAAAACACATAGCGACGAATACACCACGGTACGTGTTGTAGATGTTGCAATCCCTTCTGATGTAGGCACACAAGCATAACCCTGATATACCGCAATCCATGTGCAAATTAATGCAAAAACAAAACTCTTGATAATGGTGCCATTAAAGATGTCTTTATAGAATTGCACACTGCTTTGCATGCCACTCCAGTAAGAACCTTCATCCACACCCAGGAAATCAACCCCGACCATTTTACCGCCCAAAATACCAATGGCCGCAAAAACCACGGTAAGCATTGGCAAACTGACAATACCGGCCCATAAACGAGGCGAAACAATGCGCTTGAGCGGATCAACCCCAATCATTTCCATACTGGAAAGCTGCTCTGTCGCTTTCATTAGACCAATTTCGGCGGTCAATGCAGAACCGGCACGCCCGGCAAATAACAGCGCTGCAACCACAGGAGCCAATTCACGCAATAAAGTCAGCGAAACCATGGTTCCCAACATCGCTTCAGAGCCGACATTGACCAAAATGGAATAACCTTGCAGGCCCAACACCAAACCAATAAATAAACCAGAAACCGAGATGATTAATAATGACATCACTCCGACACGATAGATTTGGTAAATAAAGCGCTGAAAACCACCTTTAGATGGCATCGAAAATAGAATTTGCAGCAACATCTGGGTTGCTACACCTATACCACGTACACGTTCAATAACGCGTCTACCTAATAAGGCAATGGCATTCATGAACGCACCTCATCACTTAAATAAGCTTGATGGCTAAACTGATAGTCAACCGGACCTTCAAGTGCGCCGGTCAGAAATTGACGGACAAAAGGCGAAGCATGCTGTTTAAGTTCAGCCGGTGTACCCTCGCCCTGAACTTTGCCTTCAGCCACGACATAAATGTAGTCCGCAATCGATAATGTTTCCGCAACATCATGTGAGACAATAATCGTAGTTAAATCCAAAGCTTCACGCAGGGAACGGATTAAACGGGTTAATACCCCCATCACAATCGGGTCCTGACCTGCAAATGGCTCGTCATACATAATCAGTTCCGGATCCAGTGCAATTGCACGGGCCAAAGCCACACGACGGTTCATACCGCCGGACAATTCTGTAGGCATCAACTGTTCAGCCCCACGTAAACCCACCGATTCTAGCTTTAATGCCACAATTTCAGCAATCAGGTGTTCCGGTAATTGGGTATGCGCACGAAGTGGAAACGCCACATTTTCATAGGTGGTCATATCGGTAAACAAAGCACCACTTTGAAATAGCATGCCCATACGTGCTCGTGCGGCAAACAGCTCAGCACGTGACATGCGCGCAATATCTTTGCCATCCAGCAAAACCTGGCCTTGATCTGGAATAAGCTGCCCGCCAATCAGGCGCAGCAAAGTAGTTTTGCCTGTGCCGGAAGGTCCCATAATGGCAGTGATTTGACCACGACGAATGGTTAAATTGACATTGTCATAAATGATACGTTCCCCTCGTTTAAAGCTCAGATTTTTAATCTCGATCAGGGATTGAGATTTCGGGGATACTGGATTATTCATAGCTGAGCGTTTTCCTACATTTTTTCAGCATGCATACTATAAAGGATTCAGGTTTAAAATGTTACCTTTAGAGAAAAAGCAACCGCTTTACCATAATTTTTAATTTTTTAATTTTCGTGCAATTATTTTAACAAACAGGATACTGTATTACAGAAAAGAATTATAAATATAGTACGCAATATTGCCGAGTAATAAAATCAAACCAATATAAGGCATAATCACCTCTTGATTAAAATTCCAGACATAATGATGAGATTCATTATTCATACTTAACAGAATTAAAATAAAATATGACTTAGTATACATTTTTATTCGATAAGATCAAAGATTAATCCCATAAAAAAACCGGTGTTTCCACCGGTTTTTTACTATCCAAATCTAACGTTATTAGTCGTTAAATTTACGACGTGGGCGATCTTCACCAAAACTGCGTTTAGGACGATCTTCACCAAAAGTACGCTTAGGACGGTCATCACCAAACGAACGCTGTGGACGATCACCAAAGCTACGTTGTGGACGGTCACCATTGAATTCGCGACGTGGACGATCACCACCTTCACGAGCTGGTTTATAGTCTACGCGGTTACCACGGTTGTCATCATTCGAACGTGGTTTGTCACCAAACGAACGTTGTGGACGATCACCGAAACCACCTTCACGACGTGGCGCTGGACGGTCACCAAAATCACGTTTTGGACGATCATCAAAAGAACGTTGTGGACGATCACCGAAACCGCCTTCGCGACGTGGCGCTGGACGATCACCAAAATCACGCTTTGGACGATCATCGAAAGAACGTTGTGGACGATCACCAAAACCGCCTTCACGACGTTGTGGACGATCACCGAAATCACGACGTGGACGATCTTCACCACCGAACGCAGGACGTTCACCACGTGGTTTGTCATCATAGCTGCGACGTGGACGATCATCACCGCCTTCACGACGTTTGAAGTTGCTTTCGCCTTCAAAACGACGACCGCCGCCGAAACCACCACGACCGCCATCACGACGACCGCCGTCACGGCCACGACCGCGACCAGCGCCATCACGGCTACCACGTGCAGGAGGTGGAGATGGCTCAAGACCTTCAATTTCAGAAACGTTTAAACGCGCTTCCAAGAAGTCCTCTAAAGCACGGATCTTGCCGCGTTCACGGTAAGTTGCAAGGGTAATTGCTTTACCTGTACGACCAGCACGACCTGTACGACCAATACGGTGTACATAATCTTCGTTCTTCATTGGAAGACCAAAGTTGATTACGTGAGAAATTGTTGGTACGTCAAGACCACGCGCTGCAACGTCAGTTGCAACCAGAATCTTAGCGCGACCTTCACGGATGCTACGTAAACGACGGTTACGAACCGTTTGTGGCATAGCACCATGAAGTGCTACAACTGATAAACCTGCTTCAGCAAGTTCTTCAGCCAACATATCTGTGTCTTCTTGAGTTGACGCAAATACCACTGCTTGATCAACGTCTTCTTCGTTTAACCAGTGAGTCAATAATTTTTTCTTGTGTTCAAAGCCATCAGTCCAGTGCAAAGTCTGAGTGATGTCAGTGTTAGTTGAATGACCAGTTTCGATCGAAATACGCATTGGATCATTCATCATGCGTTCAGCAAGCGTAATGATACGCGGTGCAAAAGTCGCAGAGAACATAAGTGTTTGCTTACGGTTTGCAGCCAAATCACCAATTGCTTCTAAATCTTCAGAGAAACCTAGGTCAAGCATACGGTCAGCTTCATCGACAATTAACGAATCAACTTTATCCAATTTAATTTGACGACGGTTCACCAAGTCAAGTAAACGACCTGGAGTCGCAACAACAACTTGCGCACCTTTTAACTGCTGGATTTGTTTACCAAAAGGCATACCGCCCATGATCGCAGCAACGCGTACACCTTTCATATGACGAACCAATGCAATCGCATCTTGACATACTTGTTGTGCTAGCTCACGAGTAGGAGAAATCACTAAAATAGAAGGTTGAGTCACTGCTTTCATACGTTCTTTGAACGGTACGAAAGTTTCTTGATTTGCAAGGGCATTCAATGTTGGAAGCAAGAATGCAGCAGTTTTACCAGAACCAGTTTGGCTTGATACTAAAAGGTCTTTGCCTTCAAGTGCAGCTGGAATCGCTTGTTCTTGTACAGGAGTTGGCGTAGTAAAACCTAAACCTTCAAGAGCCTGTGTTAATGACTCATCGAGGGAAAAATCAGCAAAAGTTTTGCTCATAGAGAGTATTCACCCTGAAATGGGTGCTCCATTTAATAAATTACAATATGGACATCGGCAAAAAGCGGCACAGCAATTAGAGCTGAAAAAATAAGGATTCAGCAGCGATCCGAATAACGACGATGTGGATATAACGCACGTATATGATTACGGCCGCAAACCTGAAGGAATCGCTTAAGCGATTGGGGCGCGAAGGATATGTCCTCTCTATGGACAGGACGCGCATACAATGATTAGAAGATAATGTTCAGGTAAAGAACGGAAATTTAAGTGCGTGGCGGCATAATAACAGAATGGTTTAAAAAAGTAATCATTTTTTTCGATCAAATTACGCTTAAATACGGTTTTTTTCAGTAACAGCCTATTTTACAACTCAATTTTGTTTAATTTTCAAACAATCAATATTGTAACCCTTTTATGCCAAAGAAAATGCATGCAAATATGCGCCCACCGGTATTTTTAGTAAATTACGAATTTAATTCAAAAATAAAAAAAGCCCTCGCAAGGAGAGCTTTTTTTGTCATATCACTCGATTTAATCGATCTTACTTCGCTGCGTCACCCCAAGCTGGAACAACAGCTTGCATTAAAGGTTTGAGCATTTTCATAGAGCAAGCAAGTACTTGACCATTTTCCATAGAATCGGTACCACCACGTGCATCCACTACAGTACCACCCGCTTCTTTCACGATGAGCTCACCAGCTGCAATATCCCAAGGCTTCAAACCAAGTTCAAAATAACCGTCCAGACGACCGGCAGCCACATAAGCCAAGTCTAATGCAGCAGAACCTGCACGACGGTATTGCGCGCCAGCTTCAGTCACGTTTAATAATGAATCGAAATGGTTTTTTGCATAAGAAATCACTTCACCATTACGTTTGGCACGGTAAGCATGACCTACGGCAAGGAAAGTATTTTGCAGGCTGTCTTTAACATTTACGCGAATACGGCGTTGGTTCAACATTGCACCGCGACCACGACTTGCAGAGAATAACTCGTCTTTCACAGGGTCATAAATAACACCGTGTTGAGTCACACCTTTATGCTGAACAGCAATAGAAATACAGAAATGCGGGAAGCCGTTAATGAAGTTTAAAGTCCCATCCAGCGGGTCGATCACCCAACACCAGTCAGCGTCGTGACCTTTACCTTCTTGCAGACCAAACTCTTCACCAAGGAAGCTGTGGTTTTTATAGCTTTTACGTAGAGTATCGATAGTCAACTGTTCCAAATAACGGTCTACACGCGTTACCGGACCATCAATCCCTTTTTCTTCGACTTGTAGATCGAGTTTATGACGATTTTGATGCGCTTTTAAAAGCTCTTGACCAACTAATTGAGCCGCACGCGCAGCCATAACCACCATAGGTTCCATTGAACACCCACTACAAATTTGAAGATACTGATAAAGAATAATGCATAAAAGCCCTCATATTTTAGCAAATATGAGGGCTTTTAGGGAAAAAATGTTTCTAAAATTTTTAAACTGATCAGGACACTGATTGCACAAGCTTTAACCAGGACAATTCAACTGATTTTTCAATGCCTTTGGCATCTAGCCCGGCCTGTTGCAACATTTGTGCATGTGATGCCTGAGGCATAAACACATCCGCCAGACCCAAATTCAAGATCGGTTTAACAATTTGTGCCAGCGCTAAATACTCGTTTACCGCACTGCCTGCCCCCGCCATTACCGCATGTTCTTCAACAGTGACAAATAAACTGGTGGTCGCTGCAAGTTGTTCAATGATCTGCTCATCCAGCGGTTTGACAAAGCGCATATTCACGACACGCACGCCCACATCATGGGCTATTGCGAGTGCCTGTGCTGCTTCAATTGCAGCAGTAACACGGCTACCGAATGCCAGAATGCTGATCTGTTCATCCTGATGTTCATTAAAACTGGCTACAATTTCTGCCTTACCAATCTCCAAAGCCGATAATTGCTGCTCAATTTCAACACCGATACCATTACCACGTGGATAACGCACCGCCGCAGGACCATTGTATAAATAAGCGGTATGCAACATCTGACGACATTCATTTTCGTCTTTAGGCGCCATAATCACCATATTCGGTACAGTACGCATAAAGGCGTAGTCATAGGCACCGGCATGGGTCGGGCCATCTTCACCCACTAGCCCTGCACGATCAATACCAAAAGTAACATCCAGATTTTGTAAAGCCACGTCATGAATCAGCTGGTCATAACCGCGTTGCAGGAAGGTCGAATAGATCGCCACCACCGGTTTTAAGCCTTCACAGGCCATCCCGGCGGCTAATGTCACGGCATGCTGTTCGGCAATTGCCACATCAAAGAAACGTTCCGGGAACTGTTTGGCAAACTGCACCATGCCCGAACCTTCGCACATGGCCGGAGTAATCGCCAGCAAGCGTTCATCTTGTGCAGCTTCATCACAGAGCCATTGCCCAAAGACATCGGAATATTTCGGCGCTGCACTCACGGTTGATACGGAATTTATTTTACTAATCGCATGATATTTAATTTGATCTGCTTCCGCTGGCGCAAAGCCTTTGCCTTTCTTGGTATAGATATGAATCAGGCGGGGGCCTTTACGCTTTTTCAGCGCATTAAAGACATGCACCAGCTGTTTAACATCGTGACCGTCATAAGGACCAAAATAGTCAAAGCCAATGGCTTTAAACAGGTTGTCTGCTGCATCGGTTGCTGCACTGTGCAAACGCGAGTTATATAGCCACTCCGGATGCGGCTGTACATAAGCCTCTCCCTCTTCCGTCACGTTGATAAATTCGCCACGCTCCCAAATTGCGGCTAAATGCTTAGCAAAACCACCAGTACTGCAAGAAATCGACATATCATTATCGTTCAGCACCACCATCAGATCAGCCTGATGTGCTACCGCATCATTCATGGCTTCAAAGGCCATACCCGCGGTCATGGCACCATCACCAATAATTGACACTACTTCACATGGGTCTTTCTGGTAACGGCGTGCCAGCGACATGCCTAGTCCGGCAGAAATTGCCGTAGACGAGTGCCCTACCCCAAAAGTATCAAATTCAGATTCTTCACGTGCCGGAAAGGCAGCCAAGCCATCTTTGGCACGAATGCTGGTCAACTGTTCACGGCGACCGGTCAAGGCTTTATGCGGATAGGCCTGATGGCCGACATCCCAAATTAAACGATCATGTGGGGTATTAAAACAGTAGTGCAAGGCCACAGTGAGTTCGATTACCCCCAGATTGGCACCAAAATGCCCACCGCTTTGTCCTGCTGCATACAAAATGTACTGACGTAACTCATCCGCCACTTGTTCTAATTGGCTACGCTCGAGCAATCGTAATTGTTGAGGATGATCAATCGCATCCAGCAACGGAGTTACAGGGCGCTGAGTCGGTATTTCTGTATACAACATAAATGGCAAAGCCTTCTAAAGCCTGGCAAATCCTAAGCTAGGTAAATGGGTTTATTCGAGCATAATGATCGAATTGTATCACCTTTAAATCAGCCACATTTCTAGCGATGCAGTTTAGAGGCAAATCTCTATACTGGGTGTTTGTTCATGAGCGAGATTATCCTGAATAATCTTACTATTTATCAACCATTATCGTTCGCTTTATACAAAAAAGAAAATCTTCTGCATAAATTCATCTTTACAATTCAACTAATGTCCAAGCATTCAGCTATACTTTAGCCAATTAATGAACTATTTAACGAGTTAAGCAGTGCCTATAGAGTTTGTCGCGACTTCAAGATTACCAACCGCTTTTGGTGAATTTAAAATCACGGTATTTCAAGACCCTAACACAGGTGAAGAACATGTAGCTCTTTCTAAAGGCTTAGACACTCCCCCGACTGAACCGGTATTGGTGCGGATTCATTCTGAATGTTTAACCGGTGATGCTTTTGCCTCACTGAAATGCGATTGCGGTCCACAGCTTCAAGCTACGCAAAAATTAATCAATGAAGTCGGTCAGGGCGTGATTCTGTATTTACGTCAGGAAGGCCGCGGTATTGGACTGACCAATAAAATTCGTGCTTATGCCCTGCAAGATCAGGGACATGATACTGTTGATGCCAACTTGATGCTGGATCTGCCAGCCGATGCACGACGTTATGACATGTGTACCATCATGCTCGACCATTTGCAGGTGAAACAGGTCAAACTGGTAACCAATAATCCTTCAAAAATTCAGGCGCTACAAGAGCTGGGAATTGATGTGGTTGACCGTGTGCCTTTGACCGTCGGCTTAAATCCGTTTAATGCCCAGTATTTAAAAACCAAACATGAACGCATGGCGCATATGTATAAGAAAGGCGATTTTTAAATCCTACTTATTTTATAAATCCCCCCCGACTTTAATACAAATCTACCCCCGACCCTCCTTTACTCAAGGAGGGAGTGATCTTCTTTAAAAAGGAAGGTTTGCAGGGATTAAATAAGATTAAATCGTCATTGAAAAAATCCGATTCTCCGGCATACGGCGTTTTAAGCGCAAATCAAAAGCCATACAGATATTACGCACAAAAGGTTTACCTTTTTCCGTCACCGTTATGCCCTGCTCATCCATCTGTAGCAATTGATCCTGCTGCATTTCTTCAAGTTGCAACAAAACCTCGGACAATTCTGGAAATTGCATGGCCGTCGATTGCCAGCTGGTGCTGAATGTACACATCAAATTCAGGATATGTTTGCGGATGATTAAATCTTCTGTACTCAGCACATGACCTTTAACCACCGGAATTTCATCCAGCTCCAGACGCGCATAATAATCTTCCAGTTTCTTTTCATTTTGCGCAAAGCTGTACCAGCTGTCGCTAATCGAAGAAATTCCCAAGCCAATCATCAGCTGTGTTTTAGACGAGGTGTAACCCATAAAATTACGGTGCAAGGTGCCTGCCTGAAAAGACTGATACATGCTGTCCTGAGCTAAGGCAAAATGATCCATGCCAATTTCATGGTAGCCATGACCAAGAAGCTGCTTCTTGCCTTCCTCATAAAGCTGGCGCTTGAGCTCATCTTTAGGTACATCATGATCTTTAAAACCTCGTTGGCCATTGCCCTTGATCCACGGCACATGCGCATAGCTATAAAATGCCAAACGGTCTGGCATTAAACTGCTGGTCTGATCAATAGTATTCAGCACATCTTGCAGATTCTGAAACGGCAAACCAAATACCAGATCATGTGAAATGGAAGTATAACCAATTGCACGCGCCCATTCCGTTACACGCTGTACATGTTCAAAAGGCTGAATACGGTGAATGGCTTTTTGCACCGTTTCATTGTAATCCTGAACTCCGTAACTGACCCGACGAAAGCCCAGATCATATAAGGCTTGCAGATGTTCACGGGTGGTATTGTTAGGATGTCCTTCAAAACTGAATTCATGCTCAGCAGCAACTTCCGCTTTGGCTAAAATGCCCTGAATTAACTGTTGTAAATGCTCAACTGAAAAGAAGGTCGGTGTGCCCCCGCCTAAATGAATTTCTTTAATTTTCGGTTTTGTGGCTAACAGCTCACAATATAAAGACCATTCTTTGAGCACCGCCTGAATATAAGGCTGCTCCATTTCATGTTTTTTGGTCACTTTTTTATGACAACCGCAGAAAGTACACAGGCTTTCACAAAATGGCAGATGAATATACAGACTGATGCCTTCGCTTGGGTTGGATTCATCAAAGGAACGCTTTAAGGTCTGTTTCCACAGATCAGGCGAAAATGGCTCGGCTTCCCAATACGGCACCGTTGGATAACTGGTATAACGCGGTCCGGGTACATTGTATTTCTGAATCAGTGAATTCACTTGAATGGACATGCTTGAGGTACCTCACCCTAAACAGATTCGCTCAAGGTTTTGAGCTGTTTTAAGCATTGTGCTGAGCATCGCTAAAGATTTCAACCTAGCAGAATGGTCGGATTTCACTGAGTTTTCAGCCTTTTAAACCATTTTCCCGGTTTTGATGATTGCTAAATACAGCTTAATTTTTTGCGGTTTTTATGCTTTGATGTATTTCAGTTTTGTTTTCCTCTATGAGGGCTTTGATGCAGCATCCTACATCTGCCGATATTCAACGCGTTCGCGAATTCCTGCTTGATCTGCAAAGTCGTATTTGCTTGGCACTTGAACAACAAGAACAATACGGTGGCGGCACAGCTCAATTTGAAATTGATGATTGGCAGCGTCCTGAAGGCGGTGGTGGCCGTTCACGGGTCTTGCAAAACGGCAGCGTGATTGAAAAAGGCGGGGTGATGTTCTCTCACATCAACATTTCCAAACTCCCGGCTTCTGCCACAGAGCGCCATCCGCAAATTGCCGGTGCCAAGGCTCAGGCTATGGGCGTGTCGCTGGTGATTCATCCGAAAAATCCCAATGTGCCGACTTCACATGCCAACGTTCGTTTATTTGTGGCGGAAAAAGAAGGCCAGGATCCCATCTGGTGGTTCGGTGGTGGCTTCGACCTGACGCCCTTTTATCCGAGTGATGAGGATGTGTTGGCTTGGCATCAAAAGGCCCATGATCTATGCGCACCATTTGGCGATACGCTGTATGCAGAACACAAAAAATGGTGTGATGATTATTTCTATTTAAAGCATCGTGACGAGCAGCGCGGGATTGGAGGCTTATTTTTTGATGATCTAAACCAGTGGGATTTTGAAACCTGCTTTGAGTATATGCAAGCAGTAGGTAACGGCTATTTAGAGGCTATTTTACCTATTTTTCAGCGCAATCAGGATAAAGCCTATACTGAAGCGCAGCGTGACTTCCAGCTGTATCGCCGTGGTCGTTATGTGGAATACAATCTGGTCTATGACCGCGGCACGCTGTTTGGCCTGCAAACCGGTGGCCGGATTGAATCCATTTTAGTCAGTATGCCACCGCTTGCAGCCTGGTCGTATCGTCCTGAGTGGGATGAAAATTCGCCCGAAAAACGTTTAACCGACTATTATTTAAAACCGCACGACTGGCTGACCGAGCTTAAAGCATAATTCAAAACACAGCTCAAAATATTGAATCCCTTTACCCTGACCGGAAAGGGATTTTTTAATTGACTTGATGCTGTGATAAACAACCTGCTTTTAACTTTTATCCCTATTCAATAAATCTTGGCTTGGTTCAGAACATTGGTTCAGAAAAATAGTTTGCTATTCCAGCAATATGCATAACTTTGACATATTTACTTACAGCACTAGTCTCTTTAGTCACTGTAAAATCGTTTAGACTGAATCATTCAATTTAAGATCACAATGTTAAAAGCATGCCCAAATAAAACAATTCATGCTTAAGAGAGATAACTATGTTTAATACCATTCTAAACCACAAAGTCATTCTATTTTGGTGTATTTTGACCATGATTGTTTGTTCAATCACCACCACTTTACTGTCTCACAATACCCTTGCGGATAGCTTGTCGATTACCTTTACCATATTTGCAGCTTTTGCCCTGTTGTTTACTGCAGCAATGTGGCTTGAAGATACTATTCACGAAATTTGTAATCCTTAAATAGAATTTAAATTACTGCTTCAAAGTGACCAGCGTTAAACATAATTAAATAGAAATAATTTTCTCCTTCCCTCCTGCCTCTTTTTAATCTTCCCCCTTGACTGGCTTTAGCCTGGGGGAAAAATCACGTATATTGAATGCCATTTCCGCCGAGGGACCTTGCGAAATGAGCAAACAATTTGCCGTGATTGGCAATCCTATTGAACAATCACGTTCTCCAGAACTGCATCATGCTTTTGCCGAAAAAACTGGTATTGACCTGACCTATAGCAGACGCCTGGCTCCGCTAGATGGCTTTGAAGCCGATCTCCAGCAATTCTTTGCTCAGGGCGGGATTGGCATGAATGTAACAGTGCCTTTCAAGGAGCAGGCTTTTGCAGCCTGCTCTGTATTAACCGAGCGTGCCAAAATTGCCAAGGCGGTGAATACCCTGTGGATGCAAGATGGCAAACTTTATGGCGACAATACTGACGGGCAAGGACTGGTGGATGCCATTAAAGCCTTAGACTGGCAGCTTGACCATAGCGAAGTGTTAATTATCGGTGCTGGCGGTGCTACCCGTGGCGTGATTTATCCGCTGGTACAGGCGGGTGTGAAAAAGATTGTGATTGCCAACCGCACTTTAGCCCGTGCAGAACAACTGGTGGCCGATTTAAAGCCCGCTGTGCCGCAAGCTAGTCTCGAAGCCATTTCATTAAATGATCTGGCCGGCAATTTTGACATCGTCATTAATGCCACTTCTGCAAGTTTAACGGGCGATGCTCTGGTTTTACCTGAAACGCTAAAATTTAAGCATGCCTATGAAATGGCTTATGGCAAACCATCAAGCTTTTTAGATCAAGCCAAGCTACGCGGTGTTCCGACTTCAGAAGGTTATGGCATGCTGGTTGGACAAGCGATTGAATCTTTTTCAATCTGGAACGGAGTCAAGCCTGAGCTGAAAGATTTTCTTTAAGTGGTATTAATCCAGTAATTGAAAAGAAGTAAGTCTCTGCTTCTTTTCATTTTTTATCGGTTTAAATGGCTTAGTATTGGATTTTATGACATCCATTGTCATTTATCGATCTTGCTTTTGACCAAAATAGAAAATTCATTATCTTTCTGTCAAAAATAATGATAACCTTTTTATTTAATTATATTTTTATAAGATTAACCGAAAGTAGCATGCACAAAAAATCGTACAAAAGCATATAATTATTTAAACTTGAAACTGAACCATAATATTTTAAATTAGCCTTTCTGACATTTCTCTCAGGCTGCATCATCAATGTATTTTAATCAACAATGTGAATAATCAAATTATCGATTCTGATAATCCAATACTATTTCTAAATTAGGATTAACAATATGCCAGCTTATAAAGCCCCTTTGCACGATATTCGGTTCTTGATGAACGAAGTGCTTGATTACCCGACACATTATAAAAGTCTTTCAAATGGTGAAGCAGCAGATGCTGACACTGTAGATATGATTCTTGAAGGTGCGGCAGATTTCTGTGAAAACGTCCTTTCTCCGATTAACCAATCTGGTGATGAAGAAGGCTGCCATTTTGAAAATGGTGAAGTAAAAACACCAAAAGGTTTTAAAGAAGCATATGACCAATTCGTGCAGGGCGGCTGGCAAGGTCTGTCTTATCCGGAAGAGTTTGGTGGTCAAGGCTTGCCAATGTCGCTTAACCTGATCAAATCGGAAATGATGGGTACTGCGAACTGGTCATTCACCATGTATCCAGGTTTGAGCATGGGCTGTATGAATACCATCATGCAGTTCGGGACTGAAGAACAAAAAAATACCTACATGCCGCATTTAACTGCCGGAACCTGGTCGGGCACCATGTGCTTAACTGAACCACAATGTGGTACAGACTTGGGGCAAGTGAAAACCAAAGCTGAACCGCAAGCAGATGGTACCTATGCCATTACAGGGACTAAAATCTTTATCTCTGCCGGTGAACACGATTTAACAGAAAATATCGTTCATATCGTGCTTGCCCGCCTTCCAGATGCACCTGCAGGCACCAAAGGTATTTCGCTGTTCATCGTACCTAAATTTATCCCGACTGCAGATGGTGGCGTGGGTGAACGCAATCCTGTGACCTGTGGTTCAATCGAACATAAAATGGGGATTCGCGCTTCAGCAACTGCAGTTCTCAACTTTGATGCTGCGACCGGTTACCTGATTGGTGAACAGCACAAAGGCTTGCATGCCATGTTTACCTTTATGAATACGGCGCGTATTGGTACAGCTGTACAAGGTATTGCTCACGCGGAATTGTCTTTCCAGGGTGCATTGCCGTATGCCAAAGAACGTATGTCTATGCGTGCTTTATCTGGCAAGAAAGATCCTGAGCAAGTGGCAGATGCGATCATTCACCATGCTGACGTGCGCCGTATGTTGCTCACGCAAAAAGCCATTGCTGAAGGTGGCCGTGCCATGATTTATCATGCTGCACAGCTTGCTGACAAAATGACCGATGCGCTGACCCAAGGCGACCAGGCGAAGTTTGAAGAATATGACGACAAGCTGGGTTTCTATACCCCAATCTTGAAAGGTTTCCTGACTGAACTGGGCCTTGAAGCGGCGAACCACGGTATGCAAGTGTTCGGTGGTCATGGATATATTAAAGAGCATGGCATGGAACAGATTGCCCGTGATGCACGTATTGCTACGCTGTATGAAGGTACTACCGGTGTTCAGGCACTTGACCTGATTGGCCGTAAAGTATTGCTTTCTTCTAAAGGCAAAGTGGTACGTGACTATACTGCTGAAATCTTGCGTTTCTGCGGTCGTCACGCACGTAACAAATACATGCGCCGTTTTGCATGGGACTTGACCAAGATTTGTGCACAATGGAACGCTTTAACGGTTCGCATCATGCTGGCAGCACGTAAAGACCGCGACATCGTCTCTTCAGCTTCTGTTGATTACTTGATGTTCTCGGGTTATGCGATGATGGCCTATTACTGGGCTCAACAAGCGGCTGTGGCTTCTGAGAAACTGGAAGCAGGTAACGGCGCAGAAACACCTGAATTCTATAAAGCAAAAATCAAGGTTGCAGATTTCTACTTCGAACGTTTGTTGCCGCGTACCCAAGGTCATGCCGAAGCGATGGTCAATCCATCGAAAACCATGATTTCTTTAGCACCTGAACACTTTAGCTTTGACTACTAAGTTATAAGGCTTGAGTCAAAATAAAAGAGCACTGCGGTGCTCTTTTTTATGCGCTACAATAATCTCAATGCATCGCCGATTTTCAAAAGGATAAAATAATAAAAAAGCATAAGGTCACCTTTTAGATGAAAAAATTATTTTCACTTCTAAGCCGCTTTTATAAACCCAAAGGTGCAACTGTGCCTTTAAATATCCAGCATCTTGAGCAGGAGTGGAATTCATTCCATTCCGCCAATTTAGGCGATGCCGGCGAACCCATTACCCTGCTAAGGACCGGGCTGGGGAACCGATATATTGTGCAAGGTATCGCCATCGATCAGCAGCAAGATCTGTTGTATAGCACGCATGTCGAGGGCAATCCTGAACAAGGCGTGATCAACAGATTTAAGTTTCACAACGCGAATGTATGGCCGGCGCTAGATGCGCAAAAACCCTCTCCCCTTATTGGTCATCAAGGCATTGCGGTCGATCCGCAAAGTGACTTTCTTTTTGCTTCTGCTGGATCAGCCGTTCCGAATAAAGGCTGGTATATCCTAAAATTTCAATATGCAGCAAATTCTCAACCCGCTAATACTCAGTTAATTCAGGTATTTGATCACCAATACAGCAAGATTACCAATACCATGCCGACCCTCACCCCCGATGGAAAATATCTGCTGGTACGCGGCAATAATCACCACACAAATGTGATTCGTATTTTTAAATTTGATCTGATTAGCGAGAAAAAATTAACAGATCTTCGTTTTTTCTATGAAGATGAATGGCCGATCGCTTCGGATTTCACTCATGATAAAGCTGCATTTCAAGGTTTGAGCTGCGATGGAAGTTATGTCTATCTGTTAAGTGGCAATAAAAATAAAGGACCTAAACGAATTTATGTATATGACTTCTCAGGCAAACTGATTCAAAAAATGGATAATGTCACGCTCGGTCATTTTAATAATTTGTCCAAGCGCAGCCTACAATACTGGGAACCTGAAGGCTTAACGGTAGATATAAAAAACCGTCAGCTCTATGTGTTATATGCCATAGGCAAGGATGGACAATTCTTAGGCCGTATTTACCGAATGAAAATTAACTCAAATTAAAAAAATGAATATTTTCAAAAAACTTTCTATAGATGAATAAAAAATAATTGAAGCAGCTGCACAAAAGCCAATTATTTAGAACTTATCTCGAATAATGAAAATTTAATTTATTTAAACTTAGAATATAACTATCAAATTATGATCCAGTTTTGTAAAAAATATGAAGAATATATGAATAAATTAGTTGAATAAACAATCATTTACTATTACAAATAAGATTAAAATAGAAAATATATAAATAATTATTCCAATTAAAACATTTAGTTAAAGTATCACAATAAGATAATTTATCAGTTTTACAAGAGACCCCTAGGTAGATTCACCAAATCTCCACAAACCCCACCTATGATGACCTCATTGAAAAATGATGAGCATCCCCATGAAAAAATTGATTTCTTCTCTTATGATCGGCCTTATTGCTACCACTGCGACAATGTCTGTAATGGCGGCACCCTCTTATGATCCACATCACCCGTCAGCACCGCATCATTTTAATAAAAAACCTATGCCGCCTAAACATGGCATGCATCACGGTCCTCAGCATAATGTTCACTTTGATAAAAAAGACCACAAAGGTTTCTTTAACAAAGACAAACATTATCACAATGTTCCACACTACAAGTTACCGCCTAAACACCGTTAATATTGAAAAGCCCAATTTTAAAAATTGGGCTTTTTATTAAATAAAAATTAATCTCATACCTAAATCATTTAGAATTTTATTTAGATTCATAAGCAGCCCTCTTTTTTAGGTCTTATCGTTTTTTTATTGACTGCTCAGTAGCTGTAGATTAAATATTTCTAATTTAATAAATTTCCTATAATTACCCTGTAATCACCATAAGGTTAAAGGGTACGACCTAATTATTCATTCGCATCATATTCAGCTAGTGCATTACACAGATAGGGGGTTTTCTATCTCATGTTGTTGTTCAATATATAAACAAATAGCCTATTGTCTTTGCTTAAAGCAATCATCACTTTATATATTTATCTCACAAAGTTACTGAACTTTTACACTGCTTTTAAGCGAAGCAGCCTATCTTATAAAGGCAAATTTAAATAACAAACTTTAAAGGTTGCCAATATGAACGCGATTACAATGAAGAAGATGATTCACTGTGTGGCAGTGAGTAGTGTATTGAGTTTTGCTGCCTCTCAAAGTATGGCAATGGAACCTGAGTCTAAATCTGATGGCAAAAATCACTCTCAAATGTCGCACGATGCTCATGAGCGTTTAACGAATAGTCAAGTGATCAAGGTGGTAAGCACCGCCAATAATGGTGAGATCATGCAGTCAAAAACTGCCATGCCGAAGCTAAAAATGGATGAAACCCGTAAGTATGCTCAGATGATGATTAATGACCATACAGCCAATGAGAAAAAAGGCCAAGACCTGGCAAAACGTCTAAAATTAACACCACAAGTGAGTACAATCAGTACTGCATTGCAAAATGACAGCAATAAGATGGTGACCAAGCTGAATCAGTCATCAACAGTTGATAAAGACTATATGATGAGTCAGGTTGAAGTACATCGTAAAGTTCTGATGACTATTGATAAGCAATTGATACCGAATGCTAAAAATTCCGAATTAAAAAACATGCTTACACAAACCCGGACTGCAGTGGCCAAGCATTTGGAAATGGCTCAGCAAATCGTTGCAAAGATGAAATAACATAGGAAGCCCTATATTGTTATTGAACATGTATTCTGAATAAGCCTAGCATTGATCAGCTAGGCTTGTTTAGGCTCACACTCTTTATAAAATCACTTCATCAACATCAAATTTGAATATTAAAGAAACTCTTCCAGCACAGAGTTTAAAAACACATGCCCTTGCTCGGTACAAGATAAACGGTTTCGATCTTCAACCATGAGCTTTCTCGCACGTAAGGAAGTTAAAAGTTCGTTTAAGTGAGCCAGGTCTAAACCCGTGCGCTCGGCATACAGTTGGGCTGCTACGCCTTCATTTAACCGCAGTGCATTCATCATAAATTCAAACGGCATATCTTCATCTTCAATACGTTTAAACTGAAGATGCTCGGCAGGCACTTTGGCCAAATAATCTTTCGGCAAACGAGTTTTCTGAAAACGGTACACTCCATCAGGTCGTGTCACTTTGCCATGCGCGCCTGCTCCAATCGCCAGATAATCCCCAAACTGCCAGTAATTTAAATTATGTGCAGAGGGTTTTTCTTTACGCCAGGCCGATACTTCATAATTGATAAAACCCCTGGCTTTTAAATACGCCTCGCCCTGCTCCTGAATATCTTCCAGCAGATCATCAACCGGTAAAACCGGCTGGGTACGGAAAAATACGGTATTCGGTTCAATGGTCAGCTGATACCAAGACACATGCGTTGCGCCATTTTCTACCGCCAGTTTTAAATCAAGCAAAGCCTGTTCTAAAGTCTGCTCAGGCAAGCCATGCATCAAATCGACATTGATACGCTCAAAACCGGCTTCACGGGCCAAATGAATGGCATGGATTGCATCATCATTACTGTGAATACGCCCTAATTTTTTCAGGTGATCGGTATTAAAACTTTGCACACCAATGGAAAGACGGTTAATCCCTGCTTTTAAATAACCGGCAAAAGGATCGTGCTCGACGGTTCCCGGATTGGCTTCCAGGGTAATTTCACAGCCATCTTCAAATGGAATAAGTGCTTTTAACTGACTAAATAGCCATTCATAACCTTTGGCCGAAATCAGTGACGGCGTCCCTCCACCAATAAAGACACTATGAATCTGGCGGCCTTGGGCAAAATCAAGCTGGGTTTTAAAGTCTGCCAGCAAAGCCTGTAAATATTCCTGCTCCAAATCTAAAGACAGCTTTCCATCCGGGACAGCATGCGAGTTGAAGTCACAATATGGACACTTACGCACACACCAAGGCATGTGAATGTATAAAGATAAAGGTACCAGTGCAGGATTTAATTCAGCCAAGGAACAAGCTCAAAATGGGTAAAGGAAGATGCATATTTTAACATGACTGCATCAGGACACTGATAAAATCTCACAATGAATATCGGTACACTAGGAAAAACTACAGAAGAATTAATTTGTTAGAATGATGAAAATATCTGCTCAGTTATTGTTGTTTATCCCTTTGACACTGGGGATTGGTATCGCGCTCACTATCCAAACTGCCCTTAATAGCCAGTTAAGAGAATATTTAAATTCACCCTTACAGTCTGCCCTTTTATCTTTTTTGGTTGGTACAATACTGCTTGCCATATTGGTGTTTTTTCAGCCGGTAGAAAAACCAGGTTTTGCTACACTTGTGCAACTTCCATGGTATTTATGGTTGGGTGGATTTCTGGGCGTGTATGCGATTAGTCTCAGTATTTATGCTGCTCCCAAACTCGGTTTTTTAACGCTGTCCGGTTTGATTATTTTTGGTCAACTCATCACTTCAATGATTTTGGATCATTTTGGTTTACTAGGCACAGAAAAAACACCCATTAACTGGCAACGCCTGTTAGGTGGCGTAGTGATTTTTATTGGTGTGCTTCTCACTTTACAACGCTAACCCTCATTATTCTAAGCACATGATGAGTAATTTTTGTGTCTCATGTATCGTCGGTTACAACGACCCGTTATGAATTAAAACAACTCTTTCATTTGATGATTCCAATTTTGGTCACTCAATTTTCCCAGGCCGGTTTGGGACTGATTGACACCATTATGGCCGGACATCTTTCGCCGGTTGATCTGGCCGCAATTGCTGTCGGGGTAGGTCTGTGGATTCCTGTCATGCTGCTTTTTAGTGGCATCATGATTGCCACCACGCCACTGGTTGCCGAAGCCAACGGTGCACGTACGCCGGAAAAAATTGCTACCATTGCACAGCAATCCCTGTGGATCGCCCTGATTCTCGGTATCATCGCTGCGCTAATTTTACAGATCATGCCATTCCTCCTGCCTATTTTAGGTGTTCCAGAAGTCTTGCTGCCTAAAGCCAGTTTGTTTCTGCATGCCATTGGCCTGGGTATGCCTGCCGTGACCATGTATGCAGCGCTGCGTGGCTATTCAGAAGCACTGGGTCATCCACGTCCCGTGACCGCGATTAGCCTTGGGGCATTAATTGTTCTGGTTCCGCTTAACTTTATTTTCATGTATGGCTGGGGTCCAATCCCTCAACTGGGCAGTGCCGGCTGTGGTTTTGCCACCGCTATTCTGCAATGGCTGATGTTCATTGCACTGGCAAGCTATGTATTTAAAGGCTCGGCCTATAAAAAAACCCAGCCCTTTGCCGCATTTGAAAAAATTAATCCCGAATGGATTAAACGCATTTTAAAACTCGGTCTTCCGATTGGCCTGGCTATCTTTTTTGAGGTCAGCCTGTTCAGTACTGCAGCCATTGTGCTCAGTCCTTTGGGCGAAACCCTGGTGGCCGCCCACCAGATTGCCATGTCCGTGACCTCGCAGCTCTTTATGATTCCGATGTCTTTGGCGATTGCGCTAACGATTCGGGTGGGCACGTATTATGGGGAAAAAAACTGGCAGGCGATGCATAAGGTGCAATATTTAGGTTTGGCCACCGGCACTGTTTTTGCCTTCGCCACCATGGCACTAATCTGGTTTTTCCGACCAGAAATTGTGGCGATTTACACCTCGGACTATGAGGTCACTCAGGTCGCGCTATATCTGCTGCTGTTTGCCATGGCTTATCAGCTGATGGATGCCTGGCAAGTCAGCGCCGCAGGTTGCCTGCGCGGTATGCAAGACACCAAAGGTCCAATGTGGATTACCATGATTGCCTACTGGGTCGTAGCCTTTCCGGTTGGGGTTTATTTGGCACGCTTTACCGAAATGCAGGCCGCTGGGGTTTGGGTCGGTTTGATTGTCGGTTTAACCGTAGCCTGTGTCTTGTTATTAACCCGTTTATATAGAATCAACCATCGACTGAAAACCCATTAAAATGTCATAGACTCATTCCTTTTCCCATGAAAAGGAATGGGATTACCACAAAACAAATATAAAAATAATAATAAATAATTCAGAAATTTATCTACTTAAAAATCTTCTAAGTGTGATGATTTCAGTGTAAAAATGCAGCTTTTAACAATTTAAAGTAGGCAATATCCAGTTTAACGCCTATGATCATTAAAACCTATCTATGATGATCCTGAGGAATATCGCATGGCAAAAACGGCTAGGACCCCCGGTCGTCGCTTTATGAAACTTGCCGGTATGACGGCGAGCATTGCAACTAAAACCGTGTCAAACTCGATTAAAAATTTTAATGCCGATGAAGAACAAAAAAATGCCTCGCGCAGTAAACTTTTTCAGGATATAGGTCTTCAGATTGCGGATACCTTGGGCGAAATGAAAGGTGCGGTCATGAAAGTGGGGCAAATTGCTTCACAATATAAAGATATCTTTCCGCCAGAGGTGGCCCGTGCCATTAGCAAGTTACAGCGTCAGGCCCCTGCGATGCCTTTTGCTGAAATCAAAGCGCAAGTTGAAAAAGAATTGGGTAAACCCCTCCTGAAAATCTTTAGAAGTTTTGATGAACAGCCTTTTGCCGCAGCCTCGATTGGTCAGGTGCATAAAGCCATCTTGCCGAACGGTCAGCAGGTGGTGGTCAAGGTACAATATCCGGGCGTAGATGAAGCCTGCGAAAGTGACCTGAAACAGGTTCGTCTGGCCTTGCGTTTAATGGGTGTGCTGAAAATTGACCGGAAATTGCAGGATCGTTTATTTAAGGAAATTCAGGAAAGTTTGGATAACGAACTGAATTACCAGATCGAAGCACAAAATCTGGAAGTGGCACGTACCTTCCATGAGACTTTAGACAGCAAGATTATTATCCCGCAGGTTTATAAAGATTATTCTTCGCGTCATATTTTAACCTTAAGCCTGGAACAGGGCGAAAGCATCGAAACTGCCAACACCTGGTCTCAAGACACTCGCAATGAACTGGGACGCCGTTTATTCCGTGCTATTGGTCAGGAAATTTTCTATCTGAAACGGTTCCACTGTGACCCGCATCCGGGCAATTTTGCCTTCCGTGAAGATGGTACTGTCATTATTTACGATTACGGCGGTGTCAAAACACTGTCGATTGAAATTGTCTCCAATTTCAAGACCCTGATTAATGCTGCCCGTGAAGGTAATATTGCCGAAATGGAACAGAAGCTGGATGATCTTCATTCTCTTACCACACAAGGCAAGTTCCCGGAAGAGCTGTATCGTCAGTGGCTGGAAGTGTTGATGCGCCCTCTCACCACGCATTACGATTTTGCCGAAAACTCTGCCCATCATGATGGGATTGAGCTGCTCAAACCGTCGTTAAAATACTGGGATGTGTTTAAGCCCTCTCCTGATACCTTGATGGTCAACCGCACGGTTTCTGGACATTACTGGAATTTAATTCATTTAAAAGTGAATGATAATCTGAGTGATGTATTTGAAGAGCTGGTACCGCCTCGCGTCTAATGAACCAATGAAAAACCCGGTTAACAAATTGTCACCGGGTTTTATTTGAATATTTATTTGTTATGTTATAACATTTCTAAATAGTTAAAATATACAATGGAGAAAGGTATGCGTCCAGATATCCACCCAGACTATCAACAAGTGCTGTTCCACGACACCAATGCTGATGTCTATTTTATTATTGGTAGTACTTTAAAGCCTACCCAAACACGTGAATATGAAGGCCAGACTTATCCTTATGTGACTCTGGATATTTCCAGTGCCTCTCATCCGTTTTATACCGGTGAGCAGCGTCAAACCAGCAATGAAGGCCGTGTAGCAAGTTTCAATAAACGTTTCGCGCGTTTCAAACGCTAACAGTAACTTCATATTGTTTTAAGATTTCAACGCTAATCTTAAGACTTGAAAAGCCCAAGCACTCTCCTCCAGCTTGGGCTTCTTTTTATATTCTTTTTAAAAGTAACTAGCTGCTATCGGGTGTGTAATAACCATTGAAACAGATAAAAACCCCATGCTAAAACCATCACCCCTGCAATCACACTGGAAATGACATAGCCTAAAGCCAGTACAATTTGACCATGCTTGAGCAATTGAAAAGTTTCCAGACCAAAACTGGAAAAAGTGGTAAAGCCACCTAAAATGCCCACCATCAAGAACAGGCGTGCTTCATTTTGCAAAACTGGAAATTTCTGGCTATAGGCAAAGAAAATACCGGCAAGCAGGCAGCCACAGAGGTTCACCCACCATGTGGTCCACGGAAATCCACTGCTTGGCTTAAATAACAACACCCCTGCACCATAACGCAAACTTGCACCAACCGCTCCCCCTAAAGCTACCAGTAGCCAATTCATATCTGTTCCATTTTTATCGAATCAAAGATCAAAATTGTATAAATACTTCATGCACTATACCGTACAAATGAGCTGAAATAGTAATGAAATAGTGCGGTAAAAATTGTTATAGTCGCGGTGTTTTTAAACTTTTTTCTATGAATTGAGGAAATTATGGCTCAGGATTTATTGGCACAGCTTCAAGCAGGTGAAATCAAATTTGCAGACGTGATTACATACATTGATGCACGCTATAACCACACCGCAACAGCTTTTCAAAATGGCAAACAAGCCAATGCTGCGACTGAAAACCAAGGCAGTGCTAAAGTATTTTCTTTTGCCAAACTCAATGGCCTGGACCAGGCGCAGACCTTAAGCCTGTTTGCTGAACATTATGCAGCGGTATTGGCGAGCCCTGAAGCCACAGATCACCAAAACATTCGCCAGTTTATGCAAAATGGCTGGGATGGCATTCAGTTTGACGGTCAGGCATTAACAGCGAAATAAGTTACTTATATATATCTTAGAATATAAAAAGCCCGCTTTAATAAAACGGGCTTTTTACTCCTCCCTTTAAAAAAGGGAGGTCGGGAGGGATTTAGAAAATCAATAAGTCCTCCTTTTCCCAAAGAAATCTAAAAAAATTAAATCAAGAAACCCTAACCCGACAACGCCATTCATCAATCGGATTTTGTTCCCAGGCACGGCTATGTTTCACGTGAATCCATTCTTCACCCGGTTGTAGCGCAGTAAATCTAAATAGTTTTTGTCCACCTGCACCCACCATTGGCTGCGAACTTTTCACCTGATCTTGCTGATAAATTTCCTCAACTTTTAAGATGTGCTGCGGCTGGGCCACTTGCCAGATATAACCCGTGGTCGGATTCTCTGGCAAGCTAAGTTCTAGCGTTTGTCCCACATTCATTTCCAGCAAAGTCGGACATTGCTGCTTCAGCGAATAAACATGGGTTTTGCCATCTACCGTTGGACTGATACTGCTACAACCAACCACTGATACGCCCAATAGTGCAGTCAAACATGCCATTAAAATTTTCATGAACTGGCTCTTTGCCTATCTTGTTTTAAACAGAGAATTAACCTTTGACTCGTTCAATCCATTCAATGGAACTGACACGGAATAATTCACACGCGCCATCACCAGTATCGGTCGGAGTTAAAGATGACGTCCAGACCAGATTCTTGTCTTTAATTTCTACCAGCTCGCCTTTTAGACGAACCAGATCACCACGTTTGACATGTTTAATCTGTTTGGCAATTTGAGGATTGGCAGGAATGATGTGCATATTCGACACCATCTGCATGGCTTGATCGACAGGCACCGGCAGGCGATCGATCTTCCAGTTTAAATAGCGGTCATACTGGTTCACCGTTATATGTCGTGCAATTTCAGGCTCGGCAAACAATCCCCAACTCACGGCATAATCAATCGGTGAGAACTTGGCCTGCTCATCGCTGGTATAAATTTTCGAACCTAAAATACGAAAATCGCCTTTAAAGGATTGCAGCTTTCTAATTGACTGTTCTTTAGATACCGGCGCCAGACCTTTTGCAATATTATGATCGACAGAGGCACTCGCACTCATTTGCATCATACTGGCTGCAAGCAAAGTACTGAATAATACTGGTCTAATCATTTTTCTGCCCCTAACAAATTTCTTGATTTCTATACTAATTTTAAATGAGTAAGCTTAAATAACTATATGGACTTAGTAACAGTATAGATATATTCAGTCACTTTTTTGTCTTATGGACTAAACAGAATATTGGTTAAACTAAGGGGATATAAAGCAAGAAAAATTAAGTGACAATGATTTATAAATTTTACCAGCAACACATTTTTCCGCATTTGCTCAATCAAGTGATGCAAACTCCTAGCCTTATGGATCTGCGTCGCGAAATACTCTTACCTATTACAGGTGAAGTGCTGGAAATTGGTTTTGGTACCGGGGTGAATCTGCCTTTTTATCAAAATGTCGATACGCTTTACTCACTGGAACCCAATGCCGATATTTATCAGCTGGCGATTAAACGCGTGCACGAAAGTGCCATTCATGTACAGCATGTTCAGGCCAGCGCAGAAAAGCTGCCTTTTGCAGATCACAGTATCGACAATATCGTCAGTACTTGGACACTGTGCAGTATTGAACATCTAAGTCAGGCCTTGGCAGAATTACATCGCGTACTCAAGCCTGGCGGAACCTTGCATTTGGTCGAGCATGTGCTATCTGACCGCCCGACACTGCAACATCTGCAAAACCTGCTGACACCCGTTCAAAAACGCCTTGCAGATGGCTGTCATCTGAATCGCAATATTGAACAGGCTTTGCTGGATGCACATTTCAGCTTTAAAGAAAAACATTATCTGGATGCAGCGGGTATTCCTAAAATTGCACAGCGCATGTTATTTGCCCGTGTGCAAAAACAGTAAATTCTGAATTTAACGGCGTTGCATACACATCGCCGTTTTAATCATCAAAATCGATGCGTACCGTTTCAAAACGTACCCGCCCTTCCCGTATGGCCTGGGCAATCGCCTGTTGCCCCTTGGTCAGACGTGCGCCGCCACTTTTAATATCAATCAGCACCACCTCGATATCTTCCGGGCTTCCTTCACCATCGCGCAAGTCGGTATAGCCATCGAAAACCACATAATCGACCGGATCACCCAGAAATTTTGCATCGCTGGGCAAGTACTGAAACTGCGGCATAATCGGTGCCAGCTGCTCTGCCATCTTGCCTTTGAGCACCGCACGACTGGTATTGACACTGCGTTTTTGTGCTTGTGCCAAAGCCTGTTGGTGTTCCAGTTCCAATTCAGCAATGTACTGTTCATACTCTGCCTTGACTCGTCCATTACGGGTATTGCTCAAAATCATGGTAGTAAGCACCACGCCAAAACACGCGCCAATCAGCATTGCCATCCAAATGGACATTATTATTCCCTAATCACAAAAATTACCGCCCCATATAGCTTAAGACTTTTGTCCCGAGTCATATTCAGCATCTCAAACAATGATATGCTAGGACCGAGCAGAATAAAATCGTCAGGGTCATGAAAACTATCTTAATTGCCAATCAAAAAGGGGGGTGCGGGAAAACTATTACCGCAATTAATCTGGCTGCCGCTTTGGCACAAAAAGGCTATAAAGTGGCACTTGCCGATGCCGATAACCAGAAATCTGCCTTGCAGTGGCTTAAACAGCGCCCGGAAGATGCTGCACCTATTCAAAGTCTGGACTGGCGTCAGGAAAAATCGATTGGTGATGTGCCTAAAAATATCGAATATCTGATTGTAGATGCCCCTGGTGCGCTGTCCGGCGAACATGCCGAACAGTTGATTGGTAAAGCCCATGCCATTATTACTCCATTGCAGCCATCTTTCTTCGATATTGAAAGTACCCGCCGTTTTCTGAAACATTTAAAAGAGATTAAGCGTATCCGCAAAGGGAAAGTACAGATTTTACTGCTCGCTAATCGAATGAAAGCCAATAGTGCCAGTTCCAAAGATATACAGGATTTTTTCCAGAAAATTGAACAGCAACCGGTGGCCTGGATTTCCGAGCGAACGGCCTATGCCCAGCTGGCCATGCATGGACTCAGTATTTTTGATAAAACCCAAAAAAATTATTTGGCCATGCAAGAACAATGGCAACCACTGTTAAATGCGGTTGTTGATGATCCGAGTGCCTGGTTTTAATTGCATTCAATTGATACCATGAAAGCTTGAGTATAGAAACGTGCAATAAATATTCATCACAACTTACCAGCTCTCGTTCTCGGGAGCTTTTTTTTCGGTTAAGATGAACTCCGAACTTAGGAATAGTCAGTGAATTCAGTGCAACATTACGCGCCCACATTACAAAAGGTTTTATTATTTGGACTGTTTTTTGTCCTGATGTATTTGAGTTTTCATGTGCTCAAATATTTTATTGTACCTGTGGTTTGGGCGGCAATTATTGCCTATGTCACCTGGCCGCTGTATCAGTCAGTATTACGCATGTGTGGACAGCGTCCTACCCTGAGTGCCACAGTGATGATTCTTTCTGTGGTTTTAGTTCTGGGCTTACCGATTATTTTTGCAATTTTCATGTTGCAGCATGAAGGGCGAAATCTGTATTACGAATTACAGAAACAGGTTTTTTCCGGTCATCTGAATGTGCCTGACTTTGTTCGACAGCTGCCTTTTATTGGCAAAGAAATTTCACGTACCTTAAGAGAAATTAATCAGGACCCGAATAGTATTGTTCAGTCAGTGTCTGTATGGGTTCAGGGTCATTTAAATTATGGTAAAGCAGTACTGAACGAAGTCAGTAGAAACATGATCAAGCTCTGCTTTGCCATGATGTCGCTATTTTTCTTCTACCGTGATGGTCACACCATTTTAAATCAGGTCAGCAAAGCCCTGGAAATGGTGATTGGTCCGCGTATTCATCATTATTTAGAGACCATTTCTGAAACCACACGTGCCGTGGTCTATGGTGTAGGACTGACCGCCATTGCCCAATCGTTTCTGGCAGGCATCAGCTATTTTGTGGCCGGTGTGCCTAATCCAATGGTACTGACCATTATCACCTTCCTGTTGGCACTGGTTCCTTTTGGACCTCCGGTTGCCTATACTTCTGTTTCGCTGTGGTTATTTTCTCAGGGACAAACCGTTGAGGCGATTGGGGTTATGGTATGGGGCGTGTGTATTGTCAGCACCGCAGATAACGTGATTCGTCCATTGGTGATTTCCGGCGCTACCCAGATTCCCTTCCTGCTGATTATGTTTGGGGTACTGGGTGGTCTGGCCAGCTTTGGTATGGTGGGATTATTTATAGGTCCGGTCATTTTGGCCGTATTACTGGCAATTTGGCGTGAATGGCTGCATGAAAACAATGAAACAGAAGGTTTGATGATGCCCAAAGCCACGCTCGCCCATGATCTTGATAATGAAACCCATCATCCTGATTAAGTTGGCAAGCTTAAGTTAAGAAACCTATACATTCCAATACTTAAATCACATGGTCTTGTATGGATTACTTTGTTTCAATGGTGCCAATTATAAGAACATCAGGATGCTTCTGGTTATGAAAACACTATTCAAACAAAGTGCAATGGCAACACTGGGTGCAATATTTTTGGCCGGTTGTACAGGCCCCATGCCCATAGAGGAACATACAGGTCACCGTGTAACGGTTAATGCCGTAACCGCACAAGGTATCGGTAATAAGGTCGGAACAGTCGAATTACTGGATAGCCCGTCTGGGCTGGTTATTAATACCAATTTACATGATCTGCCACCTGGCCCTCATGGTTTCCATATTCATGAAAAAGGTTTCTGTGGCCCAGCTGAAAAAGATGGCAAAGTGAGTGCAGCTCTTGCGGCTGGCGGACATTTCAACCCAAATCAGGCACCGCATCACGGTACGCCTCTCACTGGTCATATGGGTGATTTACCCCTTATTACGGTGGATGCCTCCGGTAAATCCCAAGAACATCTGGTTGCGCCACGTTTAAAACTGGCTGATGTTCAAGGCCTGGCGATTATGATCCATGCGGGTGGCGATAACTATGCCGATCAGCCCAAACCTTTAGGTGGTGGCGGAGACCGGATTGCCTGTGGTGTGATTCAATAACTTGCCCACAAAAACCATAGACTACAAAAGCAGGCATGTTGCCTGCTTTTTTTGGTATAAGCTTAAAAATAAAAGATTAAATTACTCCATGCTAACGAGGTTAAATTGACAGCACAGCTAAAAAAGCTCACGCTGTAGCCACAATAATTGATCTTTAGAAAAATCGTGAATAGCCTGAAAGACTTCATTCAACGCTTTAAATCCAATTCCATTCTGATCTACTGCTTGCAAATTTTCATTGTTCTGACTGGAACCACCTTGGGTTTATTATTTTTAGGTTATGAGACCTTAATTGTTCCGGTGACGCTGGGTGCTATTGCCACTGCCTTGACCGACTTTGATGACCGCTTAAGTATTCGCCTGCGTAATCTGGTCTATGTCTGTATTCTGTTTTTTGGCGTCAGCAGTATTCTTGAATTTCTTTATCCTTATAAACTGCTTTTTATTCTGTATTTGTCCCTCTCTAGTGCTGCTTTTATTTTAATGGGCGCACTGGGACAGCGTTACGCCACCATTTCTTTTGGCACTATTTTACTGTCCATTTACACCATGTTTGGACTGGGGGAATATAGCCAATGGTATCAGCAGCCGAGCTATTTTGTGCTGGGTGCGCTGTGGTATGGCCTGACCTCAATTATCTTTTATTTGCTCAAACCCACACAGGCTGTACAAGACAATTTGGCTGCCAATTTCGATGCCATTGCTGAGTTACTGTTGGCTAAAGCCCGTCTGTTTGATCCGGATAATATCGACAATATTGAGCCGCTGCTGTATGAGCTTTCCTTGAAAAACAGTGAAGTGGTGCAAAGCCTGAATACCACCAAGGCATCCTTACTGACCCGGTTAAAAGCTTCGCGTGCCAATAAAAACACCATTTACTGGCTCAATCTGTATTTTCTGGCGCAAGACATTCATGAACAAGCCACATCAAACTATCTGCATTACGAAAATATTCATCAAAACTTTAGCCGTACCGATCTGATTTTCCGAATTCAGAAAAATGTAAAACTGCATGCCCTGTCCTGCCAGAAACTGGCGCAGGATATTCTTAGTCATCAGTACTATCAATCGAATCCAGACACCGATATTGCCATCGCCAATTTAGAAAACTCGATTAATTTATGGATAGCTGAAAATCCACAGAATTTAGAAGTAAAAAACCTGCTGCTGATTTTGCGTAATTTGAAAAAAATTCAGGAACAGTTTTTAAATTTAAGTCATGAGCAAAACAATTATCGTCAGAATTATTTACAACATCAGGAAAATCTAAATTTACTGGATGATGATATTCATGATCTTCCCGATTTATGGCTCAAGCTGAAACAACATCTCACCCCAAATTCAGCGCTATTCCGGCATGCAGTTCGGATTGCCTTTGTTTTTACCGTGGGTTATGCCATCTCCTTATTGCCTTTTGCCAAAAATGGCTACTGGATTTTACTCACCAGTTTATTTGTCTGCCAGATCAGTTATTTCGCCACCAAAAGCCGTTTGAAAATGCGGACTTTAGGCACGGTTTTAGGGGTACTACTCGGTATTCCACTATTGTATTTTGTGCCCAGTATTGAAGGCCAACTGGTTCTAACCATTATTTGTGGCGTGTATTTTTTCTATCTGCGTTCCAAAAAATATGCCATGGCGACGCTAATGGCCACCTTAATGGTGCTGCTGATTTTCAACTTAAAAGGTGCCGGTTATGCCATCATTTTACCGCGGATTGTCGATACCCTTTTAGGCTGTCTGATTGCCTGGTTTGCGGTCAGCTTTATCTGGCCCGACTGGAACTTCCGCAATATTTCCAGCACCATCAAAAAGAGCAATCAAGCGACTTTGGAGTATTTCGAGGCAGTGGTGAAGCAGTACCAATTCGGAAAAAACAACAGTCTGGATTACCGTCGTGCGCGTCGTACCGCCCACAATGCACAAATCGAACTGTCCAGCATGATTTCCAGTCTCAGTACCGAACCGAATCCCAATCAGGCATTAATTCATTCTGCCTTTCGCTATCTGGTGTATAGCCACAGTCAGCTCAGTTATGTTTCGGCTTTGGGGAGTCACCGTGAACAGGTTCAGGATGCACAAGTACTGGATTTAATGTTGTGGTGTAAAGACACGTTATTTGCAGTACTGTTACAGCAACAACCTTTAAATACAGACAAAATTCAAGACAAGCTCAATCAAATTAAGCAGATGAGTGGGCAAGAAAACCTGTCTGAAAATTTATTACTGGTGCTGAAACAGATTAGCTTATTACTTGAAACGCTGCCTGAACTGTTAAAGTTAAGAACCGAATTATGGACACAGGAAATAAAATAATCCGAGCTAAATGCTTGGTTATAAGTAATTGATATATTTTATAAATACATCAAATTTTGATTCACCATTGCAGCAATATTAAGTACACTCAGGGTTCATTCTCATTGATTTAAACATGACCATGAATATCCAAACTTTACGTGTTATTGGTCTTTTGGAAGGTATTTCCTTTCTGTTGCTTCTTTTTATCGCGATGCCGATGAAATATATGTTGGATAATCCAATTTTAGTGAAATATGTCGGTATGGGGCACGGCGCACTGTTTATTCTATTTTTAATTGTTTTATTTACTGTGTGCGAAAAACAGAAATGGTCGATTTACATGTTTATTTTGGGTTTAATCGCATCCATTTTACCGTTTGGCACTTTTGTTTTTGATCGCAAATTAAAGCGCTTTGAACAGCCGATCGCTGAATCAAAGGCATAATTTTTTTATTTAAGAGCTATTTCCTTTTTAAGGAATAATAAGGATACCCCATTCATCCTTTGCGAAATATGTTTCATCTTCTACAAGAAGAAAATGCTTATTTCAAAGCGGTATATGCCCCTCCTTTCAGGAGATGAGCAGCACTGCTGCGCAAGGGAGAGTTAAAATTATGATTAACCTCTCGCCTTGCGGAATATTCCTCATCTTCCACAGGGAGAAGGAGTTTTTCCTAAAATGCCCCACTCTGTTTACGTTCTTTTAAAATTTCTTTCAACATTGCACGAGGGAAACTAAACCACAGCGCAATTAAAATAAAACAGGCTAGCGCATAGGCCCAAAGATGGTATTGCTCATACATCATCCGAACCAGTTCAATAATAATAAAGAAGCTGAACATCAACAGCATCGAAACCGCAGCTGCAACCGTTCCTTTGGAAACTTCCGATGACATCAATGCAAAGCGGTACAGCACTGAAAAACTGATGCCTTCACCAAAGCTGATTAAGGTCATGCCTGCGATTAAGCACCAGATCAGATAATCCTGCCAGATCATCCCAGCCAGTAAAATCAAGGTTCCGAGCAGCATAATCGGCAAGCCAATCAGTACCGATTTTCCCAACGCCAGTTTGTCGATAATTTTAATCAGCACGATATTACCGAGAATTAATCCACCCAAGACCGGAAATTGTGCCAGGCCATATTGCATGCTGCTAAAACCCAACTCTTCCACCAATATCACTGGCGAAAGTGCAATCCATAGCATCAATGGCATACTGACCATTGGTAAGGCTAAAGTCATGGCTAAAAAACGTTTGTTTTTATAGACCTGTTTAAAGTCATCCAAAATATAACTGAGCGGCTGTTTTGGAATGCTCACCTTTGTATCCGGCATTTTGGCTTTAAGCCCAAACCAGCTTAAAAAAGCTAAAAATGCGATGCCGATAAAGCCCCAATGCCATGACACATGATCAATCATAAATGCCCCCACCACAGGGCCGAGTAATGGCGCAAGCAGTGAAATATTGGCCATCAGCGCCATGACTTTAATCGCGTCACGTTCTTCAAAGGTTTCCTGAATGGCAGCATAACCGACAGCGGAAATGACTGTGAGGCCAATCCCTTGTAAAAAGCGTAGTGCTAGAAAGCTTTCAATATTTTTCGTCAGTAAAATTAGCAAGCAGCACAGTACAAAGAACAATACCCCTGCGAGCAGAACTTTTTTTCGTCCCAGTCGGTCGGATAATGGTCCGAGTAACCAGGCCACACATGCCCCGCCGAGCAGATAAAACGACATGGAAGATGGTGCCCATGAACTACTGACGCCAAAGTCTTTGGTAATGGCGAGCATGGCAGGTTGAACCAAGTCGTTGCCAATATAGACGGAAAATTCAAACAGCACCAATGCCAATGGAAACATCAGCGTGGCACGGTTTAAGGTGGCAGTTTTAACTTTTTGCATTTTTTTCTACATATATTTAACGCTTGTAGAGCTACGCGCTATTTTTAGGGGGAGAAGCGTCAGCCTAATGACAAGCATTGAGAATTAAAATTAAATTTCGGGAAAATGCACTTGGTTATAAGTGCGTTAGAACAACGTATTCACAAGCTGTCTAAGAAGATAAAAGTGTTTCGTGAGATATATCTGGCTCAAACAAAAATACCTACTTGTTTGAGTAGGTATATTTTAGCAGAGACCGTTTTTCTTGTCTTTAAAGCCCATACAGCCTTTTTCAATGTTCCATCTTTCTATTTGCTTCATAGCATCTATAAAATGATCATACTTAGTCGGCAAATAGTGTGACAAATCAAATCCATTTCCGACAATTAAAATATTCATTCTTGTTATTCCCCAAACGCAAAAAAGCGCATCAATCGATACGCTTTTTATGCAGCAAAACAGCCTAACTTTCAATCATAAATCAAAGATTTATTAAGAACATTTCGCTTTCTGAAAAGCCTTGGTGTTTTTGCTGCGCATGCATTGATACGACTTCTCTGTATCTACCTTCTTCCAGTCACCATCTACTAACTTAAAACTATAAACTGTACGCATTGAACGAATTGAATCATCCTTTAAACCTGTTTCAGTC
The DNA here is from genome assembly GCA_002365595.1 of Acinetobacter sp. UBA3106. Taxonomy (GTDB): domain Bacteria; phylum Pseudomonadota; class Gammaproteobacteria; order Pseudomonadales; family Moraxellaceae; genus Acinetobacter. Next base: position 111,222 of record DFAM01000015.1, on the reverse strand, counting down.
ACTTTCACCTGTGCCGCAGTCGGCGACTCTACACTATTAAAAAATTGACGAATTTCAACCGTTGCCGAACCCTTACGCAAATCAGGTCTTTCTTTCAACACTTGTTGCAAAGGCGTATCTGATGAACCAATATTCACTTTAGACGCCAATTTCTTGGTCGTAGCACAACCCGTGGTCATTAAGCCCAGACAAATTATAGAGGTAGAGAGTAAACGTAACATTGGGAAATCTCCCCCATAAAAAAAAGACATTGCACCTATGATGCCATGCCTTTTTTTCATACTCGATAACAGTTATGTAGTCACCGATCAAACAGCTTTAGATCCTAGGTTTTAATTTATTTACGATGGACGACCATTAATTAAGTATTGATCACCTTGCTCGGTAAAGTTAAAAATATAATGTACCGTTTCACTATTATTCAGCATCATTTCTGCTTGGCAGGTCAATACATTACCTGATTCGGTTTCTAAAGTTGTGCTTTGAAGTGTGACCGCTTTTAAATTCAGAGTCATAGCATATTGGCTTTGATCAAAAGCCGATTTCATCTGATTTTGTGCCCCTTTTGAATCGCATGAACGCATTTCATTTTCAGTGACCACATCAGCATCGGGATCAAACATCCTCAAAACTTCAACGCGCAAATCCGGTACCATCGCGAGAACCGTACCCACCCCAACAATAATGGCAAGAATCCATCCCAATACCGAATTATCATCGTCTTTTTCTGAAACAGGCTGTGCAACCGCTTGAAAATGCTCGTTCGGTGCGCCGCAATGAATACAAGAAGGTGCTCTTAAACTATATTCTTTTAAACAATCTGGACATTGTTGTAAACTCATAAACCCCTCCTAAAAATATGTGATTATTTTTTATCAATCATACAATATTTTGAATTTATTATTAATTTTTTAAAATCATAAAAAAGGCACATTTTTCAATGTGCCTTTCTAGCATTAAATTCGATCAGGGATTATAAATCGAACAATTTGCCCGGGTTCATAATACCGTTTGGATCGAATACCTGTTTCAAAGCTTTCATGTATTCAATTTCTTCGGCAGTACGCGAGTATTCAAGATATGGCTTTTTGGTCATACCGACACCGTGTTCCGCAGAAATCGAACCGTCATATTTTTTCACAGTATCGAACACGTATTTGTTTACCACCTGACATTTGGCAAAGAATTCATCTTTACTTAAGTCAGCAGGTTTCAAGATATTCAAGTGCAAGTTACCGTCACCAATATGACCGAACCAGCAAATTTCAAAGTCAGGATAATTTTCAGCAACAATGGCATCAATTTCTTTAATAAATGCAGGAACGTGAGTAATTAACACTGAAATGTCATTTTTGTACGGCGTGAACGGCGCGATCGATTCAGAAATATCTTCACGTAAACGCCATAAGCTGTGTACCTGTTCCAAGCTTTGGCTCATGACACCATCCAGCACCCAACCCTGTTCCATGCAATGCTCGAAGATTTCCATCGCCGCATCCATAATCGGCTCAAACGGCGCTTCAAACTCAAGCAATACATAGAAAGGACAAGCCGTTTCAAATGGACGTTGTACGTGACCATTGTCCAGCACTTTCTGCATTGCCAATTCACCAAAGAATTCAAATGCAGTTAAATCAATTTTGTTCTGGAATGCATGCAGTACCGGCATAATCGCATCAAAATCTGGTACGCCTAACACCATCACTTGCAGGTCATGCGGTTGACGCTCAAGCTTGATTTCCGCTTCAGTCACCAGACCTAAAGTGCCTTCACCACCAATGAACAAGTGTTGCAGTGCATAACCGGTCGCATTCTTGATCATGCCCTTGTTCAGACGAAGGATGTCACCTTTACCTGTCACAACAGTCAGACCCAGCACCCAGTTACGGGTCATGCCGTATTTAATCACTTTAATACCGCCGGCATTGGTACCAATGTTGCCGCCAATTTGTGAAGAACCTGAAGATGCAAAATCCACCGGGTAATACATACCCTGTTCTTCCGCGTAGTTCTGCAACTGTTCAGTCACCACACCCGCTTCTACACGCACCATACGGTCTGCCGGGAAGAATTCCAGAATCTGGTTCATCTTCTCCATGCTCACCACAATTTCACCGTTGGCTGCTACAGCACCCGCAGATAAACCGGTACGACCACCTGATGGAGTAATTGCCACATTAAACTGGTTGGCAAGTTTCACAATCTGTTGCACTTGTTCTGTGCTAGATGGAAAAACGATGACCGACGGGTTTGGATCGAAATGTTTAGTATGGTCTCGACCCCAGTTTTGCAGGCTATCCGCATCTGTCTTAATGCGGTTTTCACCGACAATGGCTGTCAATTGGGTTAATAACTCAGGTGTTAAAGCGACTGGAGCATTCATCGTTTGCAGACCTAACAAGAAATATACAAGTGGTGGATGGTCTATAGATCATTAATTTGTAAAAGGATTCATAATAAAATGATGTCTTGGACCGGGTGTGAACATAAAATCGACAGCATGGCTGTGATTGATTCCACTACGCCGCATTATAAGACATTTTCCACTGAAACCTTGCAGAAATAAGCATTTTGACAATCTAGCCTTAAAAATTACAGCTTTAGTTAGACCAAAATCTGTAGTCACCGGCATATGTATGGCAAAAATACCTATCCTCTGTGTCATAAAGGAAATGTATATAGACCGTTCTCGTATGTTATCATACCGCGACTAAATTTGGCCTTTGTAGCGGAGCCGTAATGAGCCAACATCTTTCACTGCCTAAAGATAAAATTCGTTTCTTGTTGTTAGAAGGCGTTCATCAAAACGCAATCGACACTTTAAATGCTGCTGGATATACCAACATTGACTACCGTAAAACTGCGCTTGAGGGTGAAGCGTTGAAAGAAGCGGTAAGAGATGCCCACTTCATCGGTATTCGTTCACGTACTCAGTTAACTGAAGAAGTATTCGAAGCAGCCAACAAGCTTATCGCTGTTGGCTGTTTTTGTATCGGTACCAACCAGGTAAATCTTGATGCAGCAATGCGTCGTGGTATTCCAGTATTTAACGCACCATATTCAAATACCCGTTCAGTGGCTGAACTAGTACTTGCTGAAGCAATTTTACTGCTTCGTGGCGTACCTGCTAAATCTGCTTCTACTCACCGTGGTGGCTGGAACAAATCTGCAGTAGGTTCGTTTGAAACTCGTGGTAAAACTTTAGGTATCGTGGGTTACGGCTCAATCGGTTCTCAACTTTCAGTTCTTGCTGAAAGTATGGGTATGCATGTCATTTATTATGATGCAGTCACTAAACTTCCTATGGGTAACGCACGTCAAGTGGGTACTATGGGCGAGTTACTGGCCAATGCAGACGTTGTATCTCTACATGTTCCAGATGTTCCATCTACGCGTAACTTCTTTGGTAAAGATCAATTTGCTCAAATGAAAGAAGGTTCTATCTTCATTAATGCTGCACGTGGTACTTGTGTGATCATTGAAGACCTTGCTGATGCAATTAAATCTGGTCACATTGCTGGTGCTGCAGTTGACGTATTCCCTAAAGAACCTAAAGCCAACGGTGAAGAATTCGTTTCTCCACTTCGTGGCCTGGACAACGTAATTTTGACTCCTCACGTGGGTGGTTCAACCATGGAAGCGCAAGCAAACATCGGTTTGGAAGTGGCAGAGAAATTTGTTGCTTACTCAGATAAAGGTATGACTTTATCTGCAGTGAACTTCCCGGAAATTGCGTTGCCGTTGACTGAAGGTAAACACCGTTTACTGCACATTCACAAAAATATTCCTGGCGTGCTTTCTAAAATCAACAACCTGTTTGCTGAACACGGCATCAACATTTCTGGTCAGTCACTCATGACTAAAGGTGATGTGGGTTATCTGGTAATGGACGTTGACGCAACTGCCTCTAAAGAAGCGCTTGATACACTTCAAGACGTTGAAGGTACAATCCGCGTTCGCGTATTGTTCTAATTTAATTTAGAACCTTAAACCACAGCATTCGTGCTGTGGTTTTTTATTTTTACAGCTTTTATTGCTGATCTCCCGCTATTCGAGAAATCGAAACAAATTTAGTGCATGTTAAATTTTAAAAACATCCCCCATGTTCAGGCACTGCTGTTATTGCTGATTGCAATGATCAGCGTGCAGAGCAGTGGCTCGCTTGCCAAAATCCTGTTCGGTCAGTTTCCCATTCTGAGCGTTGCAGCCATGCGTATGCTCATTGGCGCGGTAATCCTGGCGCTTATTTTTAAAATCTGGCAAATCAATTTTAGACAGGTGAAATGGAAAGCCATTATCAGCTATGGGATCGCGCTCGCTGGTATGAATGCCCTGTTTTACCTGTCGATTAATCGCCTGCCGCTGGGTATTGCTGTTTCTTTTGAATTTATTGGTCCGCTCAGCGTGGCGCTGTATTATGCACGGCAAAAATTCGATTTTATCTGGGTTGGACTGGCTATTCTTGGTCTCATTTTATTGTTCCCGTTTGACCAGATTTCCCAAAGCCTTGATTTGATCGGGATTGCTTTTGCATTAGGTGCAGGCGCTTGCTGGGCACTGTATATCGTGGCCGGACAAAAACCTTCCGGTATTTCAGGTAATCATACGGTGTGCTTGGGTATGTTTATCGGCATGCTGTGTTTAATGCCGATTGCCCTGTTTTCCGGCATGTCAGCCAACGTTTTTGAACCTGCAAACCTGGTTTATTTTTTTGCCTTGGCGGTGCTGGCCAGTGCCCTGCCTTTTACTCTGGAAATGATTGCACTGCGCAATTTAACGGCGCTGAGTTTCGGTACTTTAATGAGCGTAGAACCGGCAATTGCAGCGTTATCAGGATTTATATTTTTAGGCGAGCAGTTATTATGGAATCAATGGCTTGCGCTTGCGACTATTATTACTGCCTCGATTGGTTGTACTTATACTACGCAAAAAGCCAAGCACAAAACCGTAGACAAATGAAAAACCGGCTAATTTAAATTCAAATCCATCAAACCATGATGCCTCACTAGTTTGTTAAATTTAAAGTTTTGAATTTAAAATTTCCCCCAGTAAAAACTCAAAAAATCACCTTTAGCCGCTATACTGTGCGCACCTGAAACATGGTCTATTTGACGAACCATCCAACTGCGTGCCTCATGCCAAACTCTCAACTTCTTGCCGTAGTCTTCATGGTTCTGTCCATGATTTCCTATCAAATCAGTGCATCGTTTGCCAAACAGCTGTTCATGGTTCTCGATCCCCTCACTGTCACGATTCTGCGGTTGGTTTTTGCCTCCGTCATTGTCTGCATCATGTTTCGTTCATGGCACATTTTAAAACGTCTGTCCTTTTTAAAATGGCGTGACTTGTTGTGCTATAGCGCAGCACTTGGATTCATGAATATCCTGTTCTATATGTCTTTGGGGAAATTGCCGCAAGGCATTGCGGTCGGGTTGGAATTTATCGGACCTTTGGGCTTGGCGTTATTGTCTATTCAGCGCCGTAGTGATTATCTCTGGGTTGGACTCGCTATTTTAGGCATTGCCCTGATGGTCCCTTGGGGACAGGCTCGAAGTGAACAATTTTCGCTGATCGGTGCTGCATGCGCCTTAGCGGCGGGGCTGTGCTGGGCATTTTATATTTATTTTGGGCAAAAAGTGGTGCAGCAAAATATTGGCATGCATGCTTTAACCATTGCCATCAGTTTATCTGCTTTAAGCTTGTTACCTATTGGCCTATATCATGATGCACCGGCATTATTTGAAACCCAGTATTGGGGCAAAGCCCTGGCAATTGCAGTTCTGGCAACCGCTATTCCTTATGCGCTCGATCTGCAAGCACTTAAGTCTTTAAGCAAGCTGAGTTATGGCACATTATCCAGTCTTTCTCCTGCCCTGGCTGCTCTCACGGGACTACTTTTGTTGGGAGAAAAAATAGGGTTGTTACAGTGGATTGCCCTGCTGTGTGTCATGCTGGCATCGGTTGGGGTGACATTCAGGTCCCGCCAAAAAGTCGAGTCCTGAAATAGCAAATTTCAAAAAAGATGGCGCTGATGCCATCTTTTTTATCCTGCAATTTTGAATTTAAATATTAGCTTTTTACCAGCATATCTTTTTTCATCTCTTTATAACGCTGATATTCATTCTTGTACTGCACCGCTAAAGCCGTTTTCTGTTCTTCTCCCAAAATTTTTCCGGCCTGCTGAAAAAAGCCGTGCTCTTCTTCTTTCAGATGATGATGCACCTTTTCAGAAAGCTTCTTGGCTAGTGCGATCCAGCCGGGATTGCTGAAATCGGTTTCACTCAGCTCTTCAATCATCTCATCCATTTCATGATGTTCGGCCAAGGCATGCCGGGTAATATTCAGTCCAGAATCGGTCATCATAAGCGGAATATAAAAATAACGGTCTTCGGCCGTTTCATGTGCGAATAATTCATTTTTTAGTTGTTTGAATAATTCATGACGTTCTGGTGAATCCCCAGAAGTTTGCAGTAATTTTTCTGCCAGATCACGCTGGATTTCATGACTTTCCCTTAATGCTTCAAAAATGGTGATCATGTAATTCTTCTCCTGTTTTTATCATGCCTTTGATCCATCATAAAATGAAATTGGCAAATATTCAGGAACTTTTATAAGGAGAATTTGTATAAAAAATTTTAATATTGAGAATGATTTACGGAAAAAATGTCTGATAAGCCAAACGAACAATCAGTATACTGACCAAAACTAAAAACAGAATACGGATAAAACCGCTGCCATATTTTAAGGCCGCACGCACGCCGATGATTGAACCAGCCACATTGGCCACCGCCATCATCAAACCTAAACTGAACAGCACATGCCCGGTTGGAATAAAGAAACTTAAGGCGGCAAAATTGGTCATAAAATTGCCGATTTTAGATAAGGCAGAGGCATGGAGAAAATCGACTTTTAAATAACGAATAAAATAGAAAATAAAAAAGCTGCCGGTTCCCGGACCAAAAACTCCATCATAAAAACCAATGATCAAACCGCCAATTCCGGCCAGTATTAAGGTTTTTCTCGTAATACTTTGCTGAAAATGCACTTGACCGAACTGCTTTTTCATAAAGGTATAGATCGCAATCACAATCAGCATCACCAGCACAAACGGACGCAGTACTTCTTTAGGAATCATGCTGACACAGGCAGCCCCTGCAAAAGAACTGATAAAGGCAGAGACACCAATCACTGCCAGTAACTTCCAGGCAAGTTTGACACGGCGTAAATACGACCATGCCGCTGAGGCAGTACCACAAATGGATGCCATTTTATTGGTACCGAACAGCGTTGCGGTGTTCATATGCGGAAAAGTATTCATTAAGGCCGGAATTTGAATCAATCCGCCACCTCCTACTGCTGCATCAATCGCACCGGCAAAAAATGCAAAAAACAGAAGGCTTAAGATAATTTCAATTTCCATAGATCTACTTCAACAATTACTCGAGATTTAATACGCGTTTCGGAACCAGACGCTTACGGTCGGTAATTTCAGCCAGACCTAAGCATTTTTCACCATCGAACACCAGCACCTGAGCCTCAGCTGCATGCTCAATATTGCTTTCCATACCACGGCTAAAGTATTCGGCACGTCCTTCAGGCGCCTGAACTTTAGGAAAATGATCCACAGGTGCATAAGCAGGCAATAACAAAGCTTCACGCTGCTGTTCAGTCAGACTTTCCAAATACTCGATGGTGTATTCAGGAATCAGGTCAAAATGACCGGTTTTAATCCGGTGCAAATAAGTGAGATGACCAAATGTCCCCAAGGCCTGGGCAATATCTTCGCCCAATACCCGAATGTACGTGCCTTTAGAACAGGTCACATCCAGGCTAATACTATTTTCAGTAAAAGAGAGTAATTCAATGGCATAAATATGAATCGGACGTGCTTCCCGTTCAATTTCTATCCCTTTGCGTGCCAATTCATACAGAGGACGCCCTTCTTTTTTCAGCGCTGAATACATCGGCGGTACTTGCTGAATATCACCAACAAACTTGTCCAGAACCTGTTTGATCTGTTCTTCGGTCAATGCAGGTGCAGCTTGTTCTAATAACACTTCACCTTCTACATCTCCGGTTGTGGTGCTATGTCCCAGAAAAATGGTGGTCTGGTAACGCTTGGTCGAATCGAGTAAATAATGGGAAAATTTGGTCGCCTCACCCAAACAAATAGGCAATAAACCTGAAGCCAATGGATCCAAGGCTCCCGTATGCCCGGCCTTTTGTGCACGATATAACCAGCGTACTCTTTGTAAGGCTGCATTTGAACTGATACCCAAAGGCTTATTCAGTAAAAATACGCCGCTGATATGACGGCGCTGAATTTTAGGTGAAGTCTTTTTCATAGTGAAAATCAAACAAGTTCAAACGGCTGCTATGTTAGCAACCGCTTATCATTATTTACAACTCTTCTACGCTTTATTAATTTTTTTTATGGCACATTGTTTTCACTTTTTAGGACCATAAAAAACAAAATAAAAGAAGGTTGCATAGGAAATGCAAAAACATCATAAGTTATGGATTATTTTAGCGGTTATTATAGCGTGCCTGGCTGTGCTGCTATTTTGGCTCGCCCCTTCCCAGTCCACTGCAGAAAACACAGAGGCTGTTCAAAAAGTTGATGTAAATAATGCCTTAACTTCTCCTCTACCTGCCACTACAGATCAGAGCCGGGCTTTCGTCGGTCATAGCCAGCAAGACACAGAAGTAAACTGTCAATTGCGTCTGGACAATGCCAACCGTTTAATTGTCAATGAACAGACACGCAACTGTTTTGAATATTTCATTACCGCATATGGCGAAAAAGATCTGAAGCAAATCAAACATGATTTCAAAGCCTATATACAGCAAAACTATAAACAACCCGCTTTAGGACAAATTATTGATTTGTGGAATCGTTATATCAATTACCGGGAAAAACTGGGCGATTTGCAAGTACCCAATATCGACAAGGAAGATCCTAAATATTATCAAAGCATTTTCGCCAATATGAAAAATTTGCGTAAACAGTTTTTTTCTGACTATGAAATTGAAGGCTTATTTGGTACGGAAGATACCTACCATGAATACACACTGAATCGTATGACCGTGCTGGCAGACAAGAATTTAACCGAAGCACAAAAAGCACAAAAACTAAAAGATCTTTTTAATCAATTACCTGAAGACTGGAAAGAAAACCTCGAACAACTCAACAAACTGGAAGACTTGCGTAAACTCACGGCGGATATTAAGGCACGTGGGGGTTCAGCGGAAGATATTCATCAGATGCGCATGAACCTGGTTGGTCCTGAGGCTACTCAACGTCTAGAAGCCTTAGATGGGCAACGTAATGACTGGAAAGACAAGGTCGATCAGTATCTGGGCGAACGGGACAGCATCATCAAAAGCGGCATGAGTGATGAGGCCAAACAACAAGCCGTGCAAAAATTACGTACTCAGCACTTTAATCGACCAGAAGAACAACTACGAGTAGGGACTTTTGAAACCATCCATGATCAGGGAGGAAAATTACCATATGGCGATTAATCGCAATGTAGTCCAATAAGGAGATTAGATTAATCAACTTATTGATGTACTTATATGAATAAAAACAAAAGTATTTAAGGAAGAAGTTGATGAAAACTTTAAAAAGTAAAAAAGCGCTCATGCTTACTTTAATGACCAGCCTGGTGCTGGGTGTTACAGCTGAAACACAAGCAGCAAAAGGAATTTTGCAAATTAACGAAACGGTCAAATCCGATTATGCCAAAACCAGGTATCCGATTGTCATGACCCATGGTTGGTTAGGCTGGTCGCGCATCGGCGATGAAAGTTTCAATATTGATTATTGGTATCAAATTTTGCCGGATATGGCACGCAATGGTTCAACTGTTTTTGCCGCACAGCTCTCCCCTGCCAATACCACCGAGTTCCGGGGCGAACAACTGATTGCTCAAGTAGAAGAAGTGCTCGCGATTACGGGTAAGAATAAAGTCAACCTGATTGGTCACAGTCATGGCGGCCCCACCGTACAATACGTTGCGGCAGTAAAACCGCAGTATGTGGCATCCATAACTGGCGTGGGCGGAACCTATCGGGGTTCTAAAGTGGCAGATGATATTCAAAACAACACGCTTAGCCGTACTGCGTTCAATATTTTAGGACAATACATCATTGGGCCACTGATGACCTGGGCTCAGGCCAATCCCGACATTCCCGTGAACTTTGATGCTTCGATGAAGTCGCTAACCGAAGTGGAATCTGCAAACTTTAATAAACGCTTCCCGACCACTGCTTTAGCTTCTGACTGTAACAAGAGCGGTGCCAAAGTGGATAAAGGCATTTATTACTATTCTTGGGGTGGAACTGCACAAACCACCAACCTTCTAGACATTGACAGCATTCTGATGCAACTCGGGCCATTGTCTTATGGCAATAAAGACAATGATGGTATGGTCGCGCGCTGTAGTTCACATATTGGTCTCGTCATTCGTGATGATTACAATCTTAACCATACTGATCTAGCCAACATGATGTTTGGTTTAAAAGGAATGTTCGCCCCTGATCCGGTTGCCCTGTTTAGACAACACGCCAATCGCTTAAAAATTCAGGGCTTATAAATTATTTTTAACTCATCAGAGCATACTTTTACTGATGAGTTTTTAGTCTCACGACTTCGGTTAAATCAATGTAACCACCTTGATTAAAACCGGTCTTTTTTAAATTCTGGCTGCTGAATGATCTTTATGACCACAGCGATAATTTAAAAATAAAAGTATGTACAAAACAAAAAAAATGAGGACTCTCTATGAAATATGGATTATTAATTGCAGGTTTAATGACGGCTTTGACCCTTAGTAGCGCTCAGGCATCCAACACTTCGCAAGTGACCGCAAAAGTGCTCTCAACTTATGCAAAAACCAAATATCCAATTGTTTTTTCTCACGGTATGGCCGGTTTCATTACTGTAGGTACAGACCAGTTTGGGCTGGATTACTGGTATCAAATTTTGCCCGACTTAGCCCGAAATGGTGCAAATGTCTGGGCAAC
>DFAM01000015.1:61758-99997 GCA_002365595.1 Acinetobacter sp. UBA3106 | reverse complement strand
CTTATTGGTCACTCACATGGTGGTCCAACCATTCGCTACGTTGCGGGGGTAATACCAGGTAAAGTCGCCTCAATGACAGGTGTAGGTGCACCTAATAAAGGCTCACCTGTGGCGGATTTAATCCTATCCGCTGAAGGCACAGCGATTGAAGGTCCATTGGTAGGCGTTATCAATTTTGTTTCCAAAGCGATTACCTGGGCACAAGGGCTTGATCCAAAAAGCTTCCCGCATGATTCTTTAGCCGGTGGAAAAAGTTTAACCCTTGCAGGCTCTGCACAGTTTAATGCCAAGTTCCCTACAGGGATGCCAAGTACAACATGTGGAGAAGGTAAATGGGTAGACCAAGGCATTTATAACTATTCCTTTACCGGCGTAGGCACAGTGACCAATTTACTGGATCCTGACGGTGCTTTAAAAGTAACAAGTTTGCTGATTGATGGCGGTAAAGCAAATGATGGCCTGGTCTCCCGCTGTAGTGCCAAGTTTGGTAAAACCATCCGCGATGACTATAACTGGAACCATTTAGATGAAGTCAATCAAGTGCTGGGGCTGAAATCTTTATTTGCACCTGATCCAGTGGATGTCTATCGTCAACATGCCAATCGTCTAAAGCTACAAGGACTTTAATCGCATCGGAAGGCTAAAAAACAATAATTTTGCGGCTTCATATCAACCGTATGCATATTAGCTGGTATGAAGCTTTCAACTTAGAAATCAATAAAAATAAGGGTACAGGATGAAAATTAAAATTTTAATCAGCAGTCTATTACTCGGTAGCTGCTTCGCTTCAGCACATGCAGACACACAGGCAAGTCAAGTCAGTAGCAAAGCTGTTTCAAGCTATGCCAAAACCAAATATCCAATTGTTTTTACTCACGGTATGGCCGGCTTCATCCGCGTGGGCACTGATCAATTTGGCCTGGATTATTGGTATCAAATTTTGCCCGACTTAGCCCGAAATGGTGCAAATGTCTGGGCAACTCGTGTATCTCCGTTCAATTCATCTGAAATTCGCGGCGAACAATTATTACAACAAGTGGAAGAAATCCGTGCCATCACTGGTGCAGAAAAAGTCAATTTGATTGGCCACTCTCACGGTGGACCCACCATTCGCTATATTGCCGGTATTAAACCGCAATATGTAGCTTCATTAACCACAGTGGGTGCAACCAATAAAGGCTCACCTGTCTCCAATTTAATTTTGACGGTTCGTGATGCGGCACCCATTTTAGAAACACCGGTGACTTCCGTGGTGAATGCACTGTCCAAAGCCATTGTATGGGCTCAAGGTTTAGATCCGAACAGCTATCCACATGATTCCCTCGCCAGTGCCAACAGCTTAAGTACTTCTGGCTCTGCAAAGTTCGCACAGCAATATCCGCTGGGTATGCCAAGTAGTGCATGCGGTGAAGGTGCTGCAGTGGAACAAGGCATTTACAATTATTCCTTTACCGGTATAGGCACCGTAACCAATCTGCTGGATGTCGACTCTGTACTGAAAGCCACCAGTTTGTTGATTGATGGCGGCCGTGATAATGACGGTTTGGTGCCTCGCTGTAGCGCCAAATTTGGTAAAACCATTCGGGATGACTACAACTGGAACCACCTGGATGAGGTCAATCAAGTGCTTGGATTGAAAGCTACCTTTGCACCTGATCCGGTAGATGTCTATCGCCAGCATGCCAACCGCTTAAAACTGCAAGGCTTATAATCCACTTAAATTTCAGACATAAAAAATGCGCCAAAAGGCGCATTTTTTACTCGTATAAAACTTAAAATTAAGCTTTAACTTTACGAGCTGGCAATTTTTCACGAATACGTGCAGCTTTACCAGACAATTCGCGTAGGTAGTAAAGTTTAGCACGACGAACGTCACCACGACGTTTCACTTCGATACCAGCAACGATTGGTGAGTGAGTTTGGAATACACGCTCAACACCAACACCGCTAGAAATTTTACGTACTGTGAACGCAGAGTTCAAACCACGGTTTTTCTTAGCAATTACAACACCTTCAAAAGCCTGAAGACGCTCACGGTCGCCCTCTTTAACTTTTACAGAAACAATAACTGTATCACCTGGTGCAAAAGCAGGGATGTCTTGTTTCAATTGTGCATTTTCAATTACTTGAACTAAAGGATGCTTACCGCTCATGGGGTATCTCCAATAATGTGTGGCTCAGAAGGGTCTGAATTCCACTGGATATAGAGGCTAAAGCGCATATACCCGATTATATTTCTTTTTATGCTTGACCGCTTCAATGCATAAAAAGCCTATTAACGAATACGATTAAGTATTCAAATCTCGTAGCCATTTTTTTTGCTGGCTGGTCAGCTCAACTTTTTCCACAAGCTCTGGCCTGCGTTCCAAGGTGCGTTGATAGCGCTGCAAAAACCGCCATTTTTCAATATTGGCATGATGCCCGGATTTAAGTACTTCAGGCACCTCCAAACCTTCAAAATGGTCTGGCTTGGTATATTGTGGGCAATCTAAAAGACCATCCACAAATGAGTCTTGCACGTGAGATTGTTCATCTGACATGGCACCCGGAAGTCTCCGGATAATACTGTCCAATAAAACCATCGCAGGCAGTTCACCACCCGACAAGACGTAATCTCCAATTGACCATTCCTGATCAACATAATGCTGGATCAAACGTTCATCGACCCCTTCATAACGTCCACACAGTACAATCAATCCGTCATATTGAACAAAATCTTGTACCGCAGCTTCGTTTAAGGTTTTACCTTGCGGTGACATATACACCACAGGCACGTTCACCGCTCCTGCTTCTTGCGCAAGCTCTTTGGCATGGTTGATTGCTTTTGACAGAGGTTCTGCCATCATCACCATACCGGGACCACCACCAAATGGACGTTCATCCACTCTTTTGTAGTTGCCCTCAGCATAATCGCGTGGATTAATACAAGTGACTTGTACTATTTCACGTTTCGCCGCACGCCCGCTAATACCATAGGCTGTAATCGCTTCAAACATTTCAGGAAAAAGCGTAATGACTGCAAAAAACATCGCAGACTCCCGTATTTCCGAAAAATTGTTAGTAGTCTACGCCCCAATTAACGTAGATACGACCAGCTTCAATATCAACGCGTTGTACCACATCTTTATGCCATGGAATCATACGCTCTTCAGCATCAACGCTGTCTGGTGTTGCGTGAACCACCATCACATCATTGGCACCGGTCTCAAACAGTTCATGGATTTTACCAAGATTGACTTCCTGGTCTTCTTCATTCAGACCTAACACAGTTAAGCCTTTTAAATCTGACCAGTAATACTCGTCCACACCTGCTTTCGGAAGCTGCGCTTTTGAAATCCAGACATTTGCGCCAACCAGTTCATCCGCTGCAGTACGATCACTCACACCTTTTAGCGAAACAACCAGGCCTTTGCCATGCGGTTTCCAACGTTTTACATCTACTGTTTGCCAACCTGCTTTGGTCTCAATGTACCAAGGCAGATAGTCAAAGATGTTGCTCATAGGTTCTGTATTGGAATAGACCCAGAGCCACCCATTTAATCCATAAGCTGAACGTAACTGTCCAATCTGAATACGATCTTCGGGAACATTCTGTGTTGGTGTCATGGGCAAACTACTACCTAATTTATATAAAAATTATGCAGCAGCTGCAGCTTTCTTAGCTTGAGCAGCTAAAGAAGCAACACGTTCAGAAGGTTGAGCACCTTGTGCTACCCAGTGAGCAAAACGGTCAGCATCTAAACGAAGTTTTTCTGCTTTACCTTGAGCTGTAGGGTTGAAGAAACCAATACGTTCGATGAAACGACCGTCACGCGCATTGCGGCTATCAGTTACAATAATTTGATAGAACGGACGTTTTTTAGCACCACCGCGTGCAAGACGAATAACTACCATGATACAACCTTATAGTTTTTACGGATTATCCCTGTACCGACCATCGATACATTTCAAACCCCTTTCATAGAGGGCAATATTTTACGTTATATTTGCGTTGAAAGAAAGATCAAATTTCAGGTTATCCACAGTTTGAATTTATTTCTCAGACCAAGCTAAACAAATATCCGTTGTAGATGGGATGTCTTTACCTTTATACCAACATTGAGTACCAGCATTGGTAAGAGTTAATGCACCATCATCTTTCTGAATACTTGTTGAAATCGGTGTGGCTGTTAATGTCCAAGATGAATTTGGCGTATTTGTTATGGTCAAATTATAAATGGCTGCTCCACTTCGCGGTGACACTGTTTTTCCATAAACATTTGGATTGGTAAGTGGATTTGTTGCATAACCCGAATTGGTATTACTTTTCCCATAATCTCCATTCGCTAATTTATATGACTGCAATTTTTGGGCGATTTCCATCATCGTACTTTGGGTTTCAGTACGATTTTTCCTTTTTACATAGCCTTGATAAGATGGATATGCAATTGCAGCTAAAATAGCTAACACAGCAATAACAATCATAAGTTCGATGAGAGTAAAACCTTTAAAATTTTTCATTATTATTTCCACTCCTTGCTATTGTCACCACAACTTGTGCTAGAAATAGTTAACGAATCTTTAGTCATACACTTCCCTCCCCTAGAATCCAATAATAAATATTCAGAGGCTCTAAGTGCATTCCCTTTTAATTGATTGGGAGACGCAATCATTTTCCAACCTTGCCCAATTGTTGAGTCTTCTAAAGCTTTTGTGGAATCATTAATATCAACAATTTTGATTCGATAGTCATAGTTACTTGCAGAATCATAAGGAATATTGATCTCCCCTTTTGTTGAGGTCTGATGTTCCGGAATATAACCCGCATAACTTAATTGCTTCCCTTTATAATTTTCTAAACGCTCAGCAATCTTAAGCATTTCTGATTGTGCTTTTGATTTATGTGCTCGAACAACATAAACTTCATAACTTGGAATAGCGATTGCTGCAAAAATTGCAACAATCACCACTACAACCATCAATTCAATTAAAGTAAAGCCTGCTCTTATATTTTGATGTCCTGCCATATAGTTTATCCTCACCACTCAAACCAACGTACAGGTTTAATTTTTCGTACTTGACTATATGTAGAAAGATTTTTATCAGTTAAGCTTGTATTTGCAGTCGGGCAATTTCCTACACATGCTTCTCTTGTTTCTGCTATTGGAGCGACTAAAGAAGTCGTACGAGGATCAGAACTAGATACCACACCGAAAGCTGGACCATTAATTCCTTGGTAACTGGTTTTCACATATGCAGCACAGTCACCATAAGGCATACAAATACGATGTGTTGTAGAAATACCTGTCACCCCTCCTCCACAATTATTTGCAGTACCTGTTAAGGTTGCTTTAGGATCATAAAGACTGACATATAAATCTCCAGTAATTAACTGAGACTCTTCAAAAGCTCGAGCGTAATTACCTGTATCCACAGAACGTAACTCAAAGCTCCAGCCTCGTAACATGGTACTTCCTGTAGTTAATTTCATGTTTGCAATGTCTGCATTAGAAATTTGTTTGGTTACAGTTTTACCTAAAATACCCGATGTTGCCAATAAATCTGGAGTAATCACCGCAGCCGGCGTAAAAGAAGATTTTTCCAGGTTATTTGCTGCCGCATCTCGGTCGATCAATCCATAAATTTTATTTTTCCCACCTCTTTCCTCTTCGAGTGGAAAACTACGATTACCAGAGCCAGCAGTTACGAGTACAAAACGGTTTTGTCCATCATCAAAGACCGCTGTTGACAAACGATCATAAAAACGTGGAACAAATGGAGTTGTATCCGTTGTTCTTAATTTAGCAAGCGTTTGTACACGAACTGCAATATTGGTATCTGCTGTCTTAGACATTTGATTGTTATTATTTAAATCAACACGGAAAATCTGCCCCCCCAAGTCTGCAAAATAAATCATGTCTGCAAGACCATCTGCATCATAATCACGCACTACAGGTTGACCCACAATACTATATTTCAAATCCGCTTGAGTTGTTTTCTTATAAGAATCAGTTATACCTGAGGTATCTGAACTACTCATCCAGATTAAAGCACCAGTTGTAGCATCCACTACATACAAGACATTTCCATAAGTCGAAGAGGGTTCAGTAAAACTAGCAGCAGGTTTTTCATAAACATCTGCATCATAACCACCGCCAAAAATAAGCACTTTCTTTCGCTCACCTTTCACACGAATTTCAGCAACAGTAGGTTTAGACCAAATTTGTGCCATCCGTTGAAATTCATTTGTTGTTGTAGGTTTAATTTGAAATAAAAGAGCAGGACTTGTTGGATTTAGAATATTTAATCCGTAAAGTACCTTTCCTCCCATACGAAGACCACCATAAATATTGATTTTATTGGCGATGTACTTTGTCGTTGAGGTTCCATTAGATGTTGTTGTCTGTACTTTAAAGGTATTATCCGCTACCCATGGTGCATCTACTCCATAAGCAACCCCAGTCAACGCACCTACACCTTTTGAATTGCCATTTGCTAAAGTATCATATTGATTACTTAAAATTTCTTGAGGCACAAAGACAGATTGTTCTTTGCCTGTTGCCGAATTTACGATATGCAAGCCGCCTTCCATCGACCCATAAACCGTATATTCTTCACGAGTGCCAACTGCATTATTTGATGAAACCGTAGATTCTTTAGTTACCATCAAAGGTGTTGAATGTACAACCCCGCCTAAGAATCGATATGGACTAGCCGGATTTACTGCAAGTGGTGCAATCTCGCTATTTGTTAGTGTTGTTTGTGTCGCAGCAGCAGGAAAAGTTGTTTTATAACCTAAATAATTCAATAAAGCTAAACGCTGATTAACGGTATATGAACCCGTTAATGCACTTGTACCAGTAAAATTAGTAGCAAGATTTTCTGGAGTCACTTTTTTTAAGGAACTACCTTCTAAAATATAGACTTTACGTTCACTATTAATATTACTAATTGCATCAACTGCTGCTTGCGCCGTGGATGGAACCGGAATTTTATTCCATGCACCACCACTGTTAATTAATGAATGGTCAGTACCTGTTGTTTCCGCATTAGACCATAAGTCTTTTGCACTTGAATTTATAACCTGTTGATTATTTTCAAGCTTATAAATAGCATTGCCACTACTGTCCTTTAACGTTCCACCGACAATATTATATTTCTTTAAATTACCTGCCCAAGTACGTAAACTGGTATCTTCCATTGGCATAACCATAGGGAAAAAGCCTTGAGTCATATATTTAGTTTGATCTAAAGGATCACGTGGAACAGAAATGGATCCTAAACTAGAGGGAGTAAATGATACTTTGATATCTTCAACGAACTTAATAATACTGTTAGCAATATCATCTGAATTAGTAGCTTGGTAGAATCCCCCTTCCCCAAAACCAGCTCCTTTTGATCCCCATTTACATGCATTTTTAGCATCTTGAGTCGCAGTAACAGTGTTGCAATCATAAGTACCATCTGATTTTCGCGTTAACCCCTCAAAAGATGCACCAAAGCCTACAACCGCAGTTTTAATTGATACCCCACCTGGATTTTTAGTTTTATCACGAAGTTTTTTAGCATATTCACCTATATACTCCCACCCCCCCGTTTCACCAGCAAACAAATCAGATTTTAAAGTAGGTGAGACCAAAATACCCGTACCTGATGGTTTTGCTGTGAATGTATAAGTAGCATTGTCATTCAAAGATTTATTCATTATGGTACGTGCCATTACATCTTTTGTCGAATTTGGCGCACCGTCAGTTAGAAAGTAAATCCCATTACCATTACATTCACTACTTGAAGCTGCTTTAATATAAGTATTAGTGCCATCAGTTTTTTTACTATCGGAAGCGGAATATGCAAAGCCTCCAACTGTATTATCGCTAGTTCCATCTAGAGAAAAAGGACTGGTACGGTAGGATACTAGACCATTAATACTATCAGGATAACCCCATACTGTTCCAACTACGGGCTCAATATCAAGTGGCTCACTAGGAACTCTAACCCAACCATCAAACCTCCAACCAACGGGAAGTTTTTTGTAAGCATCCCATAAACTAGACATCCCTCCACCTACCGCAGTCTTGAAATCAGAATAGGAAACAGAACACCAACCAGTATTAGGAGAAGCTGCTTGAGTACATGACCCATCGTAAGGTTTATATATGCTTGTTCCCGTTACCGTCTTTTTTGCATCATCCCATTCTGGCCAGTCACTAGGACATTGTTTAACTGTTGCACCTAAAGCTGAAGTGGTACCCCCACCTAATGTAGCGCAGAGTAAATAAACTTGTTCTGTGCCTTTTTGCTTAAGCATATAACCATCATAAATATACCCCATCTTTGTCGATGAGGTCGCTGTACCGCCTGTTCCAGTCCCCATCATATAAGCAGCTGCTTCTGCATATGCATGAGCAGTTGGTGTACCACTGGCTGCCTTAATAATATTTGGATAGGTTTGACTGGAAATTTTTAAATTATCATTTTTTGTGCCATCTTCATCAGTTGTAGTATCAACAGATTTGATTGCTGCTAGTGCTTGCGCAATTTTAATACGTTGTTGTGATGTTAACGCTCCATTCGGCACAAGAATTCGACCTGAATGACCATCTACTAGTTTTGTCGGCACATTACCAATCGTAAGCTCCGTTCTAGCTGAAAATTGCCCCAACCCCATCACTACACTATCACTCAGCTGAGTGCCTGCTAGTAAAGGTAAAATCGCATCCTTAAGTCGTGATAGACGGTCATATTGAGTAATTCCACCCGCAGTACAACCACGTACATAATAAGGAATAACCGTACCACCTATTGTCACACTTTTATAAATGGATGTTTTATTATATGTGGGACTTGTTGTACGTGTATCTTTTAAGTTATATGCCCATTCCTTAAAATTTACAGCTGTTGAATCTTTATAGTCATTTTTATATTCTTTAACATCAACCCGATCACATAATGGATTATCCACATCTCCCGGACTACCATATTGATTATTTTTAGGTAAGACTAAAGAACTAATCCCCATACTTCCTGATGTATCTAACATCATTAAAATCGAAGCCGTTCCTGTAGTATTCCCTTTATATAAACTCAAATCACTCGCCAAAACCGCAGTACTAGTCGGCAATACCATCACTGGAATCAATGCCATCATTATTACAAGGGGTTTTAATTTCATCTTTCTTCTCCCAATCTTCCTGCGCTTAACTTTTGGTTTCGGTTAAACGAACAACATATTCTGCAATCTGCGTATTAAGCGGCACGCCAAGTTTTTTCAGACATTCATGCAAGGTTTCAACTTTTACTTGTCCACTTGTACTCTCTGCTCTATTTTTTAATAACAATTCATCCATAACTCGCTCACCCAAGCAGGTATTCATATCTGTAAGAGTGACAGATGGTGCCATAGCAGGTGCAAAAGAGGTTGCAACAACTCGAACACGTTTAGTATCTACATCTGCTTTTAAATCTGTATTTTTGTTAGCTAATTCAAATTTACGCATTTCCACAGCTGGATCATCAGGATTTACCACTGCGATTTGAGTCACAATAGCTTTACGACTAATCGAAAACATTGTGGCTGGATTACACACAGCACTAATATCCCCAGAAAGAGCAGCACTTACGCCAGTAGAACTTGAAGTAGAAGAACGTTCAATGATTCGGAAATCACCTAAATTAAAGAAAATATTATTTTTTGCAGCGCTATTTTCTATTTCAGTAGGTTTAAAACAGAATTGGAGTTCTTTGCCTTGATTGCCATCTAATAAGACTTGGCCAACAGGCGTACCCGCCAAATTGGTTGCTTCATTGCTATTAAAGTTTTTTTCTAAATGATCTAGTGCCACATCAGAAGTTTGCATTAATAATGTTTGCACTTGTGCATTGGTAGCAAGTTTTAGGTTTAAAATACTGTTGCGTATTGCATATAATCCAATAATTGTCATTAAAACTAACAATATCAATACTGTAATAAGTGTTGCACCCGCTTGGTGATTAGAACGATTTATCATTGAATAATATCTCCTAATCCACCATTACGTAGTGCAATTGTAGTGGTATATACCTGACGCATATAACCGTCATTAGTTGCTGTTATTGTTTGATCCAACACGGTAAAATTCGTTTTCGCAGCCATAGCTACTTTTTCAGCAGATCGGACCAGCCATCCTAAATTCACCCCGATAACAGCTGGTCGATGCCTAACCGTTGCTGAAACTGGTATAGCATTGTATTCATCAATTCCTAAAGTACGGGTTGAACCATCACCATTACGAATAATTAACTGTACCCGCATATATTCAACATTTTTAGCAATCATTTCGCCTGCATTTGATGCATAGTTTGTGGTTAGAGTATTTACAGCGGAAATTGTGGTTGATTCATACGTTTGAGGAACAGTTTCACCTGTAGCGATAAACATAGCTGACGAACAGTTTAAATTTGCTTCATTTTTAGTAGAATCTTTTTTAATATAATATCTTTCAACTACATACCAACCTTTAGTATAACTAGTATTAGTTTTTTCAGGACCTTTTACCTTTTTTCCATCGCATGTAAATGTATTCATAGGCGCTTGGTACATAATTACCAACTGATCACTTTTTCGGTATGCACTAAATGCACTATCATTATTTAGATTCGCTGAAATTAAATTAGTACCGGTAAGCACGGCTGTGCCAACTTTTAGATCCTTTAAATTGCCATCAGCCAAAGGCGTGGCAGAGCCACTGGTTTGATTACTCAAAACAATCCCACCATAAAGTGACTCATCATTCATTGCACCGGCATTGCCATGATTAGCCAATCTAATATTTTTAGTAACGTAGTTCACCCCAAATACACCACTATCTTGCAAAGACGAGGCTGAAGTTTGAATTCGATAATTTACTTGACCGCTAATAAGTAATTGAATAGCTACAGCAACTAAAATTAGACCTAGGGTTAAAGCAATCATTAACTCTATAAGTGTGAAACCAGATTGATTCATACTTTTCATCAATATGCCTCCAACACCAAACAATTTGAATCACTTACATATTTTCCATCGGTTTTTATACATGCATTTTCAGGTTCTTCAGCTTCAGAGCTTGCTTTGGCATTTGTTATAGCTTCAGTATCATTCCATGCAGCGATCAAACATAATCTTTGTTGACTTGTTGAAGTATTTAAACAATTGATTATTCCCAAGGTAATTCCCTTAGTTGCAGCCACATCATTATATTGTTTTAAATCATATAAGGCCTGACTATCCGCATTACACCCACTACTACAATTAGGTAAAGCAGTAGGTATTGCTGCTTTATAATTTCCGGTTGGATTCAATCTTATTTTTTCTGCAAGACCATTTAATAAAATAAGTGCATCAGATCTTTTCATAGATTCTTCAGTCGCCGCAGTTGCTTTAACTTGTAAAGCGGCATATCCCAAAATTCCAATTGCTAGAATTAGCATAGCAACTAGAACTTCCATCAGCCCCACACCCTTTTGGCGAGAAATATTTATCATCAGCACGCGGCTCCTTGTGAAATATCCACAGTTCCTGAGATACCCACTGCTAAAATATAAGACCCTACAGAAGAACAAAAAGTAATTGTTTTAGAAGCACTTAAATTTCCCCGAGCTGAAAAGACAAAACTGTCATCCGAGGTGGTTTTTAGAGTTATTTTTTTTTCAACATTTACAATCAGAACACTAGCTGTTTTAAGGGAAGTTGACATGCTTGTTGAATAATTTGTTAATGCTGCACCGCATTCTGCTTGTGTTATCGCGACAGCTGATTTATTTACTGATGTACAAACTACTGTTTCATTTCTATTTAACATTGCCCGACTTCTTGCCTCTTTTAATGTATCCTTCATATTGTAGGCAGTTGTTTTAAGGTTCTCTTTGATTAATAAATTATTAAAAGAAGGAGCGGCCATCGTTGCGATAATCGCCAATATAGCTATTGTTATCATCAGCTCAATTAAAGTGAATCCCTGTTCTTTTCTTTGCATACTCCCCCCCAGGCAACAAAAATTTACCCTAGTAAAAATAATATCGGACTAAATTACAAAACTGACACAAATAGAGATAAAAGGTATAAAAAAACAGATAATTGCCACAATACAATTATCTGTTAAATTTTTTTAAATTTTCAGAATGTTAAATCATTCACAATTTAGGCCTGAGTTACAGGAATCCGTAACTCTTTCGGCAAACTAAACGTAATATTTTCTTCGCGGCCTGCCAGCTCTTCTGGTGCTTTCGCCCCCCAGTCCTGTAAACGTTGAATCACTTGCTTGATTAAAATTTCGGGTGCCGATGCGCCAGCAGTAACGCCAATTTTGGTCGTTTCATTAAACCAGGCTTGATCAAGCTGATCTGCATTATCGACTAAATAAGCATGTTTGCCCATACGCTCCGCCAGCTCGCGCAAACGGTTTGAATTTGACGAATTTGGGGAACCAACAACCAAAACCACATCACACTGAGTGGCCAAGTCACGTACCGCATCCTGACGGTTTTGAGTGGCGTAACAAATATCATCTTTACGTGGCCCCTGAATGTGAGGGAATTTTGTACGTAAAGCATCAATTACTTTGGCAGTATCATCAATAGACAATGTTGTCTGAGTAACAAAAGCCACTTTTTCGGGATGCTGTATTTGTAATGCTGCTACATCTTGTTCATCTTCAACCAGATAGATTTCACCACCATTTTTCTTGTCATATTGTCCCATGGTGCCTTCCACTTCCGGATGGCCTTCATGACCAATTAAAATGGCTTCTGTTCCTTCACGTGCATATTTCGTCACTTCTATATGCACTTTGGTCACGAGTGGACAGGTTGCATCAAATACTTTTAAACCGCGGCGCTCCGCTTCGATTTGAACCGCTTTCGACACTCCATGCGCACTAAAGATCACAATATTGTCATCTGGAACTTCATCCAGTTCATCGACAAAAATGGCACCACGCTGACGTAAATCATCCACTACAAATTTGTTATGCACCACTTCATGACGCACATAAATAGGTGGATTAAAGCATTCTAGTGCCCGATTGACGATCGCAATTGCTCGGTCGACACCTGCACAAAAACCACGTGGATTGGCCAATACAATTTCCATAAGATCCTCAATGTTCACCCGAAGTTGAGCGGAATAATTTGAAATAAATGCAAACAAACTTCGATCAGCTATTTAGTTTGATGCTGGTCTACTCTAAAATAGAGAAGATATTTTATCATATCAGGAAAAATATCATGTCGGGTCTCTTGTTTGTCGTTTCTGCTGCATCCGGAACAGGCAAAACATCCCTCGTTAAAGCCCTTCTCGACCGTGTAACCAATTTGCACGTTTCTGTCTCCCATACCACGCGCGGTCAACGCCCTGGTGAGCTTGACGGTGTACATTATCATTTTTCAAAAAAAGAAGATTTTCTTGCCTTGGTTGAGCAAGGCGGTTTTATTGAATATGCAGAAGTGTTTGGCAATTATTACGGTACTGCTCAAGCGACTGTAAAACAGCAGCTTGCCAAAGGGCATGATGTTTTACTTGAAATTGATTGGCAAGGTGCAGATCAAGTCCGCAAACTTTTTCCTGAATCCAAACAAATTTTTATTTTACCTCCTAGCCAGTTTGACTTGCGTCAACGTCTTTCCAATCGGGGCACCGACTCGGTGGAAGTGATTGAACGCCGCCTGGGTTGTGCAGTTGAAGACATGCAGCAATATAGCAACTTCGACTATATTATTATTAACGATGACTTTAATAAGGCACTGCATGATCTGGAATGCGTGATTATTGCCAATCGTTTAGTATTATCTCAGCAAGCTGCCCGTCATCAGGAATTAATTGAAAAATTAATTACTCCTATCGAACCGTGATTAAAACTTGAGTCTACAGGCAAAGCATTTTATACTGCCCAGTCTGTTCAAATTTAATATTCAAACGAGAATTCTTATGGCACGCGTAACCGTTGAAGATTGTTTAGACCATGTAGACAACCGCTTTGAGCTTGTACTAGTGGCAAGCAAACGCGCGCGTCAATTGGCACGTCAAGGCATTGAACCAACTGTAGAGTGGGATAACGACAAACCGACTGTAGTCTCTTTACGTGAAATTGCAGCTGGTCATGTATCTAAAGATATTTTGAAACAACGTGATCAAGACTACCAAACATCCAGTCTTGACCTTGCACTTTCTGCAAACAATTTGAATTTAGATGGCTTTTCTTTCCAATAAGAAAAAAAATCTTAAAAAAGCCTAGTTTTGACTAGGCTTTTTTTATTGCATAACTTTTATATTGGGCTAATAAACGTTATAACATAAGGTTAAAGATAGGTTATTAAAGCTGTGTCTTTTTGCTTTTTTTAAATGAAAAATTTGACAAGTCATGCAATATGTTTTTCATTAAAGGGCTAGCGTTTTAAATTGTAGAAACTGAAGTATTAAAGGTGTTATATGCCAGGCCCACAGGTCAGCCAAGCCAAACAACAGCTCAAAATTATTATCGATGCTTACTTAAGTGCAAGCGATGTCGAGCGCGTGCTTGTGGCCTGCGATTATGCCGATATTGCCCATGACGGCATCACCCGTAAAAGCGGCGAACCTTATATTTTGCATCCGATTGCGGTCAGCAGTATTCTTTCGCATATGCGCCTGGATGCCGAAACCCTGATGGCTGCCCTGCTGCATGATGTGATTGAAGATACTGACTTCAACAAAGACGATATTTGTGAAAAATTTGGACGTACCGTTGCCGAACTGGTCGATGGTGTGACTAAACTCAGCCATTCAAGTGATAAAGAATATAATAAAGCTGCATCTTTCCGAAAAATTCTGCAAGCCACCCTACAAGACCCGCGTGTCATTATCATTAAACTGGCCGACCGTTATCACAACATGACCACTCTGGGATCATTACGTCCTGATAAACGCGCACGTATTGCGCAGGAAACCTTTGATATTTTTGTGCCTATGGCGCGTATTGTTGGTATGAACGAGATGGCCGACAATCTGGAACATCTTTGCTATCAAAATCTTGACCTGGATATGTTTAATAATGTGCAAGATGCATTATTACAAACTAAACCGAAACGCTGCGAATATCAGAGCATCTGGGAAAAGAAGCTGACTGAGCTGCTGCAACAACACCAGATTAGCGGTCGTATTAAAAAGAAAAATAATAATATTGAATTACTGCGCCACTTCGTCAAAAACGATATTAATCTACAGGAACTGACTCACAGTCATGCTTTTGAGATTATTCTGCAAAGCATCGCTGACTGTGACCGCCTGGCAGAAATTCTGCGCGAAAATTTCCAGATTTTGCATTATGAAGACCATATTCGCCGTCCATTACCGGGTGGTAACCAGTCTTTAATGATGCGGTTAAAAGGTGAAAAAACTACACTTTCATTGACCATTCAGACCGAGCTGATGCGTAAGGCTGCCCGTTTTGGTGTGGTATTGGGTGAAAATGCACCGCAAGCCTGCCGTTCAGCCATTCAGGCGTCTATGCAGAATCTGAATGTATTGGTAGATGGTGAATGTGCCAAAACCACTTTTAGTGATTTGTTAGATTATTTGCACCAAGAAAAAATCTGGGTATATACCCCACATGGCCATTTGCACGAACTCCCTCAAGGGGCTACCGCAGTCGATTTTGCTTATTCAGCCAGCCTGTTTTTAGGCAACCATGCTGTAGGAGCAAAGATAAATGGGGAAACCCGCCCTCTTTCCACCCCGCTAGTAAGTGGGCAAGTGATCGAGATCATCACGGATGTCTTGGCGACACCCAATCCCGACTGGCTCAGCTTTATTAACACCCAGAAAGCGCGTCGTGCGATACAGAATATTTTGCGGGATCAAGATATTGAAGAACAACAACTGGTGGGTCAGCAGGCTCTGAATCGTGCGCTGAAACTGTTTAATCGCTCCATTAAAGATTTAACTGAATCGGACTGGATGGATATTTTGCAATGGCGATATATCGAATCCAAGGAGCAGCTATTTGAACAGATTGCTGTGGGTGACCTGTTACCGCAATTAGTGGCCAACCATTTGTTTGCACAAGGGCAAAGTCTGGATAATCAGTCCTCTACCCGTCTCATTCAAGGCACTGAAGGGGTAGATGTCAAATATGCCCATTGTTGCAACCCTGTACTGGGCGATCCGATTCAGGGACACCTTTCTCGCCGTGGTTTAATTGTGCATCGTGCCCGTTGTCATAATCTTTTGCATGAACAGCATCAGCATCCAGAAAATATTATGCCGTTGCATTGGACCTCTGAAGAAGTTAATGACATCAGTTTCACCGCTTATTTGAGCATTGATATGGAAATGAGTGATGAACAAGTTTCCGACCTGATTTATCAATGCCGGAAGGAAAAAACCGGGGTTGAAATGGTGCATAACCATGAAGACAAAACCTACGTTAATATCGTCGTGCATAATCGTAAGCAAATTGCGCAGATTATTCGCGATTTACGTATGCATTTTGGTTTTCCACGCATCGTCCGTTTAGCCCAGCCCATCAATATTGCTGAAACCTCCAAAGCCAGTTAGTTCAAACATAAGTAACGCTTATTGAACAATTTACGCTATGATGCATAGAGATAATACAAGGAGAAATCGATGTCCCGCCAAGTAATCCATACTGAAAATGCACCTGCAGCCATTGGTACCTATTCTCAAGCGATTTTAGTTGAAAATACTCTGTACCTTTCAGGTCAAATTGGTTTAGACCCTTATAGTATGGAATTGGTTGAAGGTATTGAAGCCCAAATTCGCCGTGTATTTGATAATTTAAAAGCCGTGTGTGAAGCAGCCGGTGGCTCGTTGGCAGATATCGCTAAACTGAATATTTTCCTGACTGATCTTTCTCATTTCCAGCTGGTCAACCAGATTATGGGTGAATATTTTGCTCAGCCTTATCCTGCACGTGCAGCATTAGGAGTAGCAAGCTTACCTAAGGGCGCTTTGGTTGAAATGGATGGTATTGTAATTATTAATCAATGATTTACAAAAAAATTAAATAGCCAAGTTTCAAAACTCAGTTCTAAATTACCAATTCATCTTGCGCGGAAATCGGAGCAGCACTCAGATTTCCGCTTAGGTGATATTTTTTTATTCAAAAACTCAATCATAATAAATGATATTTCAAATGAATTTCATTGACAAACGATAATAATTATCAATAATATCACTTATCCCATTTCACTTTTATTATGGCTAGTTCAAATGTACGTGTGCTTATGTCGTGGTATTACCGATCAAGATATTAAAGATGCAGTCGCAAATGGCGCGGAAAGCTATCGTAAAATCCGTGACCTGCTTGATTTAGGTACCTGCTGTGGTCGTTGTGCACCTGAAGCTCGTGCCATCATTAGTGAAGAACTTTCAGAAATTGCAGCCCGTATTTCCGTAGCTGCTTAAACCCAGATAATCATAATGACACACCAAATGATCAATAGATCATTTTCTCCTCTCCCGCTTATGACTCTAGGCGGGTTTTTTATGTATCCCGTTAGGTTTAGTGGCTCATATCCTTCTTGATTGCGATTTTCATTTGCTGTTCAATAAATTACTCGCCATTGTTTTGCTTCTTGTTTAAGATAATTGAAATAATAATTTTTTGATTGCCTGACATATTGTTGAGGCAGAAATTGTTGATGGAGAACTTTCAATGAAAGGCAATCGTGATGTCATTAATCAGTTAAATCAGGTGCTTTATCACCAGTTAACTGCCATTAACCAGTATTTTTTGCACTCCCGCATGTTCAACGATTGGGGAATTGAAAAGCTGGGTTCGGCAGAATACAAAGAATCGATTCAACAAATGAAAGATGCAGATAAAATTATTGAACGGATTTTATTTCTTGAAGGTCTGCCTAACTTACAGAATTTAGGCAAGTTGTACATCGGTCAGCATACTGTTGAAGTACTGAATTGTGATGTTCGTAAGGTCAATGAAAATATTGAAGCACTGCAAAAAGCGGTTAGCCTGGCTGAACAGGAAATGGATTATGTCACCCGTGACCTAGCTCAGGAAATTCTGGAAAAAGAAGAAGAATATCTGGATTGGACCACTACGCAGCTTGATCTAGTGGAAAAGGTCGGTATCGAAAATTATATTCAAAGCCAGATTTAAGTATAAAAATAGCCAGTCAATTGACTGGCTATTTTATTTATGAGATTCGCTTGTTAAAGTTTTACTTCTTGGCAACCGGCTGAGCCAATGATGCGTAGTCCAGGTCGACTTTACGCAATTTTTTTAGCAACCAGAGCTGATGTTTAGCTTCCTTCTCATAACCATTAAAAGCCAGGATTTTGGCATACTTATATAAATCATAAGTGGTCGGATAATTCAAAACCACCTCCCCAATTTCCTCAAGCTGTTGTGCATTCACCTTGCTATAGGGATTCATACGAATCCAGTCAATACGGCGGTTAAACTCTTCCAGCAGGTAAATCTGATCTTGATTGGTGATTTTTTCCGGTGCTTTCTCATAGCGTAACGTCTGATTGAGTTTAGGGACCATCACCGAATAATCCCGCACGATCAGAATCAGCAGCAAGAAAAATAAACCGTAAGCAACCCGCATATAATTGGGTGAAAGGGTCACAACCTTGGTATCTGCTTGTTGTGACTGAACCAGTCCAATAATAAAACCCACCGGGAGCAGGAAATACGCATAGTACTGTGGAAATTCCAGCATTGAGTGAATCAATACCGCACCCACCATTAAAATCCCGATCACGGATTCAATGGAATTAACCCGCTTATTCAACTGATAGCCCCAGTAGCCAAAGTAGGCCAGAAAAGGCAGGCCTATAATGAGGCCGTTCCAAAGAATAAAATCGAGAATAAAATTATGTGCGCTACGGATCCATACCGGTCCCTGAACATGATCACTAACCAAGGTATACGCAACACTGGTTTGGTTCCAGCCATAGCCAAACCATGGACGGTCCATAACAGCATGCAGCATTTGATTCCAAATCGCTAAACGCGACATATCCCCTGTTGCACGTCTTGCTACATCGACAGCTTTAATCTGTATATCTAATAATTGTGTTAAATAGCTACCCATTATAGGCAACACAAGAACTAACCCTATAAATACAGATAGCCACGCCGCTAGGTAATACCATTTAATATGGATATAACCTTTAAATTGCTGATAGGCTAAATAAACCAAAATAAAGACACAAGCCACCCATGATGTTCTGGACTGGCTTAATGCTATGCTTATCAACATAATAGATGCTGCCGGAACTAGCCATTTGGTCTGAACTTTTTTTGTTTCGTATAAATATAAACATGCTAAAAGAGACATGAGCAAAAAAGTGGCCATATTATTGGGCTGGGCAAAATTGGCGTAAGGACGAACAGCACGTTGCATATCCACCATTCCGGGGATATAAGCATCTAGCGTTAACCATTGGCAAATAGCAATAATACCCGCCCCTGTTCCAGCCATAAGAAACACATAGCTAAGTCCGGTAAAAATACTTGCCCGGTCCACCTTTTCGCTCGATAAATTATATCCAACTACTGTACTCAGCCAGAATCCCAAGACAAACAACGTACAGATCAGGGCTTTATCAAAGAAAAAGAGCTCACCTGTCCAATATTGAACCAGCGGGATAGCTGCAAGGGACAATATGGGTAAGCTGATCAGCGGTAGTTTAATTTTATCTTTTAAATAAATTGCAGCTAAAACGAAAAGAGATAAAAAGGCAAACAGTTCACCCGTGTAGGTAACCCAAGGCCTGTAATGGATAGGCAAGAGCCACGCCAGTGAGATGAACACACTGGCCAAGAGAAGTAGGAGGAATTTCATGCTGTACTACAGTTAAAGTGCTGCGCAATATGATAATTCAAAAGACCATTATTTTCTGTGCTTTTGAATTATTTCCATGGCCGTAAATCGACAATTTTGACTACTTCACCCTTGGCATCAATAAGTACAGTCATGTCGACAGCATTTGCTTTTAGTGGCACAAATGCATTGGCTTGAGAGTATTTTTCTAAAATATCCTCAACCTGCTTTTCACCATTATACTGTTTAAGTTCGGCTAGATTTTTAGCTCTTTGTTGTATTTGTGCTTTAGCTTGAGTAAAATCGATATAACGTTCAGGTTGCTGAGCAAGAGAAACTCCACCCAATACCTCTGTAAACATATCTTTTTGACGTTGCTGTGCATTTGTTGCGGACTTGACTGCAGCAAATTGTGGTTTACCCCATGACACCTGTTGGAACTGCGATTGTGCCTGATCAATATTTTCTAAAAGAAGGTCATTTTTTCTTATTAATTCAAAACGATCCACATAATAAACCAACCATGCTGGACGGCCTTGCTCAATACTATAAACACCATAACATAAAGCAGAAACCTGCAAGGCAATAATCACTGCAATATCAAATTTAAGTGATTTCTTACCTTCCTTATAGACCAATAAACCCAAGACTGGTCCGACAATTACATCGATTGCCAACAGCATTAAAAAGATATGGGTAACGCCAACTGCGCTTGCTAGAGGAGATGGATACCAAATGAAAAACACAAGTCCAACGACAAGTAAAGCAATTAGAAATGAAATAGATAAATGGCTTAGAAAAAATTTTAGGCGTTTTGACATATTTTTACTTAAACTTATAATTTTCAGGAACTAAACAGTAGCCGATAATTTCAGGTTGAAATTTAGGTGATAAATGAATACCGAAACTTTGCTCCACTATACATTCTTGTTTTATTTTTGAAATATTTACCATAATAATTATACCTTTTGGAGAGAAGTCATTTCTAGCTGCACAAGCATAACTCAATGCCAATGAACTACTTTTAGCGAAGGAAATACTACTTAATTCACCATCAGCTTTCGGTTGAAAACCTTGTTTTTTGATATTTTCAAAATGCGCTTCTGCAGTCCCGTGAAAGAGAATATGATTATTAGTTTCAATTTCATCTGGAAATTGTTGATAACTATTTTCTTCACCCAATGCTTGAAACTCATACTCTTTAATCATGATCTTTTTTATTTGTCCAATAGTTGCTAACTTTCATCCATAAAAAAGACTGGCGTACCAGTCTTTTTAACTTACTTAAAAATTAGTAAGTACCTTTACAAGAACCAGGTAGGTATTTAGCAGGCATTGGGTTTGTTGCACCAGGACCACATTTCCAACCAGTAATAGTTTTACCACCATCAGTTGCAGGATTTAATGCTGTAGTACCCGTTGCAACCATCATTGGTGTTAAATCAATTGTATCATGAGTAGCATCAACCTCACCTTTCAATGTAGTAAGATTACCCTGTACCGTAATAACACCATTTTCATCTACACCACTTTTACCAGCAGCCACACCAGTAGCCGGTGTAGCAATAACGTACTTTGTTGCTTC
This sequence comes from Acinetobacter sp. UBA3106, assembly GCA_002365595.1. Taxonomy (GTDB): domain Bacteria; phylum Pseudomonadota; class Gammaproteobacteria; order Pseudomonadales; family Moraxellaceae; genus Acinetobacter. The sequence goes on along the minus strand of DFAM01000015.1, from coordinate 78,624 downwards.
AATTTTACAAGAATTTTCTAATGTAGTCCCCATATTTACTACAGGCGAATTCTGAACAGCATCCGTTATACTTGAGCGACAAGAAGATGCAGCCAATACAACTTCAGAAACTTTTGCACGAATCGTATAATCCTGATATGCAGGAAGTGCAACCGCAGCCAAAATACCGATAATCGCTACAACGATCATTAATTCAATAAGGGTAAAACCCTTTTGCATAGATTTCATAACATTCTCCACAAATGTTTTGTTAATTTTTATAAGCTTTGTAAGCTAATTTAGCTTATTTATATTTAGCACTAACTGTGCCAAAACTGATTATAATAAAATTGACAGAAAAAACAGCACTTTAAAAAAATAAAATTGTTACAACGTAGTTTTAATGTTTTATTTAGTAAAAAAGTGACAATTTATGTCATTAATCCACCTATTTTCTAGTCTAATATAATCGGATTATTTTCTAATTCGTTGTTTTGCTCTTTAACAGATTGTGCATAAAACTGGGTGAGCACTACACCAATATACTTCACTCCTGTCACCACAGCCAAGCGAAACTGTTGGTCAACCAATTGTGAAATTATATTTTGGCAGATATCATCCCAGACCGCTTGTTCCGTTGCTTGTTGAATCCCTCGATCAATCACAATTTCAACTTTACGCTCACATAAGTTGATATATAACAGTACGCCACTATTATATTCAGTATCCCATACCCCAAGTTCTGCAAATAACTGACGCGCACGCATACGAGTCTCTTGATAATATGCCTGATTTACAGGTAGATGCCCTTCTATGACGACCTGAATTTCCCCGACATGTCCACACTCAGCCTCAGTCACTGCCTGGGCAATTGCATCCTGATCCTGTTTGGAAAAGTATCGCTTGGTAGCAGGCATATATAAAAAATGCTTCAACCAGCGCTTAAAACTTGGCTGATTCACTTCTTCTGTTTTAGGTTGTGTGACAATCTCTGTCGTCTCTGTTGTCGTTACCATGATCCTGATGCCCCTCCACCACCAAAGCCGCCACCGCCGCCACTAAATCCACCACCGCCAAAGCCGCCACCTCGTCCTCCACCACCGCCACGACCGGCAGATAAAAGTACAAGTTGAAAAATGGTTTGCGCAATCGCAGTAATGAGTAAAAAGAAAATTCCCGCTCCAATCAGTAAACTGGTCAGCAGTCCTGCACCATTCACTAAGCCAGCTACCGTACCCGCAACCGCTGCTGTCGAAGCACTCAACCCTTTACCTACAATAAAGGAACCCACAATACCGGCAATTAAAATAAATAGTGCTGTACAAAAGGTTTTCTCTTTGGCCTGTTGTTCATGCAAGGCTTTTTCTTGCCGTTCTTTCAGTTCCTGTGCAGCATTCGCTGCCACTTCAGGATCCATATTTAAAATACGTTCAATCTCAGCCAAGCCTGCATCAATGCCTTGGGCATATTGAGCTTGCTTGAAATAAGGTGTAATTTTTTGATTAATAATCCGACTGACAATAATATCCGGCAATACACCTTCTAGACCATAGCCGGTTAAAATCTGGATACGACGATCATTCACCGCAATCGTCATAAGCAGACCATTATCTTGCTTGGCAGATCCCAATTGCCATTTTTCAGCCACCCGCATGGCAAAATCAAAAATGTCTTCCTGCCCGGTGGTCGGTACAATTACCACACCTATTTGTGCTTTGCCTTGTTCATGCAGGTTTAAAATCCGTTGACTGATCTCTTGCTTCTGACTTTCAGTTAATAAGTTTGCCTGATCTACAACGGGGGTATTTAGCGTTGGCAGTCCACGGATCGATTCCCCCTCTGCCATATCATTGGCAATTTGAGGTTGCTGGGCTTGTTCGGCTGCGGATGACGGTATTTGCTGTTGGTTGGCTGCTTGCTGCTCCTGAATTACTTTCCCTACAATCACGGCTTCTTCGTTATCCGTAGCCGTTGCCACTTCCGCTAAAGCAAATGGACTCGACAATACTACACAGCACATGACGAGCAGTTGTAAAACACGAGCGAGAGAATTTTTCTTTTCTGGAGCAAGCATACATGCATCCTTTTCTATTCAAATACGCTATTAATTAAATGACACCTTAGGTGCAGTTTGCGCACTCTGCTCGGCACTGAAATTCGGTTTTGGATCCATGCCAATGACTTTGGCTGTCATCACCTGCGGGAACTGACGTGAATAAGCATTAAAATCCTGAACTGTGGTGATATAACGGTTACGTGCCACCGCGATCCGGTTTTCCGTACCTTCTAGTTGTACCTGTAAATCACGGAACTGCTGATTTGCTTTTAAGTCAGGATAATTTTCAGATACAGCAATCAAGCGTGATAATGCACTAGTCATCTGTGCCTGAGCTTCCTGATATTTCTGGAATAAGGCCGGATCTTCCAATACTTGCTTATCAACTTTTAAGCCCGCAACATTGGCGCGTGCCTGAGTGACTTCAGTTAACACCTGCTCTTCATGTTTGGCATAGCCTTTAACGACATTGACCAGATTGGGAACCAAATCTGCACGGCGTTGATACTGGTTTTGCACTTCTGCCCAAGAAGCGGTTACAGCCTCATCCTTCACCTGTAAAGTGTTATAGCCACAGCCTGATAAGGTCAGCGTACTGGCTAGCGCCAAAGTAACAAATGTTTTTTTGATAAAATTCATTGTGCTATTCCTCAATTATTTATTTGTATTTGTTTAAATAATTTTATTGTAAACATATTTACCCTTCAGTTTTGTTTGATTTATTTAGCATTCAAACCTTTTTTACTGGGGAAAATAAAAAAGCCCGATCATCAATCGAGCTTAATCCAGAAAAATTATGATCAGCTATACGCGACTGCTGAAAATTCTTTTTGAAATTCTGGATGTAAATACTCTGTCGCCAGTCGTTGCTTCCAGTCATTCACGATATGTGTATAGTCAATTTCTGAAGGATGAAAATCGGCTTTAAAATAAGATAAATATTCAGGCAATAACTGTACGAACATTTTGCCGATTAAATAGAGCCCTAAAAGATTACCCGTCACTTTAGGGATACTTTTTTTCTTGTCCTGCCAAAATAACCGAGTGGCTGAATAGAAGGTCAAGCTGGCAAAACCAGTGGTGACACTGCGCATAATCATGCGACGCACTTTATCGTCCCCATATACCTGCTGATACACGTCAAAAGCGACAGCGCGATGTTCAATTTCCTCAATTGCATGCCAGACCCAGAGCTTAATTGTATCTTCATCCAAGCTTGCCAAGATTTCAGGATGCCGCAAAATATAGCCACCTAATAATGCGGTGAAATGCTCAAAGGCACAGGTAATTGCCAGCTGGATTTTTGGATGAAGGCCTTTTACATCACTGTTTTTACGCTCCAGCCAAGCCTGAAAACGATCCAGATGATAATCATCACGACGCCAGGCAGTATTAAACTCTGCATGGGCTTTGGAATGCATGGCTTCCTGTCCAATAAAAGCCGCGATTTGTGCCTGAAGGTTTTTATCTTTCACTTGATCACGCACATTACGCACGCTATGGACAAAGAACTGCTCTCCAATCGGAAAAGTGGAAGATAAAGCCGTTAGTAAATGCGACATGATCGGTGAATTGGCAAAGTAATGTCGACGAATCGCGTGAGGATTAAATTGCGGTTTACGTACTGTCATCCCGCTAACTTTTGGACGATTTTGATATGATTTTTCTGCCGTCACTTGGGTCATCTGAGTATCTCTTAGCTAGAATACAGAAACTCAGTATGTGCAGGAATTCACACTTCACATATGGCAAAAATGCTTAGCCCATTTGCAAAATCGGCCATTTTTATAACTGATTGAGTCCTAGAACCCTATATTTATCAGCAGATACAGAAATCATGTCATTTCAGGCAATGCATCAAGAGCAATAAAAAACCCGCCGAAGCGGGTTTTTTATCATGTTTAATTAGAGATTAAACATCAAGGTAATCGAGAATACCTTCAGCAGCCTGACGGCCTTCCCAGATTGCAGTCACGACCAGGTCAGAACCACGCACCATATCGCCGCCAGCAAAGATTTTAGGATTCGACGTCTGGAACTTGAATTCTTGCTGTTCAGCGGCAACTACTCGGCCAGAACCATCCAGATTGATTTCTACATCGGTGAACCAATCTGCTGGACTGGTACGGAAACCAAAGGCAAGAAGTACCGCATCTGCAGGTAAAATTTCTTCAGAACCCGGTACAGGTTCAGGACTGCGACGGCCACGGCTATCAGGCTGACCCAATTGCGTAGTCACGAATTTAACCCCAGTCACTTTGCCATTTTCACCGACAATTTCGATAGGTTGACGGTTAAATTGGAATTCCACCCCTTCTTCACGCGCATTTTTCACTTCGCGACGTGAACCCGGCATGTTTTCTTCATCACGACGGTAAGCACAGACCACTGAGTCAGCACCTTGACGGATTGAAGTACGGTTACAGTCCATCGCTGTATCACCACCGCCAAGCACAATCACTTTTTTGCCTTCAACGCTGATGTATTCAGATGGATCTTTTTCCCAACCTTGGGTACGGTTCACATTGGCAATCAGGAAATCAAGCGCGTCGACAACCCCATCCAAATCTTCACCTGCGAAGCCGCCTTTCATGTAAGTATAGGTTCCCATACCCATGAATACGGCATCATAATCTGCAAGAAGCTGATCAATGGTGATATCTGTACCAATTTCAGTATTTAAACGGAATTCAACGCCCATACCCGCAAAAATTTCACGGCGACGTTTCATCACGTCTTTTTCCATCTTGAATTCTGGAATACCAAAAGTCAGTAGACCACCAATTTCAGGACGTTTATCAAAGACAACCGGTTTTACACCATTACGCACCAGAATATCCGCACAGCCTAAACCCGCAGGACCTGCACCAATAATCGCAACTTTTTTATCTGTCCACTTGACGTGTGACATGTCTGGACGCCAGCCCAAAGCAAAAGCGGTATCGTTAATGTATTTTTCAGCATTACCAATCGTTACTGCACCGAAACCATCATTCAGGGTACATGCCCCTTCACATAAACGGTCTTGCGGACACACACGACCACAGACTTCTGGCAGTGTATTGGTTTGGTGGCACAGTTCAGCCGCCTGGAAAATGCGACCTTCAGCAATTAACTTTAACCAGTTTGGAATGTAGTTATGTACCGGACATTTCCATTCACAATACGGGTTACCACAGCCTAAACAGCGATGCGTCTGGTTTGCCGCAATTTCCGCTGTAAAAGGTTTATAAATTTCCACAAACTCTGCTTTGCGGACAGTTAGATCTTTTTTCTCTGGATCTTGGCGTGCGACATCCAGGAATTGAAAGTCATTGTTTAGGCGCTCTGCCATGTCTCTCTCCGTGGGTAGGTGCAGTCGGTGTTTATCCGCTACACCTGCCTATATATCTGCAAGTAGTGGAATTATTGTGGATCAGCTTTGGTTGTTTTCAAAAGCGTTTGCAAATTAGCAGCTTTTGGTTTTACAAGCCAGAATTTACGGCTGTAATAATCAAACTCATTGCGGATCTTGTACGCCCAAGCACTACCTGTCTCAGCAATATGTTCATCCAAGATGCGAAGCAAGAATTCTTGATGTTCTTCCATCGCCTCTGTAGAAATACGGTTTAACTCGATCAGCTCGTGGTTGTAATGGTCAACGAAGTCGTTATCCAGATCAAGTACATAAGCAAAACCACCCGTCATACCTGCACCGAAGTTATGACCTACTTTACCCAGTACAGTCACAATACCACCAGTCATGTATTCACAGCAGTGGTCGCCCGCGCCTTCAATCACAGCGAATGCACCCGAGTTACGTACTGCGAAACGCTCACCAGCGGTCCCCGCGGCAAACAGTTTACCGCCAGTTGCGCCGTATAGGCAGGTATTACCAATGATTGCTGTTTCCTGAGTCTGGAACGGCGAACCTTTCGGTGGGAAGATCGACACGCGACCGCCTGCCATACCTTTACCTACGTAATCGTTGGCATCACCTTCAAGTTTAATATGCAAACCGCCAGCGTTCCATACACCTAAAGACTGACCTGCAGTACCGGTTAAATTGACTTTAACAGGATGCGCTTCCATGCTGAGGTTGCCATAGCGACGTGCAATTTCACCGGAAATACGCGCACCAATCGAACGGTCACAGTTACCAATCGTGAAATAATATTCGCCGCTGATACCGGCTTCAATTGCTGGCAGCATTTCTGCCACCATCTTCTCAGCCAAGATACCTTTATCGAACGGTGCATTACCTTCAACCTGGCAATATTGCGCCTTACCTTCAGCTGACGGATGTGACTCAAGCAATGCACTCAAGTCCAAGTGAGCATGTTTATCCGTTTCACCTGGCAACATTTCAAGCAAGTCAGTACGGCCAATCAAGTCTTTCAGGCTTGCAACACCGAGTGCTGCCAACCATTCACGGGTTTCTTCCGCAATGAAGTGGAAGAAGTTGATCAGCATTTCAGGTTCACCAATATAGTGTTCCTGACGTAAATGATCCTGCTGAGTCGCAACACCGGTTGCACAGTTGTTCAAGTGACAGATACGCAGGTATTTACAACCCAGCGCGATCATTGGCGTTGAACCAAAACCAAAGCTTTCCGCACCCAGAATCGCAGCTTTAACTACATCCAGACCAGTTTTCAAGCCACCATCGGTTTGTACGCGAACTTTGCCACGCAGGTCATTCACACGAAGTGCCTGATGCGCCTCGCTTAGACCTAATTCCCATGGCGAACCTGCATGGTGAATTGAAGACAATGGAGAAGCTGCAGTACCACCGTCATAACCAGAAATGGTAATGAAATCGGCATAAGCTTTTGCTACACCAGCAGCAATTGTCCCTACACCTGGTTCAGATACCAGTTTCACAGAAACCATTGCTTGAGGATTGACCTGTTTCAAGTCAAAAATCAATTGTGACAAATCTTCAATTGAGTAGATGTCATGGTGCGGTGGAGGTGAAATTAGGGTCACACCTGGAACGGAATAACGCAAACGTGCAATTAAACCGTTTACTTTACCGCCTGGTAATTGACCACCTTCACCCGGTTTTGCACCTTGTGCAACTTTAATCTGTAGTACTTCAGCAGAAGTCAGGTACGCAGGGGTTACACCAAAACGACCAGAAGCAATCTGTTTGATTTTCGAGTTACGGATGGTGCCATAACGCGCTGGATCTTCACCGCCCTCACCAGAGTTTGAACGACCACCAATAGTGTTCATGGCAATGGCAATCGCTTCATGTGCTTCAGGAGACAAGGCACCCAAAGACATCCCGGCAGAGTCAAAACGTGGCAGAATCTCTTCAACCGTTTCTACTTGATCAAGTGGAATCGAGTTATCAGTTTTAAGCTTCAACAAGTCACGAATGGTTGCTACCGGACGGTTATTGACCAGTTCCGCATATTCTTTAAAGTCAGCGTATTGACCGGAACGAACCGATTTATGCAGCGCATTGATCACGTCCGGGTTAAAGGCATGATATTCCTTGTCGAATACGAATTTCAGCATACCGCCCTGATCAATTGGCTTACGTGATTTCCACGCCAATGACGCCAGTTTTTTCAGATCATTTTCAAGATCGGCAAAAGTTGCGCCTTTAATACGGCTTGGTACACCAGTGAAGCATTTATCAACCACTTCAGTAGATAGACCAACCGCTTCAAATAGCTGACCACCACGGTAAGAAGCAACAGTCGAGATACCCATTTTCGAAAGGACTTTTAATAAGCCTTTCTCAATCCCTTTACGGAAGTTCGCTTGGGCATGAATTGGGTCACCTAACAATTCACCTTTGGCAATCAGGTCATTGATGACATCATAAGCCAGGTAAGGATAAATCGCAGTTGCACCAAAGCCCAAGATTACTGCAAATTGATGCGGATCACGCGCAAGACCGGTTTCAACGATAATGTTGGCATCGGTACGCAAACCGACACTGATTAAATGGTGATGTACCGCACCTGTTGCCATGAGCGAATTGGCAGGCAAGAAACCTTGACGGATTTTTTTATCCGAAAGTACAAGTAAGGTTTTGCCATCACGAATCGCTTGAGCAGCCTCGATACAAATACGTGCAATTGCAGCTTCTAAACCTTCATCTTCAGCATAGTTCAAGTCGATGTCTGCAATTTCGTAGCCTTTACGACCCAGAGTACGAATTTGATGCATTTTCGAATTTGAAAGCACTGGGCTGGAGATGATCAAACGGTCTGCATGTTCAGGACCTTGTTCAAATACATTCTGCTCACGACCCAGACAAGTCTCTAAAGACATCACGATCGATTCACGTAATGGATCGATTGGTGGGTTGGTGACCTGCGCAAACTGTTGACGGAAGTAATCTGATACATGGCGCACTTGGCGAGACAATACCGCCATTGGCGTATCATCACCCATTGAACCTACCGCTTCCTGACCGCTTTCTGCGATTGGACGAAGCAACTGGTCACGCTCTTCAAAGGTCACCATGAACATTTTTTGTGAGGCTTTTAGCTCGTCGCCTTTTAAGCCTTGATCACATAAATATTCTTCCAGTTCTGGGCTGCCTTGTACACGTACAGAATTTTCACGCAACCATTCACGGTAAGGACGCATTTTTTTCAAATGGTTGCTGACATCTTTGGTGTCGAGCATTTTACCGGTGAAAGTATCAATGACCAGAATCTGACCCGGACCTACACGACCCTTAGAAATCACGTCTTCAGGTTCATAGCCCCACACACCAATTTCTGATGCCAGTGTGATGTAACCATTTTTGGTAATCACCCAGCGTGCTGGACGCAAGCCATTACGATCCAGCATACAGATCGCATGACGACCATCTTGAATTACCAATCCAGCCGGACCATCCCAGGCTTCCATGTGTTTAGAGTTGAATTCATAGAATGCACGCAGATCAGCATCTAAAGTTTCAACGTTTTGCCAAGCAGGTGGAACCAGCATACGAAGGGCACGGAACAAGTCCATACCACCACCGACAAGAATCTCAAGCATGTTATCCAAGCTTGAAGAGTCTGAACCGGTACGGTTTACGATCGGGTTAAGATCAGTTAAACCTGGTAATAACGGATTTTCGAATTTTGGTGTACGTGCCATTGCCCAGTTACGGTTTGCGGTAATGGTGTTGATTTCACCATTATGCGCCAAGTAACGGAACGGCTGTGCCAATGGCCAACGCGGTAATGTGTTGGTCGAGAAACGTTGGTGGAACACTACAATATGAGATTCCAGGCGTTCATCTGCCAAATCTGTGTAAAAGTCAGCAATCGCTTCAGGCATCATCAAGCCTTTATAGCTAATCACTGTAGAACACAAAGTCGTCACGTAGAATGAAGGATCATTGCTTAACTGTTGTTCTGCACGACGACGTGCCAAGAATAATTTACGGTTAAACTCAACTTCAGTCACACCCATCGGGCAGTTGACAATAATCTGTTCGAATGCAGGTAGAGACTGCATTGCAATTTCACCCAGCGCATCATTATTGGTTGGAACAACACGCCAAGCTAAAACTTTAAGACCTTCAGATTCAATTTCTTTGGCCAGCACATTTTTAGAATGCGCAGCAATTGCTGGATCTAGATTTAAAAATACCGTACCGACAGCAAAAATTTCACTTAGAGTGATATCACTGAGTTTTCTTGCTTCTTCACGGAAGAATTTTTTCGGCATTGCCAAAAGCAGACCACAACCATCCCCTGTCTTACCATCTGCGGCAATACCACCACGGTGTGTCATGCAGCTAAGGCTGTGCATAGCGGTCTTGACGAGATCATGGCTTGCATCACCCTGCATATGGGCGATTAAACCGAAACCACAGTTATCTTTAAACTCATCCGGTTGGTATAAACCTTGAGCGGGAGCTACAGTATTAGGCGATGGCATGTGCATAGCGTACCCTTCTTTCAACATGGCCCATAAAGCGGGCATCTAACAATCAAATATCTTCTTTGCGATTTAGTCCAATTTACTCACATCAAGATCAACATTGAGCAAAACTTCTTCATCCTGTCTAAGATAGTCTGATTTTAATCTTTTTACATGGATGAATTGCAAAAAATATTTTGCTTCGTTTACGCACTCTTTTAAAGCAGGTAAATTTGACAATTTCGCACAATCATTGAATCTTTTCGCGCCAAAACAGGGACATTAACTCAATTCATGCACCAATAAAGCAAAAATTATGCCAAACCAGAAATTAAAGTGCTAAATGTTTTAAATATAGAAACATTAAAATTTCATCAACTTTAGAATAATTTTCAACAAACATATTTCGCACTATATTTGTGCATATCAATAATTTTATAACTCAAATTGCTCTATTTTAGAACTATATTTTTAATTAAATGGGTCACTAATTTCTTTTTCCGGAAACTTGTTTTCGCTTTGTTTCGGTGCATTCTCTACACCTGAATGGGACTGTTGAACATCTACCACATTGCCCTGCTCATCACGTCGCGTTACTGTCGTTGTCGTGGTTGCATTTTTAGCATCAGTCTCAGCCACAGTTGGCTTAGGCTTCGGTAAAGACAACAAGCTTTCATCCACTTTGGGTAATGGCACAGATTTCAGATTGACGGCATACAGCTTATGATTAGTGCCCATTTCGTCTGCACCCATGTCATTGACTAAAGAGACATAGTTTTTGATATCCTGCACCTTAGGCTGAACAGATTTTGGAAATTGCAACGGCAATTGCTCTAATACACGTTGAGCTTCATCTTTATTTCGATAAATACCATAAAGAAGTACATATTGTTCAATCTCATCCTCACCACTCAGGCGGATATAAAAAAAGTTCTTGCGATCAGATTGTTTTTTTAAGAAGCTTCGAATCACGTCATCTTTAGTTGTGCGAAATAATTCGATGCTGCTCGCATTCTTATTTTCATTAATAAATTTGCTACCACGAAATTCAGGTTCATAACTTCCTGTAGTCACCACCCGTGTGGTCATTTGCAAAGGACGCACCTCTTCCTGAAGTGCACCCAACAGGCTAGTTGCAGCTACTTTTTCAGGTTGAATTTGCAGTTCAGATGCCGTTTCCGCAGATTTCTCTACCTCGACCAAAGCATCATTGTCAGTAATCGCCCAAAAAACAAGTGCTGCAAATAGACACACCAATCCACACGCCAGCCAGATATAGTTTTGGATACGTTGCCATTGTGTACGGAGGGTTGCCATGACTTATGCCTTTTCTTGATTCGCTAAAATCGCCTGTTTCATTAATTCCACATCAAATTCTTTAGTGATAATTGCCTGTCCGAGTGACTTCATCAGCACCAGACGCAATTGACCATCCAGCACTTTTTTATCATGCGCCATATAAGCAAGAAATTCATCCAGTGGAATAGCTGGGCATTTTACTGGCAAATGAGCACGTTGAATGATTTTTTTTGTACGTTCTAAATCTTCGAGTGAAATCCAGCCCATACGTTGTGATAAATCAGCCGCCATCACCATACCGGTAGCCACAGCTTCTCCATGCAGCCACACGCCATAACCCAAATAGGATTCAATTGCATGACCAAAAGTATGACCTAAATTCAGTAAGGCACGCTCACCTTGTTCTTTTTCATCATTGGCGACAATGCGTGCTTTATGGGCACAAGAACGATATACCGCTTCGGCCAGTAATTTCGCATCTCGTGCAACCAGACCATCCATATTTCGTTCAAGCCAGACTAGAAAATCCCGATCTCCGAGCAAGGCATATTTAATCACTTCTGCCAGACCCGCAGATAACTCACGGTCTGGTAAGGTCGAGAGCTGCGACATATCAGCAAGTACAACTTGAGGTTGCTGAAAGGCCCCGATCATGTTTTTACCAAGTGGGTGATTAATCCCGGTTTTTCCGCCCACACTGGAATCGACTTGCGAGAGTAGTGTTGTGGGTACTTGAATAAAATAAACACCGCGCTGGAAACAAGCAGATGCAAAGCCAGCCATATCCCCAATTACACCACCGCCTAATGCGAGTACTGTGGCATCACGGTTAAATCCGGCTTGCAACAAGGCATCAAAAATCAAATTTAGATGCTCAATATTTTTATATTGTTCACCATCAGGCAAAATACATGTTGCGACCGTTTTTCCCAATCCTTCAATTGCACTGACGTAATGCTCCAGATATAAAGGCGCAACCGTGGTATTGGTTACCACCATAACCTGCTTTCCGTGGATATACGGCTCAAGTAATGATTGAGGATCTAAATCACTGCCAATAAAAATAGGATAGCGGCGATCGCCGAGTTCAACATGTAAAGTTTGCATGAAATTAAAACCGTTAATTAGACTAGCTTTGCTTCTTGAGAAACAATCATATGTAAGATTTTTTGCGCTAAATCGCGAGCAGCGCCCTGATTTGTTTCAATAATATAATCTGCAATTTCACGATATAAGGGATCACGAATAGCCAATAAATCACGTAACTTTTGTTCAGGATTTTCAACTTGCAGTAAAGGACGGTTTTTATCCCGATAAGTGCGCTGTAATTGAATTTCGACAGGAGTATAAAGATAAACAACGATTCCGCGTTGTTTTAAGAATTCGCGATTAGGTAACTGGGTCACTGCCCCGCCACCGGTGGCAACAACCAAGTGTGAGCGAGCAGTAAGCTCATCGATCACCATGGTTTCACGGTTACGAAATCCCTTTTCACCTTCTTTTTCAAAAATCCAAGGAATTGTCGCACCTGTTTTACGCTCAATTTCCTGATCACTATCAAGAAACTCCCGTCCCAACAGTTCCGCTAAATGACGACCAACAGTTGTTTTCCCAGCCCCCATTGGCCCTACCAAATAGACATTTGGTAGGGTTTCAAACTCATTGCTTGGCAAGGAGTCACCTATTTATTTTGTTAAATTCAAAATATATTAATGATTTCTTGAAACACTGTCATTAACAATTCGTGGTGTAACAAAAATCAATAGTTCACTCTTGTTATCTGATTTCACATCTTTACGGAACAAACGCCCTAAATATGGAATATCCCCTAAGAACGGTACTTTGGTTTGCTGGTTAATAGTTTGCTGTTCAAAAATACCACCTAGGACAACCGTCTCGCCATTATCTACCAATACATTAGTATTGATTTCATTTTTGTTAATGGTGTACTGTCCTGTTGGTGTTGCTCCACCTATAGAGTCATTTTTGATTTGCAAGTTCATTTGAACCTTGCCTTCAGGAGTGATACTCGGCGTAACATCCAAACTTAGAGTTGCATCAATAAATTCTGTTTTCGAAACAGCATTTGCTCCACCACCTTCAGCTGACTGATATGGAATCTGCGTTCCTGAAGCCACTTTTGCCTGTTGTTTATCTGCAGTTAATACTTTTGGTGTTGAAATCACTTCACCATAGCCATCTGCTTGCAGTGCAGACAACTCAAGATCTAACATAAAATCAGATAAGCTAATTAAACCAAACGCAATACGACTCGCTCCTGTCGCTGTCACACCCAAATCTACATTTAAGTTATCTGGTCTTTGAATGGTATATTTACCACTATCATCTGGTTCTTTTAAATCCCATAAAGTTTGATCACTACCACCAATTAACAAATCATTATTTTGATTAATGCCTTGTGACAGAATGCCCCATTTCACACCCATTTGCTTACTAAACTCAGTAGATGCGCGGACAATACGTGCCTCCACCATGACTTGTTTCACAGGAATATCGAGCAAATCGACCATTTTGCGGACTTTATCGATATTTTGAGCTGTATCATTAATAATCAGTGTATTAGTACGAGCATCTACAGATACTGTTCCTCGTGGACTTAATAACGTTTCACCCGAATTATTATTACCACTACTATTGCCAGAATTACCGTTACTCGAAGATTTTGTCTGGGTAATCAGTTTTTCAATATCAGCAACCTTTGCATAACTTAATTGAATATATTCGGTTTGTATTGGCGCTAACTTTACACTTTGCTCTATCGCCTTAGCTTGCTCTTCTTCAGCTTTAATTAACTCTGATACCGGGGCAATCCAGATCACATTACCATTACGGCGCTTATCCAGGTTTTTGGTTTTTAAAATAATATCTAAGGCCTGATCCCACGGTACATCTTTTAAACGCAGGGTAATATTGCCCTGAACGCTGTCCGCAGTCACCATATTGATACCGGTGAAATCTGCCAGTAATTGCAGTACACGACGTACTTCAATATCCTGGAAATCTAAAGAAATCTTTTTACCAGTATATGCATTTGCTGCTTTAGGTTTTAATGGATTCTTATCTTCAGGTCGTTTTAAGCTGATAGTCAATTTGTTATCAGTCTGATAAGCCATATATTCATAGCTACCAGAAGTCTGAATGGTAATCACGCCATTACCACCGTCATTTGTAGCATCGACCGTGGATACTGGCGTTGCGAAATCATTGACATTTAAACGACGTGCCAAATGTGCAGGAACTTTGTTACCCAGAGTTCGTACCACCACTTTGCTACCTTGTTGCTGCACATCTACCGGAGTATTACTACCTAATAAATCAACAACAATTTGTCCTTCACCCTGGCTGCCGCGCTGAAAACCAATATTGGAAATACCTTGCGCAGTTTTTTGGGCAACAACTGGCTGAGATGCAAACGTGTTCGCAGCAGCAGAATTAATTTTTAAAATAAAAGTATTGCCTTCGATGCGCGTAGTAAAAGCACCCGCATCAGCCAAATTCACAGTTAAACGTGAACGTTGGGCATCTGAACTCACATCAATTGAAGTTGCCTCTTTAGTGGCAACAGGAATGCTATTTTGTTGTAAGTTTTGTTGTGCTTTATCAAAATCAAGAATTAAACGTGATGGCTGCTCAAGTTGGTAAGCCTGAGGCTGCGGCGGCAAACCATTAAACATGACACGAATTTCTGTGCCCTGACCTGCAATCTGCATTGGCACAATATTGGTCATACTCACTTGTGCATTTGCAACCTGCATAATCGCGATCGCAACAGCACCCATAGAAAATTGACGGAACAAATGGTTCATTGTATTGCCATCCCCAAATATAAAATCTTTAAAACTATTATTCATTTTTATTCCTTTTAAACTTAAGGCGCTGGTCCAAGCAATACCAGACTTCTTGGACGTTCCACGTATCCTTCTCGCCCATCTGGAATAATTTCCACCAGATCAATCTGCGTCGGCGTAATATTGATTACACGACCATGATTCATCCCCATATAACTGCCGCGCTGTATCCGCTCTATTTCACCATCTGGAGTCTGAATTAAGGCCAAGATCTGTCCGGACTGGCTACGCATACTTCCTTTCATATTCAAAGATTCAATTGCATAACTTTCTAAAGGTTGCAGTTGGCGTGATAAATTAGGATAGACCCGTTTTCCTGACATAATTTTCAATTCAGCAGCCAGAGAACTCGGTAAAAATGGACTTTTAAGCTGATGTGCCGAATAATTAAAGGTCGGTACAGGTGGAAAAACTGGTGCAGGTTCAATTGGTAACGGGGCTTGATTACGAATACTAGCCATTTGTTCATTCACGGCATCAATACGCGAATCACAACCCACCAGCAATACACCCAGCATCAGACTTAGAGAGATTTTTTGTATTTTCATTACTGCGTCCCTCCAGCTGTAGCAGGTGAGCCAGCATCTGCAGTTTGCGTTTCTGTCGCTTGAGCATCCGCAACTCCAATATAACGATATGTTTTAGCTTTAACGTTATAATTCACTTGAGGAATATCAGATTTTTTCTCTTTATTTTCAGATGCTGTAATTTCAAAATCATGCAAAGTCACAATACGTGGCAATGCAGCAATTCCGCTTACAAAAGAACCGAAGGCGTGATAATCACCGGTCGCTTCAATCGCAATGGGTTGTTCAATAAAGAATTCTTGCTTAATTTCACTTTCTAAACGGATATTTTTGAATTTCAAACCAGAATTCACACCCGTCACGTTGATATCTTCAACCAAACCTGGAATTTCAGTTTCTTTCGGCAGTTGCTCTAGTTGCTGATTAAAATTCGCTTCCATTTCTTGTAACTGCGCTTGTAACAACTGCAAATTACGAAGTTTGGAATCTTTTTCACGAAATTCATTGAGCAAGTTTTGCTCTTGAGCAGAAGCATTGGAAATATCTTCCAACTTACCTTTAATGGTTAAAAAATAACCTAGAATGCCGATTGCCAGCACAATCGCAATCCAACAGGTGATTTTGACGGATAATGGCCAACTTCCATAGTTATTCATATCCAAAGTGTTGAACTGCTGGAGGAACTTATCCAGTGTCATTTTCTTTTTAGGAACCACAGCTTCATTTGGATTTAATTCATCAAGTTCATCGAGACTCATTTTGCTGCCTCCACGGTTGAATTCGCTGTATTAGATTGTGCTTGTTGTTGTGCTTCTGGTGCAGCAGGTTGTGCGATTTCATCTAAGTCAGCAGTGACTACAAATGAACCATAGCCTTCTTCAATACGCGGAACCACTGAACTTGGTGCTTTATCTTTTTGTTCTTCAACCGCTAAAAAAGAATTCATAAAAGCGTTACGATACCAGGCAGAGGATTCCAAATTACGCAAAAATTCCGCCACTGTATTTGGACTTTCAGCTTTGCCTTCAATGGTGAATTTGTCGCCAGTACGAACAAATTTAGTGATATACAAATTACCAGGCGTAACCCGAACCAATTCATCAATCAAACGCACTGCAATCGGACGTTGTCCTTGTAAACCTTGAATCAGCTTCATACGCTCAACAATGGCATTACGCTGTGCTTCCAGACCTTCCAAAGATTTTAATTGCACATCCAGATTTTGGTTGGTACTGGTAATCAACTGATTGGCTTGTTCTTGATCTTCAAGTTT
>DFAM01000015.1:39774-61649 GCA_002365595.1 Acinetobacter sp. UBA3106 | reverse complement strand
GCCCCAATACAAATTGCTATAAATTCTTTTTTTCGTTTCTCTCTTAGCTCATCACGCCAAGGGAGTAAGTTAATTCTTGCCATTAATCAAAACTCCTCAATGCCAAGCCACATGCCACCATGAGCGAAGAAGCATCATTCTCTATTTTTTTAATATCGATTTGTGGAGAAAACCCCATTTGTAAAAATGGGTTGGCAATCGTCACGCGATAACCCAATTTTTGTTGTAGTAATTTCGCCAGTCCTGGAATGTTGGCATTCCCCCCAGCCAATAAAATATGGTCAATCTCATTAAATTGTGAAGATGAGAAGAAGAACTGCAATGATCTTGCCGCCTGCTGAACCACCGCTTCTAGGAAGGGTTCTAAAACTTCAACATCATAGTCATCTGGCAAGGAACGGCTTTTCTTGGCACGGCCCGCTTCTTCAAAAGACAGACCATAACGATTTTGAATTTCCTGAGTCAGCTGTTTACCGCCAAACACCTGCTCGCGCGTATAAATCACTTTATTATTTTGCATGACTGATAAGGTCGTCATGGTATGACCAATATCTAAAATCCCGACCGTATTTACCCCCATAGGTAAAGTGTCGGAAAATACTTGATACGCATTTTCGATAGCAAAACTTTCAACATCTGCCGTTTTTGGTGTGAGATTAGCTAGCTCAAGTACTTCGGCACGCGCTTCTACATTTTCAAGACGGGTTGCCACCAAAAGCACATTCACCCGATTCGGATTGGCTAAACGATCCGGCAATACCTCAAAATCTAGACTGGCTTCGTCCAGAGGAAACGGAATATATTGCTCAGCATCCATACGGATTTGAACTTCACGTTCGTCGTCTGTCATATCTGCATCCATTTCAATGGTTTTGGTAATGACCAGTGAAGTTGGGATTGCAAGGGCTGCAGCTGTAGATTGAGTATTAGCGAGATTGAGCGCTCGCTCTAGCGCATCACCCACTGCTTCTGGATTTAGAATATTTTTTTCGACAACACTGCCTTCAGGTAGAGGAACCAGCGCATAGCTTTCAACCCAATACCTATTACCGCTCTTAACAGAAAGTTCTAATAATTTAACAGAAGTAGAACTAATATCTACTCCTACTAACCCCTTATTTGGCTTACGATATAACCTGAGCACAATATAATTCCTATTATTTTTTTATCCCCAATAAAAGTAACCTACTAATCAGTGTTGGTCTATAATTTTATACAGATACAATAACTCATCTAACAATCTGTATGGGTAAAGGCTATACTGACCGCCAATTAGTTTGCCATTAGCTCTTATTAAAACTTACTTGTTATGAAAAAGCTATCACGTTCGGGCCATGTTCATCCATTTTTTTTGATCATAATTATAGTTTTGGTCTCAATTCCGATGGGATTTTATGGCATGTATCTCTATATTGCCCCATCCTTACCTAAAATGACCACCTTAAAAAAGGCGCCGTTATTAAAACCATTACAAGTATATAGTGCTGATAATGAGCTTATTGCTGAGTATGGCGGAAAATTATCCGTTCCTGTGGAATACAAACAGATTCCAAAACCCTTTATTTCAGCTTTTCTTGCTGCAGAAGACTCATCCTTCTTTGAACATAGCGGTATTAGTTTCAAAGGTTTAGGACGTGCGGTCAGTGAAACCATTACCGGTTCCAATGTACAAACCGGTGGTTCTACCATTACCATGCAGGTGGCAAAAAACTATTATTTGACCCCTGAACGCACCCTAAAACGCAAACTGACAGAAATTTTCCTGGCACGTAAAATTGAGCAGAACCTGACCAAAGAAGAAATTCTCACCCTCTATGTGAATAAAATTTTCTTGGGTAAAAATGCCTATGGTATTGCTGCAGCTGCAAAAATTTACTACAACAAAAATCTGGATCAGCTCAGTATTGCCCAAATGGCGATGATTTCCGGTCTACCTAAAGCACCATCAAAATACAATCCTGTAGTTAATCCTACCCGCGCCCTAGAACGCCGTAACTGGATTCTTGGCCGCATGTTGCAGTTAGGTTATATCAATCAAACCCAGTATAAACAAGCCATTGCCGAACCGGTTAATCTCGATATGCCAGACCGTGGCATCAATAATAAATACCCCTATGTCGGTGAAATGGTACGTTCAGAATTGGTAGAAAAGTTTGGTGAACAAGCAATTGATTCTGGTTATAAAGTCTATACCACGATTAATAGCCAGCGTCAGGCTTTCGCAGAACAGTCTGTACAGGAAGGTCTGGAAGCCTATGACCGCCGACATGGCTGGAGAGGCGCTGAAGCTCATAACAAACCGCTTTCTGAATTCATGGCCTATGCCAATACCTATCCCGCTAAAGTAACTAAAGTCGATAAAAATTCTTTTGAAGCCTTGATGCAAGATGGTTCTAGCGTGACTGTTCCATGGTCAGGCATGTCTTGGGCATCTCCCTATAGAAATGCCAATAGCGTTGGCCCTGCTCCGCGTACAGCTTCACAAATTGTTAAAGTAAACGATATTATTCGATTACGTCCGAATGAGAATAAAACCTCTTGGGCGCTGGTACAAATTCCTAAAGCACAAGGCCAGCTTATTGCATTAAACCCCAACAATGGCGCAATTGAAGCCATTGTCGGTGGCTATAATTTTTATCAGTCCAAATTCAACCGTGCCTTGCAAGGTTGGCGTCAGCCAGGTTCTACCATCAAGCCCTTTGTTTATGCGTTGGCGCTTGAGCGTGGCATGACCCCATATAGTATGGTTAATGACAGTCCGATCACGATTGGAAAATGGTCACCGAAAAACTCAGATGGCCGTTATCTTGGCATGATTCCCTTACGTCGCGCCCTGTATTTATCCCGCAATACAGTGTCGGTTCGCCTGCTACAAACCGTGGGCATTGAGCGTACCCGACAGTTATTAATGGATTTTGGTTTACATGAAAATCAGATCCCGCGAAATTACACTATTGCCTTAGGTACACCCCAAGTTCTTCCGATTCAAATGGCCACAGGCTATGCCACATTTGCCAATGGTGGTTACCGTATTCAGCCGCATTTTATCGACCGTATTGAAGATGCTTATGGCAAAGTGATTTATCAAAGCAATCCGGATTATGCGTGTATTTCCTGCATCAACCAAAATGATGAAGAAATTGAATCTGCAGAGCCGCTGACACCCGATGATGAAGTGATTCACGTCACCAATCAAACGCTGCGAGAAGAAAAGGAACTGGCTAAACTCGAACTGGATGAAGCCAAAAGCCAGTACCGTCAAGCACAGCGTGTCTTAAAATCAAGCTCTGCCTATGACATGGCCAATATTCTGCGTGATGTGATCCAGCATGGTACCGGACGCGCCGCACTCAGAATTGGTCGTGATGATATTGGCGGTAAAACAGGTACCACCAATGATGCTAAAGATGCCTGGTTTGCCGGCTTTAATGGCAAACTGGTGACTGTAGCCTGGGTCGGTTTTGACCAACCGACTACATTGGGTCGTCGTGAATATGGGGGGGTTGCCGCATTGCCAATCTGGACCAACTTTATGGGCAATGCCTTAAAAGGCACTCCGGCAGCCTGGGTACATTTTGACAAAAATGCCAAAGCACCAGCAAATCGTAACCAGACCATCACTGTAGGCGAATCTGTCTCGGCTGACCGCTCATCACCGCCTTTGGCCCGTCCATTGTACCGTCCGGCACCTGTGGCGCCAGTACGGGCACCAGAACGTGACTTTGACGATTTACCTGGAGAAGAAATCCTGGTTCCGGATAATGCCAATCCACCCGACATGCAAAAACAAAATAATAAACCGGATGCTCTGGATAATCTGATTGATGTATTTGAATAGCATAATAAAAAGCCCTCAACTGAGGGCTTTTTAATGCATTTATTTCTTTGAAGCTTTCTTTTTAAATAAATAAATCTGGAACTGTGCTTTTAACTCGAATTGTTCGAGTTGTTCTAATGCCTGACGTCGCTCTGGCTTGGCTTTATAAGCATAAGGGGTCATGGCAATCAGATTTTTTAAATCCGCTTGTGATAAGGTAAATGGAGCATCCACCACACTTTCCTCCACCAGCTCAAAAACATCTTCCAATTGTGTCACAAACTTATGTGGTTCATGCGGATTCACCTCCTCAAAAAGTGCTTCACGCATGGCATAAAGATGTTCCGGTGCGGGAGTCACCACCATAAAATAAGCTTCTGGCTTTAACACCCGTAAAATTTCATCTTTAGGAATCGGACTAAACAAACTGGTGCATAAATTAATAGAATGATCTAGTACAGGCAAGGTCGCTCCCGTCCCCACTACCCAAGTGACGTTTTTATTGAGTTTTGCTGCCACCTGAACTGCATTTTTAGCAATATCCACGCCAATACATTGCAATACTTCAGCCTGCATGGCATCGGTGTAATAACCTTCCCCACATCCAATATCGAGCAGATTTTCAATGCGTAATTCACGAATTTTTTTGACCACGGCCTGCTGTAAAGGTGCATAAAAACCGGCACTTAAAAATGCGCGACGGGCTTGTACCGATTCAGGCGTATCACCCGGTTGTTTACTATGCTTGTGTTGTACCACATGCAGATTGACATAGCCCTGCTTGGCCACATCATAACTATGCTGATTTGCACAGCGCCAGGTTTTCTCGTTCAGGTGCAATGCCTCACGACATACAGGACACATCAGCAGATTCATTCTTTTCTCCAGAACCTAAAAGTGCAATAAAAAGAGCCGGCAAATGTGGGAGCAAATGCCGGCTCTTTTACAAAGATTTGCTTAACGTAATTTTAAGGTCATTAAACCCAATACCACCAGCATAATCGTAATAATCCAGAAACGGATCACGACCTGGGTTTCACGCCAGCCTTTTTTCTCATAATGATGATGCAACGGCGCCATTAGGAATACACGCTTATTGCGCATCCGTAGTGAACCGATTTGCAGGAATACAGAAATGGCTTCAACCACAAAGACCCCGCCCATAATCGCAAATACGATTTCCTGACGAACCATAACTGCAATCGTACCGAGCATAGCACCTAAAGATAAGGCTCCGACATCCCCCATAAACACTTGGGCAGGATGGGCGTTATACCAAAGGAAAGCTAAGCCGGCACCAATCATCGCCGCACAGATCACCACCAGTTCAGAAGAATATTTTACATAAGGAATATGCAGGTAGTTTGCAAAACGGATATCACCAGCCAGATAAGCAAATACGCCTAAACCTGCAGCTACCAGTACGATCGGCATAATCGCCAAACCATCCAGACCATCGGTCAGGTTCACCGCATTAGATGCACCGTTAATGACCAGATAGGTAAAGACAATAAAACCAATCCCTAAAGGAATAGCAGATAATGGAATGGAGAAATTTTTAAAGAACGGAAGCAGCAAATCCAGCATATTGGCTGTATGTACAGGATTGGCCTGCTGGGTCGCAATCACATACAGTGCGATACCGGCACCCAAAGAAGCTACTGAAGTCCAAAAGAATTTTTTCCGTGCAGGCAGACCGGCATTGTCTTTATAACGTACCTTGATCCAGTCATCCGCCCAGCCGACAGCACCAAAAATCACCATTACGCCCATTACAATCCAGACATAGGGATTGGATAAATCTGCCCAAAGCAAGGTTGATATCCCAATCGACAGCAAGACCAGAATCCCGCCCATGGTTGGGGTACCCATTTTTTTGGCATGATTTTCAGGAGCAAAGGAACTCACTGCCTGCCCGTATTTTAAGGCTTGCAGCTTACGGATCATCACCGGACCCAAAACCAGTCCAATGGTCAATGCGGTTAAGACACTGAGCAGCGCACGTAATGTTAAATAACGGATCACGCCGAACGAGCTATTGTAGCCAGCCAGGTGTTCAAATAACCATAACAGCATTAAAGTTTCTCCATCAAATCAGCCATCAATGTTTCCATGTGGGTATAACGAGAACCTTTAAACAGGAAACTCATGGATTGAGGTTGATGTGTTTCAATTAAACTAAATAAGAAAGGAAGGGCCTGTGCTTGGGTCAGGAAGGCCTGCATTTTTTTGCCATACTGGGTACTGCGCGCGCCTTCTTGGGTGGCGGGAGCGAATTCACCCACGGCAACGACAAAGTGAACACCTGGTACTGAAACCAGATCACGACCCAGCATATAGTGTTGCTGTGCAGCACTTGCGCCTAATTCGCCAATATCACCAATCACCATCACTTTGATGCCTTCCTGCTGCGCCAGCACTTCGGCTGCAGCGCGCATGGAGGTCGGATTGGCATTGTAAGTATCATCAATAAATAAATGGTTTTTTGCCTGAATAAAATTCAAGCGACCTTTGGCACCTTTCGCCTGCTCCAGACCGGTCACAATATCATCCAGCGCAACACCAATAGCCAGTGCAAAAGCAGTTGCGGCAGTGGCATTTTGCACATTGTGTTCACCGGCAAATGGTAAATTCACCTGACGCACACCTTGCGGGGTATTTAACGTAAAGCGGGAAGATTGTGCCTGCAATTCGATGTCTGTTGCAAAAACATCGCCGCCTGGTCCAAAGCTCAAAACCTTCTCGGTTTGCACCGCTTGGCGAATCGTATCTGCAAAATCATCTGCTGCAGGAACAATTGAGGTGCCTGCTTTATCAATATGACGATAAATTTCCGATTTTGCCCGGCAGATGCCATCGCGTCCGCCAAACTCACCTAAATGCGCAGTACCAATATTGATAATCCCGGCGACATGCGGTTGCACCAGATTCGAGGTGTAATCAATTTCACCTTGATGACTGGCACCCAGTTCCATCACAGCATATTGGTGCTCAGCACGCAGCTCGAGCAACATCATCGGCACACCCAAATCATTATTCAGGTTGCCACGGGTAATCAAAGTTGGAGCTAAACGCGACAAAATACTGCCGAGCATTTCCTTGGTGGTGGTTTTACCGCTACTGCCAGTCAGGGCAATCACTTTCAGCTGTGAATTTTGCGCACGGCGATAAGCCCCAAGCTGCCCCAATGCCAATCGGGTATCGGCAACCACAAGCTGACAGATATCTGCATCCACCGGATGACTGACTATCGCGATTTCACAGCCATTGCCTGCCACTTGGGCAACAAAGTCATGCGCATCGAAACGCTCACCTTGCAGGGCAAGAAAAGCATCGCCTTTTTCCGCAAAACGTGAATCGGTCAAAATTCGTTTGATTTCGCCTTGAGGCACGTTCTCATTCAACCAGTAACCTTGAGTAGCTTCAGCCAGTTGTGCGGCCGTCCACGGCTCTAAAGGTACTGTACTGGTAGTTGATGTATGCATGATCGTTTCCTATTGCGCAGGATAAGCTGAATCTGGTGTGTGATGCTGGGCGTCGATCGCGGACTGCACTTCAACCACATCATCAAACCAATGACGTACGCCATCAATTTCCTGATAGTTTTCATGGCCCTTACCGGCAATCACCACAATATCACCTGCCTGAGCCTGTTTGACTGCAAATTTAATCGCTTCACGGCGGTCATGAATTTCATGCACGCGATGCGCTGAAAAATCAATTCCGGCTTTCATGTCGGCAAAAATCTGTTCAGGATTTTCAGTACGTGGATTGTCTGAGGTAATCAATGCAACATCGGCATGATCCAAGGCAGCTTGAGTCATCAGCGGACGCTTGCCGCGATCACGGTCACCGCCACAACCAAACACCGCCCATAAATCTTTGGATACATGGCGTTTCAGGGTTTGCAAGACTTGAATCAAGGCATCAGGTGTATGCGCATAATCCACTACAAACAGGCGCTCGCCATCACGGATCACCTGCATACGACCCGGCGCACCTTTCAGTTGAGGTGCAACTGCAATTAAATCGCTTAGCTTAAAGCCAGCCTGCTCTGCAGCAATCAGACTTGCGACAAGATTTTCCACATTGAAATGGCCCAGCAACGGACTGTTGACTTCAAATTCACCCTCTGCAGTGATCATTTTAAAGTAGGCGCCGTTTAAACTATATTGAATATTTTCAACTTGATAGTCAGCTTTTTGAGTGGTTGAGTAAGTGAGGATTTTCGGTTGGGCTGGATTTGATTGTGCAGCCTCAATCATGACCTGCGCATGCTCATCATCAATATTGATAATCGACACTTTCAAGCTGGAAAATTTAAATAATCGCGACTTCGCTTCTGCATAGGCTTCAAGCGTCCCGTGATAATCCAGATGATCACGACTCAAGTTACTATACGCTGCAATTTCGATATCGCAGCCATTCAAACGACCTTGTTCCAGACCATGTGAACTGGCTTCAATCGCGGCAAATTCAGCAGCCTGCTGGGCATAGCCATGTAATGCATTTTGTAGCTGCAAGGCATCGAGAGTGGTATGCGAAGAGGCTTCCAGATTCGGTAAAATACCGTTCCCGGTGGTTCCCATCACGGCGCATTTCTTGCCTTGCAACATCAGCAGTTCAGCAATTAAGCGTGAAATAGTGGTCTTACCGTTGGTTCCAGTCACTGCAATAATGCGCGCGGCATTTACAGCTTGGGTCGCTTGTAAATACTGCTTTTGCCACTGGCCCATCACATGACGGACATTTGCGACCACAATACTATTTTCCAGGCCCAGATCAGTTTCGCTGACCACTGCCAAGGCACCACGTGCCAAAGCCGATTGGGCAAATTGCAGCGTTTTTTCAGGCTGAGAAAAACCAGTCAGGGCAATAAAAATTTGCCCTGTTTCAACTTTACGACTATCTAGACTAAAGCCACCGAATGGCTTGCTCATCCATCCAGTGGTTTTCTCAGTACTGTAGAGATCTTGAAATGTAATGGACATTCATCACCTGTTACTGGATTTTGGGAGTATCTAAAGGTTTATCTAAAGGCACGTTCATCAGACGCAAGGATTCTTGCATTACCCGTGCAAATACAGGGGCTGCCACCAAACCGCCGTAATATTGTCCTTTCGGATTTTCCACCACAATGACCATCGCCAAACGCGGATCACTGACGGGTGCCATACCGGCAAACAGCGCACGATATTCACTATCGGAATAACCCTTACGGTCTGCACGTAATTTATGTGCCGTACCGGTCTTACCTGCCACACGATAACCCGGAATATTCGCCTGCTGTGCTGTACCACCCGGTAAAGTTACCGCTTCCATCATCAGCAAAACCTGTTCGGCAATTTTGGCATCGACAATTTGCTCACCCTTCGGTGGCTGTTCCAGCTTATACAGGCTTAAAGGCACCTTCACGCCTTTATTGGCAATCATGGCATAGGCATCGGCAATTTGCAGTACCGTCGCATTCAGACCATAACCATAGGCCATGGTACCGACTTCCGAGACATTCCATTTGCTTGGCGGCAAAATCAAACCCGCACTTTCACCCGGGAATTTGACCGCAGAACGCTGTCCCATACCTACACGTTTATAGAAAGTAGGCAAGGTTGCATAAGGCAACGACAAGGCAATTTTTGCCACACCTACGTTGGAAGATTTCTGGATGATTCCACCTAAAGTCAGTACGCCATAATTATGGGTATCACGGATGGTATGATTACCAATGCGCATACTACCCGGCGAGGTATTGACGATAGAGTTTGCGGTATATTTGCCACTTTCCAGCGCCATCGCCACAGTCAGCGGTTTCATGGTCGAACCCGGCTCAAACGAGTCCACGGCACCGCGGTTACGCATGGCATCTTTATTGGACAGACTTTTTTTATCGTTCGGGTTATAAGAGGGCCAGCTGGTCATGGCCAAAATTTCACCGGTTTTTACATCTACAGCAATGGCAGTTGCAGAACGGGCATTATTCGCCACCCCTGCCGCAGTCAACTCACGGTACAGAATATATTGCAGACGCGAATCAATACTTAAGGTGATATTTTCCCCGGCTTCAACTTCTTTAATAATTTCAGGATCTTTAAAACGGTTGCCTTTTTTATCACGCACAATCTGCTGTTCGCCATCATGACCAGACAAAGCCTTATTCAGCTGCATCTCCAGACCTTCAATCCCCACGCCTTCACTATTGGTCAAACCAATAATCTGGGCATTCGGCTGCGGCTGCGGATAGTAACGCTTATAGTTTTTCTCGGTATAAACACCCTGGAACTCACGTTTCGCGATTAGTTCAGCTTGCTGAGGTGGAATTTCTTTTTGCAGCACCAGATAACGTGAACGAGGTTTATCGTTCATTTTCTTTTTCAGCTCGGCACGATCCATCCCCACCGCATCGGCAAGTTCATCCAGATTCAGGTTTTTATCCGGCAACTGACGTTTCAGTTTGCGGTTATTCGGATCTTTGGCCAGTTCGGCAGTAATTTCATCAAACTGTTTTTTGGTTTCAAAATAATCACGCGGATCAATCACCACCTTCATGACCGGTGTACTAATCGCCAAAGGCACACCATGACGGTCATAGATCACGCCACGCATCGCCTTGATTTTTTCCGTTCTTAAAATATTGGCATTGGCCTTGTTTTGCAAAAAGTCCTTGTTGATGACCTGCACATAAAATGCACGGCCCACCAAAGCCAAAAAGCACAGTAAAACTACACTCCACATCAGATAAAAACGCCACATATCTACGCTAAGGGCGGTTTTTTCGGTAATCGGCTGCTGCTTTTTGCGTGTTGCCTGCTTTGTTCTATTGTCCACCATATTACAGCTAGCCTTATTTTTTATCTTCTGGAGTCATTGGTAAAGAAATTACAACCGTCTGTGCTGCAGGGGGCGAATACATGCGCAATTGGGTTACAGCACGCGTGCCAATTTGTGCAGTCGCACCAAAGGTTTGCTGCTCAATCAGCAAACGCCCCCACTCTGCATTCAGATCATCCCTTTCCCGCATAAATGAGCTTAATTCGCGATAATCATGACGATATTCAAATACCTGAAACACCACCATCAGCGCGCTAAGAAAGACCAGCAGCAGCAAAACAATATAACTGATGGTTTTTTTCATCGGTTTTTTGTCGGTTTTCTTTTCAACAACTTCAGTTTTCATTATTCGCCTTTTGAAGCTAAGCGCTCTGCAACTCTAAGCCATGCACTACGAGAACGAGGGTTGGCTTTGACCTCTGTTTCACTGGCACGAACTCGGGAAATTTTCTTTAAACGACGGGTATCTTCCCGTTCTTGTGGCATACCCCAACTGGTATCTTCCGCTAAAGTCGATTCTTTTTGAATAAATTGTTTAATTAATCGATCTTCTAATGAGTGGAAACTGATCACTGCCAGACGACCTTCTGCTTTAAGCACATCCACTGCTTGCGGCAAGAAAGCTTCAATATCATCTAATTCTTTATTAATGGCAATACGGATGGCCTGAAAAGTTCGGGTTGCCGCATGTTTATTTTTTTCCCATTTCGGATGGGCAACCTTTACGATCTCTGCCAGTTGAGCCGTAGTTTCAATATAACCCGCAGCTTTAATGGCTTTGGCAATACGGCGACTGTAACGCTCTTCACCATACTGGAAAATAATATTCGCCAAAGCTTCTTCTTCAATATCCACCAGCCACTCGGCTGCCGTTGGACCTTGCGAATTGTCCATACGCATATCCAGCGGACCATCTTTCATAAAGCTAAAGCCACGTTCTGCCTGATCCAGCTGTGGAGATGACACCCCTAAATCCGCCATCACACCATCAACCTTGTCGATACCCAACGCTTCCAGTTCCTGTTTTAAATCGGCAAAACTGGCATGAATAATTTTAAAGCGTGAATCTTCCTGTTCTAATTGCGCCGCGGTTTCCAACGCTTGTGGATCTTTATCAAAAGCGTAAACACGTGCATTTTCATCCAATTTAGACAGCAATAAACGGGTATGACCGCCACGACCGAAAGTACCATCGACGTAAATTCCTGTATTGCGATCTGCCAATAAGGCATCAACAGTTTCGTGAAGTAATACAGAAATATGCGACATAAGGGTTCAATCAATACTAGGAAAAATGTAACTGCACATTATTACCTTGTTTTGATAAAGCTCCAAACGACTTTTTGTAGGGAAATATTACTTTTCATAGAGAAAACCGTTTTTAACTGTCTTTCAGCAGGTTTTATGTGATCTTTGCGCTGAATTTATCTTATTTTAAAAACCCAATGCCTGTATTTATTATCTGTTAAAATCTGCTATCTCCCACTTTAACCGATCAGCAGCGAAAGGGAATTTTTCTTACCTGGTTTCTTGGATCGAGCTTCAAGATCTGCGCTTTATTTATGACAAAATTACCGTTATTCATTACTGGCATTTGCTTTGCCGTAATGAGCTTGATTTATCTATGCATCATTACACCCAATAAAGATGAAAAAGCCGTTCATCAGGCCACCTTATGTAATGTGATCCGTCATAATCCGGCTGTTTTCACAGCCAATGAATTGTTTGAACAGGTCAAGTTCACTTATGGCAATAGCACGCCAAGTTATGCCTATCACAAGCCGAAATTTTATCAAAACTATACTCAGCATATGGTTGATGATTATTTAAAATTAACACCTGAGCAGCAGACTCGGGCAAAAGCCGACTATCAAACCTGTCGAGATTTACTTAATCAGTAAAAAATAAAGTGCATAACTTTTCAGCCCAGATTCAGTTCAAAATAAAAAAGCCAATCACAATGGATTGGCTTTTTAATGACAGATCAACTGATTATTTACGGGTGTTATAAATCTGGTCGAAAGTCGCACCATTCACAAAGTGAGTCTGTTGTGCTTTTGCCCAGCCACCAAAAACTTCATCAATAGTAAATGTTTTAATCTTTGGAAATTGTGCAGAATACTTAGCTAACACTTCAGGGTTACGTGGACGGTAGAAATATTTTGCCGCCATGTCCTGACCCAATGGTGAGTACAAGTAGTTGATATAACCTTTAGCTAACCACTTGTTGCCATCTTTATCTACGTTTTTATCCACAATGGCAACCGATGGTTCAGTTAAGATAGACATCGACGGATAGATAATATCAAACTTGTTTTTACCCAAGCTTTTTTGAGTCACCAAGGCTTCATTTTCCCAGGTCAACAACACATCACCAATACCCCGTTCCGCGAAAGTGGTCATTGAAGCACGCGCAGCCGAGTCCATCACTTTAACGTTGTGGTACATCTTACCAACGAAGTCTTTGGCTTTGGCATCATTACCACCCGGTTGTTTCAGTGCATAACCCCAAGCCGATAAGTATACCCAACGTGGTAAACCGCCTGTTTTCGGGTTCGGGGTAATAATCTGTACGCCCGGTTTGGTTAAATCTGACCAGTCTTTAATGTGTTTTGGATTGCCTTTACGCACCATAAATACGATGGTTGAGGTATAAGGTGCAGAGTTATGCGGGAATTCTTTTTGCCAGCCCGGTTGGATTTGACCTGACTTAACAATTTCTTCAATGTCGTTGGCCAGAGCCAAAGTCACCACATCAGCTTTTAAGCCATCCACTACAGCACGCGCCTGCTTACCTGAACCGCCATGAGACTGTTTAAAATTGACAGTACGACCGGTACGTTCTTTCCAGTAAGCACCAAAAGATTTGTTGAATTCTTCATAGAATTCACGCGTTGCATCATAAGATACATTTAAAAATTCACGCTCTGCCGCCTGAGCAGAAGTTGTAGTAAAAGCCATGCCGGTAGCCAGCAATGCTGCACTGAATAACGCTTTAAATTGAGTTTTCATTGCAATACAGATCAATTATCTTCATTAATGCTAAATATATGAAATAAAGTCATAAATCGCAATAAATTAAACTGCTGGTAATTCAACACAATATTTGCACCATTTGTTTAAATTTATGTTTTTATTCAAGAATCACTCGAACAGTTTACTTATTCCTTATATATACTGTTTTCTGAATTAGATATGAAAAAAACGGATAATAAATTATCCGTTTTTTGCTTCTTTATAGAAAATGAAACTTAATTTTTCTCAGTATAAATCTGATCAAAAATAGCTCCATTCACAAAATGGGTTTTCTGTGCCTTGGACCATCCACCAAACACATCTCCAATAGTGAACAGTTTGATTTTTGGAAATTGTGCCGCATATTTTGCTGCTGCTTGCGAATTACGCGGACGGAAGAAATACTGGGCTGCCAGCTCCTGGCCCTTAGGCGAATATAAATAGTTGAGATAACCTTTGGCCAAATTACGATTGCCGTTCTTATCGACATTTTTATCGACAATCGCCACAGATGGCTCAGCCAGAATTGAAATAGAAGGATAGACAATCTGATATTTGTCTTTACCTAGTCCTTGAGTCGCCAGCAAGGCCTCATTTTCCCAAGACAACAGTACATCGCCAATACCACGTTCAGCAAAAGTGGTTAAAGAACCGCGCGCACCGGAGTCCAGTACTTTGACATTGCCATAAAGTTTTTTCACCAGCTCACGTGCTTTGGCATCATTCCCGCCCGGCTGTTTTAACGCGTAGCCCCATGCTGACAGGTAAATCCAGCGAGGTGCACCACCCGTTTTCGGATTTGGCGTAATGATCTCCACGCCCGGCTTGGTTAAATCGTTCCAGTCCTTAATATTTTTAGGATTTCCCTTGCGTACCAAAAAAACCACGGTCGAGGTATAAGGAGCAGAATTGTTTGGAAATTGCTTTTGCCAGTTTTTATGAATCAGGCCGGCATTTACAATTTCGTCAATATCGTTGGCGAGCGCCAAAGTGACGATATCAGCTTGCAAACCATCAATTACGGAACGCGCCTGCTTGCCTGATCCACCATGAGATTGCTTAAAATTGATGTCCTGTCCGGTACGCTGCTTCCAGTAGGCACCAAAGGCCTGATTATATTCCTGATAAAACTCACGAGTCGGATCATAAGAGACATTCAGAAAATCTTTCGCGGCGAAGCTCTGTGTGCTAAAACCCCCAAGCAATGCCAAAAGTATCGATGCGATTATTTTTTTCATGTGTAACACTCTATTTCACTGTTATTTAATAATGAAGTCACTATATAAATCATAAATATTTTTAACAATCATAAACTTATAATATTTTATTGATTGAAAATCGATTTTAGAGATATCCATAAAAATGCTTTAAAATGCACTTTTTACACTAAAAGTCTTCACAGTGAATCTGCAACTTATTGTTTTTAATCATCCTCCATGTTTTCTCCATACTTTTTTGATACAAAGTGCAAAATCTTTATAGGTTTTTTATTATTTTGTAATAAAGTGTGATGTAGTTCTACTTTTGTATTTTTTTGTGTGGTTAAATGCTAATCACTCATCGGATTAAAACAATATATAAAATTCCAGCACCAGAAGGGGGATGTGGAAATGCGCTATACCGCAATTATACAAGCTTTAAGCTTAAGCTTAACTTTAGGATTTATGGCTCAGCTGGGACACGCAGCTGCGATTAAAGGTACTGAATCCAAAGTCATGTTAAGCGCTGAAAAATCTTCATTGATTGAAAAAGCCTTGCAACAGCAAAAACAAGGTGACAATACTTTACGTGCCGATAACGACTTAAAGATACTGACCGAAATTAAAGTTGCACCGACTCAAAGCTTCTTTGCCGCTCAAAACCAGAAATTTAGCCGTTTTCTGCAAGTATTTTTTCCACAAAACAACTCTTAATTTAACAGTGAACCTCTTGCCCCTTTAAGAGCTTCCCATCTAGCCTAATCATTTCAATGTTGAATTTAACATTAAGTGATTAGGCTTTTTCGTTATAATAGCCCCCATTCACATTCTGAAAAATATTGGTTATGACTGTCCGTACTCGTATTGCGCCTTCTCCTACCGGCTTTCCACATGTAGGCACTGCTTATATTGCCTTGTTTAACTTATGTTTTGCTAAACAGCACGGCGGTGAATTTATTCTTCGTATTGAAGATACTGACCAACTGCGCTCAACCCCCGAATCTGAAAAAATGATTTTAGATTCATTGCGCTGGTTAGGCTTGAATTGGTCAGAAGGTCCAGATGTGGGTGGTCCACATGCGCCTTACCGTCAGTCTGAACGTATGGGCATCTATAAACAATATGCTTTGGAACTGGTTGAAAAAGGCCACGCATTCTACTGCTTCGCAACTGCTGAAGAGCTCGATCAAATGCGTGCAGAACAGCAAGCCCGTGGTGAAACGCCTCGTTATGACGGCCGTGGTTTATTGTTGTCTCAGGATGAAGTTGAACGTCGTTTAGCTGCTGGCGAACCCCACGTCATCCGCATGAAAGTACCGACTGAAGGTAGCTGTAAGTTCGACGACATGCTGCGTGGTGAAGTGGAAATTCCTTGGGCACAAGTGGACATGCAAATTCTGCTGAAAACCGATGGCTTGCCAACTTACCACCTGGCAAACGTGGTCGATGACCATCTGATGCAAATCACCCACGTAATTCGTGGTGAAGAATGGATTCCATCAGCACCGAAACACCAGTTGCTTTACCAATACTTTGGCTGGGACATGCCTGTGCTTTGCCACATGCCTCTATTACGTAACCCGGACAAATCAAAACTGTCTAAGCGTAAGAACCCAACCTCTATCAATTACTACAAAGACATTGGTGTGTTACCGGAAGCCTTGTTGAACTATTTAGGCCGTATGGGCTGGTCAATGCCAGATGAACGTGAAAAATTCACTTTGGCTGAAATGATTGAGCATTTCGACATTAAACGTGTATCCCTGGGCGGTCCAATCTTTGATGTTGAAAAACTCAACTGGCTGAATGGCCAATGGATTAAAGCGCTCTCTCCTGCTGAATTGTTAAATACGCTTTTGGCATGGAAAGCAGATCGTCAAACTTTAGAAGATATTGCTGCTGCCATTCAGCCACGGATCAACTTGTTGTCTGAAGCAGTAAATTGGGCCGGTTTTTATTTCAATCAGTTCCCAAGCATCAGCAAAGAACAGTTTGAAAGCAAAAAACTGTCCGAAGAACAGGTTCGTCAAAGCTTGCAGTTTGCCATTTGGCGCCTGGAAAGTCTGTTCACCTGGAACAATGACACGGTAAGCCAAACCTTAATGGACTTGGCCAACCAGATGGAAGTGAAACTTCGTGACTTCATGCCGACTTTCTTTATTGCCATTGCCGGTTCAACCAGTTCAACTCCAGTGATGCAGTCGATGGTGACGATTGGTCCTGACTTAACCTTCGCGCGTTTACGTCATGCACTGGAAATTGTCGGTGGTCCGAGCAAAAAAGAAGCAAAAGCTTGGGAAAAACTCAATGAAAGCTTAAAATTGCCGAAAAATGATGCAGTTGATCAAGCATAATTGATTTTATAGTTGACGTGTAAGCGCAATAGCCCTAATATTGCGCTCACACAAACTGGGGTCATAGCTCAGTTGGTAGAGCGCTACAATGGCATTGTAGAGGTCAGGAGTTCGATCCTCCTTGACTCCACCAAAGTTTGCTGTTTTACCTGTGTTGCCTCAATTGTCCCTATCGTCTAGAGGCCTAGGACATCGCCCTTTCACGGCGGTAACCGGGGTTCGAATCCCCGTAGGGACGCCATATTCAAGATCAGCATAATATATTTATGCTGATTTTATAAAAAACCCAAGCATTGCGACTTGGGTTTTTTATTGCCTCAATTTTTTCTCAACTTTTATTTGCGCTGTTTTTGCTTTCTGCGTCATTCTGATTAAAATAAGCGATAGATTAAAATTATGGAGTTGTAATGCAATACCGTTGCCCCAAATGCCAAAGCCCTAAAATTATGCCTGTCGCTCAAGCCGGTAGCCCTGCAGTACGACCTGTAGTTCCTAAAAGCCTTGTCTTTCTTATTCCAGCAGTATTTATTTTATTGCTGTTGGTTTTAATTAGCATTGCGATGTGGATTTTTGGCGATGGTGCAGGCTCTACCCTGCAAACTGCAACTGTGGTGGTCTTTATTATCTGTATCATTGCCGGCTTCCTGTTTTACCGCGACCTGCCTGATTTTAAAATTTCCATGCAAGGCTTTATGCAATCACAAAAGAAATGGAAATGTCGTGAATGCAATCACGAATGGGAAATCTAAAAAAGCTCTTATTTCACATCAGCTTCAGTGCTGATGTGAATCTTGCTGATGATGTGAGTGTGGATCATGATCATCATGGCGATGACCAGATGAATGTACCCCACATTCATAATCTTCAATCTGTAACGTTATTTCCCGAATGCCATGTTGATGGCTCAACATCTCCAGAGCTTGCTGATATAACAGATTATGATCTGCCTGAGGTGCATAAAGATGTACAGTCAGGTGAATATTCTTGGAAGTAATAGCCCAGACCTTGAGTTGATGGATGCTTTCCACATCCTGCAAGCCCAAAAGATCATTACGCAACTGCTCAATATCAATTTCTTCTGGCACCCCTTCGAGCAGGATGTTGATACTCTGTTTCAGCAAAATCCAGGTTCTAGGCAAAACCCAAAAACCAATCAGCACTGCAATAAGGGTATCCACCCACATCCAGCCAGTAAAATAGATGATTGCAGCCCCAATAATCACCCCAATCGAACCTACCGCATCACTTAAAACTTCCAGATAAGCCCCTTTCACATTCAGGCTTTCTGTTGAGCTGGAAAATAAAATCTGCATAGAAATCAGGTTAATGATTAAGCCAATCACCGCAACTATCAGCATTCCCATACTTTGAATTTCAGGTGGATGACTAAAACGCTGATATGCCTCGAACAGAATATACATCGCCACAATAAATAGCATCGAGGCATTAAACAGGGCCGCCAGAATTTCAAAACGCTGATAACCAAAAGTTCGCTTATCATCGGCCGGCATTTTGCCAATTTTGATCGCTACCAAGGCAATCGCTAAAGCTGCAGCATCGGTAAACATGTGGGCTGCATCAGAAAGCAATGCAAGACTTTGCGTAATAAAACCCGCAATGACTTCAATAATAAGAAAAATGCAAGTGAGTGCTAAAGCAAAGGTCAGCTTTTTGGCATTCCCTTCCGTTACCACCGCATGACTATGATCATGTCCATGATGTTCAGACATATCTCCCCCTACTACTCTATTTTTTTGATTTTCGGTGTAATAATTCAGCATAACAATACAGTTATAGCCAATAACATGACACTATTGTTGCAATTCAATGATTAAGGACATTAGCCTTAAATAGGCTCATTGCTTTTCTATCGCTTGTTCCCTGAGATTAAAAAGACACAAAAACAATAATTTATTAACAATTAATACAGAGTGAATATCAAATGAAAAATCAAATTACAAATAAAGAATACCTAATTTTAAAAAAGGATATACATTAAAAATATTGGATAAATAGCATTTAATCCGGAGGTAATGAATATGATCTTACAGAAAATAAAACAGATTATTTATACTTGGTTACCTCGACTGGGTGCTCAAATGCAAGCCAGACAAAATCCTATTTCCGAGGTGCAGTTACACTATGTACAAGCCCAATATTATGAGAAGTTAGCGCTCGAACATAGTCAAATATTTGAACGTCTGCATGCCAATCACCCTACATCAGAAAACGACCCTGCAACTCAAGATAAACGTAATGCTATGTGGAACTTTCTAAGCGCAGCATTAAAAGGACATTGCGATTCTCAGTATAAACTCGGCCTATGTTATTTGAATGGTGACTTAGGTTTAGATAAAAATTACACTCACGCTCAAGAATGGCTAGAAAAAGCAGCCAAACAAGGTCACCCGGAAGCAAAAAAGACTTTACTATACAGTTATTCTCAAATTGCATTTTAAATCAAAAAACCAGCCCGTAGGCTGGTTTTTTTCACATCCAAATCAGGGATTAACTACCGATTTTGCGATATTTTTGACGCTTCGCTACAAGGTCATCACCATCACGTTTGCGACGGTATTCTTCAAACTCAGTATAGTTACCGGTGAAGAATTCAGGTGTTTCACCTTCAAATGACAAAATGTGCGTTGCAATACGGTCCAGGAACCAACGGTCATGCGAGATCACCATCACAGTGCCTGGGAATACCAGAATGGCATCTTCAAGTGCACGCAAGGTTTCGATATCCAAGTCATTCGATGGTTCATCGAGCAAGATGACGTTTGCGCCCATTTGCAGGATTTTCGCAAGTTGTAAACGGTTACGCTCACCACCTGACAATTGACCTACGCGTTTTTGCTGATCTTGACCTTTGAAGTTAAAGCGACCGATATACGCACGAGACGCAATTTCGTAATCGCCAATCTTCAAAATATCTAGGCCGCCAGACACTTCTTCCCAAACGGTTTTATTGTTGTCCAGGGTGTCACGGATCTGACCAACATAAGCCACTTTAACCGATTCACCCAGTGTTACTGTACCGGTATCTGGTTGCTGTTCGCCAGTCATCATACGGAATAGCGTGGTTTTACCTGCACCGTTCTCACCCACAATACCGACAATTGCAGCAGGTGGTACTGTGAAGCTTAAATCTTTATACAGGGTACGATCACCAAACGATTTGCTGATGCCTTCCACTTCTACAACCTTGTTGCCTAGGCGTGGACCAGGTGGAATGTAGATTTCAGAAGTTTCGTTACGCTGTTGGAATTCGCGTGAGTTAAGCTCTTCAAAACGCTCCATACGCGCTTTATTTTTCTTTTGCTGACCTTTGGCATTTGAACGAACCCATTCAAGTTCTTTCTTCAATGCTTTAGCAAAAGATTCTTCTTGCTTGTTCTCTTGCTCTAAACGGGCATTTTTCTGCTCAAGCCAAGAAGAATAGTTACCTTGATATGGAATACCCATACCACGGTCAAGCTCAAGAATCCATTCCGCAACATTATCCAGGAAGTAACGGTCATGCGTAATCGCTACGATGGTACCCGGGAAGTCTTTCAAGAAACGTTCCAACCAAGATACTGATGAAGCATCTAAATGGTTCGTCGGTTCATCGAGAAGCAACATGTCTGGTTTAGACAGAAGTAAACGGCAAAGTGCTACACGACGGCGTTCACCACCTGAAAGCTTAGATACATCTGC
Source organism: Acinetobacter sp. UBA3106 (assembly GCA_002365595.1). Classification (GTDB taxonomy): domain Bacteria; phylum Pseudomonadota; class Gammaproteobacteria; order Pseudomonadales; family Moraxellaceae; genus Acinetobacter. The sequence continues at coordinate 40,737 of DFAM01000015.1, read as the reverse complement.
ATCCCAAGCTGGCAGGTTTAATGCAGCAGCCGCCTGATCCATCTGGTTAGTCAGATTATGCGCATCCCAAGAATGGATGATTGCTTCCAGCTTCTCTTGTTCTTTTGCAAGTGCATCGAAATCAGCATCTTCAGCTGCATATTCAGCAAAGACTTCGTCCAGACGCGCCAAAGCATCAAGCGGTTCACGCAAACCATCTTCAACGTTACCACGAACGTCTTTGGTATCATCTAAAGGTGGTTCTTGCTCAAGGTAGCCGATTTTAATACCCGGTTGCGCACGCGCTTCACCTGAGAAATCTTTATCTACGCCAGCCATAATACGAAGCAAGGTAGATTTACCTGCACCGTTTAAACCAAGCACACCAATTTTTGCGCCTGGAAAGAATGATAAAGAGATGTCTTTTAAGATTTCGCGTTTAGGCGGTACCATCTTAGACACACGGTTCATCGTGTAAATATATTGGGCCACGTAGGACTCCTCTATAGAAAAAGCAACATTCGCACTCTAACCAAAGCAGTATGCGAACAAATATTTGGCGGGCATTATACGATGAAAGCGGCAAAAAAATAAGGCATAGCTTTCATCTTCAATAGATTGTTACAACTCAGTCGCCGTTTGTTTTTTAAACGCGATCTTGCGGACTTAATGTTGAGCAAGTTTTGCTTAAAAAATTTTAACCTTATAAATAAATAAGATATTTTATTCTATAAATATGCCATTTTATTCATATTCATAAATGCTATATTGATTAAAACTAACTCACGCAGATGACGTAAACATGACTTATAAAGATGAAACACTGGCTATTCATGCCGGATATAGCCCAGAACCGACAACAAAAGCAGTGGCTGTGCCGATTTACCAAACCACATCTTATGCCTTTGACAATACTCAACATGGGGCTGATTTATTCGATTTAAAGATTCAGGGCAATATCTATACCCGGATTATGAACCCGAC
>DFAM01000015.1:21998-39608 GCA_002365595.1 Acinetobacter sp. UBA3106 | reverse complement strand
GCATCCGGCATGTCAGCGATTACCTATGCCATTCAGACCATTGCTGAAGCCGGTGACAATATTGCTTCGGTTTCTACACTCTATGGCGGGACTTATAATTTATTTGCGCATACTTTACCAAAACAAGGCATTGAAGTTCGATTCTTTGATTATCAAAAACCTGAAAGCTTGCATGAGCTGATTGATGACACAACCAAACTGGTATTTGTGGAATCGATTGGTAATCCACTGGGTAATATTATTGACCTGGAAGCGATTTCTAAAATTGCGCATGAATATGGCGTCCCGGTAATTGTCGATAATACCGTTGCCACGCCTGCCCTGCTTAAACCCTTTGAATATGGCGCAGACATTGTTGTGCATTCACTAACCAAATATATTGGCGGTCATGGTAATTCTATTGGTGGTGCCATTGTCGATAGCGGTAAATTTCCTTGGGGTAAATATCCTGAGCGTTTCAAAGTCTTGAATACGCCTGATCCGAGTTACCACGGAGTCAATTATGTCGAAGCTTTGGGTGAAGCGGCATATATCGCCCGTGCCCGTGTGGTGCCATTACGTAATACCGGTGCTGCCATTAGTCCACTCAGTGTATTCCTGATCTTGCAGGGTTTGGAAACTTTAAGTCTGCGCATGGAACGTCATACCGAAAACGCACAAAAGGTGGCGGAATATTTACAGCAGCATCCGAAAGTGAAATGGGTTAATTATGCTGGCCTGAAAGATCATCCACAGCATGATCTGGCACAAAAATATGTGAAAGGTAAACCTTCTGCCATCCTGTCTTTTGGTGTACAAGATGGCCGTGAAGGCGGGACACGTTTTATTGATGCCCTACAACTCTTTACCCGCTTGGTGAATATTGGCGATGCCAAAAGCCTGGCCTGTCATCCAGCCACCACCACCCATCGTCAGCTCAATGAAGAAGAGCTGAAGTCTGCAGGGGTCAGTATTGATATGGTTCGCCTATCGGTTGGAATTGAACATATTGATGATTTGATTGCAGATTTAGAGCAGTCGCTGGCCCGAGTTTAATACTTTTCTGTTCACCGATATTACCTTCTTCCTGATCGGGAGAAGGTTTTTTATTGTTTGATATATTTCTTACTCTAGCTCTTTGCTTTATTTGAAATTCATGGTAAAAATTAAATTATAGTTCGAACAATAATAGAGCAATTGCTCTAATTATATTTTCAAATTCAATAACTTATTTGTAGATTTTTTTATCACATTCGCTATTATAGTCGACTCGAGAATAGCTCAAATTTCCTAAACTTTGAGCGCTAGAATCAACTAAAAAAATAATCTAAATTTTTATTCTATTGAAACCAGGAAAATATTGTGAATTCAAGATTAGAGAAACTCTTTCAGAATCGAGTCAACGGCAAAGTTGTTTTAATCACAGGTGCATCGAGTGGTATTGGTTTAACCGCTGCACATAAACTTGCCGAAGCCGGTGCACATGTTCTGTTGGTGGCTCGTACCAAAGAAACATTAGATCAAGTTAAACAAGAAATAGAAGCCAAAGGAGGCAAAGCCTCTGTTTTCCCATGTGATTTAAATAACATGGAGTCTATTGATGAAGTATCAAAACAAGTTTTAGCATCTGTCGATCATATTGATATCCTGATCAATAATGCAGGACGTTCGATTCGCCGTGCAGTTCATGAATCAACCGACCGCTTCCATGACTTTGAACGTACCATGCAGCTAAATTACTTCGGTGCCATTCGTTTAGTCATGAATATCCTGCCGCAAATGATGATTCGCCGTGATGGTCATATCATCAATATTAGCTCGATTGGTGTTTTGGCGAATGCGACACGCTTTTCAGCTTATGTGGCTTCTAAAGCAGCACTGGATGCTTTCAGTCGCTGTTTATCTGCCGAAGTGCATTCACATAAAATTGCCATTACCTCAATTTATATGCCATTGGTGCGCACCCCAATGATTGCACCGACTAAAATCTACAAATATGTGCCTACCCTGTCTCCTGAACAGGCAGCCGATTTAATTGCCTATGCAATTGTGAAACGTCCGAAAAAAGTAGCCACCAATTTAGGTCGTTTGGCTTCAATCACCTACTCGATTGCACCAGACATCAACAACAAATTGATGTCGATTGGTTATAACCTGTTCCCAAGCTCTTCTGCTTCGGTAGGTCAGCCACAGAAACTGAACTGGGTACAAAAAGCGTATGCACGTTTGTTCCCGGGTGAACATTGGTAAGATTAGACGCTATGAAAGCCAGTCATTAGACTGGCTTTTTTATGTTATAAACAGCCATCTCTTTTTTATTTTTAGATTTTTATGCGGATTGCTGCACTCATTTTCCAATATGGCTGTTTTGCCTTTGCTCTTTTTCTCACTTATCAAATCGCGACTTCATGGAATCTGCCAGAATATAAATTAATGGATATAGTCAGTGATGTAGGTAGTATTTTAATTTGTATCGATTTAGGCGTGTTCCTACATTTCAATAAGTCTCTGACCTCACTAAAAATGAAAAATGCTTCTCAGCAGTTTGGTGTTAGGGTTTTAACGATAGAAAAAATCACGCGTAAGTTGGGTCATTTGGGCATTATGCTGATTTTATGTGGTTGGATTTTGCCAAAACTTGCATAAAAAATCTCCCAATTGGGGGGTTCGTTTTAAGAGAGATCTTCCAAGCTGCATGTCTTTAAATATTCATATGTACTGTCGTATTTTGATTTCGGACGTGTCCAATCACAAGCATCTATTTTCGGAATATAAATCACCATACCTTGCCGAGCTCGAGTCAATAATACGCGATAGGCATTTAGCAAATATTGTTGTTTTTCTTTCTGCCTGATCTGTTGCCAACAGGTCCCTTTAAATGCCTGATACTGCCATCCATTGTCATAATAAAAATTAATGTCCCAAGCTAAACAGCTAAAGTCAATTTCCAAGCCCTGTATATCAAACTCGGTTGCGATTTCCTCTAAATAATATGAAGATCGCACATCCCTAGGAGAGTTTAAAAACCAATCTGGCGGAGAAATTTTATTTTTTACATCAATTCCTTCTGCTCTTAAGCACCGTGCACCAGAGCTTGCAATGATTCCATAACGCTCAGACCCTTTTGCTTTGGTCTTCAGCCATTTTTTAGCTTGTTTTAAATCACGTGTGAGATAAATCGGATAATCATTCTTTATATTTTGATAAAGTTCAGCCGCCAACTCTGGCTCATCATCTAAAAGATGGTGAATCAATTGCGATACACGTTCACTGCGAAATGATCTTACCGATACAGCCAAATGCAGCGAACTTTCACAGATACCCTGCTGTTTTAGCCATTCTCTCTGTTCAGTTGCAGCTAAATAAACTGGCTCATCCAGGATCTTATCTGAATAATAAATTTTCCAATCTGGATAATTTTGCTTTAAGGCTTCAATCCATTCAGTGACACCGGCTTCACCCGTATTGATTTCTTGTCCACCGCCAATTAGACACACAATTACACACCAATCTTGATGCCGATCCATCACCCGAATCAGGAACTCGGGTTCAGACATATCAAAGTCATCAATACCCTTTTTTTGTTTCATAAAATTAGAAACTTGAGCTTTTTGCCAAGCTCTTTGTGCTTCATCAAATACAACTACTTTTTCAAATGGAATTTCTTGGGACTGTAGATAGTAATCCCGAAAATGGTGAATATTTTGAATAAAGGTTTTCGCATCACGCTCAGCATTTGTTTTCTTCGCAACTTCACCTTTGCTTTTCGCAATTTCAACCGTATTTCGAGCTAAGGCTTGCTGTAAAACATCAACTAGAGGGCCATTTCCAGACAAAAAGACTGAATGTTCCGACTCATCTGCTTTTAATCTTTGATTAGCAATATTTAAGCCCGCCAACGTTTTTCCAGCCCCAGGAACGCCTGTGACAAAACAGAGAGCTTTTTGATGAGTTCGTTTACTTGTTTCAATAATGGACTCAATCTGGCTTGAGCTTAGCTCTAGATTAATCGCACCCGCATCGCTGCGAGAAATTTCTTCCACTTGATGCCCCTGATAAAGGGCTTGGGCTGCTTCAATAATCGTAGGAGTAGGTTTATAAACTGAATTTAACCAGCGCATTACATCAATACGCTCTATAGCTGCATGTTGCTGAATAATCTGTTCTATTGTTTCTTTTAAATTCAATTGATTGCAACAGAGCACATCCTCAAGCTGAGTCAGCTTAGACCAATCAATATCTTTCTCGTCTGCTTGTGTTGCAACCAACACGGGAATAACTTTTTGCCGATCGCTTTCTGCATGAAAATTAATTAAATCCAAACAGTAATCAATGGTTTGTGTCTTTGCAGAAGCTGAATACTGTTTTTCCCCCTACTTTAAATTCAATGACAAAAATTAAATTCTTAAAAATTAAAATATTATCAACTCGTTTTCCCATACGAGGAATTGCAAATTCAAAAAATAAATGTCCTTCTTTAAATTCAGAAAAGTTATGTTTTAAAATTTGAATTTGTTTGAGCCATGCATTTTTTTGCTGGTCTTCCAAAGCAAATTGATGTGCTTGCGCTAAATGACCCAGAATCCCTTTAGATGAATCAGAAATGAAATTTTGAACGGTATTATGGTAATAGCAACGCACTATTTTTACTCTAAGTTTTATATTTAATATTTTGAAATATAAAATAAAAAACCTCCCAATGGGGAGGTTTTTTATTATGAATTAAGGATTATTTCGAACCTTTAATCCCGGCTTGCAATAACAATGCACCTAAACCACCAATTTTATTTTCTTGTGGTTTAGCTGCTTGAGGCTTTTTATGACCTTGTGGGCGGTCGCCTTGTGGACGTGCATGCTGTGGACGTTTAGCTTGAGGCTTACGTTCACCGCGTTGTTCATTTTGAGCGTGATCACGGCGTGGCTGACGTGGTGCTTTAACAGGAGCTTCAGAACCTTCAGGACGCATCGACAGGTTCACACGATTACGTTCAGCATCAACAGTCAACACACGGACTTGAACAATTTGACCCGGTTTCACCACTTTATGCGGGTCAGAGACAAACTCATTCGCAAGTTCAGAAATATGCACTAAACCATCTTGGTGTACACCTACGTCGACAAATGCACCGAAGTTAGTCACGTTAGTGATCACACCTTCTAGCTGCATGCCTTCAGTCAATTGTGACACTTCAGTGATGTCTTCACGGAATTTAGCGGTACGGAATTCCGGACGTGGGTCACGACCCGGTTTTTCAAGTTCAGCCAATACGTCTTGGATGGTTGGCAAACCAAATTGCTCATCAGCAAATTCTTCTGCATTCACCTGGCGAATGATTTCAGAATTACCGATGATGTCTTTTACTGTCGTTGCTTTCGCTGCAACAATCTTGCTCACCAAAGCATAAGATTCAGGGTGAACTGCAGATGCATCTAGCGGCTCTGAACCATTTTGAATACGCAAGAAACCTGCTGCCTGTTCAAAAGTACGCTCACCTAAACGTGGTACATTTTTGAGTGCCTGACGGTTATCAAAACGACCGTTTTCCTTACGGAAGTCGACAATTTGCTGTGCAATCGATTTATTCAGACCCGCGATATAACCCAAAATCGCTGAAGATGCGGTATTCACATCTACACCCACCGAGTTCACACAGTCTTCAACCACTGCTTCTAGTGTTTTCGCCAAGCCAGCCTGGTTCACGTCGTGTTGGTATTGACCCACACCAATCGATTTTGGATCAATCTTCACAAGTTCAGCCAATGGATCTTGTAAACGGCGTGCAATAGACACAGCGCCACGAATTGAAACGTCTAATTCAGGAAGTTCTTGTGAAGCCAACTCAGATGCTGAATACACCGATGCACCTGCTTCACTGACTGAAACGCGAGTCAAATTCAAATCAGCATTTTGAGCCATCATTTCAGCAACAACAGCTTCAGTTTCACGGCTTGCAGTACCATTGCCAATCGCGATCAAATCGACATTGAATTCACGGCAAAGACGAGCCAGTTCTGCAATTGAACCTTCTTTATCTTCTTTTGGCGCAAACGGATAAATGGTGCTATGCGCAACCACATCGCCTGACTGGTTCACTATAGCCAGTTTCACGCCGGTACGGATACCAGGGTCTACACCTAAGGTACAACGTGCACCCGCAGGAGCAGAAAGCAATAAGTGACGCAGGTTTTCAGCAAAGACTTCCATCGCCTCGCTTTCAGCAGCCAAGCGTTTTTCGGTCAATAATGAATGTTCAATTTGTGGACGGACTTTACCCAGCCAGAACAATTTTGCAGTTTGCTTCAAGTAGTCTTGACGTGCTTGCGGTTGCACTGTGTCCAGATTGTATTCAGTTTCAATACGGCTCAGTAGTGCGTCATCTTCGCCATCCACCTTTAAGCCCAATACGTTTTCCTGACGGCCACGAAGCATGGCCAGCAAGCGATGTGAAGGTACTTTATTCAGGTTTTCAGAAAAATCGAAGTAATCACGGAATTTTTTACCGACTTCTTTTTTCTCTTCACTTGCCACTAAACTTTTTAGAACAGCAGTTTTGGCAAAGTTTGCTTTAAGTTCAGTCGTTAAAGCAATATTTTGCGCCCAGTCATCAATCAGAATGTGCTGGATCGCATCCAGTTGGCTTTCCACGTCTGGATAATCTTCATGGCTAAAGCCAGCCAATGCTTCAGTAGGCTCGACCTGCTCGCTAAAGATTTTCTCAGCAATAGGACCCAAGCCCGCTTCTTTGGCTTTAAAAGATTTGCTGGTACGTTTTGGACGGTACGGCGCATAAAGTTCTTCTAAAGCATTCTTGGTTTCAGCAGCATTAACACGTGCCAACAAATCATCTGACAATTTATTTTGTTCTTTCAGAGATTCGATTACTTTTTCACGACGTTCAAATAAGTCACGTAGATACGATAAACGGGTGTCGAGTTGGCGTAACTGGGTATCGTCCAAGCCTTGAGTTACTTCTTTACGGTAACGTGCGATAAATGGAACGCTGGCACCTTCATCAATCAGCTTGATGGCAGCTTCTACTTGATTTGGACGTACGGCAATTTCTTTTGCTAACTGCTGAACTAAGTCAGTCATCGTGTTTGATCCCACAAGGATAAGTACTAAATGGCATGATTATAAAGACCAAGCCCATAAAATCCACAATTGTTTTGATTAAATTTATAAGTGGTCAGTATTGCCAATTCATGTTTTTTTTATAATTTGCCACAAAATTAAGTGATAAGTAGATTTTAACCCTCCATATTCAACATTATAAGCCATAATTTAGATGTATATATTTGGTATCTATGTCTTGATTTTATCTGCAATATTTGTTGCTTTAGAGCATAGTAAACAGATACAAATGAATCGTATACTCAAGACCATCCGAACTTTTGTTTACGATGACAATAAAGAACAAGGAGCACATCATGAGTTTAGTGGTACCTGCTGAAAAAACAGATCCAGTACAAACCGAAACTGATCGCGTCGAACGCATTCTCGTTGTAGATGATGATGTGCGTTTACGGACGTTATTACAGCGTTTTCTAGAAGATAAAGGCTTCGTGGTCAAAACTGCTCACGATGCAACGCAAATGGATCGTTTATTGCAGCGCGAACTTTTCTCCCTGATCGTGCTCGATTTTATGCTTCCTGTGGAAGATGGTTTAAGTATTTGTCGCCGTTTACGCCAATCCAATATCGATACGCCGATTATCATGCTGACTGCCCGTGGCAGCGATTCTGACCGCATTGCAGGTCTGGAAGCGGGTGCCGATGATTACCTGCCTAAACCATTTAACCCGAATGAGCTGCTCGCACGTATCCGTGCCGTATTACGTCGTCAGGTCCGTGAAGTTCCGGGTGCACCAAGCCAGCAAATGGAAGTGGTGAGCTTCGGTCCATGGTCACTGGATTTGTCTACCCGTACCCTCACCCGTGAAGGCCAGGTGGTCACGCTGACCACGGGTGAATTCGCGGTACTAAAAGCCCTAGTCCAACACCCTCGTGAACCTTTAACCCGTGACAAGTTGATGAACCTGGCACGTGGCCGTGAATGGGGTGCGATGGAGCGTTCGATTGATGTTCAGGTGTCTCGCTTACGTCGTCTGGTGGAAGAAAACCCTGCCCGTGCGCGTTATATCCAAACGGTGTGGGGCGTGGGTTATGTGTTTGTTCCAGATGGCGCTGAGTAATTAAAAAACGGATTTTGGATTACTAAAGTAAGAAAATTCCGTGACAAACCATTCGCAACTGTTCGAGGCTGGAGATATCAAATCAATAAAGTTTCTGTGATGATTTTGATGATTGAAATGATTTGACGAGTTTTACGAATGGAAATGGTTTTGCCTACTTTTGCCGAATGAGAAATACATTTCGCAAGGTAGGTCGAACCGAAGGTTAATACTTGTATTATGACGATAACCATAATGACTCCGTCATGACTAGACTCCTCATCCAATACTTCGGTACATAGAGTGAAATTAGAACCCATCGACCCACAAAAATTTACTGATTACGAAGCTTATTCGGAAAAGAAGCGAACCCGCTCGGAACGCTTTCTCGATAAGATCAAGCCGCGTTCTGCTGCAATGCGTACCACTGTGCTCGTGTTATTTGTTGTATTTTTCAGTTTATTTATGTCGTTATGGTTCTTTTGGCGTACCCTTTACCTTCCGGAAATCCAGCAGCATGCGCGCTATTTAGGAGTAGAGCTGGAAATTCTGAATAATCCCGACTTACGCATTTTTCATAACAATGCTGAAGTGGATGCCGATTTATGGCTAAAAAATCGGGTCGGAATTGAATACATTACCAATCCTGCAGAATATCCCCGGGTAAAAGACAAGGTGATTGCCGAGTTTTTTACCAATCAAATAGAAAAAAAGCTGGCCAAAGAACTGAAAGTTGAAAATGTAACCGTCTATTTCCAGTTTAAACCCAGTCCGCGCATTTGGATTCAGACTCCGGAAATGAACGGACATTGGGTGCGTGAACCTCTAAAAACCTATGCCAACTATAGTCCGGAACTGATCTATGGCTGGTTAATTGGTGTGCCACTGATTGCTGCTGCCATCATTTTAACGCTGGTGCGCCAGTTAAACCGCCCGCTTCGCCGTTTACAAGATGCCGCGAACAGTTACAGTAAGACCGGCTCTGCGCCCTATCTGGAAACCAATCATGGCCCGCAAGAGATTCGTGAAGTCAATCAGGCTTTCAATCAGATGATTTATACCCTAGATCAGACTGAACGCGACCGGCGTATCATGTTGGCGGGGATTTCTCATGACTTACGTACACCTCTGACCCGCATCCGCTTAAGTGCAGAAATGATGCCTGATGATGACTTCCTGAAAGAAGGTTTCATTTATGATGTCGAAGATATGGATGCGATTCTGAATCAGTTTATTTCTTATATGCGCGATGGTTCAGATGAGGAACTGCAAGACACTGACATCAATATGCTGTTACAGGAACTGATCATTCAGTTCAAACCATTAGACATCCGTTTTACAGCTCAGGATATTCCGGTCATTCAGGCGCGTAGCCAGTCTTTAAAACGCTTGATTGGTAACCTGATTAATAACGCAAAACGCTATGGTGCGGAACCAATCGAGTTATCTGCCAAAGTAGAAAATCATCATCTGCTGATTAGTGTTGCCGACCATGGTGAAGGTATACCTGAAGATCAGATTGAAGATTTAATGCAACCTTTCGTGCGTGGCAATGAAGCCCGTACCATCCAAGGAAGTGGTTTGGGTTTGGCTATTGTGAAACGTATTGTTGACCTTCATCAAGGTCATCTCACCATCCATAATCGCCCAGAAGGTGGATTAGAAGCGCTTATTTCTTTACCTCTACCTCAAGATGAAGTTGAGGAAAATATAACCCATAGTGCTTTAGGAAAAATTAAGCAGACGATCAGTGGGCACTTTTGAGTCTTGATTATTTATTGAACAAACAGTTTTGTTTAACTCTTGACCCTCTGATTTTTAGGCGATTAAAATCAATCAATTAAAAACCATAAAAAAATGTTATACCCACATTTTTTCAAAAAATTAGACCTTAGCCTAACAGGCATGCACAATTTGTTTTTGGGACGGTACAATCCGTCTAGTTTTGAACAAGAATTGAGCGTAAACCATGTCTTTAGATCGTATTCGTTTAGCGTCACTTCATGACAAAGTCATGAGCGCAGAACAAGCTGCTACTTTTATCCAAGATGGCATGACTGTAGGTATGAGTGGATTTACTCGTGCAGGTGAAGCAAAAGCTGTCCCTTTAGCATTGGTAAAACAAGCTCAAAGTAATCCTTTAAAAATTACTTTAATTACCGGTGCAAGTCTTGGTAATGACCTAGATAAACAATTAACTGAAGCTGGTGTACTTGCTCGCCGTTTACCTTTCCAGGTAGATAACACTTTACGTAAAGCCATTAACAAAGGCGAAGTGATGTTCATCGATCAGCATTTGTCTGAAACTGTTGAACAAATGCGTAACCAGCAATTGAAAAAACCAGATGTTGCAATCATTGAAGCTGTAGCCATTACTGAAGATGGTGGCATCATTCCAACCACTTCTGTAGGTAACTCTGCAAGTTTTGCCATCTTTGCTGAAAAAGTGATTGTAGAAATCAACACCAACTTAAGCCCGGCTTTTGAAGGTTTACACGACATCTACATTCCAACCTATCGTCCAACACGTCAAGCGATTCCTTTGACCAAGGTGGATGAACGTATTGGTACCCATGCCATCAATATCGATCCGGCAAAAATTGCAGGCATCGTCATTAACAGCGAATACCATGATTCTCCGTCTACTGTGACTGCACCGGATGATGAAACTCAAGGCATTGCGAACCACTTGATCGCTTTCTTTGAAAAAGAAGTAGCTGAAGAACGTCTTCCTAAAAACTTAGGTCCACTTCAGGCAGGTATTGGTTCAATTGCCAACGCTGTATTGACGGGTCTGAAAGATTCAAACTTCGAAGACTTGATCATGTACTCTGAAGTACTTCAAGACTGTACGTTTGAATTGATCGATGCCGGCAAAATGAAATTTGCTTCAGGTTCATCTATTACGCTTTCTGCTAAATATGGCGAAAAAGTATTTAATAACCTTGAAGCATACAAAGACAAACTTGTGCTTCGTCCACAAGAAATTTCGAATCACCCTGAATTGGTTCGCCGTCTAGGTATTATCGGCATCAACACTGCATTAGAGTTCGATATTTACGGTAACGTAAACTCAACTCACGTATGTGGTACCAAAATGATGAACGGTATTGGTGGTTCAGGTGACTTCGCACGTAATGCCCACTTGGCAATCTTCGTGACTAAATCGATTGCAAAAGGTGGCGATATTTCTTCTATCGTTCCGTTCGCATCTCACGTAGACCATGCTGAGCACGACGTAGACATTCTGGTGACTGAACAGGGTCTTGCTGACTTACGTGGTCTTGCTCCACGTGAACGTGCTCGCGCCATCATCGATAACTGTGCTCACCCTATGTACCGTGATGCCCTAAACGATTACTTTGATCGTGCATGTGCCAAAGGGGGTCATACTCCACATCTTCTTCGTGAAGCGCTTTCTTGGCACTCAAACTTCGAAGAAAATGGTCATATGCTTGCGGCTCAGGCTGAAGCTAAAAGTGCTTGATTAGTAATCTAAAAAACGCCCCTTGGGGCGTTTTTTTTGACTCTATGGTTAATCAAATTTGATCTGATCAGCGATTGCATTGCCCATGTCCATGAGCCCATTAATGGTTAAGGAAAATTCCAGAATTCCTATCCTCACCACACCACGCTTGATCTGCAAAACAGTAGCTCCTCTTTCATTAATATAAAACATACTGTTGAATTGATTCAAATCTTCACTGATTTCACGATCAACCCATTGATTCAAGATTTCAATTGTTCTATTTCCATATGAATGATGCGCATCCGTCGCCGTTTGTATTGAGTTATCTTGACCTAAAATCCAGGCCAAGGCCTCATCATCTAAACTTTGCAGACTAGCTGAAGAATAGAAGCGAGCCATGACCGATGTCGTCATACTCATAACTAAAATTATGAATATGAAAAAACCGATTTTTTTCATAGCATTACCTTCTACATTGCACATGAAACTATGTAATTTTTTAAAATAGCACCATTAAATATTACAATTTCAACCACTTATCTTTAAATTTCATTAAAATAATCACAAATTATTTATATATTGATTAATAAATCACACAAATAATCTTTTTTTTAAAATCTTGAATTTACTGGCGAAGATCATTTGCTCTACTTGTAATTCTATAGATATTAACCGAGACCATATGATTGATAGACCATCAAGGAATTTAAATCCCGCTTCTTTGCACCCTAACTTGAGACAAGTAAAATTCTAGAAACACTACATGCATCCAGATCATGGGTTAAATCGGTTTGATTCACTTTTTATATGAATAAAAACATATAGATGCTACTAAATGAGCAAGATCAAAACTTAAAGTTGTTTAGCGTATTCTTTGAGATATCCAATTCCGATCTGCTCAGCTGGAGGTCATCCCAATATTTATAAACGCTGCTCAACAGCCTGACGATTTTGTGTTTTAATTTTTTCCATTTCTGCATTTAACTGTAAAATCTGCTTATACAGCTTATTGAACTGCTTGATCGGCTGATCCTGATAAAAAAGAAAAGTCTTGTTCTTTTTCTGCCATTTATTGTTTCTAAGAATCTGAAATAAAGCGTCCGCCTTATTTAATATCTGTAGCTCCAAGGCAAATAGCGCATGAGTCTGATCGCTATCGCGGCTTTCCCTAAGGCTGTCGATTAATTGATGTCGAAGATGCGATTTAATGGATAACTGTTTCGCCCGGGCTAAGGCATTCTCTTCCCGTTGTGTGGTTTGTTGCTGATAGCGGTTTGCCAGTAGATGCGCTTGCTGTAACATCTGCTCGGTTTCTACATATTTTTGCTTGCGATCTTTATCCAAGCGGTCAATATTTAAAAACTGATCCCAGTGAATCTCTTTCAGTTCACGTAAATACTGATTCCTGGCTTCAGCATTTTGAATCATTTCACTCAGTACGAAATCTGCCATCACTTTATAATCGCCCTGCAAACGATTATCCGAGACATTAACCTCGATCGGTTTAGACCAGTCTTGGGCCTGCTGATAAATCAGTTCAGCTTTTTCATATAATACGGCTTGGTACTCATGTACCTGACCAAGCTCTTTTTGCTGGACGGAATACTGGTAAAACAACCAGCCAAATACAGTACATGTTGCCAATCCTAAAATGAGAAAAATTCTCGGCATATGAGCACTCCGCTAGACGGTCTTTTCAATATCATAACTCGTTTTGATTTCAATCGTTTGTTTTTCAAACAAAAGCTACATAAAGCCTTTCCCGCTCTCTCGGTTTTTATTCAGTATTGATGCTTTAAATTTTGATCCGAATCCCCATCAATATAGGCAAGAAAAGATAAGAGAACTCTCATGCGCGTAGATATTTGGTCAGATGTGGTTTGCCCATTTTGCTATATTGGTAAAAAACGTCTGGAAGCTGCTGCTGAACAGGCCGGTATAGAACTTGAAATCCATTGGCATAGTTATGAACTTGACCCAGAGGCTCCTGTTCGCCAAGAGGTATCCAACTCTGAACGTCTCGCGCAAAAATACGGACGTAGTGTGACTGAAGTCGAAGAAATGCAGCGCAATATTGCCGCGATGGCGGCAGAAGAAGGCATTCAGTTCAACTGGGAAAATGCCAACTCAGGCAATACTTTTAATGCCCACCGTATTATTCATTTGGCACAAAGCAAAGGTTTGGGTTCTGAAGCTAAAGAAGCTTTTTTCTATAGCTATATGACCCAAGGTTTAGCCATTGGTGAACGTGAAACGCTGGAAGATGTCGCAGCACGCATCGGCTTAAATCCGGTTGAAGTGGATGATGTGCTCAATTCAGAAGAATTTGCAGATTTTGTCAAATTCGATGAAGAAGTGGCACGTGATCAGTTGAAAGTGACTGGCGTACCTTTCTTTGTTTTTGATCAGCGTATCGCACTTGCGGGTGCACAGCCACGTGAAGTGTTTTTACAGGTGATGAAAAAAGCACTGGAAGCACCTCAACAAGACAACATTGCTGCTGAAGACAGTGCAATCTGTAAAGAAGATAACTGCGATCTTCCGGAAAATAAGCCAAAGTCTTAAGCACAGCAATCTTAAGTAAAGAAAGGCAATAAAAATCCCCAGATGTTGGGGATTTTTTTATCTTAAAATTTATTTCTCTATGCAATTTAATCAACTAAGAAGCTAATTTTTAAATTCACCCGATATTCTATAATTTTGTTGTCCTTAATCACCACTTTTTGTTCGTTAATCCATGCACCCTGTACGTTTTTAACAGTTTCGGTGACTTTCTCTATTCCAGTTTGAATAGCATCCTCAAAACTTTTATTACTGCTTGAATTAACCTCAACCACTTTTGCGATAGCCATTGTTTTCACCTCAGGGTTTATTATTTTGAGTTCAGATCATAGGATATTTTCTAAACAAAAAAGTGAGTTTTAACATTACAGCGCAAAAACTTACAGCTGGGTCACAATACCCATATTTGCTTTGAAGTCCTTACAAAATACAACTTATCTATACAAGGCTAGGACACAATTAAATACGCAATTCGCTAGGCTAATATGCGGAATATCTGAGTTCCTAATCATGAAAATTATAGAGGTAAATATGAATACTGAAACACAAGATCCTATGGTGGATACTCGCCCTGAACAAAGTACATCCACAAAATCTCCTCTTTCACCTACCCTAAAAGGAGTCCTGATTGGCGCAGTTGCTGGTAGTGTATTACCCGTTTTTGGTACGTTTAGTGGTGCCCTTATTGGAGGTGTCGCTGGAAAAGTTTACGAAAAAAAATACCAAAATAAATACCATGCAGGATAATTTTTATATATTTTCAAAGCAGTTAAGACAGATTGCTAACTGGCAGTCTGTCTTAGAGCAAAAACTCTAAACATATGATTTATATAATATTTTAAACTCACCGTTCATCTTTTTTTGCCTCCCAAAGCTTACTTTAATTGATCACTTCTTGATATCATTCACATGAAATTTATTTTTTATTTCTCTCCTTGTCTGGTTGATTTTTTAATGACCCAGATATCCTTTCACTAAAGGAAAATGATGATGAACGTGATTAAATCTCTTGTGGCTATTGCTGTGGTGGCTTGCTCTGCCCATGTTTCTGCTCAAATTGTGTATATTCCAGATTTTCCTGTTAAAAAAGCGGCTGAAAGCTTGAATGCTGAACAAAAAGCACCTGCTGCTGAAGCTGTAGTTGAGAGTGTGACTGTTTCTAAAACAGCTGCCTAATCGACTCTAACAGTCAATAAAAAACCAGACCTGGTTCGCTTGGTCTGGTTTTTTATGTTCATCAATCAGCAGTTTATTTTTCAAGCTTATGCTCAAGTACAACACCTACTTCGATCTGTCATTTCATCCTTTTATGATAAAAATGACAGAACAGCTAAAACCTAATCACAATATTTCCTGCCATCCTCCTAAAAAATTGTTCATTTTTTATTTAAAATTTACATTTTTTGCGAATTATGTCTATAAATGCTCAAAAACTGACATTTTTTTTCATGCTTTTTTTTGCTAAATACATATAATCAAAAGAATTAAATAAATAATTCAATTTATAAAAAAGTGTGCCTATGCAAGAACTTCAAGCGCTAATCCAAGGCAAGATTCCTCCGCAAACGGTCAAAATTGATAAATTGATCGTACTTGCAGAACATTACTCTCAGCCCACGTCTGCAGAATATAAATTACTTGAACTTGCGATCAATATCGTATTGGCAAGTTATCTAGAAAAAGCCCAAAAGCATCTCTAGAAGGAAGGTCAGCGCATGAATGTCTTAGAAAAAGCCAAGCTGATTAAAGAATTACATCAACTCCTCGATGGATTGGAACAACGTTCCTTATCCTTCTTTGAAATTGCCCGGTCAAAAGCCCGGGTAAAAGAAATTTTTGCTTTATGCGATGAACCCATTTTTAAAAAACAGATTTTTAAATTTAAATTCCACACCCAACCTGAAAAAGCTGTTCGAGATTTCGCTGCTCAAAGCTTGTTTCAACTCTCTTTTCGCGGTGCATTTCAGCAAGATAAAGCTCTAAAATCAGCTCTTTATCAATATCCGGATTCTGGTTGGGCAATTTTGTATGATCCTCAAGAAGGTTGGCAAATCTGGTTAATTCCTGCACCAAATCGTATGGCCTTGATTAGCGGATGGGGCGATTTGGATGATGCCTATCACTGGATGCTACAACAACAGCAGAACTATGGCTGCCTAAAAACGGATCAGGAAATCAGACAAATACAAGATCTGATTGCACAAAATATAGCGAAAACTTTAACCGAGAAAAGTCTAGCTACATCTGATGATACGCTTGAAACCATTGCTCAAAATAAAGAATTCAATTCTATTGATTCATCCATAGCTGAGGTGTGTTCTGTTCAGAATTCGCCAGCAACAGATATCTCTATGCAGCAAAGCCAGCTGCCGGAGTGGTCTCAAGAACAGTCCGCTGTAGTTACAGAGCCTAATCCGTCGAGTACAGCTTCAGCTCTTGCCCAAGCCAATGTAAAAAACAGTGCAGATCAGCCTCATATAATCAAAAATACTCCAGAGACGCTGCAACTCAATCAATATGTAGCTCATATTCAATCGCTAAATAACGAAGATGCATCCCTACAACAGCTCTATCGTTTAGCGATTCCCGATCTTCCGGAAATTGATCAACATATCGATTTACTGCTACATGGTGCAGGCATCGAAAACTGGCAGCATCAACCTATTTATCTGGCAGAACAGATTAATCAGCAAGGTCATTTCATTAAATATTTGGCATTATTGGGTGCAGAAAACCAGATGCAGGCCATGCAATTCATGCAGTTATTCAACGCTGCTGACCAGCATGCCCTGGCTGCAATAAAGAAGATTTGCTGGATAGACTGGATGGACCACTTTAACCGGATGGAGTCTCTATTTGATGTCTATACCCATAAGGCCGTTTGCATCTGGACTGATGAAAACTATATGCCCTTTATTCCCGCACAACTGATTCAAACCCAAAAAATCATTCAATTTGATGAAAGTGCCGCTGATATTAAAACACCGCTGCTTTTACTTAAAGAACGGCAAAAAATACGGCTTATTCATGGACAAAAACGTTTAACCCTTTCACCGACTGAATCGGCTTATCCTTATTTCCTGTTAGAACGTCACCATGGCATCAGCTGGCAAATGATTCAGATGATAATTAGCCAATTCAAGTCCCCGATTGATTGCCGGGAATTATATAAAGAGATTCAAAAACATATTTCAGATTAAGTTTTTATTTTTTGTAGCAAACTATTGCTTTTTAGGGTGATTTTTTACCAGACTAGTCATCATCAGACAATGTAAGATCACCGATATGCGGCAAAAACAATTATCTCTAATAAGACCCCTGTTATGTGTGTTGATCTCTGGACTCATGTCGACTGTCAGCTGGTCAAATTCAGCTGAAACTGGGGCTGATCAACAAAAATATACCGCAACAGAAACAGAAACAGAAAC
>DFAM01000015.1:19984-21848 GCA_002365595.1 Acinetobacter sp. UBA3106 | reverse complement strand
AGAAACAGAAACAGAAACAGATTTTAATTTGCTTTACCAGATTCCAAGCTGGATTGATGCCATCCCGACATTTCTGCCGCAACAGTCGGATAAAGTGATTGTCCCTCCGCTGCAAGCTACTGAAAAGCAAAGCTGGGTCGACCGCAAACAACATGAAATCCGCAACTGGACAGGACGTACCTCTCATAAAATTGATAATTGGTTTGGAAAACCTGATCCCAATGATCCTGCTTCAGCAAGCTTACGTCTGATTATTGATAACAGCTGGAATAAACATGATAACTATGAAATTCGGCCACGTCTGCGCGGGAAAATTAAACTTCCCACCCTAGAACGTAAAGTCAGCCTAATCTTTGGTGATGATTCTTTAGATAATGAACTGAAAAATAATGTCGCTATTACTGATGAAAATCCGGCAAGCACTCAGGACAAAGCCCTCGACCGCGAACGAACGCGAGAAAGCAACAGTTCTTTGGCCTTGCGCTGGTCTGATTTTTCCAAGCGCCTTCCTTTTGAGACTGACGTGGATTTAGGGGTACGTTCAGGGGATGATATTTATTTAAGGCTAAAAGCTTCTCGGGATTGGCAACTGGAAAATGATTTTAGATTTTATGCCGAGCAAATTTACCGTTACGGGATAGATAGTGAAAATTACCTGAGAACCAATCTGGAACTCACCCATGCACGACAAAATCAGGCCTTTTTATCCGATCAATTCAGCCTGACCTATGCAGACCAGCAAGATGACGATCTAACCTGGGACAATTATCTGTTTAGACAACACCAGTTTTTCCACAATAACCGTTTTGCCTACGGTCTATATACCGGTGGTTTTTATAATAATAATGACCTACGCCTGAACAGTTGGGGACCCTATGTTTCATGGCGACAACCTTTCGTGCGCGAATGGTTTTTTCTACAGGGCGATTTAAACTACCTCAATGACCATCGTGAAGATCGCAGCCATTTTCTGGGTGTATCGCTGCGTATGGAAGCATTGTTCTAAGCTAGCCCATATAAAAATTTGAGTTATACCTCATCCTATTTCGCTGCAATAAAAAAACCTCCCGAAGGAGGTTTTTTTGCTTCACAAGAAAAAGGTTTATTTCAGCAACAAACTGTTTATACGTTTTACATATTCCGCAGGATCATCCGGCAAACCACCTTCAGCAATCACGGCCTGGTCAAAAATCACATTGGCCAAGTCATCAAACTGGTTCGAGCCTTCCAGCTTTTTCACCAACGGATGTTCCGGGTTAATTTCTAAAATTGGTTTACTTTCAGGAACCGCTTGACCCGCCTGTTTCAGCATGCGAATCAATTGTGGAGACAGCTCACCTTCGCCTGTCACCAAGCATGCAGGTGAATCGACCAGTCGCGTAGTGACCCGCACCTGTTGGGTTTTGGCTTTAAGTGCATCTGAAAGCTTATCCACGACAGGTTTAAACTGTTCAGCTGCTGCTTCCAGCGCCTTCTTCTCCTCAGCATCCTGCAAATCCCCCAGGTCTACTGCACCCTTAGAGACATTTTGCATTGGCGTTCCGTCGAATTCATGAATGAACTCCATCGCCCATTCATCTACACGATCCGCCATTAACAGCACTTCAATGCCTTTTTTCTTGAACAGCTCCAGTTGCGGTGAATTTTTTGCAGCACTGAGACTTTCCGCAGTTACATAATAAATGGCTTTTTGCCCTTCTTTCATGCGTGCTTTGTAATCTGCCAATGAAGTAGCAACTTCATCATTGATAGAGGTCGAGAAGCGTAATAATTTTAAGATACGCTCACGATTACCGAAGTCTTCACCCAAACCTTCCTTAATTACTGAACCAAATTCAGCATAGAACGTTTTGAATTTTTCCTG
>DFAM01000015.1:0-19804 GCA_002365595.1 Acinetobacter sp. UBA3106 | reverse complement strand
TTCACGACTCACGTTTAATGGCAAATCGGCACTGTCTACCACGCCCTGCACAAAACGCAAGTAGTTTGGAATCAGGTTATCTGCCTCATCCATAATAAATACGCGTTTTACATACAGCTTAATGCCGGCTTTGGCTTCACGGGTAAAGAGGTTGCTTGCAGCCTTGCTTGGAATATAAAGCAATTGTGTGTATTCAGTGCTACCTTCTACACGGTTATGCGTCCAAGCCAAAGGTGCATCAAAATCATGGCTGAGATTCTTATAGAATTCGGTATATTGCTCGTCAGTGATCTCGTTTTTATTGCGGGTCCACAGTGCACTGGCCGAGTTAATCGCTTCCCATTCATCAGTTTTCACCATCTGACCGGGCTTAGCTTCTTCCCCTTCAGCCGCTTCTTCCTGCTGCCAGATTTCTTTTTGCATTTCAATCGGCAGGCTAATGTGATCGGAATATTTATTGATGATCTGCTTAACTTTATAAGATTCTAAATACTCAAGTGCATTGTCACGCAAATGCAGAATAATATCTGTTCCACGTGAAGCCTTATTGATTTGTTCAACCTCGAAATCACCTGTACCGTTGCTAACCCAGCGTACACCCTCGGCAACATCGGCCGCTGCATGACGGGATTCTACGGTAATTTTTTCCGCCACAATAAAGCCTGAATAGAAACCGACACCAAACTGGCCAATCAATTGCGCATCGGCTTTTTGATCCCCAGACAGTTTAGACATAAAGTCTTTGGTGCCTGATTTGGCAATCGTGCCGAGGTTATCAATCGCTTCTTGTTGAGTTAAACCAATCCCGTTATCTGAAATGGTGAGGGTGTTATTGTCTTTATTTAGGCTAACACGTACATGCAGGTCAGGATCATTTTCATAGTATTCAGGATGGTTAATCCCTTCAAAACGAAGTTTGTCGCAAGCATCTGAAGCGTTTGAGATCAGTTCTCGCAGAAAAATTTCAGGGTTTGAGTAGAGAGAATGCGTCACTAAATGCAATAGCTGTGCTACTTCAGCCTGGAAACTATGTTTTTGTGCACTTTGTTCGCTCATCAGTCACTCCTTAAATTCATTAAACGGTTTTTATTGGATGCTTAATGAATGGAGTGAGTTAAAGAATTTTCAATAGGAACAGATAAATTTTTCTTAAAAAGGCCCTTGTTTATAAACACGATCCATATGCAGGTCGAGCTTTTGCTGGCGCATTTTATAGACTTCGATTAAACAGCGGTTTGAATTGCCACATTGATCACGTAGCTGTAACCATTTGACTTGCTCATCCTGAATCACACCGCGTGTTCCCATAGGCACCAAACGTTTAATAATATTATAGGTGGTGGCCATTTTCACATCGGCATCATTTACCGCGCGATACTCGCAAATGGCATGTTCAGTTTGAGTTTGTGCTTTATCACAATTAAAACTTGCGGCATAACCCGATCCACTCAAAAGACTAATAAAGACCATAGTAGATATAGTTAATAATTTCATGATTTTTATTGCTCTTTTTGGCTTATTGTAGGATTACAACTTAAATGCATTTCCCATAATGAAATAGGATTAAATTGCTCAATTTATGTGATTTATTGTGAATGAAAGAGTAAAAAAAGATCCCCATCAGAGATAGGGATCTGAGCGCTGATTTTTTATTTTAGTTTTAGAATTTGTAGCTATAACCGATTGTGTAAACCCAAGGATTTACTTCAAGGTCACCCAAACTTACTTGAGTACCATCAGCTGTTTTTGCTGTTAATTCAGTCTTTACGTCTACATAACGTGCATCTACAAACACACCCCAGTTTTTCGCATCAGCAGGTTGGAAGTTAAAGCCGACTTGACCAACAACACCATATGCCACATCAGCATCTAGAGTTTCCGCACCAGTTGCAGCTTTAGTTGTTTGAGATAATTCTTCATCCCAAGGCACAACTACAGTTGCGCCTACACCAATGTAAGGTGTGAAACGGGTAGAGTTCTTAAAATTATATTTGGCTGTGATTGTAGGGGGTAAATGCTTGAAAGATGCTGCATTTTCAATTGGGCCAATGTTGACATCATGTTCAAAAGGCAATGCAAGCAATAACTCTACTGAAACGGGTGAATTATTAAAGAAATATTCAACAGATGGAGTGAAATTAACTTCATTACTTACTTCTGCTTTTAATGGGGTGACTACACCACCGACAGGAACATTTAATGTACCGTTGTCATCATTTTGTGGTGCCAAAGCCGAAGCACCTAATTTGACCTGCCACTGCCCCGCCATTGCAGAAGCAGATATCCCCAATAATGTAATAAGAGCAACTTGTTTTAACATTTTTAAAACCCCTTGGAAGAATAATAACAATATTTTTTAAACATTAATTAATAATAAACATGCATATTATTAATATGCAATAGGCATTAATTATTTAAAATTTTATTTATTTTTAAACTATTGATAATATTAATTATTTATTTTAATCAGACCAACATGGTTGGTTTTAAATACCAACCAAGTTAATCAGATTAATGATTATATTCCAAGTATATTACTTGGTTTTATTATATTAATTATTTGATAATATTTATTTTAAATACATATTTTAAAATTGGCAATAAAATGAATTAAAAATTCAATTAAAGTACCATTGCAGCAATCCATCCAAATATCATTAAAGGAATATTAAAATGGATAAATGTAGGAACCACACTGTCTTTCATATGGTCATGTTGTCCGTCCATATTTAAACCTGATGTTGGCCCTAAAGTTGAATCGGAAGCTGGAGAACCGGCATCGCCCAAGGCTGCTGCGGTACCAATAATGGCAATTGTTGCGGCTGGGCTAAAACCGAATTGAATACACAAAGGCACATAGATAATGGCTAAAATCGGCACCGTAGAGAATGATGAACCAATCCCTAAAGTAATCAGTAAACCAACCAATAACATTAAAAAGGCAGCCAGAGCTTTACTGTCACCGATCCACTCAATAGATGCATTAACCAAAGCAGGAACCTGATTGGTTGCTTCAATCACGGAAGCAAAACCTTGTGCGGCAATCATGATAAAACCGACCAGTGCCATCATGCGCATACCGGTAATAATTACATCATCCGCTTCTTTCCACTTGAAAATACCCGCGCAGCTTAAAATTGCCACACCGACCAAACCGGCAAGGATCATCGAATCCGAATAAAGCTGTACCACTAGGGTTGCAATGACTGCAAAAGCGGCCATAAATAAGGTGAATTTTGCGATTTGCGGCTTGGCATCAGCATCGGTAACCACATCACCTGCAATACTATGATGACTTGCCTGAAGCTGAATATCTTTATAGATGCGTGGCTTACGATAGCTATAGAACACCGCAATCAAGAGGCCCACAAACATGCCAAAAACCGGAATCGCCATGGCAGCTGGAATTTGATCGTAGCTAATTTGAAAACCGTATGGCTTACCGAAAGTATTGATGTTTTGTCCTAGGATATCATTCAGGAAAATCGCACCAAATCCGACCGGGACCAGCATATAGGTAGCACATAAACCGAAGGTTAATAAGCAGGCCACAGCACGGCGGTCTAAATTTAAATGATTAAACACACTTAACAAAGGTGGAATCAAAACAGGAATAAAAGCAATATGAACAGGAATCAGGTTTTGCGAAGATACCGCAGCAGCCACAATAGTAAAGTAAATTAAATATTTAACTTTATTTTGCGATTGAACATTAGCATCGCCTTTTAAGGTGGCAACGAGTTTATAAGCCAATAAATCAGGCAAACCCGAGCGCGCCAAAGCCAGCGCAAATGCACCCAAAATGCCATAGGCCAAGGCAATTTTAGCGCCGCCACCTAAACCATTATTAAATGCATCTAAAGTTCCCTGTAGGCCTAGACCGGCCAATAAACCACCGGTAACCGCACCGATCACCAATGCAAATACCACAGGCACACGAGCTAATGAGAGTCCGAACATGACTCCGATAGCGGCAAGAATTGCGAACATAATCAATTGAGGGGAAGATGAAAAGCCGATATTTTAGCAGATTCACTATTTTGAAACTGTAAATAAATCGGCTCGATTAAAAAGTTAAATATTATTGATTTTAATTAATATTTATAATAATTCAGATGAGTTTAATCATTTTTTAAGGCAAATGTTTTGATATATTTTGCGACCAATTCCGCTTGGCTCAATATTGCCCAATGATTGCCATCGACCTCTACACGCTGAAAATTTTCTGCCCATTTCGGCATTTCATCTATCAGTTCAGGACTGACAAAATTATCCTGTTTCAGCACAATCGCTTGTACCGGACAAACAGCAAAACGCTGGCGTGGTTGGGTTAAACGTGGAATAAAGTTGGCACGGTACAAGCCGATACCATGTTTGCCATCAGAGGCAATATGCGGATTGAAAAGCAGGTCTTTGCGGTGTTCAAGCTTTTGCAGCACTTTGTCCCATTTTTCCGGGGTAAAAAACTGCCAGATAAATGGGGCCAGTACAGGCAAGTGAAAAGCTGCTATGTACCAGGATTTGCTGGCTTGTTTAAAGAATTTGCCCTTCTGATGCTTAAATTGCTGTTTCATCCAGAAAGCGGCATGATCAAGACAGGGACCAGAAATAGTGCTATAGGATAAAATCCGATCCCTAAACTTCGGCTCAGTCACTGATTCCCAAGACTGGATTGAACCCCAGTCATGCGCTGCCAAATGAAAAGGACGGTTTTCTAATACGGCATTGACCACATTTTCCAGATCCAAAGACAACTGTTGCAGGCGATAATCACGAATGTGTTTTGGAATGGATGATTTCCCTGCCCCTCGAACATCATACGTGACAATATAAAAATCTTGCATCAGCTGCTGGATAATTGGCTCCCAAACTTCCTGATTATCAGGATAACCATGTACCAGCACTAAAGCCGGTTTGGCTTCACTGCCCCATGTTTTGACATGAAGACGCTGCTGATCTGAGGTAGCAACCCATTGTGTTTGTGCTTGCATATATTTTTATCCTATTCTTTTATTGACTATTTATTGCAGAATCTAGGTAATCTGATCAATGCGGCCCTTTTCGTTCTGTTTTAGTATGTTCTGAAGCCGTAAAAAAACAATTGACCAAAATGAGCCTTTTAAAAAAACTACAGACAATTCCTGCCATTTCTAAATTTTTACTAAATCGTTATGCGCCTTACCGCGGTGCAGGAATTGAAATCGATCAGGTGGATCTGGCAAATTATCATATCCGCATCAAAATGCCTTTAACCCGTAAAAACCAAAATGTCGTTGGGGTACATTTTGGTGGCAGTTTATATTCGATGGTAGACCCTTTTTATATGCTGATTTTGATGCATCATCTGGGCTCAAAATATATCGTTTGGGATAAATCAGCCTCTATACAATTCTTATCACCCGGCCGCGGTACGGTATATGCGGATATCCGCCTGGATTTAACCGAGATTAACCAGATTAAGCAACTTGCTGAACATCATGCACCAGTCTACCGAACTTATAGCTTAAATATTTTTGATGAATCAGGCATACGTATTGCCGAGGTACAAAAGACGGTATATATCCGCCGGAAAAAGCCAAAACCCAGCTCTAATTAACAATAAAAAAGCGCCTGATCGACAAGCGCTTTTTATTTAAATTCTAAACCTTAATTAACGTCTTTTCTGTTCGATGGCAGCACCTGCACCGCCACCAATGGCACCACCAATCGCAGCTCCGGCATTACCGCCGAAGACACTTTTACCGACAGCCGAACCAATCGCACCACCGACACCACTATACGTCGCATTACGGTTAGAACCTCCTTGGGTTTTACTACCAACAGCGGCACCTGCACCACCACCTACGGCTGCACCGACACCACCGCCAACCCGGTTACCCACACCACCACCAACAGCACCGCCGAGTGCAGCTGCGCCAATACGTTGGTCCCTTGCAGACATCGAGTCACAACCTACCAGCATAAAAGTTGACAAGGTTGCCATTGCCATCACGCTCATTAACTTTTTCATGAGATATGTCCTTTTGGCTATTTGTTACAGCATAAGTCATGAGTATGAAGTTAATATCAGCGTAATGTTACTTTTCCAAGTTTTAATGTTGAATGTTGTAATATAATTTTAATTAGACTATTAAAACGTTTAGCTGGCCGATTTCAGCATCTATAAATCAGTTCAACTATTCCAACAGATGCATAACTTTATAATAAAAATTTTAAATATCGGTGTTATTCAAACAAGAAGGATCAGCAGAATGAAAAAAAAATCTTTGCTTGATATTTATATGGCTTTGTTTCAATTCACCAGCATATCCGGATTCTTTTGACACCCATTTTATCAATAAAACTAAAATTCTGAAAAATATTGCCTATGGGCCTTCTCCTCAACAAGTCATGGATGTTTATCTTCCCGCTAAAGCTCTCGCCGATCAAACGCCAGCACCACTCATTGTGATGGTACATGGAGGAGCCTGGACCACTGGTGATAAAAATCATGCGGCTGTGGTCAAAAATAAAGTGGCGTATTGGAGCAAACAAAACTGGGTATTTATTTCCCTCAATTATCGATTGGTTCCTGAGGTCACGTTACAGCAACAAACCCAGGATATTGCACAGGCACTGATTTATATCCAGAAACAGGCTCCAGACTGGCATGCTGACCCCAAACGTTTGGTTCTGATGGGACACTCAGCAGGTGCACACTTAGTCAGTCTACTCAGCACACGTCCTCTCTGGCTGACCTCACAGCCCCTGCCCTGGCGTGCGACCGTAGCTTTAGACAGCGCTGCCTATAATGTCGAAACCATTCTGCAAACCCGACATGCACCTTTTTATGATCAAGCCTTTGGAAATCAACCATCCAACTGGAAGGCGCTTTCCCCTATCCATCAATTACACCAAACGCTACCAGCATTTCTTGCTGTTTGTTCCACAATTCGGCCTGACCAACCCTGTACCCAGGCACGGCAATTTATTCAACAAGCACAAAAATTAGGGACTCAAACCCAGTTATTGCCTGTGCCACTTTCACATAGAGAAATCAACACGTCACTCGGACAAAATAATGCATATACTCAAGCGGTAAACCAGTTTATACAAAGTTATTCATCTACGATGAAATAGGTCAAATGCGATCTTATTCAATATAAACATGCTTTGAGCAATAATTCCTAAAGCCTATTTTTAATAGATGCATTTGATATTCCACCTAATTTCTAAAATATATCCCCAAAATTAGCGCATAAAAAAAGCCACCCGAAGGTGGCTTTTTTTTGATTAGTTTAAAGAACTAATTACAGACCGTTAAACTCATCGCTGAATGCCTGGCTTAATGCTTGGTCTACATCAGAGAAGTCATTTACAAGCGCATGTTCTGCAGCTTCTGCTTCTTGACGACGACGTTCCAAGTGGTAAGCAAGACCAGTACCCGCTGGGATCAAGCGACCTACAACAACGTTTTCTTTCAAGCCACGTAAGTCATCTTCTTTACCTGTTACAGCCGCTTCAGTTAACACACGCGTTGTTTCCTGGAACGATGCAGCAGAGATGAACGAGTCAGTAGAAAGCGATGCTTTGGTAATACCCATCAATTGACGTTCAAACTTCGCAGGGAACTTGTTCTGCGCAAGAACAGCTTGGTTCTCTTGCATCACGCGGATGTAATCCACTTGTTCGCCTTTAATGAAGCTTGTATCGCCACCGTCAGTAATGTCAACTTTACGCAACATTTGACGTACGATCACTTCGATGTGTTTATCGTTGATTTTTACACCTTGCAGACGGTAAACGTCCTGAACTTCATTCACGATGTAATTCGTCAACGCCACTTCACCTTTAAGACGCAAGATGTCATGCGGGTTCTGTGGACCATCAGAAATGGTTTCACCACGGTTCACATGTTCGCCTTCGAACACGTTAATGGTACGCCATTTCGGAATCAGCTCTTCGTAGATCTCTGAGCCATCATCCGGAGTAATCACCAGACGGTTCTTACCTTTAGTCTCTTTACCGAAGCTTACCACACCAGAAATTTCAGCAAGAATTGCATGCTCTTTCGGTTTACGTGCTTCGAACAAGTCAGCTACGCGTGGCAGACCACCGGTAATATCACGGGTACGTGAAGATTCTTGTGGTACACGACCGATAACGTCACCGACACCAATCGTTTCGCCATCACGCACGGAAAGAATCGTGTTTTGTGGCAAGAAGTAGAACTGTTCGCCACCATCAGTAGTATCCAATACCACCGCTGGACGCATATCTTTACCTGACGCAGGACGTGAAGTCACTGGCAAGATTTCGATTGTCGTCATACCTGTTGCGTCATCAGTTTTCGAGGTAACCGTTACGCCATCAGCGATTTGGCTGAAACGTACTTTACCTGCAACTTCTGTAACAAGTGGATGTGTATGTGGATCCCAAGTCGCTACGATACCGCCTGCCTCAACAGCTTCACCATCTTTGAGCAAGATAGATGCACCGTAAGGAAGTTTATAGCGTTCGCGTTCACGACCTAAATCATCCGCAATACCGATTTCACCTGAACGTGAAGTTGATACCAAGTGACCTTTGGCATGTTGTACTGTTTTCACATTGTGGAAACGTACTGTACCTTTGTTACGAACTTGTACGCTGTTTGCAGCAGAAGTTCGGCTCGCAGCACCACCCACGTGGAACGTACGCATGGTTAACTGTGTACCTGGCTCACCAATTGATTGAGCTGCCATTACACCTACAGATTCACCCGGGTTCACCAAGTGACCGCGTGCAAGGTCACGACCGTAACATTTCGCACATACGCCGAAGGTAGATTCACAAGAAACGACTGAACGTACTTTAACTTCATCAACACCCGCTTCTTCAAGGAAGGCTGCGATTTTTTCGTCAATTAAAGTATTACGTGGAAGAATCACATCATCAGAACCGACTTTCTTCACGTCTTCAGCAACAACACGACCTAATACTCGAGTACCTAAGTTCTCGATCACGTCACCACCCTGAATGAATGGAGTCATCACAAGACCGCCTAAAGTACCGCAATCAGGCTCGGTAATTACCAAGTCTTGCGCTACGTCTACTAAACGACGGGTCAAGTAACCAGAGTTCGCAGTTTTCAGTGCTGTATCGGCCAAACCTTTACGTGCACCGTGTGTTGAAATGAAGTACTGAAGTACTGTCAAACCTTCACGGAAGTTCGCTTTAATCGGAGTTTCAATGATCGAACCATCCGGTTTCGCCATCAAACCACGCATACCCGCCAACTGACGAATCTGAGCTGCGGAACCACGGGCACCCGAGTCAGACATCATATAGATACTGTTGAATGATTTTTGTTTCTCGTCTTCGCCCTGTTTGTTCTTAACAGTAGTGAAAGACAAGTTGTCCATCATTGCTTTCGCTACCTGGTCGTTGGTACGCGCCCAGATATCGACAACCTTGTTATAACGTTCACCAGCAGTTACGAAACCTTGTTCGAATTGTTGTTCGATTTCACGAACTTCAACTTCTGCTTTTTCGATGATTGAGTATTTTGCTGGTGGAATAAGCATGTCTTCCATACCAACCGATACACCAGAACGCG
Source organism: Acinetobacter sp. UBA3106 (assembly GCA_002365595.1). Lineage (GTDB taxonomy): Bacteria > Pseudomonadota > Gammaproteobacteria > Pseudomonadales > Moraxellaceae > Acinetobacter. The sequence goes on along the minus strand of DFAM01000015.1, from coordinate 10,227 downwards.
TCGCTTGACGGAAGCCCAAGTACATCAATTGGTCAGCAAAGATAACGGTATCTTTCAGACCCAGTTTACGGTAGCAAGAGTTAATCAATTTAGAGATGTTCTTTTTCGTCATCTCAACGTTGATTTGCTGGAAGTCCATACCTTCAGGCACAACTTCCCAAAGCAGACAACGACCTGGAGTCGTGTCAACAATAATGGTTTGCTGTTCACGGTTACCATCTTCGTCAATCACAGTCTGGTGTACACGTGCTTTAACGCGAGCGTGTAGATCAACCTGACCTGTTGCCAGTGCACGGTTTACTTCGTCAGTATCCGCGAACACCATGCCTTCACCTTTGGCATTGATCGCATCACGAGTGATGTAATACAAGCCCAAGACAACGTCCTGAGAAGGTACGATGATTGGCTCACCGTTGGCTGGAGACAAGATGTTGTTGGTCGACATCATTAACGCACGAGCTTCTAACTGAGCTTCAAGTGTTAATGGTACGTGTACCGCCATTTGGTCACCGTCGAAGTCGGCGTTAAACGCAGCACATACGAGTGGGTGTAGACGGATCGCTTTACCTTCAATCAGGGTCGGTTCAAATGCTTGAAGACCCAAACGGTGAAGTGTAGGCGCACGGTTCAACATCACAGGATGTTGACGAATCACGTGGGCAAGAACGTCCCAAACTTCCGGAGTTTCACGCTCAACCATTTTCTTCGCAGCTTTAATGGTTGTTGCTTGGCCAGAAGCTTGTAGTTTTGCGAAAATGAATGGCTTGAATAATTCAAGTGCCATTTTCTTCGGCAGACCACATTGGTGCAAACGTAAAGTTGGACCTACGGTAATAACCGAACGACCAGAGTAATCGACACGCTTACCAAGTAAGTTTTGACGGAAACGACCTTGCTTACCTTTGATCATATCGGCCAAAGATTTAAGCGGACGCTTGTTCGAACCGGTAATTGCACGACCACGACGACCGTTATCCAGCAACGCATCTACAGACTCTTGTAACATACGTTTTTCGTTACGTACGATGATGTCTGGAGCAGAAAGGTCAAGAAGACGTTTCAAACGGTTGTTACGGTTGATCACACGACGGTAAAGATCATTCAAATCAGAAGTTGCGAAACGACCACCTTCAAGAGGAACTAACGGACGAAGGTCTGGTGGAAGAACTGGCAATACAGTTAATACCATCCATTCAGGCTTGTTGTTTGACTCTTTGAATGCTTCCATCAACTTCAAACGTTTAGAGGCTTTTTTAAGCTTCGTTTCAGAAGTTGTATTCGGAATTTCTTCACGCAGACGTGAAATTTCAGCTTCAAGATCGATGTCTTTCAACAAGTCTTGAACAGCTTCTGCACCCATTTTCGCGCTGAATTCATCACCGTGTTCTTCTAACGCCGTGAAGTATTCTTCATCGTTAAGAAGTTGGTATTTCTCCATTGGAGTCATACCTGGGTCAGTCACCACATAAGATTCGAAATACAATACGCGTTCGATATCACGTAAAGTCATGTCTAGAAGAAGACCAATACGAGACGGTAATGATTTCAAGAACCAGATGTGCGCAACTGGAGAAGCAAGTTCAATGTGACCCATACGTTCACGACGAACTTTCGCAGTTGTTACTTCAACGCCACATTTTTCACAAATGACGCCTTTATATTTCATACGCTTGTATTTACCACACAAGCATTCGTAATCTTTTACTGGACCAAAGATTTTGGCACAGAACAAACCATCACGTTCAGGTTTGAACGTACGATAGTTAATTGTCTCAGGTTTTTTAACTTCACCATGAGACCATGACTTAATCATTTCTGGCGACGCAAGACCAATACGGATGCGATCAAACTCTACAGGAGCATGACCGTCTGAATCCGTCTTTTTGCGCATGATATCGAGCAAGTCTTTCAATTTTTTTCTCCGTGTGTTGTGGAGATTTTCACTTCACAACTGGGTCACAAATATTGTTTTTTAACTGAAATTTGGAATCTCCCCTAACCCCTCTTTGATAAAGAGGGGAACTTTCCCCCTTTGAAAAAGGGGGTCAGGGGGATTTAATTAGTCACCATTTTTCAGTTCAATGTTGATACCTAAAGAACGGATCTCTTTGGTCAATACGTTGAACGATTCAGGCATGCCCGGATCCATATAATGGTTGCCATCTACAATGTTCTTATAGATGCGGGTACGACCTTCAACGTCATCCGACTTCACAGTTAGCATTTCTTGCAGCGTATAAGCTGCACCATATGCTTCCAGTGCCCAGACTTCCATCTCACCGAAACGCTGACCACCGAACTGTGCTTTACCACCAAGCGGCTGTTGCGTTACTAGAGAGTAAGAACCTGTAGAACGTGCATGCATCTTGTCATCAACCAAGTGGTTCAGTTTCAACATGTACATGTAACCTACAGTTACTGGACGGTCAAAACGTTCACCGGTACGACCATCATACAATACTGTTTGACCAGTACGTGAAATGCCGCCAAGTTCAAGCAATTCTTTGATTTGTGATTCTTCAGCACCATCGAATACAGGGGTTGCCAAAGGAACACCAGCACGCAAATTACCTGACAATGCCAAGATTTCATCATCAGTCAGGCTATCAAGATCTTCTTGCTGACCGCCAACTTTATTGTAAATCTTGTCTAAGAAGTCACGAAGCTCAAGTACAGTACGTTGCTCTTTCATCATCTTGTCGATTTGATCGCCAAGACCTTTTGCAGCCATACCCAAGTGAGTTTCAAGAATCTGACCCACGTTCATACGTGACGGTACACCCAGCGGGTTAAGTACTACGTCTACTGGAACACCGTTAGCGTCATGTGGCATGTCTTCTACCGGCAAGATGTTTGATACAACACCTTTGTTACCGTGACGACCCGCCATTTTATCACCCGGTTGGATGCGACGTTTAACAGCCAGATAAACCTTAACCACTTTCAATACGCCAGTAGTCAGTTCATCACCTGTAGAAAGTTTGCGTTTTTTCTCAGCAAATTTCTCGTCAATCTCTGCGCTCTTCTCTTTCAAGAATACTTGAATTTGAGTTAAGCGTTCAGCAATCGCTTCATCACTTGGTTGGATATCAAGTAAATCAACAAGCTCTAAACCAGATAACAACTCTTCAGTTAATTTATCGCCACGTTTAGTGCTACCACCGCCGTTCGATTCCTGACCTTTCAACAAGCGAACAATACGTTCACGTGCTGCTTCTTCGAATATTTTGTATTCTTCTTTCAAGTCTTTACGGTAAGCGTCAAGCTGTGCTTTTTCAATTGCTTGAGCACGTTCGTCTTTTTCAAGACCATCACGTGTAAACACTTGAACGTCAATCACTGTACCTTTCACGCCTGAAGACACGCGTAAAGATGAATCTTTTACGTCAGCTGCTTTTTCACCGAAGATTGCACGAAGCAATTTTTCTTCCGGAGTCAACTGGGTCTCACCTTTAGGCGTTACTTTACCTACCAGGATGTCACCCGCAGTCACTTCAGCACCGATATAAACGATACCCGATTCATCCAGTTTAGACAGCGCAGCTTCACCTACGTTAGGAATATCGGCAGTAATTTCTTCTGCACCTAACTTGGTATCACGTGCTACACATGACAATTCTTGAATGTGAATCGAGGTTAAACGGTCTTCCTGAAGAACACGCTCAGATAACAAGATCGAGTCTTCGTAGTTGTAACCGTTCCAGGTCATGAACGCAACGCGCATGTTTTGACCTAGCGCAAGCTCACCGCCATCAGTCGATGGACCGTCAGCCAATACATCACCACGACCGACTTTATCACCCAATTTCACAAGAACTTTTTGGTTGATACAAGTATTCTGGTTCGAACGTGTGTATTTGATCAGGTTGTAGATATCTACACCTGCTTCACCAGCGATCATTTCTTCTTCATTGACACGAATCACGACACGAGAAGCGTCAACAAATTCGATACGACCACCACGTTTCGCAAGAACACATACACCTGAGTCGTGCGCTACGTTTGCTTCCATACCTGTACCAACAAGCGGCTTGTCAGCGATCAACGTAGGTACTGCCTGACGTTGCATGTTTGAACCCATCAATGCACGGTTGGCATCATCGTGTTCAAGGAATGGAATCAGTGACGCTGCTACAGATACAACCTGCTGAGCAGATACATCCATATGCGTTACTTTTTCAGGCGGAATACGTACGAAGTCACCTTGATGACGAACAGATACGAATTCTTCAGTCAGGTTGCCATCTTTATCCATTGCAGAATCGGCCTGTGCAATCACAGTGCCCACTTCTTCAATCGCAGACAGGTATTCAACCTCATCCGTTACACGGCCATCAACAACTTTACGGTATGGCGTTTCCAGGAAACCGAAGTTGTTACATTTCGCATAAACAGAAAGCGAGTTGATCAAACCAATGTTTGGACCTTCCGGTGTTTCAATTGGACATACACGACCGTAGTGAGTTTGATGTACGTCACGTACTTCAAAGCCGGCACGTTCACGAGTCAAACCACCAGGACCGAGCGCTGATACACGACGTTTGTGTGTAATTTCAGACAACGGGTTGTTTTGGTCCATGAACTGTGACAACTGGCTTGAACCAAAGAATTCTTTGATTGCAGCAGCCACTGGCTTCGCATTGATTAAATCTTGCGGAGACAGATTGTCAGTTTCAGCTTGGCTTAAACGTTCTTTAACAGCACGTTCTACACGAACCAGACCTACACGGAATTGGTTTTCTGTCATTTCACCAACAGAACGAACGCGACGGTTACCCAAGTGATCGATATCGTCGACTTCACCTTTACCGTTACGGATTTCCACTAATGTTTTTAATACATCAGTGATATCTTCGTTCGAGAGAATGCCTTCAACTTCGCGAGACTTCTGATCTGTACCCACTTCGTAAGGACGACCCAAACGACGGTTGAACTTCATACGACCGACTGGAGACAAGTCATAACGTTCAGAAGAGAAGAACAAGTTGTTGAATAAGTTTTCAGCAGCTTCTTTTGTTGGTGGCTCGCCTGGACGCATTACTTTGTAGATTTCTACCAGTGCTTCTTCACGACCAGTTGTAGTATCCGCACGTAAAGAGTCAGCAATGAATGAACCGCGGTCGATGTCATTGGTGAACAATACGTTAAATTGTTTTACGCCACCTTCAGCCAATTTCACCATGATTTCATGGCTCAATACGGTATTGGCTGCAATGACTTCGCCGTCACGTAGAGCAACGTCTTCAGCAACAATACGTTCATACAGGTATTCATCAGGAACAGAAAGTTTTTCTAAGCCTGCTGCTTCCATTTGACGTACGTGACGTGCATTGATACGTTTACCTTGTTCAACAATCACTTTGCCGTCTTTGTCAGCAATGTCGAATTGCGCCATTTCGCCACGCAGACGTTCTGGTACAAGGTCAATTTGATAGCTACCCATGTCAAGATACACAGGTACTTTTTCGTAGAACATATCGAGGATTTGTTCGTTGCTATAACCCAACGCACGAAGCACCACAGTCGCAAGTAATTTACGACGACGGTCAATACGTACATAGACGAGGTCTTTGGCATCGAATTCAAAATCCAACCATGAACCACGGTAAGGAATGATACGTGCAGAATAAAGAACTTTACCGCTAGAATGTGTTTTGCCTTTATCGTGGTCAAAGAACACACCTGGTGAACGGTGTAATTGAGATACGATTACACGTTCAGTACCATTGATGACAAAAGTACCGTTTTCTGTCATGAGTGGCATTTCACCCATGTACACTTCTTGTTCACGTACGTCTTTAATTGATTTCGTTTCGCGATCTTTAATGATCAGACGAATTTTTACACGCATTGGTGCTGCATAAGTTGAACCGCGCAAAATACATTCACGCACGTCAAACTCAGGCTTACCAAGACTATACTCAACAAATTCTAAAGCAGCATTGCCAGAATAACTTTCAATAGGAAAAACTGAACGAAATGCGGCTTGGAGACCGATATCTTCGCGGTTTTTTGGTGTTTTGCCATCTTGTAAGAATGTCCGGTACGAGTCGACCTGAATCGAAAGCAAGTACGGAGCATCCATGACGCTAGGCAATTTACCAAAATTCTTACGGATCCGTTTCTTTTCGGTATATGAGTATGCCATCTGGAGTCCTCGGAAAGTAAACTAAGCCCGCCTGCAGAACGGGCTCAGAAGGAATTACACAGGCCGATATGGCCACCACTTTTTACAAATGCTGCAATTTTTAGTGGTATTAAAACGCTTAGCAATATTTTCAAATCTAAAAAATATTGGTAAATGTTTGATATTATTGATTATTATAAAAATTGATGCTTTTTTACACCAATCAAACAAAAATCGAGCCGATAATTGTAACGCAAAAAGGCTGATGACCCAAGAGCCATCAGCCAATTTTTGGGGTCAATTTAAAATTAGACCCCGATCGAAATTACTTAACAGTAACTGTAGCACCAGTTTCTTCAAGTTTTTTCTTAAGTTCGTCAGCTTCTTCTTTAGAAACGCCTTCTTTAAGAACTGAAGGAGCGCCTTCAACCATGTCTTTAGCTTCTTTCAAGCCAAGACCAGTGATTTCACGAACTGCTTTAATTACAGCTACTTTGTTAGCACCGAAAGAAGTCAACTCAACGTTGAATTCAGTTTGTTCTTCAACAGCAGCACCAGCAGCTGGACCAGCAGCAACAGCTACAGCAGCAGCAGATACGTTGAATTTTTCTTCAAAAGCAGAGATAAGTTCAACAAGTTCAAGAACAGTTTTTTCAGCAACTGCGTTTAAGATTTCTTCGTTTGTTAAAGCCATGAGAGTAACTCCAAATGGGTATTGAATGGTGTGAAAGTGAATTTAAGCTTATGCAGCTTCTGACTCGTTTTTCTCTTTGAGCGCTGTAATAAGGCGACCCAATTTCGAAATAGGAGCTTGAAGAACGTTTGCAAGCATAGTAAGCGCTTTTTCTTGGTTCGGAAGATTCGCGATTACGCTAACTTCAGCACCTTGATAAACCTTACCGTCAAATGCAGCAGCTTTAAGTTCAAATGCTTTGTTAGTTTTCGCAAATTCTTCGAACAAACGAGCAGCAGCGCCCATGTCGTCTTCAGAAGTTGAGAAAGCTAAGATTGTTGGGCCAACAAGGTTGTCGTTCAAGATATTGAATTGAGTATCTTGAAGAGCGCGTTTAGCCAAAGTATTACGTACAACACGTGTAGCAACACCTAACTTACGAGCTTCAACACGAAGAGCAGTTAATTGCTCAACAGTTAAACCTTGATAGTCAGCAACAACAGCAGCAAATGCAGTAGAAGCAACTTCAGCTACTTCAGCTACGATCTGTTTTTTGCCTTCGATAAGAAGAGCCATTGTAAAACCTCCTAACGGTGATTTATGTACTTACGCGAAGTACACTCCCAATTCGTGAGACCATCACTGGACTCACACGCGGAGGATGAACAAATCACACCACCGCGTCTACGCAGGCTGGAATATTAAGAGAGAAGCATAAAACTCCCCTCGCCTGAGGTCTTTGACGCTGACAAATTTACATTTATCAATTCAAAGTTTGCCTAAGTTCGCAAGATTCCCGAAACCGGTTTCTCTTGCGTAAGTTTTAAAGCAGTGCTTTAAAACTTACTCAGGGCTTTAAAATTCTGTCTAAGTTAAAACTTAGTTAGAAACGTTTGCTACATCAATAGTAAGACCAGGACCCATAGTTGAGCTCAAAGTGATCTTTTTGATGTAAACACCTTTAGAAGTAGCAGGTTTTGCTTTCTTAAGGTCAGCGATAAGCGCTTCAACGTTTTGACGAACAGCAGCAGCTTCAAAGCCAACTTGACCGATCGCAGCGTGGATAATACCCGCTTTGTCTACACGGTAACGTGCTTGACCAGCTTTAGCGTTTTTAACAGCGCCAGCTACGTCAGGAGTTACTGTACCCACTTTAGGGTTTGGCATTAAGCCACGTGGACCAAGAATCGTACCCAACTTACCAACAACGCGCATTGCATCTGGAGCAGCAATGACTACGTCAAAGTCAAGGTTACCCGCTTGAATGCTTTCAGCAAGGTCATCAAAACCAACGATGTCAGCGCCTTCAGCTTTAGCAGCTTCAGCAGCAGCGCCTTGAGCAAACACAGCAACACGTACAGTTTTACCAGTACCTGCAGGAAGTGTAGTCGCGCCACGAACAACTTGGTCAGATTTACGAGGGTCAACACCTAGGTTTACTGAAACATCCAAAGATTCTTTGAATTTAACAGCAGGAAGGTTAGTTAAAACTTGTACTGCTTCTTCCAAAGTGTAAACTTTGTGTGCTTCTACAGCAGCAGCAATGGCTTTTTGACGTTTAGTTAATTTAGCCATGTCTTATAGCTCCACTTCCAAGCCCATAGAACGCGCAGAACCAGCAATGGTACGTACACGTGCGTCTAAATCAGCACCAGTTAAATCTGGTTCTTTAGTAGTCGCAATTTCTTCTAATTGAGCGCGAGTCAACTTACCAACTTTAGTTTTGTTAGGTACAGCTGAACCCTTTTGAATACCAGCAGCTTTCTTAAGAAGAATCGCAGCAGGTGGAGTTTTCATAATGAATGTGAACGACTTGTCGTTGTACACAGTGATCACTACAGGAATTGGAAGACCAGCTTCAACTTTTTGTGTAGCAGCATTGAATTCTTTACAGAATGCCATGATGTTAACACCACGTTGACCTAGTGCAGGACCAATCGGTGGAGATGGATTCGCTTTACCAGCTGGAACTTGCAGCTTGATATAGCCGTCAATCTTCTTAGCCATTTCAAATTACCTCTGGGTACAAACGCCGCTAGGCTCCCCCAACATTATTTATGTAACAAGACTGTTACAACAATGCCCGATCCATTACAAATCGGGCGTCTTCAATCCAACTTAAATTAGTTCGCTTTTTCGACTTGGCGAAATTCGAGCTCAACTTGAGTTGGACGATTGAATACATTGATTGTCAACGTTAAACGTGACTTCTCGTAAAGAACTTCTTCTACCACGCCTTTAAAGTCGGTGAATGGACCATCAATAACGAGTAATTCTTCACCTGGCTCAAACATTGTCTTAGGACGAGGTGCTTCACCAGTATTGCGTACACGCGCAAGAATCGCATCAGCTTCTTTTTGCGTAATTGGAGCCGGTTTTTCAGCCGTACCACCAATAAAGCCTAATACTTTTGGACATTCTTTAACAATGTGCCAAGTATCATCATTCATTTCCATTTCGACCAACACATAGCCTGGAAAGAATTTACGCTCTGATTTACGCTTCTTGCCATCCTTCATCTCTACCACTTCTTCGGTAGGAACCAGGACTTCACCAAAGCTATCGGCTACAGCGCTACGCTGGATTCGATCATTAAGTGAACGCATCACTTGTTTTTCATAACCTGAATAGGCATGAATAATGTACCAACGTTTCATAGCTCTTTTACCCGATAAAAAACTTCATTAACCAGCCTAAAATGTAATCGAAGCACCATAAAACAATGGCTGCGATTACAACAACAGCAAGAACATGCCAAGATGTGGACACCGTTTCCTGCTTAGTCGGCCAAGTCACACGACGTAACTCAATTCGAGCGTCTTTCAACAATCGAACAAAGCCTTTGCCTTGATGGGTGGCGTATAATAAACCTAAAGCCACTACGATACAAGCCAAAATTACTCCAACGCGCACCCAAACATTATTTGCTGGTGCCCAATACGCTGGCAAATACTGCCCCCCGATGGCCGCACCAATCAATAAAATCAATGCGATAACCCATAGAACTATATCTAGAGGGGAACCAGAATTAACAACTTCAGCAGGATTATTTCTTTGTGGAATTGGCGCTTCGCTTAAGGCGTCACGCGATTTATCATTCGACATTTTTGTACTCGTCGTAGGCTTCGCGACTTATTATATGACAATTTAACCAGCATCAAGCTTTTTTTTAAAAAAATGGCAGGCCAGGAGGGACTCGAACCCCCAACATTCGGTTTTGGAGACCGACGCTCTACCAATTGAACTACTGACCTACTTAGTACAAATCGGGAACTTAAGTCCCCGATCTGTAATTTCAACTTATGGTTGCTATTATGCAGTTACTTTAGCAACAACACCAGCACCAACTGTACGACCACCTTCACGGATCGCAAAACGTAGACCTGGGTCCATTGCGATTGGGTGGATCAATTCTACTGACATTTCT
>DFAM01000008.1 GCA_002365595.1 Acinetobacter sp. UBA3106 | reverse complement strand
CAATTGGCTGTATTGTGATTACCGGTTCGGAAAAAGCCTTTGCTGCCGGTGCCGATATTAAAGAAATGGCAGATCTGAATTTTCCGCAAATTTATCTGGATGATTTTTTCAGTCTGGCCGATCGAATTGCCCAGCGCCGTAAACCTTTAATTGCCGCAGTGAGTGGCTATGCCTTGGGTGGTGGCTGTGAACTGGCCTTAATGTGCGACTTTATTTACTGCGCCGACAATGCAAAATTTGGTTTGCCTGAAGTCACCTTAGGCGTGTTGCCGGGCATTGGCGGTACCCAGCGTTTAACTTTGGCGATTGGTAAGGCCAAAGCCATGGAAATGTGCCTGACGGCACGCCAGATGGGGGCGCAGGAAGCGGAACAAAGTGGTTTGGTGGCCCGGGTATTTGCCAAGGAAGAATTGCTGGAACAAACCCTGCAAGCTGCCGAAAAAATTGCTGAAAAGTCGCTTACTGCCGTGATGATGATTAAAGAATCAATTAATCGGGCCTTTGAAGTGAGCTTGGCTGAAGGCCTGCGCTTTGAACGCCGGGTATTCCATTCCATTTTTGCAGGTTCCGATCAAAAGGAAGGCATGCAGGCCTTTGTGGAAAAACGCCCAGCCAAATTTACCCATCAATAAGAAATTCATAATAGGAACAAAAATAATGAGTAATGAAAATAATTTAGCGATTCGGGTCGCAGGAGGTCTGGGCATTATCAGCCTGGACCGCACCAGCCATTTAAATGCCTTAACCTTGTCGATGATTCAGGGTATTCAGGCGCAACTCGATCAGTGGCGACATGAACCACAGGTACAAGCGATTCTGATCAATTCCAACAGTCCCAAGGCGTTTTGTGCTGGAGGCGACATCCGCTATCTGTATGACAGCTATCAGGCCGGCAATACCCAATATCAGGATTTTTTTGCCACTGAATATAAGATGCTGAGCACCTTGCGTAATTTTCCAAAGGCCGTGATCGTGATGATGGATGGCTATGTACTGGGTGGAGGCTTTGGACTGTCTCAGGCCTGTCATATTAAAGTGAGCAGTGAAAAATCACGTTTTGCCATGCCCGAAACTGCGATTGGTTTTTTCCCGGATGTCGGTGCAACGCATTTTCTGTCCCGACTGGATGAAGTCGGTGTCTATATGGCATTGACTGGTGAGCAGATCAGTAGCAGTGATGCGCTGTATCTGGATCTGGGGGATTATCATGTGCCAAGTGAGCGTTTTGCTGAACTGGAAGCGGCATTGATTGCAGCGCCGGTATTAAACCCGATAGAAATCCAAAAGATCATTAGTGGCTATATTACGCATCCGGTAGAAAGCGAGCTGCAAAAACGTATAGAGCATATTAATCAGCATTTTGGCTATCAAGACCTGGAGGAGATTGAACAGAGTCTTGCTCATGCAAGTAACACAACTGATCAGGAATGGGCTAATAAAATGCTGGCAATTTTGCAGCAGCGTCCGGTCATGGCCAAGCAAACCAGCTTGAAGTTACAGCAGACCGGTCAAAATCTATCATTGGAAAAATGCATGCAGTTAGAACGCGACTTGCAAGATATCTGGTTAGAGCAGGGTGACTTTATTGAAGGCGTTCGTGCACTGATTATTGATAAGGACAAAAATCCAAAATGGCGAACCGAGAATGCAAAATTTGAAAAGACCTTGCAAAAGATCTGGCCAGCATGGACTCAGCAACAGATAGATCCGCTTTGTTATAAATAATCGGAATTTATTTTAAATAACGAAGTGGGTCATGGATGACTATGCTCAAAAATATAAGAGGGATAGATATGAAACCCGAACAACCACCACAGTCTCAAACTAAGAAGTCTTCGCACCGTTTGGCGGGTGTATCCAGTATGGTCGGCACCACTATTGAATGGTACGATTTTTTTATTTACGGTGCCGCGGCCGCACTAATTTTCAATAAACTTTTCTTTCCTAATCTAGATCCATTGATGGGTGTAATGGCTGCATTTGCGACTTATGCAGTGGGGTTTATTGGCCGACCTTTAGGCGGAATTGTGTTTGGTCATTTTGGAGACAAAATTGGCCGTAAAGCCATGTTATTAACTACTTTAATTATGATGGGTATTCCCACCGTACTCATTGGTTTATTGCCGACTTATGAAAGTATCGGCTATTGGGCTACGGTATGTCTGGTTATCCTGCGCTTCATTCAGGGCATGGCTATGGGAGGAGAATGGGGCGGTGCCGTTTTAATGGCAGTTGAACATGCACCCGAGGGAGGCAAAGGATTTTGGGGCAGTTTACCTCAGGCCAGTGCAGGTGGTGGACTCATGCTTGCATCAATCGCGCTTGGATTGGTGTCTATGTTGCCAGAAGCCAGCCTATTTAGCTGGGGATGGCGAATTCCATTCGTTGCCAGTATTGTCCTGTTAGGGGTGGGCTGGTATATCCGGGTCAAAGTACCTGAGTCCCCAGATTTTGAAAAAGTGAAAGACCAGGCACAAGAAATTAAGGTACCGGCTTTGCAAGTGTTTAAAAATCATCCACGAGAGCTTTTAACCATTATTTTTGCGCGTGCCGCTGAGAATGCATGGTTCTATATTGCTTCCACCTTCGCACTCGCCTATACCACGACAAAACTCGGAATTCCCCGTCAAGACATTCTATTTGCCACGATTTGCGGAGGTGGCTTGATTATGATTATGACACCTTTATTCGGACATCTCTCGGATAAGATGGGTCAAAGGAATATGTTCATGTTTGGTCTGGTGGTCCTTGCACTTTATTGCTATCCATTTTTCAGTATGTTGGATACCAAAGACCCACTCTTGGTCTGGACTGCAATCGTACTCGCCATTGGTGTGGTTTTCCCGCTGATGTATGCACCGCAATCGCAGTTATTCGCCCGACAATTCCCGACTGAAATTCGATATAGCGGCATTTCAATTTCTGTGCAGTTCGCCGGAGTCATTGGCGGAGGCTTAGCTCCCCTGATTGCCACTAAGCTGTTAAGTGTGGGTGAGGGCAGTCCTCATTTGATTATTAACTACATTATAGGCATGGCTATATTTGCGATCTTCTGTACGTGTTTTATGAAGCGTGATAAGTTCAGCATTCCCCACGCCAAAGTAACGGTAAAAAATGCTGCAGAAACGGACTTATCCCGTCCTTAATATCCATATAATTTAACCAATTAAATCATTGAACAGTGAAATGAAGCCTTCTTTCTGGTCTTGGGAACAGGAGATTTTTCCAAGACCAGAACATCTGGCTGAGCTCCGGTTTAATTTTACCTATTGGTTAATGATTTAAGCTGTGTATCCTGCGTTATATCCAAATATCTTTAGATTCAACTATTTTTCATAAATATGAACATTCTGGATTTATTTAAGATTTCCTTTCGGCAAACTTAATCCTGCTAGTTTAAAGATTGAAATGGAATTTTTATTTTGTAATTTTCTTGAAAAATTAAGTTTAAGTTATTTGAATTATTATAAAAATATGGTAATAAATAAGAGTGATCTTTTTTTGATCATATTGATGTTTCGGGATGAAATATTTTTAAAAAAAAGCCGAATTTTTTAAAACAATCAGAAGGGAGTTTGGAAAATGCTTCAATTACTTATGAAATTATTTTGCTTACATGTGTATGAATATGAACACATGGAAGAAATTGGGGAACATAAGGAATGCAGAAAGTGTGGGGTCAATAAATCACTTTAATTTAATTCGATTTATAGCAAAAAAGAATGAGCTTTAAGCTCATTCTTTTTTTTAAAGGTTAATAATAATTGATCAATAAAACTTTATGTAAGCCTTGATTAAGATTTTCAACTTGTAGTTGAGCGATCTCATTGTTGGAATTTTTTAAAATTTTAGCCTGCGTATTTATATTTGAAAGTTGGCGAAGGTCTGAGGCTAAAACGTAAATATTTTTACAGTCTTTATTTTGTGAATTTTCTGCACAGCTAAACTCTACAATATTGCCCTGAAACTCAATATTTTCAGCATGTCCGACGGTACTATTACACAACACAGCGGCACAAAAAAAACCAGAAAAGTATTTTATTAACTTCATCTCACAATCCTTAGAAGAGATGCTCTATAGTTAATAAATACCTTTACATATTACTAAAATCAAGTTGTTTTGAATTCTATATGAAAATAATTGATAAAGTGTGATGCAGGTCAATTAATCATACGTGATTGTGATGGTTGCCATAGCTTTTACATTTCCTGCGGAAACTTCACTATTTGTCTGATAATAACGTGCTTTCATGGGCAAATTATATTGGCGAATCTGGTTCGAATTTACATTGCCGACATTAATTTTTTCACCTTTACTAATAACTTTATTTTGATCACTCATTAAAAGTTGTACGCCCACACCATTGGCTTTTGAAGTCGTCGCTGTATTGGCTAAGACATTTGTAGTGTTGGTCTCAGCTGGATAATCAAAGCTGAGGCCAATTCTACTTTCCACATTGACGCCCGTATTGTTGCTTCCGCCATTACACAAAATATCGACATCAAAGGTCTGTTCGCCCTGAGTGCTGCCTACACCCTTAAAGTCTGATTTTTTTACGCTGGGCAGGGTGATGGTTTTGTTGATGTTGCCTTGAATTTCACATGAAGATGAAGCAATAGTAATCGCGTTGCCATAAACCGTACTGGTTAATAAGGGCTTGTTTTCAAGACCAGAAACATAGTAGCTGCTGTATAAACCTGGAACGAGGCTACCTGAACCTGAGTTATTTAAGGTTTTAATAATTTCTACCACAAAATAACCTTGTCCCAGACTGTAGGGAATTAAAGGATCAAGATTTTTTTGGTAAGGATAGTAGCCTGAAAAGTTAGCACTATCTTCGGCTTCTCGATATAAGCGGATGCCAATACCGGGAATATTGGTATTGTAAATATTTTGTCCTAAAACACTTAAAGAATAACCCTGTTTAATATCGGCATAAATTTTATCGGAATAAGAGGTACAGCGAACTCTTGAATTATTGGGAACAATAGGAAATGTCGCTTTACGTAAAATAGTACCTACTGCATCGCTAGGTTTGACTACAACACGTCCGACCGCCATATTGACATCAACTGAAGTCAGACTTCCCCAGCCTAAAGTGGCATCATAACAGAATGCAGCACCGTGCTGGGATATGCCCAAACCCAAGATGCAAAACAGTACATTACTGAATAACTTGTAATTTACCGGCATATTGTCTCCGTCATTAAAATGTTCTGATCATTGGGCATTTTAGACACATCATATTGAAGATGACATTGCTGATCTTCAGCTTCACCCCATTTAATCTGGATACGGTCCGTTAAGGTATTGCTACGTAAATAAACCAAACTGCCTTGTGCGACCATACCTATATTTTGACCTTGACTGTCATAAACATCAGATGCAAAAGGAAGGGAGACACCATTGGCCTGAGTGCTTTGAATATAGATGGCTTTACCCGATTTAGTGGCAAAACTGACTTGTGCAATGGCACCGGCAAATGGCGCAATACGTTGACTGGTTTCTTCCAGTTCCACATTGGTTGACATATTTTGCGGGTCAAGGCTGATATCATTCAGGCGATAGGGTGTGACATAAGGAACGACCGCATAGCCCGATTTATTAATATTGAGTCCCACGCCATTATTTACTTTTGCCCCACTTGCATTGGGTGCGTAGACCAAAACCATGGTTTGGCCCTGGTCGGGAGCGAATAACAGGCCTTTTTTATGTGCCACAATATTACCGCGGGCATTCAGCATGATCTGGTCGAACGTATCTGAATAACTATACGAGCCACCCAGGGTAATGGCATTGGTGCGGTACTGTGCATTGACATTCAAATTAGCAGCATCATCAAATTCACCAGAAGCAGTCGCACCATAACTCAAACGTTCATTGACTACCGCATTTACACCTAGAGTCTGGGTGGTTTTAGTGCTCATCGAATTAATATTGATTGAATGTTTTTTAAAGCTGAGTGGCATGGAAAGGCTGAGCATATATTCGGTGTCATCACGGCTTTGTTTGCTCACTTCATTTTGAACCTGTTTTTTGAGCGCAGAAACCGAATAGCTTAAACGTCCCCAATTATTGCTATAACCTAATTGATACTGACGGGTGGTTTCATTTTTATTCCAGTAATCAACCAGAG
Organism: Acinetobacter sp. UBA3106; assembly: GCA_002365595.1. Classification (GTDB taxonomy): domain Bacteria; phylum Pseudomonadota; class Gammaproteobacteria; order Pseudomonadales; family Moraxellaceae; genus Acinetobacter. The sequence continues at coordinate 16,934 of DFAM01000008.1, read as the reverse complement.
ACCCCAGTACATAAATGTTGCCCCAGCCGGTAGGCAAACCCTGATTGAGCGTGATCTGGAATTCGCTGCGCTGCTTTCCTATATTTTCAGAACTTATGCTTTTTTCATCCAGTTGTTGCGAAATAAGGGCATCACGTAATTTAAAGAAATTTTCAGTCGAATAACGATAAGCCGCAAGCGTGAAATTGGTATCTGTCGAGCTGATGAGTTTACTGTAGCTGATCCGGTAACTTTGACCTGAAGCCTTCGGTCGATAATCAAAGTCCATATTTGACTGGGTAATATCCAGAGCAATCGCGCCGATGGGTGTAGCAAAAGCGCTGCCTAAGGTAGCTGCGGAATAACGTTCTGCGGCTTGAATTCCTGCATAAGTCGTCAGGTAATTGTTTAAACCGCGTTGATATTTTGCTTGCACAATCCAGGGCGCTGAATCCATATCTTGATCACGAAATTGCCCTGCAGTAATCGAGTAGCGGCTTAATCCAGGACGAAGCATTTGTACTACAGAAGAATAGGGCACTGAAAAACGCTGAATCTGTCCATTGGCTTCAATAACTGAAACTTCAAGTTCGCCGCCAAATCCGGTCGGATATAAATCATTTATTTCAAAATGACCGGGTGCAACGCTGGTTTGATAAATTAATTGTCCCTGCTGGCGTATTTCAACTTTGGCATTGGATTTGGCATTGCCGCGAATACGAGGCGCATAACCAATCATGCTATTGGGAAGCATACGGTCATCACTGGTAAAATCTATTCCGCGATAACCAAATGAGTCAAAAATTTCACCATCGGTAAAATGATCACCCAGGGTGAGTACTCCACGGTATTTGGGGAAGGCGCGCTGTACATAGCTATTTATGACTTCATAGCTGGATGATGAATCCTGACTTTCTGCCTGATCCTGCCAGAGCCATTGCCCATTGTGACGCAATTGCCAGCCGCCTAGATTGGCTCCGGCATTAATGGAGGTAAAAGCGTTTATGCGTTCTTGATTGTTCTCAAGTTTATCCGTGGTTCTATACACACTGGCATTGTAGGAGAGAAATCCTGCATTAATACCGCGATCCCATACGCTTGGATCGACATAACCTTGTGCATTTTTCTCAATAGCCACTTGAGGAATGGAAATATCCAGACGCAGTTTGGACGTGTCAAATTCATAGCTGGCCTGATCGATCCATTGTTCAATGCGAAGGCAGCTTTGCGAATCTGGATCAGCATTTTTATGTTGCAGTACTTCCTGTTTGACCCCAAATTCCAGCAGTTTCGCTGCGGTAAAGCAGGTAAAGGCATTTTCTTTACTGTCGCTCGATTTAAACACCAGATGGCGTTTGCCAAACCAGTTGCCATTCACATAAATATCGACACTGTATTCACCCGCGAGAATAGGATTGCCATATTTAAAGCGGTCAATATCAATTTTTTTAGCCTCACCAATCAGGAAAGTGGTATCGAACTCAGCTTCTTGATTGGTGGAGTTTACATCTTCCAAAGCATGCGTGGATACAGGAATGCATAACGTCAATACACCATACGCAACATAACATCGAATACGCTGCCAGTTGAAGATATGGTGTTGTTTATACATAATTTCTGCCTGTAAATGCAGGGATATCCAGCAAACTTTTGAATACTTGATTAAAGTTTAATGTTGTGCTCTACACGGCCACCAAAGTCATTGATGGTGGTAAAAGTCATTTTTTCAGTATTGGTGGTTTTTAAGACTATTTTTTCGCTACTAAAAGGTTTCAACACGAGTCCTTCAGGAAGCGTTTCAATACGCTGTGCACCTTGCTGTTGCAAAACAGAGGTCAAGGTAATATGAAAAGGCGTGGGATTCTTCACTTCAAGGGTATTGGCCTGAATCTTCCATTGTAGCTTTGTCGGTGCCTGTTCAGCATTTTCTTTCATTCCTGCAGGACGATAAAAGAATTTAATTCGTGAACGAATCGCCAACTGTAAAAAGTTATCGCTATCTTCAGCTTTTTGGTTTTTGCTGGTCGGTTTTGGTGGAATGTCTAAAACATTTAACCAGTACAGGGTTTCCTGGGTTTGATTCAACTGCGCCGCATTCGGTAATGCTGTAATTCTGAGCGATTGTCCTTTATTCGGATCGACACGAGAAATAGGCGGGGTAATCATAAACGGAACTTTGCTTTGATCGGGCGTGCTTTGGGCATCGCCATTATCAATCCAGGCTTGAACCAGCGAAGGCTTTTCCCCACTGTTACTCACTTGTAAGGTGATTTCTCTGGCATCTGAAGGGTAAATAACACGTGTGCCATGAATGATAATTTCTGCATGGGCAGCGCTGATAGGGAGTACAGCAGCAAGAACGCATTTTTTCCAAAAAGATAATTGATTAATCATTAAAGCCACCCAGTGAAAAACAAAAGAGTTAAGTTGAATATTCAACTTAACTCAGGAATTGAACCAGTACTTATTGGTAAATGATTGTATATTGAACAGAAGTTGTAACTTTACCAGCAGTAGAAGCACCAGTAGCATAGTATTCGCTATAGTAGTTCAAGTCTGCACTGCCACCTTTCGCTACGTCAACCCATTGGGAGTTCGCTTGAGCACCATTTGCACCAGCCGTAGTGATTGGAAGAAACTGGCTGTTAGAACCTAATAATTGGATTTGTACGTTCTGTGCACCTGTTGCATCTTGGTTTTTTAAACGGCCAGAGTTGACATCAACGGTTGTGCCAGGTTCAAAATAAGTGGCAACCTTGCCTTCAGAGCAGTTCGCAAGTTTAATGGTAAACGGTGTACGACCTGCAACTTGACCCGCATTTGCCAATGACTGTTTTGAAACTGTCGGTAAAGTCACCGTAAAGTCTTTGCCGCCATTATTTACAATATTACAAGTTTTATCTGTAACCAGGCCATTGATAGTGATGGTACCGTCAGCAGCGTTAGCGTGAGTGATAGCAAGTACAGGAAGAACAGCGATTAATGCGATTTTTTTCATGGTGTTAACTCTGTCGGAAGAAGTTTTTTTTGTTGATCAACTTGGTAGAGCGAAGATTATTCTTAAAAATAAAAAATGTAAACTGGTTCACATAAAATAAAAAAAATGCAAAACAAGATTGAAGGCCGGGAGGGCAAAAAAAATGAAAAAAACAAAACTTATTGAATGAATAATAACTAAATTAAAATAGACATTTAATTTTATTCTAAAGTAAAAGATCTAAAATATTGAGGCTAAATAATCGCTTAAATTTTTTTTGTAAATTTACAAAAAAAATTACAAAAAGGTCAAAAATGTTACAATATGCATTCAAAATGGCTTGAAATTTAACTTATGAGCATTGATTTTACTGCCGATACTTACATTGTAACTGATCAATTAGCCGACACTTTGGTCTGGTTAAGCCACCATCAGGATTGTTTTGATTCGTTCAGTTATGACACTTTGACTCAAGAGCTGGTGGTTTATCACGCTAATGGCGCAGATATTATTCGTAAAGGAAATTATTTAAATGCGCGTTATGGTCTTTTGATTACTTCCCTGTAAATAAAAAAGCCCAATATGGGCTTTTTTATTTACTACTCGGTTTAACTCGCCATGGCATCGACCGAGAGTTCTTTGATCGTTGGTTTGGCTTTTTCTGCAATTAAACCCAATTTGTCAAATAACTGTTTATCCTTACCTTCACCGGCATTTGGGGTGGTAAGCAGTTTCTCGCCAGAGAAAAGCGAGTTAGCACCTGCCATAAAAGCCAGTGCCTGGTCAGCATCAGATAAAGATTCGCGACCTGCAGACAGGCGAATATAACTTTTAGGCATAATAATTCGGGCAACCGCAATGGTACGAATCCACTCAGTAATGTCCAGTTTTTCAACATCAGCAAGCGGCGTGCCTTCAATTGGTACCAGCATATTGATCGGTACAGATTCAGGGTGAATGGCTAGAGTCGCTAACTCATGCAATAAACCAATCCGGTCTTGACTGCTTTCACCTAAGCCGACAATTCCACCACTACATACTTTCATGCCGGCTTGACGGACAAAATCCAGCGTATTTAAACGGTCATCAAAAGTACGGGTACTGATCACATTGGAATAGTATTCGCGTGAGGTATCCAGATTATGGTTGTAGTAGTCGAGACCGGCATCTTTTAAACGTTCTGCCTGAGACTGATTAAGCATGCCTAACGTCATGCAGGTTTCTAGTCCTAGTGACTTCACTTCACGCACCATTTCCAGCACATACGGCATATCGCGTTCATGCGGATTACGCCATGCAGCGCCCATACAGAAGCGTGACGAACCAGAAGCAAGCGCTTCTTTGGCTTCCTGAATCACTTTATCGACAGCGATGCGTTTTTCTGCTTCCAGTTTTGAGTCATAATGTGCTGACTGCGAGCAGTACTTACAATCTTCCGGGCATTTTCCGGTTTTGATGGAAAGCAGAGTGCTGACCTGAATGGTATTGGCAGCAAAATGTTCACGATGAATGCGCTGTGCTTCAAAAATCAAATCTAAAAAAGGCTGGTTGTATAAATCCTGAATTTCTTCTCGTGTCCAGTCATTACGTACATTCATTAGTGAAATTCCATAATCATCTTCGTTATTGGCTTTTATCATACATAATTTATGCCAAATCCAAAGGCATAAACGACCAAAGCTGATAGTATCTAACGATTAATTTTTGTCATTTATTACAAATGTAAGATTGTATATTTAGTTACAAACTGAAGCTATTTTTTATAAATATCCTTGCAAAGTTTTTTATGGTCTTTTAAAATTTGTGTTGATCTTGACATTATGTTTTTTCTAAAAGCAAAACTTTGTCAGGATCTAGAAAATGAAAAATAAATAATACACTGTTAATTTTGACTCAAAATTTAACTGGATTTGGCCAGTTGCTCGCGAATCGCCCAATCAATATGGACTTGCACAATCTCATCATGCAGGTCGCGAGTTTGCTTTAAAGTTTCAATAATTTCCGAAGAAAACGGAGCATTACCCAAACCAATCGCGATATTACGCATAAAGCTTTGGTAACCAGTACGCCGTAGTGGGCTACCTTCAGTATTGGCTAAAAAGGTCGGTTCATCCCAATGCCATAAGTCCAGTAAACTCACCTGATCCAGACCATGTCGCGGGTTAAAATCTTCAATTGTGGCTTTCTTGGCAAAACTGTTCCAAGGACAAATCAGCTGGCAATCATCACAGCCAAACACCCGGTTACCAATACCGCGGCGCAATTCTTCAGGAATGATGCCTTGATATTCAATGGTCAGGTAAGCAATACATTTACGTGCATCCAGCATATAAGGTTCAACAATCGCCTGGGTTGGGCAAATATCTATACAAGCCGTACACGAACCGCAGTGTGAGGTCGCTGGCTGGTCAAAAGGCAGATCAAGTGAAGTAAACAGTTCACCCAGAACAAAAAATGAACCTGATTTTTTATGAATGAGTAAGGTATGTTTTCCAGTCCAGCCCATGCCGGCATTTTCTGCCAGAGATTTTTCAAAGATTGGCGCAGAATCCGCAAAGGGGCGGGATTCAAAATCTCCAACCTTTTCCCGGATTTTCGTCGCGAGGGTCTTTAAGCGACCGCGCATGGTTTTATGGTAATCACGGCCGCGGGCATAACGTGCAATGATGGCGGCATTCGGTTCATCCGGTACATAACGTGGTTTGGGTGTTTCCACCAGATAATTCATGCGTACACAGATAATGCTTTTGGTTCCCGGCACCAGCAAAGCGGGATTGGCACGTTTTTCCAGATTTTCTTGCAGAAATTTCATGTCACCGTGGTAGCCACGTTTTAAATATTCCTGAAAACGTGGCAATTCTTCTTGAGCATCCGGTTTGGCAATGACACAATCACTGAAGCCAAGTTCTAAAGCTTGCACTTTAATCCACGCTTTCAGCGCTTCAGGATCATATTGATCTAAAGGAATTTTTTGTGACAATGTGGAAGAAGCCATAATGATATAAAAAGGGAAGAATAATGCCTCAGCAAGTTTATCATAGCCGTGAAGTACAAGCATGGGAACAACGCTGGTTTGCCCAGCAAAACAGCTCTTATGCCTTAATGCAGCAAGCGGCCTGGATGATTGCGCAGCGCTTGGTTCCCATTTTTCAGCAACACAAAATCCAAAATATTGCGCTCTGTTGTGGTCAGGGCAATAATGCCGGAGATGGTTATCTCACTGCCAAATATTTAAAACAATATGGTTTTAATGTGGAAATTTACGCAGCTGAATTAGGTGTCTCTAAAGATTTACACAGCGCCCATCAAGAAGCGGTAGATGCAGAAATCAACATCTATGCAGGGTTTGCATTTCAAAAAACATATGACTGTTATGTCGATGCCCTGTTTGGTATTGGCTTAAACCGGGAACTGGATGCTGACTGGCAACAGATTATTAAAAATATCAACGTTCAAACAGGCCTGAAAATCGCCGTAGATATACCTAGTGGTTTACAGGCCAATAGCGGTCAGCCCTTACCTTGTGCCATCAAGGCAGATTACACTTTTTCCGCTCTGGGTTTAAAAGCTGGGCTGTTTACCGGTCAAGGCAAAGAGTTTGCAGGGCAGGTTGAAGTGATTTCCCTGATTCCTGTAGATACAGAACTCAAACCGCTTGCCCAGCTTTCACCCACTTCGATTTCACTGCCGCAGCGTGAGGCTTTTGGTCATAAGGGTAGTTATGGTCATGTGCTGGTGGTGGGCGGTCATCCGGATATGGGCGGGGCGGTGATGATGGCGGCGGAATCTGCTTTTAGTGCAGGTGCAGGCAAAGTCACCATTGTCTGTCATGAAAAGCATCACACTGCGATATTGGCGCGTTCACCCAATATTATGCTGCGTGACATCAATGCCTTGACCAAAGCCGAGATTCAGCAACTCCTAGATCATGTTGATAGTGTCAGTTTGGGTATGGGGCTGGGACGGGATAGCTGGTCAGAACAGCAATATTTTAAATGGTTCCCCAAGATCAATGTCGCTAAACATTTACAGGTGGTGCTAGATGCTGATGCACTGTGGTTTTTAGCCGAACATCCTGAAACATTAAAAGCAGATAGCTATGCCACACCTCATCCGGGTGAAGCAGCAAAATTGTTAGCTTGTACGGTAAAAGAAATTGAAGCTGACCGGATTGCAGCCATTCATCAACTTCAGGAAAAATATGCCGGACAATGGGTACTGAAAGGTTCTGGTAGTTTGATTCTGCAAGATCAACTCTGGATTTGTACCGCAGGCAATGCCGGTATGGGAACTGGTGGTATGGGAGATGTTTTGGCGGGTATGACTGCCAGTTTAAAGGCGCAATTTGCCGGGCAAATACAGCTGCATGAAATTGTAACCTTACATGCTTTGGCGGGAGATTGGCTGGCGGAGCAAGGCATGCGCGGTTTACAGGCTCATCATATGAATGCAGCGCTTTATCATGTGGTGAATCAGGGAAATAACAAATGAATAAGGCGATTAAACTCATTATTCAGGGCAAGGTTCAGGGTGTGGGTTATCGGCGCTGGTTTGAACAGCAGGCTTTAGAACTGGAACTCAAAGGCTATGTGAGAAATTTGCCAAGTGGGGAAGTTGAAGCTGTAATTGCAGGGCCGGCAGATCTGGTTCAAAACATGATTGAGCGTAGTCATGCTGGTCCCGCACGTGCAACAGTTTCCCGAATTGTCCAGATTGAACTTGATCAAAAGCACGATTTTAGAATATTTGAAATAGCAGATTAATTGTAAGTTTCAGAATAAAAATAATTGAGGAGCACAGCATGGAAAAATATCTGGTCGTCGCCATTGTCGTCGTGGTGTGTATTCTTCTGGTGATCTATACCCAACGGGCAGAGGGGAGTTCTTCTCAAAAATCATTGAAAGAGATTGTGCAAAAAGAATTTCCTCAATATAAAGTGATTGAAAAGAATCAAATCATTATGATTTGTGAAATCAACCATCGTAATGAGCCAGATGAACTGATTTTTATCCGAATTGATCCGAATCAGAAAAAGAATATAAGGACCTTTGGGCGCAGGGTCACCTTTACTTATAGCAAGCAACCCTCAATCAAGGAAATGCGCAAAGATTTTGCCCCTTATCTTTAAATTATTTGATATATCTTTACTAGGTTTAACGTCTTCGAACAGTGTAACGGCTACGGCCTCGTGCCATACCACCCAGCGCATTCAATACGGCCATTTTGCTCATACTGCCTGAAGCATGTGCATGACAAATGGCGGCAGCCAGAGCATCGGCGGCATCCTGCTGAGGTTTAATGCTTAAATTTAAAATCCGCATCACCATCATCTGAACCTGTTCTTTATCTGCGGCACCATAACCCACCACAGACTGTTTAATTTGGCGGGCAGTATATTCAGCCACTTGTAAATCCAGATTCACCAAAGCAGCAATGGCTGCACCACGGGCTTGTCCCAATTTCAAAGCAGAGTCCGGGTTTTGTGCCATGAATACCTGTTCAACCGCGGCTTCGGTCGGGCCATGAAATTTCACAATCCGTTCTACACCTGCAAAAATCCGTTTCAAGCGTTCAGGCATTTCCGGGGTTTCGGTACGAATGGTCCCTGCATCTACAAACGTTAATTTTTGCCCATCTTTTTCGATGATGCCGTAACCTGTTAAGCGTGAACCGGGGTCAATACCGATAATTAGTGACATGCAAACCCTTTAAAAATAAAATATCGCCCATATTGTTACATAAGCGTAGCAAAAAAGCTTGATAGTGATTAAGCAGTTAATGACTACACTTTATTCATTTTATTGAGATTAGATTAATTTTCATGAAATTATTTCTTATTGTACTGGTTGGCTTAATCCTGGAAGTTTTTGTCTGGATTGGCGTGGGTGACCTCGTTGGCAGCATGTGGTACGTATTTTTCTGGTTTGTAATTGCCTTTTTCATCGGTATGAACCTGATTCGTAAATATGCAACCGGTTTGATGCCACAAATGCAGCAAATGCAAATGGGTCAAATGCCTGGTGATCCTGCATTGACCAATAATCTGCCTAAGATTCTGGCAGGTTTTTTTCTGCTTATTCCGGGCTTGATCAGCGATGTATTGGCATTGTTAATCTTGATTCCCAGCGTACAGAATGCATTTAAAAATGTCATGATGAAAACCATGGCAAAACGCCAGCAGGCCATGATAGATAAAATGATGGGTGGCATGATGGGCAATATGAATAATATGGGCGGTGATGCTCAGAGCCAAAACCCATTTGCCGATATGATGCGTCAAATGCAAGACATGCAGCAAGGCGGTTCACAGCGCCACGATTCCAGCATTATTGATGGTGAAGCGCGTGAAGTAACACCTGATGCGAAAAAAATTGAAATGAAAGATGTGAATAAATAAATTATTGATCTTTTTGAAAGCCGAATCATGATTCGGCTTTTTTTATGTTTCGACTTTTTGTCGGCAGAACCCGGTAATTGGTACATGCAAAAAATTGAACAAACGATATAATACTGCTTTTAAAAATTTCTCCTATTTCTATGTCATTGCTTTTGACCATTTGTGCACTGCATTTTGTTGCACAGCTTAGCCCGGGACCGGATGTTTTGCTGATTGCCAAAAGCTCGGCTTCAACTTCAAGAACCAATACGCTCAAGATTATTCTGGGTATTTCTGTAGGTATTCTGGTTTGGGTAGTGCTGACCCTGATGGGATTTACTGTACTTATTCAACAGTTTCCGTGGATTCAACAGGTTTTAATGTTGGTAGGTGGATTATTTCTGGCCCGTATGGGGTGGGCTATGTTGAGCGGAGGTTTAAAAACCCTGAAGCAGCAAACCAGTTTGAATCATGATCCACAAGGCATTGTATCTGATTCTAAAAACCATTTTTTGCTGGGTTTATTTACCAATCTTTCTAACCCTAAAACACTGATTTATTTCAGCAGTGTTTTTTCACTGGCCTTAAGTTCTTCAGCTTCCAGCCATTTAAAAAACCAGCTGGCGATTATTATTCCAATACAAACCTTCTTGGTATTTACTTTACTGATGCTGATTTTGTCCATACCAAAAATTAAAACCGCCTATCAGCGTTCTGGCAGTTATATTGATATGATTTCAGGCGGATTATTTCTGATTTTTGCCATCTGGTTGTGGTATGACGCATTTGCCATGCTTTAGTTGTTTGAGGGCGTTTCATCAGACGTGGGTATAGATGGGGAAGTAGTTATGACTTCCTCATTTTTTTGTGGCTGTACATAACGGTTAGGTTTCAGGCTTGCTTCAGTATTTTCCGAACCTTGATAGCTACGACTGCGGTTAGCACGTTCGCGTAAGCCGCCTTTTTTAATCAGTTGAACCATTTGATCCTCCAAGTTATTCACTGCTATTTTAACTAAAAAAAGAGCCGGCGGGCGCAGATAAATTTAAAGCTACAGATTTAATCGTTATGGGTTTCCCATGTATTACGAATAATATCTCTGAGTGTTGTTACTGGATAAGAGTATCTTCCATTAAAAATTAATACCTTAGGTGATAGCTAAAAATATTTTTGTTGGGGTGGTTTTGACGGGTTGATCAATAGGCTTGTATCTAAAAAAAGACTGGATTAAGATTTTATTGAGACTCCAGTTCATCAGTTAAAAGGGTAGAAAATAAAAACAAAAATGGTGGGAGTATTGCTATGTTATATCAATATCATTGTGCCTGTTGTAACAAGGTTGTGGAGTCAACCGAAAAAAAATGCACAAATTGCGGTTCACATAATATAAAAAGTCCTTACGGTTTCTGGATTTTTTGTATTTTAACCTGCCTAGCAGCAGTCATGGTTTTTGCAATAGTCCATATTTATTTGCAGGACCATCAGGAAACCCCTATACAAATGTCATTATTAGAAGTTCTACAGCAGGGAGGACAAACCAAATAATGATTGATCATATAAAAAAGCCCACAAATGTGGGCTTTTTAATGAAAAAATTACAGTCCAGCAGAGGCTTTAAGTGCTTTAACCTTATCTGTTTTTTCCCAGGTAAATGCAGTGTCTGAACCTTCACGGCCAAAGTGACCATAAGCAGCAGTTTGCTTATACATCGGTTGAATCAGGTTCAACATGCGGGTAATGCCATATGGACGCAAGTCAAAGTGCTCACGAACCAATTGAATAATGAATTCTTCCGGCACTTTTGCAGTATTAAATGTATTGATTGAAATAGAGGTTGGCTCTGCAACACCGATTGCATAAGATACCTGGATTTCACATTTATCTGCCAGACCAGCAGCAACAATGTTTTTCGCAACATAACGGCCAGCATAAGCTGCTGAACGGTCCACTTTTGATGGATCTTTACCAGAGAAAGCACCACCACCGTGACGAGCCATACCACCGTAAGTATCTACAATGATTTTACGGCCTGTTAGACCACAGTCACCCACAGGACCGCCAATCACAAACATCCCGGTTGGGTTGATGTGGAATTTGGTGTCTGCATGGAACATTTCAGCAGGGATGATTTTCTTCACGATTTCTTCAATCACAGCTTCTTTAAGATTCGCTTGTGAAATTTCAGGATCGTGTTGAGTTGAAAGAACCACTGCATCTAAACGAACAGGCATACCATTTTCATAGGCAAAAGTGACCTGACTTTTCGCATCTGGACGTAACCATGGTAACGCACCATTACGGCGTAACTCAGCCTGTTTTTCCATTAAGCGGTGTGCATATGAAATTGGGGCTGGCATTAACACGTCAGTTTCACGGCTGGCATAACCAAACATTAAGCCTTGGTCGCCGGCGCCCTGATCTTCAGGTTTTTGGCGGTCAACACCCTGAGCAATTTCAGGAGACTGTTTACCAATCATGTTGATTACGGCACAGGTTGAACCATCAAAACCGAGGTCAGAATGGTGATAACCAATACCATTTACGGTTTGACGCACAATAGCTTCGAAGTCGACATTAGCCGTTGTTGTGATTTCACCCGCAAGTACTACAGCACCTGTTTTTACAAGCGTTTCACAAGCAACCCTGGCATATGGGTCTTCTTTTAAGATTGCATCCAAAATAGCATCACTGATTTGGTCAGCCATTTTATCTGGATGGCCTTCGCTTACAGATTCCGAGGTAAATACAGCGTACTCGCGCATAAGTCCTATCACAGTTAATTCAAAAGACGCAATATGTTACATCGAGTTAGACTTTTGGACTAGTTCTAGACGATAAAAATGGATGAATTTATTTCAATTCAACGACTTTTTAATTGATATGCGTATCTAAAAAGCTGATAAGTAGTCAAAATTGAGCTGGATAATTGCAATTTTGCCAAACAGGAATTTTGTTAAGTAAATATTTAATCGACGCTTGAAAAGTATTTCTGGGTTTGACCGCAAATTATTCTAAATATTTATAAAAGTGTTTTATAAATTTAAAAATGATAAATATTAAATGTTTACATTAGGTTTTTTAACAAGCTTTGAACTACGCAAAGTTTAATACAATTAAATTGAATAAAGGAAAGGCGAGGGAAAAGTTAAAGTTAACCAGTATTAAAATTTTCATTTAGTTAAATCTAAAGTGAATTTAATTCATTTTTTAGCTTTTTAAACCTTTCTTTATAGCTTGGCAGGGTTAAAATTTAATTTAGCTTGAGATCGCCTTGAAAATTTGTCAAAGAACAAGAAAAAAATGATTATGTGAAAGATGAATAACTTTGAATGATCTACTCAATAACCAAAATGCAGCAGAATAATCGTTAAAATGTCATATATAAGTTTTAAATTGAATAAGTCAAGGTATTTACACTTGAGTTAAGTACCTGCAAATGCTGTGAAATTGAACGCTGTCTGCATTTAAATATGTCTAGTCACGAATAAATAGTGAAATGTTGAGTATTAGGCTTTACCCCTTGCTGTTTTTTTAAGACAATATAGCCAGCTTTGAATTTTCCTATTCATCATCTTCTTTAAACGATTTAGTTGGACTCTGACCTATGACAACCCCGCTTAACGAACGTCGTATTGCAAACGCAATTCGTGTATTGGCAATGGATGCTGTGCAAAAAGCAAATTCAGGACATCCAGGTGCTCCAATGGGGATGGCAGACATCGCTGATGTCGTTTGGCGCGAATTTTTAAATCATAACCCACAAAACCCGCAATGGGCGAACCGTGACCGTTTTGTATTGTCTAACGGCCATGGCTCTATGTTGCAATATGCGTTATTGCATTTGACCGGTTATGATCTTTCTATTGAAGATTTAAAATCTTTCCGTCAGTTGCATTCTAAAACACCGGGTCACCCTGAATTGGGTTATGCACCAGGTATTGAAACCACAACTGGTCCATTGGGTCAGGGTATTGCCAATGCTGTTGGTTTTGCACTTGCTGAGAAAACTTTAGCTGCACAATTCAACAAAGATGATATTCAGGTTGTCGACCATTTCACTTACTGTTTCTTAGGGGATGGTTGCTTAATGGAAGGTGTTTCTCATGAAGCATGTTCATTGGCGGGTACTTTGGGTCTGGGCAAGCTGATTGCTTACTATGATGACAACGGCATCTCAATTGACGGTGAAGTAGAAGGCTGGTTCTCTGACGATACAGAACAACGTTTCCATGCGTATGGCTGGCAAGTGATTAAAGTGGATGGTCACGATAGCGATGCTTTACGTGCTGCAACTTTAGAGGCTAAAGCTGAAACTGCTAAACCGACTCTTATTATCTGTAAAACAGTGATTGGTTTGGGTTCACCAAACAAACAAGGTAAAGAAGATTGCCACGGTGCGCCGTTAGGTAATGACGAAATTGTTCTAACCCGTGAAGCGTTGGGCTGGAGTGACGAAGCATTTGTGATTCCTGCAGATGTATATGCAGCTTGGGATGCCAAAGACAAAGGTGCTCAATCTGAAGCTGCTTGGAATGAAGTATTTGCTGCCTATGCTGCAAAATACCCAACAGAAGCAGCTGAATTAAAACGCCGTCTTTCTGGTGATCTTCCAGCTGACTTCGTAGCGAAAGCCGATGCTTATATTGCAGAAGTAAATGCAAAAGCAGAAACCATTGCTACACGTAAAGCAAGCCAGAATACTTTACATGCACTTGTACCTTCTTTACCGGAAGTGCTTGGCGGTTCTGCTGACTTGGCGGGTTCAAACCTGACTTTATGGAAAGGTGCGCAAGGCATTCAGGACAATCCGGCCGGTAACTATGTTCACTATGGCGTACGTGAATTTGGTATGACTGCAATTGCCAACGGTGTTGCGCTTCATGGTGGTTTCATTCCTTACGTAGCAACATTCCTGATGTTCATGGAATATGCACGTAATGCAGTACGTATGTCTGCACTGATGAAACAACGTGTGATTCATGTCTATACCCATGATTCAATCGGTCTGGGTGAAGATGGTCCTACACATCAACCAGTTGAACAAATTGCCTCTTTACGCGGTACACCAAACTTAAATACTTGGCGCCCATGTGACACCGTTGAAGCTGCAATTTCCTGGAAATCTGCTTTAATGCGTTCAGAAGGTCCAACAGCGTTGATCTTCTCTCGTCAAAACTTGCCATTCCAGACTCGTACAGCAGCTCAAATTGCTGACGTAGCAAAAGGTGGTTATGTATTGGCTGAAGAAAAAGGCGAATTGAAAGCAATCATCATTGCGACTGGTTCTGAAGTTTCATTGGCAATGGAAGCTTATGCACAGCTTGAAGGCGTGCGTGTAGTGTCTATGCCATGTGCTGAAGAATTTGTGAAACAGGACGCAGCTTACCGTGAAGCCGTTCTTCCATCTCATATTCGTGCACGTGTTGCGGTAGAAGCGGCGCATGTGGATTACTGGTGGAAATTTGTTGGTCTAGACGGTCGCGTGATCGGCATGACCACTTATGGTGAATCTGCACCTGCAAAAGATCTGTTCCAGTTCTTCGGTATTACCACTGAAGCAGTGGTTGCAGCAGTGAAAGAAATTACAGCTTAATCCCTTTCGGTTAACTGTTTAAAAGGACGTCCCAGTACAGGGACGTCTTTTTATTTTTTACAATAACGATATTTCAACGAATGATTAAAGATGAAGGTTTAAAATTTAGTCATTCATTGAAGTATTCAGCATCAAGGGCAGTACGCTGCCAGAGTGAGGAAAATATGAGCCTTTATGATCAGATTAATGATGAAATTGTCCTGATGGATGCGGGCGAACAGAAGTGGATCGGTCAAGACTTACCGCTAGAAAGCATGATGGCTGTTGAGCTGTTATTGCAAGACTTGCAGGAAGATAAAGTGATTAAAATTCGCCGTAAAAATCATGAAAAGCATACCGGGATGAAACAGATAGACCGAATTCTGGTTGAAAAGTTATAAAGATGACCTGTCTTTATAAGCCCCAACTGGGGCTTTAATTATTGGAGCAAGTTACAATAAGCTGTTATGAGTCGTTCGGTTTTCAAGGCTTTTATAATGACTAAGATAAAATGTATATTTTTGTATTAAATCATTAAGTAATGAATAGAAAGGCTAAAAATATATAAATTTGGAAATTAGATTTTTAAATAATTTATGAGGATTATCAGTATATTAAAAATTGAGATGATATCGTTGCATAAACTTATCTTAATAACGTCTTGATTGTTCTATTCTTGCAACATATCGTCTTATCTGTATCAGTGAATTAAAATAAGAAAGGTATACACTAATAACCATTCCAAAGCGAGATAACAACACATGAATTTAAAAGCAATAACTTTAGGTCTGGCGGTTGCATCAGTGGCGACTTTATCTGTAGCAAAACCGGTTGCCTATCAAATTGATCCTGGTCATAGCGCAACAGTTTTTTCTTGGAGTCACTTTGGTTTTTCTACACCTTCTGCCAACTTTTCTGACATTCAAGGTACCATTAATGTCGATAATGAAAAACCTGCCAATTCATCAGTAAATGTTAACATTCCAGTATCAAGCATCAATACCAATGTAAAAGCACTGGATGACCATATTAAGACAGCCGAATTTTTCGATGCTGCGAAATATCCGAACATTACTTTTAAAAGCACTAAAGTTCAGGCTTTAGGTAAAAACAAATACAAAATCACTGGTGATTTAACCGTGAAAGGTGTAACGAAACCTGTAGTTCTAGATGCAGTTTTAAATAAACAGGGCGTGCATCCAATGACCAAATTGCAAACGGTTGGTTTTAATGCAACCACTTCATTTAACCGTTCAGCCTTTGGTATAGGCGCTTATGTTCCAAATGTGGGTGATAAAATTACTGTGAATATCACCACTGAAGCATCTGTTCCTGCGAAAAAATAAGTACGAATGAACTTATAAAAAAAAGCACCATTGATGGTGCTTTTTTGTTTCCGTAGTTTCATTTTAAAGTGTGATTAAATTGCGGCAATCTGTTTCAGATAGCTTTGTAATACGGCTTGGGCCTGTGTTTCTAAGATAGCCGCATATGCTTCATTGTCAGCCCGTAAAGAAGGGATGTTGATATTGGCTTTACGTAATTCACAAGTATGACCGATTAACCATTTTTCCAGGCTGTCTGCTGCAACCTCGATATGGAATTGCAAAGCCAGAATATTCTTACCGACTGAAAAAGCCTGATTCGGATAAATTTCTGAACTGGCCAATAATTCAGCCTGTTCAGGCAAATCAAAGGTATCGCCATGCCAGTGTAATACCGCAGTATCCGTTAAAGGGTTAAGCGGGTTATTTTCAGCACTGGAAAGACTGAGTTTACTCCAGCCAATTTCTTTTTCATGACCTGCATAGACTTTTGCACCTAAAGCATGGGCAATCAGTTGAGCACCTAGACAGATACCCAGCGTAGGTAAATTATTCTCTAAACGTACTTTGAGTAAGTCTATTTCTTGTTGTAAGAATGGATAATCTTCTGTTTCATAAACCCCAATC
Source organism: Acinetobacter sp. UBA3106 (assembly GCA_002365595.1). Lineage (GTDB taxonomy): Bacteria > Pseudomonadota > Gammaproteobacteria > Pseudomonadales > Moraxellaceae > Acinetobacter. The sequence continues at coordinate 78 of DFAM01000008.1, read as the reverse complement.
GGGCCACCTAAAATAATGGTTAAGCCTTTATGCTGCATAGCCTTGGTTAGATCATCGATACCGGCTTCAAAATAACGC
>DFAM01000019.1:59526-89102 GCA_002365595.1 Acinetobacter sp. UBA3106 | reverse complement strand
GAAGGGGGTGTTTTTTTATGTGGGGGATAACAGGTGCTAAAAATTATTCAGCTAGGCAAGAGATATAAAAAGATCGCCATATAGGCGATCTTTTTAATGAATAACATGAATATCTTAGTTAAACATTTGGGTGGCAGCGCTATATAAAACCCAAAGAATTATAAGTGCAACAATCGGTTCAAAAACCTTAGACCACCCTCGAACTGTATATGTTACAGCTTCTTGGCTGATATTCGCTTCATCATGTGAATGTTGTTGGCTAACCATTTGATTAAACTCCTTCATTGTTGAGTCTAATGATATCTCTTCTTGCTCAATCGGTTTAGAGCCTTTTAACTCTATTAGATTATTTGTTGACCAAACCCAATCGGAAGCCTGACCAGATAAATGTTCAATCTGTCCTAAAATCAGTTCATGTAATCCTCTGATATTTAGGTTTCCTATATCGTTGAGTTGTTTCAGCTCTGCCAATTGTAATCTTAATATTTCGCCAACTGTTTGTTCCAAGTCTTCTTTAGGCAAGCTGGACTGATTTTTTGAAGATGTCGTAAGATGTCGTGCGATCTCTTGAATAAACAGATCATCTGGTGAAGAAATTTCTTGATAAACTTTTTTATCATTGGTGCGCCAAAGTGAAATAAGTTTCCCTAATACCAGCGCATTAATTTCTAACAGATGAGTTTTTCGATCTTCTCTAGAATAGTGTTCGAGAAGCTGAGGCTTTTGAGTGTTAATCTGCTCAGCAAAATATTGTACTAAATCAAAAGCCATGCACTTGCTCCCTCTTATTTTAATCTAATAACCGTAGGCTCGGTTTTTTCTTAGGTTGTTCAGTTTCTTCTGAAGTTGTGGTTGATTTTAAAGTATCTTCAGCAATTTGGGTACCTTCATATTCACTTGGATCAAAGAATAACCCTTGTCCATTTTCACGTGCATAAATACCCAGCACTGCATTTAAGGGTACATAGATGTCACGTGAAATGCCACCAAAACGCGCAGAGAAGGTGATTGCATCATTACTCATCGTTAACTTGTGAACAGCGTGAGGAACTATATTTAAAACAATCTGGCCATCCTGAATGAATTGTTCCGGTACCATGGTATTAGGTTGAGTTGCATCCACCAATAAATATGGGGTCAGGTTATTGTCACAAATCCATTCATAGATAGCGCGTGCTAAATAAGGACGGGTAGGCGTGAGATTCAATTCTTGTTCAGACATGGTGGTACTCGATTAATTTGCTAAAAATTCGCTGTAGCGGTTCTTTTCCTGCATGGTTAAAGATTTGATGAATGCAGGTCGACTAAAAATTCGTTGACAATATAAGTGAATAGGACGGCAATGCTGTTTAGGCAATTCGATACCCATCGCCTTTAACCGTATAAAAATAGGTGCCAGCATACAATCTAAAATTGTAAAATTTTCAGACATAAAATAGGGGAAATGTTGAAAAAGAGGCGTAAGGGAAATCAGGGTATCTCTGAGTTGCTTTTGAGCTTTTGTTTTCTCTTGTTCATTCAGTGTATCTGGATGACGCAGCATGATATCCGCCAGTTTTAACCAGTCCTGTTCAAAACGCCAGATATATTGACGTTGTTCTGCTCGTGGCATTGGAGCATCGGCATAGAGTTTGTTTTGACGGTAGCGGTCGTCTAGATATTCGGAAATAATGCCACTATTGAAGAGCTTAAGCTCATTCTCAATCATCATCGGGAGCTGGTTATAAGGATTTAGACTGGCGAGGTCTTCATCATCTTCATCGACAATAATTAGATTATATTTGATTTGCTTCTCTGCAAGTACATAACGTATCCAGTGGGAGCGAAAATCATCCGCATGACTGTAAAGCGTGATTCCTTGTGGAGGTGCATTTTCGATTGACATAATCCGAAGCAATGATAAATGAATAGAATAGGATACTAAAATTCAACCTAAAAAGCACGAAGCATAAAAGGTGAATCAGACTGAAGCAGGATAGATTATAAGAAAAAACAACTGGAGGAAAAGAATATGCTGATTAAGCTAGCGATTGCTTTACTGTTTATTTTTATAGGTGTTGCAAACTATTATCTGAGTAAATCGTTCTGGTGCCATGAAGGAGTATGGGGTAAAGATGTTCACGAACAATAGTAAGGTTTAGATCCGTGATGAATCATGACTTAAATTCCTGCCATAAAAAAACCCTGGAAATTCCAGGGTTTCTGTCCGATTCGGTAAACGAATTAACGTTTAGAGAATTGAGGACGTTTACGAGCTTTACGTAAACCAAGTTTCTTACGTTCAACTTCACGAGCATCACGAGTAACGAAACCAGCTTGACGAAGAGCAGGTTTTAAAGTTTCGTCAGCAGCGATCAAGGCACGAGTAATACCGTGACGGATAGCGCCAGCTTGACCACCAATACCACCACCAGCAACAGTGATGTAAAGGTCAAATTTTTCAGTAACTTCTAAAAGCTCTAAAGGTTGACGAACAACCATACGAGCAGTTTCACGACCGAAATATTGTTCTAAAGAACGGTTGTTAATTACGAGTTTACCAGTACCAGCTGATAGGAAAACACGTGCAGTTGCGGTCTTACGGCGACCTGTACCATAGTTAGTAGCCATGTGCTGTATCCCTTAGATGTCCAAAACTTGTGGCTGTTGAGCAGTATGTGGATGCTCAGTACCAGCGTACACTTTCATTTTTTTGATCATTGCATAACCAAGAGGACCTTTTGGCAACATGCCTTTTACAGCGCGTTGGAAAATTTCTTCTGGTTTGTGAGCAACTAATTTCTCGAAATTAGTTTCACGAATACCACCAGGGAAACCAGTATGGCGATAATATTTCTTATCAAGTGATTTTTTACCAGTCACTTGAACTTGTTCAGCATTGATCACTACGATGTAATCACCAGTGTCAACGTGAGGAGTATAAGAAGTTTTATGCTTACCGCGTAAACGACGAGCGATTTCAGTCGCAAGACGACCTAAAGTTTTGCCAGAAGCATCAACAACGTACCAGTCGTGTTGAACTTCAGCTGGCTTAGCGCTGAGAGTTTTCATTAAACCACTACCTATTATAGTTGGTTTGGACGGTGGAATCTGTCCAAACAAAAGGAGACCGAATTCTACCTGAAAGACAGCAGAACCACAATGAAAATATAAAATTTCAAGCGCTGTATTATAAGCCTCTGTTCGAAATTTAACTAGTTGTTTTTACGATTTCATGTTAATTCTTCATTTATACATAGATATAAAAATATTAAGCAAAAATTTTCATGAAAATTACAGCAAAAATAAAAAATTCATCGCAAGCGACCAAGATACAATGTATCGGGTTGATGCTACTGGCACATGTCATTCCAACTCTATATATACCTTTGTATTTTATCATTATTCAGCCAAATTCTGCGGTGTGGACTATGTTTGTGTTATTGGCTTTGATGGTAGCTATTTCTTGGGGAGTAGCTCTTTTACCCATTTTAATTTATGGCATTGCTTTGTTTGTTCTTGCAGCACCTTGGGCCTACTGCATATTGATGCTATTGCTTTTCACTGCTCTTTATTCGCTGTATCGTTATATTCCTTCCTTAATTTATCGCTTCCTCATCTATGCTACAGTCTTATCTGTAATTGCTGTATTGACCTATATTGCGTTATTTGTTGCGTACTTATCAGGCGTTTTTATTCCACCTGCCTCCTAAATATATAATGAAAAGAAACGGTATTTCTGTTTTGGATTCAGTAAAATAATCCTACTCAATGAATCTGTATAGGTCAGTCATGCTTCCTTTATATGTCACCAGTGGTGAACCCGCGGGTATTGGTCCAGATATTTGTTTAAGTTTGGCCGATCGTGTTGATGAGCGTCCCATTGTGGTTCTGGCTGACATGAATTTATTAAAACAACGCGCAGAAAAATTAAATGTTCAGGTAGAGCTGATTGAGTATCAGGCCCAGACAGCATTTTCCGCTGAAGGGCAACTCTATGTGGAGCATGTACCTTTAGCGACCGAAGTAATTCTCGGTCAACTCAATGCTCAAAACGCAGCCTATGTATTGGAACAGTTACGTCGCTCTGCAGACTATGCCATGACTGGTAAAAGTGTAGGAGTAGTAACTGCACCGGTGCAAAAATCTGTCATTAATGATGCCGGGATTCATTTCAGTGGGCATACCGAGTATTACCAAGAATTTGCTGGCGTTGATCGTGTGGTCATGATGCTCGCTACCAAAACCTTACGTGTGGCGCTGGCAACTACTCATCTTCCGTTACGTGCGGTAGCAGATGCGATTACCCAAGAACGTTTGCATCAGGTGATTGATATTCTGATTCATGATCTGAAAACCAAGTTCAAAATTGAACATCCTCATATTCTGGTGTGTGGTCTTAATCCACATGCCGGTGAGGGCGGCTATTTGGGTATGGAAGAAATAGAAGTGATTAATCCCGTACTGGAAAGTTATCGTGCAAAAGGCATCAATATGAGTCTGAGTTTGCCTGCGGATACTTTATTTACCCCAGAAAATTTAAAAGATGCCGATGCTGTTTTGGCGATGTATCACGATCAGGGTTTACCTGTGCTAAAATCACAAGGTTTTGGTGAAGCCATCAATATTACTTTAGGCTTACCGTTTATCCGTACATCCGTCGATCATGGCACAGCACTCTCCCTTGCAGGTACTGGACTGGCAAAAAGTTCAAGTTTGCACGTTGCTGTCGATTTAGCACTTGATCTGGCACGTTATTAATTCACGTTGGAACTCTTTTATGTATCAAATTAATGCCTTAAACCCAAAAGATGAAGGGCATCATACGCGTAAGCGTTTTGGTCAAAACTTTTTACATGACCAACGTGTAATTGCCAAAATTGTCCGCTCAGTCAATCCGCGTGCTGGTGAAAATATTGTTGAAATTGGTCCTGGTCTCGCGGCCCTCACTTCACCCTTAATTGGTGAATGTGATGCTTTAACCGTGATTGAATTAGACCGTGATTTGGCGGCAGGTTTACCGGGTCGTGTGCCGCATCCTGAGCGTTTAACCATTGTTGAAACCGATGCACTGAAATATGACTTCACCAATTTATTTGCAGAAGGTCGTCCATTACGTGTGGTTGGCAACTTACCGTATAATATTTCCACGCCCTTGTTGTTCCATCTCTTGGAATTTGGTGACAAAGTCAAAGACATGCACTTCATGTTGCAAAAAGAAGTGGTGGATCGTATTACCGCATCGCCAAATACCAAAGAATATGGCCGTCTGTCGGTGATGATTCAGTATTTCTGTAAACCAACTTTCCTGTTTGAAGTACCTCCGGGTTCATTTAATCCACCGCCTAAAGTAACTTCTGCGGTATTCCGTTTAGAACCATACGCTGTTAAACCGATTGTAGCTAAAAATGAAAAAGCCTTGGCCCGTCTGGTTTCCCATGTCTTTACCCAGCGTCGTAAAACTTTACGCAATAGTTTAAAAAGTATGTTGGTTGAAGAGGGGTTTGAGAAAGCTGGTGTAGACCCAATGGCGCGCCCAGAAACTTTAACTTTGGCTCAATTTGTTGCATTAGCAGATCAAATGGTGGATTAAGTGACAGCGTCGAATATTCGATACAATTATGTGATTGGTGATGTTCAGGGCTGCTTCGAAGCCTTAAAAGCTTTGTTGAAAGAAATTAAGTTCGATCCGGATCAAGATTTTATCTGGTTTGCAGGCGATCTGGTGGCCCGGGGTGAAAACTCGATTGGTGCATTACGTTTTGTAAAAAAGCTGGTTGATCGTGGTGTTGCAGCGACGGTATTGGGTAATCATGACTTGACGCTTTTAGCATGTGCACGTGGTTTAAAAGAGCTGAAAGAAAAAGACAATACCCGCGATGTGATTGATGCGATTGATAGCGATGATTTGATTGACTGGTTGCGTAAACAGCCTTTATGTTTATTTCCGAATGAGCAAACCATATTGACGCATGCCGGTATTCCTTGCCTTTGGTCCGCAGAGCAAACTGCTGCCTTCGCCAAAGAAATTGAAGCAGTGATTGCACACGACGATTTTAGCGTGGTGGATGCTTTCCTGGCTGATATGTATGGCAAAGAACCTGATCTTTGGTCGGATGATCTAGAGGGTAATGCACGTTTACGTTGCATTACCAACTATTTAACCCGTATGCGTTTAACCAACAGCGAAGGTCGTCTAGAGTTCAGCTTTAAAGATTCACTGGATGATCCGATGCCAGCAGGTTTTCAACCATGGTTTGAGTTTGAATCCAAAGCAGCCCAAACCCATCAATTGATTTTTGGGCATTGGGCAGCCTTACAGGGTAAAACCATTAATTCACAGATTCAGAATGTCGATGGTGGCTGTGTTTGGGGTAAGCAGTTGATTGCTTACCGTCTGGAAGATAAACAGCTGTTTAAAGTCGATAATCCGGTAATGTAATCACTCAGATCAGCAAAAATAAAAAAAGCCACATGATGTGGCTTTTTTTATCAGTATCGATTTAGTCTAGTCGAATCCAGGTTTGACTACGTCCTAAGGTGGACACACCCATATAAGCTCTCAAAGTTAAACGTTTACCTGTCGCATTCAGTCTGACTTTTGCGTCATAAACTTTTCCGGCTAAGGGATCAATCACCCGACCTTTTTCATAGTTATTGGTTCCTGCTACATGCTTTAGGCCTTTAATAATTTCCATACCCAAAATTGGATCGTTGGTATACGGAGCAGGGCATTTATTACATGTTTCACGCGGAGTATAGCCAGGACGAGGGGTAATCTTAATAATTTTACCGGTATAGGTGTTATTGGCTTCTTTATCAATTTTAATAATGGCTTTGGCTGAACCGGTCTTATCATCAATCTGTTGCCATGTTCCAGAGATATCCTCGGCAAAAACATGAGCACTAAAAAGTGCACTCGCTAAAGTCGCAAGCAATAGATTTTTGTACATATCAGACCTTCAAAAATTGGTTCACTTTTTACAAAGTCGATATATTAGATAGATTAAAATATTAGTCAATATTGTACTGAATAAATTAAAAAAAAGAATTCCTTTTTACATGAAAAAGCCACTGCATAGAGTGGCTTCTTAGCATAATAAATCGGGCTTAATCCAGACGCAGCCAGGTTTGACTGCGGCCTAGTGCTGAGATCCCAATATAACCACGTAGGGTGAGGCGTTTTCCATTCGCATTCAGTCGAACTTTGGCATCATAAATTTTGCCTGCCAACGGATCGATGACCCGGCCTTTTTCATAGTTATTTGTACCTTCAACATGCTTTAATCCAGTCAGTACATCCATACCTAAAATAGGCTGATTGGTATAGGGTGCAGGGCATTTGTTACATGTCTTTTGTGGTGTATAACCTGGGCGAGGTGTCACTTTAACAATTTTACCGGCATAGGTATTATTCGCATCTTTACGAATTTCAATAATAGCTTTAGGTGAACCGGTTTTGTCATCAATTTGTTGCCAAGTACCCGATAGATCTTGTGCCAATACATTCCCACTAAAAACTAAACCGGCAAGAGCAGTAAGTAAGATATTTTTTTTCATATAATTTCCTACGGTTGTGGTGAGTAATTTTTTATAATCTATAAAAACCATATTAGGATCGTTTGGAAATTAGTCAATATCGCGTGTCATCAAAATGAAAAATAATGTGATTTATTTGTATATCAGTGAATAAAAAAGCCACATAGTGCGGCTTTTTGTCATATTTAGTCGTTTCTAATCCAGGTCTGGGTTCGGCCCAAAGCAGAAATTCCTATATAACCACGTAAGATAAAACGTTTACCGTTAGGGGTAATTCGTCCTTTCAAGCCATATATTTTTCCGGTTAAAGGATCAAGTACCCGACCGTTTGCATAATTATTGCCATCGACATGTTTTAGACCCTTAAAAACTTCTAATCCCAAAATAGGCTGATTGGTATAGGGCGGAGGACATTGGAAACATGTTTCGCGGGGCTTATAACCTGGGCGTGGGGTGACTTTGATAATTTTTCCGGAATAAGACCCATCTGTTTGTTTTTGAATATCAATCAGTGCTTTAGGTGAACCTGTTTTATCATCAATTTGAATCCATGTACCAATGATGTCCTGAGCAAAAACTGAAAAACTGCTTGATAGCGCTACGACACATGTAACGGTGATTGCTAATTTTTTCATAACATTCCCTCATTTGTATAAGTCAGCGATCCTGTTGACTTATTTAAAGTGGGGGCAGAAATACGAAATTAAGCGATCTTTGAGAATAACATTTTTAGTTGCTTATTCGTATTATCTACCCATTTATGCTGACCTGTAATCTGCACAATTTAATCTTGTTTAATCCAGGTTTGGCTGCGGCCAAGTGCGGACACACCGACATAACCGCGGAGAGTAAGACGTTTACCATTAGGACTAAGCTTTGCTTTGCCGCTATAGATTTTACCGTTCAGTGGATCCAGCACTTTGGCATTCACAAACTGATTCTCGCCGGAAGATTTCAACCCCGTTAAAATATCTAAGCCTAAGATGGGTTTATCGGTATAAGGTGCCGGACAATTGACACAGGTTTCTCTAGGGGTATAACCCGGACGTGGAGTTACTTTGATAATTTTTGCCGTATAAGTCCCATTGCTTTCCTGACGCATTTCAAGGATCGCTTTTGCCGAACCGGTTTTATCATCAATGGTTTTCCAAGTTCCGCTAAGATCATTTGCCAACACATTCCCACTGAAAACTACACCAACAAAAGCAGCAAATAATAGATTTTTCTTCATATTAACTCCTGGGAGTGTGGAAAATATTTTTCTTGTCTGTATTAAAGATATAGTTGTCGTTTAAATATTAGTCAACCCATTGCTTCATAATAATGAAAAATAATGTGATTTATTTGTATATCAGTGAATAAAAAAGCCACATAGTGCGGCTTTTTGTCATATTTAGTCGTTTCTAATCCAAGTCTGACTGCGGCCCAATGCTGAAACACCGACATAACCACGCAAGGTTAAGCGTTTACCGTTTGGACTTAATTTCGCTTTCATACTGTAGACATGACCAGTAAGGGGATCGATAATCTTGCCCTGAGTAAAATTGGATCCACCGGCCGGTTTTAAACCTTTTACGACATCCATACCTAAAATAGGCTTATTGGTATAAGGTGCAGGACAATTCACACAGGTTTCTTTAGGGGTATAACCCGGACGAGGCGTTACCTTTACAATTTTCGCCGTATAAGTGCCGTTACTTTCTTGACGAATTTCAAGGATCGCTTTTGAAGAACCGGTTTTATCATCAATGTTTTTCCAGGTTCCCGAAATGTCTTCAGCAAAAATAGTGCTACTGCTGGCAGAAAGAAGAAGGGCGGCTAAAATTTTAAAATTTTTCATCAAAAAACCTTATGATAATTTTATAAAATATTTTTTATCATAAGGTTAAATTTTGACTCTACAAATGTTTATTGGTGATTCATCAGTCACATATTTTGCAAATAAAGTATAAATGTCGGTAACCAGATGGCGGTAAATACAGCATTTACTGCCATACCAAACGCAGCATAGCGTCCTGCGACGCTGCCTCTTTGCCATGCCTGAGCTGTGCCAATAGCATGAGCCGCCAAGCCTAAAGCCAGACCTGATGCACGTTCATCATTAATATGCCGCAGGATCAAGGGAGAAAAGGCTGCTCCAATTACGCCGGATAAAATCACAATAAGAATGACCATACTAATAGGCGCATGGAGCAGGGTGGCAATATTAATGGCGATGGGTGTGGTTACGGCACGAGTAGCAAATGCCATAATGCTTGAATCGGTCATATGTAATAAATAGGCAAGCCCCATCGGTAACGCGACCGCACTGATACTGGCAAAAACCAGAATTCCGAGCATGGCTTTCAGTGGCAAATCATCATAACGCATGGCCGCCAGGGGAATGGCCAATGCGACGGTGACATAACCTAAAAGGCGATTAAACAGTGGGTTGACCTGAGCCATATAGGATGTATAAGGAATTCCGAATACAAACAACAGTCCAATAATCAAAAACATCCCAATCACAATGACCGGAATTTGTGGCAGGCGTTTATTAATCGGTTTTGCGACAAGATAGGCAATCAGGGTAATGAAAAAACCGGAGAGTACTGCAAACATATAATTTCCCTATAACCAGCGCTTGGACATTTTTGCATAGACCCACAGGGGGATCAGGGTGCTGATAAACATCACCAGTAGAAAAGCCGGCATTTCTTTGCCCATCTGGGTCAGCATAAGCAATGAACCTGCGCTAATCGGTAAAAAGGCAAAAGCACTTTCTTTCATAATCTTGTTATTGGTATCGACCAAACGAGTCGGTAATTTATTGAAATTTCTCCAAATAAATAAGGTCACCAACAGGCTGATCAAGCCCACCAGATTGCCCAGTTCAGGATGATGAAATTGTGTGGTTAACCATACTGCTCCTTCGCGGAAGCAGATGATTAATGCCAGTGTGCCAATCCAGGCCGGCCAGTCGATTGTTTTTATCCAGTCCATTTTTACCAAGTATTATAATTACACTTATCACGTTTTAACTGATTTATCTTTTTATTTCAAATTCTTCAAGCGGCCGCTCAAATTGTGCAGCTTTATGTCCAAGAATTTCATCTATGGGTAAATGCGCCTGTTTAATCAGCTGTTCAAGCTTTTGCGGTGCCATAATCACATGCAAATGCAGATTACCGGCATCATCATAATTTTCAGATTGAATCACATTCAGTGCATACAGTTGGGTACGCAATTTGCCATATGCAGGCTTTAACATCAGCTCGAAACTTTGCATTTGGCCCATCAGACATTCTTGCACTGCTTGACGTAACAGGTCTAGTCCTTGCTGGGAATGCGCCGAAACATAGACACGATCGGGCAGGTGCGGTTTGGCATAGACAATTTTGGCATCTTCGCCACTGATATCAATTTTGTTGTAAACGCGCAGTACCGGCACATTGACGCCAATTTCTTTTAAAACGGATTCTACCGCTTCAATCTGTTCCAGCATATCCGGGCTGCTAGAATCAATCACGTGAAGTAGCAGGGTAGCTTCCAAGGTTTCTTCCAGAGTCGCCTTAAAGGACTCGACTAAAGAATGCGAAAGATTACGCACGAAACCGACAGTATCTGCTAGCACTAGACGTCCAATGCCATCCCATTCCAAACGGCGCAGAGTGGGGTCTAGTGTTGCAAACAGCTGATCTGCCGCGTACACATCGCTCTTGGCCAGAATATTAAACAGGGTGGATTTACCGGCATTGGTATAACCGACTAAAGAAACGGTCGGAACCGCGGCTTTTTGCCGTGCAACACGGCCTTGCATGCGGGTTTGACGAACTTTATCCAGCTTGGTTTTGAGTTGCCCCATGCGGATACGCAGTAAGCGGCGGTCAGTTTCAAGCAAGGTTTCACCCGGGCCACGTAAGCCAATCCCGCCTTTTTGACTGTCGAGATTACCCCGGCTACGGACTAAACGTGAGGAGAGGTGCTGTAACTGTGCCAATTCAACTTGCAGTTTACCTTCATAGGTACGGGCGCGTTGGGCGAAAATATCTAAAATCAGTTCGGTACGGTCAACCACACGGCATTGCATGATTTTTTCTAAATTGCGGGCTTGAGCCGGGGTCAGAGAATGGTCGAAAATGACCAGGCTGGCTTCTAAGTCCTGTACCAGAGCGGCAATTTCTTCTGCTTTGCCAGAACCAATAAACAGTTTGGGATCAGGTCTTATACGTTGAGCGGTAATATGTTCGAGAATCTCAGCACCGGCAGATTCGGCCAATAAATGAAATTCTTCTGCATCCAGGTCGTCTAACTGCTGTACCGATACACTCACCAAGATTGTTCGTTCACTACCCTGATGTTGCTCAAAATATTCCACTAAGGATGATCTCTACTGCATGATTAAAGATTTATTTTAGTAGAAAAAGTGCCGATATAGTGAGAAATAGCAAAAACATAACAAAGCATCGTAACAAGATATTCATTCAATAAAAGGTTGTTATCAAAAGCTATTCAACAATGTTTGGCTATTGATAAGAAATTGGTTTCTGTATTTTTCAAACCAGCCTAGATCTCCAATATTTTTTAGGAAAATAAATCACTTATGGGTTTTATATCTTAGATATTATAAAAAAATAGCCAGTTCCGGCGGGTATGATCAATGCAAGATTAAAATGAACAGTATAGAATGACAGCAAATAAATGATTAAACGCTGTAGCTGGTAATTAGTGATCAATCTATGACTCAATCCTCTGTAACAGAAACTTCATCGTTAAATGGCCTGTCTAAATTTTTCTTGTATAGCAAAAAATTAGTGACTGGTTTAGGGGCGATTATTCAAGGATTTTATCTGGTTTTTCGCCACCGTTTATATAAAGACCCGAATAATCCGTGTAATACCCGTTATGTACAGCATTTTTGCCGTCAGTTATGTAAAGTCTTTAACCTTGAAATTCAGGTACATGGCGTGATTCCACGTGAACCGGCTTTATGGGTGAGCAATCATGTTTCCTGGCTGGATGTAGCAGTTCTGGGTTCAGGAGCGCGGGTGTTCTTTTTAGCCAAAGCTGAAATTGAAAAATGGCCTTTATTTGGGAAACTGGCCAAGGGCGGTGGCACATTATTTATTAAACGTGGTTCTGGTGATTCGATTAAAATTAAAGAGCAAATTACCACATTTTTAAAACAGAATATTCCTGTGCTGTTTTTTCCAGAAGCTACCACTTCAGATGGCAGCAAAATTAAAAAAATTTATGGCCGGATTTTAGGTTCTGCCATTGAAGCAAATCGTCCAGTACAAATTTGCCTGATTTGTTATGTCAATCAGGATGGGCAACTCGATACAGTCGCGCCGTTTGTAGGCAATATCAGTTTTGCTGAACATGTCAAAAAAGTGCTGGAAATGCCCAAAGTCACCGCACATTTAATGGCATTACCGGCAATTGCGGTTCAGGGACATACTGTTGAAAGCCTGACTCAGGAAGTGCAAACACAAATGATTGAAGGCTTAGCCCGACTACAGCAAAAAGTGCTGAAAACGTCATCTTCAACACTTCTAGCCAAGCAGTCATGAGGGCGCTTACATAAAACCTTCCAGCGGTAACCAGGAAATCATTTTCACCCCAGCTTTTTGCCACCATTTCATCTTGGGTTCTTTCTGATAGGTTTTGATGCTGCCATCATGGCGTTTAATTTTCCAGTTAATATTATTGTTGGCATCTAAAACCAGTTTGTAGGCATATTTAGCCAAATTTTGGTTCATGGTTTGATGTACAGTTTTGGCCAGATTCGGGCTGTCCAGCAATACGCCAATTTCTGTATTTAAATAGGCAGAGCGTGGGTCAAAATTGAAAGATCCAATAAAAACCTGCTTTTCATCTATGGTCATGAGTTTGGCATGTAGGCTGGAACGACTTAACCCTTTGATGTTGACCTTGGCTTTTTCTGCAATTTCCTTGGTATTGGCATTTAGGTTTTCTGTTTCCGGCACAGACAGAAACTCGTACAGTTCGACATTGTCCTGGAGTAAATTCTTGCGATATTTGCCATAGAATGCATGCACCAAAGCTACGTCATTGGCTTTAAAGGAATTGGTCAGTACCCGCACATTGATATTGTTTTGAGCCAGATCACTCAGCATTTTTTCGCCTTTTTTTTCCGGGACGAAATAAGCGGAAATAATATCGACACTGTGTTCGGGTTTTTCTAAACGGTTAATCAGCTGAAAATTCAGATGTTGTTCTTTTTTGGCCTTGGCCCTGATTTTACTCGGTGAATCACTGACGACTTCCGCTTTGACCCAGTCAAATTGAATACTGTTATTCAGCCACTCTTCAAAAGCATGTGATCGGGTGGCTAAATCAAGATAATTTTGCACGGCAATGCTTTTCGAATGTTCCTCGAGTTGCTTTTTCAGGCTGTCAAAACGCAAGGAGTAATCTCTCGGATTAACAATTTGCTTGACCGGAAATGCGTAATCATCATTCCAGTATTCATCAAAGGAATGAATGATTTCATCTGATGCAGCGCCGACCAGCATCACATCCACATCGGAAAATTGATAATTGTCACTGACGTTATAATACTGGTTACTCATATTGCGACCACCAATCAGGGAAATCTGGTTGTCTGCAATAAAACTTTTATTATGCATGCGGCGGTTAATCCGCTTTAAATCCAGCACCATGTCCATGGCACGGTACTGTCTAAAACGGTAAGGATTATACAGGCGCACATCAATGTTTTGATGCTGATCGAGCGCCAGATAAATGCCTTCCATCTTTTTGGCATTGTTGTCATCCATCAGCAGACGAACCTTTACGCCTCGGTCAGCCGCTTTAATGATAGAGTGCAGAGCCAGCGCTCCGATTTTATCGTTGTCCCAAATATAGTATTGTAAATCTAAAGTTTTTTCTGCTTTATCAATTAAATGGATACGTGCGGCCAAAGCTTCAAGCGGGTCGTATAAAACATGATAACCGGTAAGATTAGGATTTTGCTCCCTTAAAGGCAAAATGATTTTAGCCAGTGAGCTGTGTTCAGTTTTGGTATCGAATGAATATTCAACTGGCTGGGGAATCTGTTTGGGAAGGGTCGAGCATGCAGGAATTCCCAAAATCAAGCTACAACTCAGCAATACTGCGGTTTTATAGGTGCTTGTGTGCCTTGTTTGCTGAGAGAGTCGTGCCATAGATTGTAAACAATACCAAAAATTGGTTTGAGTATAATTGTGAGCTATGAAAAGATAAATATCAGAATAGATGAATGATGTAATATCGTCGCAATCATTAGAGAAGATAGTATGTGGGATTCGCACTTAGTTGCTTTTTATTTTTATATCAGTTTCGCTGTAATCGCGTTGTGGGGAATAGCGCAGGCGTGGTTAAGCCAAATGCGAACAGAGACTATTCATCCTTTTAAAGCTTTTGTCCACTTATTGGCTTTTTATTTATCTTATTTACTTATCCCTTTATTTTTCTTTAGCCTGTTTGCCGGCTGGAGTGGTTATTACTCTATCCACCAGGCCACATTTATTTTCTTGCTGAGCTGTGTACTGATTTATGCCCGCTTTATCGAGCCCCAGCATGTTATGGTTCAAACCCTGCAATACCAGCTTAATCCGGAACAAAAGCTGCAGCGTCCAGTCAAACTGGCCTTGATTGCCGATTTACACATTGGCCTGTTTTCTGGGCATGAACGCCAGCTGAAAATTATTGTCGATAAAATTAATCAGCAAAATCCCGATCTGGTGATGGTCGCAGGGGACTGGACCTATGAACCTGAAAACACCCTGGTAGATGAGCTGGCCATTTTACAAAACATCAATGCACCGGTTTATTCGGTGAATGGCAATCATGATGAACAGTATCCCGGACCGCCGATTTTAAACCTGTTGCGGCATGCGTTAAAAGTCAATAACGTGATTGATATTGAGGGGCAGATTGTTGAATTTGATGAATTCAGATTGCTGGGTGTTGGGGATTTGTGGGCCGGAAAAACCGATATGCGTTATATGCCGGATTTGCCGCAAGACAAACCCTGGGTGATTTTATCGCATAACCCCGATACGGTGGATATGGTACCGCAATTACCGACCCGTCCTCTGATGCTGTCGGGACATACCCATGGCGGACAGGTGGAACTGCCTTGGCTGACCAACTACATTATGAAAAAAGTATCCATTCTTGGACATAAAAAAGGCTTGTACCAGCATGAAAATGCCGATGTATTTGTAACGGTTGGCACAGGAATGGTCGGTGTACCCTTTCGTTTTCGCGTACCGCCAACCATTGATATTATTGAGCTGATTTAAATACTTTTAAATCGTCATTATTCAGTTGTCCTATATTCGACATGCGCTAAAATGATAGCGATGAATAACACAAGAATGAGGAGAAGCAGATGTCTTTTTCGCAGGAAGTGGGACAATTTTTTGATTTAACTGCTATGCAAGCATCCCAGCTGGAAATGGGTTTGATTGCTTTAGAACATGCTTTTCTGCAAGCAGAAAGTGATGTGGTCAATACTCCGGAATTTGCCAGCAGGTTTTATCAAAAGTTCCAGCAATTGCTGAGTGATGTTGGCTTTAATGAACAGTATGTAGAAGCTTTGTTGGATCATTTGTATGGGACGGAAAGATACCGGCAATTGGTCAGTTACATTATTTCGAGTTATTACAATGCAGGTGGCGAGCGAAGCAAATTTGAAGAAATCTATCAACAAATTTTAAGTGATGAGCAAGTTTAAACTGCAAAAAAAACCAGCGTAGATAACGCTGGTTTTTTTATTCGGGTATGAGATTAAACCTGGTTGTTTACATCATCATTTTTGGTTTCACGGATGGCCAGGAAGGCAAGCAGTGAAAGAATCGATGCAGCAGTTAAGTAATAACCTACCGCATATAAACCATACGTGGTCGCAAGCTTGGTTGCAATTAATGGAGCAAAAGAGGCACCAAAAATACCTGCAAGGTTAAAGGTTAATGCTGAACCGGTATAACGAACTGAAGTCGGAAAAATTTCAGACAGTACAGTACCGATAGGACCATAAGTTAAGCCCATAATGGCTAAACCAATACACAGGAATAAGAACACCACGAGCGTGCTGCCTGATTCCAGCATATCGGCAAAGAACAGACCGAAAATGGCCGATACAATACACACGGCAATAGAAGTGGTTTTACGACCAAACTTTTCCGCAAACACGGCAGAAAGTGGAATAAATGCAGCAAAACATAAGGTAGCAACCAGTTGCAACTGCAAGAATTGTTCACGACTATAGCCGAGCTGTTTGGTACCCCATTGCAATGCAAATACTGTAGTCAGGTAGAACACCACGAACGTACAGATTGCCGCAATCGTACCTAAAATCAGCATACGCCAATGTTTGGTGGTCACTTCTTTAAATGGAATATTAACTTCTTTTTGCTTGTCCAATACTTTTTGGAACGCTGGTGTTTCATGGAGTTTTAAACGAATCCATAAACCCATAATGACCAGTAAAGCACTTGAAATAAACGGAATGCGCCAGCCCCATTGCATAAAGTCTGCTTCAGACATGAATGCACCCAGGGTCAGGAACGAACCTGTAGCCAGGATAAAGCCGATTGGTGCACCCAGTTGCGGAAACATACCGTACCAGGCACGTTTACCTTCCGGAGCATTTTCCGTGGCAAGTAGAACCGCACCAGACCATTCACCGCCTAAACCCAAACCTTGACCCAAACGGCAAAGCGCAAGCAATAAGGGTGCTGCAATACCGATATGAGCATAGGTAGGTAATAAACCGATACATACGGTTGAAAGACCCATGGTGAGTAGTGCCGCAACCAATGTGGCTTTACGGCCAATCCGGTCACCCAGATGCCCAAACAGTGCCGCGCCAATCGGGCGGGCAATGAAGGCAATCGCAAAAGTTGCCAGCGATTGAATGGTTGCTGTCATTGGATCGGTACTGGCCGGGAAGAACAAGTACGGAAAAATAATGACTGCCGCAGTGGCATAAATATAAAAATCGAAGAATTCGATTGTGGTACCAACAAGACTCGCCGTTAGTACGCGGAATTTTGAATTTGTAGCTACTTCTGTAGTAGCAGCAATAGAATCTGAAGACGCCATGGATGACCTTACACTTACTAAAAATAAAAAAGCTTAATTTTAAAAGCGTAATCTTTTTAAAAAAGGCGTAATTTCTTAAAAAAACAACGAAGAACCTTCTCTACTCGACTCGCTCAGGGTCACTGAAATGAAGAATGAGAGGGTTAAATCACGTAAAGATAGATAGACAGAAAATGTGATCCTGCACCTATCAATACAAAAATGTGCCAGATAGCGTGGGTATATCTTACTCTTTTTAAGGCATAAAACAATGCACCAATGGTGTAAGAAAGCCCGCCAATAATCAAATAGGTTAAAGCTTGAGCACTTAAAAAGCGTTGCATATCATCCATGACCAGTAAAGCCAGCCATCCCATGACCAAATAGGCGATCAGAGAAATTTTCTGAAATCGATGAATGAAAACTAACTTGAATAGTGTACCAATAAGCGCAATCAGCCAGAGTGCAATCAACAAATACTGCGCTTTAGCCGTAGGCATGGCGATGGACAGGAACGGGGTATAGGTTCCCGCAATCAGGTAATAAATGGCAGTATGGTCGAGTTTTTTGTACCAGCCGCGACGTTGTGGCGATTCGGCATAATGATATAGGCTGGATGCCGAAAAGAGTAAAATCATACTCAGCGCATAAACACATAAGCCAATAAATTGCCCGAGCGGTAAATCACTGCCTTTGATCAGCATGAAAATACTGGCAATAAGCGCAAGGAGTGCGCCAAGTGCATGACTGATCGCATTTATTTTTTCTTCATGTGGATCGTAGGTCTGCATTTGAGGAGTTGTCATTATTGATTTTCTATAATTAAAAAATACACTTGTATAGTAATGCAGTTTTACCTTTAAAGTAAGAAGTTTTAAACTGAGAACTTAATTTATTCGAGTGATTTGTATGTCTCAAGCGGCTTCTCCTTCTATTCAGGAACAAAAATTCTTAGATGCCTTTCAGCAAGCCATTGAAACACATAGTTTTGATCGAATGATTATTAGCCAGTATAAAGGTGAACTTGAGGATTTGGAGAAAATGACCTTAAGAGTCATTTCATTACAAAATCAACCTATGCTTAGTTGCCTGTATCGTTACAAGACTCAGGATGTCACTAAAAATTACCCTTTAGCTGAAGCGGTGTCATTGGTGCAGTCTCTGTTGACTCAATCTAAACAGGCGAATTTATTTACCGCGAGTGAAGAGGTGCAACTGAAAAAAAACAAGAAGAAAGCCATGTTGAGCAGCAGTAAAAAGGCGAACGCGACAGTGACTCAGGCAGAGACCCAGCAAGGACATGACCGTGCCAAGCATCGTTATGTCGATCAGGACAGCTACTTTTTACAACCGCTGGGTATTACTGATGCTAAAGCGCAGATTATTCCGAGCATGGCGCGTAAATGGAAACAGATTAATAAATTTGTGGAAATTTTTTCCGGCGCTCTGGATCAGATTAATCAGCACGATCATGCGTTACGTGTGGTTGATTTTGGTTCAGGCAAAGGCTATTTGACCTTTGCTTTATATGACTATCTGGCCAAACATGGTCAGGCTCCTTTCGTTACAGGCGTAGAGCTTAATCCGAAAATGGTGGAGTTCTGTCAGGGCGTTGCGCAGCAATCCGATTTTCAGCAACTGGATTTTTTCCAGGGCGATGTGCGTACCTATCAACCGGACCATCTGGATGTGATGATTGCCTTGCATGCCTGTGATGTGGCAACCGACTTTGCCATTCATACCGGTATCCGCTTAAATGCCCAAATGATCATGTGCGCGCCGTGTTGCCATAAAGAATTGCGTCCACAATTAAAAAGTCCCGAAGTGCTAAAACCGATGCTGCAATTTGGCATTCATGCCGGACAGCAGGCTGAAATGCTGACCGATACCATTCGTGCCTTATTGCTGAAAGCGTATGGTTATGAAACCAAGGTGTTTGAATTTGTGGCCTTGGAACATACCAGTAAAAACAAAATGATTTTAGCGACCAAGCGCAAGGATTATCAGGCACCGGATCAGCAGGTTTTGGCGCAGATTCAGGCGTTAAAACAGATGTATGGCATTCAGAAGCATTCCCTGGAATTGTTATTAAATGATCAGTGGGATCAGCAAGATATTGGCTGTAAGTGCTAATGTTAAAGGGATAAAGCAGTCTTAAAACTGCTTTTTAGGAAGAAGATATTTCGATGACAGAATTAACGATACGTTCAGGTAGTTGGGATGCATTGCAACAGGATGCCAAACTGATTCGTGAGCAGGTGTTTATACAGGAGCAAAACATTTCTGTAGAAGATGAATGGGATGAGCAGGATGCTGTGGCATTACATTTTGTGGTTTATGACCAAACTCATCCGGTTGCGACTGCACGATTATTGCAGAATAACAGTATCGGACGGGTAGCGGTTTTAAAGGCTTATCGTGAACAGGGCATTGGCAAGTTGTTGATGCTGGAGATTATTCAGCAAGCCAAACATGAGCAGCGTCAGTTCCTGAAACTGTCTTCACAGGTGCATGCCATTCAGTTTTATGCAGGGTTGGGTTTTGTTGCACAAGGCGATGAATACCTGGATTGCGGCATTCCACATATTGATATGCAAATGTGCTTATCCTAAGCCTCAAAATGTTCTGAACATAAAAAAGCGAGATATGAAATCTCGCTTTTTTTATGCTGAGTTCAGCTTAATGACCGTGTGCAGCAGATGCATGATGATCGGCCATCTGGGCATGTTCTTCTTCGCTCATATTCATTTCGGCAGCGCTCGGTTCTGATGCTGCAGGAGCTACGGTTTGCTGAGTACTTTGTGCCTGCTTTCGTTTTTGACTTGGCATATAGTCAGGTTCATTGGTCACCGCCATATAGAAAAAGCCCAAGAAAACCAGACCAATAAAAATGGCCAATGCGACAGCTTTCCAGCCAGCTTTACTTGAAGGAGATGGATTCGAATCTTTAGACATATAGAACAAACCTTGCCACGAAAAGAAGCATTAACAATTTATCAATAGGCTTTTATAGCATAAAAAGTACAAAAAGAGGTCGAAATGAGAGGTTTAAGGCGGATAAAACCTTATTTAAATTAAGGAAATAAAAAACCACTACCGCTTCAAGTGGTAGTGGTTGAAAATATTTCTTATACAAGCAAAGAATTAAAGGATTTTTTCACCTGCCTGTACTTTGTCCTTTAATCGCTGTGGTGCTTTAAAACGCTCGCCGTATTTTGTTTCAAGGGTATTCGCGCGAAGTAAGGCTTTTTCCAAACCATATTGATTGAGGAACTGCAGTGCTCCACCGGTCCAAGGAGCAAAACCAATCCCGAAAATCGAGCCGACATTGCCATCGACCACCGATTCCAGCACACCTTCTTCCAGGCAGCGCAAAGTATCTAAAGATTGCACAAACAGAAAGCGGTCAATCATTTCCTGTTCAGAAATCGCATTGTCTTTTTTCCAGTGATTCAGACCTTCCCAAAGCTGTTTTTTACCACCTTCAGGATAGTCATAGAAACCTGCACCTGCAGCCTTACCTTTACGGTTAAACTCGTGAATCATGGTTTGAATCACATCGTCGGCGCCTGAGTGTGGTAGCTCTTTACCTTCAGCTTGCAGGGCTTTACGTGTTTCAGTCGCGACATGTTCAGATAAGGTCAGAGAGACTTCATCCTGAATGGCAAGAGGCCCAACCGGCATACCGGCTTTCAGTGCGGCCATTTCAATTTTGGCAGGATGAACTCCTTCAGCCAGTAAACGCAGGCCTTCCTGAACAAAAGTGCCAAACACGCGACTGGTAAAGAAGCCGCGACTGTCATTCACCACAATCGGGGTTTTGCCAATTTGCTGTACAAAATCATAGGCCTTGGCTAGGGTTTCACTTGATGTATTTTTTCCTTTGATGATTTCAACCAGCTGCATTTTATCAACCGGGCTAAAGAAATGCAGACCTATAAAGTTCTGATCATTTTTAGAGGCCTGTGCCAAAGTTGTAATCGGCAAGGTCGAGGTATTAGATGCCATCACACCGCCATCAACCAGATAGCTTTCGGCTTCTTGCGTGACTTTGGCTTTCAGCTCGGGACTTTCAAACACGGCTTCAATCATCAGCTCACAGCCTTGTAAATCTGCCGCATTCGCTGTTGCGGTAATCAGACTCAACATCTGATCACGTTTTTCTGTACTCAGGCGACCTTGAGAGACTTTTTTATCCAGCAACTTTTGGCTGTAGGCTTTGCCTTTTTCGGCTGCCTCGAGAGACACATCTTTTAAAATAACCTGAATGCCTTTAGATACTGTGGCATAAGCAATGCCTGCACCCATCATCCCGGCACCTAAAATACCAACTTTAGTGGCTTTCCATTTGGCAATATCTTTAGGACGGCTGGCACCAGCTTTAATCGCATTTAAACCATGCCAGAAGGTTCCAATCATGTTTTTGGAAATTTGTCCGGTGGCCAGATAGGTAAAGTAACGTGATTCAATGGTCAGCGCGGTATCGACATCGACCTGAGCACCTTCGACCGCTGCCGCCATAATCGCTTCAGGCGCAGGGTAACAGCCTTTGGTCTTGTCACGCAGCATAGCAGGGGCAATCGCCAATACTTGAGCAACTTGTGGGGAGGAAGGGGTGCCGCCCGGAATTTTATAGCCTTTAACATCAAATGGTTGTACAGACTGCGGATTGGCTTTGACCCAGGCAATGGCTTTGTCCAAAAGTTCCTGTTCTGAATCTGCCGTGTCGTGAATCAGCCCTAATGATTTGGCTTTATCGACACCAAATTGTTTGCCTTCCATCAGTAAAGGAAATGCATTTTGCAAACCAAGTAACCGTACCATCCGTACGATACCGCCACCGCCAGGCAATAAACCAAGCGTCACTTCAGGCAAACCAAATTTGGCTTTGGCATCATTCAGCGCAATACGGTGATGACAGCACAAAGCCAGTTCCCAACCGCCACCCAGTGCCGTGCCATTCAAGGCTGCAACGACTGGAATGCCGCGGGTTTCGATATAACGTAGCTTGGCTTTCATCTCTTCAATCATGTTGAAGAATTCAGTGGCATGTTCAGGGGTAGCTTGAATCAGCTCATCCAGATCACCGCCTGCAAAGAAGGTTTTTTTCGCGGAACGGAAAATAATTCCTGCGATATTTTCATCGGCTTTGAGCTTTTCCACAGTTTCCGTTAAGGCGTTGCGGAAATCTGCATTCATGGTATTGGCAGACTGGTTTGGAGAATCTAAAGTGAGAATCACGATATTGTCGGCATTTTTTTCAAATTGAATTGCACTCATTATTTTTCTCCTTATACCAATTCAATAATGGTCGCGATGCCCATACCGCCACCGACACAAAGCGTTGCAAGACCACGTTTTTTACCTTGACGCTCTAATTCATCCAAAAGTGTGCCCAAGATCATGGCACCGGTTGCACCGAGTGGATGTCCCATCGCGATTGCACCGCCGTTCACATTGACTTTGGCAGGGTCAATATTGAGCTCAGTAATGAAACGCATCACCACGGCAGCAAAGGCTTCGTTTACTTCAAACAGGTCAATATCATCAATGCTTAGACCGGCTTTTTCCAAAGCTTTACGTGCAGCAGGAGCAGGGCCGGTCAACATGATGGTCGGATCGGTACCTACCAGTGCAGTCGATAATACTTTGGCACGCGGTTTTAAACCTTGTTCCTTGACTGCTTTTTCTGAAGCCACCAGAACAACCGCTGCACCATCAACGATGCCGGAAGAATTGCCTGCGTGATGTACGTGATTCACAGCTCCTACTTCAGGATATTTTTGCAGGGCAATAGCATCGAAGCCCATCTGTCCCATCATGGCAAAACTTGGATTGAGTTTGCCTAGACCTTCTGCCGTAGTAGTCGGTTTAATAAATTCATCTTTATCCAAAATCACCACACCGGCTTTATCTTTTACCGGCACAACTGATTTGTTGAAATAGCCGTTGGCTTGAGCGGCAGCGGCTTTTTTCTGTGAATCGGCAGCAAAGGCATCAACATCGGCACGACTATAGCCATCAATGGTGGCAATTAGGTCGGCACCAATCCCTTGCGGAATAAATTCACAAGCCATATTGGTTTCAGGATCCAGTGCCCAGGGTCCGCCATCTGAACCCATTGGCACACGCGACATGGATTCAACACCGCCGGCAACCACAACATCTTCCCAGCCTGAACGGACTTTTTGTGCGGCCAGGTTCACGGCTTCGAGGCCTGATGCACAAAA
Source organism: Acinetobacter sp. UBA3106 (assembly GCA_002365595.1). Taxonomy (GTDB): domain Bacteria; phylum Pseudomonadota; class Gammaproteobacteria; order Pseudomonadales; family Moraxellaceae; genus Acinetobacter. The sequence goes on along the minus strand of DFAM01000019.1, from coordinate 65,280 downwards.
GCGGTTGATCTGCACACCAGCCACGTCATTGTCCCAACCTGCGGCGATGGCTGCGGTTTTGGCAATGTCGGCTCCTTGGTCGCCAATCGGGGTGACACAACCCAACACGATGTCATCAACTTTAGAGGTATCGAGCTGATGGCGAACCTGAAGTTCATTCAGCAATCCAGTCAGTAAGCTAATCGGTTTCACCGCATGCAGTGAACCGTCTTTTTTCCCTTTTCCGCGTGGTGTGCGAATGGCATCAATGATATAGGCCTCGCTCATAGCATTTCCCTTTTATGACTTTAAAATTTTTATCCTTTTTTGAGTGTAATGATTAATTTTTGAAGTGCAATGACGAGAACGGATCAGGTCAGATGATGTTTTTGGTCAATAAAAAAACCCAGATCGAAATCTGGGCATAGAGAGAAACTAAAAGTGAGTGGATGATCAATGATAACCATGCAGCTGACGATATAAACCTGGTGTTACCCCGGTCCATTTTTTGAAGGCACGGTGGAAGGTACTGGTTTCACTAAAGCCGACCTGCTGTGCGACATCTTCCAAGGTCAAACCAGGATTCAGCAACAGGTGAATGGCCGCATCACGGCGCAAGGCATCTTTCACACCCTGATAGCTTTTGCCTTCCGCAGCCAGGCGGCGACGTAAGGTTTGCGGAGAAAGGTATAACATTGATGCCACATCATTTAAGGTTGGCATTTCCTCACCAATCTGGCTCTTTAAAACTTCACGAATACGTGAGGTAAGCGAGTTGGTGTTTTTGAATTTAACCAGCAACTGTGCAGGCGCAGCTTTCAGGAATTCTTCCAGCGTATCTTCATTTTGACGCAGCGGTAAATCCAGATAATCTGCAGCAAAGGTAATTTCGGTACGTGGCGCATCGAATTGCATCACCGGCGCAAAGAACAAGGCATCGTATTCATCGGCATGTGCTGGACGTGGATAGCCAAAATGAACCCGTTCTAGCGGAATACGGCGTTCGATGAGCCAGGAGGCCAAACCGTGCCAGATCATCAGCATGCTTTCGGTAATGAAATGATCGGGATCCATGCTTTTTGGAATGAGGGGAACCAGACGTGCTTCGTGTTTGTCACGTTCTAAAGTCACCGACCATTCATCGCCAAACAGTTTATAAAACTGTGAAGAAAGCTCTAAGGCATCTCCTAGCGTTTTCGCGTGAATAATCAACTGACACATAATGGCAAAAGTGCCCAAACGACGTGGCTGTACATCAAAGCCGACATGTTCGTCCTGGGTCACCATCCATAACATCTTAATAAATCGGGTGTATTGTTCAGGAGAAATACGCGCTTTAGGCTGACGTAATAATTCCGCTTCAATGCCCACATGTGACAATAAAGTTTCGACGTCCATGCCAAGACGTTTTACGCCGGTTAGAGCCGCATTGACGAAGTGGATACTGATCGTATCGCGACTCATGTTAAATCCTTCAGTCTCTTTCTCTTTTGTATTCACTTGCAGTTGACCTAAATGACGCTAAAAAATGTTTGGGTGGCAATTTACAATAGTTGTTTTACCTTATTTACATCTTAAATTGCCGAAATGATCAAGGTAAATGGCTGAACATGACATTGTTTTGTTAGTTTTATATTTCTAATATGCATATTAAATCAATAGAAAAAGAGAAAAACCGGATATGACTACGGCTTTAAAAGGATTAAAAGTACTTGATTTTTCCACTTTACTTCCCGGTCCATTTGCCACTTTGTATCTGGCGGACCTCGGTGCAGAAGTGATTCATATTGAATCGCCAACCCGTCCGGATCTGATCCGGTTATTACCGCCTTATGCCAATGGGCAGGCAACAGCACACAATTATTTGAACCGCAATAAACAGTCGATCGCGCTGGATTTAAAAGATGCACAGAATATCGAACTGATTAAAAAGAAAATTAATGAATACGATATTGTGGTTGAGCAGTTCAGACCTGGGGTGATGCAGCGCCTGGGTCTAGATTATGCAACACTGAGCGCACTAAACCCTCGACTGATTTATTGTTCCATTACCGGCTATGGCCAAACCGGAAGTTATAAAGATAAAGCCGGGCATGACATCAACTATCTGGCTTTGTCTGGAATTGCAGGACATAGTGGCCGCCAGGAAGGTGGACCGCCAGCCTTGGGTATTCAGGTGGCCGATGTTGCCGGAGGCTCCTTACATGCTGTGATTGGTATTTTGGCTGCCGTGGTTGAGCGTGAGCAAAGCGGTTTAGGACAATATATTGATATTTCGATGACGGATTGTGTGGCCACTTTAAATAATATGGCTGCAGCTGCAACATTGGCAGGAAATACCAAACAATTTCCGGAACAGTCGCATTTAAATGGCGGCAGCTTTTATGACTATTATCAGACTCAGGATGGTCGTTATTTATCGATTGGAAGTCTGGAACCACAGTTTATGACCAGATTGGCGCAAATTTTAGATCTTCCCATACTGGGTGAAAAAGGGGCTTCATTTAACCTAGAAGATCAGCAAAGCGTGAAACAGGCGCTGCGGGAAAAAATTAAAAGTCGAACTTTTGCAGAATGGAAAATGCTGTTTGCGCAGCAGGACGTATGTGTAGAGCCGGTTTTAAATCTGGATGAGGCCTTGGATTCTACTTTGGCCAAACAGCGCCAATGGACGGTAGAAGTACCGCTACATCCCGACAGTCAACAGACCGAAACACAGCTGGCCTGTCCGATCAAATTTTCGCGTTCTAAGACAAAATATCTATATATCGGACAGAATTTAGGCGCCGGAGATTGGTAAGTTTAATAGATATTAAAAAATATTAATATATAAAACAATAGATTAACAAATTGTACTAAAAGTTACATAATAAACAAGAGTACTATATATGTATTACAAAATGATATAAAGGTAATCTACTGTGAAGAAATTATGTAGCACGTTCGGTTTTAGCGTGAGCCTAATATCTTTAAGCTGTGCATTCCATACTGCACATGCAGCTGAAGCTTTTGACTCACAAAGTCAGTGGATGTTTGGCGACTGGAACGGTCAACGTACAGCATTACAGCAAAAAGGTTATGACTTTAGTTTGGGTTATACCGGTGAAGTTGCCACTTTACTGGACTCAGACCATCATTCTAATGGTGGCACTGAATATGCAGATCAGTTTGCAATTGGTGCTCATTTCGATTTAAACAAAATTTTAGGCTGGCAAGATACTGAAGCTCAAATTACCGTGACTGAGCGTAATGGTCGTAATTTGTCGAATACTTCAGATGCCTTAAATAGTCATCTCAGTTCTGTACAAGAAGTATGGGGCCGTGGTCAAACCTGGCGTTTAACTGATTTCTGGATCAAGAAAAAATTCCTGGACCAGAAGTTAGATGTCAAAGTCGGTCGTTTTGGTGAAGGTGAAGATTTCAACAGCTTCGATTGTGATTTCCAGAACTTGGCACTGTGTGGTTCTCAAGTCGGGAACTGGGTCGGTGACCAGTGGTTTAACTGGCCGGTGAGCCAATGGGCTGCACGGTTCAAGTATAACGTCACTCCAGAAGTCTATGCACAAGTCGGTGCATATGAATATAACCCTGAAAATCTGGAACGTGGCAAAGGTTTCAATTTAAGTACCGATGGCTCTAAAGGTGCAATGATTCCTGCTGAAGTGGTGTGGACACCAAAACTCGGTGCGGCAAAACTTCCGGGTGAATACCGTGCCGGTTATTACTACAGCACTGTTGATGCTGCAGAAATTACAGATGCGACTAAAACTGACCACAAACAAGGTGGTTGGGTGGTTGCCAAACAGCAACTAACGGCTCATCAAGGTGATGCATCACGTGGCTTGAGTGGCTTTGTAAACTTAACTGTACATGATAGCGACACAAACAAAGTCAGCGACATGCAAAATATTGGTTTGGTCTATAAAGGCTTAATGGATTCCCGTCCTCAAGATGAGATCGCGATCGGTGTCGCCCGGATCAATATCAATGATGATGTCAATGCTGCAAACATCACCAATAATAATGTAGACGCCCGTGGTCTACAGAACGAAGAATATGATGCTGAAATTTATTACGGTATCCATGCAACCAACTGGTTAACCATCCGTCCAAATGTGCAATATGTTCATCATGTTGGCGCATATAAAAATGGCGAAAATGCATGGGTCGGCGGTATTAAATTTAATACCTCGTTCTAATCTCAAGTTTTTAGTTGCAAATACACTGTTGAAAGCTTGAGCAATTTTATGCATTGATAAAAGCGCTTACAGCGTGGATGTATTTATAACTAAGAACTCAAATTATGGTGCTCATAGGTGCGTCCTATGAGCTTTCAACCAATTTTTTATAGGTGTTCAATATGAATACTTCGTCTTCAGGTTCAGTACTGAAAACGGTTTTGGCGGTGCTTGCTGCCATTTTCGGTTTAGGACTGCTGCTCGGCGGGATTTATCTTGCAGTGCTTGGTGGGTCTTGGTACTACATCATTGCAGGTATTCTCTTTATTGCGACCGCAGTTTTATTGCAAAAACGTAAGAGCGCAGCTCTTTTCGTCTATGCTGCATTTGTATTAGGAACCGTGATCTGGGGCCTATGGGAAGTCGGTTCTGACTTCTTCGCATTAGCGCCACGTCTAGATATTTTAGGTCTCTTTGGTCTGGCATTGCTGATTCCTACAGTTACTCGCGGTTTTGATAATGCGAAAACTGCCAAGCTTGCTTTAGGCGGTTCTTTGGTCATCACTATTTTGGTGATGATTTACTCAATCTTTAACGATCCACAGGAAATTCGTGGTGAGTTAAAAACTCAACAGCCTGCAGCGCATAAAGCGATTCCGGGTGTGGCCGATGAAGACTGGCCTGCTTATGGCCGTACTCAGTCAGGTTTACGTTATTCTCCGTTAAAACAAATTAACTCTGAAAACGTAAAAGATCTGGAGCTGGCTTGGGAATACCATACTGGTGAGTTTAAAACTGAAAATGACTCAGGTGAAACCACCAATCAGGTCACGCCAATTAAAGTGGGTAACAACATGTACATGTGTACTACCCATCAGAAATTGACAGCACTTGATCCTGCAACAGGTAAGGCAAAATGGACTTACGATCCGGTTCTTAAAGCAGATAATACTTATCAGCATTTAACCTGTCGTGGCGTGTCTTATTATGACGTAAACAATACTGCTGGTTTTGAAGCGAGTTTGGCAGCTAAAAAATCTAGCTCTGCTGAATGTCCACAGAAAGTAATTCTGCCGGTGAATGATGGTCGTCTGGTTGCGGTAAATCCAAATACAGGTAAACCATGTTCTGACTTCGGTAAAAATGGTCAAGTTGATCTGCAAAAAGACATGCCATTCCCGTATCCAGGAGGTTATATTCCAACTTCACCTCCTGTAATTACCGGTACCACCATTATCATTGCAGGTTCAACAACCGACAACTATTCGACTGAAGAACCATCGGGTGTGATCCGTGGTTATGACGTCAATACCGGTGAACTTCTTTGGGTATTTGATACCGGTGCTGAAGATCCAAATGCGATTCCTGCTCCAGGTCAAAAATTCGTTCACAACTCTCCAAACGCCTGGGCACCTTTAGCCTATGATGCGGAATTAGACATTGTCTATGTTCCAACGGGTGTTGGTACGCCGGATATTTATGGCGGCCACCGTACCGAGTTAGATGAGCGTTATGCAAACTCGATGCTTGCATTGAATGCAACTACGGGTAAATTGGTGTGGAATTTCCAGACTACCCATCATGACCTGTGGGATAT
>DFAM01000019.1:22657-59393 GCA_002365595.1 Acinetobacter sp. UBA3106 | reverse complement strand
GCGATTTATGTGTTGACTAAAACAGGGAATGCCTTTGTTTTAGACCGCCGTACAGGTGAGGCAATTGTTCCGATTACCGAGAAACCGGTTCCACAAACAGTGAAACGTGGTCCGCAAACCAAAGGCGAACGTTATTCACCAACGCAACCGTTCTCTGATTTTGACATGGCGCCAAAAGACAAATTGACTGATAAGCAGATGTGGGGTGCCACAATGTTTGACCAGTTAATGTGCCGTGTATCTTTCAAGAAATTGAACTACGATGGCATTTATACGCCACCATCTGAAAATGGTACTTTGGTGTTCCCGGGTAACTTGGGTGTGTTCGAATGGGGTGGTATGTCGGTGAACCCGGACCGTCAAATTGCAGTCATGAACCCAATTGGCTTGCCATTTGTATCTAGACTGATTCCTGAAGATCCAAACCGTAAGCAAACTGCCAAAGGTGCGGGTACGGAAGCGGGTGTTCAACCGATGTATGGCGTGCCTTATGGTGTTGAAATCAGTGCCTTCTTGTCGCCATTCGGCCTACCGTGTAAACAACCTTCTTGGGGCTTCGTGGCGGGTGTCGATTTAAATACGCATGAAGTGGCTTGGAAACGCCGTATTGGTACTATTCGTGACAGTATGCCGGGTATTCCATTACCGCCATTCAAAATGGGGGTGCCAATGTTGGGTGGTTCTATCTCAACTGCAGGTAATGTCATGTTTGTGGGCGGTACTCAAGATAACTACATCCGTGCAATCAACGTAACTAACGGTGATGAGCTATGGAAAGGTCGTCTTCCTGCGGGTGGTCAAGCTACTCCTATGACTTATGAAGCCAATGGTAAACAATACGTTGTGATCATGGCGGGTGGTCATGGTTCGTTTGGTACCAAAATGGGTGACTCTGTGGTTGCTTATGCACTGCCAGACAAAAAATAATTGAGTTCATTGCTCTGTTAAAAAAAGCCTGATTCGTCAGGCTTTTTTTATATCCATATAAAATTAATGAAAACGAAAGGAATATAAGAAAAAGTGCTAAGCAAATGAAAATAAGATTAATTGCAATAAAAGTAGCACAATTCGTCTGTAACTCGCGAATAAGCAAAAGCTCGACATGCTTATCAATAAAACCGCTATGAAATATGTATAAAAAGCATTTTATTGATAGTTTTAATCTCGTTATCCTTGCCGGCGATATAATAGAAACTACTAGCTGTACGCCATGTATTTATATACTGATTTCGATCAGCAACTGATCAATGAACGTGTTGCACAGTTCCGTGACCAAACGGAACGTTATTTAGCGGGTAAATTGACGGAAGATGAATACCGTCCGCTTCGTCTGCAAAACGGCCTTTATGTACAACGTTATGCGCCAATGTTGCGTATTGCAGTACCTTATGGTCTGATGAATTCTAAACAACTGCGTAAAATTGCGGAATTAGCCAAAGACTATGACCGTGGCTATGCGCACGTATCAACACGTCAAAATATTCAGTTTAACTGGCCTGCACTAGAAAATGTACCAGACATGTTGCAAGAGTTGGCATCTGTGCAAATGCATGCCATCCAGACCTCTGGGAACTGTATTCGTAACACCACCACTGACCAGTATGCAGGTGTGGTTGCTGGTGAAGTGGCCGATCCACGTCCGACCTGTGAATTGATCCGTCAGTGGTCAACTTTCCACCCAGAATTTGCCTTCTTGCCACGTAAGTTCAAAATTGCGGTTTCTGCATTAGAAGAAACCGACCGTGCGGCAACTTCATTCCACGATATTGGTGTTTACATCGTGCGTAATGAAGCAGGTGAGATGGGCTATAAAATCAAAGTGGGTGGTGGTTTAGGTCGTACCCCAGTGATTGGTAGCTTTATCCGTGAATTCTTGCCACGTGAAGATTTGATTGCGTATTTGGAAGCAGTCCTTCGTGTGTATAACTTGCACGGTCGTCGTGATAACAAATATAAAGCACGTATCAAGATTTTAGTAAAAGCGTTGACTCCAGCAATATTTGCAGAAAAAGTTGAAGCTGAATTTGCACATACTGTGAAAACACTGAAAATCGATGCTGACACCTTGGCAAAAATGGATGAGAACTTCACACCATTTGCTTACCAAGATTATGCCGATGAAGATTTCACTGAACAGTTTGCAGCGCATCCAAAGTTCAAGCAATGGTTTAATATCAACACCAATGCACATAAAGTAAAAGGTTACCGTATCGTAACCATCTCACTGAAACGTGCCGGTATTGCGCCGGGTGATATGACCGTTGAAGAGATGAACCTGATTGCAGACCTTGCAGACAAGTACACCTTCGGCGAGTTCCGTACCACACACGAACAAAATATTGCTTTGGTTGATGTACCGCAAAAAGATCTGTTTGAATTGTGGCAAATTCTCGATCAACACAACCTAGCACGTGCGCATATCGGGTTCTTGACCGACATCATCTGCTGCCCGGGCGGTGACTTCTGCTCATTGGCGAATGCGAAATCAATTCCGATTTCAGAAGCGATTTCACGCCGTTTTGATGACCTGGATACCATCTATAACTTGGGTAAACTGGATCTGAATATCTCAGGTTGCATGAATGCCTGCGGTCACCACCATGTCGGTAATATTGGTATCTTGGGTGTCGATAAAAAAGGTGCCGAGTTCTACCAGATTACTTTGGGTGGTAATGCAGACCATGATGCATCGATCGGTGACATTCTTGGCCCATCATTTGCAGCTGAAGTGGTACCTGACATTATCGAAGAAATTTTGAATACCTATCTTGATTTACGTCAAGATGGTGAAGAGTTCATTGATACTTACCGCCGTGTCGGCATTCAACCCTTCAAGGAGCGTGCATATGCTTAATACCGCACTACAAGTGCTCTCTAAAGATGGCACGATTGCAGACAATACCTATCAATTGATTGGTGAAGATGGCGTATTGCCACAAGGTGATGTGGTTTTAACTGTTGAGCAATTAGATCAAATCACCAATGTTTCAGGTAAAAAAGCACTTTACTTAACTGTTGATGCATCTCCTGAAACACATGAATTTCCGCTTGACCAGTTGGATGCGATCTTTATTGAATTTGCTGGCTTTAACGATGGTCGTGGTTATTCATTTGCGGCCCTTCTTCGCCGTCAAGGTTTCCAGGGCGAACTTTGTGCCACCGGTGATGTATTCAAAGATGTGTTGAACTACATGAAGCGTTCTGGTTTTGATACTTTCGTAATTAAAGAAGGTAAAGATATTCAGGAAGCCGCTGCCGGTTTGAATGATTTCAAAAACCCGTACCAAGCATCGACTGCGGTTGCACAGGCACATTATCAAACAGGTGCTTAATCTCATTGATTAAGCTCAAGTTAAAAAGCCTCCATATGGAGGCTTTTTAAGTTTGGAACATTTACATGGCTTCAAGCTGACAATTCACCATCCATTTAATCCCAAACTGATCGGTAAGTGCACCGTAGAGCGCACCCCAGAATGTCTTTTCTAAAGGCATTTCAATTTGTGCATTCACCGATAAAGCATCAAATAAGCGTTTAGCTTTATCTTGTTCATGGGCATGCAAATTAATTGAAATATAGTGGTTATTCCCTTTATTGAGCGCAGCATTGTTTTGCGCACAGAATTGAGTGCTGGTATCAGATCCCATTAACTCCATAAATGCATTAATTGGTAATGATACATGCAGAATAAGATTTTTATCGGTTTCAGAAAGTGTTTTGCCTTGTTCAGAGGGCATTTCACCATAACGGGTAAGAGTTGAAAATTCACCACCAAAAACAGATTTATAAAAATTAAAAGCTGCTTCGGTTTCACCCTGAAAATTAAGATAATGATTGAGTTGCATAGCGCACCTTTGTTGTTGTTTTTATGGTTCTAATTTAACAGGCTTAACTAAATTTTGAGAATAAAAATATAAGAAAATGTAAGAATAAAAAATCCCTGCATGTGGAGGGATTTATAATTTCCCCTCCTTTTGTAAAGGAGGGGCTAGGGGAGGATTATTTTTCAATTATAGCAATGTATCAATCTATCTCTTGCACAGTAATACTGCTTTACCTTTACTATAGGGAGATTTCTTTTAAAGCAATTCAATCGCCACAGCAGTCGCTTCACCACCACCAATACAGAGTGCAGCAATCCCTTTTTTGCCACCTGTGCGTTTTAATGCATGGATCAAGGTCAGGATAATACGCGAACCGGTAGAACCGACAGGATGACCGAGTGCACATGCACCACCGTTGATATTTACTTTTTCAGGATCAAGCTTGAAGTCATCCATTGGGCACATGGTCACCATGGCAAAAGCTTCGTTAATTTCCCATAGATCGACGTCCTGTGCATCCCAACCGGTTTTATTTAGCACTTTTTGGATGGCACCGACTGGAGCAATGGTAAATTCTGAAGGATGTTGTGAATTTGAAGCATAAGCGACAATTTTAGCCAATGGTTTTAAGCCTTTTGCTGCTGCATTTTCACCTGAGGTAAGCACAAGGGCAGAGGCACCATCTGAGATTGAGCTGGCATTGGCAGCAGTAATGGTGCCATCTTTAGCAAATGCAGGGCGTAAGGTTGGAATCTTGTCGATATTGGCATTGAAGGGTTGTTCATCTTTATCAACAACGACATCACCTTTGCGAGTAGAAACCGTAACTGGCACGATTTCATCGGCAAAGTAGCCTTGATTCACCGCTTTTTGTGCGCGCTCTAATGAACGAATTGCAAAGGCATCCATTTGTTCACGGGTGTAGCCACGTGTATTTGCCATATCTTGCGCAAAAGAACCCATCAAGCGACCAGTCTCTGCATCTTCCAAACCATCCAAGAACATATGGTCTTTAATTTCACCATGGCCCATGCGAAAGCCACCGCGCGCTTTAGGTAATACATACGGTGCATTGGTCATCGATTCCATGCCACCCGCAACCACAATGTCAGCAGAACCGGCTTTAATCATGTCAGCCGCTTGCATGACGGCTTTCATCCCAGAACCACATAACTTATTAATAGTAACTGCGCCTGTTGAATCAGGTAGCCCCGCTTTACGCATCGCTTGACGTGCGGGTCCCTGTTTTAAGCCGGCAGGCAAAACACAGCCCATAATGACTTCTTCGACATCAGTAGGTTGTAAGCCTGCACGGGCAATCGCTTCCTTGATTGATGCTGCGCCAAGTTCCGGTGCTGTTACGCTGGCTAAGCTACCTTGAAATCCGCCCATAGCGGTACGTGCACCATTTACAATTACGATGTCTGTCATTGTTCTTTCTCCGAGATTTACTTTTTAGGGAATTATTTTCCAAGCTTAAGCAGTATATTGAAAAATGAGCCGGAATAAAGAGGGAGGAGACTACGTCTTTAGACTGATAAGTTTTTAGCAGATAGACAGGTTTTCTATCCGCATATGCCCCATTGCACTAAGAACCAGTTTTTTGTGATGATCGGACAATATTGAACAGTAATAAAAGCTGCCATTTGAACCTATAGGAAGACCATTTTCGGCTTGAAAAGTTAAGCTGGGAACACTTAAAGTCCCTCTCCAGTCTAAATGCCCATATTTTAAATTGGTTGATTCTGTATAAATTATTTTTTCGCCTGTATCAATTTGTCTATTTTTATTGCTATCCAGGAAAACAAGTAAACCGGCAGTCCATTGGTTTGTTTGACAATTCACCTTATTTTGACTTGGGCACAGTACTACATTGGTATGATAAAGAGCAGCTTGAGTTTTGGCTAAATGAATTGTTGAAATCAGTTTGTTTGTGGTGTCGTTGACTTCCTGTTTAGCTTTCATTTCTTGAAAATAAGGCAAAGCAATGGTAGCCAGAATTGCAAAAATAGCCAAAGTGACAATTAGCTCAATTAATGTAAAACCATTTTTTTGTTGAAAAAGCATTTAAAGTGATCCTGTAAGATATTTTTTTTTAATTATTTGTGTTATTAATATTTTGTTTTTTAATTGTTTTTTGTTGGTAATATTTATTACTTAACTTTTAAGAAAGCTGTTAAAATAATTTGCAAGTGACAATAAGCTATTCATAAGAATAAATTGAGTAAAAAATTACCGAATTACAACGGAAATTGTAAGTAATTTTGTCAATAATTTACTTGATTAAAATTATCAAGCACTTGGAAAAAAAATAAAGTGTTTGTATGATTCACTGTGAATAGCTTAAGAATAAAACTGGGGTAAAAGAAAGCCTATCTCAGAAATAGTCAAATTCTAGGCTTGAGCTTGAACAACAATTGTTATCTCTGGAGGATAAATCCATGAAAATGAGTCGTATTGCTTTAGCAATGCTCGTTGCTGCACCTTTAGCAGCTGCTAACGCTGGCGTAACTGTTACTCCATTAATGCTTGGTTACACTTTCCAAGACACTCAACACAACAATGCGGGTGATAAAGGTGATTTAACAAGTGCTCCTGAAATTCAAGACGATTTATTCGTTGGTGCAGCACTGGGTGTTGAATTAACTCCATGGTTAGGCTTTGAAGCTGAATATAACCAAGTGAAAGGTGATGTAGAAGGCCTTGGCGTTCCTGCAGGTTCTGAATACAAGCAAACTCAAATCAATGGTAACTTCTATGCTACTTCTGATTTGATCACTAAAAATTATGACAGCAAAATCAAACCTTACGTATTATTAGGTGCTGGTCACTATAAATATGAATTTGACAATACTGTTGGCCGTGTAGGTCGTGGTCTTGAAGAAGAAGGTACTTTGGGTAACGCTGGTCTAGGTGCTTTCTGGCGCTTAAACGATGCTTTATCGCTACGTACTGAAGCTCGTGCTACTTATAACGTCGATGAAGATTTCTGGAACTATACAGCTTTAGCTGGTCTTAACGTAGTTCTTGGCGGTCACTTGAAGCCTGCTGCCCCTGTAGTAGAAGTCGCTCCAGTTGAGCCTGTAGCTCCAGTTCAACCAGCTCCACAAGAGTTGACTGAAGACCTTAACATGGAACTTCGTGTGTTCTTTGATACAAACAAATCAAACATCAAAGACCAATACAAACCAGAAATCGCTAAAGTTGCTGAGAAGTTAGTTGAATATCCAAACGCTACTGCTCGCATCGAAGGTCACACAGATAACACTGGTCCACGTGCATTGAACGAACGTTTATCTTTAGCTCGTGCTAACTCTGTTAAATCTTCACTTGTAAATGAATACAATGTAGATCCAGCTCGTTTGTCTACTCAAGGTTTCGCTTGGGATCAACCGATTGCTGACAACAACACTAAAGAAGGCCGTGCTATGAACCGTCGCGTATTCGCGACTATCTCTGGTAGCCGTACTGTTGTTGCAGAACCTGCTCAACAAGCTCCTGCAGCTCAATAATTCATTATTGAACTGATTTGAAAAAAGCAGCCGTAAGGCTGCTTTTTTTTATGGGCTACATAAGCATAACTTGTTTAATACATAATTTTATTTTGATCTTGTTCTAATAAACACCCATATACACAATAAAAAGAGGGTGAAAAAATGACGCAAATGTTAACCACCACAGATGGAACCTCGATTTATTATAAGGATTGGGGCAATGGTCCCGTAGTGGTCTTTTCCCATGGATGGCCTTTATCCAGTGATGCTTTTGAAGATCAAATGTTGTTTCTTGCTGAGCATGGTTATCGGGTCATTGCATTTGATCGGCGTGGTCATGGACGGTCGAGTCAGCCTTGGACTGGACATACTATTGATCAATATGCGCAAGATATGCATCAACTTATTGAGCACCTCGGTTTAACTGAATTTGCTTTAGTTGGACATTCTACTGGTGGGGCAGTGGTCACCCGTTATACGGCAAAATATGGCCAAAATAAAGTCACTAAACTGGCCTTGATTGCGGCTGTTACTCCCTTACTGATTTGGCGAGATGATAATCCACATGGCGTTGATCCAGATATTTTTGATGAAATGCGGGCAAATTTACTCGATAACAGAGCTGATTTTTATCTAGATTTTGCCAAACAGTTTTATGGCTATGACAAACTTTTAAATAAAACCTCGGAAGGTGTGATACAAAATTTTTGGCGTATTGCAATGCAAGGTTCAATCAAGGCTCATTACGACTGTATCCACGCATTTTCAGAAACAGATTTACGTGAAGATTTAAAACAAATCACGATTCCTACTTTGGTGCTGTATGGGACTGCCGATGAAATCGTACCACCCGAAATTTGTAGTCAGCAGACAGTCAAACTTCTACAACAGGGTGTAGAAGAGCAAATTAAGGGAGCGCCACATGGACTATGTACCACCCATAAAAATGAAGTCAGCTTTGTTTTGAAGGAGTTTCTGGCAAATCACTGACGGTGACACACATAAAAAAACAGCCCGAAGGCTGTTTTTTTTGAATACCAGATTTAGTCCTGATCGGGATTCATGGGTTTAACATCCATATCTTGATAAGCAACTAATTTGGTTTTGTTTTTCCACTTATAACCTAACCAAATCACCAAGAATAGTGGAATACTAATATAAGTAGATAGCAAACCTAACCAATCAACTTTTCCACCAATAAGCGCTTCGTAGTTTTGACCCAGAATAATGATTGAACACAGGATAAATGCAAACCAAGGGGCAAATGGGAAAAACTTGGCTTTATAGGCTAGATCTTCCAGTTTATAACCTTGTGCCAAATAACCTTTCCGGAAACGGTAGTGTGAAATGGCAATTCCCAGCCAGACAATAAATCCGCACATGCCTGACATATTTAACAACCAGTTAAATACTTGTTGTTCACCAATAAAGGTGGTCAAGAAGCAAAGCGCTGCAATTGCAGTGGTGGCATAGAGGGCATTCATTGGTACGCCACGGCGGTCCAGACGTGCGAATAATTTTGGCGCACTGCCTTTACGTGCCATATCAAACAGCATGCGGGTAGAAGAATACATGCCTGAATTACCTGCAGATAAAATGGCAGTTAAAATCACCGCATTCATCAAACTGGCTGCAAAGGCAAATCCAGCCTGTTCGTATAACAAGGTAAAGGGCGATAAGGTAATGTCTTCGCTTGATGCAGCTTGTAAAAGACGAGGATCATCATAGGCCACCAAAGTGCCGATAATGAAAATACACACGACATAAAACAGTAAAATTCGCCAGAAAATCTGTTTAATCGCAATGGGAATGGTCTTTTTGGGATTTTTGGATTCACCTGCGGCAACACCAACCATTTCGGTGCCCTGGAAGGAGAATCCGGCAATCATGGCAACCCCGATTAGCGCTTGAAAGCCGCCGACAAAAGGAGCTTCACCTTTGGTCCAGTTGGCAAAAGTCAGCATATTCGGAGTCAGCATGATTTTGACAATCATGGCCATGCCAATAATGATAAAGACAATAATGGCAATCACTTTAACCAGTGAAAATAAAAATTCACTTTCACCAAAGCCTTTCACTGTGAGCGAGTTAATGGCAAAAATCACGGCAAGAAAAATGGCACTCCAGTAGAATCCGGGAATATCAGGAAACCAGAATTTCATAATAAACTGAACCGCAACCAGCTCAAAAGCAACGGTAATGGCCCAGTTGTACCAATAGTTCCAGCCTAAGGCGAATCCAAAACCACCTTCAACATATTTGGTACCATAAGTAAAAAAGGCACCTGAAGTTGGATTATGTGTCGCAAGCTCCCCCAGACTGGTCATCAAGAAATAAATCATGATCCCAATCAGACAGTAAGCCAGTAAAGCACCGCCCGGACCGGCATTAGCAATTGTTGCACCAGAAGCCAGGAATAAGCCTGTACCGATAGAACCACCAATGGCGATCATATTCAAATGACGTGCACCCAGCTTACGCTTTAAATGTGCAGATTGAGTTTCGCTCATCCGTTGTTCCTTAAGATTTCTTTTCAGTGCTAGCGAACAGCACTTTAAAGCCTTGTTGATCTGCTTTGGTTGTACACTGGCCAAAGCTTTGTTCAATGAGTAATGGATAATTTAAAAAACGGTTTGCCACAATCCATAATTCACCACCCGATTTTAAATGCCGGCGTGACGTCTTACACAAGTTTTCACTGGCATCGTAATTGGTCTGAATGCCTTGATGAAAAGGGGGATTGCTGACAATGGCATGCAAGAAAAGCGGCGCATCTTCAATGCCTGTCACCGCTGTAATTTCCAGCTGTTCTGGTGATAGGCTGTTTTTTTCAAAAGTCATGCGGGTAGAAGCTAAGGCAAAAGCATCGACATCCATCGCAAAAATACGGTTTTTTGGATTCAGTTTCGCCAGATAAGCACTGATCACTCCGGCACCACAACCAAAGTCGGCAATTTTACCTGAAGTGACTTGAGATAAAAATGGTAAAAATACCGCTGTACCGACATCTAAACGATTTTGGCTAAATACACCAGGTAAAGCACAAATGCTTAAATCCCCTTTAGGCGTTGCAACGGTATATTGTTGTGCCCAATCTGCCAGAGCTTTTTCTTTCACGGTGGATTCAACGGTGACTTGCCACATTTGGCAATGGCGTGCGCTATCCAGTTTAAGAATTTTACCATAAGGCTGTAACTGTTTCGAAGCGCGTTCGACACCGCCTTTCTTTTCACCGACCAGGAAAATTGATGCTCCCAAACCTAAACGGCTGACTACATTGTGCAGCAGATAATTTAAGAGTTCCTTAGACTTGGGCACAAAAATAATGGCCTGGTCAAAACTGCCTTCAGGAAGATCTACACCAAAATGAACATTGGCCTGCTGCGACTGAAAATATTGAAATTCATTATAATTCCATGTCCATAAACATGGGCTGATGTCTTTCTCTAGATTGGAAAGTAAATCATCCGTAGGTGCATTTACCAGAAGCACACGTCCAGAAAGATATTCATGCTGCCGAATGACAACTTCACTTCTTGGATCCATTTTTTATCTCGCCATTGAAAAACTCTGCCCAGACAATGCTGGGCAGAGTTGATGCTGAAATGAAATTATTTCTTCGATTCAGGAAGAATAATATTTAAAAGCAATGCTGCAATACCGCCAGTCGCAACACCAGAACTAAAGATGTTACGAAATAATTCAGGAAGATGTTCTAAAATTTGTGGCACTTGTGCAACACCCAAACCGAGTGCCAAAGAAATGGCAATAATCAGTAGGGCACGGCGATCAAGATGAGTGCCTGAAAGGATATTAATACCAGAGGCAGCTACTGCACCAAACATGACCATGACAGCACCACCCAATACAGCCTGCGGAACAGCTTGAATCACGCCTGCAACTGCTGGAAGTAGTCCCAGAATAACTAGGAGTGCAGCAATCCAGATACCCACGTAGCGGCTCGCCACCCCAGTAAGCTGAATCACACCATTATTTTGTGCAAATACAGAACTTGGGAAAGTATTGAATAAACCTGCAAGTAGAGAGTTGGCACCATTAACCAGCACCCCACCTTTAATACGTTCCATCCATACTGGACCGTCAACTGGCTGATTGGAAATTTTTGACGTTGCAGTAATGTCACCAATCGCTTCTAGTGACGTGACCAGATAGATAAATGCCATTGGAATAAACAGACTCCAAGAGAAGCTTAAACCAAAATGCATTGGGGTTGGAATCTGAACTAGCGGTGCATCTTTCAAGCCTGAAAAATCCAGATGACCCATAAAGCCGGCAAGTGCATAACCAATAATCAAGGCAATCAGAATGGCTGAACTTTTAATCCAGGTAATACGGATACGGTTCAAGATAATAATAATCGCCAGTACCGTACATGACATGATCAGGTTGTCTGCATTGGCAAAGGTTTTATCACCCATGGCCTGATAACCGCCACCCATACTGATTAAACCTTCTTTAATTAAGGTCAAACCAATCAGCAGTACCACAATACCTGTGACCAGTGGGGTAATCAGTTTTTTGATCCACGGTAAAATGCGTGACACACCCATTTCAATAAATGAGCCTGCAATCACCACTCCAAAAATAGACGCCATTACTGCTTCAACTGGTGTACCAGCAGCGACCATCGCTGAACCAATCCCGATAATAGGACCAATAAAGTTAAAACTGGTGCCTTGAACAATTAAAAGGCCTGCACCAAAAGGTCCGACTTTTTTACATTGCAGGAAGGTTGCAATACCCGAAATCACCAGAGACATGGAAAGAATCATGTTGGTGTCTTCTTTTGAAACACCAAGCGCTAAGCAGATGAGCAATCCGGGGGTGACAATCGGGACAATAATCGCAAGTAGATGTTGCAAAGCAGCTAAAAAAGCGATGAATGGTTTGGGTTGATCGTTTAATCCGTAGACCAAATCAAGACGATCCTGTGGCTCGGGAGAGTTTTTTAAATCAGACATGTAAGGATGGTACAGCAGCAATTTGCCGTTATTCTAATCGAGTTACAGGAGTTTACAAACCAAAAACCACGGTATTAGTCAAAAAAACTTGTAACCATCAATAAACAGTCACTACTAAAAGTTTAGTTTTTTCTGTATAATTTGCCCTCAAATTTAATACGTATCGAATTTACATGTCAGATATTAAAACTCTCCGTAACATCGCCATTATTGCGCACGTCGATCATGGTAAAACCACTCTTGTAGACAAACTTTTGCAACAATCAGGTGCTCTCGGTGATCGCGCGGGTGAGATCGAGCGTGTCATGGATTCGGGCGCTATCGAGTCTGAACGCGGTATTACCATTCTTGCAAAAAACACTGCAATTAAATGGACTGATGCGCGTACAAACACTGAATACCGTATCAACATCGTGGACACCCCGGGACACGCCGACTTCGGTGGTGAAGTTGAACGTGTACTTTCTATGGTGGATTGCGTACTTCTTCTTGTGGATTCACAAGAAGGCCCGATGCCACAAACTCGTTTCGTAACGCAAAAAGCGTTCGCACGTGGTTTGAAACCAATCGTAATTATCAACAAAGTTGACAAGCCAAGCGCGCGTCCAGACTGGGTCATTGACCAAGTATTCGATTTGTTCGATAACCTAGGCGGTACTGACGAACAGTTAGACTTCCCAGTGGTATATGCATCTGGTCTACGTGGTGTTGCTGGTCCTTCTCCAGAAGAACTTGCTGATGACATGACTCCATTGTTCCAAACAATCGTAGACATCGTTGAACCACCAGCTGTTGACGTTGATGGTCCATTCCAAATGCAGATCTCTTCACTTGACTATAACAGCTTCGTAGGTGTTATCGGTGTAGGTCGTATTCAACGCGGTTCAGTTAAATTGAACACACAAGTAACTGTAATTGATAAAGAAGGTAAGACACGTAACGGTCGTATCTTAAAAATCATGGGTTACCACGGTCTTGATCGTGTTGATGTTGAAGAAGCGAATGCAGGTGACATCGTATGTGTAACAGGTATTGATGAACTTCATATCTCTGACACAATCTGTGATCCTAAAAATGTTGAAGCTTTACCGCCATTGTCTGTAGACGAACCTACAGTATCGATGACATTCCAGGTAAACAACTCACCGTTTGCTGGTAAAGAAGGTAAATTCGTGACTTCACGTAATATCCGTGAACGTCTAGACCGTGAGTTGATCCACAACGTAGCACTTCGTGTTGAAGATACTGATTCTCCAGACCGTTTCAAAGTATCGGGTCGTGGTGAACTTCACCTTTCAGTATTGATCGAAAACATGCGTCGTGAAGGTTTCGAAATGGGCGTGTCTCGTCCACAAGTAATCTTGAAAGAAGTTGACGGTCAAATGCAAGAACCGTATGAAAACGTAACTTTCGACGTTGAAGAACAACACCAAGGTTCTGTAATGGAACAAATGGGTCACCGTAAAGGCGAAATGACCAATATGGAAGTTGACGGTAAAGGCCGTATCCGTATTGAAGCAACTGTTCCTTCACGTGGCTTGATTGGTTTCCGTTCTGAGTTCTTGACCATGACTTCTGGTACAGGGATCATGACATCAAGCTTCTCGCATTACGGTCCAATGAAACAAGGTACTGTTGCAAAACGTCAAAATGGTGTGTTGATCTCTATGGTTCAAGGTACTTGCTTGGGCTATGCATTGTTCAGCTTGCAAGACCGTGGTCGTCTATTCGCTAAACCTCAGTTAGAAGTCTACGAAGGTATGATCGTAGGTATTAACTCTCGTTCAGACGATATGGTTGTTAACCCAACTAAAGCAAAACAGTTAACTAACGTACGTGCTTCTGGTACGGATGATGCGTTAACACTTGTTCCTGCAATTGAATACACGCTAGAGCAAGCACTTGAATTCATTGAAGACGATGAATTAGTTGAAGTAACACCTAAGTCAATCCGTATCCGTAAGCGTTGGTTGACTGAAAACGAACGTAAACGTAACCGTTCTTAATCTGTTGATTTAATTAAATTAAGAATTGCAAAATGCTATCACGTCAGTGGTAGCATTTTTTTTTGTTTATAATTAGATAAGCAATATGTTCAAGAGGTTAAATTCCACGTAAATTACAGGTAATTATGACCTGTTATAAATGCATTAGTGCATCATACGGTTCTCAAAATATATTAATAAAGAATGCTTTAAAGATAAACTGGAGAAAGTCATGAGTATTATTCAAGAATTTAAAGAGTTTGCCATTAAAGGCAATATGATGGATTTAGCGATTGGTGTCATTATTGGTGGTGCTTTTAGTAAAATCATCGACTCATTGGTTAAAGACATTATTATGCCTTTAATTACCGTAATCACAGGCGGTGGCGTAGATTTCACCCAGAAATTCTTTGTATTAGGAAAGAACCCGGATAATTTACAATCATTAGATGCCTTAACAAAGGCGGGTGTAAACGTACTGACTTACGGGAACTTTTTAACGATTTTAATTAACTTCTTAATCTTGGCCTGGGTCGTATTCTTGCTGGTTAAACTTATGAACCGGTTACGTAAACAAGAAGGACCAGTTGAGGAAACTCCAACTACACCGGCTGATATCGAATTGTTACGTGAAATTCGTGATGAATTGAAAAAACGCCCACAACTTTAATTTTATTTATAAAAAAGGCATCTTGAGATACCTTTTTATAGAATCCCTCCCAACCTCCCGTTAATAAAGGGAGGGGGCAGTCCCCCTTTGGAAAAGGGGGATTTAGGGGGATTACATCCGAAATTTAATTTCCAGTAAATGCCAGCCAAACTGACTTTTAATCGGGCCATGCAGTTCACGTTCAGGCAAAGTAAACACAGCTTTATCAATCGGACCGACTAGCTGACCTTTTTTAATATCACCCAGTTCACCACCTTTTTTACCCGATGGACAGGTAGAATGCTGTTTGGCAATTTTGGCAAAATCTGCACCGGCTTTAATTTTCTTTTTCAGCTGTTCGGCCAGTTCTTTATCTTTGACTAAAATATGACGGACGATGGCAGATTTCATGCTTTATTTCCTTTGGATGGAGTCTTGCTCGCTATTTTAACTTTTTTCAAAGGCTGACACTCGGGACAAAATACCGATGCACGTTGTCCGAGCTTTAAATTTTCCAAAGTGGTTTCGCAATTGACGCACATCTCGCCAGCACGACCATAAGCCAACAGGGTCTGCTGGAAATAACCATTTTCACCCATGGCATTAGTATAGTCACGTAAGGTCGAACCGCCTAAATCAATCGCCTGTTTTAAAATACGCTTAATTTCGATGACCAGTTTTTCAATTTGCGTGCGAGTTAAACTTGAAGCGGGCTGGGCAGGGTGAATACCGACATTAAACAGACTCTCAGTTGCGTAAATATTGCCTACGCCCACGACAATATGATTATCCATAATGGCTACTTTGGCAGCGACATTTTTCTTTTTAAATTTTTCAAACAGATATTCGGCATTAAATGCGTCACTTAAGGGTTCAGGACCTAAAGTATCGATTAATTTTGTTTGAGAGTTTTGATCAAGCCATAAAATGCAGCCAAAACGGCGTGGGTCGTGATAACGCAGTTCAATATCTTCAAATTGAATAATCAAGTGATCGTGTTTGCGCAGTTCAGTGTTTTTCTCACACAAGCGAAAACTACCCGACATACCCAAATGCCAAAGCATACTGTCTTGTTCAAATTCAGCCAGAATATATTTGGAACGACGGGTCAACTGCAGTAATTTTTGACCTTTAAGTTTTTGAATATTATCTGGAATAGGCCAGCGCAAACTGGATTGACGTACTTCAACATTCAGGACAGTTTGCTCTAACAAGGGAAGTAAACTTGTTTTAGTCGTTTCGACTTCGGGTAATTCGGGCATTTGCAGTTCAAAATTCTATAGATAAAGCTTATATCGGGTTATCCGGCAAGGAATACAAGAGCTGCTTTTGAATTGTGCAGAGTAAAGCAAGACTTTTAGGGGAAGAGCTTAAATTTTATAAATAGGTTAAAAATGTATCAATTGGTCTAATTGAACCGCCAGAATATATTTTCAATATGATGAGTTTGAATTTTAATATTTGTTACTTAAAATTATGAAAAATAACAATATATATACCTATATTAAAACTAATAGTTATTTGTTTTTATTAATTCATAACTTTTTATTTAATTAGTGATAAAAAAAATGCTGACATAAGTGGCTAAAAATTAGGTAATTTTCACATAATAATATCGATTCAATGAATCGATTTCTAACTGAAACTTTGCATTTTTGGTTTTTCTTATGAAAAAAATTAGTCTAGCTTTATTGCCAGCCTTTGTGTTGACAGCCATGACCCAAACTCAAGCGGCTGAAGCATTTGACCCTAATGGTCAGTATTTGTTGGGGGACTGGAACGGTAAACGTACCGAACTGGCTGCGCAAGGGGTGAAGTTTGATGCCAATATTGCTGCTGATGTTGCCTATTTAGCCGATGGTGGTCGTGATGAGGGGAATGATCCGACTGTAGCCAGCCAGTTCTGGTTAGGTTCAACTTTCGATATGGAAAAACTTGCCGGTTGGGAAGGTGTCACCATTCGTGCTGCAGTGAGCACACGCCAAGGACAAAGTACCACAGTCGATGATTTGCAAGGTGAGGTGCCGCAACTTGCCAATGTTCAGGCAAACTTTGGCCGTGGCAACCAAAAAACTCGTTTAAGCGAATTATCGATTGAAAAGAATTTTAAAGATCAAGGCGTGAGTGTCAAAGTGGGGCGTTTAGGTCTGGGTATGGACTTTAACGTAATGGCTTGCGATTTCCAAAGTACTGCATTTTGTGCTGCACAAATGGGTAAATGGCAAGGCAATATCTGGATGAATACCCCTGTTGCACAATGGGGTGGTCGGGTGAAATATCAGGTAACGCCTGAAGTATTTACCCAAGTGGGTGTCTATGAATATAACCCTGAAAATGCTTTGGAACGTCATGGCTGGAATTTGGATACCGACAATGCTGATGGGCTAACTATTCCTGTAGAAGTGGTATGGCAGCCAAAATCATTTGTGAATGGCTTACCAGGCAGCTACCGTGTCGGTGGTATCTATAACACAGCTGATGATTTGAAAAACCAAAAAGATATTGCGAACACATCTGACGCAAAAAATCGTACATTTGGCGGTTGGTTAGCAGTAGAACAGCAATTGACCTCGACAGGTTCTGGCAAGCAAGGTTTGCATAGCTTTGCCAACTTTACCTGGCATGACCGTACCACCAATAAGGTCGATAATTCACAGCAAATCGGTGTGAAATATATTGGTCTATTCGATTCTCAGCCGAATGACATTTTAGGTCTGGGTGTAAACCGTGTGCACGTAAATGACCGTGTGACTAATCCTGCATTTAATGCCAGTGCCGAATACAATATTGAATTGAACTATAGCCATTATCCAACCAAATGGTTAATGCTTCGTCCTAACATTCAATATGTTATTAACCCAGGCGCTACAAATAACGTGGACGATGCCTTGGTACTTGGTTTAAGCTCTAAAGTAGTATTTTAATATGACATAGAGAGCTGCCCATGCAAGGTAAATATCACGTGATGCCCATCAATATGACTTTACTTTGCCTAACGGCATGTATCTGCCAAAGCTTATATGCAGAAACAGGTTCTACGGAGCCTGTTTTACTGCCTACCATAAAAATTGAAGCCACGCGTACCGATACTGCTTGGTTGCAAACACCGGCTTCAGTATATCGAATTGATCAAAAAAACAATGACAATAATCTAGAGGTCAACCTATCGGAGACCTTAAAAGGTGTGCCGGGCTTACAACTGAATAATCGTGAAAATTATGCTCAGGATTTACAGATTTCCATGCGTGGCTTTGGTGCACGTTCTACTTTTGGAGTGCGGGGCATCCGTTTATATGTTGATGGTATTCCCGCAACCATGCCGGATGGCCAGGGACAAACTTCAAATATCGATTTAAGCAGTCTAGATCATGTGGAAATACTGGGTGGACCATTCTCTGCACTGTATGGCAACTCATCTGGCGGGACGATTTTAACTTCGACCAAACAAGGTCAAGGCAAAGATTCTATTGAAGTCGGTTATTCAGGTGGCAGTCACCAGAAAAGCCGTGCCGATATCATCCTGCAAGGCGGGGCAGAAAAAGCCAGTGAACCGAGTTATGTGGTGAGTTCATCTTATTTTGATACCGATGGTTATCGCGACCATAGCGCTGCACGCAAAGTTCTCAGCAATGCCAAACTGACCTGGGATTTAGAAGACGGATCTAAAGTCAACTGGATTGTAAATCATGTTGATATCAATGCCGATGATCCGCAAGGTTTAAGTCGCGAGCAATGGCAAGCCAATCCTAAACAGGTCAATGATGCGGCAAATATTTACGATGTGCGCAAAGAAATTAATCAGACTCAAACCGGCTTAACCTGGTCAAAACCGATAAATGACCAGCATGAAATCAATGCAATGGCCTATTTGGGACATCGTGAAGTCACACAATATCAATCGATTCCTCGGGCGCCTCAAAATAATCCAAGACATGCAGGCGGGGTGATTGATTTTAGCCGTGATTATTACGGTACCGATCTGCGCTGGACAGGCAAGGACTTATTGCCCAATACCCGGTTCACTGCTGGCTTGGCCTTTGACTATATGGATGAAGACCGCCAGGGTTATGAAAATTTCAACGCCAATAATCAATTTGGCGTAAAAGGCGACCTACGCCGGGATGAACAAAATATTCTCTGGAACCTGGACCCTTATCTGCAAGCTTCTTGGGATTTTATGCCCAACTGGACTTTAGATAGCGGTTTACGCTATAGCAATGTGCATTATGAGTCCAATGATCACTATATTGTGACCGGCAACGGGGATGATAGTGGCAAGACCGACTATGACAAAGTGCTGCCGTCTGTCGCTTTAAGCTGGAAGATTAACCCTGATCTCAATGCCTATGCAAGTTATGCCAAAGGTTTTGAAACACCGACCTTTACTGAAATGGCTTATTCTGCAAATGAGGGAATGAATTTCAATTTAACCGCGGCCAGCAGCGATAACTATGAACTGGGTTTAAAGAGTACAAATTCCTTAGGTCATTTTACTGCTGCCATTTTCCAGTCTAAAACCAAAGATGACATTGTCTCGGCAGGCACGATTGATGGACGGGCTACCTATAAAAATGCAGATAAAACCTTGCGTGAAGGGGTTGAGCTGTCCTGGAATAAAAATCTATGGCAGGACTTAAAGGCGGAGGCCAGTTATAGTTTTATTGATGCCACTTTTGATGCCGCAATTCCAGCCAGTACTGTGCAGAAAGGTACAAAAATACCCGGCATTGCCAAAAATCAGGCCTTTGCAGCTTTGCGCTGGCAGCCGGAAACTGGCTTTAATGCAGGGGTAGATGTCCGTTACATGGACAAAATTTATGTAGATGATGCCAATACCGATACGGCTCCAAGTTACACGACAGTATCAGCTAATGTCGGCTATATATGGAAGAATGACGATTGGAAAGTTCGTAGTTTTGCTCGAGTAGATAATTTATTTGATCGGAACTATGTCGGTTCCGTGATTGTAAATGACGGTAATGGGCGCTTCTTTGAACCCGCAGATGGTTTGAACTGGAGTGCAGGATTAAGTCTGAGCAAAGCATTTTAATAAGGAGTTTGGTGTGGCGTTATTATTTCAACCGATTCAATTTGGTTCGTTAAAACTGAATAATAAAATTGTAATTGCTCCAATGTGCCAGTATTCGGCAACTGAACAGGGTGAAGTCACGTATTGGCATGAACAGCAATGGGCAAATTATGCTTTGTCAGGCGCTGGCATGTGTATTATCGAAGCTACTGCGGTTCAGCCTGAAGGTCGAATTAGTTATGCCGATTTAGGTCTGTGGAATGATTTGCAACGTGCCCAGATGAAAGCGCTTTTGGCTAAGGTGAAGTCTTTATCTCCCATGCCGGTGGCCATTCAACTGGCACATGCAGGACGTAAAGCCTCAACGGATAAACCCTGGGATGGAAAAGGTCAATTTAAGCCGGATGAAGCTCAGGGCTGGCAAACCGTTTCTGCCAGTGATTTGCCATTTAACCCAACCGATCACCCACCGCATGCGCTGAGTAAAGATGAAATCCAGAAAGTGATTCAGGACTTTGCCGATGCTGCCGTGCGTGCGGTAGATGCCGGATTTGATTTGATTGAAGTGCATGCAGCCCATGGTTATTTGTTGCATCAATTTATGTCGCCACTGTCGAATAAGCGTACTGATGAATATGGCGGCAGTTTTGAAAACCGTATTCGTCTAACGCTTGAAGTGCTGCAAGCCATAAAAAATGCAGTACCGGCGGATTATCCGGTCGGGGTGCGTATTTCAGCGACTGACTGGATGGATGGAAAAGACAGCTGGGATATTGAATCTTCGGTCGGTTTGTCCAAAGCCTTGCAGCAGTTGGGTGCAGTCTATATTCATGTGTCCAGTGGCGGTCTGCATGCACAGCAGCAGATTGAAATTGGTGTCAATTATCAGGTTCCTTTTGCTCATGCAATTAAACAGGCAGTCAATATTCCCGTCATTGCCGTAGGTTTAATTACTGAAGCTACGCAAGCTGAACATATTTTACAGACAGGGCAGGCGGATGCCATTGGTCTTGCCCGTGCCATGCTTTACGATCCTCGTTGGCCTTGGCATGCTGCGGCGACCTTGGATGCACCTATTGAAATTTCACCACAATATTTGCGTTGTCAGCCGCATGGTTTGAAATCATTGTTTAAACCTTTTCAACACCAAAATTGATTGCTTTAAATGGCAGTGATTGAGCTGAAATAAGTTGATTTAACGACAAGGAGTAGTTGTGGTTTTAAGTGTAATTTTACCGATTTGCCTGCTGCTTCTATTGGGATTTATCTGCGTAAAATTCGAATTTATTTTAGCTGAACATATCAAAGGTTTAAGCCAGTTTGTTTTTAAAATATCCTTGCCGGCATTTTTATTGCAAGCCTTAGCCAGTAAGCATTTTGATGAAATCTGGCATCCCAGTTATTTCATCGCTTATGGCGGGGGATCACTGCTGGTTTTTGCCTTTGCATTTGTACTGTACCTTCAATATTTTCAATGTCGTTTGACCGAGTCTGGCGTATTGTCCATGGGTGCATCCATGTCCAATACCGGATTTATTGGCACAGCCATTCTTATGATGTTGATTGGACAACATGCAGCAATTTATCTGTCCTTAACCCTGATTATTGAAAACCTGCTGATTATGACTTTGACCCTGATCATTGCCGAAGCAGGCATTCATCAACATCGGGCGACCTCTGGATTGCTCAAGCAGACCTTATACAACGTGATTAAAAATCCGGTCATTTTGTCGATCGTGTTTGGCATGTTGTGTGTGATCTTGAATATTCAACTTCCATCTTCCATTGTTCAGGCTTTGGAAATGTTGGGCAAGACCGCTTCTCCGATTGCGCTCTTTGTCATTGGGGGAAGTCTGGTTGGAATGAGCTTAAAAGCGGTAGATTTACAAAGCATGACGTTGGTGCTGATTAAAATTGTACTGATGCCACTGACCATTTTTCTCTTGTTCAGTCTTTTGCCGAATGTCAGTCAGGAAATGCGTTATGCCGGAACGTTGCTTGCTGCGTTACCCATGCCGATTGCGTTCGGTATTTTAGGACAGAACTATGGACTTGGGGATAAAGCACTCAGCGCTTTAATGTTAAGTACAATATTAGGCTTCATGCTGGTGAGTGGTCTGATTGCCATGTGGTGGTAATAGATTTTTCAGCTAATAAAAAGCCCCATGGTTAGGGGCTTTTTGTTTGGAAAATAATTTAGCTTTTCTTTTCAGCCTTTGAAGGATTTTTAGCTTGTTCAGTCATCATTTTATTCACTACAGCTAAAGATTCTTTAGCTTGCGGGATATTTTCTTTTGCTAAGGCTTCAAAAATCTTTTTCGCTTCAGGCAAGTTTTGCGGAACAATTTTACCGTTTGCAAACATGTTGCCCACAGCCATTAAAGCGGGAATATAGCCTTTTTGTGCCAGATCCTGAATAGTCTTTAAGCCCTGTTTAATCGGCTCTTCATTTTTGGTTTTAAAACCTTGGCTGATGTCATATAAGGCCTTGGCATGCATGGCCTGATAGTTGCCTTTATTGATCAGCGGATTTAATTTTTGCAAAGCCAATTTATCAGAGGCAGGTGTGCCTTCAGCAAACAATAATACCGCCAAATCTACACTGGCATCATCAAAATTTTGCTTAGAAGCTTTTTCTAAATACTGTTTGGCTTTTTTAGTGTCTTGAGGAAGACCTAAAGTACCGGTCATATAGTTTTTACCTAAGACATAGTTGGCTACGGGATAACCTTTATTAGCCGACTCTTCATACAGCTTAATGGCTTTTTTCTCGTCTTTGGTTGTACCTTGACCGGTTTGGGTCAGATAAGCCAAATTATAAAGTGCCTGTGCATTCCCTGTTTTGGTTAATTTATCCAGTTCTTCATAAGCACCTTTCATATTGTTTGCTTTAACCAGTGCTTCTACTTTGGCAAATGCAGGATCAACTGAAGTGGTTGCCATTTCTGCCATTGCGAAATTTGAAGACAAAGCAATAAGGCTGGCAAGTATAATTTTTTTCATATTTAAAACCTTTTTATAAACATACACATAATTCCATTTATGTGTTTAAAAATGGATGTGGAACACTTCATACAACATCATAAATTTATTTATCTGAATGTAAATACATGATGTGTACATTGCAATAAGATTTCATAGATATTTACATAATCCCTACTGGATAAATTTTGGGCTGACTATCTTAAATCAGCCTTAAGCAATTGAAGGGCTTTGTAGATGTATTGTTGAGCGCTTTAAAGTTTAAAAAACAGGCAGACACAAGATCGGATAAAAATGTGGCGTAGCGAAACGGCACTTTGTTTTTATGCCAATCTTTGTTTAAATCACGGTTGAATCAATGTGTGAGTAGATGAATGTTCATCAAAGGTATTAAACGGGCATATGATCAGATTAATCGGGATGAAAGTATTCCAGATGAAGATAAATTTGATGCATTGTTGATGAGATTAGGCAAAAACTTTTTGGTGAGCAAAGAAGACCGTGTTTATATTTTTGAACATGAGGGAAAGACTGCGCGTATTGATGCAAAACATGCACGTGCATTCCATTTTAAAGAGTATGTCATTAAAGACATGAACAAACTTTTTCACGATTTTAATTTGTGATTAAAAAAGCCTCCGCTTCGGGAGGCTTTTTTTAATGGGATTGCTCAACTGCAATATTATTGTGGACGCGCCACATCACCATTTAAGGCTTCAGGTAAATCTAGAACTTGTAATCCCAGCTCTTCAAGCGCAGCAGGTTTTGCAACTACAAGAGCTTTATAACCGCCATTAACAGCAATGCTATTGACCACTTCAACATCATTGTTCAGTTTGCTTGCAGCAGCCGGAGCATCACCTGTACCTTGCACCAGATGCAACCAGTGTTTCGGTTTGGCCTTGAACCAAAGACGCGCAATAATTTCCTGACCTAAATAGCAGCCCTTGTCATAATGCACGCCTTCACGCTGATGCAAACGCAGTTCCTGCGGCTGGAATTCTTGTGAAGTTGTCGTTTCAATCCAGGCCTGACCGACTTCAATCGCTTGAAGTTGCCACGCTGCGATATCTGTTTCAGTGGCAGCAAAGTCAGTGCTATCGCCATTTAGCGTAGGGAACACTGGACCGACTTGTTCCAGTTTCATTTTTGAAAAAGCGCCGAACTTTTTAATGTGCTTGGCAAATTCTTCGGCTTGGTCGTTAGTGACCACAATTTCAAAACTTTCCGGATTGATTTTTTTCAGCCATAAACCAAACAGAATACGTCCTTTTAAGCTACAGATCGCGGTATAGCGAGTCAGGTTTTCGGCTAATGCTTCCGCATTTAAAGTCACTTGGCCCTGAAGAAATTTTTGCGCATCCACACCATTTAAAGTGAATAATGTAAAAGCAGTAGACGTTGACATGACTAGCCTCTGGTTATATTTCACAAATCATTAATACAGATATTTTGCAGCATGCCGGGCAGATAGGCAAACAAAAAGCCCATATTGCTATAGGCTTGCAGTATTAAAAGAGAAGGGCTTAATTTTAGTGATGAGCCGGTGGTGGAGTACTACAATCAAACTTGTCACCACAATGGAAGTGATGGGTGAGCAGGATGTGACGGATTGGATGGCGGCGCTGGGTTGGATGGTTGCGATGAGTTGGCTGAATGTTGAGTTCCATAGCAACTGGATCTCAAGACTGCCAAACCCGTAGTGATGATTCCAATAAGGGTGATCTGCAACATTTTATTTCACCTTCTTTCATTATTTTTGTGATGAGATTTTTTTATCGGACAATATCTAAATTCTGAAAAATGGCTTGATTATATGAGAGTCTCACTCACTAAAACATAAGAAAATTATAAAATATTTAGTAAATATAATAAGTTATAGTGAAGGTTTATGTAATTTATAATGCTTAAACTTTGCTGGATGAGTGTTTGGAAAAACGTAATTTATTAATTGATGGCAAGCGCCCATAACCTCAACATAATTAGAACAGTAGGAGGTTGTTTTTTATTCGCTTATGCGCATCTAATACTAAAGAATGAGGCATATTTCCTGCTATTTTTCTAAAAAAAGCGCGATTAGAGCAAATATCCCAAAGATTATGTAACAATATATTACTAAAACACCTATTTTTATATATAAGTCTATGAAATATAAAAGATTTGGGAAATGGGTTTTCGGCAGTGTACTATGCCGTTGAAATGATTGTGACTCGTTAACAACAATTACGTAGTAAAGAAAAATGATTCAAGAGGCAGGTAAGCTATGAACAACAACTACCATAAACCGCTGCAGGGTACCCAGCTCGAATATTATGACGTACGTCAAGCTGTAGAAGATATTCAGCCAGGCGCATATGCAAAACTTCCCTATACTTCAAAAGTGCTTGCCGAGCAGCTGGTACGCCGTTGCGATCCTGCCATTTTGGAACAGTCTTTAAAGCAGCTGATTGAGCGTAAGCAAGAGCATGATTTTCCTTGGTATCCGGCACGTGTGGTGTGTCATGACATTTTGGGACAAACGGCACTGGTGGATCTTGCCGGTTTGCGTGATGCCATTGCCGACCAGGGTGGTGACCCGTCTAAAGTCAATCCGGTTGTTCCAACTCAGCTGATTGTCGACCATTCATTGGCGGTGGAATACGGCGGTTTTGATCCAGATGCATTTGAGAAAAACCGTGCCGTGGAAGACCGTCGTAATGAAGACCGTTTCCACTTTATTGAATGGACCAAAACTGCGTTTGAAAATGTCGATGTGATTCCTGCGGGCAACGGCATCATGCACCAGATCAACCTGGAGAAAATGTCTCCGGTAATTCAAAACCGTGATGGTCTGGCATATCCCGACACTTGCGTAGGAACAGACTCGCATACCCCACATACCGATGCATTAGGCGTGATCTCCATTGGTGTAGGTGGTTTGGAAGCTGAAAACGTCATGCTGGGCCGTGCATCGTGGATGCGTCTGCCAGATATTATCGGTGTGGAATTAGTTGGTCAGCGCAAGCCAGGCATTACCGCAACCGATATCGTCTTGGCATTGACTGAATTCCTGCGTAAAGAGCGTGTGGTAGGGGCTTATCTGGAATTCTTTGGTGAAGGTGCTGACAGCATGTCAGTCGGTGATCGTGCCACGATTTCTAATATGACCCCGGAATATGGCGCAACCGCGGCGATGTTCTATATCGACCAGAACACCATTGATTATCTAACCTTAACCGGCCGTGAGCCTGAGCAAGTCAAACTGGTCGAAACTTATGCCAAAGAAATTGGTCTTTGGGCATCAGACATGACACAGGCGGAATATCCACGCGTACTGCGTTTTGACCTGTCGACTGTAACTCGTAATATTGCCGGGCCATCGAATCCGCATGCACGCGTATCAACAAGCGATTTAAAAGAAAAAGGCATTGCAGGTAATTTAGAAGCAGCTCGCGCGCAAGAAGCAGAAGGCTTAATGCCAGATGGCGCAGTGATTATCGCGGCCATTACCTCTTGTACCAACACTTCCAACCCGCGTAATACCGTGGCGGCAGGTTTGTTGGCACGTAAAGCCAATGAATTGGGCTTGGTGCGTAAGCCTTGGGTGAAATCATCTTTTGCACCGGGTTCTAAAGCGGCTGCCTTGTATTTGGAAGAAGCAGGCGTATTGCACGATCTGGAAAAACTCGGTTTTGGTATTGTGGCTTATGCATGTACGACTTGTAACGGTATGTCGGGTGCGCTAGATCCAAAAATTCAGCAAGAAATTATTGACCGTGACCTGTACGCTACTGCGGTACTTTCAGGTAACCGTAACTTTGATGGCCGTATCCATCCTTATGCAAAACAGGCGTTCCTGGCATCTCCACCGTTAGTCGTGGCTTATGCAATTGCCGGTACCATCCGTTTTGATATCGAAAAAGATTCACTGGGCAACGATAAAGAGGGCAACCCGATTTACTTAAAAGACATCTGGCCATCGGATGAAGAAATCGATGCACTGGTAAAAGTGTCGGTGAAGCCGGAACAGTTCAAGAAAGTCTACATTCCAATGTTTGATTTGGGCGAGCGAGAAAAATCGGTAAGCCCATTGTATGACTGGCGTCCGCAAAGTACGTATATCCGCCGTCCGCCATATTGGGAAGGGGCATTGGCTGCGCCGCGTACTTTAAGCAATATGCGCCCGCTTGCGATTTTAGGTGACAACATCACCACCGACCATTTATCGCCATCGAATGCGATTGTGCTGGATAGTGCATCTGGTGAATATTTGGCGAAAATGGGCGTACCCGAGGAAGACTTCAACTCTTACGCAACCCATCGCGGTGACCACTTAACTGCACAGCGTGCGACTTTGGCGAATCCGAAGTTGTATAACGAAATGGTGGTGCGTTCTGACGGAACGATTAAACAAGGTTCTAAAGCGCGTGTGGAGCCGGAAGGTGAAGTGATGCGTATGTGGGAAGCAATTGAAACCTACATGAACCGCAAACAGCCATTAATCATCATTGCAGGTAAAGACTATGGTCAGGGTTCTAGCCGTGACTGGGCTGCGAAAGGTGTGCGTTTAGCTGGTGTTGAAGCAATTGTGGCAGAAGGTTTCGAGCGTATTCACCGTACCAATTTGGTTGGTATGGGCGTATTGCCGCTTGAGTTTAAACCGGGCACAGACCGTAAAACCTTGAAGTTGGATGGTACAGAGCTGTATAGCGTGATTGGTAATATTGCGCCACGTTCGACTTTAACTTTAGTGATTGAGCGTTCGACTGATGATGGTAAGAATCAGATTATTGAAGTTCCTGTAACCTGCCGTTTGGATACCGAAGAAGAAGTACATGTGTATGAAGCGGGTGGTGTATTACAACGCTTTGCACAGGATTTCTTGGAAGGGAATGTGGCTTGATAATTTAGTCTGAAAGTTATTGATATTGTTTGAAAAATACCCTACTTTCGAGTGGGGGTTTTTAATTGGTTTGAGTTAAATATGAATAATGCTATTACGAAAAAAGATCGAGAATTTATTCTTGAAGTGAGTAAAGAGTTTTTTGCAAAGGAGGATATTGTTAGAAAATTAAATGATTTTTATGAATTTAAAGTCAAAGGTTGGGAAATTTGGCTTCAGGTAGAATATTATTTGTTTTTAACAAATCACTCAAAAGTAAAAAAAGTAGATAGAGAAATTCGTTGTCCATTAGATGGCAGAAAAAGTAAAATAAAACGATCAGCAGTGCTAGATTTTATGATTCATCAAAAACAAAAAACTTCATCTATACCATTAGAAATTAAACAGGATATTAGTCCTACTTCTTGTCTAAGAAATATGGTAAATGATGTGAAAAAATTTGAAAATATTAGGTATTCAGGATTAGATACCTCACGTTCTTTATGGTGTCTGGGTATACATTTAGGGCCAGTTAATGAAGCAAAAATTGAAAATTGTGTATATGACGTAACCACCCAACATATAGAGAATACGGAATACTTTTTTACTTTAATTTAAAAAATTATTAGCTGTAATATTTAAAATGCGGCATTTAGCATAAGATTTTTTAGAAGGTTCTATTGTTTAAGGGTTTAAGCTAAAGTTATTGATATTGTTTGAAAAAAACCCTACTTTAGAGTGGGGTTTTATTTTATAGTAATATTATGAGTAACAAATTTATTAATTGGCACAAAGAAAATAAAAAAATATTAGTAATGGCATGTTATGGAACATTAGTATTAGTAGTTTTCTTTGTTTTTATATCCTTTCAGAAAGAAATTTGGAATAAAGAGATAAATGAGATAGGGGATGCTTTATCTGGAATGATTGGTAGTTTAGGATTTATTTGGTTAATTATTACTGTCTTACTGCAAAATCAAGACCTCAATAATCAAATAAAAGAGTTACGCGAAAGTAAAGTTGCATTAGCATCGCAAGCAAAATCATTAGAGTCAGCGGAAATATATACAGCTTTAGAATATATTGATGCAAAACTTCCTTCATTTGATGGGAGATTAGCTCAAATTAAAGAAGTCATTAATAATGAAATAAAATCATTTTTGGAAAAATTTCCTTCTGATCGAAGAGCTAATATTAATTTTAAACCTGATTTAGATATTTGTGAAATTTGGGGATATTTTGTAATTGAAGAAAAGTTAGAAGGTATTCCATTAGTATATAGTGATGAATATGTCAAAGATACATTTTCATATGATGCCTATTTGATATTAGAAACTATTAAAAGGAATATGGGGTATATGATCAACTTTCTAGATAGTTTAACTGTAAATGCAAGAGATGATTTAGCTCATATATTAAAGGATCATATACACAGTTACGAACAGCATCATTCTGTGGAGTGGTATAGAGAATGGCATAAAATATTAGTTGGTATTGAGCATCCTATTAGAAGAGTAATTGCAAAAAATAATTTAGCGCCATCTATGATTGCAAATTTATTTATAAAAGGATTCATTGATAAAGAGAATTTAACAGATTCATAAAACCAAAATTATGATTTCGCCCAAACGACATCATCATTTACAAAAATGGACAATCACTATTCATCACAATTAAGATATAGTTAGTTCACCATTTCTAAAACCCATGGAGAACAAAAATGGTTACTGCTGGCGAAAAACCCGGAACAGGCTTCTATTTTTGTGTCAAATGCGGACACCGCGTCTACTTAGAAATTGGTACTGATCGTTTACCACCGTGTACCAAATGCCTTGGCAATCAATTCAACAATAAAATTGCGATTGCCTAAGCAGCACCCATAAAACAGTTATCCTCTGTTTTGAACAAAAGCCCTATTCATCCATAGGGCTTTTTTGTATCTATAATAATATGTGAAAGCATAAAGTTTTATTATTTCAATGGTATATTGATTTTAAATAATAATTCTATAGTTTGTATGAATGAAAAAAGATCTTGAGCGAATTTTACAAATAGCTTTTAAAAATGCAAAACAAAAATGTAATTCAGAGGAAAGTTGTCAGCTTGAAATGATTGAACGCAAAAAACATAATGATCGAAGTAAACAATGGATTGCACATTTATCTGCCCAGTTATTACAGCTTACGAAAGAATCCAATAAGACTAATAATCAAGAATTTTGTGCTTTTTATCGCAACAATGCGAATCTTGAAGATCGTAAAATATTTGGTCTAAACGAATTTTTATTTGATATTGTAATCGCGCTGATGATTGAATTCGAACCAGCACATAAGAAAGCTAAATTTAAAGCTATTAGCAATGCAAAATGGCTTGTAGAAAGTGAATTTCAAACAGGTACATCTAGACCACTTCTATTAGATATAAATAAACTTGCGCTAGGAACAGCTGAAAATAAGCTCTTCATTATGAGCAATAGTGATAAAAGCGTCATGAAGAGCTGGGTAATCGATACAATTAAAAAACTCATGCATGATGGAAAGGCAAACGTTTTTTTAGCTGTTGTGCCTCATCCTAGGGATTGGACAAACAAAGATATAATTGAGGTTGAGCAGATCGTTTAGTGTTTTATATTGATCATCAATGAGTTAAAAAAGCCCTATTCATCCATAGGGCTTTTTTGTTACTTTCATTTTAGAGCGCCCACATAAATTCAACTCAGAAAAGGAAATGCGCATGGAAACAATCTTGGGATTATGTATCGGCATTGGCCTTAGCGCTGCCTGTGGTTTTCGCGTATTTGTACCTTTGCTGGTGATGAGTATCGCATCCCTTATGGGCTGGTTTGAACCGATGCAAGGTTTTGAATGGCTAGCCATGCCTGCGGTGTGTTTGGCACTTGGTATAGCAACCGTATGTGAAATTGCAGCCTATTATATTCCATGGGTCGACAATGTTTTGGACACGGTGTCTACGCCTGCCGCCTTGATTGCAGGCACGCTAGCGACTATGGCCACCAGCAGTGGGGAAATGTCGCAATTTGCCAATTGGGCGGCAGCGATTATTGTCGGTGGCGGTACCGCAAGTGCAGTTCAATTAAGCACGGTGGCTGTTCGTGGTATTTCTACTGCAACGACAGGTGGAATCGCCAATCCTGTGGTATCTACAGGGGAGTGGATCGGTGCGTTGCTACTATCTGTTTTGTCATTGATTGTTCCTATATTGGTGGTGATTGTTGGCTTGATTGCATTGGTTTGGGTAGTGCGTTGGCTACGTGAAAAGAAGCAAAATAATATAGGCAGTTCCCCCTTATAAATTTTCCTTTCCTGGGTGTTCCTGAGGTAATTTTTTGAAAATATTTTTAAAAATGAATCGCTAAAATTTGTTTTAAAAATGGTTGATTTTTACTCAATAAAAGCATAATTATATTATGGAATTAAATCCATAATTTTTATATTGGTTTATTAATGGTTTCGACTTTATAAAAATTATTCGGGGAACTATCAATGATCAAATTTATTGTAGATGAACAACCTGCAGCTAAAGGCATACATCATATACACAATGCCACACTGGGCTGCGAAGACCTGCCAAAAAGCGATGACCAGATTTTGATTGGCTATTTCGCAAATTTCGAGCTCGCTTATAAACGCGCAAGAATGAACTGGCCAACAGAAAAGGTGGAAGGTTGCAGTAAATGCTGTACGGAATAACTCAAAGCCAAACTGTAAAAACTCTGCCGGATTGGTGGAGTTTTTTATTGGGTTGCTTATTGATCTGACCGTTGAAAATGAAGATTTTAATCAAGCATAAAGTTTTGCATAAATATCGGAAGATACAGCTGTTTTGCATCCGACAGAATTCAACGTTTAAGAATTCCCATAAGGTCCCATTACGCTAGAATTTTATCATTAAAAATGATTGAAAATTAACCAATAAACCTCCATCTAAAACACTAGATTCAATGTATTTGGGACAGTGCAATTGCAACATTATCTTGATCTGAACCACGACTCTGGTGTGGCCAATTACGAGATTGGTAACGAGTTTATTCGTGTCCAATTCAAGAAAACCTCGAAAGTCTATACTTACAGCTATAGCAGTGCCGGTTATCAGCATGTCGAAAACATGAAACAGCTGGCCGAGTATGGCGATGGTTTAAATGCCTATATCAATCATAATGTTAAACAGTTGTATGTTCGATAAATGGCTGGGAATTTAGCTGTAGTTTTTGATTAAACTTGGTTGATGAGTTAAGCAAAAATGGTTTAGCTTTTTTGGCTAGATGTGATTCGGCAGCCTTATTTTTAAGCCTGGCATACTGTTGCCTTAAAATAAGTCTAAAAAGATTAAGGGAATTAATTTAAAACTAAGCTTTGCCTGCCAAAATAATGATCAGCTGTAAGCGTCCATTTGAGCTTGGAAATCATCATCACTTCGCAGCTATTGCATCATCGATTAAACAGAGGGTATGGGGTATGAATGGAAGAACAGAATGTCAAACATGCATGGTCTGCAAGAAAAGCTTTCCTAAAAAAAGCCTAGTCCCGATCGGAACCATTCGTAAAGTCATTACAGAGGAAATCGCCAAGGATTTTCCAGGATGGTCAGCTGGCGAATTTATCTGCCAAGCCGATTTAACCAAATATCGTATGCAGTATGTGCAGTCCATATTGAAATCTGAACAAGGTGAAGTCACTGATCTGGAATATGAAGTGTTGAACAGTATGCAACAACATGAGCTGATCAGTAAAAATATAGAGAATAAGCTTGATCAGAATTGGACTTTTGGAGAAAAACTGGCCGATAAAATTGCAAGTTTCGGCGGTAGCTGGACCTTTTTGATCTGCTTTGCCATTTTCTTGGCCCTGTGGATTTTGGTCAATACTGTGGTAATGGTGAAACATCCTGCCGACCCATATCCATTTATTTTATTGAATTTAATGTTGTCCTGTCTGGCAGCCATTCAAGCGCCGGTCATCATGATGAGCCAAAACCGACAGGAAGCCAAAGACCGTTTGCGTTCGCAAAATGATTATCAGGTCAACTTAAAAGCTGAACTGGAAATTCGACATTTACATGAAAAACTCGATCATCTTTTAATGCATCAGTGGGATCGTCTGGCAAAAATTCAGGAAATACAACTGGATTTACTGTCGGAAATGACCAAGAAAAAATAGCAGTCGATGAACGTAGCTAATTTTCAATACTGCAATCCAGGAGTGCGGAGAAAAAATTGCAATCTAGGCGGCTTTAACGCAATAAAAAGCAATCTTTTGTCTTAAATTGGGAAATATTTTTATAAATTTAGATTAAGCGGGAAAAAATTCTGAAAATGATCAAAATTAAAATATCTTCGGAAATTAATCCCGCAGCAGATTGGCTATTCTATATCTCAAGGGTGATAGGGATCGAAAAGAGTAGCTTGCTGCCAGTTGCGTATAACGCCAGTGTAGTACTTACCCACAAGGTCTTGATTCGGCTTAGGACGCTATAGATTACCAATTTATAGGCACAGGGTTATAACTTACAAAGTTATAATGGTTGAAGTAAACCATAGATGTTTTCCCTCATCCCCTTAAAAAATTCTCCGGTAAATAAAGCTATAAAAAAATTATTAAAGATCAAATCGATTATATTGAAATTACATTCAAAAAACCTGATACAAATCAGTTGTTCATTTTAGTTTATTAAATCTGCTAATTTAGAAATCATAAGCAAGCACCCAGGCGGTCAATAAAAATGTCGAATTATGATTTTTGGAGTCGTTTTTTTCTTTGTTCCTTACTTATTAATTACATCATATTAATGATCTGGTTTTTGGTCTTTATTTTTGCCCGTCAATGGATGAAACAGGTGCATGGCAAATGGTTCCAACTTTCCGATCCCACTTTTGATGCCATTCATTATGCAGGCATGGCAGTATATAAAATTGGTATTTTATTGCTGAATGTGGTGCCGTTTCTGGCCCTCTATCTCATCCACACGTCCTGAGCCGGATCGAATAATTTAAAAAACAGCGTATATGGCTAGATCATCTTTAAACAGCAGTTTTTAAGTGGATAAAAACACGACAAGCCGAATAGAAAAACAAGCAAAAAAGGAGTTGGGGGAGCATGAATCAATTCAAACCTGCACTGATTTTAGGTGTTTTTATTTGTTTAGGGATGATTATTGCAGGATGGATTCTAGGCAGTAGTGCGGTCAAAATTAAACAATATGAACGTATAGTTTCGGTCAAAGGGTTATCTGAACGTGAGGTGAAAGCCGATGTGGCGGTA
The DNA here is from genome assembly GCA_002365595.1 of Acinetobacter sp. UBA3106. Taxonomy (GTDB): domain Bacteria; phylum Pseudomonadota; class Gammaproteobacteria; order Pseudomonadales; family Moraxellaceae; genus Acinetobacter. The sequence goes on along the minus strand of DFAM01000019.1, from coordinate 25,311 downwards.
TGGCCGATTCGTTTTAGCTCGGCCAGTCAGGACCTGACCCAGCTCTATGACACGATGGAAATACACACCCAGCAAATTCAGGCATTTTTAAAAGCCGAGGGTTTTACTGCGCAGGAAATTACCACGGCAGCTCCAGTCACGACCGATAAATACGCGCAGCAATATGGCGGCGATGCCAATGTGGCACTGCGTTATACTGCACATCAAACCATTACTGTCTATACTCATAAAATAGATGCAGTCAGGGCTGCACAAAGTCGTATGGTGGCCTTGGGTAAAAAGGGCATTGCCTTTGGCGGAGATGATGCGGGTCAGCGCACCGAATATTTATTTACCAAGTTAAATGATATTAAACCGGCCATGATTGAGCAGGCGACGCAAAATGCCCGCAGTGTGGCAGAAAAATTTGCTGCAGATTCTAAAAGCCGTTTAGGAAAAATCAAGGCGGCCAATCAGGGGCTGTTTAGTATTGAAGATCGCGACAGTAATACGCCGTATTTAAAGAAAGTTCGTGTGGTGTCCACAGTAGACTATTATCTCGCCGATTAAACCGAGCAAAAAAATACAGGCAGGCATAGGATTTAATTTGAAGACAAATTCCAGTAATCCTGTTTTTTATGCAATAAAAAATCTTTATTTTAAGCGGGAAGATAAAAAATTCTTTTCATCCTGCATTTAAAGAAAATAATTTCCAGAATTAATAAAAAATTAAAAAACTGAGGAAATTAATCCCGGCCGTCTTTAACTAATATATGTCTCAAGGGTGTGATAAGGGATCGAAAAGAGCAGATTGCTGCCAGTTACGTACAACGTCAGTGCAGTACTTACCCACAAGGTCTCGATTCGGCTTAGGACGCTATAGATCACAAGTTTATAGGCTATAAGATCATGACTTACAAAGCATGATAGTTGAAGTAAACCACAATGTTTTCCCTAACCCCCTAAAAAATTTTTCCAAACAATAAAAAATAACAATTCTTTTTCTTTTCCTTTATTTAATCTGCATCAAATTTTATTCAACTAAATGTGCATTGCATCATTAAAATTATACTTATCAATTGATATAAATTAATTTTCCATCAACAAACAAAATAGTCGGCTGAAAAAACTCTTGCTAGAATAAAATTCAAGTATTTTAAATGAGCCAATAACAATGAAAAAATACGAATTGGAAATTCGTCATCCGCAGCACTTGAGTGAGCAGGATGCTGAAGCTTTAGGATTATTTGAAAGTTCAGAAATATTAAGCCAATTCGATGCAATTAACTGGCGTCGCCAACTGGTTTCGCAGCTGGAAATGAACGGGGCCATTACCAGCTTTACCGTAACCGATAGTGATACCCAGCAATGCCTGCGCCTTAGCCTGAATGCCTATTCGGCTTCCGATCAGCTGGCATTTAAACTGGACAGTGATATTGAAATTATCACCCCGCAAAAGGATTTTTTTGGCCTCATCACTTTAAAAAACAAGGATTATGTGGCTTTTACACAGCTCAGTCTGGATCAGGCCAGAGCATACCTAAACCATTTTTTAAATGGCCAGTTAGACATCCTGAAAGACAGCTATAAAACCACGCTGGAAAAACCCGGTCAGCCATAATTTTAGCGCGACCTAGCAGCATTGACAGCTGTAACAGAGATTGTTATTTTGCGCCCATTCTCCCAGATGCCGTATTGTGCCATGCCCATCAACGACAACTTCGTGTATATGCCGCCTCAGGAACCGCTCGCTATTGTCTATGAAGATGAAGACCTGGTGGTCATTGAGAAACCGGCCGGGTTGTTGTCCGTTCCGGGACGTTTGCCTGAACACCATGACAGTGCTTATTGTCGTGTATTGGAACAGTACCCGCATGCCAAAATTACCCACCGTTTAGATATGGCAACCTCGGGTATTTTGATGTTTGCCAAACACCGTGAAGCAGAAGTGGCTGTCAGTAAAATGTTTCAGGCGCGTACGGTACAAAAAAACTATATTGCGCTGGTTCAAGGCAAACTCGAAGCCGAGGGCAGGGTTGACGTACCCTTAATTACCGACTGGGAAAACCGGCCTCGTCAGATTGTGCATTTTGAGTTGGGAAAACCTGCCCAGACCCTGTATCAGGCTTTGCAATATTCTGAAACGGACGATATCACCCGGGTACTGCTGACCCCGATTACCGGGCGTTCACATCAGCTGCGGGTACATATGCAATATATCGGACATCCGATTACCGGTGACAAGCTCTATCATCCCGCACCGCAGCAAAGCCCGTTAAAGCGTATGGCTTTACATGCCAGTTATCTGGCTTTTAAACAGCCTTTAACTGGAGCAGAGGTTGAAATTAAGGTCACAGTACCTTTTTAATCTGGGCATTTAAATTTAATTTTTTTGATTTTTCCTTAATTTTAATAATAAGTTACATATATGGTGTGGTGAATCTCTTCTTCTTGTTAGCCAACTGATTTATGATGATGGAAATCTTAAAATAATAAAAAAATGCGATCATTCGCACCCAATATCCCTTTTTCTAGTGATTGATAAACAACCTAATAATAACTACTTTGTCACATTTCTTTTGGAAAATAATAATAATGATTTATCTATATATCCTAACCACCATGGTTTTGGTGGGATTGCTGTATCAGGCCATCATTCGAATAAGAAACAAACA
>DFAM01000019.1:0-22505 GCA_002365595.1 Acinetobacter sp. UBA3106 | reverse complement strand
CTGAATACTTACCGTATAGAGATTGGCAATTTAAAAAACAGGGTGGAAAAGCTTAGTCAGTATCAAGATGTTTTAGATACTGAACATTATATTGCAGAGCGAAAAAGCCAGGTCGAGAGCTTTGTCGAAGCCACTAAAATTGAAGCAGAGTTTATGCTAGAAAAAATCAAGGCAGAGATTGAAAACACGCGGCTTTATCTGGAAAAGTTAGAAAAAAATAGCCGGCTTAACCTGGAAGCTGAAGCCAGAGAACGCTTGGGTGCTTTTTATAATCAAGCGGTTGAACAAGAGAACTTGGCAGCCATTTCGAAAGCCTTGGAAAACAAGATTCATGGGTATGGCATTCAGTATTTATATCCTGCACAAAAACTTTTGGAGCAATTGATTGAGGGCTATGATGAAATACATGCCGTGCAGCAGCTAAAAGATGTCCGTCGTAAAATCAAAAATGCCATTGCAGCAAATACTGTGGGCCAATGTGATTATGTCGAGGAAAATCGCAGAATTTCTGCTATCGCTTTGGTTACGCAGGTATTTAACAGTAAAGCTGACCTGTATTTATCGCAATTGGACCCTAACACTGTGGGAGAATTTACTCAGGCGCTGCAAGATGACTTTATTTTGATCAATCATTATGGAGTCGCGTTCAGTCATGCGCGAATTCATGAATCATTTTTAAAGTTACGCCTGGAAGAGTTTAAACTGGCCGCCCTGGTTTTAGCGTTCAAGGCACAGCAACAGGCTGAAAAAAGTGAATTACAGAAACAGAGGATTGTAGGCTAGAAAATTTTACCTGTTGAAAAATATAAAGTTATATAAAAATAGATTGCTCATCACTACGAGCACCGTGATTAATTCGATAAACTGAAACAAACTTGAGCTAATCTGTATTGCATGATATAGCTGGTATCTAATTACAATAAGGAAGCCCTCCATGACACGCGATTTTGAACAATTTCCAGATGATGAAAATGGTAATGTGCTTTGGCAAATGGCTGAAGATGGCGACGACCTGACTGAAGCGCATGAAATTGAATTTTCCATTGCTTTTCAGACTGAAGAACAGGCACAAAAATGTGCACTCTATCTGCTCAAAGAAGAACAAAAAATCAGTCTGTTTGAAGATGAAGAAGCCGATACGGTCGAGTGGATTATCACTATTTATGTGTATATGGAACCTGAATATTCAGATATTGTCGATCTGGAAGAATGGTTCACTAAAATTGCTACGCAATATGGGGGTGAATATGATGGCTGGGGTTGTATGGCTTATGTCTATGAAGATGAAAGCAACGATGAAGATTGGAATGACGAAATAAAAAGTTAATTCAAATTAGTGAATGGTATTTTAAAAATGGTGTCTAGCATTCATCAAGGCTAGCTAAAAATTGCTTGTGTTTAATGAGATACCATAAAGCCCTGACAGTGCAAACCGTTAGGGTTTTTTAATGCCGGATATTTGGTGAAGAATAAAAAAATAAGCAGCTTGAGCTGAAAGTAGCATGAGCAAAATAGGCATTACTTACAGTAACCCTATAGAATTTCAGCACATAAAATTTTAAATATAAGATTAAGGATCAAAATAATAAGGACATTAAGGTGAATGAGCAAAAAATGCTAAATTCAGAATCTTCATTACCTCCTGTAAATAGCCAAGATCCGACCCGGCATGTTTTACGTGTAATGGCGGGGTTTGTAATTGCTGCGCTGATTATTTTAGCCCTGTATTTTGGAAAAGATATTCTGATTCCTTTGGCGCTGTCGGTGCTGTTAGCATTTTTACTTGAGCCTTTAGTGTCACGCTTGAAAAAATGGGGCTTACCGCAACTGCCATCAATTGCACTTGTGGTGCTGTTTGCTGTAAGTGTCATCGGGGGCGCTGCAACTTATCTGGGCTATCAGCTGGGGAATTTAAGTCAGGAGTTACCGCAATATCAGGACACGATTAAACAAAAACTCAATTCGGTAAAAAGCTTTACTTCCGGGCCAAGTGTATGGGACGGTGCCATCAAAACCATTGATACGGTGGAAAGTTCAATAGAGGACGTAGCTCCAGTTGAAAAAACCGAGGGGGTGCAACAGGTACAAGTGATTGGGCAGGAACCCAGTACTACTGAAACGGCTATGGAGTGGGGTGCGAGAATCTTTCATCCCTTAGCCACAGGAGGTATTGTTTTTCTGTTTGTGGTGTTGATTTTACTCAGTCGCAAAGACTTGCATGACCGGTTGTTGAAATTGCTGGGCGGCAATTTAAATGTCGGTACAGATGCACTGGATGATGCAGCAGATCGGATTGGAACCTATTTGCGGATGCAGCTGCTGGTGAATGTCACTTTCGGCATTCCCATGGCCTTGGGCTTATGGCTGATTGGTGTGCCCGCTGCGATTATGTGGGGCATTGTCGCGATAGGAATGCGCTTTCTACCCTATGTCGGGCCCATGATCTCGGCCTTATTTCCCATTACCTTGGCATTTGCGGTTGATCCGGGCTGGAATATGGTGCTCTGGACCATTGGGCTCATTTTGTTACTCGAGCTGATTAGTAATAATGTGATAGAACCGTGGTTGTATGGTGAAAGTACCGGTCTTTCCACTTTGGCGATTATTCTTGCGGCAACATTCTGGACCACGCTATGGGGGCCTGCTGGATTGATTCTCTCGACTCCATTGACGGCATGTTTACTGGTATTGGCTCACTATATTCCAGCATTGGGGTTTATCAAAACCCTGATTGGCAGCGATCCGGCACTGACGCCACCAGAACGGTTTTATCAACGCTTGGTTGCCGACGAAGTAGAAGATGCTCTTGAGGTTGCACAGGATTATATTCAACAAAAATTGCCGAAAAAGCCCAGTGAAGAAGTCGTTATTCGTAAGGTAAATGCCTTTTATAACGATGTCGCCATCCCCGCCATGCGTTTGTTTTCACAAGGACATAATACCGAAGCAACTGCGGAGCACCGTTTAAGAATGCATCAAGGCTTGAAGTTGTTTAATCATGATTTCCAGCAAAAGTATCCGGCTCCGCAGACAGCTGATCCAGTGCAAGTGGTGTGCTTGGGCGCGCGTTGGGAAATTGATGGATTGGCATCTTCCATGTTGGCACATGGTTTAAGCTTAAGAAAAATTGCAGTGCAAAGCCATAATGAAGTCCTGATTCAATCCAAAATAGATGTGCTTGAATCCTTACCAGAACATACTCAGATACTTTGCATTTCCATATTTCATCGGCACCCTTTGGCACAAATCCGCTTGTTGAATCATCGCATCCGTAAACGTCTGCCGAATATTAAAATTATTTTTGCCACCTGGGGCAATCTCAGCGATGAATTACGGGACGAGATTCAAAACCGTTTTCAACCGGATGCAGTGGTCTCCACGGTAAATGAATTGATGTTGGGCATTGATGCGCTGATGCTACAACAAGGTCAAAACCCTGCACGTGAATTGCTTGCGGAAAATGAACCGGAACGCTTGGCGGCTTTGCATGAACTGCAATTGCTTCAACCTGAAACTTTACTGATTTATCAGCAGTATATTGAAGAAGCCTGTCAGGCATTTAACGTGAAATATGCGCAAATTTCCCTGGTGGATGAAACATGGGTGAATACCCCAGCCAGCCCGCTGGCAGATGAAAATCAAAATCCTATAGAGGCCGGAATTCCTCGCGAGGAATCCATTTGTACCCATTTAGTCCATCAAAATGAGGCCCTCATTATTGAGGATATAGACCGAGATCCGCGTTTTAAGCATAACCCGGAGTTAAACAGAAATAAAATCAAGTCGTATGCTGGTGTACCTTTACGCACTAAACAGGGTCTGGTCTTAGGTAGTTTCTGTATTCTGGATAAACAGGTCCGGCAGATGAGTGAAGATGATTTGGCGTTATTAAACCAGCTTGCAGATGATTTAATTCAAACACTGACGAGTGATAAGGCACAAACACAAAAGTTAGAGGAAATCGTCAAGTTGCAACAGGCCCAGGGTGAATCTCTTCACGATGTTTTGAGCTAAAAGCAACACTCATCCTCTTGGAAAATGAGTGTGATCTTCCGGCAAAGCATAAGCAGGAAACTTAGAAAGTTAAATAATTTTTCAATTTTTGACTTGCTCTATTTTTCACGTCAGGCGCCTTTCACGAGGTCCGCATGTCGTATTTACCAAAGACCCTCAAAGCGTTAACTAATAAATTAACTTGTAAAGCAAACTTCCTTGCTAGATTAGTACATAAATTTTAAAACATTTTATCCCTATTCAGAGAATGAAAAGGAGCACGGTATGCCAGTCAATACTTATGTGACTTATCGTCCAGAGGTAGAGCAAAAACAGGAAAATGAAGAAGAAGATATTGAATATATTGTAGAGCATATGGCGCAAACCAATAGCAAGGTTTTCGACAAGCATCGTCATGCGGTTCGCGATGCACATGCTAAATCTCACGGTTTTTTGAAAGGAATTTTGACTATTCCGGAAAACCTGCCAGATCACCTGGCTCAGGGGATTTTTGCCCATCCTGGTTATTATGACGTCATTGTACGTCTGTCTGCCGCTCCGGGAGATTTGCGCAGTGATAAAACCCCAGCGCCTCATGGTTTTGCCCTTAAAATCTTGAATGTACCGGGGGAGCGCTTATTGCCAGAAGATCCAAGTGATGGAAAAAATCAGGATTTCCTGATGGTCAATATTCCGGTGCTGGCTTTTGGGACAGTACGCAAATATATGCAAATGCTGCCTTTTATCACTGAAGCAGAAAGGGCGCCTGAACTGGTCATGCGTGGCCTGCGCGGGGTTATGTGTGGAGTGGATCATCTGGTTAATCGTGCGGGCTTGCCAGCATCTGCCACTTTAAAAGGTCTGGCACGTAGCCAGCATCATGTGCTGGGAGAAACCTATCACACTATGGCGGCTCTTCGTTATGGCAATTATATTGCCAAATTGAGTGTGGCACCTGAATCTGAATCGGTAAAGCAATTGACCGGTCTGCAAATGCAGATCCAGGATGATTCCAGCATACGTGATCTGGTACAGGATTTTTTCCGGCGTAATGCTGCCGATTATGTGATTCGTGCCCAGCTCTGTACTCATTTGGGCCGTATGCCTGTTGAAGATGCGGCCGTGTTGTGGGATGAAGAGGAGTCACCGCAGCAAGTCATTGGCACTTTACATTTTCCGCAGCAAAATACTTTTAGTCCGGCACGTCGGGTTTATTCAGATGACGTGCTGTCTTTTAATCCCTGGCATGGGGTAAAGGAACACCAGCCTTTGGGTTCTATCATGCGTGTACGTATGCAGGCCTATGAACGTTCTTCCTGTTTCCGGCACTGTATGAACACTCAGCCCCGTACAGAACCGAATCATATTGATGACATGCCGGATTAAATATCTAAAGCTGGATTTCAGATTTAGGCTAAACAAAACCTGCTTGAATGCAGCTGTTTTGGATCTATAATATTTTCGAATATGTATGGATTTTTGAAGAATAAGAATTTGAAAATCCTGATTTATATTGGGCTACCACCAGGCATGGTCATTGAGTAGCGGTAATACACTCTAATTTTAAAATAACAATAACATGAGGTCGCGACATGAGTGAAAGCAATACAGTAAAACTGCATCGGGTATTTAGTGCACCGCCAGAACGGGTATTTAAGGCATTTATTGATCCGGATGCTTTGGTCAAATGGATGGCGCCACATGGTTTTACTGCCAAGGTTCATCATCTGGATGCCAAAGTCGGTGGGACCTATAAAATGTCCTTTAGTAATTTTTCTACCCGGTCTAGCCACTCCTTTGGTGGCACTTATCATGAGATCATTCCAAACCAATTGTTGCGCTATTCCGACCAGTTTGATGATCCAAATTTACCCGGAAACATTGAAGTGACCATTCAATTAAAAGCAGTTTCCGTAGGAACAGAGCTGCACATTACCCAGTCCGGTATTCCAGACGTGATTCCTGTGGAAGCATGTTATCTGGGCTGGCAGGAATCCTTGCAACTGCTGAGTTTACTGGTTAGTCCGGAAATTCCAGATCAGTAGCCTTGAGATGAACATTCAAATCAAACGTGTCTATACAGAAGCTTTGCCTTCAGACGGCAAACGGATTTTGGTCGATCGGCTGTGGCCCAGAGGTATTAAATATAGACAGAGTTTCTACGGCAAATGCGGCAGATGACCCAGCAGGAAAAAATCAGCCTCATCACTGCGGCAAAAAGTGAAGACTATAACCATGTGATTGTACTCAAACAGGTTTTAGAAGAAAGCTAAAATTATCTGATGAGTAGTTTTATTCCATAATTTAAATAAGGTTTTAGCATTAGACTGGCTGCTAAAGTGTTATAGTAGAATTTTTGAGGTTTTTTATGTCTTTGCCAAATTGCCCCAAATGTAATTCAGAATATACTTATGCAGATGGCGATTTGCTGATTTGCCCGGAATGCGCGCATGAATGGAAAGAGGGGGAAGGCAGTACTGAGCAAACTGCGATGATTAAAGACGCAAATGGAAATGTGCTTGCTGATGGCGATACCGTTACCCTGATTAAGGATTTGAAAATTAAAGGTTCTTCTTCTGTGATTAAAGTAGGAACCAAGGCGAAGAACATTCGTTTATTAGCTGACTCAAGCGATGGTCATGATCTTGACTGTAAAGTTGATGGGTTTGGTGCAATGAAATTAAAATCTGAATTTGTGAAAAAAGCTTAATTCACGCCATTAACAGCCTCAAAGCTCTGGCAATATGCCGGAGCTTTTTTTATGAAGTAATGACTCCATGAATTATCATGTTGCTGGTTTTATCAGAAGCATGGTTGATTCAGCATTGAGAAATCTATTTTAGGATTGAGCCATCATCATGCTATAACCCCAGTCACTCATTTTAAAGAATTTTTGTTATGCCGCATATCCATCTTGAATATTCAGACAATCTAGAAAATTTTGCACCCAAACCCGTTTTGCTTGCCTTAAACCAGGCGCTGGTTGAGGGTGCTTATGTCGGAGCTGCGAATGAGCTAAAAAGCCGTGCCATTTGCCAGCATGATTTTGTCATTGGTTTAGCAGATGCTTCGCAGGCCTATGTGCATGCAAAAGTTTCTTTATTGAGCGGACGTAGTGTGGAATTACAGCAGCAAATTGCTCAAGTGATTCTGCACACACTCGAACGGCACATGCCTGCGCAAAGCCAAGTCAGTGTACAGATTTGTGTGGAAATATTAGAAATGCAGAAAGCCACTTATTCTAAGAAAATTATCTAAAAGCTGATAAAGGTCAAGAGCCTAAATTTTTATTTATCCTGTTGATATTTATTTGGATTTAATGAATTTAAGCCAAATTTAGCTGAGTAAGATCAGTTTTTATGGTATTTGGCTTAAAGATACTATTGATTACAAAATAACCACATTTGAAAACTGAAATTTATTTATATTTTATAAAAAAAGATTTGCTGAAAAACAAAAATAATGAAGTTCTTATAAATTAACAATAATAAAGGGGATTCAACATGGCCGGATGGTATGAAATCAGTCAAGTAGACGACGGACAGTATCGTTTTGTATTAAAAGCGCGAAATGGAGAAGTTATTCTCACCAGTGAATTATATAAGGCAAAAGCCTCTGTACACATTGGTATTGAATCGGTTCAGAGAAATAGCCTGAATGAGAGCCGTTATGAACGCTTAGAAGCCAAAAATGGTAAGCCTTATTTTAAATTAAAGGCGGTGAATCATCAGATTATTGGTATCAGCCAATTATATTCGAGCGATCAATCCCGTGAAAAAGGCATAGAGTCAGTGAGAAACAACGGCTCAACCACCAGAATTAAGGAACTGATTGCCTAGTCTGAATAGGTAAATGAAATAAAGCATGTAGTAATACATGCTTTATTTTTTGTAATAACGAAAAGTCTATAATTTATCTAAAATTAGTCCTGAATGAACTGATCTCAGGCTTCAATTGCTGACTGTTTTAAAAGCGCTTAGGAATTTTCTGGCCATTCGGTACAGGTGATTCTGCTTTTTTAAGTACCCCAAACAGCCAGGTTTCGGCATGGTTGACGGCCTGTTTTAGATCATCACCTTGCGCTAAACGGCCGGCAATGAAGCTTGCCAGTGAACAACCTGAACCGTGATATTCACCTTCAAGGCGAGGGCAGCGGGTTTCAGACACCAGTTCACCATTGATGAATAAAGCATTGCGGATATAGTCGGGAGTAGCTTCGTGTCCGCCTTTTACTAAAACGGCTTTGGCACCCATGGCAAAAAGCTGGGCTGTGGCCTGGTCGATATCTTTAATCCCGGTTAATGCACGAAGCTCTACCGTATTCGGCGTCAGCACAGTCGCAAGCGGAATCAGTTCGACAAAAGCTTTGACCAGTGTGGCTTGATCGCCCAAAGAACCGCCACTATTGGCTACCAGTACCGGATCCAGCACATATAAATATTCAGGATGTTCACGTAGAAATTCGGCTAAAGCGGCAATATTGTCCGTGGTTCCTAACATGCCGGATTTCACGCATTTAATCGGTAAATCTCCCACCACTGCATGCGCCTGAGCCAAGAGTAATTCTTTTGAAGTGGCTTCAAAGCCAAACACCTGTTGCGAGTTTTGAATGGTCAGGGCAGTACAGGCAATTGCCGCATGTGCACCACTTTGACCAATCGCTTCAATATCTGCCTGCAAGCCAGCTCCACCGGATGGATCTAAACCAGAAAAGCAAAGTACAGTAGGGCGCACAATGAAGTCCTTCATTCGTAAAATTTGCGTTAGTATAGGCAACTTTGAGCCAAGTCTCGATAGTATTTGTTAAGTAAAAATTTAAGTTGAAGGATCGGTTGGTGATTAAGAATATTTTGATTGATTTAGATGGCACATTAACTGATCCCAAAGTGGGGATTACCACTTCGGCACGTTACGGTTTGGCCAAAGTGGGGCATCCGATTGCCGATGATGTCAATATCGACTGGATTATTGGCCCACCCTTGCAGGCATCTTTGGCGAAAATTTTAAATGTTGCAGTGGATGATGTTCTGGCTGAACAGGCCCTGATGGGCTATCGCGAACGTTTTGCTGTGACGGGTTTATATGAAAATCATGTTTTTGAAGATGTAGCTGCAACTTTGCAAACCTTACAGCAAAAGGGTTTTCGTTTGTATTTGGCTACGGCAAAACCTCAAATCTATGCCAAACAGATTTTGGAACATTTTGATTTACTGCAATATTTTATATATGCCTATGGCAGTGAGCTGAATGGTGAGCGTACCAATAAAGCGGAGCTGATTGCCTATATTCTTGAAAAGGAAAAGTTAGATCCAGCTGAATGTGTGATGGTGGGTGATCGCGAGCATGATATTTTTGGCGCTCGCAGCAATGGTATAGACACGATTGCAGTGGACTATGGTTATGGTTCTGACGCAGAACTGACTCAGGCAAAACCTAAAGCACGGATAGCCAAATTTTCCGATCTGCTTCAATTTTTTTGATCACTCAATTCAAGCAAGTAGTTCCTTTAGTATCTCCCCTGAATCAAGCTTTTTGGACCGTTAACGCAAATCCAGATAAAAACTTTCCTTCACTTCTTCCATCACAATATAACTGTGTGAGGAAGCGGAGGAGGGAAGCTTTTTCAGCAGATCACCTAAAAGACGTCGATAGGCACTCATTTCTTTGAGGCGGGCTTTGACCAGATAATCAAACTCACCTGAAATCAGGTGACATTCCAGTACTTCAGGAATTTCCACCAAGTCACGTGCCACCTGATCGAACACATCGCCTGATTTGGCCGATAGTTTGATTTCTAAAAACACCAGCAAGTTGCGATCGACCAATTGCGGGTTCAGCCGCGCGTAATAACCCATGATGATGCCATCGCGTTCCAGACGTTTAACCCGCTCCGAACAGGGCGTGGTAGACAGGTTAACGCGAGACGCCAATTCGCTAATCGCAATCCGTCCATCGCGCTGCAAAATATCTAAAATCTGCTGATCTATACGGTCTAGTTTACGCATTATGATTTTCCTTTTTTTAGAATTTTTTCGCGACAAAACTATCAAATTACCTAGATTATAGTGCTTAAAACAGTGAAAAAAACTATCAATCAAAAAATATACTAGTGAAATAAACTAATATGCGTTAGGGATAAGCAATGCGTGTAATTGTCTTAGGTAGTGGTGTCATTGGCGTTGCAAGTGCGTATTACCTCGCACAACAGGGAGCAACCGTTACTGTCCTGGACCGTCAAGCGGGTCCAGCTGAAGAAACCAGTTTTGCCAATGCGGGTCAAGTTTCGCCGGGTTATTCGACCCCGTGGGCGGCGCCAGGTATTCCATTTAAAGCAGTCAAATGGATGTTCCAGCATCATGCACCGCTCGCCATCAATATGGATGGCAGCATGTGGCAATTACAGTGGATGGCGCAGATGCTCAAGAACTGCAATCCACACAGTTATGCAATTAATAAAGAGCGTATGACGCGGGTGGCGGAATATAGCCGTGACTGCCTCAGAGAGCTGCGTAAAGAGACTGGCATTCATTATGAAAACCGTTCTAAAGGCACTTTGCAAGTTTTTCGTAATGAAGCGCAACTAGACATGGTGCAACGTGACATTCAGGTGTTAAGAGAATGTGGTGTTGAGCATGAACTCTTGCTCAAAGATGATCTAGCCAAAGTGGAACCGGCTTTGGAATTTGCCACAGATAAATTGGTTGGTGGCCTGCATCTGCCAAATGATGAAACCGGCGACTGCTACTTATTTACCAATGCGCTGGCAAACTTGGCCAAAGAGCTCGGTGTAGAGTTTAAGTTCAACCAAAACGTCGAAAAACTGGTGGTTGAAGGCGATGACATCAAAGGTGTGGTGGTAAATGGACAAGTCCTCACCGCAGACCGTTATGTCCTGGCTTTTGGCAGTTATTCACGTGATTTCCTCAAACCGTTGCAGCTGAACCTGCCGGTTTATCCGGTGAAAGGCTATTCACTCACCATTCCAATTGTCGACCCTGCATTTGCACCGCAGTCTACGGTGCTGGATGAGACTTATAAGATTGCAATTACCCGTTTTGACCAGCGTATCCGCGTTGGAGGTATGGCTGAACTGAGTGGCTTTAATCATGGTCTGAATCAGGACCGCCGTGCAACTCTGGAAATGGTCACTAAGGATTTATTCCCGGGTGGAAACCTGGCAGAAGCAACCTTCTGGACCGGTTTGCGTCCAATGACGCCGGATTCTACCCCGATTATCGGCGCAACGCGTTTTAAAAACCTGTTCCTCAACACCGGTCACGGCACGCTGGGATGGACCATGGCCTGCGGTTCAGGCAAGCTCATCAGTGACCTGGTCATGAATCATCAACCGGATATCAGTACCGAAGGTCTATCGATCCAACGTTATCCTTCAGCTGCCTAAGACATATTCGGACATATAGATTCAAGGAAGAACAACATGCCACGTCCCATTACTGCAGTGATTCATAGCCAGTCACTGCAGCACAATTTAGATGTTGCCCGTACCAAAATGCCGAATAGCCAAGTCTATGCGGTGGTGAAAGCCAATGCCTATGGTCATGGTATTGAGCGCGTTTATCAAGCTTTCAAGTCTGCCGATGGTTTTGCACTGCTCGATTTGGCAGAGGCGAAACGCATTCGTGCCCTAGGCTGGAAAGGCCCCATCTTATTGCTTGAAGGCATTTTTTCCGAGCAAGACCTGTTTGACTGTGATGAGCTGAATTTGAGTTTCACTATCCATAGCCAATATCAGATTGAATGGTTGGCCCGATTCCCCAGAGCAGCGCAGTTTGATGTGTATTTAAAAATGAACAGTGGCATGAACCGTCTGGGTTTTGCGGCTGTTCATTACCGTGACATCTGGCAACAATTATCTCAACTGCCTAACATTAAAAGCATCACTCACATGATGCATTTCTCCGATGCAGACGGTGAGCGTTTAGGACGCGACGGCATTGAACATCAGTGTCAAATCTTCGATGCCATCACACAGGATTTACCGGGCGCGCGTTCCGTATGTAACAGTGCTGCCATTCTTCGCCATGCAGACTTAAATTCAGATGTGATCCGTAGCGGAATCATGTTGTACGGCAGTTCTCCCGATTTCCCTGCACATACGATTGATGACTGGAATTTGCAGCCTGCGATGAGTCTGCGCAGTGAAATCATTGCCGTGCAACAGCTTAAAGCGGGTGATAGTGTCGGTTATGGCTCGAGGTTTGTTGCCGAGCAGGAGATGCGTATTGGCATTGTGGCTTGCGGTTATGCCGATGGCTATCAGCGTCTGAGCAAAACCGGAACGCCAATCTTGGTCAATGGTCAGCGCAGTCATTTAGTCGGTCGCGTCAGTATGGATATGTTGGCGGTGGATTTAACGACTATTTCTGATGCGGGCGTGGGTAGTGAGGTGGTGCTCTGGGGGAAATCCTCCCAAGGGGCTGTACTCAGTATTGATGAGGTCGCAGCAGGTTCAGGCACCATTGGCTATGAGCTGATGTGTGCAGTCACGGCCAGAGTCAATTTTGTTCAAGATTAAGTTCTTGAAAATCAGATTATTTATTCAAATTATTGATACAAGGAAATGTATATGTCAGCTGACAACATTCAAAAATTCAACAGTAATGATGTCATGAGCGCTGTGACGGTATTTAATCAGGTGGTCTATCTTTCTGGACAGGTGCCGAAAAATACCGATAATGATGTGGCCGGTCAAACCCGTGAAATTTTAGCCACGATTGATGAACTGCTGGCTTTGGTTGGAACGGATAAATCCCGGCTGCTGTCTGCACAGCTTTATATTAAAAATCTCGCTGACTTTTCAACCGTCAATACCCTTTGGATTGACTGGATGAAAGGTTGTACTCCTCCTTCACGTGCCACCATTCAGGCAGATTTAGTCAATCCGGACTGGTTGATTGAAATTGCTGTGACGGCGGCACAGCCTTAATGTAAAAAATCTCCCCGTATGGCAGCAAAGCGGTTGCGACGGCTTTGTTGCCTAGCGTGTAAATGTCGCTGGTTGGGATGACTGGCAATGTAAAGCACATGGTTTACACGCAATCGTATGTTAAAAGGATGTTCAGTTATGACCACTACACCACGAGCAGACGATGTCCAGGCATCCTCGCATGAATTACAACGAAAACTGTCCAACCGTCACCTGCAACTCATTGCCATTGGTGGCGCGATTGGGACAGGCCTGTTTATGGGCTCAGGCAAAACTATCTCCCTGGCTGGGCCTTCAATTTTATTGATCTACATGATCATCGGTACCATGTTCTTTTTCCTGATGCGCGCATTAGGTGAAATTTTACTCTCTAACCTGCACTACAAATCCTTTATCGACATGGCGCATGACCTGATTGGTCCGGGTGCAGGCTACTATATCGGCTGGTCGTATTGGCTCGGCTGGGTGCTGGTCGGCATCGCAGACTTGGCTGCCATTATCAACTATCTTGGTTTCTGGCTGCCTGAAGGTATGGCTTTTACCCCATCAGGACAGGCCATGATCAGTGTGGCCTGCGTGTTGCTGGTGCTCGGGATTAATATGCTCGCTGTGCGTCTGTTCGGTGAAATTGAATTCTGGTTTGCCCTTATCAAGATTTTGGCCATTCTCGGGCTGATTGGTATTGGTGGCTTTATGGTGTTTAACCATTTTTATGCACCCAGTGGTTCGCTTGCCAGCTTTAGCAATGTCTGGTCACATGGCGGCATGTTCCCGCAAGGCGGCAGCGGATTCCTGGCCGGTTTTCAGATTGCCTTGTTCGCTTTTGTGGGCGTGGAACTGATTGGAACCATGGCGGCAGAAACCCAGGACCCTGAAAAAAACCTGCCTAAAGCAATCAACGCCATTCCAACCCGGATTATTTTGTTCTATGTCTTGTCGCTGTTCATCGTAATGTCGGTGACCCCGTGGAACCAGATTCCTGCGGATCAAAGTCCGTTTGTGTCGCTGTTCATGCATGCAGGCATTGGGGCAGCAGCCATTATCATGAATCTGGTGGTGCTGTCTTCGGTCATGTCTTCCATGAACAGTGGCGTGTTTTCAACATCGCGCATGCTGTTCGGTTTGGCGCGAGAAGGCCAAGCACCGCAAAAGCTGGCGCAGTTGTCTAAGCGTGCCGTGCCTGCAAAAGGCTTATTGTTCTCTTGTGCCTTTATTATGGCGGGCGCCGCGCTGCAATACTTTGTACCGAATACGGTTGAAGCCTTTACTTTAGCAAGTTCGCTGTGCGTGATTTTGTTTATCAGTATCTGGAGCATCATTATGGTGTGCTATATCCGTTACCGTAAACTGCGTCCGGAGCTGCATGCCAAGTCAACCTTTAAAATGCCGGGCGGAATCTGGATGTCTTATGTGGTACTGGTATTCTTGTTCTTTACTTTGATTATTTTAAGTCTGGAAGCCGATACCTTACGTGCCCTAATGATCAGTCCGATTTGGCTGATTATTTTGGCAGTCACCTATCAGCTGCTGTATAAACCACGGATGCATAAACGCAACAAGGAAATACTGAAACGCAATCAGGAAATGTTGAACTAAGTTTCTCTCAGATATAGTTTCTTTAAGATATAAAAAGCCTTCGATTTAGTAATACTGATCAGTTAAGGAGTTTAGAAATAAACTCTTTAATTTTTTAATAATTTATGGCGGAGTCTTACCTTTTAAAATCAAACCCTTGTAGCTCATTTGTTACTTTGGTTTCGCCCAAAGTAACCAAAGGCATTTGTCATCCGCAAAATTCGTCAGCCTCTATCAACTAGAAAATTTGTCGCAGAAACAATCATTTTTTAATGTAGTCCGGCCTCAAACAGTTGCGGATGACTTTTCCACATATCAACTACAGTCATGAATTTAAAAAAGAAAATGCCAGTCAATTTCTTAACTGACTGGCATTACTTAGATTGAGGGCTTTTTTTTGATGCTTAGAACATGGGTTTAACCACCACCAAGATCACCACTGCGAATAAAATGAGCGTTGGCATTTCATTAAAGAAGCGCCAGAATTTGTGTGACTTATAATGCGGGTTATCGATCAGTTTCTTACGGTAATAACCACAGACAAAGTGGTAAATCACCAATAAGCCCACCAATCCGACTTTCAGGTAAAACCAGAGTGCGTCATGATAGTGCCGGGTGGCATCACCCCAATCCACCAGGAAGTGTGCCGTAATCAGCGTTGCCACCATCGCTGGCCACATGATGCCGCGGTACAATTTACGCTCCATAATCTGGAAGCGTTGGTGACTTACCGCATCTTCACTCATGGCATGGTAAACATATAAACGTGGCAGGTAGAACAAAGCGGCGAACCAGCAAACTACAGCAATAATATGTAATGCTTTTACCCACAAGAAAGCATCAGAAGGAGCATCCATCTATTCACCCTTTTAAGGGCAGTGTGGCAGAAGTTGATCATCCATGATTGAATGATCAACATTTCTTAGCTTAGCCTTCCCATTTTTTGAAAACGAGACAGGCATTTACACCGCCAAAACCGAAACTGTTACTCATCACAGTATTCAATTTTGCGTCACGTTTTTCAAGTACGATATCAAACGGTTTTGCACCTTCATCTAGTTCAGTCACGTTGATGTTTGGTGCAATAAAGTCATTTTGCATCATCAGAACCGAATAAATCGCTTCCTGTACACCGGCAGCACCCAGGCTGTGACCGGTCATTGACTTGGTCGAGCTCAATGGAGGCACCTGACCTTCACCAAATGCACGTTCCATGGCTTTCAATTCTGTGATGTCACCAGCAGGAGTCGATGTACCATGTGTGTTTACATAATCAATTTTATTTACACCGTGTTGTTTGGCTTCTTCTAAAGCCATCAGTACACAGCGTGTTGCACCTTCACCGCTTGGTGCAACCATATCAGCACCATCCGAGTTAGCTGCGTAGCCGACAACTTCAGCAAGAATTTTGGCACCACGGGCTTGTGCGTGTTCAAGTGATTCAAGCACCACGAAACCACCACCACCGGCAATCACGAAACCATCACGATCGGCAGAATAAGGGCGAGATGCTGTTTCAGGACTGTCGTTATATTTAGAGCAAAGCGCGCCCATAGCATCAAACAACAAGCTTTGTGACCAGTGATCTTCCTCACCGCCGCCAGCCAGCATTAAATCCTGTTTACCCATTTGAATCAGGTTGTAGGCATAACCAATGGCATCGGCAGAAGTGGCACATGCACTGGTAATGGAGTGTGCAACGCCTTGTAATTTAAATGCTACACCTACGTTTGCAGTAATGGTGTTGGTCATGTTACGCGGTACAAAGAAAGGACCCACTTTACGTGCACCTTTGGTTTGCAATAATTCGTTCATTTCAATGACAGAGGCAGTTGAACCACCACCTGAACCACCGGTAATACCGTAACGTGGGTTGCCGGCTAAATCTTCAACGCTTAAACCTGCGTGTTCTACCGCAGCAAGTGCCGAGTTGTAGGCATACATGGCACAAACGCCCATGAAGCGTTTTAATTTGCGGTCAATGTTGTCAAAATCTTGTTCAGCTGCTGCACTGACATGGCTCTTAAAGTTTAATTCTGCATAAGTCGGGTTAAAACGTGTTCCAGAAATCCCGTTTTGTAAAGAATGAGTGACATCTTCTAAAGAGTTACCAATGCATGAGTTGATACCCATGCCAGTGATTACAACACGTTTCATCTACAGATCCCTTATATGGTGATATTTTGAGTAAAAGCCGCTGATTCAGGGAGAAAAGTAAAAACCTCAATCCAACGTATTACCCAGGTTTTTCAGTTGCATTCATCATAGCAGAAAGGTTTTTGAATTCTTATGGCAAATATTATGCCTATTTCGACTGTATGTATCTGTAATGTTTAAACGGAACAATTAACTAAAAGATACACAATCATATTGAGATAAACTTAGACTATACCTAGTATTTATCAATAATTGTAAGAATAGAAGACGAGGGTAAAAGAATGGCGGATACCAATAATAAACATTCAGGTGGATTCATCTCAAATGCTTTGGGAGTGGCTAAAAAGATCAGTGCAACAGGAATGAATGCCCTGAGTCATGCGGCTACCGAGCGTACTGGCAAGGCTTCCGGGGCCTTGAAGAATGGTCATGTTGTCGAAGGAAGTGCCCGTTCTCCAAGCGTATTTGAAGCCAGGAAATATGATAATCCACAACAAATGATACGTGAGTATTTGCCCAATGTATCCAGACAATTGCTGGGTCGTCAGTATAATAAGGTCAATCGTGTGGCGCAGTTTGTTTCACCGGATTTTTCAGACAAATTATCAGACTATTTCTTTGAACATTTAAATCAGTTCACTTCAAATCTGAGTTCTGTAGATGCTGTGTTGGATCAGGCTGGAGCAAAAGATTTACAGGAACTGACCCAAGACGTGGATCGTTCTAAGCGGGTAAGTCAGGCATTGGCAGAACAGAACAAGTGGATCGCTTCTATACAGGGCGCGGTCACAGGCGCTACAGGTGTGCTCGGTTCAGCGATTGATGTGCCTTTGTCATTGATTATGTCTTTACGCACGATTTATCAGGTAGGACGTGCCTATGGCTTTGAGCTGAATAAAGATACGGAACACGATATTGTTCAGTTTGTATTTAAACAAATTGACTTGAGTCAGATTGCTGAAAAACAGAGTGTATTGATGGCGCTAAAAATGGTGTCGAATATGCTGCAAAGCAATGATACCGCGCAATTACAAAACCTGCTGGGTTCCAGTAATAATGCGGAGCCACTCAAAAAATGGCTGGTCAATGAAAATGGTGAAATGAAATGGCACTGGTTAAATCATCTGCCTAAAGTTTCATTGATCAGTAAGTTAACTCCAGTTGCAGGAGCGGGTATAAGTGCAGCCTATAGCTGGAAAATGGTGGAAGAGGTCAACCAGAAAGCGCAGCAAATATTTTCTAATGCCAGAAGCTATTTGCAACAGCATGAAGGAGTGGATTTATCTCCTGTCGCAGCTTATGAGAAATCCATGGAATTGTTGGCACAGGCAACGCCAAAATTATTAAATCCTTTTACTAAAAGTGAACTAAATCCAGGTGAGCTCAAACTTGATCAGGACATTCCGGTGGAAGGAAATGAGGCTATTGCCAAAGTCACCATTAAAAAGAAAGCCGATGATGTAAGCCTAGATGACGAGCGCAAAGATCAGCGAGTAGAACAAGGACTGGAGGATTTGGCTGAACAAATGGTAGAGCCGCATGCACAGGTTGAACCGCAAAAACCCGCTATACCGGTAGATGAGTCGGAAATAGACGAAGATAGCCAGGCAGATACTGAAGGAGTGAATACTGCAACTGAGCAACTTGCTGCTGCAGAATCTGAACAGAATGAAGCACCTAAGCCAACGAAGAAAAAAGTTACAAAATAGAGTGCATAAAAGTCTGGAATTGAGTCTTTAAAAAAGCGTCTACTGACCAATATATAGCTGAGTGGTCAATATTTGACATAGTCTCGAATATTGACCATTTTTCTATCTTAGCTTACAATTGTGTGCCCTCAAAAAGTGGTATTTTTTTGAGGCTTTTTATTAACGGGAGAATTGCCAAATGGCAACAACAAATCAGTTGATCCGTAAGGGTCGTACGACTTTGATTGAAAAATCAAAAGTTCCTGCGTTGAAGGCTTGTCCACAACGTCGTGGTGTTTGTACACGTGTTTACACAACTACACCTAAAAAACCTAACTCAGCAATGCGTAAAGTTTGCCGTGTTCGCTTAACTTCTGGTTTTGAAGTATCAAGCTATATCGGTGGTGAAGGCCATAACCTACAAGAGCACAGTGTTGTGCTTATCCGTGGTGGTCGTGTTAAAGACTTACCAGGTGTACGTTACCATACCGTTCGTGGTTCTTTAGACTGCGCTGGTGTTAAAGATCGTAACCAGTCACGTTCTAAATATGGTACTAAACGTCCTAAGAAATAATCTTTTCAGATTAGCTTCTTAAGAACGTAGAACCGCAATCCTTTATCGTCTCGCTTGTCTGATTTCTGCATTTAATTTTGTGAAATTCAAGCGACGTGTAGTAAGGCCAGCGAACAGTACATGACACTTTGTACTCATGCTGGATAAACCTGAAGTGTCATATTTATAGGTGTATTAAAATGCCAAGACGTCGCGTAGTCGCTGCCCGTGAAATCCTTCCGGATCCTAAGTTCGGCAGCCAAACAATCGCTAAATTCATGAACCACGTAATGCAAGATGGTAAAAAATCTATTGCTGAAAGTATCGTTTACGGTGCTTTAGACCGCGTTCAAGAAAAATCTAAAGTAGACCCAGTTGAATTTTTCGAGACTACTCTTGAAAAAGTTCGTCCTATGGTCGAAGTTAAAGCACGCCGTGTTGGTGGTGCTACTTATCAAGTGCCTATGGAAGTACGCCCATCCCGTCGTACTGCCCTAGCTATGCGCTGGTTAGTAGACGCTGCTGCTAAGCGTTCTGAAAAAACAATGGCTTTACGTCTTGCTGGCGAGTTGCTTGATGCAGCTGAAGGTAAGGGTTCAGCGATTAAAAAACGTGAAGATGTGCACCGTATGGCTGAAGCCAACAAAGCCTTCTCTCACTACCGTTTCTAAGCGGATAAAACAGCCCCTATTCAGGAGGGTGGTAAATCAGTTTCTACTGAATTGTCATCGAATCGCTTTAAGCTGTTCTGCAGCTTAAAGCGTCCTGTTTTAAACTACAAAATTTAGGAATGCAAGAAATCATGGCTCGTCAAACCCCAATTTCTCGTTACCGTAATATTGGTATTTCAGCTCACATCGATGCTGGTAAAACCACGACTACTGAACGTATTTTGTTCTACACAGGTGTATCTCACAAAATTGGTGAAGTACATGATGGTGCAGCAACAATGGACTGGATGGAACAAGAGCAAGAGCGCGGTATTACCATTACTTCTGCTGCTACAACTTGTTTCTGGTCTGGTATGGGTAAACAATTCCCAGAACACCGTATTAACGTAATTGACACCCCGGGACACGTAGACTTCACAATCGAAGTTGAACGTTCTATGCGTGTTCTTGACGGTGCGTGTATGGTTTACTGTGCTGTAGGTGGTGTACAACCTCAGTCTGAAACTGTATGGCGTCAAGCTAACAAATACCAAGTGCCTCGTTTGGCATTCGTGAACAAGATGGACCGTACTGGTGCCAACTTCTTCCGTGTTGTTGAACAAATGAAAACCCGTTTGGGCGCACACCCTGTACCTGTAGTGATTCCTGTTGGCGCTGAAGAAAACTTCACCGGCGTTATCGATTTGATCGAAATGAAAGCGATCATCTGGGATGAAGCTTCTCAAGGTATGCAATTCGAATACGGTGAAATTCCTGCTGAACTTCAAGAAACTGCTGAAGAATGGCGCACCAACATGGTGGAAGCTGCGGCTGAAGCTTCTGAAGAGTTGATGGATGAATACCTGAACAATGGCGATTTGACTAAAGAACAAATCGTTGCAGGTCTTCGTGCTCAAACTTTGGCTTGTGAAATTCAACCAATGCTTTGTGGTACAGCGTTCAAAAACAAAGGTGTTCAACGTATGTTGGATGCTGTAATTGAATTCTTGCCATCACCAACTGAAGTTAAAGCAATCGAAGGTATCCTTGACGATAAAGCTGAAACTAAAGCTGTTCGTGAAGCATCTGACGAAGCTCCGTTCTCTGCGTTAGCGTTCAAAATCATGAATGACAAATTCGTAGGTAACTTGACTTTCGTACGTGTTTATTCTGGTGTGCTTAAACAAGGCGACCCAGTATATAACCCAGTGAAATCTAAACGTGAACGTATCGGCCGTATCGTGCAAATGCACGCAAACGATCGTCAAGACGTTGAAGAAATCCGCGCTGGTGATATCGCTGCATGTGTAGGTCTTAAAGACGTTACCACTGGTGATACTCTTTGTGATGAGAAAAACATCATCACTCTAGAGCGTATGGAATTCCCTGAGCCAGTAATTTCTTTAGCTGTAGAGCCTAAGACTAAAGCTGACCAAGAAAAAATGTCTATCGCTTTAGGTCGTTTGGCTAAAGAAGATCCATCGTTCCGTGTTCGCACAGACGAAGAATCTGGTCAAACAATTATTGCCGGTATGGGTGAGCTTCACCTTGACATTCTTGTTGACCGTATGAAACGTGAATTCAACGTTGAAGCAAACATTGGTAAACCAATGGTAGCTTACCGCGAAACAATCAAAAAGACTGTTGAGCAAGAAGGTAAATTCGTACGTCAAACTGGTGGTAAAGGTAAATTCGGTCACGTATATGTACGTTTAGAACCGATGGATACTGACGCTGGTAAAGAATACGAATTCGCTGAAGAAGTTGTAGGTGGTGTAGTACCTAAAGAATTCTTCGGTGCAGTTGACAAAGGTATTCAAGAACGTATGAAGAATGGTGTCTTGGCTGGTTACCCAGTTGTGGGCATTAAAGCTACATTGTTCGACGGTTCTTACCACGATGTCGATTCTGACGAATTATCGTTCAAAATGGCAGGTTCTTATGCCTTCCGTGACGGTTTCATGAAAGCGGATCCTATCCTTCTTGAACCTATCATGAAAGTTGAA
Organism: Acinetobacter sp. UBA3106; assembly: GCA_002365595.1. GTDB lineage: Bacteria > Pseudomonadota > Gammaproteobacteria > Pseudomonadales > Moraxellaceae > Acinetobacter. The sequence continues at coordinate 936 of DFAM01000019.1, read as the reverse complement.
GTAGAAACTCCAGAAGACTACATGGGCGATATCATGGGTGACTTAAACCGTCGTCGTGGTATGGTTCAAGGTATGGACGATTTACCTGGTGGTACTAAAGCAATCCGTGCTGAAGTTCCATTGGCTGAGATGTTTGGTTACGCGACTCAAATGCGTTCTATGTCTCAAGGTCGTGCGACTTACTCTATGGAATTTGCTAAATATGCAGAGACTCCACGTAACGTGGCTGAAGGCATCATTTCTAAGTTCCAGTCTGGTGGTAAAAAAGGTGACGACGAGTAATCTTTCGATTACTATAAGCCCAAACTAATTCATAGTTAAAAACCAAAATCACTTATGGAGCTAACCCTCCATAAGTAGTTTAATAAGGAAGATCTCATGGCTAAGGCTAAGTTCGAACGTAACAAACCACACGTTAACGTGGGTACAATTGGTCACGTCGACCATGGTAAAACAACTTTAACTGCTGCGATTGCAACTATTTGTGCAAAAACTTACGGCGGTGAAGCGAAAGATTACGCAGCAATTGACTCTGCACCAGAAGAAAAAGCACGTGGTATTACAATTAATACTTCACACGTAGAATACGATTCTCCAACTCGTCACTACGCTCACGTAGACTGCCCGGGACACGCCGATTATGTTAAAAACATGATCACTGGTGCTGCTCAGATGGACGGTGCAATCCTTGTATGTGCTGCGACTGACGGTCCTATGCCACAAACTCGTGAACACATCCTTTTGTCTCGCCAAGTAGGTGTACCTTACATCCTTGTGTTCTTGAACAAATGTGACCTTGTAGACGACGAAGAATTGCTTGAATTGGTAGAAATGGAAGTTCGTGAACTTCTTTCTACTTATGACTTCCCAGGTGATGACACTCCAATCATCCGTGGTTCAGCTCTTGCTGCGCTAAATGGTGACCAAGGTCAATAT
>DFAM01000026.1:38178-90570 GCA_002365595.1 Acinetobacter sp. UBA3106 | reverse complement strand
TATGGTTATTTCTTTTGGCTGGTCATCCTTTCAACGTCACTGATTGGCTTATTAAAATCGCAGTCTGCCCATGCCTGTCCGTGGAATATCACCATTCCTACCCATCAAGGTTTTTTCTGGGATTTTTCTGCCACTAAAGGTCACTGTTTCCCAGGAGGACATGCATCTACCGGCTTTGCATTGATGGCCGGATTTTTTGTATTTAGGCTTTCCGATAAAAAACGTGCCTATTTTTTTCTGATCTCGGGGCTTATTTTAGGTTTTGCCATGGGTTGGGCGCAAATGATGCGCGGAGCACATTTTCTCAGTCATAACTTATGGACTGCCTGGATTATCTGGCTCGTCAATGTCAGCTTTTATCTACTCAATTATAAAAGATTTAATCCAAGCCAAAGCATGGATAAAGCAGCCGAGAAAGTTTAACTACTTACACCTATCTGCTAGAACCCATTATCTAAGAGAAGTGATCTGCTAGAGTGGCAATTGTACATTGACCTGCAAGCCACCCAAGCTGGCACTCTTGGAAAATGAAATCTTACCGCCGAGTCGTTCTGTGGCTTTATCTACAATAGAAAGCCCCAGACCACTGCCTATTTCCAGGTGATGATGCACGCGATAAAAGCGCTTCAGAATTTTTTCATACAGTTCTGAAGCAATTCCGGGTCCGCTATCTTCAACCTGAATCATGGCAAAACCATCCTGCTTAAATACAGACACATTAATCACGCCGTGATTAGGCGTGTATTTAATCGCGTTATCAATCAGGTTAAAAATAATGGAATGTACCGCAGATTCCTGACAATACAGCAATACATCTTCCTGACGTTCCATACCTAAATCAATTTCTTTTTGCATGGCAAGATTAATCAGCTGTTCCACGCAATTCACGGCGACCTGATTTAGTGAGAAATTCTGTTTGGTTTCCACCTCTAGAATGGAAGCATCCTGTTTCGCCAGATTGAGCAACTGACTGACCAGATGTTGGATCCGGATTAACCCTTTGCTCAAATTCTGTAGTTCCTGAGCATCCGGAAACTGTTTTAACAGAATTTGCATCTGTAAATTTAATGCGGTGATGGGTGTGCGAAGCTCATGTGCGGCATCGGCAATAAACTGTCGCTGTTCCTGCTGGGCAGAGGAAATCCGCTCAAACAAATGATTCATTTCGGTAATGGTCGGCACAATTTCAAGCGGATAAGCATTTGATTGAATGGCACTTAGTTCTTCCGAATCGCGTTGCGCCAATTCAGCTTTGAAATCATCCAAAGGCTGCAAGCTGCGACTGATAATCCAGCTGAGCCCCCAGATGACGCAGGGCATAAACAGTAAATAAGGAATAAACATACTGCCGGCAAGTTCCAAGGCTAAATGCTGCCGTGTCGATTGCTGCTGGCTAACCTGTACCTGATAATTTTTTAAAGGCAGGACGTAAGTATGCCAAACTCCTTGTGCAGTTTTATGGGTGTAAAATCCTGCTTTTTTCACAGGACGAACCAATAAATTCATGGCATGGGTTTTATGCTCTTCGCGTGCATAGGACCAGACATCCACAAACAGGTCTTCTTCGTGATAATGCCTGGCTTGATCAAACTGGCTTTGTACCGGTTCTGGATCATGCTGCGCGACACGTTCTGCCAGATTCTGCATCTGTGCATCTAACACTTCATTAATTTCTTGCAGTGCAATGCGGTAAGCGGAAAAAATCAGCAAGCATCCTAAAGCAATACTAAAAACAGAAACATAAATAATCAGGCGTTTTTTTAATGAATACTGTGACTGCACCAGTTTCTGACCTTATAGCTGATTTTATTGTGAGCTGATTCTATAGTTGTCCCAGCCGATAACCTAAGCCACGAATGGTGCAAATAAAATCTTTACCGAGTTTGGCACGTAAGTGATGCACATACACTTCGATGGTATTGCTGCTCACTTCGCTATCAAGATCATACAATTTATCTTCTAAATTGGCTTTAGAAAATATCTTGTTTGGATGACTGACCAAAGGAATCAAAATCGCCCATTCACGATTGGACAGGTCAATATATTGCCCTTTAAACTTGGCAATATGCTGTTCCACATCCAAAGACAATTCACCATAACTTAAAATTTGCTGACTGTCCTGAAGCGCAGACTCTGCCCCACTACGGCGTAATAAAGCATGGATGCGGGCCAACAGTTCATCAAATTCATAAGGCTTGATCAGATAGTCATCTGCCCCATTGTTTAATCCGTCCACCCGATTTTGCAGCTGATCCCGTGCGGAAATAATCAGCACCGGTAAAGCCGGCCACTGCTGGCGAATCTGTTTCAACACCTGCATACCATCCATCATTGGCAAGCCCAGATCGAGCAAGACGATATCAAACTTTTGTTGTGCGAGTTTTTTTAAACCGTCAATTCCATTGTTGACCCATTCCACATCAAATTGCTGATATTTCAGCAAAGTCATGCTGGATTCAGCAATCATGAAATCATCTTCAATCATTAATATTTTAGTCATGCGTTAAACTCATACTTTCTTTTTTGACTGACATTGCTGCAACATATTATTTTGTTCATCAATGGTTTGGGTTTTGACATCCAGCAAACTTAACAGACTCGGGAACAAATTATCCTGACTTAATTCTTTGCTTTTTTGCTGGGCTAAGCAAGTGATTTGCGCAGAATTTTGCTCGGTCCATTCAGGTGAAAACCACATCAGCATGGGTACATGAGTTTGTTGAGTCGGTGCAATCGCATAAGGTGAGCCATGCAAATACAAACCGTGTTCTCCGGTCGATTCACCATGATCAGACAGATACCAGAATCCGGTTTGATAAGCGCTGTTGCCTTTTAATACCTGAATGATTGAACTTAAAACATGGTCGGTATATACAATTGAATTATCATAACTATTCAACAGTTCTGTGCTGCTACAGCCCTGAATCGCATTGCTATCACAGCTCGGTTTAAAAGGCTGGAACGGTGCTTTAGAACGCTGATAATACGCAGGTCCATGACTACCCATCTGATGCAGTACAATTAAACGCGGAGTCTTGTCGGTTTCAGGAATTGCAGCCAGATAAGCTTTTAGACTGTCGACCAGAATTTCATCATAACAGTCACCATCTTTGGCACACCATTTCTCTTTGAGCTGTTGCGGAATCTGATACTGTTCAACCCGGTCACAGGCACCTTTACACCCTGAATTGTTATCTATCCAGGTCACTTTATAGCCGGCACGCTGAGCAATATCGAGCAGTCCTTCCCGGTGACTGGCCAGCTGCTCGTCATAATCTTTACGCGGCATGCCAGAGAACATGCACGGAACAGAAACAGCTGTTGCAGTACCACATGAACTCACCTGATTAAAATTGATAATGTCCAGTTTAGAAAGCTCAGGATTGGTATTTTTGGCATAACCATTTAAGGAAAAGCTTTCTGCGCGCGCTGTTTCACCGACCACCAGTACCATCAGCTTAGGTTTAGCATTTTCTTTTACGGGTTCAACCAGATGTGCATCTTCACCATACTGAATTAAAGGTAAATTCTTTTTCGGTGCAGATTTGTGATAATAGGACAAAGTGGCCGAGATAGTATTTTGCGGCGAAATCATGCCTTTTAAATCACGATGTTCCCGGAAAATCGCAGCATAATCGACATAAAAAAGAAATAGCAAAGCAGCCATCAGCAGCAATGAGGCAACGCCACTCAACAGTTTTTTAGTAACTTTACGAGGCAAAGATTCAGCTTTGATACGAACCAGACTGATACAAAAGATCGGAAATAAAACAAAAACAGCTGTCCACAATATAAACTCTAACGACAATAAATCGCCGAGTTCACGTGCATCAGTTTGCATCATATTTTGAATTTGCTCAGGTGAGATCACCACGCCCAGGCTATTGACAAAATATGCAGTAAAACCGCCCACCACTAAAAATAGGGTGGCAAATATTTTTGCATTCCATTTCCACTGGATCAGCTGAAAAATCAGGTTATAAACAGCCACAATCACTAATACGGTTGCCATTAAAAACAGATAGGCTTTCGGACCTTGGTATGGCGTTAGACTCTGTATTTTCTGAAAAAAGGCAAAATTTAAAATCGCACCCAGCCAGATTGCCAGCAATAAATTAAACTGGCTTAATGAAATCGGCTTGATCTTATCGCGTATAGGGCTGATTATATTTGACATAACTGTTGGCTAATCTTTTTACTGATGCCTTAATCTAAATTACCAAACTTAAAATTCACTTAATATGAAAAAATGGTAATAAAAAAGGCGATGTTTTACATCGCCTTTTGGAAAAACAAAAATTCAGGACTGATTAGAATTTATATTCCAAGCCTGTACCGATGACAGGTTGTTTGGTTTCAAAATCACCTTGTTCAAGCGTCAAGTAACCTGCATAACCATATGCTTTCACTTGTTTATTGAATGCATAATCTAGACCTGCAAAAATTTGTTGCGCATCAAAGTCTGATTTTGCTGATTTAAAGCTAGTGGTGTTTTGGCTATATTGCGCTTTTATCGTCCATGCTTTAGCTGTTGGAAGGTTATATTCAGCACCCAACAACCAGCCTTGTGAATCATCGATATCCGCTGCTAGTGGCTCATTGCCTGCTGCATCTTCTACTTCAGAAGTTTGGTAAAGTGCTTTAAGTGCTAATGCATTATCGAGCAGATTTACACGACCAATTGCACGAACTGTATTTGCTGCAGCAAACGCACTGCCTGCTGCTGCCGCAGTAACTTCAGGCGTAGCTGCATTTAAAATACCACGGCCGGCAAAGTTGCCTGGAATCGCTTTATCATACGCAATACCTGCTACAACTACTGGGCTGTCATAAACAACAGATGCAGACCATGCGTCACCTAAGCCACGACCAGCAGTTTTAGACGCGCCATTGCCTTTAGCAATGCCTGAATCTTCACCAGAAGCCAATAAAGCATTTACTTTAATTGCACCTGTAGGCAGGGCAATGGCTGGAGATTCATACACCACGACGTTAGAAACACGAGTTTCACCGGTCATGATGCCTGTAATATCGGCTTTATTGGCAACGTAGTTGTTAAAGCTATCCACCGGGCTTGAAAGTTGTTTCAGTGGCGTGTCATGCGCACCCACTTTTAAGGTACCGAATTGAGCATCTTTTAAACCGACAAAACGGTTACGCGTAGTCCAGTCTGTGCTATCCCCATCTGCACTTAGACCCCACTCGATAGCATAAACTGCACTTAAACGATCGTTAAGTTTTTCTTCACCCTTTAAACCAATGAAAGAGCTGTTAGAACTGACTTCTACTACATCCTTATCAGAAGTATTGGCATTATCTTCTGGTAAGTAGTCGATACTTGCATCAATTTCCCCATAAAAGGTTGGTGCTGCGAATGTTGATCCGGCTAACACACTTAAAGCAATCGCTGCTGCAATTTTAGTTTTCATTTATTAAGATTCCCAAATTATCTTGTAACAAATGTTACAACTTTATTTTATATTACCAAATGAATAATTTAATATTTATATATATTTTTTAATACTTTAGTTTTCTATTTATGAAATGGTCTCGTCTCATTGTTTATTTACATAACTCATCCAGCGCAAAATAAAAACAACAGACAAAATTGCGATAATAGTAATAGCCAGCAAATAATGGGCATAACCCAGCACATCAGCAAAAATTCCACTTAGGCTATAAAGTCCTCCGCTGACCGTTGCCATTAATGCCACCTGAAAAGTGAAATCGGTGCCTGCCAAAGCTTTGCGGCTGTATTGCATCACTAAAGTCAGCATCACCACCAATAACATGGCAGAAATCATATCTTCAGCCGCATTAATCAGATAAATCACCCAGGTTTCAATGTTAGCATGTGACTCATATTGAAAAGCGAGCCATGCATATGCAGCCAAGCTCACAATTTTTAGAATAGAAAAACTTAACAATGCACTGGCACGAGACATGTACTTCAAACTCAGGCCGGCAAGCCCTGCCCCGGTTAATGCAGCCAATGCCCCCAGCATGGTCACATAGATGCCAATTTGAGAAAAAGTTAAACCTAAATCCACCATTAAAGGTTTAAGCAAAGGTCCGGCCAAACCATCAGCAATTTTAAATGTGATAAGAACTGCAAGCCATGCAGCAAGATGTTGGTCTTGATAAAAATAAGCCAGATAGTTTTTTATTTTGTTCCAGCGAAATGTTCCTGTGCCCTGATTTGATGAGATCTGCTTTAATCGCTGCGGTTCTTTCAGCCCTAAAATCGGTAACGTATTTAGTAGCACCAGTCCTGCCAAGATTAAAAAAGTACTTTGCCAATCCAGCCAGTCCAGCGCCCATAAAATGGCTCCCCCACCAACAATGAAACCCAGCCTTGAGCCGATCACCTGAAAGGTATTGCCCCAATGTTGCTGCTGATGGTTCAGCATATTGACTGCCAGACCATCGGTGGCAATATCCTGGGTTGCACCGATCAGATTCATGCTCAGTAAAGCCACAAAAAAAGTCAGTAAATAAACCGGTTGATTTAATGTCTGAATCGGCAGAAACGACAGCCCTATCAGTACAGCGACACTTAATAGCTGGGTCGGTACAATCCAGCTGCGGTAATGGCCAAATGCTGAATGGCCAAAACGGTCCACCCATGGTGCCCAGAAAATTTTAATCGACCACGGCAACATCAATAAGCCAAACCCACCAATATGTGCCAGTGATACCCCCTGGGCACGTAAAATGACCGGTAAAGCATGTGTCATAAAACCAACAGGTAAACCTTGTGCCCAATATAAAGAGAACAGCAGAATATAAAGCTGAGGTGTAGTTGGCATAAGGTGCCCTTAGGATTAAAAACCAGATTGATGATTTTGCTCAAGCCAGCCGCATTGAGGCTAACATTTTGCCAATGAATCTTATTTCGCAAAAGCTTAACATATTTAAAAGTCGATAGATTTGCCAGGAAATCCAATACGCGACCATGAGCTCGAAATTTCCGAAATTGCCCGCTCAGGTGCCTGCCCGAGGTAGCCACTTGAGCCGAAATTTTTTTAAAACATTATTTCTGGCTCAAGGCTGGAGTTTTGATGGTGAATTTCCCAACCTGCCTAAAGCGGTGGCGATTATTTCTCCACACACCTCGAATATCGATGCTTGGCATGGCTTTACCGCGCTACTGGGACTGGGAATCAAGATCACGGTTTTTGGCAAACACACCTTATTTAATACGCCGCTTAAACCCTTGCTGCAATGGATTGGCGTAGTCCCGGTCAATCGCAGTATTCAACAGGGTACAACTCAGCAAATTATCGACTTTATCCATACCCAAGAGCAGATCTGGGTCGGGATGGCCCCTGAAGGAACACGGAAACAGGCGGAAGCGATTCGAAGCGGTTTTTACCGTATTGCGGTCGGTGCCCAAATTCCGATTGTGATGTTTTCGCTGGATTATAAAAACAAGGCCATTCACTGCCTCGGTGTGTTTCAGCCGACAGGAAATTATGAACAGGATCTGGAACAGATTCTAAATCAATATACCGGTAAATTTTCTCCAAAAAATCCAGATTGGCTGGCCAAACCTTTACAAAATCGTATAAAAAATAGCTAGTCAAAATCGCCATAATCTGCTGTCATGTGCGCACTTTTGTCTATTTGGTATCCAATTGCAAATATGAAATTTGTGCAATATTCTTTCATGGGTCTGCTTGCGTTGAGCCTGGTTGGCTGTGATAAGGCGACTAAAACGCCTCCTCAAACGACTGTGCTTAAAGCACGTGAGCCTGTGGTGGCCGTAGCTTTAGGAGGTGGCGGTGCCAAAGGATTTGCCCATATTGGGGTACTGAAAGTTTTAGAATCGCATGGCATTAAACCCAAAATTGTCACGGGGACCAGTGCCGGAAGTTTTGTCGGCAGTATTTATGCCAGTGGTAAAACACCTTATCAATTACAACAAATTGCTCTGACTTTAAAAGAATCGGATATCCGTGATTTGACCCTGAACAGTCAAGGTGTGGTGCAAGGTCAAAAATTACAGAATTACGTGAACAAGCACATTGCCAATAAACCGATTGAACAATTCCCGATTCGCTTTGCGGCTGTTGCGACCCGTCTGGACACTGGCACTAAAGCTGAATTTATTAAAGGCAATGCTGGTCAGGCCGTGCGTGCTTCCTGCAGTATCCCGAATGTTTTTGTCCCGGCAACCATTGGCGGGAAACAGTATGTCGATGGAGGACTGGTCAGCCCGATTCCGGTAAAAACGGCGAAAGCCATGGGTGCTGATATTGTGATTGCCGTAGATATTTCTGCTCGTCCAGTCGGTAACAAGCCACTGAACATGTGGGGCCTGCTGGACCAGACCATCAATATTATGGGGCAGCAAAGTATCAATGAAGAACTGAACCAGGCCAATGTGATTATTCAGCCCAAAGTAGGACATTTAGGTACCCTGGATTTAAAAGCCAGCAATGAATCTATTCTGGAAGGCGAAAAAGCCACCCAGCTGAAAATCAGCTCTATTGAAAAGGCAATTAACGATTTTAAAAAGTCACCCGCGGCCTTTAAACCTGCGCCCAAATCCAGAATTTAAAAATTATGCTTTTTTAATATTCAAAGACTTATTCATCTGCTAAATTGATATAGACAGTTAGTCGTCTATATCAATTTTTACAATACACGAGTAGATGTATGGAATTTGTTTTGGAACCTTGGCACTGGTTTGTATTGGGTGTTTTACTCATACTCTCTGAATTGATGCTGCCTGCTTTTGCTGCATTATGGTTTGGTATCGGTGCCATCATGGTGGGGGTTTTATACTGGATGTTTCCGATGATGGGCTTCACCACCCAAATTATCACCTGGATTATCTTGTCCGTTCTTTGCACATTACTCTGGTTCAAATTTATCAAACCGCTTTCGATCGATAAAACCAAAGCCGGATTGTCTCGTGAAGCAACGATCGGTCAGGTCGGTATGGTCATTCAAATCCATATGCAACATGACTTGATTACGGTACGTTTTCCTATGCCAGTTTTGGGTTCAGATGAATGGAACTGCCGTACCTTAGCGCCTGTACGCGTCGGGGATCGGGTACGTGTCGTGGAAATTTCAGGCAATGATCTGGTGGTTAAACCCCACAATCCAAATAATGAAAATATATAAAGTGAGGAAATAAGATGTCTGGTGGAACAATTATTGTTTTAGTACTGCTGGTTTTTGCCGGTGTGACCATTTTTAAAGGGGTGCGGATTGTTCCGCAAGGTTATAAATGGATTGTACAACGTCTGGGTAAATACCATACCACACTTGGACCGGGACTCAGTTTTGTCATTCCTTATATTGATGAAGTGGCTTATAAAGTCACTACCAAAGATATCGTGCTGGATATTCCTTCGCAGGAAGTGATTACTCGTGACAATGCGGTACTGCTGATGAATGCGGTGGCCTATATTAATATCACCACCCCGGAAAAAGCGGTTTACGGCATTGAAAACTATACCTGGGCCATTCAAAACCTGGTGCAAACCTCACTGCGTTCTATTGTCGGCGAAATGGATCTGGATGATGCCCTCTCCTCACGTGATCACATTAAAGCCAAATTGAAAGCCGCGATTTCCGATGATATTTCCGATTGGGGAATTACCCTGAAAACTGTAGAAATTCAGGATATCCAACCTTCAGCCACCATGCAGGCAGCCATGGAAGCTCAGGCAGCTGCGGAACGTCAGCGCCGTGCAACCGTGACCAAAGCAGATGGTGAAAAACAGGCTGCGATTTTAGAAGCCGATGGTCGCCTCGAAGCCTCACGCCGCGATGCCGAAGCGCAAGTGGTGTTGGCTGAATCTTCACAGCGTGCCATTGAAATGGTGAGTTCAGCCGTAGGTGATAAGGAAATTCCGGTTGCTTATCTGCTGGGTGAACAATATGTCAAAGCCATACAAGATATGTCGAAGTCAAATAATGCCAAGACTGTGGTGTTACCTGCCGACATCCTGAACACCATTCGCGGTGTCATGGGGCGCAATAACTAAAAATCTATAATTTTTAGAAGGATAGACAGCTTTTATGTTGTCTATTTTTTTGATCTGGAAAAAATTCAGCATTTTTTTTTAATCTATGGTTAAATTTCACGTTATTTTTTTGAAATTATTTGTGCTTCTTTCTATAAGCCTTTGTTTCGATCTACTGTCCACCTTGTAAATGGATACCGTATGAGCTCCCTAAATCCGACCTTAATTACCTTTCTTTTTTATATTGTCGCCATGATCGCGATTGGTCTTATGGCTTATCGCGCAACTGCCAATTTCTCTGATTACATTTTGGGGGGTCGTCGTTTAGGTAGTTTCGTAACAGCGCTCTCTGCCGGTGCTTCAGATATGAGTGGCTGGTTGCTGATGGGACTTCCCGGTGCAATTTATCTTTCAGGCTTATCTGAAATGTGGATTGCCATTGGCCTGATTATTGGTGCATGGCTCAACTGGCTGCTAGTTGCCGGTCGCCTTCGTGTGCATACCGAAGTGCAGCATAATGCCCTCACTTTGCCAGACTATTTCTCCAACCGTTTTAATGACCAAAAGAAAATCTTGCGTGTTACATCAGCTTTCATCATTTTGATTTTCTTTGCCATTTATTGTGCTTCAGGCATGGTGGCAGGTGCGCGTCTATTTGAAAACATGTTTGACCTGTCTTATAGCACCGCGCTCTGGATCAGTGCCATTGCCACTATTAGTTATGTGTTTATCGGTGGTTTCCTCGCGGTCAGCTGGACCGATACTATTCAAGCGACATTGATGATTTTTGCCTTGTTGCTGACGCCTATTGTGACGATTTTAAGTTTCTCCGATCTGTCTCAAATGACCTTGGCGCTTGAAGCCGCACGTCCCCAAGCCATGAATGTCATGGGCGATTTAAGCTTTGTGGCGATTATGTCATTGCTGGCATGGGGCTTGGGCTACTTTGGTCAGCCGCATATTTTGGTGCGTTTTATGGCTGCAGATTCGGTGAAATCCATTCCTAATGCGCGCCGTATTGGTATGGCATGGATGACTTTATGTCTAGGCGGTGCAGTAGCAGCAGGTTTCTTCGGGATTGCCTACTTCCAGCAACACCCGGAACTTGCAGGTGCAGTGACGGCCAATCCTGAAACTGTATTTATGGAACTGACTAAAATTCTGTTTAACCCATGGGTTGCCGGTATTGTACTGGCTGCGATTTTGGCCGCAGTGATGAGTACCCTCAGCTGCCAGTTACTGGTTTGTTCAAGTACCTTAACCGAAGACTTTTACAAATCATTCTTGCGTAAAAATGCCACGCAAACCGAACTGGTCTGGGTTGGCCGTCTCATGGTATTGCTGATTGCCTTACTTGCTATCTGGATGGCAGGTAACCCTGAATCCAAGGTTTTAGGCTTGGTGGCATATGCATGGGCAGGTTTTGGTGCAGCCTTCGGTCCACTGATTATTCTTTCCCTGTTCTGGCGTCGCATGACTTTAAATGGTGCACTTGCAGGTATGCTGGTAGGTGCTGTAGTAGTCATTCTCTGGAAAAACCTGTTGGGTGATACCGGTGTTTATGAAATTATTCCTGGCTTTATTACTTCTATGATTGCCATTGTAGTCGTGAGCCTACTGGGTAAAGCGCCTTCAGCTGAAGTCACCACGCGTTTCGATGAAGGTGACCGCTTGTATAAAGCATCTAAATAATTTTTAGAATGTAAAAATAAAAAAAAGAGGACTTGATGTCCTCTTTTTTATATGTACAAAAATACTTTTTAGCTTTTACGCGCCAGTAAAAATTGGGAAATTTGGTTCAATTCTGCTGCATTTTCAGCAAACATGTCCAAAGCATTCAAGGCTTGATCATGCAATTCTTTGGCGTAGGCTTGAGCTTTTTCCAGCCCCATGAGTGCAGGATAGGTCGATTTGTCCACCTGCTCATCTTTACCCGCAGTTTTTCCTAGGACTTCAGTATCGGAAATAATATCCAGAATGTCATCTTGGACCTGAAAAGCCAGTCCAATCGCTTGCGCATATTCACGCAGTTTTGGAATGGCAGGATCGGTGCCTTCAAATACAGTCACAGCTGCCATCATCACGGCTGCAGAAATCAGAGCACCGGTTTTATTACGGTGAATATTTTCCAAAGCGTCCTGATTCACATGCTTGCCTTCAGCCTGCAAATCCAGCACCTGACCACAGACCATTTTCGAGCTGGCAGTCGCCAAGATTTGCATCTGTTTTAAAACAATGGTCGGAGCAACTGCCGGGCCTTGATCAAACAGACGACTGCCTAATATTTCAAAGGCCATTGACTGCAAAATATCACCGGCCAGTAATGCCGTATCTTCACCAAAAGCCACATGACAGGTCGGCTGACCACGACGTAAGGAATCATTATCCATACAGGGTAAATCATCATGAGCCAGTGAATAACAGTGAATCATTTCAATGGCGACGGCAGCCCGGCGCACGGCAGCAAAATTTGCATTCGGTTTTAACGCAGCGGTTGCATAACACAGCGCAGGACGTACCCGTTTCCCGCCCAACATCACTGCATGATGCACTGCCCCTTTAAGTGGTTCTGGAAGAGCAAATGCGTCTAATGCAGTTAATAAATCTTGTTGAATACTTTGCTGTGCTTGGGTTAATACATTTGCTTGTACGTCAGTTAAAGATGACACATTCGCCTCGAATACTTTGCTTTGGTTAATAGGTCCGGGAAATTAAAATTGATACCTAGATCTAATATACAACGCTCTTGTCACCATCGACAGAGAACTTGCGATTCCTCATCTGCATGAGAATTGAATCGTCATCATCGTTTAAGTTTTAGCTAAGCTAACTTACGGATCAATGACAAGCAGCATGATACTGCTTTCTCGCAAGTTTCTCTATCTAGTTTGCTATTTCAAGCTATCTTCTGGAATTCTGACCCAACCTTCCATCAGAACTCGGGCACTGCGGCTCATGACAGCTTTTTTGACTACCCACTGTCCATTTTCCTGAATCGCTTGCGCGCCTACACGCAAGGTTCCTGAAGGATGACCAAAACGTACTGCTTCACGTGCTCCGCCACCTGCCGCCAAATTCACCAGCGTTCCAGGAATCGCGGCAGCCGTACCAATGGCGACCGCAGCTGTTCCCATCATGGCATGATGCAGTTTACCCATCGACAAGGCACGCACCAGTAAATCGACATCCTGACTTTGAATGTCTTTACCACTGGATGATGTATAGCTTTTCGGCTTGGAAACAAAGGCAATTTTCGGCGTATGTTGGCGCTTTTCCGCTTCGGCAATGTCCTGAATCAGACCCATCTGCTTAGCGCCATAAGCACGAATGGTTTCAAAACGCGCCAAGGCTTGAGCATCGCCATTGATGGCATCCTGTAATTCCGTGCCCTCATAACCAATATCTTCAGCATTTAAAAAAATGGTTGGAATACCGGCATTAATAAAGGTCGCCTGAAAAATTCCGATTTCTGGAACGTCCAGGGTATCGACTACATTGCCTGTCGGGAACATGGCCCCGCCCTCGTCACCATCATCAGCCGGGTCCAGAAATTCAATGGCAACTTCCGCAGCCGGAAAAGTCACACCATCCAGCTCAAAATCACCGGTTTCCTGTACCTGTCCATTGGTCATCGGTACATGGGCAATAATGGTTTTTTCAATATTCACTTGCCAGATGCGGACTGTACAGATGCCATTTTCAGGAATACGTTCTGCATCTACCAAACCATTGCTAATGGCAAATGAACCGACAGCAGCCGTTAAGTTGCCGCAGTTACCGCTCCAGTCGACAAAAGGCTGATCAATCGAAACCTGCCCAAATAAATAATCCACATCATGATCTGGCTGCGTACTTTTGGCCAAAATCACGGTTTTACTGGTACTTGAACTTGCTCCACCCATGCCATCAATTTGTTTGCCGTATGGATCAGGACTACCAATCACACGCAATAATAATTGATCACGCACTTTTCCAGCCTGCTGTGCAGCTTGCGGCAAGTCATCCAGTTTAAAGAACACACCTTTACTGGTACCGCCACGCATATAGGTTGCTGGAATCTTGATTTGTGGAGCAAAACTCATTCTATTTAGTCCTTTCATTTATCATTGTTGTACATCATCAGCAAAATGCTAAAAAGCATCATAGCGATTTTTTTATCAAATATATGCTTCTCTTGACTTAAGTATAAAAAACCCATCACGAACTTTTTTTTATCATTCCTATCATTTTATTTTATGTAATTAAAAATAAAATTAATCTATTGATTTAAAATATAAATATATAAAATATTTTTTATATGATTATTTTTTGACAATCGCTCTGTTTAGCCTGTACTAGGCTAATACATTTCAATCCATTACAATCCATTTTCAATCCTTTCCTTACACATTGTCGGGCTGAATACTTTGAACAACGAGTCCTCTAAACTTCAGCGTGGCTTAAAGAACCGTCATATCCAACTGATCGCCATGGGCGGTGCAATTGGGACAGGCTTATTCTTAGGTTCCGCACAGGTCATCCAATCTGCTGGTCCTTCCATCATTCTGGGATACGCCATTGGTGGTTTAATCGCCTTTTTAATCATGCGCCAACTCGGTGAAATGATTGTACATGAGCCTGTAGCAGGATCATTTAGCCATTTTGCCTTTAAATATTGGGGCAAATTCCCCGGTTTCCTGGCGGGCTGGAATTACTGGATCTTATATATTCTGGTGGCCATGACAGAGCTTACCGCGGTTGCTAAATATATTAATTACTGGTGGCCTCATATTCCTGCATGGGCTTCAGTCCTGTTCTTTTTTATTGTCATTACTCTGGTCAATCTCGGCAATGTGAAGTTTTATGGCGAATCCGAATTCTGGCTATCCATTGTTAAAGTGACTGCTGTTATTTCCATGATTGTTTTCGGTTTGTATTTATTACTGACCGCAGATGCAGGGTCAACCTCTTCATTTAGCAATCTTTGGTCACATGGTGGTTTCTTCCCGAATGGCTTTGAAGGCTTATTCTATATGCTGGCCTTCCTGATGTTCGCCTTCGGTGGTATTGAACTGATTGGTATGGCAGCTGCAGAAGCCAAAGACCCTGAAAAGACGATTCCCAAAGCCATTAACCAGGTCGTGTTCCGTATTCTGATTTTCTATATTGGCTCACTCACGATCCTTTTATCGTTGGTGCCGTGGAATCAGCTTGACTTAGGTGGTCTGGATAAAAGTCCATTTGTGATGATTTTCAGTCAACTTGGTATTGGCTGGGCAGCGCACTTACTCAATTTCATTATCCTAACTGCAGCGTTATCTGTTTATAACAGTGGCATGTATGCCAATAGCCGGATGCTTTATGGTCTGGCACAGCAAGGCAATGCACCGAAAGTATTTAACAATGTGAATAAACAAGGTGTACCAATTCCTGCTGTTCTATTTTCTGCGTTACTCATCTTTGGTTGTGTGCTTTTAAACTACTTCGTTCCAGAAGATGCTTTAGGTCACTTGATGTATGTAGTTGTGGGTGCATTGGTACTTAACTGGGCCATGATCAGCTTGACACATTTGAAATTCAAACAGGCTGTTAAAAAAGCTGCGATTCAAACCAAATTCCCTGCACTGTGGTCGCCTATCAGTAATTATTTAGTCCTGATCTTCATTGTGACGGTACTTTATATTATGTGGACCCAAGGATTTAAAGAATCTGTACTCATGATTCCGGTCTGGATTGCTGTGATGTTTGGTTTATTCAAAACACTCAAGATGAATAAATCTTAAGCAGACCTTCTAAAAATAAGTTATTTAAAAAGTTATTGTTTCGACAATAACTTTTTTTTTACCAGTATTTACGTTAAATTAGCTGCGCATTGCGCCCTTAGCTTAACTGGATAGAGCAGTTGCCTCCTAAGCGACCGACGTGGGTTCGAGTCCCGCAGGGCGCACCACCCCAATAGCAAAATACAAAACAATTTAGTTAAAAATAATTTATATTCATATAGATAAGATTAAAACATAGAAGAATATAGGTAAATATATAAGGATATAGTTGCAAAATATAAGGATATGATTGAGGATATATACAGTTCTACTCAATATGTATCCTTATTCAATCATGGCCAAAAAGACTATCCCTCTATCTGACTCCAAGTGCACCGGAGCAAAACCACAGGAAAAAGACTACTCTTTGTATGATGGCCATGGGCTTATTTTATTCATCCGAAAGAGTGGCTCAAAGGTATGGCGATTTAAATACAAAAGAGCCAACGGTAAAGACGGTTTAATGACTTTAGGCAACTTCCCTGCTTTAAGTTTAAAAACTGCCCGGGATAAGCGCCGTGAATTAGAAGAACTAATTGCTAATGGCATAGATCCAATTGAATACGGCGAAGTACAAAAAGCTAAATTGAATAATGCATATAGTTTTGAGGTTATAGCTCGAGACTGGCATAAGGAATATAGCAATACTGGTCGCTGGATTGCACATACAGCCGAAAGAGCATTAAAAAACTTAGAAGACTATGTTTTTCCCACCATCGGGCAACAGTCGATAGATGCAGTGAAACCTAGAGACCTGGTTAAGGTTTTACGCTCCATTGAAGAATCTGGATATGCAGAAGTATTAAAGAAAACTCGCCAAAGATTTAGCAGCATATTTTCTTATGCGATATCACGCGGCCTCATAGAAGAAAATCCCGCTTACTTTCTAAAAGATGTTTTTGTCAAAACGAAAAAGTCTAAACACCACCCTCAATTACCATTAGAGCAACTGCCTGAGCTTTTGCAAAGATTAGAAAATGATAAGGGTTACCCTATAACGAAGTTATGTACCGCATTTGCCCTTCATACATTTGTCCGTTCAAGCGAGTTTCGTTTTGCACGTTGGAATGAGTTTGATCTTCAAAAAGGCATATGGACTATCCCGGGAGAAAGAGAGTTCATTCCAGGACAAAAGTTTTCTAATCGTGGTGCAAAAATGAAATTAGACCACTTAATACCACTTTCACCTCAAGCTATTATCTTGCTCAAAGAAATTCATAAATATAGCGGAATGACAAAAAATGTATTCCCAAAAAACGGTGACCCTCAAGGTTTTATTAGTGAATCTACAATAAACAAGACATTACGCCGTATTGGCTATGACACTAATACAGATATATGCGGACACGGCTTCAGGGGCATGGCATGTTCTGCCCTGGTACAAAGCACTTTATTCCAGAAGGAAGCTGTAGAGAAACAAATGAGTCATCAAGAGCGCGACCAAGTACGTTTAGCTTATACACATCAAGCAGAGTACTTGGAAGAGCGTAAAGCCATGCTCAACTGGTGGAGTGATTATCTAGAAGCAAATCGAGTTCAACACATCAGTCCATATGACTTTACTCAACAATTGCTTAGTGATGATGTAATCAATTTTAAATATGCAAAATTGGTGAAGTAATTCATTTTCAATCCGTAAAATCAATCTATTAAAACTTGAAATTAAAATGAATAAATCAAAAACTACTAATGTTTTGCCTCGCTCTTTCAAATTGGAAAATTATGAGGGGATGGATAGATTCTCTCCATTGGAGTGGTTATTTCAATTAGAGGCCAGATACCAACTACATGCTTGTCTTGATTATTTTATAGATTGTAGTCACCGTTTAACTGACGAAGAAAAAAATTATTTTCTAGATTTAATAATTAACGACTATTTTAAAAACCCTTTTAAATTAGATAGACAATATAATTTCTTCTCTAAAAACCATAACGAAAATATTGAAATTTGCATCTATACTGAATATAACGAACTACCTCATTTAGTCACCTCTGGTGCTATTCGCCCTATGACACTACAAGATTTCAATAGAACAAATCGGTTATATGGAGGTCTTTTTCAATCTAGTGAAAACAATGAACCTTTTTATAAAGAAGTGATTAGACACAAATCTCTTGAAGATCATCTAAAGTTAATTCCTTTCTATATCGATTTATCATTTTCAGATGACATACTAGAAAAAGAATTTAAAAGAAATCTTGCAAATTTGAGAGCTGGTTTTAAGGAAATTAAACCTACAGAAAAGAAATTAGCTAAATACACCTTAGCTAAATGGGCATCTTATAAATTATTGGCTTATATAGATTTATATTTATGGTCTTGTATTCATAATATTACTATAAAAAGACCAGTTTTAAGCAGAGCGTTATATCAAAATCAATCTGAATACGGCGAAGAAACTCTACGAAAAAGTGTCCTTCCGATCATGGATCGTTTATTCCTACCTAATGGAGTTGAATTAGAGGATTTAGAGAACCCAACCCACCTCTTAGATGAACTTGCGATACTAGCACTCTCAAATCCGGAAAATAATTAAGTAATTTTTTTCCGGATTTCTAGAGACTCATCTCAATCCACATTTTTTTATTAATTTTTTAGAAAATGCTCATGTTCTTTCATATATGGGCTTTTTTATGACTATCAAACCTATCCGCGTTCAATTCAAAACAACTTGCGAGCTACTCGATGTAAGCCGTGAATCTTTGCGTCATATCGTGCGTACTGATGCTAATTTTCCTCGACCAATCAAAACAGGGAGCACTAAGCAGGCCCCAGTCTATTTCGACTATGCAGAACTTTTAGAGTGGCATAACAGCCAAAAGCAAAGTCTTTCGACTTTGGAGGCTTAAACATGATGAAGCAGCACAAAGAATTTGCGCTTTCTGCCAATGGCTTTTTAATTAATGCCAACGTGAACCAGATCCAGTGAGGGCAAGAACATGAATAACACTCAATTAAAACAAGTTCTAGGCCATCTCAAGCAAGGAGAAACCATTTCTCAAGCAGAGGCTATCGACCTCTTCGATTGCTACCGTTTAAGTGCAATCATCCAGCGTTTACGCAATACAGGTTATAACATTGCGACCCATAACGAGCGCAATAAGTCAGGTATTGGCAGACATGCCCGTTATGAGCTTGTTAAGCAGGTGGCAGCATGAAAGATGTATTTCTAAGCATTATAAAAGACATATTTCTAAGCACTTGCTTTGTTGTGCTTTGCTTAATTCTTGCAAGTATAAACAGTTCTGTTTATTCTAAAGCCGTTCATCCACATGATGAATTAGCTTTGGTCGGCTATCAATTCTCAAACGGCGTACATTCCGCTCTCTGCGGTTTTTTTGTGCGTAATATCTCTATGCGTTCGCATTTTATGGCGAAGCTGGAGAGGGACACCTTCGGGTGTGCAGGTATCCGTTTGAGCCTGTCGACCAACCCTTTTCAGCTTTGCCACCCTCATTTGGTCGTGATTGGCAAGGCTCCTTTAAATTCAAACGGAGCGCATTCTCATGCCTAATCAAATTAATCCTGAGTCTCAATCAAAAGAAAGAATCCAAGCATGGAATGATGCAATGGCAGATAACAAACGCTATTGCTTTTATATCGCCGTTGGACTTGCAGATAGTGATATTGCTTATCCTCTAGGAAACTGGAATATTCCCTTTTACTCTATTGAGGAAGCTAACCAGTTTAAGAATGACGCTCAATTAAAATACCCTGATTGTAGTTTTAATTTTATTACAGGGACTTTGCATATTGATCAGGCAATGGAGGACGTTTCTTGCGTGTTCTGGACTAAATGGCAAAAGAAACATAATGAGCGTATTTCTTTCTTAAATAATAATGCGGGGTAGTCACAATGCTTGATTATGACCACCCCAAAGAACTAATAACACCCAAAGCCATTTTAAACGAATGCACACAGCTTGTATCGTTTAATGATGCTTATTCATCACATGAATTAATACAGCGTTTTGGCAGCCCTGAGCAGCCGATCTATGTTGATGATGGCAGTGTGGATATAAACGGCGTTACTTATGAGCAGCCTTTGATTATGCCTATCTATGATGGGCAAATGGAGCTTGTTCAATGCGCTGTCATGCAAGACAACCGCCTTGTATCTGTCATGCCTGATGGATTGGCTAAAGGTTTTGCAAGGTATGGAGATTTTCAGCATGACAAGCCTGTTATCATCACACACAGCCTAGAGGCATTTTTCAAGGTAGCCCAAACAGATTACGCCGTGGCTTTGGTCATATTACCTAATCTATGCAATGCTCATCTAACAGAACTCAAGCCGTTTGATTTTGAGCAGATCCAGTTTGTGATTAACCAATTATCAAAAGAAGGTTATACACAGTTATATATGCCGGTCCGCCCTGAGCATATCCAGCTTGAATCATTCCAAAGCTTAGAAAAAAATACTGCAGTTAGATTACTGAACCAATATACAGAATACGGCGGAAGTTCATTCCTGACTGAGCTGTATAAGGATGATGATGTAGAAGAAGTTAAAGCTTTTATTCAGCTGGCGATTGAGCAATTGCCTGCAAATAAGCTATTACCCAAAGGCCATTTGGCCAAGCCATTCAAAATGGATAACGGCGCATTTCTGCATATCATGGATGCTGGCCTATATTTGATTAAAGAAAAAAGGGATGAGGATGGACAGCTTAAACAGACCCGAACTTTTATCTGCCATTCAGCCATTATATTAGGCGAAGCGCGAAGCCTGAATAATGACAACTGGAAACGTGTTATCCAGTTTCATGACAAGGACAATACCTTACACCGGCTACTAATTCCCTATGAGCATTTTATGGGTGAAGCGCAGGAAGCCTTAAAAATTATTGCCAATCATGGATTAATGCCCCCACGCCAATCTCATAAGAAAAATGTATTCATCAACTACATTCAGGACTACCCGATAGAACAACGTTTCCGCTGTGTAGATCGTGCCGGATGGCATGGCTACTGCTTTGCCACACCCAATAAAACCTATGGCAACAGTGAAGATGAAGAACTACTTTTTCACAGTGACAACAAAAGCCCTTATACTGTATCCGGGACCTTTGAGGAGTGGCAGGAACTTAGCCGGCTGATTGAACCGCATGCTTTAGCTGTATTGGCATTCGCATGTGCCTTTTCCGGGCAATTGGTTTTGCCCTTAGGGGCCGAAAGTGGTGGCTTTCATATCTATGGTTCATCGACCGATGGTAAGAGCACCATTACCAAGGCAGCCTGCAGTGTGTGGGGGAATCCTAAGCATATATCCAAATCATGGCGAACCACGGACAATGCTTTAGAAAATGAAGCCGAGTTAAGAAATGACAGTTTTTTAAACCTGGATGAACTGCGCCAGGCTGTACCGAAAGCAGTATCGGATATCGTCTATATGCTGACAGGTGGACAAGGTAAAGCACGAAGTACCAAATCAGGTAAAAACCGAGATGCTAAGCAATTTAGCATTATGTATACCTCTACCGGTGAAGTAACACTTGAGGAGCATTTGCGCCGTGGCAATATCGAATTAGATGCCGGTCTTTTACTTCGTTTTGCCCATATTCCAAGTGATGCAGGTAAAGGCTACGGCGTATTTGATTGTATTAACTACGGTACAGCACCACAGGACATTGGTAACCGCATTAATGAATTGGCATCACAGCATTATGGTCATGCTGGTATCAAATGGCTGGAGTTTCTGACTGAGAACAAAGATGCTGTGATGCAAAAAGGCCAGGAGCTATTAGATAGCTTTATTGAGCAGTACACCCAGACGAAGAACGGACAGGCTAACCGTGTTTTACGCCGTTTTGCCTTGGTCGCAGCTGCTGGCGAGTTAGCAACATTGGCAGGCATTACAGGTTGGCAGCAAGGACGCGCATTTGAGGCTATAGCGCAGTGTTTTAATACTTGGCTTAGTAATCTAGGCAACGGCGAGAACATGGAAGAAACAAAGATTCTAGAGCATATCAAGGCTTTTTTTGAATCCAATGGAGCGAGCCGCTTCGAAGACTTAACTGTAATTAGACAGGCAGACGGTGAAGTCATCCGGCAACGTATCCACAATCGTGTCGGCTACTACGACCCTATAGATAAGGTTTACCTTGTTTCTGCAACTATGTTTAAAAAGGAAATATCTATCGGTATGAATGAGGCGAACGTCAAAAAGGTATTGATTAAACACGGATGGATAAAGGAGTTCATTGAAGGAGATAAAAAGTTGTACGTGAAGAGGTCTAGTAATACCCTACCCGATGGTACACGCCCCCGAATGATGCACTTTAGTATTGAGTCCATGCAGAACACAGATATTGATATCTGAAAATACATTTTATCATGTGGACGTAGTGGACAAGGTGGACATATAGATATTTTTTGTAGTTAATATACTGTTATATATAGATATTATTATGTCCACTTTATATAAATATACTTATTTTAATAGGTGGACATAAAGTGGACACAATTCAAAGTAAATATACCCTGTCCACTTCATATGTTTTTTATGTCCACTTTTTTTCTATGCAGATTTATATGCAGGTGGATTAAATTAATTATTTAAAAACATATAGATAATTACTTATATCCACCTTGTCCACAATGTCCACTTAAAAAGACACACAGACATAGACCAACAGAATAAGAGAAAGAACGAATGCCAAACGTAAACAAAGCAATCGTGATGGCATATTACACCGTGACCTTGAAACTAAAAAATTTCCCCAACGGTGGTAGCATTACCGCATTCAGCGTGGTGACTACTGAACATTGGAAAGACAAGAACCCTAGACGAACGCAAACAGGCTACAGAATGGCACAGAATTGCCACCAGCAACCGTTTAGTCGAGATTGCCAGTAAGTATCTCAAGAAAGGTGGAAAGGTTTATATAGAGGGGGCACTGCGTACACGTAAATGGAAAGACGATAGTATATTTAGAAAAGGAAATAACCAAGATAAAAGCCGATGTGCTGCAATTGTTTTAAGTGAATAGCCTCCTTAGCTAGGGACTTTTTATTACCTGATTAGATTGATGCAGTCTAATTAGATAACTAAACCTAGTCATAAGTTAATTAGAACTAGCTATCCGCAATCCCTATTTTTATCATGCTACATCCAATAAGAACGCCGTATTTATAAATACGTCAGATCCCGAATTAAACTTTAAGAAATAGCAAAAATTAGCGAATACAATCCAATAAAAATCTTATTAAACAAGGTAGAAATTATTAATATTTATTGGCATAAAATACCAAAAAAAACCACCTAAAATAGCCCCATACCGAATCTACCAATTACAAATTAACCCTAAATTAAAATTTAACAATATAAAACAAATACTTATGTATATTTTTTCTATTTTTTTATAGCTTTTTTAGGGTTGTTTTAGCTGTTTCGCAAATTAACCCCATGAAGCAAATTGTCAAGCATATTTTTTTAGTCTGTTTGAATCGATAATGATTGGCAAAATATTACTTTTTCAGCGCATAAGACTAGTGATTTATCAATGTAAAAATAACGAATAAATTTGTGTATTGTGGAATTGAAAAAGCCCTCATGCTTATTAGTAGGCATAGGGGCTTTTCAGCGATGATAGAAGTTAAAAATGTGTAACAGCTCTATATTAGAGTGAATACAACCCATATTTAGATCAGTAATGAAGAAAGCGCCCAAATTGTTATTACTAGTTAAGTAATCTATATAAAACTCACAAAAAAGATCCCTCTCAGTGATTTTTTCTGTTGCTTAATGAATAATTTGATATGAATCTTACTAGTAAACTATATATAAATTATAAAAACTCAAATGAGTTGCATTGATTGATCATCGGACTTCCTCAGTAAGTAATTTGACTTACTAAACTAATCTGAATAGGCTTCTAGTTATATTTTCCAGTTGGCAAGGAATGAATGTGGAGTTGCGATACGAATTTTCAGAAGATGACTTTATCGCATTATGCCAGAAGAATCTTGAACGAAAAAAAACAACTGTTTTTGAAGATCTATATGAAGCTCTTAGGCATTTTCTTAGCACTCCTGATTCAGTCTTGATAACCGATGTAAGGCATAGATACCAAAATGAGTATTATGATGACCACTTATCTCTGAAAGAGTATATAGACAAAGGGAAGATGATACTCCCTTATGTTGAATTTGACCTAAGCAGCGATAAGGACACTGATCTGGAGGTTACAGACATTAAACTTCCTCCATTTGTGCAGTTGACCAAGCTCCAATATGGGGGAGGAATTACCAAGAGCTACAATATCAAAAACAGCAAACTGAAAACAAAAAACAAAACATCAATAAATCTTCTTTCTGTAGAACTTCCACTGGCTTTGTTAAAAAAACTGTATTCACGAATGATACCACCAGTAGAGCTATTACCGTCAAAATTGGGTGTTTGGGAATGGAGGCAGACTTTCTATAACAAAATGACAGGTGAGAGCTACTTTTGCTCATGTTTTAAAGATGCTCTCGCTAAAGATGGCGTAGGTATGTTGATCAGGCACGCTCATCTTACGAATGCGTTAGAAAATAATTCATTTAAAGAGTCGATTTGTCACATTTGCACCAAAACAAATTCAGATTTGATGTATTCCCACAATATGTATAGTTCATCCTTCAAAGCAAGATATGGGGCGTACATCACTAAGCACGCCATACAAGAAGGTATTAGTGAAAGGGATGCAGAAAACTACATTAGAGAGTTAAAAGGTGTAGCCAGAATAGGTGAAAGATGGGTTAATGAAACATTGTTGTTCAATTACATTAATGTGTTATTCCCTCAATTCACAGTTCAAAGAGAAGCATCACCTAGTTGGTTGAATAGGCAAAGATTTGATGTCTATGTACCTGAACTAAATCTAGCTATCGAGTATCAAGGGAAACAACATTATGTGGCTGTTGATCTGTTTGGAGGAGAAGAAGGTCTCGAAAAAACAAAACAAAGAGATAAGGAAAAGCTCCATCTCAGTAAAATTAATGGTGTGGGTATTGTCTACTTTAGTTACAAAGATAATTTAACTGAAAAATTAGTGCTCAATCGGTTAAAGAGTTACCTGAAAGAAGATAAATAACAGGCAATAAAAGCTGGGTTTAAAGTTTATATATAAACATGAAAAATTAATTAAATTCATGATATATAAAATTAATTTCCCAGCTCATTCAATTTTTATATACTTTCAACTAGAAGTATTTTAAAGGCGCTGTTTCAATAGTTAGAAAACATCAATCTCTGAACAAAAGGCTTGTGTACTAGGGGAGTAATAAAGCTCAAAACTTGTCGAATCTCCACCCGAGCCAATATTATTAACTTTGTATAAGTAAGTAGTTTTTTTACCAAGAGTAGAAAGTTGATAAGCTTCATAAGCAAGTGATCCTTTTGTTTTATCTAAACAGATCTTTTTGACAGTTATTCCTTGTTTTTTCAATGATGGTATATGTTCGAATGAACAATTACTTGTCGGATAACCATAACAACCGTTAACGTTATCTCCTGGTTCCAGCAATACACTTGTGACTCCAAATCTTTCTTGTCCACCTTTGTAAGTTATTGTCCAAGGAAGTTCATATTTACGATTCTTTAGAATTGTTGGGGTACTTCCTAGAACGTTAATGCGAATTAAGCCTTGTCTAGAAGACTCAACAGTACCATCATAATTGATGACCTCTTGCGATTCAGGCGTTACCCACTTGATATTTTTGTCATTAGCAAGATGATCCCACCAAATATGATTTACAGGCATTAGCTTTTTAACAAGAAAACCAAATTCATATGTTCCATATCCTTGCATACTAGGTAAAATCGGTATTTTTTCAGCTTGAGCTACACTAGAAACCAGTATTAGTAATAATCCTAAAATTTGAAACAATTTCATATCCCTCTACCCCACTATCTAATTTTTAGTAAAAATAATAAATACTTAATATAACCTTTAAATACTTAGAGCGTTGAAAAATATGGAATTGAAAAAGCCCCCAAGTTCATTATTAAACGTGGAGGCTTTTCTGCATATTGGACTGCTCCCAGTATCCTAGACACGAGACAGCCTCATTTTGAAGCTGCCTCAAATGCTTCTGGGTTCAACCCACCCTATGGTGGGTTTTCTTTTTCTGGTTTCAGCCTATAATTCTGCTACCGATAACAATAATACATAATTATGAAAAAAGTACTATTCACCACCCTGCTCTTAACTCTTACAGGCTGCCAAAAACAACCCAAGGAAGCCACCGCATCTGAACCAGATAAAGTTAATCAAGAAGCAAAAGCCCAATTTGAGCAATCAGATGCAATCATCAATAGGTATCTAGACCGGTTAGAATCACCTAACACCACTATTGAAGAAAAGACCAGGATCTTATGTAAAGACTACCCAGATGAATATAAAACCAATTACATGCCTGCTTTACTTAGACTGGCAGCAAAAGACTACACCAGATCAAAACTATTGAAGGATCTGGACATAGCATTGGACTACTACAAGAAAAAAGACAATGTACAGTGCTGAATAATTACTACTTGCTATTTAGATTAGTATTGCTGAAATACCGCCTGAGCTTTAGTATTTTCTCAATCGTATAAATTAGCTGCCTTATGCTTGATACCCAGCTCTCTCTAAGTCAATACCTCGCCACGATCCAGGAAGTTATACGTGTAACTTTTGATGAGCCGGTATGGGTTAAAGCTGAGATTAGAAATTTGAACATTAAAGGTGGTCACTACTATTTAGAGCTGGCAGAAAAAGAAGAAGACACAGATAAAGTGATTGCCAGTTGTAAGGCGACGATCTGGAAATCCTCTGCAGCAAAGATGGTTTTAAAATTTGAGCGTGAAAGTGGAATTGAATTATCTCGAGATCTGAATGTTCTGATTAAGGTTAAAGCTACTTTCAGTCCTCAATACGGTTTCTCAGTCAATGTTGAAGATATTGATTCGAGTTACACATTAGGGGATATTGCACGGCGCTATCAGCAGATATTAGAACGCTTAACTCAAGAAGGTCTGGCCAATAAAAATAAACTACTCCCCACTCCATTCGATATTCAAAATGTCCTAGTCATTGCACCTGAAAATGCTGCAGGACTAGGTGACTTCAAGAAAGATGCAGATGCTTTGGATAAAGCCGGTGTTTGTCATTTCGTTTATCGCAACGCGACCTTTCAGGGAAATACAGCTGCAGTTTCTATCATTAGTTCTCTGGGCGATGGTTTACGTCAATGGGCTAAAGACTTTAAAGCTGCACCAGATCTGATTGTAATCATTCGTGGTGGCGGTGCCGTGAATGATCTGGCTTATTTGAATGACTATGATTTGGCTGCCCTACTCTGTAAACGATCAGTTCCGATCTGGGTTGGTATTGGTCATGAAAAGGATCGGACTATCCTGGATGAAGTTGCACACCGTTCCTTTGACACACCCAGCAAAGTGATTGGCGGTATCCGTAATCTGATTGTGGAACGCACTCAAGAAGTCTTGGATTCGCTGCAGACCATTAAACTCTTATCTCAACATCAGATCACAGCGTATCAAAGCCAGAATGATCACTTGATCAAAGTGATTAAGACCCATGCTCAAAACCAGATTAATGAAGCCAGCCGGTCTATAGAACTAGTTAAGGATACAACACGATATTTGGCTCATCAGCAAATTAAATTAGCCTCAAACAAGGTTGAATCTTTGATGCGTGAAACCCTATTACAAAATCCCCGGAATGTGATGGCCAAAGGTTACGGTATTGTCCGCAGCCAGGGCAAAGCTATCCGCTCTATCCAACAAATTTCAGGTGACAGCCTCCAGGTAGAATTACAGGATGGTACCATTGAAGCCAACGTGATCCAGGTATTAAGCAATGACTAAAAAAGAATTAACGTTTAAAGAAGGCTATGAGGTTCTTAAGAAGAATGCTGAATTGCTTGAGTCGCAGGAAGAGCCTGATATTGATAATTTAATGAAAATCGTTGAAGAGTCTATGTCCGCCTACAAAGCCTGTAAGTCACGTGTTGATGCAGTGCAGCAGGCTTTGAATGATACTTTTAAAGAATAAAATTTCTCCTCTTTAGATACCATCTTTTTAAGATATTTAAAACCTATTTAAATAATAGGTTTTTTTTTAATCTATCTTGTGTTAAAAATTAATTTTTTAAATAAGATCAACAACATGTCTGAATGTATTATTAGATCCTTTATTGTCCACAAACTTAATAAAGAACAGCATGGCGACCCTACAACATCTCCAGGCAGTACCCTCTTGGAAATTAATCCAGCAATCCAGGATCTAATAGAAGCCATTCACAAAAAATACATTACTCAAAGTAAAAGTTTCGGCAAGTTTGAAGACAATGTTATTGGATATCCTATTCAACAATACATTATTACCCACTTATTAAGTGATGAAGAACCAAATTTTTTAAACTTTAGTAAAGATGCACTTACACACCTTGAGGTTACGTCTCAAGGTGTTGATCTAGCTACTGGTGGTTGGGTGGTGATGTCTGCATACTTATTTAATAATGAACATTTTATTGTTGTAGCTATTGTTAATGAATCAAAAGGCGCCACTGTAAGTAAAAATGATTACAAAATAAGTGAAAGTGTTTATATAGATTTAAATAAATTAAGACATGCTGGGCGTATCAACATTGATAAATGGCAATCCGGTGTTAACGATAAGTATGTAAGTTTTCTTCGTAAAGGAAAAGAAACTTCATATTTTCAAAAATATTTGGGTTGTATCAAACCTCAACATGACTTAAATGAAACTACAAAAATTGTAAATGCTGTTAAAACTTATTGCCAAAATTTAGCTAAACAAGAAAATAGCACTGTCAATATTGATGACTTATATAAAAAATCAGCAGTATATTTAACAGATTTAGCAAATAAAAAAGAGGAACTTGACCTCACATCATTTGCTAACCATCTATTTCCTGATGATCCTGAATTATTTAAAGAATATCTAGGTGCCGAAGAACTTGAGCTAAGCAGCGGTTTTGTTCCTAATAAAACAGCCATAAATAAATTTACTAAATTTCAAGTTGAATCTCGAGACTGGAAACTTCAATTCAATAGAGATGCAAAAAATGAAATAAGATATGATACTGAAAAAAAACAACTGATTATCGATATCAAAGACCCTGAAGATCAGCGTATACTTCAAAATGAATTGACTATTCCTGAATAATCTAACTTATCACTATGTTAAGCCCAGCCGAGCTGTACAATCTTCTTTCTATTCTGACTAAATATGACAGTCGGAATAAGCTCGGCACGATAACCCTGGAAAATGATGAGACGTTAAAAAATTTTATGGTGGCTATTTCCGATACGGAGAATACAGGATGGGATTATTATGGTAATAAACCTTTAGTCCTTGGTACTACACTAGAATTAGAAGTGCAGCCACCTAAAAGTTCTATATATGGAAAATTTTATATATCTGTTGAAGATTTTTTATTAGATAAATCTAATCTATTCAAAAAACCTAGACTTTTTTATGTGCATGAAATTAGATATCACCCCTATACAACTACTAAAAATACTGTAATAAACTCATATGAATCTATTTTAGAGTTTAATAAAATTCTAAGTAGTATTTGTGCTTATTCAGACAATATTCAAGCCTCATGGTTTATCTTACACGGTAGTGAATCGATTCACATCTCACCAATTATTAACATTCATGATTTGAAAAAAATTGATGAAAAATCAATAAATAAACTTAATAGCTTTTTCCTAGATAATATTCATCATAAGCAAAAATGTTCAATATTTTCTAAAATTATTGTTCAAATGGTCTGTGAAATTCCATTTGAAGATAGATATAAAATTATTGTTGAAAACATCGACAAAATATATGAAAGACTTAATAATGATTATTCTGTTTTTGCAGCTGAATTCTCCTATGAGAAAATTATTAATCAAATTGAAAATGAAAAGTTAGAAGAACAAGTTAAAATACATAAAGTAATTACTGATATTCAAGCACAAATACTTGGTATACCCGTTGCGACGGTGATTATTGCAACTCAATATAAAATAGACCCAAATCAACCAAGTTCTTTTTGGATAAATTTATCTATTTTATTTGGTGCTTTCATTTTCACTTTACTAATGACTTTTTCAGCAGAAAATCAAAAAAATACTCTTACATCTATTGAGCTTGAACTTATTAGAAAGCAGAAATTACTTGATACTAAATTTCCTCAATTAGCAAACACCAAACCATACCAAAAATTAGAGAAACGTATTAAATACCAAAACTATATTCTTAAAGCTATTCAGTTCATTGTTATTATTGGTTTCCTAATTGCTTGCATATTCTTTTATAAAATTAGTTAACTCTACTTATGCTTTTCATCCAATTAAGTAGTAAGCGTCCGGTAAACCCCATGCTTATTTTTAATTGTCCAACAACTAGACTACTCCCTGTATCCTAGACATGGATAACCTCATTTTTACGTTTAAATTAGTTTGAATCCCTTTTTAGGATTCGAAGCCATGTTGAATGTGACATTTTACCAATACGAGGTACTTAATAAAATAAGGATACAAATAGGGATATAATTAAAAAACATGAAAGCTTCAATGCAATAGCAACAATGCATTCAAAGCAAAGTTCTATTCGCGCAGGGCGCACAATTATTTTATTAAAATACAAAAATCTTCTTCTATAAATTTCCAAATTGAAGTGAATGCTCTAGAGCATCAAAATCAATGCACTTAAATAATGTGATCTATATAACAAATTAATACCACGATTTTTATAATAAATGATTATTTTTTAATCAAATGAAAATTTAGCTTAAATTTTAATTTATTATTATATTTCAATTACTTCACACCATAAATTAAGGTAAATTTAGATTAAAAACTCTAATAAATTGTTTTTTTATTTCAATTAGTTTTTCTAGAGCATTTACTCTTTTTTTTATTGTGTTATTTTTGTCACATGGAGTAACAAATGATATCTAGTTGAAAGACGGATGTTACCAAAAGAATTTAAAGCATTAATAACACTCATCTGCAGTAAAAAAATTTGTACCTCAAGGAAAGACAGACAATGAAATTAAAAACACTTAGTACAGCGATTATTCTTGCAACAGTACCAATGACAGGTGCATTTGCAGCAGCAATGGATCGTTCAGGTCAGTCTATTGCCGCATTTTTACAACCAGGTAACTATTTTGAAGCGGGTATTTCTGCGCTAGACCCAGATGTTTCAGGCCAAACCAATGTTACTAACCAAAACACAGGTGACATGGCAGGAGACTATTACTTCCCAAGTGCCGCTTTAAAATTCCAACCTACCAGCAAATTTTCAGTTGGTTTAATCTATGACCAACCATTTGGTGCTGATGCTGAATATACTTCTTCAACTATGTTTACAAGCCCAACAGGCAATACTAAAGTTGAAGTTGATACACAAAACTTAGCTTTAATTTTTGGTTTCCAACCAACTGTAAACTGGAATATTTATGGTGGTGGCGTATATCAAACTGTTAAAGGAAATGTAGAACTACAAGGTACAGCATATAGTGGTACTGCTTCACCTAGCACAGGATTTGCAGGTTATAAAGCGAATATTGGCGAAGATAGTGCTACAGGCTGGTTAGCAGGTGTAGCTTACCAGATTCCAGAAATTGCTTTAAAAGCATCTTTAACTTATCGCTCTGAGATTGAACACTCAGTAAATATTCAAGAATCATCTACTGGTACAAATCTAGCTGCTCTTCCAGTACCTGGTTTAATTAACCTGAATGCAAACCAAGGTTCAACTGATATTACAACCCCACAATCTGTCAACTTAGATTTCCAAACCGGGATCATGGCAGATACGGTAGCATTTGCTAACGTTCGTTGGGTTGAATGGTCTAAATTCGCAATCCGCCCATATGCTTTTGGTAGAGCAAGCGCTGCGATTGGTCCTGCAGTAGGACAACCAAATGGCTTTGATTTAGTTGCATATTCTGATGATCAAATCTCTGCAACCGTAGGTGTAGGACGTAAACTAAGCGAACAATGGGCTGGTAATGTATCAGTAGGTTGGGATTCTGGTGCAGGTAATCCTGTATCTACTCTTGGTCCTACTGAAGGTTACTGGAATGTGGGTCTAGGTTTACAAT
This sequence comes from Acinetobacter sp. UBA3106, assembly GCA_002365595.1. Lineage (GTDB taxonomy): Bacteria > Pseudomonadota > Gammaproteobacteria > Pseudomonadales > Moraxellaceae > Acinetobacter. Next base: position 58,663 of record DFAM01000026.1, on the reverse strand, counting down.
TCAGCCCAGCACCAAACTACTTCATCGCTGGCGGCGTGAAATACTTCTGGTTAGGCGATGCTAAAGCACAATCTGGCGCACAATTTGGCACTCCTAATACAGTTGCCAACTTTGAAGACAACGATGCACTTGCATACGGCCTTAAAATTGGTTACCGCTTCTAATATTTAATAAATGAAAAAGACCATCGCGAGCGATGGTCTTTTTTCAATCTTAAATTCATATTTAATTTACACTTATAAATTAACAGCTGTATTTTCAATCAAACAGTTAGTATGAATTTTATCTTTTGATTGTCTCGTTATCATTTTCTTTTTATTTAAAAATCATAAACATAATTTCTTAAAAATAGAATTATTACTCTAGCAAGTTCAATTAATGAGCTTATCAGTCAATGTTCACAACCAAGCAGAGTATTTACTCTTTTTTTATTTATGTTACTTTTCCACCACTTTTAGTTACAAAATGGCATCAGGGAAAGAACCATGAAGCTCAATAAAATACATTCTGCAATTTTAATCAGCCTACTTCCAAGCACTTCAGTTTTTGCCGCTGGTTTAGATCGCTCAGGCCAATCCATTTCTGCTTTTTTACAGCCTGGTAATTATGCGGAAGCTGGAATTTCTGTTCTTGACCCTGAAGTTAAAGGTAAAGATAAAAGTGGCAATAATGTTGGCGACATGGGAGATGACTACTACTTCCCTGCTGCAGCGATTAAAGTTCAAGCAACGGATAAAGTTTCCCTCGGTCTTTTATATGACCAACCTTATGGTGCAGATGCGACTTATCAAGTCGATGGTTCTAACTTTTCCAATGGTGTTGAAGGCACTTCGGTTGAGGTAAAAACCAATAATCTCACTGCTTTAATCGGTTATCAGCCAAATGAAAACTGGAATTTCTATGCAGGTCCAGTTTGGCAGACTGTTGAAGCCGACATTAAATTACGTGGTGCAGCTTACTCTCTATTAAGTGGTTACAATGTTAAAGTTGAGCAAGAACAAGCGTATGGCTGGTTAGCCGGTTTTGCCTATCAAATTCCTGAAATTGCATTAAAAGCTTCAGTAACTTACCGTTCTGAAATTAAACACGAAGCTAAATCACATGAAACATCTATGTTACCTGCGATTGCTCAATCTCCGAATTATGCAACCATCCTGACAGCTCAGCAAAAATATGTTTTCTCCCAATTAGGTGAAATAAACAGTACGCTCAATGCAACAACGCCACAGTCAGTGAATGTTGACCTTCAAACGGGTGTAGCTCCTAATACGCTTGCGTTCGCTAACTTACGCTGGGTACATTGGGATCAATTTGCTGTCAGCCCAGCTTTGCTAAAGATTATGGGACAAGACCTTATCAATTATTCAGATGACCAATATTCTGTAACGACAGGTCTATCTCATAAGTTCAATAGCAAATGGGCTGGTACTGCTGCCGTTGGTTATGACTCAGGTGCAGGTAACCCTGTAACAACATTAGGTCCAACTGAAGGCTATTGGAGTGTAGGTCTGGGTGGTCAATACAGCCCTGCTGAAAACTACTTTATTCAAGCCGGGGTTAAATACTTCTGGTTAGGCGATGCTCAGGCTCAAACTGGCGGCGCTGTAAAAGCTGATTTTGAAGATAACCATGCAATTGGTTATGGTATGAAAATCGGTTACCGCTTCTAATTGTATTAAAAATTAGGATCATACAAGAAAGGGCGCTTATAGCGCCCTTTTTTATGCATCTAATTAAAATATTATGCTGGAATATTACGCACTGAAGCATTACGAATGGCTTCTTTTAATGCTTCATAACCATGAATTGGCGGGAACTGAGGGAATTCAGCAATCACATTTTCCGGTGCATCAAATAGGAAACCGTGGTCTGCCTCACCCAGCATCGTTGTATCGTTATAAGAATCACCCGCTGCAATTACACGGAAGTTCAAACCGTGCAGCGCTTTCACTGCCTGGCGCTTCTGATCCGGCTGGCGAAGTTTATAATCGGTAATCATGCCATTTTCATCAGTTTCCAACTTGTGGCAGAAAATGGTTGGCCAATCGAGTTGCTTCATTAAAGGATGAGCAAACTCATAGAAAGTATCGGAAAGAATAATCAATTGAAAATGAGTGCTCACCCATTTTACAAATTCTTTTGCTCCCGGGAAGGGTCCCATATCTGCAATTACTTCCTGAATATCATTCAAGCCTAAACCGTGTTCTTTAAGAATATTCAGGCGCTGCGTCATTAACACATCGTAGTCTGGAATATCACGTGTAGTGGCTTCCAATGCTTTAATTCCAGTTTTTTTGGCAAAGTTAATCCAAATTTCTGGAACTAACACACCCTCAAGATCAAGACATACGATTTCCATGGGTTCTCCCAATGTCAGTGAAAAATTTCGCGTTATCATAGCTTAAAAATCGACATTTCAGGTGTTGTTTTTTAAATCTATTTTATTCATAAGTATTTATTTTTTAGTGATAAGCAGAGTATTTCAATTCTATTAAAATCGTTGCGAATTAAATTAATATAGGTTTTTAAGTGTCCAAGCCTATAGCCAGGAACTGTCATGACTACAATCCCTACCATTGACCTTGTCGATGCCCTTGCCTCTGAATATGCAGATAAATCTCCCAGCGAAATTCTGGAACTTGCTTTAAGTCAGGAAGGTGAAATTGCTATTTCATTTTCAGGTGCTGAAGATGTCGTTTTGATTGATATGGCTTCACATTTAGGTAAACCGTTTCGAGTCTTCAGTCTCGATACCGGTCGTTTACATGCAGAAACCTATCAATTTATCGACCAGGTTCGTAAACACTATAATATTGATATCGAAATTTGTTTCCCGGAAACAGAGGTGATGCAAAAACTGGTCACTGAAAAAGGTTTCTTTAGCTTCTATCGCGATGGTCATCAGGAATGTTGTGGTATCCGTAAAGTTCAGCCCTTACGTAAAAAGCTGGCGACATTGGATGGCTGGATAACTGGTCAACGTAAAGATCAAAGCCCGGGTACCCGTAATGAAATTCCGGTCGTCCAGGCAGATGCCGGTTTTTCAGGTCCAGGTAAGCAGTTGATTAAGTATAATCCCTTGGCAAACTGGTCGAGTTCCGATGTATGGAACTATATCCGCATGATGGAAATCCCTTATAATCCGCTGCATGAACGTGGTTTTATTTCTATTGGCTGTGAACCCTGCACCCGTCCTGTATTGCCGAATCAGCATGAACGCGAAGGTCGCTGGTGGTGGGAAGAAGCTACCCATAAAGAATGTGGTTTGCATGCAGGAAATTTAAAATAATATTTTTTTCAAAAAAACCACTGTGATTCAGTGGTTTTTTTTAACTTATGATTACACATAAAGCAGTTCATTTCTTTTTGAAAAAAGATATACTAAAAAGACGTTTTCATATAATTCTAACAAGCCTGTTCATATAAGAACAGCTACAAAATTGCAGTGAGGCATTCAACGCTATGCGTCCATTACACCCAATTGATTTTATTTTTCTGTCGCTTGAAAAACGTCAGCAACCGATGCACGTCGGCGGACTGTTCCTATTTCAAATTCCTGACAATGCACCTGATACATTTATTCAAGATCTTGTAGCGGATATTCGTAAATCCAAATGTCTTCCTGTTGCGCCTTTTAATAATAAACTCAATGGTCTATTTTGGGATGAAGACCAAGAATTCGATTTAGACCATCATTTTCGTCATATTGCGCTGCCTCATCCAGGCCGAATCCGTGAATTACTGACTTATATTTCCCAAGAACATAGCGCTCTGCTTGATCGTGCCAAACCTTTGTGGACCTGTAACATTATTGAAGGTATTGAGGGCAACCGCTTTGCCATGTACTTTAAAATCCACCATGCCATGGTGGATGGTATTGCCGGTATGCGTCTGGTTGAAAAATCCCTGTCGCATGATCCAGATGCAAAAAGTATTGTGCCACTCTGGTGTGTTGAAGGTCCTCGCGCTAAACGCATTAAAGCCCCACCTACGAGTCGCATAAAAAAAATTATGGGGACTTTAAAAGAGCAACTCGAAGCAACACCAAAAGTCATGTATGAATTATCCCAGACAATCTTTAAAGATATGGGACGTAATCCTGACTATGTTTCCAGTTTCCAGGCACCAAGCAGTATTTTAAATCAACGCGTGAGTTCTTCCCGTCGTTTTGCTGCACAATCTTTTGAATTGGGTCGCTTAAGCAGGATTGCCAAAGCACTCGGGGTGACTATTAATGATGTGGTTTTGGCCATATGTTCAGGCGCGTTGCGTGAATATTTGCTCAGTCAACATGCATTGCCGAAGAAACCGCTGATTGCGATGGTACCGGCTTCCGTGCGTGATGATAATTCTGATGTTTCTAACCGGATTACCATGATTTTGGCCAATTTAGGCACGGATAAAGAAACACCATTAGAACGTCTAAAAATTATTCGTCGTAGCGTGTTAAATGCAAAACAGCGTTTTAAACGCATGAACTCAAATCAAATTTTGAACTATAGTGCCTTGGTATATGGTGCAGCCGGCTTAAATATTGTGTCAGGCATGATGCCTAAACACCAAGCGTTCAATATCGTGATTTCTAACGTACCCGGGCCACGTGAACCGCTCTACTGGAATGGTGCGAAACTGGATGCGCTTTATCCGGCTTCGATTGTTCTGGATGGACAGGCACTTAATATTACAATGACCAGCTATTTAGATAAATTGGAAGTCGGGTTGACCGGTTGTCGCAACGCCTTACCGAAGATGCAAAACCTGCTTACCCATCTGGAAGATGAAATTCAGCGATTTGAAGATATTGTCGGGCAAGATATCCCGCCAAAGAAGTTGAGAGCGGTGAGTTAACCGCATTCCTAAAAAGTGAATAGTAAATGAATAAAGGGGCTTTTCAAAAGCCCCTTTATTTTATATTTGCAGGAGATTAATTTTTAATTGCACGACACTGATTTAATAGCTGATGGCAAGCTGAACGAATCATGGCAGCTGTAATTTGAACTTCTTTGCCCTGCTCATCCACAATATAACCACTGTGAGCTGGTTTATTTTCTAAAACATTCAAACTTTTTTTAATAATTGCTTTGCTCATACTCATGTCATACCTCTTTTTTGCTAAGCCAAAACTGGGAGATTTTGGCTTTGGCTACTGTGTATGACTAGTATTCAAAATTAAGCTTAAAAAGTAAAATTTCAGATGTAACAAGTGTTTAACGATATTCTGTTACAATTTCAGCTGAGAATGATATCGTATTGCTCTTGCGTATACAGATTTTCTACCTGAAATTTGATGATACGCCCGATAAAGTGCTCTAAATCCGCCACTGCCGGTGCTTCTGCTGTTAACAATCGGTCAATCACCGAAGGATGTGCCACCACGGTAAAACCACTTTTACTTTCAAAAGCACGCGCATATCTCAAAATTTCGCGAAAAATTTCGTAACACACTGTCTCTGCTGTTTTCACATAGCCGCGCCCCTGACACGTCGGGCACGATTCACATAATAAGTGCTCTAAAGATTCGCGCGTGCGTTTGCGTGTCATTTCCACCAGACCCAGTTCGGACACTTGCGTGATTTTGGTTTTGGCATGATCACGTTCCAGCATACGTTCAAACTGGCTCATAACTTCTTCACGATGCTGGGCTTCCTGCATGTCAATAAAGTCAATAATGATAATACCGCCCAAATTACGTAAGCGCAGCTGACGGGCAATCACCTGAGTCGCTTCCATATTGGTTTTAAATACGGTGTCTTCTAAAGTCCGGCCACCGACATAGGAACCCGTATTCACATCAATGGTGGTCATGGCTTCGGTCTGGTCTATCATCAGATAGCCACCCGACTTCAGTGCTACACGTGTTTGCAGGGCCTTCTGAATATCTTCTTCGACATTATACAAGTCAAAAATAGGACGCTCACCGGGATAGTGAACCAGTCGGTCTTGCATACTCGGCACAAACTCAAGTACAAATTCTTGCAACTTGGCATGTATTTCACGTGAATCGACAGAAATTTTAGAGGTATCGGCATTGGCCAAATCACGAATAATTCGCTGTGGTAGAGGCAGTTCCTCAAAAATCAGTGAAGGCACGGCAATGCTTTTTTGCTTGCGCTGAATAAATTCCCAAAGCTTGGCCAAATACGCCATATCCTGGGCAATTTCCGCTTCAGGAATCCCCTCTGCCGCGGTACGCACAATGACACTACCAGGTAATTGATGCTCGCTTTGAATCCGTTCGATCATTGAACGCAGTCGATCTCGCTCCTCTTCAGATTCAATGCGTTGTGATACCCCAATATGATGACCATAAGGCATCAGCACAAGATAACGTGAAGGAATGGAAAGATCGGTACTGAGGCGCGCGCCTTTGGTCCCCAGCATGTCTTTCATCACCTGGACAGTCAGAATTTGACCAGGTTGCAGCAGTTCAAAAACATTGGGAGTCGGTTGATTGCGCGGCCAGACCATATCATTGATATGTAGAAAAGCAGTTCGTGAAAGACCAATATCGACAAAAGCAGCCTGCATACCCGGAAGTACACGTACCACTTTACCTTTATAAATGTTGCCAACCAATCCACGCTTAACCGTACGCTCAACAAACAACTCATTGACCGTGCCGTTCTGGATTAAGGCCACACGACATTCCATAGGTGTGACGTTAATCAACAACTCGTCAGACATAATAAAACTCAAAACATTATAAAAATTCTTTTTGAGGTCAGTTAATTTAGTGCCTTAACTGCCTGTAATAACTGTACGGTTTCATGTAAAGGCAAGCCCACGACATTGCTATAACTGCCTTCTATACGGGGAATATAACGCGATGCGATGCCTTGAATAGCATAACCACCCGCTTTGCCAATCGGCTCCCCAGTGGCCCAATAATCTTCCATATCATTGAGACTTAATTTTTGAAACTCAACCTGCGTTCGTACCACTATACTTGATTTTTCTGTACTTGTACGCACACAAACACCGGAAAATACATCATGCTTGCGACCGGAAATACGCTGCCACATTTCAAAAGCATGTTGTTTTGATTCAGGTTTCCCTAAGATTTGATTGTCCACCCCTAAACTGGTGTCAGCGGCAATCACAATGGCATCCGGAAATTGCTCCAGCACCACCCGGGCTTTGCTACAGGCCAGACGTTCTACATAGGCGGCAACATCTTCACCTTCCATGATAGATTCATCAATGTCCGGACTGAAGATTTCGAAATCCAGACCCAACTGTTGCAGCAGTTCCCGACGGCGCGGTGAACTCGAAGCCAGAATTAAATGCGCCATTTTTTTAACATAAAATACATGACCGGGAAAACCAGCAGACTGGTCAATAAAGGCTGCCAGTGTCGGGTGATGGAAAATTGCAAACCACCCATAATTTGCAAAACCCAGGTCAAAAATAGATGTGCTAGCACCACCAGGAAACTGATAACCCACAGATTTCCGAAGGTCAAAATACGTCGTTCACGGGTTAAAAACCGGACAATAAAAGTGATCAACACAAAACTTAAGGCATTCATACCCAAAGGTGCATCTAGCAGCAGGTCGGTAAATATTCCGGTGGCAAAGGCAAACCAGATTCCGCACCATGTAGGCTGGCACATCACCCAAAACAGCATGAGTAGCAACATAAATAAAGGCCGTGCACCTGACACTGCATAAGACAATGGATAAACCATCAGCACGGAACAGAAAATGACTGAAACAATAATGGCAATTAAAGGATCACGATTGGTTTCAGCACGTAATTTAGCGAGTCGCATGCGGCTGCTCCATCGCTAGTGAATCAGAAAACAGGACGACCACATGATGTCCACCTGCCAGTTGCGCGGCTGGAATCACTTCAATCTGGGCAAACTCACCCGAATTATGCCGATTCACTTTAGAGACTGTACCCACCAGATAACCCGCTGGGAAATGTGCCCCCAGCCCTGAGCTATAGACTTTTTCGCCGACCTTGACATTGGCACTGGTCGGAACATATTCCATCTTCAAATGACCTAAATCACCTGTACCCGATACAATGGCACGCATCCCGGTATGTTCTAAACGTACGGAAAGAGAGTGTTCTTTGTCAGACAACAACATAATACGGCTACTATGCGAATTGACATTAATGATCTGCCCCATGATGCCCTTGTCATCCAGTACGGTTTGCCCGACTTTGAGCTGACTGCTGGAACCACGGTTAATCACAATAATATGTCTTAAAGGATCTGCATCGGTACCGATCACTTCTGCAATTTCCATGCGCCCATCAATAATCAAAGGGGTATCGAGCAGACCTCTTAAACGGGTGTTTTCCGCAGAAAGTTCAGATAATTTTTGCAGACGAACCTGAGCCTGTAACAGCTCGGCTTGCATCGCGGTATTTTCACGACGTAACTGGGCTTCAGACTTGGTTTGTTGATTGAGCCATTCTCGCGATAACACCGGATAACTTGCCAGGGCATAAATCGGATTATATGCCGCGTACAAGACATCACGCGCGGGCTGAATCACATGGGGCATGCGCCAGTTAAAAAACAGCACAACCAGACATGTGATGACCGCAATGATAAATGAGCGAAAAGATGGCGGTTGTCGAGAAAACAGTTGTGTTTGCACCCGCCTTGTCCTTTACTTAACCTACAAATAGCATATCGTGATTTGGATTATCGAAGAATTCCAGGACTTTACCACCCCCACGAGTCACGCAAGTCAGCGGATCTTCAGCCACAACTACAGGTAAACCGGTTTCTTGGGCAAGAAGTTTGTCCAGGTTACGCAGTAATGCACCACCACCTGTCAATACAATGCCACGTTCTGCAATGTCAGAAGACAATTCAGGCGGGGTTTGTTCAAGTGCTGATTTCACCGCAGAGACAATATTTTGTAATGGATCAGAAATGGCTTGGGCAATTTCAACCGAAGTCACGGTAATTGCACGAGGCACACCTTCTGCCAGGTTACGACCACGCACTTCGATTTCGAGTATTGGAGCACCTTCATCCGGCAATGCCATACCCACTTCTTTTTTAATCACTTCAGCAGTGGTTTCACCAATCACACAGCCATGCGCTTTACGTACGTAGTTAATGATCTGTTCATCAAATACATCACCACCAATACGTAGCGAGTCTGCGTAAACACAGCCCTGTAATGAAATGATTGCGATTTCAGTGGTACCACCACCTACATCGACCACCATCGAACCACATGCCTGTTCAACCGGCATACCCGCACCGATTGCAGCTGCCATCGGCTCTTCAATCAGGCGGACATCACGTGCACCGGCATTGAAGACTGCTTCACGAATGGCACGGCGCTCAACCAGGGTTGATTTACACGGTACACAGACCACAACACGCGGTGCAGGCGGGAAAAGACGCTTTTCATGGACTTTACCAATAAACTGGTTCAGCATGGTTTCGGTCACTTCGAAATCGGCAATTACCCCATCTTTCATCGGGCGGATTGCAGAAATATTTGCAGGTGTACGACCAAGCATTTGTTTAGCATCAAGACCAACAGCGGCAACGATTTTTTGTGAACCACTGTGACGAATTGCCACAACCGTCGGTTCATTTAATATAATGCCTCGTCCTGGTGCATAAATAAGTGTATTTGCTGTACCTAAATCAATGGCTAGATCGGGCGAAAACAAGCCAATTAGTCTTTTTAGAATCACGGAGACGTTCTCGATTAAACTTTATGTGGACGCAAGGTGGCAACTTTAACTAAATGTGATGATTTGAACAAGTCAATCGCTTATTATAACGCACGATATTTTGAATTTTTTTAATACTGATTAGGTAATATTATGTCTACATCGGATGCACAGCATTCTGCGGATTTAAATGCACAAACAGTTTCAGCAATCGCACATCTTGCACGATTGTCGCTAAATGATACGCAATCTGCTGAATATGCTCAAAGTCTAAATAAAATTTTAGGCATGATGGAAACCTTAAAAGGCATTGACACTGAAGGTGTTGAGCCGCTTAAAAGTCCATTTGACAATCCACAGCCCTTACGTGAAGACGTGGTTTCTGAAGAAAATCATCGTGAAGAATATCAAGCCGTTGCACCGGCAACTGAAGCAGGCTTGTACCTTGTTCCGCGCGTGATTGAATAATCTTTATTCAGTTAAACCATTTTATTAAATTAAACGTAAAGAAATATTTCTCATGACAGATTTACATCGCTTATCGATTCGTGAACTTTCCGAAGGTTTAGCTGAGGCTAAATTTTCGTCTCGCGAATTGACAGAACATTATTTAAAACGCATTGATAAAATCGATGCTCAAGTGAAGTCATACGTGACTGTGACTGCCGAGCAGGCATTGGCTCAAGCCGACGCTGCTGATGCGGCAATTAAAGCCGGTAACGCCACCGCATTAACCGGTGTGCCTATTGCCCATAAAGATATTTTCTGTACCCAAGGCATTAAAACCACGGCCGGTTCTAAAATGCTGGACAACTTTATCTCTCCTTACGACGCGACCGTTGTAGCGAAAGCTAAAGCTGCGGGCCTGGTAACGCTTGGTAAAGTGAACATGGACGAATTTGCCATGGGTTCAACTTCTGAGAATTCCTATTACGGCGCAACAGCGAACCCGTGGAACTTAAGCCATGTACCGGGTGGTTCATCAGGTGGTTCGGCTGCTGCTGTAGCAGCTGATCTTGCTCCATTTGCGACAGGTACCGATACTGGTGGTTCAATCCGTCAACCGGCATCTTTTTGTGGCCTGACCGGTCTTAAGCCAACTTACGGTCGTGTATCGCGTTTCGGTATGATTGCCTATGCCTCATCACTGGATCAAGGCGGTCCAATGGCACGTTCTGCGGAAGACTGTGCTTACCTGATGAACGTGATGGCAGGTCATGATGCCAAAGATTCAACCTCTGTAGAAAAAGATGTTGATGATTATGTGGCAAACCTGAACGCTACCTCAGTTAAGGGTTTACGTATTGGTATTCCCAAGCAGTACTTCAATGTTCAAGGTCTGGATGCCGACGTCAAAGCACGTGTTGAAGAATCTCTGAAAAAGTTAGAAGAAATGGGCGCTGTGTTGGTTGAAATTGACCTCAACATGACAGAAAGCTACGTGCCGACCTATTACCTGATTGCCCCTGCGGAAGCATCGTCTAACCTGTCACGTTATGACGGCGTGCGTTATGGCTACCGCTGTGAAAACCCAGTGGACTTGATGGACCTGTACAAACGTTCACGTTCAGAAGGTTTCGGTGCTGAAGTACAACGTCGTATCCTGATCGGTACGTATGCCCTGTCTGCCGGTTATTACGATGCCTACTACGTAAAAGCGCAAAAAGTACGTCGTTTGATTCAACAAGACTTCCTGAAAGCCTTTGAATCTGTCGATGTGATTGCTGCGCCTTCTGCACCTACGACTGCATATCGAATCGGTGCGAATTTATCTCCTGTTGAAATGTACTTGGGTGACATCTATACCATCGCGGTGAACCTGGCAGGTCTGCCTGCAATTAATGCGCCTGTTGGTTTTGACCAAGATAACCTACCTGTTGGCTTACAGCTGATTGGGAACTACTGGTCAGAATCGCAATTGCTGTCTGTGGTACACCAGTATCAACAAGCCACAGATTGGCATACGAAACGCGCTGCAATTGCTGAGGAGAATGCATAATGGCCCAAAACAACGGAAAGAACGCTGCTAAACCAAAATCTAACCTGATTGATGGTTGGGAAGTTGTCATTGGTATCGAGATTCACACTCAGCTTGCGACCAAATCTAAAATCTTCTCGGGCTCATCAACTGAATTTGGTAATGATCCAAACACTCAGGCCAGCCTTGTAGATTTGGCGATGCCGGGCGTATTGCCAGTATTGAACAAAGAAGTGGTTGATCTTGCAATTCGCTTTGGTTTGGGGATTGATGCTTACATTGACCAAGCATCTGTGTTCGCACGTAAAAACTATTTCTACCCTGACTCTCCAAAAGGCTATCAGATCAGCCAGATGGATAACCCGATTGTGGGCTTGGGTCATATCGATATCCAGCTTGAAGATGGCACAACCAAACGTATTGGCGTGACGCGTGCACACCTTGAGGAAGATGCAGGTAAATCGATTCATGACCAGTTTGAAGGCATGTCAGGCATCGATTTGAACCGTGCGGGTACTCCGCTGCTTGAAATCGTATCTGAACCCGATATGCGTTCGGTTGAAGAAGCGGTTGCCTACATTAAAGCGATTCACACACTTGTGCGTTGGTTAGGCATCTCTGATGGTAACATGGCGGAAGGTTCATTCCGTGCTGACTGTAACGTGTCTTTACGTCGTCCGGGTCAACCATTCGGTACACGTTGTGAATTGAAAAACCTCAACTCATTCCGTTTCATTGAACAAGCGATCAATGTTGAAATTGAACGTCAAATGGAAATCCTGGAATGGGACGGTACGATTGACCAAGAAACACGTTTGTTCGACCCTGTAAAAATGGAAACGCGTTCTATGCGTTCGAAAGAAGAAGCGAACGATTACCGCTACTTCCCTGACCCAGACTTGTTGCCTGTAGTCATTGCGGATGAGCAAATCGAAGCCATTAAAGCAACCATGCCTGAGCTTCCTGCTGCACGTCGTGCGCGTTTTGTGGCTGACTTTGGTGTGACTGAGTACGATGCGCACGTTTTAACGCTTACACGCGAGCTATCAGACTTCTACGAAGTTGTGGTTGCTTCTGCGGGTGGTGCTGCACAAGGTAAAGTGTCTGCAAACTGGGTGATGGGTGAATTCTCAGGGGCGCTAAACAAAGCAGGCTTAGATTTGGCTGATTCTCCTGTATCTGCGGAAAAACTTGGCGGTATGATCGCGCGTATTGTGGATAACACCATTAACGGTAAGATCGCGAAACAAGTATTCGGCTTTATGTGGGAAGAAGGCAAAACTGCGGACGAAATTATTGCTGAAAAAGGCTTGAAACAGGAAACTGATACAGGCGCAATTGAAGCGATTATTAAGGAAGTGCTTGCTGCCAACGAGAAGATGGTTGAGGAATATAAGTCTGGTAAAGAGAAAGCCTTTAACGGTCTTGTGGGTCAAGTAATGAAAGCTGCAAAAGGTAAAGCCAACCCTGCACAAGTCAATGAATTAATGAAGAAATTGATTGGTTGATAATTGACTAATTAGTTATTTTCATGAGATAAAAACCTCGCTTAGTGCGGGGTTTTTATAATTTCAAGGATTATCTTTATAAATGAGTTTTTTCAATATATTACAAGTTAGCAATGAACATCAAATTACTCAGAATGATGAAATATATCAAATTAATTTTCATTCGAGTCGTTTCCTAGAATATACAGATGAAGATATTCGTATTTTATATAAAACATTAACCCAAGAAAAATTAGATTTACTCAAAAAATACCCTGCTCTAGTTACTATGGAGCGTTTTGAAAAAGAAATTTCATTAGGTAAAATTTTAAACATTACATATTCTTCTGAAGAACAAAATATAGTTGTTGAATTTAATAAATTACATTCTATAAATATTCAAACTAGAGAAGATATCACATACACAGATGAAGATACTAAGGAAACTTGGAAACAAAAAAATAAGGATTTTGATTTTTATTTAAACACAATTAAAGAATATTTAAAATTTGAAGGATTAGAAGAATATAGAAATCATTGGGCTTTAAAATCAGGAGATATCTTTGCTCTATCAGCGAATAATCCCCATTTCCAAATATTCAACAACAGCACTTACATAAATTTATTTCCCACCTATAATGACCCTCTTCCATTACCTCAATATATCTCTCCCTCTCCAATAAGTAGTTTAGATGTAACTGTAGTAGCTGAATTAGAAACTCAACCACAACACACAATTGCTAGTGTTTCTCAATTCATAGATAAAATCAATGAATTAAGCACTGAAGATGAACTTAAAAATCGCGAACTATTTTTCCGAGGCCATAGAGATGCCTTGCGTTATTTTTTACAACCAACCTTATTTAGACAATATAAATCAAAAGGACCTATTTATTTAAAGTCCGAAAAAAGTTCATTCATGGACTTACTCACAACAGAGCCTAAATCTTTTTCAAATGAAAGTAGATGCTTTGATATTCTTACTCATATGCAACATTATTCGTTTCCAACAAGATTGTTAGATATTTCTAGTAACCCATTAGCAGCACTATATTTTGCTTGTGAAATTGAAAAAGATGATAAGGGTAAAGAAAAGGATATTGATGGTGAAGTCATATTATTCTATATAAAGAAAAGCGAGATTAAATATTTCGACTCAGATGCTGTTTCTTGTGTGACAAATTTAGCAAAATTGACAGAATCACAAAAAAAAGAATTAATTAAACTCATAGAGCAATGTGAATCAGAAACTCCTCCTAGAAAGGCTTTCAAGTCCACAGACTACGAGAACAATGAAGCATATGCTAGTTACATTCATTTTATTAGACAAGAAAAGCCATACTTTGAACCTAAGATTAAAATTTCTGATTTAAACAAGGTTTTATGTGTTAAGGGACGATTAACACAGGATAGGATTATAGCTCAAGCAGGCTCTTTTTTACTTTTCGGATTAGATGCAAGCCTGCCTGAAGATGGCAATGATGTCTTTAAGATAAAACGGATTAGAATTAAATCAGCTAACAAAAGCTCCATTTTAAAAGAGCTAGATCAGCTAAAAGTTAACCTTCGTACTATTTATCCTAGTCTAGAAAATACAGCGAAATATATAAAGTCAAAATTAGAACTCGAAGCAGATTCTAAGTAATATTATTAAATTAGACTCTTTTAATTATTAAAGAGTCTTTTTCTTCCAACATATAAAAAATCTCAATATGACCATCAAAAAAGTATCCTCTATCGCCAAACTCGAAGACTTAGGACGCATTCAACTTTCAAAGTCTTTTTTTATGCGTGATTTCCTGTATAGCGAAATCGCCAATTGGTACGGCGTCCCCAACTACCCTGACCATCCTGATATTGCCATTCGCACAGGCACACAACTTTGCGAGCAACTGCTTGAGCCACTGCAAGACAAGTTTGGTCGTATCGCCATTCGATCTGCATATCGTTCACCAAGCGTAAATCAATTGGGCAATGAAAAAGGACATAACTGCGCCAGCAATGAGAAAAACTTTGCGAGCCACATTTGGGACTACCCTGATGAAAAAGGTTACGGTGCAACGGCGTGTATTGTCATTCCATCATTCTTGGAACTTTATGAGAAAGACCCAAGTAATTGGCAACAGTTGGCATATTGGATTCATAACAATTTGAACTATAGTCACATGACATTTTTCCCAAAACTGTGTGCTTTTAATATTGGTTGGCATGAGCAACCTGCACGGGAAATTTATAGTTATATTCAACCGAAAGGCTATTTGCTGCGAGGTGAAGCGGTGAATGATGAGTATGAGAAATTTTATACTGATCTTATTTAATTTTCTCTTTTAAATTATCCCTCACCCCAACCCTCTCCCAATGGGAGAGGGAGTGTCATTTAATTAATTTGATACGCTTAATTCTCTCTCCTTTGGCAAAGGAGAGGACTAGGGAGAGGATTTTATGATGATCTTGAAAAATCCCCTAAATCCCCCTTTTCTAAAGGGGGACTTTTTTACTTATTTATTCCGAATAGTCCCCAACTTATTCCACACATCAGGCGTCAAAAACGTCATCACCAATTTATTTAAATCGACATAACGCAGCACACCTTTGAGCTGACTTTTCACTTCAGGATTTTCTAAAATTTCCTCACCAGTAATCTGTCCAAGCTCCTGAAAACTATCACCCACCGCTTGTACACCTTCCGCAGTAATTACCGCTTTGGTCTGTGCAGAACATTGCTCGACCAATATACGCTGCAATACTTGGGCTAAATTTTTATCCAGCTGGGTTCTTTGTTCTTCATTTACATTGCTAAATTTTTTCAATTCCGGATGTGCAGATAACGCGATAAAGGTCCATTGCAATACAGTCGTTTTATCTGCTGCCGTGGTAGATTTCACCAGACAGTTACTCAGCTGATCGACTGTTGGCCCCGCAATAGCTATTTGGGTGGTACCCATCAAGGCCATTGCCATTAATCCCCACCGAATTTTAGCTGTAAATCTGCGACGGATAACCTCAGTTTGGCGTGACATAAGCGAATCTCTTTTTAACAATCAGCTACTTTGTATCATAGACTCGCGCCTTGCTCGTATTATTACTCTGTAATTTATAGCAATACTCAAGCCCGAGCAAAAACCTAATCTGATTTGGTGCATATTAGTGTAAATGTGAATTTGAGATTAGGAATCCCTCTCTCTGTTCAGCACTTTTTAAGACGCTACTTTAAAAGAAAGGCAAGTGAAAGCATCCTCAGAATGTATTTTGAGAATGCTAGAGGAAGGAGAGATTAAGAATAAAAAATAGTCCTACTTCATCTGCCTGAGCATATTCTTCGCTCCGGCATGATTATAATTATTGGCCAGATTCTGCAAAATTTTTACCGCCTGAGCTTTGGCATTGGAAAAACGGCTGCTATAACTTGGCACACTGGTTAAACAGCGCGCTACCAGCATCCCCGACTCAGTATAAACCCGGGTTCCGTCGGTTCCCTGCAACTTGCCATAGTTATAAGCCCGCTGTGCATTATTACAGGCAGTGATCTGATTTTTACCGCTATTTAAATCCCGCCGTGCAGCGACATAAAATTTCATCTGTTGCTGCTGTGGGCTTTCCGCGACTTTTAACGGCTGTTTTTCAGCTACCTCTAGTGTAGGTTTGCTTTCTTTTTTCAGATCGGTTTCTTTTTTAGCATCCGCCTCTTTTTGAAGGACAGATTTATTCAGTGCTTTTTTATTACCTGTATCACTGGAATTAATTTTTTTATCGGTAACATTGGTGCTTATACTGATATTTTTATAAAACTTTTTTGCATCATCCGCAGACATCAGCCTAGTTTGTAAACTTACTAACCGGGCTTCACTGCCATCATTGAGTTTACGTTCAGCCACCGGTTCAATCGATGCAATCCAGCTTTGTCCGTTATTTTGTACACATTTATAGGCGCCTATGCCCTGTTTGACATTGCCGGATGCTGACAAGCGTTTTTTATCGTTTACATTTTTCACCAAAGCCATGGAACTCTTATAGAGCAGCGTGAATTTACCCTTCTTGGCAGTACAGTAATTGCTTAAATATTTTCTTGGATATAAAGACTGAGGTTCTTTCTCATTCTGTTTTGGTCCCCAAGAATAAACATATTCTTTCGCCTGTCCATTAGGCTGATTAATATTTTTTTGAACAAGCATTTCCTGCGCTGAAGCAAAATTTTGAACGGGTTCATCTGAGCTTAAAGCATTAAAACTGGTACAGCCATGTAAAGTGATACCCACTCCGCCAATCAAGATGAATGTTTTGAAATTCACGTATTAATGCTCACTAATGCTGTCTTTAGAAAATATATGAAAATCGGGGAAATAACAAATACAGCACTTTGATTTTATTATTAATTCTCATGAGCTTAAGAATGCATTTTTGCATAAAAATGCAAAATAACTGCCAATTTTTTAAAGCTTTTAACCCTAAAATCTGAACCGGATAACATTTTTGCGTCAGCTTATTTTTTTTAATGATTGGTGAAGCTTCAGTTATTCCTGAAGCTATTCGACAATTTCCATCATAAACTGATGAAAATTTATTCTTTTATACAAATAACTAGCTGGCGTAATCAAAAGCATAAATGAAATGGGTTATTTCACCACGGCTTCAATGAGATCCAGATCCCAGGCACCACCAGCAAAACCTTTACACATACCCGACCAACGATCTACAGTTTGAACAAAAGCTTGTCCCTGCCAAATCCATTCACCCATTTTCCAGCAATCGCCAATACCGCGACCCTTTTGCGCACTGCTGATTTCGCCGGCGGCAAAATCCGATGCAGATTCAGTCACAAAAGTCGCTTTGCCTGTTAAAGATTGATTCATTACCCAAGCCCCATAACCT
This sequence comes from Acinetobacter sp. UBA3106, assembly GCA_002365595.1. Lineage (GTDB taxonomy): Bacteria > Pseudomonadota > Gammaproteobacteria > Pseudomonadales > Moraxellaceae > Acinetobacter. The sequence goes on along the minus strand of DFAM01000026.1, from coordinate 40,672 downwards.
TCATTATAGGCACCGCGCCAGCATAGTGTGGTGGCTAGAACTTTGTTATTAGTGAGCTTATAGAGTTCAATCGCTTGCGGTTTGGCACCCTCTCCATCATAAATACCTTCACAAAATTCAGCGGCATCTGGCTGTGTCGACCCGGCAGCCATGAGTAACTTATGCAGGTTTTGGTACGGTTTAGTTTTGGGCTGAAGGATTAAATACGGTCTTGCTGCGGTTTTCACTTTGGTGACTACTCGTTTAGGCTGCGCCGCCAATACTTTCGCCTCACTTGCAGTGCCGGGCTTGACCAAAGCCCCTATCGTCCCTATACGTTTTTGAAAATCATCCATTTTCAACAGTGAAGCTGTCATGCCCGCATCAGAAACCTGCCAGGTGTAATAAGCATTTTTAAATACGATGTTGGCTTTTTTCCGGCTCTGTCGTAACAGTGCATTGAGCTGTTTGCTATTTAGCGTTCCTGTCAGCAGTTGCTCTGAAATGTTAATATTTACTTGGCCATAATCTTTATTATTTATAAAAAAGTGTAGATTATTCAGTTTTTTGCTATTTAAGTCTTGATCAAAACTGGATAATGCAAATCTCCCTTGCACAGTTTGTTTTGCCCCGGCTTTACGGGTCAACAAGATTGTGGCTGGCATGCTTTGCAGATCATCATCCTGATAGCCCGCTGCCCGACAGGTGCCGGTATTACTGCAATACACCTCCCAATCCTGATGTGAAAAAGACACGCCTTGTATTTCTTTGGCAAATATTAAAGGACTGCTCACGGCCAGACAGCAAAGCGAAGTCCACGTATAAAACCTTTTCATTTTTCTTGTCCTTTCCCTTTTTGATCACTATAGCTCAGCGTTTTCATGATTGTGGAATATAAAACAGTATAAAAAAACCCGCATTATGCGGGTTTATTGCTGAATTTAAGTATTGATTAATTATGCAAAGTCGATTCAAAGGCCCGTAAACGCTTATAAATCGAAAGCAATTCAATAATCGTTGGCCAAGACTCAATTAAATACTGAAATGACTCACGTACCTTACCAAAGACATTGGCAATCTGCATCATCAGGCCCAGTGTAATCGTCCCTGCGGCAATACTCGGGAACAGCACGAATAAACCATACAGATTGTCCAGTTGCATGTACCAGATTCGCACCAGGTTGAAATAGGCATAATGGAAATACAGGCGGAAATAATTAAAACGCACGCGATTGAACAATTCTTTTAAGGTCAGCGGATCGGCACGATCAGCATAGTCCTCGCCATACACCAGTTCTTTCCGGTAAGCAGCTTCAACTTTCTGGTTATTAAATTCCAGACCCGGCAATTTATAACCGACCAGCATTAACACCACGGTGCCCAGCACTGCCCAGCTAATGGCAGCCCAGACCAGTGCATAAGGAATTTCACCAATCACTGGTAGTTGTTTCACGTGCGATGACAACTGTAATAACACCGGTAAAAATGCCATTAAAGTCATCAGCGCCTGAATGAAACTCACTCCCAAACTCTCGGTGGTTTTGGCAAAACGCATGGTATCTTCCTGAATACGCTGCGAAGCCCCTTCAATATGACGCAACTGTTCCCAATGCGCGGTGTAATAGTCATTCATGGCGGTACGCCAGCGGAAAATATAATGACTGACAAAGAACAGGTTAAACACCGCAATGGTTACATAGACCATCGCGACATACAGGAAGGTCAAGGTTTCACTGTAGAGTAAATTGACATTGCCTCCACCACTGCTCAGCATTTTCTGAATCAGGTCATAAAACGGGCTGTACCAGGCATTCACCACCACATTGACCTGTACCGCAAACCAGATATTGAACAGAATAAAAGCCGAACCCCAGACCGACCAGCCCTGCCATGGATTGCTGGACTTAAACCGCCAGAACAGGGCAAAAATGACGGTGGAAACGATGAACCACAGGTAGAACCATAAAAATGAAGGTGACCAAAAGCGACTTACCCCAATCGGTAATTCTGCAGTGGCATAGCCAGGTGCAAAGCCTAAAACGGTTCCCCAACTATTGCCACCGGAATACCACAAGGCAATATTGATTCCAAACCACAGCACCAACGACAAAAAGAACCACTTCGGGTTCGGGAAAAAAGATTTAAACATTAGCTCGGGGTGTTCCTTTATTTTTTAGTTTCAAACTTGCCGTTCAATCCTGCAGCCTATTTAAGCTGGAGGAATGACGCGGCTATTATTCTAGTCTTTTCATCTTTGTAACAACTTATACACTGTTTGTGAAATGTTTTTTCAGGTGAAATGATTTTCTTTAAGTGTCAATTCAACAGGCAAGTTGTTAACTCAGTCTTGGCTGATTTTTCTTCATTTCAGTTCGACTTAAAATTTGCTGCTTATTGTTAAACATCAGCATTAAAAATGCTGTATTAAAAAACAGCATTTGGCAGATCTTAACTGAGATTAAACTGGATAGATTAAAGCTCTCTTAAAAATGAACAAATAATCAAATCCATAGTG
>DFAM01000026.1:15391-38049 GCA_002365595.1 Acinetobacter sp. UBA3106 | reverse complement strand
CTTTCTCATTTTTTGATTCAAGCTGTAAACTACGTGGTAAATTTTATCCGTTTGTTTTTGATTTAACTCGCAAAACTGATAAAATTGGTTAAATATCTAGCAATTTATGCTATTATTAACCTAATTTCTAATCTACAAGGGAAGTGAAATGGAAAAGTTAGTAATTGAATTATTAAAACCAGTCATCTTGCAAAAAGAAAACTGCAATCCCCTCGTATTTGAAGAAGGGACAATTTTAAAAGTAGTTATGCATACCCCTACGAGCTTACTTGTATCAGACGATTCAAATTTTAATTTCACTGTGTCTTTGCAAGACGAAAATAAAGTCTGGCGTGAGCTATAAATTTCATTAGATCTTTCTAGTGATTTAGCGAATTAGAATACGGAATATCAACTTGAGTATCACTTCCCCTACTCAGGTTTGAGAATTTCGATGCGCCATAAAGAATGATAAACCATTAATAATAAAGTTTGGCTAAGATGCAATCGCATTCACTCCTTTAAATGACTTGCATCACCCCAAAGCTAAAAATTTCTTTTAAAAGCCACTGCTGATTAAAGCCATAGATGATTAAAACCATAGAAAAGAGATAGATTTTTTATCTGTTTTGAATATCAAAATTCCATTGATCTATCTCTAGTCTAGCCACCCGATCAACTAAGCTCAACCCAACCGACTTCCGCTTGATATTCTGGTTTTATGAGTATTTAAGCGTACTCATAAAGCTGACCGCAGAAAACAGCCAGATAAACAAGATAAAACTGCGTCCCTGATTAAAATGATTCAGATCTGTACCGTGCAAAATGTTATGGCGACTCATGCTCACGGTTGAACTGCTGTCCATCTTATAAGCAGCAAGTTCAGGAAAATAAGTATTTAATTCAGCTGCAATTTTTGCCTTATGCCACAGGCTTTTAATTTCATTGCCTTTTAGGCCCGGAACAATTTTATATACATCCACAAATTTGGTGCCGTTTTGCTTTAAAAACCCGGCCTCAATCAGGACATCAGTCAAGATTCCTTCAAGTTGTGCATACAACATCGGAATACATCCTGCATAAAAACCCAATTTGTATAACTTGAATGCTTCCAGAAGCACGAGGCGACGCTGTGCTTTATGCTCTGTAATGTTTAGAGCATCAAAAGCTTTCAGCATTTCAGTCTGAAAATCTTCCGTGTTGATTACATCGATTAAATTGAATTTGTCTACATCTTCAAACTGATGAATTGTTTGCCAGAAATAAAGCAGGTTTAAAGCGTCATTGGCAAATTTCGCCCCAACAGGTTGATCGAGTTCTTCTGCCAGTACTTGAAAATACGGTTCTTGATCGGCGAAGCCCAATAATGTTTTGATGAGAAAAGCATGTTCATCTGCCGAGATATCTTCAAGGTATTGCTCAGCATCTTTTAAAATTTGACTGCCCAATTGTTTTTGACTGCTGGCATTTTGCTTCATGCGGGTAATAGGCTGTTCGTAATCAAAATCATCTTCGTCAATCATGGTCTTTACTCATAGCATATTGCTTTAACTACCTATTATCACAGGTATTCAATACAGCACATAGCGCTATAGAATAAATACGATGAGGTTGATTAAATCCCCATCGAGATTGAATCAACCTCAGTCCTACTAAATAACAGTTCGCCTGATTTAGACATGGCCCAAGATGCAGATGGACCATGTGTTAATGCTATCGAAACGATTTTAAATTTTCGGCCTTTCTCGCCCCTTCAATCATGCCCTGACTGAAGGAAATTGAAAGTTGAAACCATTATTTATGATGTTTATTTTGGTCAGACTTGTGTTGTTCAGATTGACCGGTTTGATCCTGACCTTTTTTAGCGTCATCTTTGTGATTGGCCTGAGCTGAGTTCTGCTGTTTATCCTGATTGTCCTTGGACGAAGAATCTTGCTCTTTCGAATCCCCTGACTGAGATTGACCTTCTCCTTTCATTTTACTCATTGTGTCAGTCGCCATCTGTCTTAGCTCACCCAATTTGGTTGAAGCTTCACTGACTAACTCAGTAATCTTCTGTTTGGTGTCTTCAAACTTATGCAGAGCTTCTTTTAAATTAGCCATCAGATCCTGCTGATCAGCCTGACCTTCTTTAGCGTTTTGTTTATCTGACTGATTTGCCGATTTACCTTCAGACTTCTGGTCCGTTTTCGCCTGTTTAGAATCAGCAGAACCTTGCTCACCATTTTGCTGACTGTCTGACTTGCCATTTTTTAAGTCATTCAGAATCTTTTCGCCTTTTTTCAGCAGTTCCTCACCAATCGCGATCGCCTTGGCTTTTAAGTCATCCATCTTAATGCTTTCAGATTTTTTATCTGACTGGCCAGACTGAGCTTCTTTAGAATGATCAGAATTATCTTTTTGGTCAGCATGTACGTCATTATTCGACTGAGCGCCTTGCTTAGCTTCAGACTTTTCATCAGTATTATTTTTCTGAGCGTCTAGAACGTCCTGATTTTCCTGCTTATGCTGTTTATCGATCTCGTTCTGCTTTTGCTCTTTTGCCAATTGGTCATTCAGTTCGCGTGCATGTTGTTGTTTATCATCTTGATTATGCTTCGAAGTACTTGTCTGGTTATTCTGAGTCATGAGTACCCTCCTGAGGTGTCATTAAAATTATCAGACAATTTTTTAGCACAACCTATGCAACTCAGTAGACGAATTAAGCAAATTACAACAAAGCCTGTACATGTTGTTGCTATTGATCGCAGAAAGTAGCGTTAACGTAACTCGATCAACTGTTTAATAGTCGCTCATCGGATGAGATCATCTTTTGTATTTGAATATTCAGGCCGCTTTATTCATTGCGCTTCAGCGAAAGCATTTCTTTGTAATCCCCTCTGCATCATGTAAAATTATCGCCCATTGCATAATATACGAATGAGAGAGTCAGATCCGTGCGTAATATCTTAGTCACCAACGCCCTTCCATACGCCAATGGCCCGATCCATATGGGTCACTTACTCGGTTATATCCAAGCTGATATTTGGGTACGTGCCATGCGTGCAATGGGTCATAACGTGACTTATGTCTGTGCGGATGATGCTCACGGTACAGCGATCATGCTGCGTGCCGAAGCGAATGGCATTTCACCTGAAGCGCAAATTGCCAACGTTCAAAAAGAACATGAACGCGACTTCGCCGGCTTTAAAGTTGATTTCGATCATTACGATTCAACCAATAGCCCTGAAAACCAGGCACGTGCATCAGAAATTTATATTAAAAACCGTGAAGCAGACAACATTGCAGTACGTCCTGTCAAGCAATTGTTCGACCCTGAAAAAGGCATGTTCCTGTCAGACCGTTTCATTAAAGGTACCTGTCCGAAATGTAAAGCGGAAGACCAATATGGCGACTCATGTGAAGTCTGCGGTACAACGTATAACGCAACTGAACTTTTAAATCCAAAATCGACGTTAAGTGGTGCAACGCCGGTAGAGAAATCTTCAGATCACTACTTCTTTAAACTGCCGAATTTTGGCGAATACCTGCAAAAATGGACACGTGACCAAGGTCGTTTACCTGTATCCATTGCCAACAAGTTAGATGAATGGTTTGAAGCAGGTTTGTCAGATTGGGATATTTCTCGTGATGCGCCATATTTCGGTTTTGAAATACCAGATGCGCCAAACAAATTTTTCTACGTTTGGGTCGATGCGCCGATTGGCTATATGTCGAGCTTTGAAAACTACATCAAAACCAAACGTCCTGACTTAAGCTTTGACGATTACTGGAAAAAAGATTCTCAAAATGAGGTGTATCACTTCATTGGTAAAGATATCGTATATTTCCATGCATTATTCTGGCCTGCAATGCTTGAAGGTGCAAACTACCGCACACCAACAAGCCTATTCGTAAATGGTTTCTTGACGGTAAATGGTCAAAAGATGTCGAAATCTCGTGGGACGTTCATTAAAGCTGAAACGTATTTAGAGCACTTGAACCCTGAATACTTACGTTACTACTTCGCGTCTAAACTTTCAGACAAAGTTGAAGATTCTGACTTGAACCTTGATGACTTCGTGCAGAAAGTAAACTCTGACCTTGTTGGTAAAGTGGTAAACATTGCCAGCCGTTGTGCAAAGTTCATTAACACCAAATTTGACAACAAGTTAAGCGCAACTTGTGCAGAGCCTGAATTGGTGCAAAGCTTTATTGATGCAGGTACATCAATTGCTGCTCAATATGAAGCACGTGAGTTCTCTGCGGCCATTCGTGAAATCATGGCGCTTGCAGACAAAGCCAACCAATATATCGACGAGAAAAAGCCTTGGGCACTTGCGAAGATTGATGGCGAAGAGCAACAGGTTCACGACGTATGTTCTGTCGGCATCAACTTGTTCCGTCAATTGGCGGTTTACTTAAGCCCAGTGCTTCCAACTTTAGCTGCTCAAGTTCAAGACTTCTTACAACTTGAAAGCTTCAACTTCGAATCTCGTAAAGACATCTTGGTTGGTCATGAAATTGCGTTGTTCCAACCGCTTATGCAGCGTGTTGACCCGAAAGCTGTAGCTGCAATGGTCGATGCATCTAAAGATTCTTTAGCTGCGCCTGCTGAAGCACCAAAAGCGGAAAAGAAAAAAGAGAAAAAGGTAGAAAAGAAAGCTGAACCTAAAGTGGGCGAAGCTGAGATCATTACTATTGATGACTTTATGAAAGTTGACCTGCGTGTCGCTGAAGTTCTTGAAGCGGCTCACGTTGAAGGTTCTGACAAGCTGCTTCAATTGACTTTAAATGTCGGTGAAGCTGAGCCACGTAATGTATTTAGCGGTATTCGTGAGTTCTATAAGCCAGAAGACTTAAAAGGCAAATTGGTGGTGATGGTTGCGAACCTTGCACCGCGTAAGATGCGTTTTGGTATTTCTAACGGAATGGTTTTAGCTGCAGGTAATGGCGATGGCGTTTGGGTGATTTCACCTGAATCTGGTGCTAAACCGGGTGATAAAGTGTCTTAAGATTTCGATCTTAGATAAAAAAAGCCTCTACTGATGTAGGGGCTTTTTTTTATGACTCAAATTTTTGTCGCCAAAATTCTTCGAGTTTAAATAATAAATTTTTTATGATGAGTTTACTCAAACACTACATCATGGAGATTTTAAAGTGAGTAAGCAAACAACCCCACAAAATAACTCAGCTAATCAAACTAATCCTAATAAAGGAACTAATGGTACAAACATCGCTTATGATAAATCACAAGGCAATCGCGGTACTCAATTAAATCCTAGCCGTAAAAAGTAATTTATTTTTCTTAAGAAGCATTTAAAAGAATGCTTCTTATTATTCAATCTATGGGGGCATCATGCACGCTTTAGCACAATTTCCATCACAAGGTGATTTAATAAAATTTACTTATGATGCCTTAGGTATTATTCCGAGTAAATCTGAACAAATTTTAGATTTAAAAATTGAAAATAAAAGTCTCCAAAAAAGCTTACAGCGCTTTGCAAAAGAAAAAAGTTCTAATTTTTTAGAAAACTTTGATTTGCACATGCAAGCCCTACATTCTGCAATCGCTGATCTCTTCCCAACATGGCATTTGCAGCACTCAATTTTAGATACACTAAAAGATTTATTTCAATGCTATCTAGGGGCCGTCCTTGAAAATCATACTTATTTAAATAAAAAAGATTCTTTTGAATTTATTATTCAAACTACTATTCTTCCCAGACTTCCAATTTCAATTCTGAAATATAAAGAGTCCTACGCAGATTTTTTTAAAGATGTTCATGCACCACAAGATTTTTATTGGTTTTTAGAGACGAATAATCAAACACCTTTAAGCAAAATTATGCAATGGATTTATACGTCTGAAAACTTAGATCAAAACAACTTTCACTCATTAGAACAAAGTCTTTTAACTACCTCTAAGAGTGATCTACAAGAAAAAGACTTATGGAATGTTGATAATTGGTTAAAAGATAAAACTTTGCCTGCTTTTGCAATGCTTAAAACTACCTTTGATCGAGCCTTTAAATCACATGCTATTCCAAAAGAAAGACAAGAAAGTTATTTATTCTTTTTACTAATTGCACGCTTTTGTACTTATTGTTCTCAGCAAATTAAAGAAAATTATGGAACAAGTTTTTTACAAATAATGTCTGAAAAACTTAGATCTTATTTAGACGCAATCTATAAAGATTTTCATATTTTTTATAATGATGAAATGAAAGCTATAATGAATGAACAAAAAAATATAATGGCTTCAGACCCATACAATATCGAAAATAACGTTAATATTGAAGAAATGACTAATTTTTTAGTATTTCAATCATTCCAAAAAAACTGCTTACAAGCTGGTGCAGAATTAGCTTTGCATGTACAACGTGTCGGGCGTACAAATGATTTACCTGATTTTGATGATCATTTCCCTGCTAACTTTAACTTAATTACATTAAAAGCTGGCTTTCGATATTTGCAATCTCAAGCTAATCCTAAACAATTTTTAGCAAATATAGAAAACTATCATCATGGTTATCTTGATGTCTTAAATAATAAACTAGCTTTAGATCATTGGCTTAAAGAATACCGATCTTGCCAGAATGACATCGTATATCCATGGTTAGAACAATGGATTCGCGGTGTTCTTTTGTTTAAGCAAAATAACAATGCAGAAGCATTAAATTTTATGGATAGTGCTTTTGAAACAATTCGTTATGCAGCAGGAAAACATCAAGAGCACTTTTTAAAAGATTATCTTTTAATTAGTCTAGCTAGTCCCAATGGTTATAAAAGCTTTAAACAAGCCTATAAATGGGGAACATTTATGAATCATTTTGACGGTTTAAAACCTTTATTTAACTTAGAAAGTGATGAAGAAATTAAACAGCTTTATCTGGCTAAAAAAGATACTTCTAAAGCATTTGAAAAAATGAAAAATAGTATGGATATGAAAACTTTAGCAAAAATGGTTTTTCATTGGAGATATGACCAGAATTAATTTATAGTAAAAAAAATTACTCTTATTTGCATATAGTGCTAAATGGATAATCTAATTTTTTCATGCTAAAAATAGCTTATCCAATTAGAACTTATAAGAAACCTATGAAAAATTTAAAACCATTTTTCCTAGCCCTAGCTCTAAACACCACAGCCATCACAACTCAAGCAGCTGAACCCACTACCATTCCAGCTCAAAAACAAGTCGCTGACTGTTATCACCACCCACTCATCAACACTCAAATCACTGCCCTACTTGATCTATTCATTTTCAATGTTTCTAAAAACTAAAAAGCCCCTATCACTAGAGGCTTTTTCCATCTGCTTAATTCAGCATAAATTCCCAAATCACAAAACCAATTCCAAAACCCAGAAAGGAATACAGCGTAATAATAAAAAATACGAAACTTGCTTTGTTTTTCTTTCTCCAAAAACTCATATCACTACCCAAAAAATGCAAATTTGCACCATGTTAGCGCGTATTCAAATAAAAGTGAAATCAATCTAAGTTTTTATTAAATAATAAGTTTTAATAGAATAAAAAGTAAAAAATCAATATACAGATACCTATTTAATTTCTAATACAGATGACTCTCCTACTGTAATAAGAGTCGTAACACATGAATCTTAAAACTTATTCAAATTTACCGATATCCATGCTAATACATAAGTATCTCTTTAAAAGCACAAAAATAGTCATGAACATTTTTAATAAAAGCCTCGTTGCCCTTCTACTCGCTAGCAGCACACTACTGATCAACATGAACAGTTATGCTGCTGAACCGGCGCCTATTTCAAAACAAAAACAGGTCGCAGGTTATTACCATCAGCAATTGGGTAATACCCAAATCACTGCCCTACTTGATGGAACCAACTACCTAAACCCATCCATGTTTAAAGGCTTAAGCGAGCAACAAAAAACTGAAATTTTAAAGAAATACTATGCCGATCAGGCTAAAGGTATTCAAACCTCAGTCAATGCCTTTTTAATCAATACAGGCAATCAGCTGTTGATGGTGGATAGCGGTGCTGCAAGCTGCTTTGGTGCACATTTGGGCTCTATCTATAACAACCTTAAAGCATCAGGATATAAGCCTGAACAAGTGAATGAGATCTTCCTCACCCACTTGCACCCTGACCATGTCTGCGGCATTTCCAACAATGGCGTTGCCAATTATCCAAATGCATCACTGCATATTGCCAAAACCGAATATGACTACTGGCTCAATCCCAATACCGTTAAAAAAATACCCAAGGAAAAACAGACGAGCTTCTTAGACACAGTTGAAAAAATTAAAGCAGCTTTGGCTCCATATGAAAAAGCCAAAAAGGTTAAAGTTTTTTCAGACAAATCATTGGCATTTGGCGGTATCGAATTTAAACCATCCTTTGGTCATACACCCGGACATTACAGCTTTAAATTGAAGTCTGATGGTCAGGAAGCGGTATTTATTGGTGATATCGTGCATTCCCATACCCTTCAGTTTGACCGTCCTGAAACCGCCATTGAATTTGATGTTGATCCCAAAGCAGCGGTACAAACCCGCTTAAAACACTTTACTGAATATGCCAAAGAAGGTCAGCTGATTGCAGCACCGCATTTACCTTTCCCCGGTCTAGGTCATATTTATTCTAAAGATGGGAAGAGTTATCAGTGGATTCCGGTACATTTTAAAGACTAAATATATTTAGGCTTATAAATGATGAGGAAGGTCTGTAAATGCTGATATTAGGTTTAAATTTTCACTTTAATCATGCAGCAAAGAAATAATGCAGCAAAACCATCGTGAAAATTTTTCTCAATGATTCAGAAAAATTAGGATCAGATCATGAATAACATTGTTTATTTTGAAATCCAGTCTTCGGATCTCTCAAGAGACATACATTTTTATCAGACTGTTTTTGGCTGGAAATTTACTCAAGTTGAAGGCCTTCCTATTGAATATTATCAGATCGAAACTGAAAACATGTCGGGCGGATTACTGAAACGCCCGGCTGGAATCCCTCCAATCCATTGCGGCACCAATGCCTATACCTGTTCTGTACTGGTTGAAAATTTTGATGAAACATCGAAAAAGATTCTGCAGGCCGGTGGTCAAGTTGCCATGGCTAAATTCGCTATTCCAGGACGTTGCTGGCAGGGATATTTTCTTGACCTGGATCAAAATACCTTCGGCCTGGTTGAGGCCGATGAAAAAGCGCAATAAAAAAAGCTTATAAATTCTAATGAATTAATACCACTCAAGCAGTCGCACCTGCGATGAATTGCAGAATAAGTGGCTGCATTTATGGTAATTTATAGCCTCATCATGCATTGTGATTTGGGGCGTTACATGGCTGTTCATTTTTTTCATACATCAGACTGGCATCTGGGACAATTCTTTTATAACCATTCACGCCAGTATGAACATGAACAGTTTTTAAGTTGGCTACTTCAACAAATCGAGCAGAAACAGCCACATGCCCTACTCATCGCTGGTGATATTTTTGATGTCATCAATCCTGCATCCGCTGCGCAAAAACAGCTCTATCAATTTTTAGCCGATGCCCATGCCCTTGCCCCGCATATGCAAACGCTGATGATTGCCGGTAATCATGACTCGGGTTATCGCATTGAGCAGGTCGAGCCATTACTTGAAAAATACAATGCCAGAACCGTCGGTGTGATTCATAAAAATGCCGAAGGTCAGATCGATTTAGACCGCTTGCTGGTGCCGATTTATGATGAGCAGAAACAGATTGTGGCGTGGTGCTTAGCGCTACCCTTCTTACGTCCGGCAGAAATTACCGGGTTTAATGAACACACCACCAATAGTCAAAATGCGATTGCCTATTTACACCAGCAACTCATTGCAGAAGCCAAAAAACGTAAAACGGATGATCAGGCGCTGATTTTAATGTCGCATGCGCATATGCAAGGCGGTGAAACTTCTGATTCTGAACGCCCAATTATTATAGGCAATGAAGAAGCTTTATCGACTGCTTTATTTGATGACTGCATTGACTATGTCGCACTGGGGCATTTGCATAAACCGCAAAAAGTCCAGCATCCGCATATCCGTTATAGCGGCTCACCGATCCCTTTGTCCTTTAGTGAAATCAACTATAAACATCAGGTGGTGGATGTACAGATTGATGCGTTAAAACAGGATCAATCACGTTTTCAGTTTGAAGCACTTGCTATCCCGCGCTGTATTCAACTGCATAAAGTTCGTGGTGAATTAAATGAAGTAATTGAAAAGCTGAAGGCCTTGCCTGAAGGGGAAATTGCACAGATTGACCATCGTGAATATGTCGATATTGAATATCACACCTTGACCCCGCCTTTGCCTAATCTCAGACAACAGTTTGAAGAAGCGCTGCCTAAAAACCGTTATCGTCTGGTGCGCATTTCACGACAATATTTATCTGCGGACAATAACAGTTCTACCATTGCCAAAATTTGTCTAGAACCGCCGACACCAGACAAACTGTTTCAGCAGATCTGGGAAAAACAAGGCTATAGCAATGATGAAAATGTCTTAAAAGATTTTATGAGTCTGATGCACGAAGCACAGAAATCACTTGAAGAACAACAGATACGTTAAGAACTATCCATGAAAATTTTATCCATTCGTATAAAAAACTTAGCTTCGCTTTCAGGTGAACACTTTATTGATTTTGAAACTGAACCTTTGGCCAGTGCGGGTTTGATTGCCATCGTCGGTAAAACCGGTGCCGGCAAATCCACCATTTTGGATGCCATGTGTCTGGCCCTATTCAATAAAATTCCGCGTTTAAAAGACAGCGACGGTAAACTGGTCGATGTCGATGGTTCTGAATTACTCACCAATTCGCCTTTGACCGTTTTACGTCGTGGTACGGCGCATGGTTTTGCCGAACTTTGTTTTGTTGCGCAAGATCAGAAACATTATCTGGCACGCTGGGAAATCAAACGTGCCCGGGAAAATGCCAGCGGTAAATTACAAAGTGTGCAACGCTATTTAAAATGCCTGACTGACGGCGTAGTGATTGCCGATAAAGCCAAGGCCGTCGATGCCAATATTCATCAAATCTGCCAGCTCAGTTTTGAGCAATTTACTCGCGCGGTGCTACTGGCTCAATCCGAAGTGACCGCATTTCTGAAAGCTCGCGATAATGAACGCGGTGAACTGCTGGAATATCTGACCAACTCCACTATTTTTGGAAAAATTGGTCAGCTGGCTTATGAAAAAACCAAGCTGGTTGCCAGTCAGCGTAAAGAAATCGAGAATATTCTCGGTCATATTGAAATCTTGTCTGATGAAGCAGTAACTGAATTAACGCATCAATTTCAGCAAGTGAATCAGGCATATCACCAGTTGGAAAATGAAAAAGCACAGCTGGAAAAACAGCAGCAATGGTTTGCGCGCAAGCAAAAGCTGGACAGTGAAATTATTCTGAAGCAGCAGGTTTATGATCAGCAAAAACAGGCTCAGCAGAATTTAGCCCCTGAACAAGACCGTTTAAATCGCCTGCAAATATTTTCCAGTATTCGTTCGGTCATGTTTCAGCAGCAGCAGTTATTCAAAGCCCAACAACAACTCGAACCACAGATTCAGCACACTCAAAGCAGTTTTGATGGATTAAGCCGTCAGTTTGAAGCTGAAAAAGCCCAATATATTCAAGCCGAAACAGATTTAAATACCTTACAGCAATTTGAACAGCAGCATCATGAAGCGCTGCTCCAAGTACGTAAATGCGTGCAGGAACGGGATTTTATTGGTGAAGAATACAAGAAGATTAAAGCCCGTTCGCTCCAGCTGGAAAATCAGCAACAGCCTTTACGGGAACAACAGCAAACCATTGAATTACAGATTCAGCAGTATGTGCAGCAACAGCATCAGCTTCATCAGCAACTGGACCAAAGCCAGCAATTCTCCAGTTTAGATAAAGGCTTAAACGCACATATCCAGCAATTAAGCCAGTTCATTTCGCAATATCAAAATATTGAAAATAGTCTGGGGCAGATCAGTTCAGCGGAAACCAAACTTGCTGAAAATAAGGCGGAATTAGATCGGTTCATAAGCCAATTTGGTCCGGTTGAACAGATTGAAATCCAGCTGGAACAACAGCGCCAGTCACGTGAACAGAAACTGGTACAACTCAATCAGCTCAACTTTATTCAGCAAAAACTTAAAGATTATTTTGAGCTGCACACTGAATCGAAACAATTAAATGAAAAACTGACTCAACTGAATAGCCAGGCTCAGCAATCTGAAAAAGCCACTCAACAAGCAGAACTGAATTTTCAAACTGCCAAAGCTGAACGGATTCAATTGCAGCAGGTCTTGCAACAACAGCAATTGTTGCATGCTGAAAATATTGAACATTTACGCACACAGCTCAAAGCCGGAGAAGCCTGTCTGGTGTGTGGCAGCACCTCACATCCTTACCGTCAGGATGAAACACTGGTTTCCAAAGCCTTGTTTGAATTGCAACAACAGCAAGAACAACAGGCTTTGAGCAAGGAACAAGACTGCTTTAAGGACTGGCAGACTGCCCAGCAAAACTTCGCTAGCCAGCAAGCAGAATTCACCCAGACCAGCCACGCCCATCAGCACATGCGGGAAAAATTATCAGGCTTAAAAAATGAATTGGCCCAGCAACTGCAACAGTTAAAAATACAGCTCGATCTGGAGCAATCTCAAGAGCAAATTAAATCTGAGATGACCCAGCAGCTGACTCAATTTGAACAGGATATTCGGACTATTGAACATCAGCTGGAAAATTTAAGCCAAAACCTGAAAGCCCAGCAACAACTCATCCAAAGCATGAGCAGTACCGAACATCAAATTACTGCGGCAAAGCATTTACAACAGCAAGTTCAGCATATTCAGAATTGCCTGAACCAAACTGAACAGCAGGCTTGGCATCAGCACAGCATCCAATCTGCAGAGCAGGTATTAAAACGCTTAAATGCCCGTCTATCGCATCTGGATCAACTGGATACTTTAAACAAGCAGCTCGATCAGCAAAAGCAGCAACTCAGTTTATTGAGCACCCATCAGCAAAATCTTAATCAGCAATTGCTGGATATCCAGCAGGCATTAAACGACATTGCCCTCAAAGGACAACAAAATACTGAAACGGCCAATCAGCTTATTCATGGCATGACTGGACTCACCGAGCTCAAACCGAATGAATGGCTGGCAGAGCACGACAGTAAACGCCAGCAGTTACAGCAGCATTACCAGCAGCTCAAACAAAGCTTTGAACAGTTACGTTTCAATTTTGAAAAGCAGAAAAGTGAGCTGGAACAGCTTAAAGCGCAGCATCAGCAAAACCTGAAAGCTTCCGAGCAATGCCATACGGAAATTGAACACTGGTTAAAACAGCATACCGATTTTAATCGTGATGACCTGGCAGATTTGATTCAAATCAACAGTGAGCAAGAACAGCAGATGCGTAGCAAACTGCACAATGCTGAACGATTGCTCAATGAAGCCTCCTCTGCGCTGAAAACCATGCAGGAACAGCATGCCGAACATTTGTTACAGACACCTGACATGCAGTTTGAACAACTCGCTCAACTGATCAGCGTGAATCTTGAGGCCTTAAAAGCCCAGCTTGAAATTCGTGACCAGCTAAAACTTAAACTTGAAATGCATCAGCGTAATATTGCTAAACAGCAGCAATATGCGGAAAAAATTCAGCAAATCCAGCAGGAGGAACATCGCTGGAGCAAAATTTCAGGACTGATGGGCGATGCGAGCGGCAAGAAATTCCGCGATTATGCCCAGCAATATAATCTGGATATTTTAATTGAACATGCCAACCAGCAACTGGCGTTGCTGTCGCAGCGCTATACCTTAAAACGTCTGGACAATTCCTTGAGTCTGGCCATTATTGACCATGACATGGATGGCGAAACCCGTTCTGTTGCATCGCTTTCTGGCGGTGAATCTTTCTTGACCGCACTGGCCTTATCTCTGGCGATTGCCAATATGGCTTCAGGTTCGATGAAAATTGAATCGCTGTTCATTGATGAAGGTTTTGGAACTTTAGATGCATCATCTTTATATATGGTGATGAATGCCTTGGATCAGTTGCAAAGTCAGGGCCGTAAAGTGGTATTAATCTCGCATATTCAGGAAATGCACGAACGTATTCCGGTACAGATACAGGTTAACCCTCTTGGCGCAGGGGCAAGTACCATTCAAGTGGTAGGGTAATTTTAAAATCCGAAAATCATAAAAAAGTCTAGAAATACTCTAGGCTTTTATTTGCAAAAATCTATGCCATGGGACGTAAAGTCAGAATCTGCTCACTGCGTCCAAATGGTCCGGAAAGATCATGCAATACGGAACTGGTTAGACCAATACCATCGTCGCCATATTGCTGCATGGTTTCCAGACCGAGCCACTGACCCTGCGGTAAACGGTGCATATGGATCTGTAAATCCAGATTAGGAAAGCCCCAGCTAAAAGGTGTTTCTTGACGTGGCACAATGCCATTGGCGGTATCAACCATCCCCATTAAGCGGACAAAATCACTGGTCGGTTCACCTTCAACCATGTCATGTGGCGTTCGCAGCCAAACAATACCCTTTCCTGCACGGCGCTGATGACTTCGCGCTTCTATCGACTGAATATACCCACCCGGCCACTGACGAACTCCTTCCCACACTGGCGCATGTTCAGGCGTACTTCCATGCGCATCTTCCAAGCCTTTAATGTCATGGCTATTTTGCGTCATCATGCGCCAGGTACGTGCAACGATACAGCTTTTACCCTGAGCTTTCATTTCTGACTCAATCAACTCAATGGTTTTTCCGGGGCGAATGACTTTGGTGGTGACACTAAACTCTCCAGCAGGAATCAGACCTAAGATATCTAAACTGATCCGGCCAATCCGCATATCCTGCCGTGGCATAAAACGGTCTAATTCCGCACAGATAATACCTGTCGCTGGCGCCATATGCTGCTCATGCTCGTTCCATGCCCCTTGAGCCAGTATAGTTGAGCGGTAATGCGCCGTGACTTCTCCGGTCACATCCGTATTTCGCCCAATCAATTGATAATATGCCGTCATAAACTTCCCTATTTTATTAGTCGAATAAATGATTTTTATACAGACTATTTCCTTAGACGCTTTCTTTTGTACTCAACTTTAGTGGAAAGCTCAATTTTTAAAGCAAAAACTGAACCCTAAAGTTCAGTTTTCAAATGTTCAATATGGCTCGATATAGATACTTTATTTTGAATAATCCCGTGCACCAAACAAGGCCGTACCCACACGAACCATAGTCGAACCGGCGGCAATCGCCTCATTCATATCACCTGACATACCCATGCTTAAGGTATCCCAATCTTCAGGATGGGCATGTTCGATTTTGACAGTGTCGAACAAGGCTTTGGCATCTTTAAACGCTTGTGGATTATTGGGAGCAGGAATCACCATCAAGCCACGCAGTTTTAAATGTGGAAGCTGGCTAATACTTTTAACCAATCCCGCCACTTCATCCGGCTGGCAACCATCTTTAGTGTCTTGCGCATCAATATTGACCTGCAAACAGATATTCAAAGGCACCTGCGTCGCCTCACGCTGATTCGACAAGCGCTCTGCAATAATCAAACGGTCTACCCCATGTACCCAGGCAAACTTTTCTGCCAGATGTTTAGTTTTGTTGCGCTGCACATGACCAATAAAATGCCATTCAATATCCAGATCAGTTAAAGATTCAATTTTATCTAAGGCTTCCTGTAAATAATTTTCTCCAAATGCACGTTGTCCGGCTTGGTACATCTCACGTAAAGACTCACTTGGATGGGTCTTTGAAACCGCCAGCAAATGCACGCTTCCTACATCGCGCCGGGCGTGTTTACAGGCCTCTTCAATTTGCTGTATAACTTGATTTCGTGACTGTTGAAGACTATTCATTGACGAGGTTCTCATTTCATTCATCTTTTTTTGCCTTCCCTTTAAACTAACTGTTGGTTAAGCTCAGGGAAAGCCTTATTATTCTATCAAAATAAATAACATTTAAATGAACTCGGGGAAATTATGGATATTACTGAACTTTTAGCATTTTCAGCTAAAAACGGGGCATCAGATTTACACTTATCTGCGGGGATGCCGCCACTGATCCGTGTCGATGGTGAAGTTCGCCGTATTAACCTGCCTGCTTTGGAACATAAAGAAGTACACAAACTTGTGTATGACATTATGAATGATAAACAGCGTCGTGATTTTGAAGAAAAGTTAGAGACTGACTTTTCATTTGAAGTTCCAGGGGTAGCCCGTTTCCGTGTCAACGCATTTAACCAGAACCGTGGTGCAGGTGCGGTATTCCGTACCATTCCTTCAAAAGTACTCACTATTGAAGATTTGGGCATGGGTCAAATCTTCAAAGATATTTGTAATTTCCCGCGCGGTATCGTACTGGTAACCGGACCGACCGGTTCAGGTAAATCAACCACGCTGGCTGCCATGATCGACTATATTAACGATCAGCGTTATGACCATATTTTAACAGTAGAAGACCCAATCGAATTTGTGCACGAATCCAAAAAATGCCTGGTCAACCAGCGTGAAGTGCATCGTGATACTCATGGCTTTAATGAAGCGCTTCGTTCAGCACTGCGTGAAGACCCGGATATTATCCTGGTCGGTGAGATGCGTGACCTTGAAACTATCCGCTTGGCCTTAACTGCCGCTGAAACCGGTCATTTGGTGTTCGGTACCCTACATACCACCTCTGCGGCAAAAACCATTGACCGTGTGATTGACGTATTCCCGGCTGAAGAAAAAGACATGGTACGTGCCATGTTGTCTGAATCATTACAAGCCGTGATTTCACAAACCCTGCTCAAGAAAAATGGCGGTGGACGTGTCGCTGCACACGAAATCATGATTGGTATTCCAGCTATCCGTAACCTGATCCGTGAAAACAAAGTGGCGCAAATGTATTCTGCCATTCAAACCGGTGCCAACTACGGCATGACCACACTTGATCAAAGCTTAAAAACCTTGGTTTCAAAAGGCGTGATCAGTCCGCAAACTGCCCGCACAATGGCGAAACAACCAGAATCATTCCTATAAGTTGAAAACGGATTGGGGTTCTTATTATGGATTTTAATGACTTGCTCAATTTGATGGTTCAACAACAGGCATCAGACTTGTTTATTACGGCTGATGTTGAACCATCCATGAAAATTAATGGTCAGATTGTACCTATTGCAAAAACCAAACTGACTGGCGAAGTTGTGGGACAGCTTTTAAACTCGATTATGAGTGATAAGCAGCGTAAAGAATTTGCCGAAACACGCGAATGTAACTTCGCCATCAATAACCGAGATAAAACAGCGCGTTTCCGTGTCAGCGCATTTCAACAGCGCGATCAGCCAGGTATGGTGCTTCGTCGTATTGAAACCGTGATTCCAACCATGGATGACCTCAAGTTACCGCCTATTTTAAAAGAACTGGCGATGACCAAACGTGGCATCATCATTTTTGTTGGTGCAACGGGTACCGGTAAATCGACCTCTTTGGCGTCAATTATTGGTTACCGCAACCAGAATTCTAAAGGTCATATCATCACCATTGAAGACCCGATCGAATTCATTCATGAACATGCGGGCTGTATTATTACCCAGCGTGAAGTCGGAATTGATACGGACACTTTTGAAATCGCGTTGAAAAATACCCTGCGTCAAGCACCCGACGTAATTCTGATTGGTGAGATTCGTTCACGTGAAACCATGGATTATGCCATTGCCTTTGCCGAAACCGGTCACCTGGTTTTTGCCACCCTGCACGCCAACAATGCCAACCAGGCGATTGACCGTATTATTCACTTCTTTGAAGCTGACCGTCATAGCCAGTTATTTATGGACTTGTCGCTTAATTTAAAAGCAGTGGTTGCGCAGCAGTTGATTCCAACCGTGGACGGCAATTCACGTCGTGCTGCAATTGAAATCCTGATCAACTCACCTTTAATTTCTGACCTGATCCGTAAAGGGGATGTGCACGAAATTAAGGATTTGATGAAACGTTCACGTGAACTGGGCATGCAAACCTTTGACCAAGCCTTGTTTGACTTGTATAAAGCCAAGCAGATTACCTATAAAGATGCATTGAAACACGCCGATTCACCAAACGATCTGCGTTTGCAAATCAAGTTGTCTGAAGAAGGTGGTGATCGCTTAATGCGTGCCAGTTCAAATATTACCTTTGATGGCCAGGCTTAATCCTGGGACTAAAATGCGAATCTAATATATAAAAAAAAACAGGCTTCAAATGAAGCCTGTTTTTTTTACTGATTCTAAGTCAGTGTTATTTTTTACGTAATGCTTCCTGGCATTCAGCTGCATCGCAATAACCATAAAGATTTAAAGAGTGACCGGTTAAAGTGAAACCGAACTTTTCAGCCACTTCATGTTGCTGATGTTCAATCACGTCATTGGTGAATTCAACCACCTTATTGCAGTTCTGGCAGACAATATGATCGTGGTGATCTTCTTGCATAATTTCGAAAACTGAATGATTATTTTCAAAATGATGACGTTGAATAATACCCGCAGCTTCAAACTGTGTTAACACGCGGTACACAGTTGCTAAACCGACATCTTCACCCTGTTCAAGTAGAGTCTTATAAATATCTTCTGCGCTTAAATGATGTTGTCTTGAATTTTCTAATAATTCCAATATTTTTATTCGTGGAAGCGTAACTTTAAGTCCAGCTTTGCGTAAATCTTGATTTGAAATAGGCATGTAAAAGGGTCTCTCAACAAATTTAAAGTTGGAATATGCAACAAAGTTAAGATGCAGTATGATCTATCCGTGGATCAAATGCATCATAATTAATTTGGGATAGTGTAGCAAAATGCAAAAAATCATGTTGACGTTATTCGTCACTTCACTGCTCGCAGGCTGTTCGACCTTGGGCGTTTATAAAGTTGATATTCCCCAAGGGACACCATTAACTCAAGCACAAGCATCAAAAATTCAAGTCGGTATGAGCCACCAACAAGTTCGCTTTTTGCTGGGCAGCCCTACAGTAACCGATCCAATGAATCCTTTACGTTGGGACTACATCTATAACTATATCCCAGGAACTTATGCTAAAAAAGCCAACATTCCTGCAGCCCATGGTCAACATTTAAGAATTTACTTCGATCAAACCGGTACTGTCATCAAAATTGAAGGCCTGGAAACTATTCCAGAGTCTCAACCCGGCTTACCTGGCTCAAAAGAAGCGATTTTAACTGCGCCACCACTATAGCGGCTTTAAAATAAAAATAAACCCCTCATTGAGGGGTTTTTCTTGTTACTTCAATTGTTTAAAGCGATTTCCGCGACAATAACGTCCCACCGGGTTTGCTGCTGCACGGTTGCGTCGAATATCCTTCGGATTGATAGTTAGCGGACGATAAATCTCGACACGGTCACCAGCTTGCAAGAGGTGATGCAGATCTTTCAAACGCACACCAAAAATTCCCAAAGCAAGCGGTTCTGCCAAGTCAACTTGTGCCCGAATACCACTTTGTTCAATTGCTTCTAGAGCAGTCATTCCTTGCTGAAAAGGCACTGCAATATGAAACTGTTGCTTCGGAGCCGCATAGGCGACCCAAACCTGTTGTGTTTCACTCATTAGAACAATTGCCCAATGATTGCGATCATCGCCAAGATAATCGAAATGGGTAATACCACACGCACAGCAATACGCCATAAGTTATAAAATAACTCATTGCTGAAATTCATCGATTTACGCAGATGACTAATCTTCATGATCCATCCGGCAAAAATGGCATAGATCAGGCAGATAACTAAGCCCCAAAGCATCAGCACGCTATTAAACACTGGACTGATGGCTGGAATGCCCCAAACCAATACCGCGACCAAAATAATCAGCCATTGAATCACGATATTTAACTGACGCTGCAACAACTGCTCACGCACCATTTGCAATAACAATGCCGCGGTGCTCACCACTGCAATAACAAAAGCATAACTCGGAATTTGCGCATTGGCCGCAAAGAAACCGAAAGCAATCACGGCGAGTAACTGGGCAATCCAGATCGGCAATACGGTTTTGCTTGCAGCATCTTGCTGTTGAACAGTTGCCAGACTACTTTGCCAGTACAAGCCCATACCTAGACCGCTGGCCACCAATGCCAGTACAGTTGCACTGCCCCACTCGCTAAATTCAACCGGGGTCACATGCCAAGCAGGTAAAGCAGTTCCCATCACATTGGCCAGAATTAAAGAAGCAAAAACCTCTATTACAGTTAAAAACAGAATAATTTTTCGTGGTGCAAATGAAAGTAAAATTGCAGCAATAGCTAAGCCAATAAATAAAAACTGAGGTGCAATTCCATTACCGGCAAAATGCCCAAGTAACTGGCTCGCATTGGACAGCATCCCTCCGGCCAAGAAAGGAATAAACACTACGGCCAACCAGCCTACGATACGCCATTTTTGCGACGCATCAGCATCACGCGTCAAGCTGGACAAAGCATTTAAAGCTGTGGTTTTAGAGCGCTTTGCCAAAGCAATTTCTAAATAGCAGATCGGTAAGGCCAAAATAAGCATGGTCGCTAACCATAACAGCCAAAAATCAAGCTGGCGATCAAGCTGAATTCCTACCATCGGTGCTAATGTGGCAATGATAATAAAAGATAAGCAAAATGCCATCAGCGCTGATAGCCATCGTGTCATAGCATTGTCCTGCATGATGCGTTCCTAAAAAAAGTCTGTCGCTATTTTGCCTTTGTCATAGGGGAAAATCAAAAAGAAAAAGCAAACCATCATGCCTAATGATTTGCCGCGCAGGATTATTATCTTTTTTTAATTATTGTTATCTCGTTTAACGTGTTATGAGAAAAAACGAGCAAACCAGTTTTTGCCTTTTTTCTGTTCTTTTTCTTTAATAAGGCCGATCATGTTTTCTTTTACGGCACCGACATAATCAGCATCATCGTGCTGAATATGATTAATCAGCCATTTTGAAAGTACTTCATGTAACTCTGTTTCAATCGCCTGTCCCATTTCAAAACGGTCACGGTATGATTCAATCTTTTTAATAAATAAATCATGCACACGCTTATGCGGAACCCGATATTTATAACCTGCTTCTTCTTGTAATGACTCTTCAAAGGTAAAATGTGATTGAGTATAATCAATAATATTTTCAAGAATCTGTTTAATACGGGCCCGATCGGTAGTTTCAGAACAATCTTGAATTTCATTAATATAATCAAGAATTCGTTTATGCTGATCGTCAATCACATCGATACCAGTATTATATTCTGGAACCCATTTCATTTTCATTACGACCACCCTATAAATATAAATAATTAATCACATAAATTAATAATATATTGATATTCAACAAATAAAAATGAACTAAAATAGTCGGCTTTCAAGGTTTTTTCTTATCAATTTCATAACCATTTGATATGTATTTATTTATATATAAACTCCGACCAAAAAGATAAAGTATTTTTTAACCATAATTATTAAAAAAATATGCTTTATTCAAGCGTTTATATAATTTTATAAACTATAATTTTTAAATTCATTTTTTAATTATACTCAAAAAATATAGTACGATTATATAAAAATATCTAACAGCCCGAAAGATTAAAATCTGGCAATAAAATTTTAAAATACTTCAACTCATCATAAATAATAAAGCCAGATATTCATCTATCTGGCTCTAATTCTTCATCTCAAGTACTGTGCAATTAATATTGATCAGCCTTGGTGATTCGTTTTAATGTCGGATCTAATCGTTCACGTTCTAGACGCTCAATATGGGTCAATTGATGTCGAACAGGTCGACCATCCCGAAATAAAATCATCTCTCCTGGCACAAAAGCGGTCCAGGTTTCATTTTGGGTTAAAGGTTCTGTGGTAATCACAGCCACACGATCTTCTGGTGTCGTTACCTGACTGAAATCAACTTCTACATCCAGATCAATCAGTTGTGCCGGTTTGAAAGGATATTCCCTTACCAGCCAATGGAGTTTGGTGATGGCATAAGTAAACAGCGCCTGACCATTCGATAAGCAGAAATTGAATGTTCCGTGTTCGGCTATTTTAGGAGATATTTCTGTTAATAAATCAAAAATTTGATCAAGCTTGGGTTCATGATAACCAAATTTCAGCACCAATTGATCTAGCAGAAAACAGAACGCACGTTCGCTATCGGTATTGCCCACCGGAGTAAATCGACCGGATAAAGTCGGGTTGAAGTCATGCAAATCACCATTATGGGCAAAAATCCACTGCCGTCCCCAAAGCTCACGGCTAAAGGGATGTGAATTTTCCAGATTAATTTTGCCTTGCGTGGCCTTACGGATATGCGCAATCACATTGCGTGATTTAATGGGGTAATTCCGGATCAGCTCGGCAATCGGAGATTCAACCGCGGATTGATTATCGACAAAAAGTCGGCAGGCTTTATCTTCAAAAAAAGCAATGCCAAAACCATCGCAGTGGTCGGATGTAACGCCGGCACGTTGAGAAAAGCCCCGAAACGAAAAAGTTACATCCGTGGGCGTAGCACAATTCATTCCGAGCAACTGGCACATAATCTTGATCAAACAGCAAATACATGATTTTTCTATTTTGCATACTCAACAGGCCAATGTAAATCTCAATTCACGCTAGTCATTACGATTTTATGGATAAGGAAAATAAGGTTTTGATCAGCATCAAATTAAACTGGTGAAAATAGC
>DFAM01000026.1:10848-15211 GCA_002365595.1 Acinetobacter sp. UBA3106 | reverse complement strand
CTTGGCACGGTTGGTAATTAACGTACCTACCCCATGATCGGTAAAAATTTCCAGCAAGGTTGCATGTGGAACACGTCCATCTACAATATGCGCGCTGACCACACCGCCTTTAACAGCATCCAGTGCACAGCCCACTTTAGGAATCATGCCGCCATAGATCACACCGGTTTCAATCAAACGATCGACTTCCTGAGTAGTTAAACCCGTCAGCAGATTTTTATTTTCATCTAGTACGCCGCTAATATTGGTCAGAAGTATGAGTTTTTCTGCACCTAAGGCTTCAGCGACTTTACCTGCAACTAAATCGGCATTGATATTGTAGGTATTACCTTCATCATCTACACCTAAGGGTGCAATCACAGGAATGAAATCGCTATTCGTGAACATTTCAAGCACGTCAGTTTTTACACCAATGACTTCACCGACCAGACCCAAATCAATCTGCTTGACTGTGCCGTCTTCAGCGGTTTTCTCCATCAACAGCTTTTGTGCGCGTAGCAAATTGCCATCTTTACCGGTTAAACCAATAGCACGACCACCATGTTGATTAATCAGATTCACGATGGATTTATTCACGCTACCACCCAAAACCATTTCAACCACTTCCATGGTGGCAGGATCAGTCACGCGCATACCATCAATACGGTCAGATTCACGCCCCAACTGTTTCAGGAAGGAATCAACCTGAGGACCGCCACCATGCACCACAATTGGATTTAAGCCGACCGTTTTTAACAATACAATGTCACGTGCGAACGAGCTTTCCAGCTCTGGATCGGTCATTGCGTTGCCACCATACTTTACTACTAGCGTCTTACCTGCAAAACGTTGAATATACGGCAAAGCTTCTGTCAAAATTTGTGCTTTGTCGATGCCAGTATGCTGATGTGGCATTCGCCTCTCCTTATTGAGCATCTAAAATGTCTTGTGCGATTTGAGGATATCGGTCACTTAACATGGAAACAAATGTATGTCGAATAGCGTTTAATCTTACCGGATTATCTGCATCAAACCGTACTGTAAAATATTCGCCGGTATTCGATGCTCGAATAATGCCAAATCCATCTTCAAAATCAAGTCGTACACCATCAATTTTACTCAATTGTGCATTCAAATCATGACTTTTTAATTCAACATCCTGTAATACTGCTGCCGGCTCTTCACTATGGGTACTAATATAGAGATCTTCAGTGCAATAACGTTCCGGATAAGCTTTCAAGGCTTGGGATAGGGTTAAATCAGCCTGCTGGCTGAGATATTCAAGTATGCGTAATGCAGCATATAAACCATCATCATAACCAAAACCACGCCCATCATTAAATACATAATGACCTGCGTACTCTCCACCAAATACAGCTTTACCTTGCGAATTCGCGATATAGGTACGCAAAAAAGAGCTTCCTGTACGGATCATTTTGGCCTGTCCACCTAAATAACGAACAGTATTGCCCACCATGGTCGAACATTTGACATCATAAACCACTTCATAACCCGGATGCGTTTTCAGGCACATTTCTGAAAATAACGACAACAACCGATCTGCAGAAATTATTGTGCCATGTTCATCAATCAAGACCAGTCGGTCGCCATCACCATCCAGCGCAATACCAATATCGGCTTGCTGTTCAAGTACGGTTTGCTTTAATTCCGAGAGATGCTTCTCTTGTGAAGGATCAGGTGCATGGTCCGGAAAATGACCATCAGCTTCACAGCGGATAGCAGTCAGTTCACAGCCCATTTTTTTGAGCACTAAAGCCGCACAGCGTCCGGCTGAACCATTCAATCCGTCCAGGACCACTTTAAATGGTCGCTTTAACTGGATATCGCTTAATAAAGCATGTTGATATTCAAGGCAATATTTAACTATAACTTCATGTTGAATGGGATCAATATGTATTTTTTCTTCTGGAGCAAAAACCGAACATGCAGCTAAAGCTACTTGTTGAATCTGTTCTGGACAAGGCGGCTCGCCCTGAATAACCCACTTCACACCATTATCTGTTTTTGGATTATGGCTGGCAGTGAGCATTATGCCGTTACCCTCAAATTGACGGGCAATAAAATACAATAACGGAGTCGAACAGCAACCAATAATAGTGGCTTGCAAGCCTTTTTCTTCACATATTTGTCGGATAATTTCTGCATATTGAGGACTGGTTAAACGCGCGTCATAACCAATGGCCAATTGAGTCTGTCCTAATTTTTGATATTGAATCACCAACCCATAGGCAATGGCTTTGACAAGTTCCGGTGTCAAAAGTGATATTTTTCCACGAATATCATAGGCACGAAAAATTTGTGCAGGGAATTTTTTATTTTCAAAATTCATGATGACATCTTCTACTTAGAGTAGCCCATAAAAAGCAAATCTTATGGAATATTGGATTAGGTCAGTATTCACAACCAGTGCATCATCTTAAAGGAAAAGATGAGCATTTTAAAAGAATTTCATCGTTTTAATCAAAGGCAGAATTGTGTTTTCTTCTTTTAAAAAAACAGCTTATTTCTTTGAAAGATAAATATTTTATAAGATATAAAAGATTTAAACCTATCAATAGTTTTGATTTAACAACCATCTATATACAAAATAGTACAAAACAAAACACTTAAACTAAAAAACTTCTAAATCAATGCTTTATAGATAAACACATGAAATATCTATTAATAATTCATTTTATTATAAATGTGATTAATCTTTTAAATAAAATAATTTTTATAGTAAAAATAAAACCTGATAAACACATATAGCGACGTGTTTATCAGGTTGTTTATTTTAAAACTAAAACAATATTTAGCCTTTACCGGTATGACCAAAACCACCTGCGCCACGTTCAGTTGCTTCAAATTCATTCACAATATCAAATTGCGCCTGCATAACAGGAACCAGTACATACTGTGCTAAACGCTCACCAGGCTGTAAAGTAAATGCTGTTTGGCTACGGTTCCACACCGATACCATCAACTCACCTTGATAATCTGAATCAATCAGGCCCACCAGATTGCCTAAAACAATGCCATGTTTATGTCCTAAACCTGAGCGCGGTAAAATTAAACCGGCAAAATTGGTATCTTCAATATAAATAGCCAAACCGGTTTTCACCAATACTGTTTGACCCGGTTCAATGACAGTCTCTTCATTCACACAGGCACGCAAGTCCAGACCTGCTGAACCCGAAGTCGCATAAGTTGGCATAGGCCACTCGTTGCCTAAACGTGTATCGAGTACTTTCACTTGAACTTTCATTTGTTTTCCTAATTGCATGGTTTAAATAGTGAATTAACGCTTGATCAGCGCACGTAAATTTTCAAGATAATGCTGGGCTTGCAGTTTTGGATCAATATTGCCTGCCAATTTTTTCTTGCGGCCCAGCCATTCCAGTTCATCTTGTGGTAGTTCATCCAGGAAGCGGCTTGGTGTCATTTGTTTCATCTGCCCACCTGCTTTACGCTGCTCGGCCAAAGTAATAGTCAAACCTTGACGGGCACGGGTAATACCCACGTACATCAAACGGCGTTCTTCTTCCACGGTTTCAGCTGCAATCGAGTTTTTATGCGGCAGAATTTCTTCTTCCAGACCAATCAGATAGACATAAGGAAATTCCAGACCTTTCGATGCATGCAAAGTCAACAAATTCACTTTATCGGTATCTTCTTCTTCCTGCTGTTGCTCGAGCATATCCAGCAACACCATTTTACGAATTACACTTTCAATATTCTTGTCATCCACATCTTCGGCGCGGTTGATGAGACTTTGAATACTGCTATACAGCACTTCAATATTATCCAGCTTGGTTTTTTCCTGCGCTGGTGTGGCTGCATTTTCCTTAATGTAATCAATATAGCCAGCTTCATGCATCATCTGGCGGATAATCGGTACAGGCTCGTCATCATCAAGCAGGTTCCGGGTGAAATTGCTAATAAAATCGGCAAATTCAGCCAATTGTGTAGTGGCTTTTTTAGGAATCACCATGGTCAGGCGCTGATCACCTGCCGCGGCCAATAAGGACAAATGATTTTCTTGTGCAAACAAGCCCAGCTTTTCCAATGTCACCGGACCGATGGCACGTTTAGGCGTATTAATAATCCGTAAAAATGCACTGTCATCTTCAGGGTTAATAATTAAACGTAAATAACTCATGAGGTCTTTAATTTCTGCGCGAGCAAAGAAAGACTGACCACCAGAAAGCTTGTATGGAATCTGCATTTGACGCAGCTGGGTTTCCAAAATGCGTGCCTGGAAATTACCACGATATAAAATCGCGTAATCTTTCCAGTTTTTCCCATTCATCAGCTTATGGGTAATCAGATCCTTGACCACGCGTTCGGCTTCGTCATCATCATTACGGCAGGTAATGACCCGAAT
>DFAM01000026.1:7743-10663 GCA_002365595.1 Acinetobacter sp. UBA3106 | reverse complement strand
GCATAAATAGACTGGTCATCATCACCCACCGCAGTGAATTGCCCCATTACGCCGACCAGCAGTTTCACCAGGATGTACTGCGCTGTATTGGTGTCCTGATATTCGTCGACTAAAAGATAACGTACCCGATTTTGCCATTTATCCCGAACTTCAGCATTTTCCTGCAGTAAACGCGTAGGCATTACAATCAGATCGTCAAAATCTACGGCGTTATAGGCACGCAAGTTACGCTCATAAAGTTGGTATAAGTGTGCAAACTGTACATCTTCAGCAGTTTCACAGGTAGTGTGAGCCTGTTCTGGTGGAATCAGGTCATTTTTCCAGTCCGAAATCATTTTCATTGCCTTGGCAATGAGTTCTTTACTTTCTGCACCAGACAAATTATCACGGTGCATTAAATCCATCAGGATGCGCTTACAATCATCGGCATCCAAAATAGAAAAATTATTTTTTAATGGTGTATGTTTAAGTTCCAGTCGCAGCAAATTCAAACCAAAAGTATGGAATGTTGACACAGACAATCCTTTGGCTTCTTCACGAGATAATAATTTACCGACCCGCTCTTTCATCTCTCGAGCCGCCTTATTGGTAAAGGTCATGGCCGTAATACGATGTGCCGGAATACCGCAATTCTTGACCAGATGTGCGACTTTTCGCGTAATTACCGAGGTTTTACCTGAACCTGCCCCTGCAAGTACTAACAAGGGTCCTTGAGTGTATTTCATGGCTTCAAGTTGCTTGTCATTGAGTTGACTTGCCGACGACATAGTATTTCCTCGTATTGATTGGAGCTCGATTATAGTCATCTGCGCCAGACTTGCATAACCTAAAATACAAATTTGACATTCATAAAAAAACCACCCGAAGGTGGTTTTTTTAATTCATCATTAACGCATGAAGAATTATTGAACTGCGTAAATGCTGATTTCTACACGACGGTTTTGTTCACGGCCTTCAGCAGTCGCATTTGATGCGATTGGGTTCGCTGAACCTTGACCTTGAGCGTTAATACGTGAAGTTGAAACGCCTTTAGACGCTAAATAGCTTGCTACTGATTGAGCGCGGGCTTGAGACAATGGAATGTTAATAGAATCATTACCAGTGCTGTCTGTATAACCTGTTACAAGAATACCGCTCTTGTTATCTTCAGTTAAAGTTTGTGCAACTTTATTCAAAGTGGTGTAGAAGTTAGGCTTGATATTTGATTTGTTGGTATCAAATGTAATGCTACCTGGCATAACCAGACCTACCGAACCATCTGGATTACGGTTTACGTCTACACCAGTACCCGCCATTTGTTGACGAAGTTTTTTCTCTTTATTGTCAAGATAAACACCAGCAGCGCCACCTACAACTGCACCAATCGCAGCCGCACGGTTGTTTTGTGCGCTAGTATTTGCACTACCTTTAGAAATACCATAACCAGCAGCTGCACCCACTAATGCGCCAATTGCTGTTTTATCGTATTCCATGCCGCCTGTACTACCTGCAGTTTGACAACCTGATAGAACTAATGCCCCTGCCACAGCTGCTGAAATTACTAGTGCACGCATCGCATGCCTCCTTCTTGTGTTTTATCGTATGCTGGAATAATGGATTAAAAAAAATAGGCATACCATTGATTTTTTGTAAATAATCCATCCATTAATTACATTTTGTAATATTTCACGTGAGTGTCAAGAATAACTTCAGCACAATTTCTTCATACTTGTATGAATAGGCTTTTTTATTTTAAATTCTACAATTATATTGAATACCGAATAAAAACATTCGATGATTTTCTTTTAGGGCCATTTTCTATATGTCATCTCAAAATACCAAGCAACCGATATTAAAAAAAATATCTCGCGGACTTACTGTCGGGTCAGTGATTACTGGAAGTACTTTTTTTCATGGCCCACCTGTACTCGCATTGGGATTAACTAAACTGGTTAAAAAATCACGTAAAGTAGATGAAACCAACATTCAGATTACCAACAGTTGGCTAGGCGTTAACAATTGGCTGATTGATCATGTGCTACCACATTTAAAATGGGATATCACGATTGATGACGATCTAGATCTGAGCATGCAGGGCCGTTATCTGATGACCTGCAACCATCAAAGCTGGGTAGACACTACGGTCAATCAATACTTTGGCTTAACCCGCATGCCTCTCACCCGTTTCTTTACCAAATGGGAACTGATCTTTATTCCTTTCGTGGGTCAAGCCTTTAAAATTTTAGGTTTCCCGATGATGAAACGTCATAGCAAGGAACAGATTGCCAAAAATCCTGAACTTAAAACCCGTGATATGGAAGAATCACGTAAAGCCTGTGAGCAGTTATTAAGCCAGCCTTTTACCTTATTGAACTATTTGGAAGGTACCCGCTTTACGCCTGAGAAACATGCGCAGCAGCAATCGCCCTACAAACATTTGCTGAAGCCTAAAGCCGGCGGCTTAGCCTTGGCGCTTAATATTTTAGGCGACAAAATTGATGCGCTGGTCGACATGACCATTGTTTATCCAGATGGTGCGCCGGGTTATGGCGATTTCTGGTTAGGTGAAGTCAATCGCATTGCGGTAAATTTGCGTAAAATTGATATTCCGGACTGGGTATTAGGCGGTAATTATGAAGATGATGCTGAATACCGTAAACGTTTTCAGCAATGGGTTCATGAATTATGGACTGAGAAAGATCAACTGATTGAACGTATGAAGCAAGACTTGGCTGCAAAAGCATAAATTGTATTAAAGGAAGAAGATGAAGCAAGACGACCAGATTACACCTCCAACCTTTTCTTTTGTCAAAAAAGGCACCTGGGGATGGAAAGTCGCACTTGGCTATGACATTTTTATGATGATTCTGATTATCATCAACCTGTTCTGCTTAAGTGCCAATGCCATCCTGATGAGTGATTTTGGTGGCTGGCTGTTTAA
>DFAM01000026.1:0-7725 GCA_002365595.1 Acinetobacter sp. UBA3106 | reverse complement strand
ACGTGCCGGTTCCATCGCCTACAATCTGTATCAACATGGTTATAAAGTTATTCCGGACGCTTGGTATCAGCGGGCTAACTTTTATTACCATATGCTGCTAGAAGAACTGACCAGCCGTATCGTGATTACAGTTTTAGACAGCATAAAACGTGAACTCTCTACCAGTACCACCCATAAAAAGCTGATTGAGGATCTGGTTGCCCATCACCGCGACATGTTTGCCATTGCCTTGGCAGATATTTTACAGGAATCTTTAGGTAAAGAGCTGCAAGCACAAAAAATCATGATTGCGGAAAATGTTGGCGACATCGTCAATCAAGCCATTGAAGATACACCTGAACTGACCCAGTTACTGCGTTTGATTCCCATTGTGGGAGGACGCATCGAGCAACAGATCCAAAGCATCGGACAACGTTTGGGAGAAAACATCACGCTGGGACTGATTGAACCTTTTGCATATGGTCATAAAAATGAAAAAAACCTGGCATATTTAGAAATTTCGAATAAAATCAGCCAAATACAATTTGAAAATAATACCCATGTGGAAAAACTGGTGGAATCGGCTGTTTTTGAAAGTTTAGAAGCGGTTCGCCAGCAAGTGAAAATAAAACAATGGCAACAAATCCTGGAACAGCATGATCAAGTCAAAGAATGATCATGAGATTAAAAATATTGAAAACGTGGCTAGAGAAAAGCTGCAATTTGTTCTAGCATTTGCTCTATTTACAACATCACTTCGACATAAAATGAATGAGTCAGAAGTCTTAAGGAATAATTATGGCTGATATACGGATTACAGGCAGAATGGTTAATTTTACCCGATTAACTTTTGACACCAATGATCACAATGCAATCCGCCAGCAATTGACTCAAATGCTTCAAGAAACTGCTTCTCATGGCACGCTGGTGATTATAGACAGCACGGTAGAACAGGAATTGATTGCACTGATTCAGTTATTGATCAGCCTGGACTTACAGCCAATGGGTGTGATTGACGGCATTCTTTCCGATGAAGCCCGCGCCATTCAGTTTCCTATTCTGCCTGCAGACAACAGACCTCTACAACGGATTAAAGCCACAAAAGAACAAGTGGTTGAAGCCGAAATTGAACCTGCTCAAACCCAAGATGCTGCAGAAGTGGCAGCCAAACCCGCTCGTGTCATCAGCCATGTGACATCTTATCATGATGAAATTTTGCGTACGGGTCAGTGTCTGGTCCAGGATCATGGCGATATTATTCTGAATGCGGGTATTAACAGCGGCTCTGAAGTCATTGCTTCAGGAAATATACATATTTATGGTAGCGCACGTGGTAGAGTCATCGCCGGCGCAGGCGGGAACAGCGCAGGACGTATTTTCTGCCATTCCCTGGAAGCAGAACTGGTATCAATTGCAGGTACATATTGCGTGGCAGATGACATTCCGCAGCATGTCCTGAAAAAATCTGTCCATATTTACTTGAATGATCATCAAGAACTTGTATTTGAAGTTCTCGAATTTTAATGTATAAATAAACACCAAAAGCCCCAGATTTAAAAAAGGGGTTTGAACCATAACAGGAGTGGATTCGGTGGCGAAAATTGTTGTCGTAACATCAGGCAAAGGTGGTGTAGGTAAAACTACAACAAGTGCATCTTTTGCAACAGGTTTAGCCCTTCGTGGTCACAAAACTGTTGTCATCGATTTTGACGTAGGTTTACGTAACCTAGATTTAATTATGGGTTGTGAACGTCGCGTTGTTTATGATTTTGTGAATGTTTTAAATAACGAAGCACGCCTTCAACAAGCGTTAATTCGTGACAAAGATATTGAAAATTTATACATTTTGCCTGCTTCACAAACCCGTGATAAGGATGCCTTGACCGATGAAGGTGTTGCACGTGTTATGGATGAACTTTCTCAAGAATTTGACTACATTATTTGTGATTCGCCTGCCGGTATCGAGCGCGGTGCAATCATGGCAATGTACCATGCAGATGAAGCAATCATTGTCACCAACCCTGAAATTTCATCTGTACGTGACTCTGACCGCATTATTGGTATGCTGGACAGCAAAACCAAAAAAGTAGAACAGAACGAAGGCCGTATCCGTAAACATCTTTGTATTACACGCTTCAACCCTGAACGTGCCGATAAACAAGAAATGTTAACGATTGACGATATTTCTAAAGATATCTTACGTGTACCTACACTGGGCGTTATTCCTGAATGTAAGAGCGTACTTCAAGCATCAAACGAAGGTAAACCTGTAATTCTGTTTACTGAAGATGCAGCTGGTCAGGCTTATGATGACCTGGTAGCACGCTTCCTGGGTGAAGAACGCGCTTACCGTCACATCGAAGTCAAACCTAAAGGTTGGTTAGCAAGACTATTTGGAGCGTAAGACATGGCAGGATTCTGGAGTAAATTATTCAGCAACGATGATAAACCTTCGAGCGCACAAACTGCTAAAGATCGCTTAAAAGTTATTGTTGCTTCTGAACAGGGTTTAGGCAAACGCTTAAGTCAGGAAAAGATTGACCTCATGAAGAAAGAAATCATGCAGGTGGTCAATCGCTATGTTCGTGGTGTGGATGAACAGCATATTCAAATGTCGGTGCGTTCTGAAGCCAACATTGAAATGTTAGAAATGAATATCAATTTGCCTGAAGAGCGATAATCTGAATTCTGATTAGTCAAGCAAATTGAATCAAGGCAAAATATGAGCCTGAACAAAGCACTGCTTTGTTCAGGCGCAAGACGAGAAGCTGTGCTTCGAAGTGCCTGAACGATTTAGGTACTACTTTGCCCAGCTGCAAGACGAGAAGCTGTGCTTCAAGTTGGCAGGGTCAAGCAAAACCGATTTCTCTAATGCTCCATATTTTTGCCTTTTTAATCCGTATACCAAGGAGTTTGCGATGGCATTATCTCAGCCAGCAACGTTCAATGAAGAATGGTCAGATGAGCGTGTATTTGCCTATTTAACCCAGCTTCCTCCTGCAGGCGTGAATGCCGATTTTCACGTGCTTTATCATGCGTTCAAGCACATGCGTCCAAATGATTATGAACGTTTATTGACTCAATTCATTGCTGATGGCCGTGATATCAATGCCACCAATCCTGAAGGTCAACGCATTCATGACGTGATTGCTCAATATCCACGTCAAAGCGAAGGCTTCCTGGAAGTTCTTGCCAAGTTTGCATAATTTCCACATTTCGATAAAAGGCCTGCTTGTTGCAGGCCTTTTATTTTTTGGATCTAAACTAGAACAACAGCCACATTAGCATAGGAAAGCTTAAGGCAAAGCATAACGTTTGCAGGCTGATCACCCCTGCCATGAGTTCACTGTCTCCCTGACAAAACTTGGTCAAAATATAAGATGCAGTTGCTGTTGGTAAGGCAAAAAATACCACCAATACTGCCGTTTCTAGCTGATTTAAGCGCATTAGACTGCAAATGGCGTAGGCAAAAAGAGGAATCAGCAGCAGACGTCCTACGGTATTGATCGCCAAACGAGATAAAGAGCGGCCTAAAGCGGAAAACTGCAAGCCGGCACCCACGCAAATCAAGCCCAAAGGCAAACTCATTGCAGCCAATAATTTCAATGCATTTTCGATCCCAACAAAAAGTTTTAATCCACTTAAATTAAACAGCATGCCTACCACACAACCTAAAATTAATGGATTTTTAAATACTGAGAGCAGCGTATTCTTAAAAGACACGCCTTGTCCCTGTGAGAAAGACAATACAGAGATAATATTTACTAAGGGAATGGAGACCACCATGATCATGGCAAATAACTGTACGCCTTTGGGACCAAATAAAGGTGCCATTAATGACAAGCCAATATAGGTATTAAAACGAATATGGCTTTGCATATAAACGCCGAAGCGTGCCGCAGGAATGTAACGCCATAATTTAAATGACCATAGCAACAGACTGACAATAATAATGATGATAAATAAGGCCGCCAAGACCCACCTGACCGCATCCAAATCCAACTCGACATAGGTCAGATTGGTAAATAAAAGTGTAGGGAATAAAATAAAGTAGTTAAATTTCTCTGCACCTACCCAAAAATCTGTTGCTAGATATTGATAATGTTTAAGTAAATACCCCATGGCAATCATGATAATGAGAGGAAATAAGGCGATCAGTATATTCATAACTATCTATTTTCAGCAGCTGGACTGCACTTTAACTTTCATCAGGCTGATAATATAATCCTCATTCAGTCTCATCATAAAATGAGTTTTTACTCATACACCTCATGACCTTTAGCCAGCTTGAAATTTTTATTCTGGTCGCAGAAAAACAGAGCTTTACCCTAACCGCAAAACAGCTCGGCATTACCCAGTCAGCAGTGTCACACGCGCTAAAAAGTCTGGAACAGCATTGGAAGGTGTGCTTATTTTCACGTGATCAGCACAAAATTGAACTGACCACAATTGGCGCACAGTTGCTGCTGCATGCACAAAATATTTTAAATACTGCACAAAATATGCAGCAGGAAGCGGCGGCAGCACATGGGGTGCATCAAGGTACGTTAAGGATTGGTTCTTTTGGTGCTTCCGCATCCATCCATCTATTACCGGAAATATTGACTGCCTACCGGCAACGCTACCCGAATATTGAAATTTATGTAGATGAAGGCACCGATGAGCAAGTTTCACAGTGGATTTTGGCCAAACAGATCGATGTCGGTTTTGCGGTCTTACCACGACCAGAGCTGGATACCTTCCCGGTTATACAGGATATTTTTGTTGCCCTTATCCCCAAGAGTTATCCGATTGCCAGCAAAACCGAAGTAAGCATTGCAGAATTGGTGAATTATCCCTTTATTTTAACCAAGGCCGGTAGCCAAACGCATGTGGAATTGCTATTTAAACTGCATCAAATTCAACCCACCATTAAATACCAATTGTCACAACTACTGACCATTTTAAATATGGTGAATATCAACGAAGGCGTATCTATAGTCGCGGATATGGCCATTACTCCCGAACTGCTGGCGTTACACCCCAATGTCGTCAAAAGGCCACTCACGCCCAATACCCAGCGCCATATTGGGCTGGCTGTAGCGAACAAGAAATTTATGAGCCCTGCCACAAAAGTCTTGATTGAACTTGCACAAGACATGTTTTATTTCCACAAATAAAAAAGCCTGCATTGAGCAGGCTTTTTCAAATCGGGTATTAAACCAGAATATCTCGCTTGCCATTGGCACCCATGCTGCTGACAATGCCATTTTCTTCCATCTGATCAATGATCCGTGCAGCACGGTTATAACCTAAACTGAATTTACGCTGTAACGATGAAGTCGATGCCTTGCGGGTTTCCAGCACAAAAGATACGCATTGATCATAGAGTGCATCACGATCCGAACCACCATCACCATCTTCAAAGCCACGCGAAGTCGGCTCTTCATCATACGGGGTCAGAATTTCGTCCACATAGTTCGGTTCACCACGCTCACGCCAGGCATCACAAATATTGTTTACTTCATCATCGGAAATAAATGCACCGTGCACACGTTCCGGTTCAATCTTGCCAGGGCCAAGGAACAACATATCACCATGACCTAACAGATCTTCTGCCCCGCCGGCATCCAGAATGGTCCGCGAGTCAATTTTACTGTTCACTCGCAAAGCCACACGGGTCGGAATATTGGCTTTAATCAAACCGGTGATCACATCGACTGATGGACGCTGAGTTGCAAGCAGCAAGTGAATACCGGCAGCACGTGATTTTTGTGCTAAACGGGTAATCATTTCTTCGGCTTTTTTACCCACTTGCATAATCATGTCGGCAAATTCGTCGGCAACAATTACGATAGACGGTAATGGGGTTAAACGTGGTGCACGCTCTCCTACCACCGAGTCACTTGCTTTCCAGGTTGGATCAATTAAGTCTTCACCATTGGCAATCGCTTCTTCGACCTTGCGATTATAGTCACTCAATTTACGGATTTTCAGATAAGACATCAGCTTATAGCGACGTTCCATTTCATTGACACACCAGTTCAGGGCATTCACGGCATCTTTCATGTCCGTTACGACTGGCGTGAGCAAATGAGGAATATCGTTATAGTTGGCCAGTTCCAGCTGTTTCGGGTCAATCAAGATTAAACGCAACTGATCTGGCGTATATTTCAGCAGCATCGATAAAATCATCGAGTTAACCGCCACCGATTTACCTGAACCGGTGGTTCCTGCCACCAGCATATGCGGGGCTTTACCTAAGTCAGCAATCACCGGATTACCCGAAATATCTTTACCCATGGCCATCGAAAGAATGCTATTTGGGTCGGTAAAGGCAGGAATGGTCAATAACTCGATCAGACGCACCATTTCACGAGTACTATTTGGTACTTCAATGCCGATATAGGGCTTGCCCGGAATCACTTCGACCACACGTACCGATGCCATCGACATCGAACGCGCCAAGTCACGTGAAATATTGGTTACTTTAGAAGCCTTAACACCCGGTGCCAAATCCAGCTCAAAACGGGTCACGACTGGTCCCGGCTGAGCTTCAACCACTTGTGCCTTGACATTAAACTCTTGCAGCTTAATTTCAAGTAACTCGGATAATCGCGCCAGCTGTTCAGCAGTAAAATTCACTTTCTTGTTTGGATCGACTTTATCCAGCAGTTCCAGACCCGGCAAAGTAGGCAAGTCACGACGCTTTTGTGCCACTTGCATGGCACGTGACATCGGACGGCCCATAGCATCAGTTAAAGGTGCA
This sequence comes from Acinetobacter sp. UBA3106, assembly GCA_002365595.1. GTDB lineage: Bacteria > Pseudomonadota > Gammaproteobacteria > Pseudomonadales > Moraxellaceae > Acinetobacter. The sequence continues at coordinate 998 of DFAM01000026.1, read as the reverse complement.
TCAAAGTCAAAATCATCTTCTGCAAGCTCGGCTTCAACCACAGGCTTGCCCGCCGTTTCCTGCCAGACTTCACGAAACACATCTTTATTTGAAGCAATCAATGCCTTTTCATCTTCAGAAATTTTTGGCTGTTGCTGAATCTGGGTATTAATTTCTGCACGTACAAATGCTGAGGACTGGGCATAATTACTTGTGGTACGTGCCACGGGAGCCGCTGGCTCAAGATGATCTACCGGTAAATCATCTACCAGTAAATCATCCAGCTCATCAAACTCGTCATCCAATGCCGTATTTTTAGGCATACTATGATTCAATACGGGCGATGCAGCCATGCTCACAGATGCAGGCACAATTTTTTCTTCAGGGATAGCTGCTGCTGAGGGTGCAGATGATTCTGAATTCACCGGATTAAATGGGGTATGCACATCTGTTGCAGTTTTTCCACTCGGCACAGCGGCAAGCAATTCATCAAAGATTTCATCATCATCCCAATCCAGATTTTGTTTCGAGGTCTGAGAAATTGGTGCTGTAGATTGTTCATCAACAAATGCTTGAAAATGCTCGTGCGGTGTATGGAGGTCAGATTCTTCAGCCGCTTTGAGCAACGCATCAATATCTTGATTATGATTTTGGTTCTCATCGGAATGTAATGCACGCCAGACTTCACCGGTTGCCACGACACGCTGGGTATTCTGTTCCAGACGATGAGCTTTTTCTAGAACCTGTTCAAACTCTGCCTCGTCTTGATCATCGATCAGCTGTTGCTGTGCAAACTGTTCTTTTTCCACCATATCATTGAACAGGCGCTCTGCTGCCAGATCACGAACTATAGGCGACAGTTCTACTTCCTTATGTTCGGCTACTGGCGTTACTTTTTCTGAGGCCGGTTTTAGTTTGCTATTTGCAAATGACTTTTTGATTTCAGGATTGGTTCGATCAAATGCAGACTCGGCTTCTGGCACATTTTTATAAAATAAGTCTTGTAAATAGGCAGGTGT
>DFAM01000011.1:27826-119020 GCA_002365595.1 Acinetobacter sp. UBA3106 | reverse complement strand
TGTCAATTATGATTATCAGGGTACACAAAAAAACTGTCCTTTACTTGGCCCTACCTTATGGCCAAACTATCCGGATTTCAAGCCTATTGTCAGCCAATACTACAGGCATCTGCGTGAGATCAGCCGGCAGATTTTTTCTGCCTTTGCACTGGCATTGGGCGTTCGTGAGGACTTTTTTAAAAGCAAAATTACTGATGCACCAAGTCAGCTACGTTTGATTCATTATCCCTATAATCCGGAAGTGAAAGATGCCGAAGGGATTGGCGCACATACTGATTACGAATGCTTTACCCTGCTGTTACCCACCGCGCCCGGCTTACAGGTTTTGAATAAAGCCGGTGAATGGATCGACATTCCACTGATTGAAAATACCTTGGTGATGAATATCGGTGACATGATGGAAATTCTATCCAATGGTAAATATCTTGCCACCAAGCACCGCGTGAAAAAGGTCTCGGAAGAACGTTATTCATTCCCGCTGTTTTGCGCCTGCAATTATGACACCGTGATTGAACCTGTGATTCACACTGAAAATTCCAAATATTCTGCACTGATCGGGGGTGAGCATCTGTTTAATCAGACCGCCCAGACCTTTCAATATTTAAAACAGCGCGTCGCTAGCGGTAAGCTGGTCTTAAAAAATGCTGTACCACTTTCTTCTTTTGGACTTGAAGAACAGGCGGAGGTAGCATCATGAATCTGTTTGAAGTAATTAAAACTTTAAAGCCCACTATCCCTCAGCCAGAGATTATTCCGGGCTTTTTATACGGTGCTTTCCAGCGTAAAAGCATCAGTTTTTATAATGGCCTGACCGATGAAAATACCATTGTGTACTGGTTTCAGTCGCGCAGTTTTACCATTGATCTTCGTCTAAAAAGCCAGACGGGAACTGCTGTTCAGGAACGCCAAGGCTGGATTGGTAATACGCTTTGGGATAACGCCAGCCAGCTATTGTCCTGGGAAGTGAAAGACTACGCCAATTACCAGAATCATGTGCAGTGGCCGGAACCAGCCAGGTTGCATGCAATTGGCAACTGCATTCTGGAATTCTCTCCAAGTAATGTCTATGTCGAAGACTGGCGCCAGCAGGTACAACGTGGCCTGTTTTTAGGCTTGCGGCTGCAATCTGCGATTGATGTTCAATCTGGCCAATCCCTGGAAATGGATGGTGGCCTGATTATTTGTGGTGATCATATTGCTTATGCCCTGACGCGTTTGCCTGAAGTACAAAGTGCAGTAGCTCAAATGGATTTGAAAGCTGTCGATCCGACCGTGTTTGCCTTGTTGGAAAGTTTTGAGGTTTCTATCGGTACTGATGGTCAAGCTAAAACTTATAGCACGCGCACAAGCGAAATAGGCAAAGCCTTTAAGCTGGGAAATTTTGAAGTTTTCAATGAAAGCAGTCTGGTTCAGCACGTAATTTTAGATGATCGTAAAATCGACCTGATTTTTGAACTGGATATGTACCAGCCGGATTATGAGTTTCAACACACGACACCAACGACTGCGGAAGCTGAAAACTGGCTGAAGTCAGAACAGGATCATCTGATACATCATGCAGAACGGGTGGTATAGGGAGAAATATGTCTTTTTTATATTTGTCGATTGCCATCATCGCAGAAGTCATTGCGACTTCTGCATTGAAAGCTTCCAATGGTTTTAGCGTGCTCTGGCCTTCACTTGCCACCATTGCCGGTTATGCCGTTGCCCTGTTTTTCCTGTCGCTAACCATGAAAACCATTCCGATGGGCATTGCCTATGCAATCTGGTCTGGTGCCGGCATTATCCTGATTTCAACGGTTGGCCTCTTGGTATTTAAACAGCAACTGGATCTTCCCGCGCTGATCGGTCTGGCGTTTATGATCATTGGTATTATTTTTATCAATGTCTTTTCCAAAAGTACGCAGCTTTAATGTTTTAATATTAGCGTTCTTTCATAAATCAAAAAATGATCATTATATTCATATTTAAATGGATATTGAAAGTTCCTTCCCCCTCTGGAATGAGAAGCATTGCTTCGTAAGAGGATGAAGGGATTTCTTAGAAAGAACCTCTCCCTAACCCTCTCCTACAAGGAGAGGGAATTTTATTTGTAGTGATTCAAAATGATTTATGAAAGAACCCTATTCATCTGACAATAAAAAATCCCCAACTGGGGATTTTTTATTGGTTTAAATTACATTTTAAAATTCTGAGGAACACACTATTTGAGTTCTTGCACCAGCGTTGGAACAATCACGCCATCCACGTTCATTTCAGTCGTATAAATACCGTTGGCCACATTGAACTTGTTCACATGATAGCTGGAACCATAGATGGAATCGAAGCCATCACCTTTGGTAAACACTTTCTTGTTGGCGGCCAGATCCAGCAAATGAGTGCCATCAATGAATTGCATATAGGTTTTCGCATCGATACCAACCCGTTTGGACATGATCTGTGCAGCGTCTTCACGAGTCGCCGGGTCATTGATGTATTTGACTGTTTTATCCCAGACCTGAATGACCTTTTTCCATTGCTCTTTATTGGCTTCCAGATGGGCGGAATTCACGGTCAAGGTATCGTAAATTAATCCCGGCTTGTCTTTAGAACTAAAAATAATTTTGGAACCGGCAACAGCAGATAAAGCCTGATTCGCGACTGGCTGCCATACTGCAATCGCATCAATATCGGGAGTGGCAAATACCTGTGGCAATTCATTGGTCATGGTATTGACCAGTTTAACTTCATTCAGTTTAACCTTGGCATCATCCAGTGCAGTAGAAAGCAGCAAGTGATCTACCAGACCTTTTTCAGTTGCAACCGTTTTACCTTTCAGTTCCTGAATCGAGTTAATGCCATTCTTGGCAATAATTACATCATTTCCGGCCGAATAATCGGTCGCCATGATCATTACACCTTTGGTACCACCAGAACCGGTCACCAGATTGTCACCATTAGTGACCAGCACGGCGTCTAGCTGATTGGCAGCAAAGGCAGAGAGTGAAGCAGAATAGTCGAACCATTTAAAATCAGCTTTGACCCCTGCTTCTTCCAACCAGCCTTTTTCAATCGCCACCTGCCAGGCCACAAATCCCGGCCAGTCACTATAACCGATACGGATTGGATTAACATTGGCTGTTGCTTTGGCCTGAGCAGAAGGCTCAGGAAGTTTTGCTGTATTGTCACAACCACTGAATAACACCGCGCAGCACACTGAGGCTGCCAGACTTGCTTTTTTGATCATTGTGCGACTTCCCCTATGCATTCACATTTAAATTTGGTATTTGAAAGTTGTTTAGATTTCATAAATTCGCGCCAGCCACCGAAATGACTGATATCTGTTGCATCTTCAAGTGAATAGCCTTCACAGATAAAGCCTTTGACCCAAGTGCCATCAATCAGCTGGACATTGCCGATGCCCAAAGGTGCCGGAACTTCTGCAACAATGTCTCCGAACAGTGCACGCGGAATGTCCCAGACTTCGACTTCAATTGAAAAACCTTTGGCGTTGTATTGCAGGCCAGGTTTTGGCGGTGTGGTATTTTTTAAAGCATAGAGTTTGTAATACGAAGCAGTCCGGGTCTGCTTGATCAGGGTGCCACCACGTGTGGTCAACTGAAAATTCAGTGGCATACCGGTCAGATGTGCACCGACGACAGCCAGTTTCACGCTGTGCCCCGATGAGATTTCAGTTGTTTTTTCATAGCTAAGTTCAGATGTGCCCAACTTTAACTGGCTTGCCTGCTGCCATTTTTGCCCGAACTTGGCCAGTGCTTCATCCATCCAGGCTGGCGCAATAAAGGTCACGCCCGTTGGCAAACCATCGGCACGAATACTATTTGGTAGTGCCAAAGCCGACAGATCGGCAAAATTGACAAAATTGGTATAAGCGCCCATATGGCTATTTTTTAGCAATGGATCGGCTTCCACATCAGCAATCTTATAGATGGTCGGTGCGGTTGGTACCATCATTGCATCAAAGTCCGCCAGTGCCAGATTGATTTTTCGAGATAGCTGTGCACGCTCATATTCTGCCTGCATCATCTCCACGGCATTAAAGTTATCCGCTTGGCTAATGATCTGATTAATCACGGGATGGGTAACTTCACGTGCCACCATTTTTTCAACAGCACTAGTACGTTCAGCGACCCAGGCCTTGTTATATAAAGCAGCTGCTAGTTGATTGAAAATGCTAAAATCAATCGCTTCGACGGTATAACCTAAGCCTTTCACCCGTTCAACGGCTTGATCAAATGCTTTTTCAGTTTCAGCATCGCCATAAAATTCCAGTGTATTCGGAATGGCAATTTTCCCTTTTGAAAATTGGCTCGGTACATTCTGAGGATGTACTCGGGAATAATCATCGCTGGCATCATAGTCTTGCATGACTTGCGCCACCTGCCAGGCATCATCCACCGTTAATGCAAAAATTGAAATCACATCGATGGTGCGACAAGCCGGAATCAGGCCTGTAGTCGAGAACCAACCTTTGGTCGGCTTTAAACCAACAATATTATTATGCCCTGCCGGTACACGTCCTGAACCGGCAGTATCTGTACCCAAGCTGAATGGTACTTGGCCATTCGCAACTGCTACACTGGAACCGGAACTTGAACCGCCACTAATATATTCAGGATTAAAGCTGTTTTTCACAGCGCCGTATGGAGAGCGCACACCGACCAGACCCGTCGCAAACTGGTCCAGATTGGTTTTACCCACCACAATTGCACCAGCAGCTTTCAGTTTTGCTACGACGGTTGCATCTGAAGTCGCCAAGTACTCAGCTTCTTTACACGCTGCAGTGGTATAAAAACCTGCGACATCAATATTGTCTTTGACTGCAAATGGCACCCCATAAAGTGGCAAGTTTGCACTATCTGCACCAGTCAATGCATCAATTTGTGCCTGTAATTGTGCTGCTGTCGCAATTGAAATCCAGGCATGATTGTCATTATTCAACCCGGCAACATATCCAATCAGGTCACTAAGCTGGATATTGTTATTCTGGTAGGCGTGTTGCCAGTCCTGTACAGTCCATAAGTTGTGCACAGCTGTTCTCCTTAAGTGTGTTCGGTATTTTGTGGAATAGGCGGCATGACGGCATCCATCAGTTCGAGATGCCCTTTAATCACGCCCTTCAATGCAATAAATTGTTCACTAATTTCTTTCAGATCACTGCTCGCGCCCTGCATCAGCATGACTTGCAGAATTTTTTCATCATCCAGCTGGATATGTAGTGAATTGATCACTTGCGCCAGATACTGCTGCTGCAGATCGACCAGCTGACTACGCAGCGGTTTTAAGCTAACGTCATAGAGCAAGGTGAGTGTGCCGACCATGACTTCATCGCGAATCACCAGATCATCAATCAGATGGCGGTTAATCATGTCGACAATGGCTTGTGAGCGACTTTCATAATGTTGCTCAACGATTTTCTCATCGAGCGCATTGAGTGTTGTTTCTGGAACCGTGACACTGATTCGTGCCAATTTTACTTTCGGCAAGGGGCTTATTCCTTAAAGTTTTGCTGTTGTTGAAGATGAAACCCTGCACGTGCTGTGAATATTTCGACTAAGACACGCAAAAGTGGATGCTTGTTTTTTTTTGGTTTAGATAAATCCATGTGCATCTCCTGTATTTAGTATTACAAATAAAATATTTCGTATTACTAAAATGCAGAAAGTGTGCCAAAAGATATAAGATATTGTTATTTATATATTTTTATAGAATTATAGGTTTTGATCACTATTTTTAAGTTTTATGAAATCTATATGATTGACTGAAATGGTGCTGATTATTTTTTATTGCACTAAGTTGGTTATAGATGCTTAAAATTGTTTCGATCATTAAAAAAACTTTATCTAGCGGTCTTTTTAGATCTTTTTATAAATCGAATCTCTACGATTAACATCAAACAGAAGCACGACAATTTTAGAATCGATCACTTGATAGACCAAGCGATACCCTGCCGATCCTAGTTTTACTTTGTATAAGTCGACTGAGCCACTGAGTTTGTTTTTTGGAATTTTAGGATTGTCTAAAATGACATCATATTAGGAATAAACTGTTCCGCAATTTGCAGATTGAGTTTATCGAATTTTTTAGCGCGGTTTTTGTGAACTCGAGCTCGTAGATCATTTAGGCTTAGCTTTACGGTTCTTCTGTTTGTGCTTCTTCAGCAAGTTTAAGCAGTTCTTTGTCTTCAATTAAATCCATGAGGCGTTCATACATGTCCGCAGGAACGCAATAGAATGCTGGATTCTTGCGATTTAGGATGGCAACCGCTTCACCAAAGCCGTTGTTTACGACTTCCATTGGGTTCTTTTTTAGTAGGTCGGAAACGCTTGCGACAAAGCGGGAATGAATAATATTGTTCATACTGGTCGATGTCCTAGATATGTAAACAATTGTTAAATGACAACCTATTTAAAGCTCTTCTAAAAGACCTGTTAATTGGTCTCCTAAAAGAACATATATATCAACTTGCTTTGGCATCCTCTCCTTCTAAGACGAGTTTAGCCCTCTGATATACTTCACTTGCAGTAATAGTTTTTTTACAAAAAAATGAATACTGCGATTGAGGTTTCATGAGGTTTTCCAACCTATCTATAGCCTCACGAATTTTAATTAAATGGTTTCTTTTTTTAATTGGAGTATTTTTCTCTGTTAATTCATCTAATGCCTCCTTTAAATCATCCTCAAATTGTTTAAAACTAACCAATAGATCAGAAAAAGGACGATAAAGACGTGTTCCTTTAAGCTGACACACATCAATAGTCATCTGTCCAATCTTATCTTTGGCTTTTAAACTGATAACATCAATATCAAGATGATTTTCAGGGTCATCAATATAGGGATTGATAATAGGACTTGCTTTTGTGTCATGATCAGATTTTGCACTGTTGCATTTTCTACAACAAGGTAAAAAATTATGCCAATCAAATGCTTCTAAAGGATAAAGTGATTTTGGGTGGAAATGTTCAACTTCTATATTGCCACTATCTTCTGGAAAAGATTCGCAAAAAGCACATTTCTTATTTGAACTTGGATATAAAGTTTCTTTTATTTGCGCATGCCTATAATTTTTGAGAATTGTTTCCTTAGCAACAGCTGGTATCTTAGAGTATTCACCATATTCATTAACTAAAGCTAATAGTGCATTAGTCCAATCCTCACCTTTATCAATAAGAATTTGAGGAATATTAGGTCGTTCGAGCTTAATCATTATTACTGAAGCTCCAAAGATGCCATTTTCATTTCTAGAACTTGAACAATCGTATCATCGGAATGAGTAATACTTTTCAATTGTTCCATTACAGATAAAAGCATAGTCTTATCTTTTGACTCATACGCATCAAAAGCTTCATCAATCAATCTTTCATAATCTTTATTTTTGAGGCTTTTAACGCCCATTACATCTTCTAAAATCTGATCAGTATTCCAACCTGAATACCGTTTATTACTAGGCTCAAAATGATATTCTGTTTTCCCAGTTTCACGGTTCATAATAATGACTTCACCTTCTTTTGCAGATGCTAAAAGATGTGGTGAATGAGTCGTTACAATAAATTGAAGATTTGGAAATAGTGCTTCTAGACCATCGCGAATATTAAATTGCCATTCAGGGTGCAAATGTAAATCCAACTCATCAATTAGAACTGTACCTGACGCTTCTTGAATATTCCTAGAACCTTCAGGGTAAGTTTTTTCAATCCATTCGATAATATTTGCTATTACAGAAAATATCGCTTGGAATCCGGCTGATAATTCTTCTAAATAACATTCTTGACCATAAAGAGTAAAAATAGGCTCTAAATCTCGACCTGTCTTCACATAATCAAAGTCACTTCCATTAGGAGCTAACTTAGGGAGATTTTCTAATAAGAAATGCCAATTAATTTTCTCTTCAACCGCCCATTCTTTATCTATAGCAAAATATCTATTAATAAACCATTGTTTAACATTTGAATTTTCAGTTTGAAGATTACGTCTTAAGTAAGAGCTTTGAGATTGCTGATAAGGTTCTTCTCTTGTTGTTCCATTAATCTGTTTATAATCAATTGATCTTTTGGTTCCTAAAAATAACGGAACAATTTTTTCTCCTTGTGTACCTGGATTGGTAATTTCAAAATTCTCCACAAGATTACTTACGTCAATATTTGGATTCTGCCATGTATATATATTTGTTTTTCGATATGCACTATCTCCTCTAAATGAATTTTTTCCTAAACCCAAGAAAATTTTTTTGCTATTACTAATAATTTCAATATGAAAGCAAGAGTTGCTATCCAATCTACTAGAATTATAATCGTGATAAAGGCAATGATGAATTCCTGTTAAGACACTACTTTTACCACAACCATTAGGTCCTGTTATAAAGTTAAATTTTTTATTAAATTTAACGGAAATTTTGGAAAACTGTCTAAAGTTCTCTGCATAAAAAGAGTTTATAAAGTAATTGGTCATCACATAGTTAGTCGATATTATTCATCTATACATTCTAACTAAACTTATGAAATTTAAAAGTAAAAAACCGCCCTTACGGACGGTCTTTTTTTATTTCTATCTCATCAAGCCACTGGCGCCAACGTAAACAACACTTGCCCAGTTTTCACTGTTTGCCCTTTCTCAATGGTAATCGCTTCAACCTTCATACGTTCAGGCGCAATAATCGGAATCTCGATTTTCATTGCTTCAATCACAGCTAAAGTTGCACCTTCTTCCACGATATCCCCTGACTGACATTCAATTTTCCAAATTGAACCTGGCATATGCGATTCCACCGCACAGCCACCCTCTGGAATTTCAACCCCTTCACCATCATCCACAGCATCAAGGCTTTCAGACACATATTCTGCAAGACCTGCTTCATGCCAGCGACGACGTTCCGCATCAAAGTTGGCTTGTTGCACAGACTTAAATGCCGAAATAGATTCTTGGTTTTCCGTTAAGAAGTCGTTGTATTCTTTTAAGTTCAACACGCCTTCTTCAATTCGTAGTTTTAAGCGACCTGCTTTAAAGTCCTCACGCATTTGCATGAGTTCTTCTTCAGACACTTCATAAAACTTAATTTGGTCAAAGAAGCGCAGTAACCAAGGTTTGCCTTGCTCAAAGTCGGCATTTCTACGGTAGCGAGACCACATTTGCGTGGTACGACCGACAAACTGATAACCGCCCGGGCCTTCCATGCCATAAACACACATATAGGCACCACCAATACCGACAGCATTTTCAGGGGTCCACGTACGTGCAGGGTTATATTTTGTAGTGACTAAACGCTGACGCGGATCAAGTGGCGTTGCCACAGGCGCACCCAAGTACACATCGCCCAAGCCCATGACCAAATAACTCGCGTTATAGACCACATCCTTCACGGCTTGTTTGTCTTTTAAACCATTGATACGACGGATAAATTCGATATTGTCCGGACACCACGGTGCATCAGGGCGCACGGTTTGCATATAACGTTCGGTTGCAAGTTGGGTCTGTGAATCTTCCCACGCAAGCGGTAAATACACGGTACGTGATGGCACTTGCATCTCGGTGACATCAGGCAGTTGCTCTTCAGCGACTTGAAGCATACGCAGTAAATCAATCTGATCGAGCTGAGTCGAATCAAAATGAATTTGCAGTGAACGAATGCCCGGTGTCAGGTCAATAATACCTGGAATATTTTGATCTTTGACCCATTGCATCAGTGCATGAATACGGAAACGCAGGTTTAAATCTAAAACCAGTTCGCCATATTCAACGAGCATATAGTTATTGCCCGCAGGACGATACACCACATCAGGCGTGCCATTTTGACCTTTTAAGGTATCTAAAATGGCAGATTTCAACGTGCTTATTTCAGGATAGAACGACTCATCAAAAGTGACCGCTTGCGTATCTTGAGCAGTTAATTGCGCATGATATTTTTCATTCAGTAATTTCGCTTGATGATAGCTCACAGGTACAAATTTGACTTTATCGCCGGCTTTCAGCTGACCGAGTTTCCACAGTTCAGAATTGATCACTACCGCAGGACAGACGAAACCACCAAGGCTTGGACCATCTGGCCCCAAGATAATTGGCATATCACCGGTAAAATCAATTGCACCAATCGCATAGGCATTGTCATGAATATTGGATGGATGCAGACCCGCTTCGCCACCGTCCTGACGTGCCCACTCAGGTTTTGGCCCAATCAAACGGATACCGGTACGGCTAGAGTTAAAGTGAATTTCAAATTCGTTGGCAAAGAAGGTATCAATATCATTTTTGGTAAAGAAATCAGGTGCGCCATGTGGACCATACATTACCGCAATTTCCCAAGTGTTTGAGAATGTCGGAATTTGATCTTCTGTTAATCCTTTGACTTCATCAGATGTAAATGCAGTGATTGGAAGCATATCACCAATCAGTAAGTTACGCCCTGCATGACCGCCAAATTGACCAAGCGTAAAGGTCGCTTGTGAGCCTAAATATTCAGGCACATTCAGACCACCTTTAATCCCGATATAAGTACGGCAACCTGTGGCGATCTTGCCACATTTCAGCATCTGACCTTTACGCACATTCACAGTTTGCCACATTGGAACGGCAACACCATCCAAAGTTGATGGCATATCGCCACCTGCCAAGACAATTTGGCTATCGCAATGGAATTTTAAACTTGGTCCTTGGAGTGTACATTCTAAACCTGCGGTATTGGGTGCATTGCCGAGCAATTGGTTCGCCACATTTAAAGACAGTGGATCAATCGCACCGGATGGTGGCACACCGACATCCCAATAGCCCAAACGACCTGTGACATCTTGCACGGCGGTTTGAATACCCGCTTGTAACACTTCAATTTTTTGGGTTTTCCACTCGAATGTATTCAAAAAGCGTGTAGTTTGCGTGCCTGCTTTAAATACATCGCAGTCGATAATGTTTTGTAGATATTCAAGATTGGTTTCAATGCCTGCCACTTGGGTTTTAGCCAGCGTGTCGGTCATGGCTTGAATTGCTGATTCACGATCATCTGCTGTGACAATGATTTTGGCAATCATCGGATCATAGAAAGATGAAACGTTTGAACCGGTCTCTACCCAAGTTTCATTACGCGCATTGTCATCAAATTCTACGTGAGTTAATAACCCTGCACTTGGTTGGAAGTTTTTGATTGGGTCTTCAGCATAGAGACGCACCTGAATCGAATGCCCTTTGGATTCAAGTTTTGATGTCGGTGCAACCCAATCACCACTTCCTAAAGTCACCATCCATTCAACCAAGTCCACACCAAAGACTTGTTCAGTCACGCCATGTTCAACTTGTAAACGGGTATTCACTTCCAAGAAATAGAATTCTTGCGTGTCGGTATCCATCACAAATTCCACGGTACCTGCCGAGCGGTAATTCACCGATTGCATCAATTGAATTGCGACATTTTGAATATAGGCACGTTGCGTATCGTTTAAGTGTGGCGCAGGCGTTTCCTCAATCACTTTCTGGTTACGACGTTGCACCGAACAATCACGCTCACCGAGTGCTAGGATTAAGCCATTGCCATCACCAAAAATTTGCACTTCGATATGACGGGCATTTTGTACGAATTTTTCGAGGTATAAACCTGCATCTTTAAAGTTGGCTTGCGCTAAATACGACACGGTTGCGTAGGCATCTTTCAGCTCTTCCGCATTCCAGACCAAGCGCATGCCGATGCCACCACCACCTGCTGTACTTTTCAGCATCACAGGATAGCCAATACGTTCCGCTTCAAGCAGTGCTTCGGCTTCATCAGCCAATAACTGACTGCCCGGAAGTAATGGCACATTGGCTTGAATTGCCAATTCACGTGCTGTGTGTTTCAAGCCAAAAGCTTTCATTTGTTCCGCATTTGGCCCTAAGAACACAATGCCTTGTGCTTCACACAGATTACAGAATTCCGCATTTTCAGACAGAAAACCATAACCCGGATGAATCGCTTGAGCACCGGTTTGTTTTGCCACTTCTAAAATTTTATCGACATTTAAATAACTTTGGCTTGCAGGAGCATCGCCAATCAATACCGCTTCATCCGCTAAAGTCACATGTAATGAATCACGATCCGCTTCTGAATAGACGGCAACCGATTGGATGCCTAATTTTTTAAGGGTACGAATGACACGACAAGCAATTGCACCACGGTTGGCGATGAGAACTTTATTAAACATTTTTTATACCTCGCCTTCACGCACAATCAGTTGAATTTTGGTTGGGTTATAGGCATTACATGGGTTATTCAGTTGCGGGCAGTTCGAGATCAGCACAATCAAATCCATCTCGGCTTTAATTTCCACATATTTCCCTGGTGCAGAAATACCATCATCAAACTTTAAGTGACCGTCTGAAGTCACCGGTACATTCATAAAGAAATTAATATTTGGACCGATATGGCGCACATTCAGACCATGCTTTTTCGCAATCGGATGTTGCGACAATGCGATCATGAAATTGTTACGGCAACTGTGCATTGGGTATTTGTCGTGGGCATAACGCACCGTGTTACTTTCACATGAACAGGCACCGCCTAAAGTGTCATGGCGACCGCAGTTATCATCGTTGATGGTGGCAATTTTATTGCCAAAGTTGGTATATAACGTTGTGCCTTTTTCGAGATAAATTTGACGGTTCATCGCCAAAGTATCGGTTGCACTATAACGCTCTTCAGGGTTATGTGCGGAGATGAATAAAGTATCCACCGCCTGGTTGCCTTCGAGATCAACGATACGGAAATACTGGCCTTTTTTGACTTCGCACATCCACGCTTCCCCGGCAGGACATACTTCACTTAACACAGATTTTTCTAGATTTACGAGTGCAGTCATGATCATTCCCCTTAAGCAGTTAAAGCGAAGTAGCGGTTATTATTTTGGAATGCACGCTGATTTTGCGGGCATGAATCACGGCAGACATCGGTCTCGCCTAAAGGTAATGCTTTAAACAGTGACAGTTGAATATCAGCAGGTGCATATTCAGTCGAATTGTCTAAGGCATGTGGCGCACTAGATAAAAACACCAAACAATCCATTTCAAATCGAAGTTCAATCACCTGATCTGTATTGTCAGTTGCGACATAAGACAAGTTGCCGTTGTCATCTGGTTGCACTTTAGAGAATAGATTTAAAGTATTGCTAAGATCGGTCGCAGATAATCCAAATTTGGTCATCTCTAAAAGCAAACTGTCTTTGCCATTGCGGTACATGTCGTTACGCGCATCTTGGAAAGTCTTAGCTCCAAACTGTTGTTCAATTTGCTGAGCTGTACTTGGTGCACAAAAAGCATCATTCCAACCGTGATCATCTTTGACAATGGATACCATCGCACGTCCTAAATCAGACGCTAAAATATGCCCTGTGCTTAAGAAAGCCGTGTGTTGACCTTTCAGGCTGTCTGGCATGTTATAGGCTTCAAGCTTGTCTTCATTATTCACACAGAACAGTGAAACATTGGCATTTGCGCCCAAGGATTTGAGTTGTAAAACTGCGCCACGTTGAATGCGCGCAGACCAGTGATGGCCACCCGGTAAAAGTTCAGTCCACAGTGCGGAATCTTCGTGATAAGTAGTTGTGCTCATAACAGCCTCTGCATCTAACTTGTACGGTTTACCTCCCGGGCTTTTATCCCTCCGTGTAGCTTGGGTTTTAGAAACCTAGCCGTGAACTCTCGGTCTCAGACGCAGTCTTTTAAAAAAATAACTGCCGGAACCCTAGATCACTTTTTCTCTAACAGGGTTAATGCAAAGGGCGTGCCAAAACAGTATTACGATTTTCAATACTTGTAATACTAATAATGAGCAAAAAGAGGTCATCCTGGTTGTGAAATTTAAATCCGACGCTGTATTTGCACCTAAACTGGACTTTTTATCTGCCAGATAAAGCCTGATAATACGGTCAGCAATAAAATGGATTCGGCATGTTTAAAGATAAAAAACTGGTATGTTTCGATCTGGATGGAACCTTGATTGATTCTGTAGGCATCTGGAATCAGGTCGACGCAGCCCTGATTCAACAGTTAGCAAAGATAGACGTTGATCATCATAGTATTCAGCAGCAGCGCGATACGCAGCTGAATAATTTTCGACAGTCTGCTGATCCCTATCTGGAATATTGTGCGTATTTGAATGAAATATATGCTTTTAATTTAACAAAGGAACAAGTGAAGTCACGTCGTTATGCCATTTCACGGCATTTTCTGGATCATGTGGTTGAGCTTAAACCGCAAGCCGAAATTTTGATTCAGGCGTTGAAACAACGTGGTATTCAACTGGCGCTGACCACCACGACCAGTTTATATAATATTCAGCGTTATCAAGAGAATAACAAACTCATCAATAGCAAAATCGATTTCACAAACGATTTTTCATTATTGTTAACCCGGGAACATGTCGATAACATCAAGCCGCATCCGGAAGTGTATTTAAAAGCACTGCAACACTTTAATGTACAGCCTGAACAATGTTTGATTATTGAAGATTCCCTGATAGGTGTGGAAGCAGCAAAAATGGCCAATATAGAAGTCGTAGCAATTTATGATCAGTATTCCGCGCATGAAAGCGACCTGATCAAGACCAAAGCAAATTATTATGTAGAAGATTTTGCAGCGTTATTAAATTATATCAATTAAAAAAGATGCCATGACGAATAGATTTTCATGACATCTTTTTAGGTAAATGAGACTGTAATCCTTATTTGACTTTTTTATAAACTGAGCCTGAACCGACCAGATTGCCAGTTTTTTCGTCAATTGCAAAATCCACGACGCCAGCACCTGCATTCACCTCAAGGAAACCATTTTTGCCAACCGAAGCAGGCATTGGATTTTTCTTTTCAGTTTTGCCGGTCTCTTTATCTTTTAAAGTATTGGTCAGAAAATAATGATCACCGTTTTTGGCAATCACCAGTGCATTTTCAAGTTTCGGGTTTTCCAGCGTATTCTTCCATGTCCCCTGATAATCCGGTGCTTCGGTGGTGCAAGCAGTTAACAGCAATAATAATGAGATTCCTGAAACATATTGAAGATATTTCAAAATTTTGACCCTGAATATTTCGACGCGCTCATTATAGAAAGAACGCTATTGAGGTTAAGCCAGATCTTGTAGTGCATGCGTTTCAGCAGTATTGAAACTGTCTAGCCTTGGTCATTTCTTGAAAATTCTCTCCACATTTTATCCATAAAAGCAAAAACCCATCTGATGATGGGTTCTCTCATCCTTTAATTTCAGTTATGCGGTTTTATGCATATTTCCGGTTTCTTCAAATTTTGCATGCCAGGACAAGGCTTCTTCAAGAAGATGCGGAGTTTGTCCACCACGCTGGCAAGCACGATCAAAGTAATCATTTAAGGCAGCCCGATAATCCGGATGCGCACAGATATCAATAATCTTGCGGGCACGTTCACGCGGTGCCAGACCACGCAAATCTGCCAGACCATTTTCTGTCACCAGCACATCAATGTCGTGTTCGGTATGGTCGGTATGACTCACCATTGGCACGACGGAAGAAATTGCGCCACCCTTAGCTACAGACTTAGTCACAAAAATGGCCAGATGCGCGTGACGGGTAAAATCGCCCGAGCCGCCAATCCCATTCATCATTTTGGTACCGGTGACATGGGTCGAATTGACGTTACCGTAAATATCAAACTCAAGTGCGGTGTTAATGGCGATGATGCCTAAACGACGAATCACTTCCGGATTATTGGAAATTTCCTGTGGGCGCAGCACAATCTTGTCTTTGTATTGTTCAAAATTCTGCATCACATGCTTGGCACATGAGTCAGACAGCGTCATTGAACAGCCTGAAGCAAAGGTCATTTTGCCTGAATCAATCAACTGAAAAGTACAGTCTTGTAATACTTCCGAATACATTTCAAGATGATGGAAATTGGAATGCTCGAAACCTGAAAAAACCGCATTGGCAATTGAACCTACACCTGACTGTAATGGACCCAGGTTTTGCGGCAAACGCCCTGCTGCCACTTCGCCTTCAAAGAATTGAATCAGATGTTTGGCAATGGCTAAAGTATCCTGATCCGGTTCATCCATATTAAAAGAGGTATCTGGAATGTCATTCAGTACAATGGCAGAAATCTTTTCTGGACTGACCTGAATGCCTACCGTGCCAATCCGATCTCCGGCATGAATCAAAGGAATCGGCGCGCGGTTCGGGCGGGCTTTCGGTACATAAATATCATGCACGCCTTCCAGCACCGGATTAATGGTATTGTCAATTTCGACAATCACATGATCCGCCATTTCCACAAAGTTTGCCGAGTTTCCACATGATCCGGTGGGAATAATCTGACCATCTTCAGTAATTGCCGTTGCCGCAATCACCGCAACATTAATCCGCGGCAAGTTGTGATGTCGGATATTATCGGCCATTTCAGATAAATGCTGGTCGATATACATGACTTCGCCAGCATTGATTGCTTTACGCAAGCCAGGATCAGCCTGATAAGGATAACGGCGCTCAATCGCATGGGCTTCATTTAAACGGCCATCAATTTTATTGCCCAGGCTTGCACCTGTCGCCAGCGTTATTTTTAATGGATGTTCTTTGGCATGTTCGGCTAGAGCCAACGGTACCGTTTTTGCCTCACCTGCACCACCAAAACCACTTAAACCAACTACAGCACCGTCTTGAATCAATTTAATCGCTTGTTCAGCAGACATAACTTTGTCGCGAAGGGAGACTAAGCGAATGCGATCTAAACCATTCATAATAAAAATCTCAAAAATAAACATAATTTTTGCCCCCATCCCGGCGTGCTGAAATGGGGGCTGTTATTACTGATCGAATTCCAATTCGTTACTTATAAGCTCGACTGTATGCAGACTTTTTAAATGAGTTCAACTGCAACAGCGGTTGCCTCACCACCGCCGATACATAAAGCAGCAATGCCTTTTTTACCACCAGTACGTTTTAAGGCATGCAATAAAGTCACGATAATACGTGAACCTGATGAACCGAGTGGGTGACCCAATGCGCAAGCGCCGCCATTGATGTTCACTTTTGCTTCATCCAGATTGAAAGCATCCATAGCCGCCATAGTGACCATGGCAAACGCTTCATTGATTTCCCAAAGATCAACCTCTTGAGCATCCCAGCCGGCTTTTTTCAACACTTTTTCAATTGCGCCTACCGGTGCAATACTGAATTCTGTAGGATGCTGAGAATTAGAGGCATAGGCGACAATTTTCGCTAGAGGCTTTAAGCCACGTTCTGCCGCCGTTTCTTCTGAAGTCAGCACTAATGCCGATGCCCCATCTGAAATCGAGCTGGAATTGGCAGCGGTAATGGTGCCATCCTTTTTGAATGCAGGACGCAATGTCGGAATTTTATCAGCCTTGGCATTCAGCGGTTGTTCATCTTGCTCCACCACCACATCGCCTTTACGTGAAGACACCGTTACAGGCACGATTTCTTCTTTAAAATAACCATTGTTGATGGCAGTGACCGCTTTATTCAGTGAACTGATCGCAAAATTATCTTGCTGTTCACGGGTATAGCCTTTTTTATCCGCCATATCTTGCGCAAGAATACCCATAGAAAGACCAGTTTCAGCATCTTCCAGACCTTCCTGAAACATGTGGTCGGTAATTTTGCCATGTCCCATGCGATGGCCGGCACGCGCCTTGTCGAGCAAATAAGGCGCATTACTCATCGATTCCATGCCGCCTGCCACAACAATCTCTGAGGAACCGGCTTTAATGGCATCTGCAGCCTGCATCACCGCTTTCATGCCTGAACCACAGATTTTATTTACTGTGGTTGCGCCCGTCGTATCGGGCAAACCTGCCTGACGCATAGCCTGGCGCGCCGGACCCTGTTTTAAACCGGCTGGAAGAACACAGCCAAAAATGACTTCATCAATATCTGTAGGCTGTAAACCTGAACGCGCAACGACTTCTTTAATCGCCGCCGCGCCTAATTCTGGCGCTGTACATGAAGAAAGTGAGCCCTGGAAACCACCCATAGCTGTACGCACACCATTTACAATAACAATCATTTTGTCCATCCTAGTTTATCAATCTTGTTGTTTGACATGAGTTGTAGATACCACTCATGTCATTTCCATCTATGTTAAAGCCAAACGCTCATCTTAAGATTGCGCAGTAAAATATTCTTCTGGCAACTGCATCACCAGATCGGCACCCGCCTGAATACGTTGTACACGTGCAGCCAGGTCTGGTAATACTTTTGCCACATAGTACTCTGCCAACACCAGTTTGTTCTGGAAGAAGCTTTCTTTCTTCGGTTGAGCAGCCTGGCTAATCCGCGCATACATATAAACAAAGCTGAGTAATCCCACAACATGCAGGTAATCCACTGCCACCGCATTAGAGAGTTCCGGAGAGGTTTTGGACTGGTTCACAATGAAAGCTGTAATCTGTTCAACCTGTGTACAGGCATCCTGTACAGCAGCTTTAATTGACAATGTGTCATCAAGACTTTGTGCAAATTCACGAATTTCGGCAATGTATTCGGCAATGTATGCGCCACCGCATTTGATGGTCTTACGGCCAATCAGGTCAATGGCTTGTACACCATTGGTGCCTTCGTAAATTTGGGAAATACGCAAGTCACGAATACATTGTTCCATGCCCCATTCACGAATATAACCATGACCGCCAAACACCATTTGTGCTTCAAGGCTTGAATCAAGGGCCTTGTCGGTTAAATAGGCTTTTGCAATTGGAGTTAACAGTGCAACACGGTCATTGGCTTTACGCACCGCTTCTGCATCGGTCGAGTATTTAGTAATGTCGAGCTGCTGACCGACATAGACCGCAAAGGCACGTGAAGCTTCGTTGTTGGCACGGACATTTAGCAACATGCGGCGCACATCGCCGTGTACTAAAATCGAATCCGCCGGTTTGTCAGGCATTTTTGCACCAGTTGCCGAACGGCCCTGTAAACGGTCGGTCGCATATTGTGCAGCATTTTGGTAGGCGAATTCAGCCGCGCCAATACCTTGAATCCCCATCGATAAGCGTTCGTAGTTCATCATCACGAACATGGCGGCCAGCCCTTCGTTTTCGTTACCTACCATATAACCTTTCGCACCATCAAAGTTCATCACGCAAGTGGCAGATCCTTTGATCCCCATTTTGTGCTCGATAGAACCCGCAGCAACTGCATTGCGCTCACCCACCGATCCATCTGCATTGACATGGAATTTTGGCACAATGAAGAGTGAAATCCCGCGTGAACCGGCAGGTGCATTCGGTGTTTTAGCAAGTACCAGATGAATGATGTTTTCACACAGGTCGTGCTCACCACTGGTAATAAAGATTTTTGTCCCGGTAATATTGTAGGAACCATCTGCATTCGGTTCGGCCTTGGTTTTGATAATGCCCAAATCGGTACCTGCATGTGGCTCCGTCAAGCACATGGTCCCTGACCATTCACCGGTGTAGAATTTTGGCAGATAAGTCTCTTTTTGTTCCTGAGAAGCACGATCATTAATGGCCATGCCTGCACCTACCGTCAGCAAGGGGTACAGCATGAATGACGGGTTAGTACTCCAGATCATTTCATCTGCCAGTACCGTCAGCATTTTAGGCATGCCCTGTCCGCCCCATTCTTCAGGTGCACCCAGGCCAACCCAGCCACCTTCTGCAAACTGTTTAAATGCTTCTTTAAACCCTTTAGGTGTAGTTACCACACCATTATTGAACTGTGCGCCGCCTTCTTCATCACTTGTGCGGTTTAAATCCAGAATGACATTTTTAGAAAACTTTGCCATTTCCTCTAAAATCGCATTAGCCGTTGCCATATCTAAATGAGCAAGGTTTTCATTACCCTGCCAGAATTCATCTGCCTTAAATACATCATTTAAAATAAATTCCATGTCTTTAAGCGGTGCGTTATAAATAGGCATATTGCTTTCCTTATGTGAAGACTTCGCATTAAAAAATATTGAAGTGCTTTTTAAAGTTGTAAGAACCTATACTGAAATAACGGATGTATTCCAACGTACATCTCTTTGAGTAAATCTGGGTATTTACGTGGTTTTCAACATTCATGAGGAGAAATGAGTGCTGCGAAAATCAGCTTTAAATACTTTACTCATCAGCCCGAGGGTCAACACTTATTTCATCATCACGCTTATGCGCAACGAATAAAACATGGTTTCTGTAAATCCCTTTAAACTGAACCATTCAGCATCAAACCGAAGCTTAAGTACGCACATGAATACGGTTAAATCAGCAGATCTGCTCTTTGCGTTTTATGGGCGATTCCCTTTTTCAACGCAAAATGACAATAAAATAATTATGCGGTAATTGGAATTTTATTGATGATTATTGACCTCTCAGGTTCTCATTGATTGACTTTTATTTTTTGCTATGGCACTGAGAATATAAATAAAATTAAACAGTAATTTGCTACTCACATGAGACATTAGTTGAGTTGCCATATTTATTTTATCGGTATATGTTGAATCTGCTTTTTTATGTCTTTCTGGGACTTACGATGAATACGGTACGCCAACAAAATTTTCAATTACGTAAAGAGAAAATTTTAGCCATGGCAGAAACACTGTTGCTGGATAATAATCAGGATATTACCCTTGCAGAACTTGCATCTGAACTGGATATTGCGAAAGGAACCATTTATAAACATTTTAAAAGCAAGAATCAGCTCTATTTAGAACTTATTATCTTGAATGAAAAAAGATTATTAGAAATTTCAAAAAAATATAAAAATAATATTAAAACCTATGTATCCCAGTACATGCTCTACAACATGCTAAATTCCAACCGAACCATTTTATTGCACGTGATTGAAGAACGCTTAACCAATAACGAACGTAAACTGAAAGAATTATTTGAACAACTTTATCAAGTGCGTGAAGAACGGATTATTGAAATTAAGGACATGACTGACGAATATCTAAAGTCCTTTAATAGTGCCATGTCGATTCGCGATTATTTATCCTATATCTGGACGGTAACTTATGGCGCCTCATTGTTACTCAATTCGACCCATTACCAAAAATCGATTGGTTCACGTGAACGCCTGATTAAACTGTATATTAATCAGGCCCTCATGACTCCGGATAAAATTTCTTAATTTATCGGACTCAATATTATACGATCAGGGATGAATGATGTTATGGGGCGAATCATTTACATCATTCATTTGACTAAATAATTCATAACACATCTGACGCAGCCATTGATGACTGGTTTTGTGATGGCAGGACATATGCCAATATTGCTTGACTGCATAGGTAGGAAACGTAATCGGTGCATCGAAAATTTGTAAATTGCCGCGCGACAATAACACTTCACTTAAATAATAAGGTACGGTCGCAATCGCATCAGTTTCCTGTACTACCAGTCCAACACCCAGATAACTAGGCAGGCGCATCAAGATATTGCGTTTCAATTCTAAATTTAGCAGTTCATTTTCAATATGATAATGCCCCATTCCGGCATCAATATCGATATGTGATTCCTTGATATATTGTTCGGTGGTTAAACTATTTTCGCTCAGCCGCGGATGATTTTTAGATGCAATAACCACATAATATTGCTCAAACAGTTTTTGCTGATAAAAACCATTTTCTAGATTGGGTAAAAAACCAATGGCCAAATCAATTTCGCCATTGGCCATTTGATAGCTGGTTTCAGACGTAATGGCGCGAACATTTAACCGAATATGTGAAGCATGTTTTTTTAAATATTGCGAAATCTTGGGTAATAAAACCAGATGCGACACATCGGTCATGGCAATGGTAAATTTTTGCTGTGAAGTGGTCTGGTCAAAATCAACGGTAAAGTTATTGATAATTTCTACTTTACTTAAGGCTTCACTGACCAATGGAAAAAGCTGTTTTGACAGTTCAGTCGGCACCATTTCATTGCCAATTCTTAAAAACAGCGGGTCATTATAATGCTGGCGAATTTTATTCAGGATATTACTGACTGTGGGCTGACTCATGGCCAGATATTCAGCCGCAACAGAAACACTTTTATATTTATAAATATAGAGAAAAACGCTGAGTAATTTACAGTCGAGCTCAAACACCGATTCAAATCCCTAAATCTTTAATTTGTAGAGGTAGTACATCATCTGCTTTTTGAATGCTATTTCCAATGTCCATTTATACCGAAATAACAGGTCGAGCGAATAAATCTTCACTTCAATCTTACAAAATAAATTCTATCCATAAAAATCACAACAACACAAAAGACGCATCATCCAAACAGTTTGACCTAAACCTGAATGCCTCAAATTTAAGTCAAAGCTTAAAACGTGCAGCAATTAGTCTGCGGAAATATCTTCAAATAACACTGAAGATAAATAGCGCTCGCCCGCATCCGGTAAAATCACCACAATGTTTTTACCGGCATTTTCAGGCCGTGCTGCCAGTTGAGCGGCGGCTGCCATCGCTGCACCACTTGAAATACCCACCAAAAGGCCTTCATGGGTTGCAGTTTTGCGTGCCCATTCAACCGCGGTCGCACTTTCAATCGCAATCACTTCATCCACTAGATCCAAATCCAAGTTTTTCGGAATAAAGTTCGCACCAATGCCCTGAATTTTATGCGGTCCAGGAGTCAAAGGCTCACCACGTTTTGCCTGACCAATAATGGCTGATTCCGCAGGTTCAACAGCCACTGAATAAAGCGGCTGTTTTTTTACCTGCTCAAAATAACGTGAAATACCGGAAATGGTACCGCCCGTCCCCACACCAGACACTAAAATATCAACTTTACCGCCCGTGGCTTCCCAAATTTCAGGACCTGTGGTTTGTTCATGAATTTTAGGATTGGCTGGATTTTCAAATTGCTGCGGTAAAAAATAGACATCCGGCTGTTCATTGACTAAACGGACTGCTTCATCTACTGCGCCTTTCATGCCTTTCGCCGGTTCAGTCAGCACCAGATTGGCACCAAAAGCCTTCAATACCTTACGGCGTTCAACACTCATACTTGCAGGCATGGTTAAGGTAATGCCATAACCTTTTGCAGCAGCAACAAATGCCAATGCAATACCGGTATTACCACTGGTTGGCTCGACAATATGCATCCCCGGTTTAAGCAAGCCTTTTTCTTCAGCATCTGCAATTAACGCCGCACCTACACGACATTTCACCGAAAATGCCGGATTACGGCTTTCAATTTTTGCCAATACCGTTGCATCGGATGAAATAGCACGATTGATGCGAATTAAGGGAGTATTGCCAATAGATTCAGCATTATCAGGATAAACCGCTATAGCTAAATTGTTCGGTGTTGGAAAAGCAGAATCTGTACTCATTTGAACTCCTTGAGCTGTCTTTTGATTTTAAAGTCATGCACTCATCATAAGCCATTTAGGCAGACAAGATAAGTTTTTCTATAGCTGCGTTTCTACAACTTAAGTTACGATTTAACTCTAAAAGAGCATACTTTTTAAAATCTTGAGCTAGGAATATTCACCAAAGCGTGACCATTTAAATGACGTAATTGTCACCAATAAGATTTGTAATTATTTATGCAATTGCACACAATATCTATCAAATGAAAACTGATTTAGGGAATCAAATGTCTAATAAGGGTTATAGCCGGTTCTATCGACAATTTACACAGAAAATCCTCGATAAAATCGTGACGCCTCAAGTCTTAGGCAATACTGAAGAATTAGAAAAAAATATAAAAAGTCAGTTAGATAAAAAAATAATTTGCTATGTCTTACAAGATGCTTCACTAAGTAATACCGTATTAATCGACACGGAAGCCAAAGCACGTCAACTGCCTTCGGTATTTGCACCTTTAAGCATTCAGGAATTTCAGGAAGATGATTCAATTCTGGCTTTGAATGTGCCCAACTCAAAAAATGAAGCCTATCATTATTCGGCAAAACTGATTCGCCTGATTGAAGCGTTGGAAAAATATCCTGAATATGATATTGAACTGGTTCCAGTCACGGTATTATGGGGTCGTTCACCTGAATATGAAGGCTCATGGTTTAAAGCCTTATTTGCAGATGCCTGGGCAACCCCTTCCAAATTAAAACAGGCCTTGAATATTTCTTTATATAGCCGTGAAAACTATATTGAATTTCACAAACCAATTTCCCTGAAAGCAGCAATAGAAAAATCTAAAATTGAATATCCGAATTTTTCTCCGGCACATTCTGTAGTCAAGGAGCTAAATACCAATTTTAATAAATATAAAGAAGCTATTTTAGGCCCCGATTTATCCGACCGCCGGAATCTCATTAACAAGTTAATGAAAACTGAAACGGTTCAGGATGCGATCCGTAAAGAAAGTATTGACAACAAAATCAGCATGTTTGAAGCAGAGAACCGCGCCAAAGGCTATTTAACTGAAGTGGTTTCGGACTTTTCCTATTCTACCCTGCGTTTTGCCGAACTGGCGCTGACCAAACTCTGGACGCAACTTTACGATGGAATTGAAGTGCATAATTTCGATACCGTGCGTGAGCTGGCCAAGGATTACGAAATTGTCTATACCCCATGCCATCGCAGTCATATCGATTATTTGCTGCTGTCTTATGTGATTTTTAACCGCGGCTTGATGGTGCCGCATATTGCCGCGGGTATTAATCTCAACTTGCCTGTGGTCGGTCAGATCATGCGTGGCGGCGGTGCTTATTTTATTCGCCGTACATTTAGCGGTAATGAACTTTATACCTCGGTATTTAAAGAATATTTACACAGCCTTTTATCACGTAATACCCCTTTAGAATACTTTATTGAAGGTGGACGTTCACGTACCGGTCTGCTGTTGCCCCCGAAAAAAGGCATGCTGTCGATGACGGTACAAAGTCATTTACGTGGTGCCACCAAGCCGATTGCCTTTATTCCGACCTACTTTGGTTATGAAAAGCTGATTGAAGGTACCTCTTATTTAAATGAACTGAATGGCAAACCGAAAGAAGCCGAATCGATTTGGGGAATTTTGAGTTCAGTTCGTAAAATTGAAAAAGTCTTTGGTCAGGTACACGTTAATTTTGGCGAGCCAGTTTTTCTGGATCAGGTTTTAACTGACAATCAAGCAGAACATATTCAATTAAATATTCATGATGAATTACCCCAACCGGTGATTCAAACCGTGAATCAGGTTGCCAATTCAATTCTGGAAAATATTAATAAAGCGGTGGTCATTAATCCGATTTCGTTAATTTCGCTGATTTTACTCAATGCTGAAGATCATGCTTTAACTGAACATGATTTAATCGCGAAAATTGATCAATATCGTCATTTATTAAAAATGACAACATATGATTCAAAAATGATCATGACAGAATTATCCAGCGTAGAGATTATTCAGTATGCCGGGAAATTAAAGCAGGTTGAAACCTTCAGCCAAAATAATCAAAATTGGGTACGGGTGGCTGAAAGTCAAAAAATTCTGTTAAGTTATTTTAGTAACAATATTCTGCACTGCTTTATTCTCCCGGCATTAATTGCAGTACTGGTGCATTCGTATAAAAAAATCTCTAAACATTATTTAATCGACACAGTTAAAAATATCTATCCCTATTTTAAGGAAGAATTTTTCCTCAAATGGCATAGCGATGAATTAGATCAGGAAATAACCGTAATTCTGGAAAGTCTGGCGCAATTCGGCTGGATTAGCCTTCATTCAGACCAAACTATTGCTATTTCATCGGATGAACAGGCTCAACAGCAGCTTTTGGCACTGGCACACCTCTCTCATTCCAGCCTGAATAACATGACCATGATTGCTGCATTATTGCAACAATATGCGCCGCAGCAATTCTTGAGCCTGAAAGAGCTGGAGAATATGGGGAAAGCGGTATTATACAAATTGTCTCAAACTCAAAAAATTCAGTCCGGTTATTATTTTGATAATGCAACTTTAAAAAGCTTTATTGCTATCTTGAAACAAAATGGCCTGCTCAGTATTCAAGAAAATCATTTTGTCATCAGTGATGATTTTGAAGAAAAAATCTCTGCAATTTTTGACTGGTATAATCCTGAAATGCGTCAGGCGATTACGCAAGCTCTACATTTTAACGAGAAAGAATTAAAAGCGTTCAAAACCACCCCTAAAACCTGATCCGCTATATTTGATGTGCATATAAGGCATTTAATTTAGGTTAAATGCCTTATTTTAATGAATATAAGAATATTTGATAATTACCTTCATTAAAAACCATTGAAAATCTTACATTTTCATCCTATATAAGATTCATCAGGGATTATACTGCCAAGGTTACTGTTGCGTAGTATGGAAATGCTGTATGAACACCGATCTTGAAATTGCTTCTATGCATGAGTCTATTGATATTGTGGTCACGATATTAAAATCATTAGCCAATACAGATCGTTTACTTATTTTATGTCATCTTGCCAAACAGGAATTAAATGTCTCCCAAATAGAGCAGATGACACAGATTAACCAACCTACGTTATCCCAGCAATTGATGATGCTACGTAAAAGCGATGTGGTGACTACGCGTCGTGATGGCAAACAGATTTTTTATTCCATTAAAGATGAAAAACTCGTTCAGGTACTGAATAACCTCTATCAACTGTATTGTCCGAAAAATCTAATTTAATACTATCTCAAAAGAAAATGGAAAAGATATTAATATCTTTTGACATTTCATAGGTATAAACAGATAAAGACACAAGCTAAGGCAATCTCACTTTTATAGTTCTGCTCTAGCTTGTCATAACGAGCTGCAGAAGCTCACACTGCTTTAATCTTGTAAATGCATTTTTACTTCATGCATGATTTCATATAAATCCCCCCTTCTTTTTAGATATGACTTGATTTTATATTCCATTTTTTTGCATTATTGAATAATACAGTTTAGAAATAAGTAGAGATTTTTTATGGCTCTGCAAAGAACAGCTGGCACAGTAAGTTTTAGCGTTTTTAGCAAAGGTAGATATTTTTTAGAGGAATGAGCATTAATATAATTTATTTAAGTCAAAGCTTGATATCTATGCAGATTTTCAAATAATTCTATGTGAGGATAATCACATTTTTGTTATATTGTTTATACAAAATTAATAATCAGTATATCGATCTGGTGTAAAGATTTTGATTGAGAATCTATTAAAAAATACGCGATACAACTCAGGGAAGGAATGCGATATGAGTCAAACAGCGAGTTATTTAGATACTCAATCTATCTTTCATTTAATTGGGCAACACGCTGACTTACCCATCATATTTCAGACCGTCAGTGAATGGTTAGAAGCCCGGATACCGGATTCAATGGTATCCATTATGGGGTACTCAGAGACAGAACAAACGTTAAGCCTGATTAGCGGTACCCACCATTTTTCCACCCAATATCAAGAAGCAATTAATGGGATAAAAGCAGACCCAAATGTCGGTGCTTGTGGTGCAGCAGCTTTTCACCGAAAACTCGTGATTTGTGAAAATTTAACTACCGATCAGAACTGGAACAATTTCAGAACCCTTATCCAAGAAGAAAATCTGAATGCGTGTTGGTCTACGCCTATTATTAACGCGCAAGGCAAACTCTACGGTACCTTTGGAACGTATTATCGCTCGCCTAAATGTCCAACACCGACTCATATTAAATTACTTCGTCATGCGGCATCTCTCATTGCCTTAAGTATGGATCTGCATGAAGAACGTCAGCAGAGACTGGCTCTGCATGATAAATATCGCTCGTTCTTCACTTACCATCCGGACGCTATTTTTGAACATAATCTAGAAGGCATCGTGATTGATGTTAATCTTGTTTCTGAAAAGATCACTCAATTTAATCTTGAACAGGCTCGAGGCTTACATTTCTCGAATTTTATTTGTGCTGAATTTCAATCTTTGGCTCAAACTGCATTTGAACAAGCCTTAAAGGGAAACAGTCAGCATTTGGAAATTCAAGCCCTGAATGTCTTAGGGGAAAGTTACTGGCTAGACCTGACTTATTTACCCATTACGCAAGCTCAACAGGTGGTGGGCGTTTTTGGTATCGCTCGTGATATTTCAGAACGGCGTGAAAGTGAAGAAATGCTGCGTCTGCTTAAACGTAGTGTCGATGCCAATCCTCTTGGAATTATATTGAGCAATGCTGCCCCAGATCAGGCCATTGAATATGTTAATCCTGCGTTTGAATCGCTGACCGGTTATAATAAAGAAGAAGTGATCGGTAAAAATTGTCGTTTTCTGCAAGGCCCTGATACAGATCCTGAAACAGTTAATAAAATCCATCATGCCCTCCAAGAACAACAAGAAATTCAGATCACCTTAAAGAATTATCGTAAAGATGGTAGCTGGTTCTGGAACCAGCTGATATTAGGACCGGTTTTTGATGACAAAAATATCTGCACACATTTTATGGGTATTCAGCAGGATATTACTCAACAGCGGGCAAATAGCGAATATATCGCCCGGCAACAAACCCACGACAGTTTAACCGGATTAATTAATCATCATACCTTTGAAAAAATACTGGATGTCGCTTTTCACCACATACCGCATGAGCATCATCGTCCCCTGATCGTCATGTATGTTGATTTAGATGGTTTCCAGCCTTTAAATCAAAGTTTGGGACACCTCAGTGGTGATCAGCTTCTGATTGCTGTAGCAAATCGCCTGCGTCAGATCGTTCAAGAAGAAGATATCATTTCTCATTTTTCCGCAGATGAATTTGGCATATTGCTGAATAAATGCCATGATTTAAAACAGGCCGCCGTCACTGCAGAGCGTATCTTAAAAAGTCTGTCCGTACCCTTTGATATCGATGGCCATAAAATCCATATGAGTGCGAGTATTGGTATTGCAGATGATGGCGCTCAGATAGAAAAATCTACCCAATTGCTTCATCATGCGATACATGCAATGAATGAAGCAAAAAAAGAAGGTGGAAATGCCTGGCACTGGTATGCTTTTGACGCTACAAGCACACCGAAAATCGATTATGTGCTGATGCGGCATGAATTAATGCTTGCCCTGCAAGAACAACAGTTTAGATTGGTTTATCAACCGGTTATTGATGCTCATTCAGGCCAGCTAATAAGTGTAGAAGCCTTAATCCGCTGGCAGCATCCACAAAGAGGTTTTATCTCTCCAGCAGACTTTATTCCATTCGCCGAAAAAACCGGTCAAATTGTAGCGATTGGTCAATGGGTTTTACAGCAAGCCTGTCAGGATATTGTTGAATGGAATAAGAAAAATAGCGCCAGCCTGAGTGTAGCCGTCAATCTTTCGCCCTTACAGTTCAAGCGCACAGGCTTTTTGTATGAGTTACGAGAGACCTTGGCCAATACACAGTTACAGCCTGAATTATTAAAAATTGAAGTCACGGAAACCATGTTAATTGCAGGTGCTGACCGTTCTTTAGAAATTTTAAATGCGGTCCGTGATTTGGGCATCAAAGTTTCTGTCGATGACTTTGGAACAGGATACTCCAGCCTGAGTTATTTACGCACTTTACCTGTGGATGAAATCAAACTTGATCGCAGTTTTATTGAACATTTACCTCAAAATGAGAAAGATGGTGCTATTGTCGCAGCTATTATTGTCATGGCTCATCAACTAGGATTACAAGTGGTTGCTGAAGGGATAGAAACTCAAGCCCAAGCCCAGTTTCTCAGAGAATATGCATG
This sequence comes from Acinetobacter sp. UBA3106, assembly GCA_002365595.1. Classification (GTDB taxonomy): domain Bacteria; phylum Pseudomonadota; class Gammaproteobacteria; order Pseudomonadales; family Moraxellaceae; genus Acinetobacter. The sequence goes on along the minus strand of DFAM01000011.1, from coordinate 89,455 downwards.
TGACCATTTTCAAGGTTTCTATTTTGCTAGACCGGCTTCACTTTCAGAGCTCAAGCTTCATTATAAGCCGGTAGAAGAAGTAGAAAAATAACTACCGTTCCATGCTCTAATAACGAATACAGTTACGTCCATTATTTTTAGCTTGATAAAGTTTATTATCCGCCATTTTAAAAACTTCGCTCACACTGTCCGAGCTTTTAGGCCAAAAGGCAATTCCAATAGATATGGTGATGGGTCCGATAGAATTAATGTTGCTTGATTCCATTGTTTTTCTTAAACGTTCCGCAGCATTATAAGCGACCTTAGGGTCTGAGGTGGTCATTAATACAATAAACTCTTCCCCGCCTATACGACAACAAATGTCTCCCTCTCTGAAATTATTATTCATAAAACTGGCCAGGGTTTTTAAAACGATATCTCCCTGATCATGACCATAAGTATCATTCACCTTCTTAAAAAAATCGATATCAATTGCAAGGACGGCAAAATCTCTCTCTAGACTCACCACTTCTTTTAAAAAGATTTGCATTCCCCGTCGATTATATAAACCTGTCAGTGGATCGGTATTTACATGTTGACGCAGTTCCGTAATCTTTTCAGTAAAGGCTTGGGAACTGAGCAGCAATGAGGTTCTAAACTTTAAAACTTCAAAATACCAGGGATCAACCTGTTTAATTTTATCCTGAATGTCTGGCTGATTAAGCATACTGGCCATTTTCGCCAAGCTATTTAAAGGTGAAGAAATAAAGCGCGACATTCTCCAGACAATAAAAAAGATAAATAAATAGAAAAATAAAATTCCGACCGAAACTTTTAAAAGAATCACATTGGCTTGCTTTAACAGTTCTTCGGTTGGTTGCTGGGAAACGACAATCCAGTTGGTACTCGGAATATAGGCAAAACCTGCCAAATTTTCGACGCCCCGACTATTGATTAACCGGACATTTCCTATTCGTTTATGTACCATATAGTCCAGCCCGGTATTATTGACAATTTTTTCGCCAATCCTTTTCGGATCTGGATGAAAAATAATTCGATTATCCTGGTCAATGACATACATATAACTTTTTTTAAAATCATATTCGGTTGAAAGCATTTTCTGGATAAGATTATTTTTTTGTAGATAAATCGTGCCGCCAATCATGCCCTGATAATTTTTATTTCGGTCATAAATGGGTTGCGACAACATTACCACCAGATTATGTCTCACTGACCAATAAGGAGAAGAAATATAGGTGGTTTTATGCTTTAAAGACTCAGTAATGCCGACTGATTTATATGAGATATGAGTACTCAAATTTAAACTTTGCGGCGCAAAAGAAACTATTCTTCTTTGCGGATCTACAATTAATAAACTATTAAATTTGTTCGATTGATTTTTAAGACGCTTTGTTTCTTCTTGTATTAATTGAGGATTAGAAAAATCTTGTCCTAACAGGTCAGCACTATATTTTAACTCTTTCAGCATATCATCAAAATGCTGATCTGCACTATTGGCAACCTTTGAAGCATATTTGACATTCACTAAAAGTGAATTTTGAATGAGCTGGTCTTTAATCACATAATTGAGAATAAATACAGACACAATAAATAAGCACGACACACTGATAATAGTCGAAATCAGGATCAGTTTTCGAAGATTTAATTTAAGTGCCAAAAGAATCTGTTTCAAAACCTGACCCTAAAATAGTGTGACCATATTTACATTTTATAACATATTTATCGATAAAATTAACAAAATTTTAATCATGAATTTCGATTTGAATCGTGCCGAGAATATCGGAGCCCAGCTTTTTTGAGGTAACGTCTCGATGGAAAAGTCATCATAATCTGCGGGAACTCAAAGCATACCTTGCAGGCTTACTTTTTAAATCCAAAAAAGATTATCTTTTTATCTGAACTGCACTTGCTGCTGAATCTGGTTTGGCGAGTAGATTTTAAGTTCTCGCTATTTTTGCACAGTAAATGTCATTAGTCCCTATCTTACTCACAAGACTTCTTAGCATTTTTTATGCATAATATATCTGAAATAGTGATTTAGTTTTAGATATGTCAGATTTAAATTTTCGCTTAACCATGTTATTACCCGCTTGGCGCTGGCTGCGTACATACAATCAAAACAAATTTAAATCTGACCTTCTTTCAGCACTGATTGTCATTGCAATGCTGGTTCCGCAAGGAATGGCCTATGCCATGCTAGCAGGACTACCGCCAATTACAGGACTATATGCCAGTATTCTGCCCATGATCATTTACGCCATGGTCGGGAGCAGTCCTACACTGTCTATTGGCCCTGTCGCGATTATTTCCATGATGACCTTCGCAACCCTCAATCCACTGTTTGAAGTTGGCTCTCCTGTTTATATACAGGCTGCCTGCCTACTGGCCGTGATGGTGGGCGTTATTTCGCTGTTGCTCGGAATTTTTAGATTTGGCTTTCTGATTCAGCTGATCAGTCATCCGGTCATCAAGAGTTTTATTATTGCTTCTGCCTTGTTGATTGCTTTAGGTCAATTCAAATTTCTGGTCGATGTGCCTTTAAAAGCCAATAATATTCCCGAATTTGTACTCAGTGTTTGGCAATATATGAGTTACAGCAATCTGCCATCTTTAATATTTGGTCTGCTTGCACTTATTTTTCTGATTTATCTTCCTAAAGTTTTACATTCTAATGCTGTGCAAAGCCGGATAGGTTCGACAGCTTTTTTGACTAAAGCCTTGCCTTTAAGTTTGGTGGTGATTTCAATTGCAGCGGTCTATTTTTTAGATTTAAAAGCCGTGGGCATTAAAACGGTAGGAGAAATTCCTTCTGGTTTTCCCCCGCTGAGTATGCCCTACTGGAATCTGGATCTGGTCATGACCTTGTTGCCAGGTGCAGCCATGATCGCCATGATCAGCTTTGTCGAATCACTGTCCATTGCTCAGGCCACTGCCTTACAGCAACGCAGTCATTTAAATAGTAACCAGGAACTGATTGCGTTAGGTTTATCCAATCTAAGTGCCGGTCTCAGCTCGGCATTTCCAGTCACCGGAAGTTTATCGCGCACGGTGGTCAATGCAGATGCCGGTGCCAAAACGCCGCTGGCAGGCGTGATTTCATCCCTGCTTATTATCCTGGTCAGCCTCTATTTTACTGGTTTCTTCCGTGATTTACCTTTGGCCATTCTGGCAGCCACCATCATCGTGTCTATCTGGAAACTGGTTGATTTTAAGCCATTTATTGAAACTTGGCGTTATTCCAAAGCAGACGGTATTGCCATGTGGATTACCTTCTTTGGTGTGCTCTGCATCGATATCTCGACCGGTTTGCTGTTGGGGATTGTCTCTACCTTTATTTTGCTGCTCTGGCGTATCAGCCGCCCGCATATTGCGGTCATTGGTCTGGTCGAAGGAACCCAGCATTTTAGAAATATACAGCGTCATGATGTACTGACCTCCAACAAAGTTTTGTCCATGCGGATAGATGAAAACCTGACCTTTTTAAATGCCAATACTTTTAAAGGCTTTCTGATTAATGCTATGAGTCAATATGCTGATTTAGAGCATGTGGTTCTTAACTGTTCCAGTATTAGTGCTATTGATCTGAGTGCGCTGGAAATGCTGGAAGATCTGAATGCCGAGCTTAATAAATTGAACATTAAACTGAATTTCTCGGAAATTAAGGGTCCAGTGATGGATAAATTACAGCATTCAAAATTGCTGAAACACTTAAGTGGCAAGATTTATCTTTCGCATTTTCAGGCCATGCAAGAACTTTCCCCAGAAGATTTTTAAGATCAATGAGATAAAACTAGCGACATGGGATTTCTGGTGTTGCTCTCAAAAATAGCTTTTGAACTTTAGTGAAAGACTAAAATACATCCAATAGAATGGCCTGACCAAATACAACACAGCAGAATAAGCAGAAGCATTTGTATTACTTGAATATTTCAAAATATGAAAAATTTTAATTAAAAATTGAAAATATCGACTTTAAAAATAAACAGTTAGTTTTTATATGGAAATTATTTTTTAGCAATATCAATTTTAGGTATAAAATGCCGCATATCTTTGTGATTTTTTTAGTCCTCGTATGTGTGACAAGGCACCTTTATGTTTTCTGCTTTAATGCGTTTGAGTTTAGTCTCCCGAATTATTATCGCCATTATTTTAGGTATTGGTGTTGCTGTTTTGTTCCCTAATGTCGCTCCCTATTTAAGCCTCTTGGGTGACTTGTTTATTAAAGCTCTTAAATCTGTTGCACCTATATTGGTTTTTATTCTGGTTTTATCGTCTATTGCCAATTTTAAAGTCGGCCATAGCGCCAACATTAAACCGATTATTGTGATGTATAGCATTGGGATGTTCTTGGCTGCATTAAGTGCAGTAATTGCCAGTATCTTTTTTCCAAGTACATTATTCCTGGATATCCCGGCAAATGCGGACCTGCAACCACCGGGCAGCCTGATTGAAATCTTAAAAAATCTGCTTTTAAGTTTTGTGGCAAATCCTGTGGTAGCGATTAGTGAAGCAAACTTTATTGGTATTTTGGCTTGGGCTGTTGCTTTGGGTGCTGCGTTCCGTCACTCATCAGACAGCACTAAAATCTTTTTAACCGATGCTGCAAATGCCGTAAATAGTGTAATTCGTTTGGTGATTAACTTTGCCCCGGTCGGTATTTTTGGTCTGGTTGCGGTAACAGTTGCTGAAGCGGGATTAAATACTTTTGAAAGCTATGCCCAATTACTCACTGTATTGATTGGCACCATGTTCTTTGTGGCATTGGTCATTAATCCAATTATGGTCGCCTTTGTTACTCGCGCTAACCCTTATCCGCTGGTGTTTAAATGTCTACGTGAAAGTGGCATTACCGCGTTCTTTACCCGAAGCTCGGCAGCCAATATTCCTGTGAATCTGGATTTAGCCAAGCGTTTAGGGGTGAATGAATCTACAGCAAGTGTCGCTATTCCACTCGGTGCAACAATTAACATGGCGGGTGCCGCAGTCACCATTACCGTCTTAACATTGGCAACCGTCAATACTTTAGGTATTTCGGTTGATTTCACCACCATGCTGGTTTTATCTGTGCTTGCAACCGTTTCTGCTTGTGGTGCATCTGGTGTTGCCGGTGGTTCTTTACTGCTGATTCCTGTTGCGTGTGGCCTGTTTGGCATTAGTTCCGATATCGCCATGCAAGTGGTTGCGATTGGTATGGTGATTAGCGTATTACAGGATTCGACTGAAACGGCATTAAATTCTTCAACAGATGTGCTATTTACTGCTGCTGTTGATCGTGGTTTGGATTAAGATAGTCATTATTAAGTATTTTTTTATGACGTTATGCCTCTTCAAACTTTACCGCTCTGGGTTCAATTAGGTGCTTTTTTTCTTGCAATGAATGCAGGAATGATTAACGTCCTCGGACTGGTGACCGTGTTGCATCAGTCCGTTTCACACATGACCGGTAATGTCAGCATCTTGGCCATGGCTTTACTCAAGTGGCAACCTGAACAGATCCTCTACTTGAGCTTGGTTGTCCTATGTTATGTGATCGGTTCCTGTTATAGCGGATTGATACTGGGAAATAGCCAGTTTAAGCTAGGAAGCCGCTACGGTTTACCTTTAAGCTTGGTGGCTCTTTTTATTATGCTATGCTGGTTTTTATTGCCCTATTTTCCTCGTTATGCTTTGCTTTGGGCGTGTGTAGCGATGGGTGTGCAAAATGCCATGGTCAGTCATTATAAAGGCACGATCATCCGCACGACCCATTTATCAGGCGTTTTGACCGATTTGGGTTTGGCATTAGGTTACAGGCTACGTGGTTTAGAAGTAGAAAGTCGACGCATTATTCTTCATTTACTCATTTTATTTGGATTTTTTATTGGCGGTTTACTTGCGAGCCTGATGTATCCTTATTTAAAATTGAACTCATTCCTTATCCCTGCGATGTTAAGTTGGACCCTTAGCTCGATTTATTGGGTGATTTATTATCGTTATCGACAGACTCAAGAGTAATATCGGAATTTATTATGGTCAAAAATGCATTACAGGCTCAATTGCTAAAAGCGGGTTTAGTCGATAATAAAAAGGCTAAAAAACTGTCAAAACAGGCTGTACATGAGCAACGTACCGGACAAAGCAACGAAGCTGAATTAAAGGCCAAAATTGCCCAGGATCAGCAAGAGAAACTGGCTCGCGATCAGGCACTGGATTTAGAGAAAAAACGCCTGTTACAAGGTAAAGAATTAAAAGCTGCCATTGTTCAAATGATCAATCAGCACAAAATTAAAGATACCGATGGTGAAGTTGCCTATCAATTTATTGATGACAATAAAGTCAAAAAGATTTATCTCAATCAGCAGATTTACAATGCCCTAGTTGCTGGTTCACTCATTATTGCCAAAGAAGCTGAAAGTTACGCTGTTTTACCCAAGGCTTTGGCAGAGCGCATTAATGACAAAATGGAAGGCTTCATCATTGTGAATAATTCCGAGAAGAATGAACAAACCACAGATGAGGAAGATCCTTATGCCGCTTATGTCATTCCTGATGATTTAATGTGGTAAGTCTCGCTCATCAATAGTTAAAGTAGTTCTCTATGCCAGTATTCGTATTGGCATAGACTATAAGAACAAAATCATGATAAAAAATTAAGCCATTCCAGTATCAGCGCAGCTGGTGAATTTTGTTTTAGTTCATGTATATAAAACGTTATCTTTATTAGAATAAAAAAATAACCCTATACACTATTCATCATTTAAAAATTTCAGGGTAAGTTTTGCAACAATTGGCATTTATACAAAATATTCAGGACTGGTCAGATCAATATCCATGGCTAGAAATGCTCACCTCTCTCAGTATTTTAATTTTACTGGCATTCCTGGCAAATTTTATTGCCAAGCAGGTTGTGGTTCGCGGTATTCGCCAACTGATTTCCAAGATGAAATTTGTCAATCATGAAATTTTTGCCCAGCACAGCGTAATCCGACGGATTTCCAATATTGTGCCAGCCATTGTGATTATGAACGGAATTATCACGGTTCCGCATCTTTCAGAAAAAGTCATTGTTTTTGTTCAAATGGCGGCACAAGCGTTTATTTTTCTTACCATTGCTTTGGCTATCAGTGAATTTTTAAGTATTTTCAATCTGGTTTATCAACGTAATCCCAAGTCAAAAAACAAGCCAATTAAAGGTTATTTACAGCTGGTTAAGCTGATCATCTTTATTGTCTGTGGCTTGATGATTTTAGGTACGTTCCTTAAAAAAGATGTCTTTACCTTGCTGGCAGGTTTTGGTGCCATGGCAGCAGTACTGATGCTGGTATTTCAAAATACCATTCTCTCTTTGGTCGCGTCAGTACAGATTTCATCTTATGACATGGTGCGAATTGGTGACTGGATAGAGATGCCTTCACTGAATGCCGACGGCGATGTCATTGATATGTCATTGCACACCATTACCGTGCAAAATTTTGACAAAACCTTAACCACTATTCCAACCAATAAACTGGTGACAGATACTTTTAAAAACTGGCGCGGTATGGCTTATGCGGGAGCTCGGCGGATTAAACGATCAATCTTTATTGATCAAAGCAGCGTACATTTTATGACCCCGGCTGAACAGCAAAAGCTGAAAGAATTTTTATTGCTGGATCAATATTTAAATAGCAAACATGACGAACTGGAAAGCTTCAACCAGCAACTCTCGAACCAATCTTTATACAATCAGCGCCGTTTAACCAATTTAGGAACCTTCCGCGCCTATGTTGAGTTTTACTTAAAACAGCATTCCGGCATCGCGCAAAATCAATCACTGATTATTCGACAATTACAACCGACCAGTGAGGGTCTACCACTGGAAATTTATGCTTTTGCAAATACAACGGTATGGAAGGATTATGAAGCGATCCAGTCTGATATCTTTGATCATTTGATTGCCATTGTCCCTGAATTTGGTTTAAGAATTTATCAGGCGCCATCCGGTACTGATTTCAGGCAATTCACGGCACGTTCGGTTGATCAAGACGAATCCGCTAATCCTAAACTTTAAAACTAAGAGGATGATGCAATATTTAAAGCATATTGCTATTCTTCTTATTTATAATTGAATGATTTAACTGAAAATAAGGCATCCTTGTTTTATGCAATTGATATGGTTTCGACAGGATTTGCGTATACACGATCATGCTGCGCTTTGGCATGCGACTCAATCTGGAAATTGTATTGCCTTGGCAGTGCTCTCACCTGAGCAATGGCTACGACATGATGACAGTCCAGCCAAAAAAATATTTTATTTACGCCAACTGGAAACGCTCAAATCACAGCTCAATCAACTGAATATTCCTCTGCTGATCAAATGCATTCCTTTATGGAAGGATGTCCCCGATGAAATGCTGCAGCTTTGTCTGCGACTTGGCATTAATGCTGTACATGCCAATATTGAAGTTGGGGTCAATGAATTAAAACGTGATGCCCAAACGCAAAAAAATCTGGAAAAGCATCAGATTTCGCTTGAGCTTTATCATGATCAGACCATTTTTCCTGTCGGTTCAATCTGCAATAAATCCAATCAGCCATATCAAGTGTTTAGTGCTTTTAAAAAGCGTTGCTATGAACTACTCAGCATCAGCCTACCGCAAGGCTATCCGGCAATCGCACAGCAGAAAAAAATAGAGCTGAACCTGGAGCTAGAAAATACAAACATCAGTGCATCCACCTATATGCAAAGTCCTGCCTCGGATCAACTACAGCAACTTTGGCCGGTGACTGAAGATTATGCGCTGGAAATTTTAGACAATTTTATTGACTCTAAACTGGAATATTATCAACAAGAGCGTGATTTCCCTCATCTCAATTCAACCAGTCAACTATCTCCCTATTTAAATATCGGTGCAGTTTCAATCAGGCAGTGCTTACAAGCTGTGTTTAGAAAGCAAAATGGCTATTTCCATATAGACAATATAGGACAACAAACCTGGCTAGATGAATTGTTATGGCGTGAGTTTTATCAACATATTCTTTATCAATTTCCTGCTGTGTCCAAACATCAGCCTTTTAAAAGCAATACTCAAAAGATTCAATGGCGACACGCTGAACAAGACCTGCTTACCTGGCAGCAAGGGCAAACTGGAATTCCGATTGTTGATGCAGGCATGCGTCAAATGCTGCAAACCGGATGGATGCATAATCGGGTACGCATGATTACTGCTATGTTTTTAACCAAGAACCTGCTGATTGATTGGCGTCTGGGTGAAAAATGGTTTATGCAGCATTTAATTGATGGCAATTTGGCAGCCAATAATGGTGGCTGGCAGTGGTGTGCTTCAACAGGCACAGATTCAGTGCCCTATTTCCGAATTTTCAATCCTGTCTCGCAATCACAAAGATTTGATAAAAATGGCGATTATATACGGACCTGGGTACCGGAATTGGCGCATCTGAATGCAAAAAAAATTCATGAACCGTATGCTTATGAACATGATCAAGCATTAAATTACCCGCAAGCCATTGTGGATTTAAGCCAATCGAGAAAACGCGCAATAGAGGTTTTTAAGGCGATATAACTTTTTAGAGATTATAAATCAGAGATCAGAGAGCTTTGAAGAATAGCTTTTCCAGTTGGACCCAAATCCAGCGCCTTGAAATCTCTTTTGTTCATTTTCAGCTTAATGCTGCTCTAAGAGAGCCATTATAATCCGAAAGCAATGTTTAAGCTGTGATTATTTTAAATGTAAAATCAACTTGGCGAATAAAATCATTCAATCAATTTAAATTATTTTAATTGAAATATTTCAGAAGGTAAAAATATTTATTCTAAATAAATTCAGCTTGCTAGCTGAACTTTTTTTTATTTTGATTTTAGAAAATACTGTATAAATAAATTTTATGAGTTTTTTGTTTTAAAAAATATGCTCAATATAAAGGTTGAGTCTTTCTTTTGAACTTAAATCGTTCTTTTTCGTTCATTACCTCAAAAACTTTTCCTGTTGCAGGATGAGTAAAAAAATTATTTTCATTTAAATCAATAATTTTTTCCGTAATCACTATTTTGGGTAAGGGCAACCAGATTAAACCTGCTTGATTTAAAATCTTTTCAAAAACCTGTTCAACAATTATTTTAGTGCCACAGGCGCTCTTCGCAGTGACCTCTTTTAGAATCAGAATTTTAGGCATTTTTTCGCTCTTATTATGATTTAGCCTAACAAATTAAAGAAAAACACCTTCAAAAGGTGTTTAATTTATGTTTGCATATGTATTTAAATACATGTTTTACGTAAGTAATTTTAAATAAATTAAAATATCAATTTTATTATAAGAATCCCATTTATATGAGCTTAATAATAGAAATTTATACTCTATCTTTTTATGTAAAAAAATTTTTAAAAAATCTCTTTTTCCGACTAACCATGCAGCTGTTTATACGCCCAAGAAAGGAATTCATTTTTATTTCTTAAAGAGGGTGCCAGCTGAATATTCACGATTTCTCGACTTCCAAATTTACCAATCAATTTAGAAGAGGAATCTAATCGTATATCTTTTTGATCATCTTCATGAATAACCGAAAAAAAATCCAACATAAGATCCAGCTCGCCTTTAGTTTTAAATTCTGGTCTCTCAGCGATAAAATTATATACTTGCTGTAACAGGTGAAAACTTGCCGTATTTTTCATTTCGATTAGTCCAGACATGATTTAATCACGTTCAATATAACTTGAAATAATAAGTAAATTAATTAGGCTATTTGTTATGCAATTGTTAATTATTTTTTATAAAAATTTATTTATTTTTCAAAAAAATACTCTATAAATTTATGGTCAGCATATTATCAATAAGCATATTCAGCTTGATGTTTTAATATTAATTTCATGGATGAGTGTCTAAATAAAAATTTTCTTCAGCATGAATATGAGAAATTGATGAGATGAAAAACTGAATCTATTAATTCAGAAACTAATAAAATTTAACTAATTGATAAATTTAATAAAAAATAAAAAATTAGCCTAGTGCAATAGACAAAAGTTCGATTATTGAATTGCTTTCGACATTTGTTGAAGCTAAAAACGCTTTTGTTCAATTCTCCAATCACTAAGCATGAATGACTCGACATAATATTTCATACAGCTTTGTCGTTGTTAAACATATACTCAATATATGAATCTATATTTCTTTTTCTACTTGCTCCCATCAGCTTTACAGTTCAAATGAAATGTTTCACTGATTTCAACAAGCTTTTAGATATTAGTTACATTATTATTGATACTATCAAAGCTCCAATAAACTTTAGCATATTTGGTATTTACTTAAGGAAATCTGCATGTTCCAGTGGTTTGAAAAACTCGTCAATCCTTATCCATCCAAAGGTTTAAACGAACCACTTCCGACCCGTTTTTTTCCTTTTGTCTGGCAAGCCGCCCATGGGGTACGTCCTTATTTGTTGTTACTGGTCCTCTTTACTGCAGGTGCTGCAAGTTTTGAAGCCTTTCTTTACTCAAAAATTGGTGATCTGGTTAACTGGTTAAGCAAGAGCCAGCCTGAAACTTTTTTAGCCGAACATACGCAAAATTTGACCATTTTGACCTGTATTTTATTGGCCAATATTCTATTTGCCAGCATGCAGTCCATTATCAAACACCAGATTTTATACAGTACTTTTCCCATGCGTTTACGCTGGCGCTTCCATAATTTACTGTTACAGCAAAGCCTGGATTTTTTTCACAATGACTTTGCCGGGCGTTTATCGGCCAAAGTTATGCAAACCTCGCTTGCAGTACGTGAGTTTTGGGTAATTTTAGGTGACATGCTGGCTTATGTGCTAATTTACTTTGTCACCATCAGTTTTGTGCTGGGGTCAATTTCCCCCCTACTAATTTTGCCTCTGCTGCTTTGGCTGGTGCTGTTTATTTCTGCTGCCTGCTTTTTTATTCCACGTTTAAGCCGGATTTCAAGTCAACAGGCCGATGCCCGGGCAGTGATGACCGGTCGTGTTACGGATGCCTATACCAATATTCAAACCGTTAAATTATTTGCCCATGCTGGCCGTGAAAGTAAGTATGCCAAAGAGTCCATGCAAGACTTTATGATCACGGTGTATAAACAGATGCGTCTGGGCGCCCAGTACGAAATCAGCATAAATTTATTGAGTGTGGTTTTATATGTCGGGGTTTTAGGTACCGCTATTTGGCTCTGGATTAATGGTCAGGCGGAACTCGGTATTATTGCAGCAACGACTGCCATGATTTTAAAGCTCAACAGTATTGCCGAGTTTATGATGTGGCAATCTTCTGCCCTGTTTGAAAATGTCGGTACCATTCAAGATGGCATGAAGACTTTAGGCCGTCCGATTCATATTCAAGACAAAATCGAAGCTCAACCTTTACAGGTCCAGCATGGTGAAATCAAATTTGAAGATGTCAGCTTTGCTTATCAGAATAAAAATGTGATTGATCATTTTAATTTAACCATTAAACCGGGTGAAAAAATTGGCATTGTCGGGCGTTCTGGTGCAGGAAAATCCACACTGATTCAACTGTTACTACATTTTTATGATATCAACCAAGGTCGTATTTCGATCGATAGCCAAAATATTCAAGATGTGACTCAGGACAGTCTGCGTAAAAATATTGCTTTTGTGACTCAAGATACCTCTTTGTTACATCGCACCGTGGCCGAAAATATTAAATACGGTCGTCCCGATGCAACAGATGAAGATATGTTTGAAGCGGTGCGTAAGGCCAAGGCGGAAGACTTTATTCCACAGCTTACTGATTTGCGTGGTAAAACCGGATATGAAGCCTATGTCGGTGAACGCGGTGTAAAACTGTCTGGTGGTCAACGTCAGCGTATTGCGATTGCCCGGGTATTTTTAAAAGATGCTCCTATCCTGATTTTAGATGAAGCCACCAGTGCGTTAGATTCTGAAGTTGAAGCGGCCATCCAGTCCAGTCTGGATGAACTGATGCAAGGCAAAACCGTCATTGCCATCGCGCATCGATTATCCACCATTGCGCAAATGGATCGTCTGGTGGTTCTAGATGAAGGCAGAATTGTAGAGCAAGGTACGCATGATGAACTGGTTGCATTAGGCGGTATTTATGCACATTTGTGGCAACGACAAACCGGTAGTTTTTTAATAGAACAACAGGCATTGAAGAAAAAGGAAGCGCATTAATGCTGTATTTAGAAGATATAAACGTCGGCGATCGTTTCATTAGCCGTGAATATGAAATGACCTTGGAAGAAATCAAGCAATTTGCGCATGTGTATGATCCTCAGGTTTTTCATACCGATGAAGATCAGGCCAAAGAGCATCCGGTTTTTCAGGGTATTGCTGCCAGTGGTTGGCACACCTGTGCAGTGACCATGCGTTTATGGACAGAGTGTTTTCCGGTCGCTTATGGTCTGATTGGTTCGGAATCGAGCCTTCGCTGGCCACGTCCAACCCGTCCTGGCGATAAGATTCATGTGGAAGTGGAAATTGTGGCAATTACGCCATCAAAAAGTAAAACTGACCGCGCTATAGTCAGTTATGTAACCCAGGCATTCAATCAGAATCATGATGTATTACTTATTTCCACCACTAAAATTTTGGTTTTTAAAAAAGAATACAAGCCTGACTAAGATTCGGGCTTTCAAAGTATTGTCGAACAATTTTAACAAGTTACGTTTTCAATTCATGCCAATATGGTACCGACAAATAGAAAAACGAATAAATGCAATGGATGGCGCATGAAAACGATTTCTCCAAGACAGGATCAAGGAATACCAGGTGTTTATGGACTGCTGCTGTTAGATGTAGTGTCGCGTTGGGGCTATACTGCTGAAGCACTGTTTACTCCTTTTCACTTAAACAGTGAACAATTGGCAGATCCCAACTTTCGTATTCCGACGCCCGTTGCCAATGAGCTGGTCAAGCATGCACTACGCCTAACCGGTGAACCGACTCTGGGTTTCCATTTAGGAACCCAGATGCGTATCTCGATTCATGGCTTTATTGGCTATGCCATTATGACCGCGCACGATATTACCGATGCCTTGATCCTGGCGAACCGCTTTATTCAGCTGCGTCTGCCATTTTTACAGCTTTATTTTTCTACTTTTGGTGAAAAAGCCACGCTACAGTTGCAATGTGATTTTGACCTTGAACCCCTGCGGACTGAAATTGCCATTGCCCTGACCTTTGGTATTATCACCATGGCCAAAGCCCTGACCGGTTGTGAAGATCTCTCTGGTGAGATTGATTTTGATTTTCCCAAACCGCCCGGTTTTGAACGCTATATGGCAAAATTCCCATCGCATCAGTTCCGTTTTGAACAGCCGCATTTGCTTTCCAGTTTTGATAAAAAATATCTCGGTTTAAAGATGGTCAATGCTGACCCGATTGCCAGCCAGATTGCGATTAACCAATGTGAAGCCGAATTGTCTGCCTTGGGTGAGCGCCGTCGCCTGGCCATGCGGGTACGTGATATTTTGACCAATTCAGAGCAGCATTATTTAAGCATCGAAAACGTTGCAGATCGTCTGCATATGTCCGATCGGACTTTAAAACGTCAATTGGCTGCCGAAGGTACTTCCTTCTCAACCCTCGTGGATGAAGTGCGCTATCGTCATGCGACTTCCCTGCTTTCACGTACTGATTACACCCTTGAGCAGATTGCCGATGAAATTGGCTATAGCGATGTGGCCAATTTCAGCCGTGCTTTTAAACGCTGGAGTGGACGTAGTCCAAGCAATTGGCGTAAAGATCCTTATCTATAAACTTTTGTTTTTATCAAAAAACATGTATAAAACATGGCAAAAATGATTTGAATATTTTAAAGGAGTCATCCATGAATCACCCTTCAGAGTTAAAGTACGCCACTACGCACGAATGGGTCAAAGTTGAAGGTGATCTGGTTATTACCGGTATTTCTGACCATGCACAGGATGCTTTGGGTGATCTGGTCTATGTTGAAGCACCAGAAGTGGGTCAACAAATCACTGCTGGTGAACAGGCTGGTGTAGTTGAGTCGGTTAAAACTGCTTCAGACATCCATGCACCTGTTTCAGGTGAAGTGGTTGAAGTGAATTCAGCACTTGAAGATGATCCTGATTTTGTCAATGATGACCCGTATGGCAAGGGCTGGATTTATAAAATCAAGCCTAACAATATGGCGGATGTCGAAAAATTACTTTCAAGCAGTGAATATGAAGCAGGTTTATAATCCTGTTTTAAATAAAAAAATCAGTCTTTAGGGGCTGATTTTTTTATTTCGGATAATTTTAATTAAAAAAATCATTATAAATTCACAATATGATATTAAGACCCAATAAAAACACTCTTATTTATTAAACTATTCTATTATATTCTTACACTGCTGTACTTTTTGGGAATATTCTTCTAGAATTAACCCCAGCCAACGATAAGCTGACTTATCTTCAATTACAAAAAATAATTTATAACTAAAAAAATAATGAGCTCGATAAGCCTCTTTAGTCGTCTTTTTCTTATAAATTTAGGTAAATCATGACTCCAGTAAATACACAACAGTTATGGAATAAATCCTTTATTCTGTGTCTGGCCAATAACTTGTTTTTATTTATCTTTTATTTTGCCCAAACCACTATCCTACCGATTTATATTTTAAAAAACCTGCATGGAACTTTAGCTCAGGCAGGTCTGGCCATGACGCTATTTATGGCATCCTCGATTGCTGTTCGCCCCTTTAGTGGTTTAATTATTGAAAAAATCGGACGCAAAAAAGCCCTTTATATTTCAGAGACTTTATTCTGTCTTTTTTCATTTGCCTATATTTTTGCAGATAGTCTGAACCTACTTTTGGCCATTCGGCTGTTGCATGGGATTTGGTTCAGTATTTTAACCACGGTAGCGGTTCCTATTGCCAATGACTTTATTCCTGCACAGCGTAAAGGTGAAGGTATGGGCTATTTTGTCATGTCTATTAATTTAGGGATTGTGTTGGGGCCTTTAATCGGTTTGACGCTTATTCAACAACTTTCTTATCCGACCGTTACTGCGATTCTGGCTGCCCTTATTTGTCTGGGCTTTATCTTTTGCTTCCTGATTCCAATTCAAGCAATACCAAAAATGCAGGCCAAACCTGTTAAGCGTAAATTATCCATTCATGACTTTGTTGAAAAGAAGGCTTTGCCCGTTTCGGTTATGGCCATGATCATCTCTTTTTCTTATGCCAGCATTATGTCGTTTATTTCAACCTTTGCAGAGTCAAAAAATTTACTGGCTTATGCCAGTTTATTTTTCGTGGTTTTTGCCATTTCTATGATGAGTTTAAGACCCATCACTGGGAAAATTTATGATCGCAAAGGCGCAAATTACGTGGTTTATCCTGCTATTGCATTATTTTCAATTGGACTGATGGTATTAAGCCAAGTCAATACAGTAACCGGATTGATGCTGGCTGCGATATTTGTCGGTATGGGCTTTGGTTCAGCTCAACCCTGTTTACAAACAATTTCCATTCAGCGCTCACCAAAAGACCGAATTGGACATGCAACTTCAACCTTTTTTACCTTTTACGATATTGGTATCGCAATTGGTTCGATCTTGTTAGGGATGGTGATCGCTAATCAAGGTTATCGTTTTACCTATCTCATGTGTGCGGTGATCACGGCACTTAGTTTGGTATTTTATAAGTTGTTCATCGATCAACCGAAGTCTGTATAATTCTAAATAATTGAATCAATAAAATAGGCATTATCTGGTAGGAATGAATGCCTATTTTTTATAAAAAGATGTAGTTGAATTAAGAGGCTTCTTGGTCAGACTGAGCTTGACCGTCTTCCGGAGCTTTATCTTGCACCATACTGAATGATGTAGCTGATCCTGGCACCGTTTCATCCTTGCGGTTACTTTTCAGTTTAATCTGCAAGCGCAATTCATTCATTGAATCGGCATTCCGCAAGGCTTCTTCATAACTGATCGCACCTTCATTATATAAATCATATAAAGCCTGATCGAAAGTTTGCATACCCAATTCACGGGATTTTCTCATAATTTCTTTGAGTTCATGAAAATGGCCTTTCAGAATAAGATCGCCAATTAATGGCGTATTCAGCAGAATTTCAATCGCTGCACGACGTCCGCGTCCATCCTGAGTTCGTACCAAACGCTGGGAAATAATAGCTTTCATGTTTGAAGATAAGTCCATCAATAATTGATTGCGACGTTCTTCCGGGAAAAAGTTAATGATACGATCTAGCGCCTGGTTGGCATTGTTGGCATGTAACGTCCCTAAACACAAATGTCCGGTTTCGGCAAAGGCAATGGCGTGTTCCATGGTTTCGGTATCGCGGATTTCACCAATCAAAATCACATCAGGTGCCTGACGCAAAGTATTTTTCAAGGCATTGTGCCATGAATGGCTATCGACGCCGACCTCACGGTGGGTAATCATCGATTTCTTATGCTTATGCACATATTCCACCGGATCTTCAACAGTAATGATATGTCCGGCAGAATTTTCATTACGGTGATCAATCATGGCAGCTAAAGAAGTCGACTTACCCGAGCCGGTTGCACCGACTACAAGTACCAGACCACGTTTTGCCATCATCACATGTTTTAAGGATTCAGGAAGTTGGAGCTGGGTAAAATTTGGAATTTCTGCGGTAATGGTTCGAATCACCATACCGACCTGTAACTGCTGCTGAAAGACATTAATACGAAAACGCGAAACATTGGGCACGCTAATGGCAAAGTTACATTCCAGCTCGCTTTCAAACTCAAGCCGTTGTTTCTCGTTCATTAGACTATAAGCAAACAGTTTGGTCTTGTCTGCAGTCAAGGCCTGTTGACCAATGGGTTTCATCAAACCCTGATGTTTAATGCTGGGTGGAAAATCTGCTGAAATGAAGAGATCCGAGCCGCCGTATTCCACTACCTTGGTCAGCATATGGAACATTATTTTACGTGCTTCTTCCAGTAATTCCGTACTATACATATTTTCCCCGATCATGCGAAAATGCATGAATTTTAATAGCAGGCTATGCCTATATATTTTGATTTTATTGTGCAGCGTTTTTTTTAAAGCCTCAAATAAATTTGGTCCATAAAGAAAATATTTTTAGATAATTATGTGACTTATTTCAAAAAAAATAAAAATAACAGGACATGATTAATTTTTTAAGCTTTGGCATTCAAAAAAAATATTTGTATAGGAAGTAATATTCAGTAATTAGGAAATGAGGGTTAAGGAGATATTATTCTTCACTCCTTTTCATTCAACATCACAAATAAAAAATTTAAATAAGTGGCCAAAAGCTATTTTTACTTTCAGCCCCTCGCGTATTCATCACCCACTATTTTTCAGCTGACTTTCAATTTGCTTAAAGAGTCATGCATTAATGAGTAGAAATTTTATGAGAACTGGATTGCTCGAGTATGGATATTTGCCCGCGTTCTGCCTGTAAAACCGGATTGATGCGACTACTCTTTAACTTGATCTGCAGGCGCAGTTCATTACTTGAATCTGCATTACGCAAAGCTTCTTCATGAGAAATAACGCCTTGATTGTATAAATCAAAAAGTGCCTGATCAAAGGTTTGCATCCCCAGTTCACGCGAGCGCGCCATAATGGTTTTTAACTCATAAAATTCACCTTTACGGATCAGGTCAGACACCAAAGGGGTATTTTGCAATATTTCAACCGCAGCACGACGACCTTTGCCATCCTCTGTTCGGATCAGGCGCTGGGAAATCACAGCTTTCATATTGGCAGATAAATCCATCAGCAGCTGGTTACGGCGTTCTTCGGGGAAAAAGTTGATAATGCGATCTAGGGCTTGGTCTGCATTATTGGAATGCAGCGTGGCAAGACACAGGTGTCCTGATTCGGCAAAGGCAATCGCTTGCTCCATGCTATCTGTATCCCGAATTTCACCAATGACGATGACATCTGGAGCCTGACGCATCGTGTTAACGAGTGCGTTATGCCAGGAGATACAATCAACCCCAATCTCTCGCTGTGTAATCATCGACTTTTTATGCTGGTAAACATATTCCACAGGATCTTCGATGGTAATAATATGCCCCTCAGTGTGAGTATTACGGTAATCAACCATGGCCGCCAGCGTAGTAGATTTTCCGACACCCGTCGCGCCAACAATCAGAACCAGTCCTCGTTTTTCCATAATCACCTGTTGCAGCGAGTTTGGTAATCCTAATTGCTGAAAGCTTGGTATATCGGTAGTAATTGTTCGGATCACCATGCCTACATTGTGCTGTTGCTGAAACACATTAACCCGGAAACGTGAAATACCCGGCACACTCATACCGAAATTACATTCCATGACCGATTCAAATTCCTGGATCTGCCTGGTATTCATCAAGGCATAGGCAAATAAACGAGTTTTATCCGCCGTCAGTTTTTGCTGACCAAAAGGCTTCATCAAACCCTGCTGTTTGATACTCGGTGGAAAGTCTGCTGTAATAAAAAGATCTGAACCACCATATTCAACCACTTTGGTCAACATGTGGTGCATCAATCTACGTGCTTCATCGAGCAATTCAGGGCTATACATATCGGGATTCCTGAGATCATCACCCCGCCAGCCACATAAAACGGTTCGGGTTTGACCTCTAATAAATTATTGTTATTGTTTATTTTTTAAATCAGTTATTATTTTATTAAATTTTTAAAATTATTTTAATAATCATTATCCTGCATTTCAAAATACTTAATGCACTGCATTAAACATCCGTATAGATTCTGCTTATCAGTTTGACCTGATACCGTCTTTCCCCAATGGATTGAGGAAAGACCTAACCTTAAACTTAAGCACTACGCTTTAAACTTTGCAGTCGCAGTGAATCAGTTATATTTAACAACAGTTGTTCTGTTTTTGTCCAGCCCAGACATCCATCTGTCACCGACTGGCCATAAGTCATATCACAGGAAATCTTTTGCTGACCATCAACCAGATGACTTTCCAGCATTATCCCACGAGCATGGCTTTGCGAACGCTCAGCGACAATGGTACGCAGTACTTCTGGCTGTAAAAGCGGATTTTTGTGGCTATTGCCATGACTGCAGTCAATCACCAAAGCCGGTAATTCACCTTTGCATTTTTCTTTGATCTTTTCAATTTCAGCCAACTGATAATTAGGGCCTGAATTTGCACCGCGTAAAATCAGATGGGCTTTTGGATTACCGTTTGATTGTAAAATACAAGGCAAGCCAGATTGACTCATGCCTAAGAATTGATGGGGATGCGATGCAGAATGGATGGCATCCAGTGCAATTTGAATGGAGCCATCCGTGCCATTTTTGAAACCGATGCTATATGGCATATGGCTGGAAATTTCACGGTGAATTTGAGATTCACTGGTCCGTGCGCCAATCGCTCCCCAAGCCAGTAAATCGTCGAAATATGCGGTTGCCATTGGACTTAAAATTTCCGCAGCAATTGGTAAGCCCATTTCAATAATTTGAAGATATAACTCACGTGATTTTTCTAGCCCCAACTGCATATCCGATGAACCATCTAAATTTGGGTCATACAGGAAACCTTTCCAGCCAACAGTGGTACGTGGTTTTTCAATATAGGCACGCATAACCAGGAAAATCTGATCTGCTACTTGGCTTTGTAATTGTTGTAATTTTTCAGCATATTCAAGTGCAGCAACGGGATCGTGAATTGAGCATGGGCCTGTGATAATCATCAAACGATGGTCTTTGCCATCTAAAATGTTTTGAATGATTTGACGCTGCTCAGTAATTTGCTGCGCCAGCTTATTTGATAAAGGCAATTGCGCCTTCAATTGATGCGGCAAAGTTAAAAGGGTTTCTTTTGCAGTTGTTTGAGTTTGTTGTAAAGCAGTATTTAAAGCATTCATTGGTCTTTCCTGGGGACTTCAATCAGTCCAATCTTTTATTTGAGTGTTATGGGTCTAATGGATTGCGTCATCATTTGATTAAAGTAAAACCAATAAAAATTGCTAAAGTATGAATAATTAAATGTTTTCATGAGATAACTCCAAAAATGTATAAAAAAATAAGATATAAAAAAACCTGATCAGGGTTGCCGATCAGGTTATAAACTTGGTGGGCAACCTTTTCTTGCCCGAACGCATTCAGGCAATTATCTAAATTGCCAAAAATAATAAGTTGCGTTTGAGAGTACAGGTTGCTTTAACATCTTTATTTCTTCAAAAAAGTATGCGTCTTGAAATTAAAATACGCTGTATTGCTGGGTTTGACAATAGTTTTATTTAAAATAAAAATACATCAATCATTAAACTTTTGCTTATATATTGTTTAAAAACCCGCCTTCATGGCTGAAGTGGGATCTGTTTTAAAAAAACTTGTTAAACCCTCTTCTCATTTATTTCGAGTTATCCCTGCATCATTTCGCTAAATTATTTTTTATTCGATCATTTTTCAATTTCTCCACTACTCCTATAGAAATTTAATTTATATAAATAACAAACAGATAAATCAATTTTAAACTTTTAAAAAAAATTATATTTACAAAAATAAACAATTATTGGCTGAGTAAATGCATCAAAAAACTCAAAACAATATTTTATATATATCCTTACTTTATGTTATATGATGGATTGATTTAGTCTGAAAATTACGTAATTCGTAATTAGTTTATGTATTGAATAATTAATGGACCACCGTATGATGTGAAAATAAATCAAATTTATCGTATAAGGTTTGCTCTGAAACGAAGGACTGTAACGATAAATAAAGGATGAGACAAACGGATTTGTCATAAAAATTGAACTGATTGATATGATTTTTCTCGTTTGTTTAAAAGTGAATATTTTAAAAAACAGGCAATAGGATTGCTTTAAGAAAATGAGGACGTTGTATGAATAAGCTAGCAAACCCTTTAGAACTTTGTGGATTTGAGTTTATTGAATTCGTATCTAAAGATGGCGATCTAGATGAAATTTTTCAAACGATCGGTTTTAGCAAAGTTGCCAAGCATAAATCTAAAAATGTGTATTTATGGCGTCAAGGCAATATTAATATCATTCTCAATTATCAACCAGAATCTTATGCCGCATTTTTCTTTAAAGAACATGGCCCTTCTGCATGTGCAATGGGCTTTAGAACCAAAGATGCAGCCAAAGCCTTTAATAAAGCCATTGAATTAGGTGCAGAGCCGATTTATTCAAAAATCGGCCCAATGGAACTGAATATTCCGGCAATTAAAGGGATTGGTGGCTCACCTATTTTCCTGGTCGATCGAGATATTTATCAAAGCGACTTCATCTTCTTTAATGACGTTAATTCTCATCCGGTAGGAACGGGGTTAAAAGAAATCGACCATTTAACTCATAATGTTTATAAAGGCCGTATGCAATATTGGTCAGATTTTTATGAAAGAATCTTTAATTTTCAGGAAATTCGCTATTTCGATATTAAAGGTGAATATACCGGTTTAACCTCTAAAGCCCTCACCGCGCCTGATGGAAAAATCCGTATTCCATTGAATGAGGATTCCGACAAAGGTAATGGCCAAATTGCTGAATTTTTAAGTGATTTTAATGGTGAAGGCATTCAGCATATTGCTTTTATTACCGATGACCTGATTGGCACCTGGGATAAATTAAAAGCCTTGGGCGCCAAATTTATGACACCGCCACCAAATACTTATTACGAAATGCTGCAAGAGCGTTTGCCAAATCATGGTGAACCGACTGATGAATTGCAAAAGCGTGGCATTCTGCTGGATGGCAATACCCAAAATGAAGACAAGCGTTTGTTATTGCAAATTTTCTCTGAAAATATGCTGGGTCCGGTATTTTTCGAATTTATTCAACGCAAAGACGATGACGGTTTCGGTGAAGGCAACTTCAAGGCCTTGTTTGAATCTATTGAACGCGACCAGATTAAACGCGGCGTCCTGGATATTTCAAAAGCTTAATTTCAGCTCAATCTTTTCATTAACGTTGTAATAATTTTTCATGCACACACCTGCTGTGTGCATGAAAAATTTATATCTCAATGAAATGATTTTAATCATATTTCTGATACTGCTCTGATGATTGAATAAAACAAGAATGAAATAGAATTGCATTCATCAAAATAGAGCACTATCTCAGCATGGATGAAGATAGAAAATGCAGCAAATTGAACAAGGAAACCTGAAAAAAGGTTTAAGTAATCGTCATATCCAGCTGATTGCACTGGGTGGCTCTATTGGCACCGGACTATTTCTCGGTATTGCACAAACTATTAAGCTTGCGGGTCCATCAGTCATTTTAGGTTATGCCATAGCCGGGCTGATTGCTTTTTTAATGATGCGGCAATTGGGTGAAATGATTGTAGAAGAACCGGTGAGCGGCTCGTTTAGTCATTTTGCTTATAAATACTGGGGTAAATTTGCCGGCTTTATGTCGGGATGGAATTACTGGGTATTGAATATTTTGGTCTGCATGGCCGAACTGAGTGCAATTGGCCTTTACATTCATTATTGGTGGCCTGAAATTCCAACCTGGGTTTCAGCCCTAGGCTTCTTTATTTTTATTAATGTGATTAACCTTTTACACGTCAAACTATTTGGTGAAATGGAATTCTGGTTAGCCATTATTAAAGTCTTGGCCATCATCGCCATGATTGCCTTTGGCAGTTATTTACTTGCAAGTGGCAGTGGTGGTACACAGTCCAGTATGCAAAACCTATGGGAATTAGGTGGATTTTTCCCGAATGGTGTCATGGGATTGGTTATGGCCATGGCGATGATCATGTTTGCATTTGGTGGGATTGAACTGGTCGGAATTGCGGCTGCGGAAACCGATAATCCGCAAAAAACCTTACCCAAAGCTGTTAACCAAATTGTTTATCGGGTGCTCTTATTTTATATCTTGAGTCTGGTGATTATCTTGTCACTGTATCCTTGGAATCAAATGGCACAAGGCGGCAGCCCTTTTGTCCTTATTTTTGATTCTTTGGGTAGTCAAACGGTCGCGACGATTTTAAATTTTGTAGTGCTGACTGCGGCTGTTTCTGTCTATAACAGTACCAATTATTGTACCAGCCGTATGTTGTTGGGCTTGGCACAACAAGGCAATGCACCTAAATTTTTGTGTAAAATTAATCGTCGTGGCATTCCATTCAATGCCGTCATGGTCTCTGCATTTTTTACTTTAATCTGTGTGCTCATCAATTACCTGTTTCCAGAAAAAGCCTTTAACTTGCTGATGATGCTGGTGGTTGCCGCAATTGTAATTAACTGGGTGGTTATTTCATATACGCATTTAAAATTCAAAAAACACATGCTAGCCATGAATGCTTCAACCCAGTTTCCGAGCATTGCCTACCCTTTTACCAATTATGTCTGCATTATTTTTATGTGCGGTATTTTGCTGATTATGAGTCAGACTCCCGATATGCGTATTGCGGTCCTGATGATTCCGGTCTGGATTTCAGTACTGCTGATTGCCTATTTCTTTAAAAATAAAAAAATACCGGACCACGAGTTAGCTTTAAAAGATAAAATGCGTTCTATACCGAAGGCTTGATTTGTTTTACTTCCTATAACAAAGGATATATTCATGTTCCAACATGTTGATAATTATGCAGGTGATCCGATTCTTTCTTTGATGGAAGAGTTTGCTAAAGATGAACGCGCGCAAAAAGTGAATTTAAGTATTGGGCTTTATTACAATGAGGACAATATTGTGCCTCAACTTAAAGCGGTTAAAGTAGCGTATAAAAATATTGAAGCAAGCAATGAACAGGTCAAGCTGTATTTACCAATGGATGGTTTAAAGTCTTATAACCAAGCCACTCAAGCTCTGGTATTGGGAGAAAACAGTCCAGCACGCCGTGATGGGCGTGCGGTCACCATCCAGACTTTAGGCGGTTCTGGCGCACTGAAAGTCGGTGCTGATTTCTTGAAAAAATATTTTCCTGAATCTGATGTCTGGGTCAGCCAGCCGACTTGGGAAAACCACATTGCCATTTTTAATGGTGCCGGCATTCACTCGCACTTCTATCCTTATTTTGATGCAGCCACCAATGGCGTCAATGTACCAGCGATGCTGGAAAAATTGAGCGAGCTACCGGCAAAAAGCATTGTGTTGTTACATCCGTGTTGCCATAACCCGACGGGTGCAGACTTAGTTCCTGCTGAATGGGATCAGGTCATTGAAATCCTGAAAAAACAGGATCTGATTCCCTTTCTGGATATTGCTTATCAAGGTTTTGGTCAAGGACTAGAGGAAGATGCTTATGCCATTCGTGCTCTAGACCAAGCAGGCATGAATTTTATTATTAGCAATTCATTCTCTAAAATTTTCTCGCTATATGGTGAACGTGTTGGTGGCTTAACTTTTGTCTGTGATGATCCGAGCACTGCACAAAAAGTGTTAGGACAATTAAAAGCAACAGTACGCCGTATTTACTCAAGCCCATCTACGACCGGTGCCTTGCTAGTGGAGAATGTACTGAATGATGCTGATCTGACTGCACAGTGGCAAGCTGAACTGCAAGAAATGCGGGAACGGATTATTAAAATGCGTCACATTTTAAAAGATAAACTCAGCCTAGCCTTACCAGAGCGTGACTTTAGCTATTTGGTAAAACAGCAAGGCATGTTTAGCTATACTGGCCTGACTGCTGAACAGGTCGATATCCTAAAAGATCAATATGGTATTTACCTGGTGCGTAGTGGCCGTATGTGCGCTGCGGGTCTGAATTTAAACAATATTGATTATGTGGCAGAAGCTATAGCTGAAGTGATTAAGGCTACAGGCTAAATGCAACTGAAATAAAAAAACGGGCCATTAGCCCGTTTTTTTATTTTGAAGACAATTAATCTTCAAAATGCACCACTGAACGAATCGATTTACCTTCATGCATTAAATCAAAGGCTTCATTGATTTTGTCTAGTCCCATGGTATGCGTTACAAAAGGTTCAAGTTGAATATCACCTTTCATGGCTTCTTCTACCATCCCCGGCAGTTGTGAACGACCTTTCACGCCACCAAAAGCAGTGCCTTTCCAGGTACGGCCGGTAACCAGCTGGAATGGACGGGTCGAGATTTCCTGACCTGCACCCGCGACCCCAATAATGATCGATTGTCCCCAGCCACGATGAGCACATTCCAGTGCAGAACGCATCACATTGGTATTGCCAATACATTCAAAAGAATGATCCACGCCCCAGCCGGTTTTTTCAACAATCACTTCCTGAATCGGTTTGTCATAATCTTTCGGATTTAAAAATTCTGTCGCACCAAACTGTTCAGCCAGTTTGAATTTTTCAGGATTGGTATCAATCGCAATAATACGGCTGGCTTTGGCTTTCTTGGCACCTTGCACCACAGCCAGACCAATACCACCCAGTCCAAATACGGCTACGGTATCGCCTTCCTGAACTTTAGCGGTATTTTTCACCGCACCCAGACCTGTGGTTACGCCACAACCGAGCAAACACACATGCTCATGATTCGCTTCAGGGTTAATTTTTGCCAAAGACACTTCAGCGACCACGGTATATTCACTGAATGTTGAACAACCCATATAGTGGTAAATCGGCTGACCATTATAAGAAAAACGGGTGGTTCCATCCGGCATCAAGCCTTTGCCTTGGGTTGCGCGAACAGCCACACACAGGTTGGTTTTGCCCGATTTACAGAATAAACATTCGCCACATTCTGCGGTATACAGTGGAATAACGTGATCACCCGGTTTAACACTGGTCACGCCTTCACCGACTTCAACCACAACCCCTGCACCTTCATGGCCCAATACTGCAGGAAACACACCTTCAGGATCATCACCCGATAAAGTAAAAGCATCAGTATGACAGACGCCCGTATGGCTAATTTTCACCAAAACCTCACCTGCTTTGGGCGGAGCAACATCAATTTCAACAATTTCGAGCGGTTGACCTGGATCGAATGCGACGGCAGCACGTGATTTCATGAATGATTCATCCTTTGTTTGGTTCTTTAACAGATGAGCTACAGTAACCTCTTTTTATTGTCCGATTCAACCTATAACATGATGATAATATGTACTTATAACTTTATGACTTCATAATAATTATGCAGATTAAACCATTCATGCGTACTATGATGTTTGCTTTTGCAATTTTTACACTAACGGGGTGCAGCTTACCGATGAATGAATCCAAAAAGCAGTCTCCGATTCAGGTTCATGCCGAGCACTGGTTAAATGGTTCTAATGTTGATGCACAAATTATCCAAGGCTTAACTGCCTATCTTGCTTTAGATGATGCTTTTATCAGTATTGCCTCAAGGCTGCATCTGATTAATAAAGCACAATATAATATCGATTTACAGTACTACATCTGGGAAGATGACTCGATTGGTCACCTGATGCTGGCTGAATTGCTCAAAGCCGCAGATCGTGGAGTAAAAATCCGTTTATTGATTGATGACCAGAACGGTTCCCAACTCGATGCAACCTTAAAACAACTGGCACAGCATCCCAATTTTGAAATTAAAATCTTTAATCCTTACACCTATAGAGCCAGAAAATTGCGCGTGTTTGATTATGTTTTTCGTTTCAAGCAGATCAATCACCGTATGCACAATAAACTGATTATTGCCGATGGTGCCATAGCAGTGACCGGTGGCCGCAATATCAGCCGTGAATACTTTGAAGCCAGTGAAAATTTTCAGTTTACCGATATGGATATTCTGTTTTATGGCACTGCCGTGAAGCATGCCAACAAGGTTTTTCATGACTTTTGGTATGATGATTTAAGTTATCCAGTCCCATTGTTACTAGGTAAAAGTCGTCCAGAACAACTGGCCAAATTACGTAAATATTATGAATTGACTGCCTTACAAAAAGATCAACTCAAAAAGCGGATCGAACTGGCTGAAAAACAGATCAATGAACATCTAAAAGATCGTCCGATTAATTGGGCAAAAGCACATTTTGTTGCCGACTCTCCGGATAAAATTCGGCGTCAATCATCTCATGATCAAATGATTTATCGTCAGATCTTCCAGATTACGGGAGAACCGAAACAGCATCTGGAACTGGTATCTGCCTATTTTGTACCTACACAGAAAGGTATGGATTATTTAACCGGTTTAGTTAAAAAAGGCGTAAATATCCGGATACTCACCAATTCATTCCTTGCCAATGACGTTCCTGTAGTGCATGCCTTTTATAGACAATATCGCCATGATTTACTAAAAAATGGGATAAAACTCTATGAATTTAAGCCGTATATAGAGCGTAATAAACGCACCTGGTATGAGGTGGTGACGGGGAACGTTATTCCAGCTAAGGGCAAAAATGCCTCCAGTTTGCATGCCAAGTTTTTTGATATAAATGGCATGGCATTTATTGGTTCTGCTAATTTTGACCCTCGTTCCGCCAATTTAAATAGCGAAGTGGGACTGGTAGTTGAATCTGATGTGTTACAAGAACAAATTTCGAACGCTTTAGATAAATATTTACCGCAAATTACCTATGAACTCAAACTGAATCCACAGGATGAAGTCATTTGGCTAGAGCATCATAAAGATGGAACCTACACAGAATATTCAGAAGATCCTGAATCGACTAGATTTCAACGTTATGCCATGCAAGTGGCGTCATATTTCCCAGTTGAATGGATGATGTAATGACAGCTGAATGACATTGAGTTATGCAAAACTTTTTATAGTGAAAGCTCCACTGAAATCCGGCTTGCTGCAAGTAAATGATCACATAATAAATAGCTGACACCTGCTTCCAATAATTTACTTTTGCAGTTTGATATATTCACGTGATTGACCCACTGCTGTGCATCTTTTAGATGATTTAAAGTAATGAGGCTTGGTCGTTTAAGTGATATTGCTGTGAGGACTTATAAGAGATTGAATCTGATTTATACATATTTTAGATCAATCAACACAATGATTTTACTCATTTCCTGATTTGCTTTAACATTCTCTTTTTCGAGTATTTAACTCCGCTCTCCCCATCGTGATCTTTTGTAATGCAATTTTTTGATTTAAGTCGTCAATTTAATTTAAGTGATATTTTAACGCCCTATAAAACCCTTGAGGATTTAGGTACTCAAGACTGGTTTTTATCTAAAGTTCGTGTTGAGCATGATTGCCAGACCGATTCTGACTTGATCGAAGGTCAGGCCGTTTTAAAATCCAATCAGAATGTGCAGCTGGAACTGGAATGGCTGATTCAGGATACCGGATTTGAACTGCAAGTACTGTTTAAAGGCGTTGAAACCGAAGCGAGTGAAGAAACACTGGTGATGGTTAAGGGTGCAAAACTGATTGATGCCAATCAACAGGTCATTTCTGCACAAGCTTTAAGCCTTTGGATTGATGGAACCTTGTTGCCAATGTTGCCGAATATCCGTAAAGAAATTAAAGCTCGTTTAAATTTGTGGGACTACGTAGAATATGATGGATAAAACTTGAGTTAGTGCTGACTCAGCTTAAATGACCACACTGGAATAGGTTCTGATAGCATTTTCCAGTACATCAAAGACTTTTTTATCAATACATTGAGCCACATTAAAACGCATGAATTGCCCGGCTTGTTCAGACGGACTGAATGAATTTCCCGGCGCCAATATAATGCCTTGTTGCAGACATATCTTGGAAAGTTTTGAAGCCTCAATATGTGAGGGTAATCTGCACCATAAAAATATGCCTGCTTTAGGGACAATCCAAGGATGAATATCCAAATGAGCAAGCTTTTGAATGGTTTCATTAGTGGCTTTTATCAATTGTTTTTTTAACCAATCCAAATGTTTGGGATAACTGCTATCCATCAGCGACTGATAAATAATTTCCGCGTTCAGATTACTATTACTGAAATGTATGGCGATCTTTAAATCAATCAATTTCTCAATTTTATCTATATCGCTCAGAATATATCCGCAACGTACTGCTGCTGAAAGCGTTTTGGTAAAACTGCCAATCTGAATCACATGGGAAAGCCCAGCGAGTGCCGCATATCGGGGAGCCGGTAAATATTCAAAATCAGCAAAGATTTCATCTTCAATAATTATCATATTGGCCTGTTCAGCCATTCTGGCAATTTGATAAGCCGTCGCTAATGAAAGCGTTGCTCCTGTAGGATTATGAATTCCTGAATTAGTCAAATATATTTTTGGTTTTAACTGTAGAGCCTGTGCAAAATGTTCAAGATCCGGTCCATGTTCAGTAAAAGGTATCGCGACTGCACGTAAATGATGCGCTTTAATGAGTGCCTGAAAATTGAAATAACATGGGTCATCCAGCAAAACAATATCACCCGGCTGCAATAATAATCTGAAAATTAAATCAATCGATTGAGTGGCTGAATCAGTCAGCAAAATCTGATTGGGATGAATTTTTAAATCATCATTTTCCTTTTTACGGGCCAAATATTGTCTTAAAGCCAAATGTCCATGCGGAGGCGCATAATCAATTAAAGGTGATTCTTGTGATTTTGCCACTATTTTTAAGGCTTTGCGCAACGTCTGTTCAGGCATCCATTCTGCGGGCAACCAGCCACAGCCCGGCTTGAGCATGGCATTTTTAGCTTCTAAAGACTGTCTGGAAATCCACAGTGGATCAATTTCCCTGTCATATTGAATGTTTTGTTCAATATTCATGTGTTGGACCGGCTTGCCAAGAATGTAATAACCTGCCCCTGCCCGGGATTCAATCATCCCTTCTGCTAGCAACCGTGCATAGGCTTCCACAATGGTTGAAACCGAGTAATTTAATTGCTGGGCGTACTGTCGAACTGAAGGCAAACGTGAGCCGGCTATCAAAGTCTTGTTCTTTATATTCTGTTTGATGAGCTGAATTACAATTTCAATTTTAGTTTTTGTCATTAACGCATTCCCGAACAGTCAAACTGTACTGCTCAATTTAGCATAACAGTAATGTTAAATTGTATTGCCCTGTATATATCAACTTTATTTTTTTCTTATTAAATTGCTCTAAATTCAATGAGCAATATCAAATGAACAAAACAAATATCGGCTGGATAAACGGATTATTAGGGGTAATTATTTTTGCAGGTTCCATGCCTGCCACCCGAATTGCGGTAACGGGTTTTAGTCCGACCTTTTTAACTGCAATTCGGGCCACGATTGCAGCAGTATTAGCGCTCCTCTGTTTATTATGGTTTAAACAGCAGCGCCCGCAAAGCAATCAGTACCTATCCCTGATTATTGTCAGTGTGGGCGTGGTGGTGGGTTTTCCCCTATTTAGTGCGTTGGCATTACAAAATATATCTGCCTCGCGTGCTCTGGTTTTTGTGGCTTTGCTTCCACTTTGCACAGCTATGTTCGGAGTGCTGAGGGCTGGTGAAAATCCGAATGCAAGATTCTGGTTATTTACCCTGCTGGGCAGCAGCTTTGTACTTGCTTATATGTTGCTTCAGGATCAGTCCTATCATCTGGTCAGTGGCGATGTTTATATGATTGCAGCCGTGCTGGCTTGTGGTCTGGGTTATGCAGAAGGTGGACATTTATCCAAAGTATTAGCCGGATGGCAAGTCATCTGTTGGGCACTTATTGTTGCCTTTCCCCTTATGCTGGTTTTAACGCTGTACTATTTTCCAGCCAATTTCACTGAAGTTTCTTATTCTGCTTATGCAGGCTTGGCTTATGTATCCATATTCAGCATGCTCATCGGTTTTTTCTTCTGGTATAAGGGGCTGGCTATGGGCGGAATTGCTAAAGTGGGCCAGATCCAACTGCTACAGCCCTTTATCGGATTAACCCTCTGCGCAATCATTTTGGGTGAAAACATCAATATAGATATGATTATCGTGTGTGTGGCTGTGGTGATTTGCGTCATGTTGGCAAAAAGATTTGCCTAAAAGAGTCATGAATGACCAGTCAATCGGGCCCATGCAGATCAAGCGACATCCATGTTTAAATGATCTATCTTCAATGACCTCTGTTGTATTCAACTAACTTAATAATATTTAAAAACAAAAAAGGCAAAATAAAATGAAAACAGAAGAATGGCAACATATTTGCAAGGTGGTGAATGATGCGCAACGTGCAGCAATGCATTGCTCGGTTGCAACAGTAGATGAACAGTTACAGCCTACCATTACACCGATTGGAACTTTATTTTTAAGAGAAAACCAAAGCGGTTTTTTCTTTGATACGTATGCTGAATCTTTTAAACAAAATTTACCGCAAAATAATAAAGCCTGTATTCAAGCGATTAATAGCAGCCGTTTGTTTTGGTTGAAATCGTTATTAAAGGGCCAGTTTAGCGATTATCCGGGTGTACGACTGTATGTTGAAATTGGCAATCTGCGTCCTGCGACGCAGCAAGAGCGACTTCAAATTTCCCAACGAATTCAGGTTTTAAAATGGAGTAAAGGCAGTCAATTGATTTGGTCCGATTTTAATCAGGTCCGGGATTTTACTGTGCATGCTCATAGATGGGTCAGATATCCCAAAATGATGCCTAGCTATTAAAATAGATTTATCAAAACTTACTTATAGTAAGCCTATTTCTTTAAATAACTGAGTATAGGCTTCGGCTTTTTTTTCCACAGCAAGTGGATAAGCACGGGATGAAGATGGCATCCGGTATAAAGTCAGCTCGCGTTCAGCAAAATATGCTTTAGATGCCTGACCAATTGTCGGTTTTTCTGTAGCTTCAGGCATGGAAAGCATCAAGGTATCGGTGGCTTTATCTCCAGTGGTCATAATGCTGTGACATTCAGGAATCTGCTCTAGCAGCCTGGCTAAATCAGTTGCTTGGGCAATATGCAGAAATTTATCCGAAGCATTGCCTTTTAAGCGCACAATTTGATACGCCGTATCAAAAATTGCGATGCCTTTATCCATTAAAAAATCACGGATCTGTTGTTCCTTGAAATTTTTATTGGCGATATCTAAAAAATGTTCTTTATTGCCAAAGAATGCTAAACCAAAAATTTTCCACATGTCATTTTGATAATTTGGATAATAAAACTCCATTTTCCAGCGCGTTTTAGGTGGCGGAAAGCTGCCCATCATCAGCAATTTGGCATTTGGAGGAAGAAAGGGTTCCAATGGATGAGTTTCTATTTCAAGTTCAGTGCTCATAACAGTCCATTTATCCGTCTTTAGCTTAATTTAAAACATTTGACGAATTTTATCTGCTAGCTGTTGGCCCCAAAGTGTATAAATTTCCTTGCTGGGATGAAAACCATCCTTTGCCATTTCCAGATTCAGGATTTTAAAACGCTGCAGATCATATTCAATCCATTGCATATTGGCCTGCTGTTGAACAAATTTTGCAAGATTTTTATTCATACCTTTGGCATATTGCCCAAATAACCAGGCCAATGGATTTGGCAATGCAGGAAACATGTTCATCGGCGGCACACCAGAAGCAATAATCAATTCAGGCGTGAATTTCTGATTGATTTCCGCATACAGTTGTTGCTGTTTTTTCATCCAGTCTTTCGGTGAGGTCAGCTTGGTGATGTCATTTACCCCGACCGAGGTAATCACCACATCAAAGTGCTGAGCCAACATATTTTTCGTAGTTTTAATCACTTGCCCGGTGCTATGACCGCTTGTCGCTTCAAGCTGATACTGAATTTCATAGCCATCTTTTAACTGCTGTAAAACTGCACCGAGTAAAGCATCTTCCTGAGTTTCAACGCCGACACCTGCCGCTGCCGAATCGCCTAAAATTAAAACAGACAGTGCTTTTCCTGTTCCCACTCTACCCTGACGTTTTCCTGCGGGTTCTGCTAAACGTAGAGTATTCTTTTTAACGGCATTGCCTTGAACAATAAGGGCAGGAATAAGCGCAATAGTTGAAATTTTCAAAAGCATAAATATGTGAAGTCAATTCAATAACCTGTTTAATATATGATTTTATTGCTTTAAAAGCATTGACCTAACTTACATCTTCTAAAACTCCATAAAACCTGCTTAAAAATAATTGTGAAACAACAAATTAGCCTCTTGAGATTTTTTGGAAAAATGTGGCATAGCTTATTTGACGTTATAGCAATCTAAACAGATTAAAGCAGGATTACCTTGCTGATTAGACTTTAAAAAAGCTTCTACAGTTATGTATGAAGTAAAACTTTGATCAAAAAATATCTTCTTGCAATTATTTTTGAAACTAAGCATTGTCTGCTTAGATTAAAAAAATCAGACTTTCAGTGATTTAATAAAAGTTTGTTTATATAAAATCTAAATGACTGCATTTTTGGAATAATTTGTCTACATTTCATACGGAATTCATATTAAAGTAATTTTTATAATTTAAACACGAAACTCTCATAATTTAATTATTGACTTGATCAAGGGTAATCAATATGGACTATTGGAATAGTATCTTTTTAATTGCAATAATTGCCATCGTTGGTCTTACAGTGATTACATTAATAGTTGGCTGCAAAATTTGGAAAAACCTTATCGTTACGCTGATTATTTCTACCTTAATCAGCTTTCTTATTTTATGCGCGATTAGCTTTTTGTGGAAACAGGGTATTTATGTCCCTTGGAGTAATAATAATCTTTGGAATGAGATATTGACTGCTGAAATGGGACTCATGAGTGTTGTCATAGGTGGAGTGAGCACCTTCATCATTATGCTCGGTATTCTGATTTCTAAAAATAATAGATAATTGCATCAATTCTAAGCACAAAATTGTTCTTTTAAGCGTTCTCTCCAGATCTGCTAAATATGAATGAATGTCTCCTAAGTATATTATTTTATAATTTTAATCTATTAAAACATATTAAAAATCTAAAAAAGGCTCATTACTGAGCCCGTTTTTAATTAATAACTAAAATCTTAACCCAACTTGTTGACCAGTTTCAAAGGCAGAATTTTCATTGCCACACCGAGTGGCAACCAAGGCCACTGCGGTACATAAGCTTTAACCGGTGCTTTTTCAATGGCCTTGACCAGTAAATGAGAACCGGTTTTTTCATCCACCTCAAAAGGCAATTTTTTTGCACCTTCATTCAGTTCTGTACGGATATAACCCGGGAAAATGGTAGTGACTTTAATCGGCGTATCAATCAGTTCGGCACGGATGCCTTCAGCCAGATGAGCAACCCCTGCTTTACTGGCGCCATACGCGGTTAAATGTTTAGGCATGCCACGCATCGCACTCATTGATGAAATCATCACCAGATGACCTGCGTTTTGGGCACGGAAAATTTCCACCGCAGCTTCACATTGTGCCAAGGCTGAAATGAAGTTGGTTTCCACGGTTGCCTTGTTAATTTCAAAATTGCCTTTACCAATCCGGCGACCTTCTCCCACACCAGCATTCACGATAATACGGTCGATGGTGCCAAATTCTTCTTTAAACGCGCGGAATACTTCAAATACCTGATCGTAATGGGTCACATCTAAGGTTTTGGCACTGACTTTTACACCATATTTGCTTTCCAACTCTTGTTTTAAAGTTTCCAGACGTTCCAGACGACGGGCACAGATGGCAAGATTATAACCCTTTTGTGCAAATTCACGTGCCATACCTGCACCAATCCCGGAACTTGCTCCGGTAATTAAAATTGTTTTCGCCATGATTTATTCCTTTTCCTATTTTTCTTTCATCAGATCCAGGTCAGTAACTTGGAGTCTTCGGCCTTAATAAAATGATGTTCGTTCAAACTCAGCAATTGAGGTTCATTTCCCACCAGACGCAATGTGGTCATGCTGGTATTGGCAATGGCCCAGTTCAGGGCAAAAGTTTTGTTGGGGCACAAACCTAAAATTTTCCCTGCTGCGACAGAGATTACGCCACCTGAAGTAAATACTACGGCATAACGCGGTTTGCTTTTGGCCAGTTCATCACATAGATCTTGCAATGCGGATTCAACCCGATTTTTAAAATGTGGCCAGGACTCATCATATTCATGGTGATAGTCACCACCGGTCCAGCGTTCGATCGCGCCTGCAAAAATTTTAGCCAGGTAAGCACGAGGATTATCTTCTTTGGCGACATCCTGTTTTAACAAATGCGGTTCATTAAAACGTGGCTCGTACTTGGCAAAAACCTGCTGGTGATTGAACTCATTCCATGCACTGTCGGTCTGAATTTCGGCTTCGGGAAAACATTGTTCCAAAGCCAGGCTGGCAGTCTGTTGATGACGTTGCATCGAGCCTGACACCACATAAGGCGCTTCTTTTAAAATCTGGTCGAAATATTGCCCTAATAATTTCGCCTGTAATTCGCCGTTGGGAGAAAGCTGGTCATAACTTTCTGCCCCGAAAGAGGCTTGTCCATGACGAATCAGATAAATTGTGGTCATGTTGGCATCAATTCCTTAAATTTCGCGATATATTTTTGTGCCAGCTCATTGGCTTCAAGTTTCTGTAGGCCAATTAATTTAAGCGCACGAATATGCAAGGCATGAATGACAATCCAGAAATCCTTAAAGGCTGGATTATTGGTCTGTTCGTGGTAATAACGATAATAGATTTGCTGGGCAATTACGGCCAAACGGAAAATGCCGAACACTTCATAAAAGGTCCAGTTCTCGGGTTGCAAGCCGGTTTTTTCCAAATAATAATCCACCACTTCCTGACGTGTGAACATGCCTTTTAAATTGGTGGGCTGACGACGGGTGGCTTTAAAAATCTGATTGTCACTTTCTTCAACCCAATACGCGAGAGCTGAACCTAAATCCATTAATGGATCACCTAAAGTTGCCATTTCCCAGTCCAGTACGCCAATGACTTGAGTCGGATGCTCTGGATCTAAAATCACATTATCAAATCGCCAGTCATTATGAATGACACAGATTTTTGAATCGGCAGGAATATTATCTTTTAGCCACTGGCGTACATATTTGAATGAAGGCACATTTAAGGTTTTGGCTTTTTCATAGCGTGCATCCCAGCCTTCCACCTGACGGCGGCAATAGCCCTCTCCTTTACCCAGTTTTTCCAGTTCTGTACCGACATAAGGAACTTGATGCAGCTCGATCAGTTTGTCGATCACATTAATACATAATTCGCGAACCTGAGCTTCATTAAAGTTCAGTTCTTTAGGTAAATTGGCACGTGGAATAATGCCTTCCACGCGCTGCATCACGTAGAAGTCACAGCCAATTACGGATTCGTCCTGACACAGCGCCAGCATTTCCGGCAAGACCGGATAGAAAGGTGCCAGATTTTTTTGCACGTTGTATTCACGTGCCATGTCATGGGCAGATTTGGCTTTAGTTCCTTTAGGTGGGCGACGTAAAATCAAGTCCTTATTGTCGTATTTCAAACGATAAGTCCAGTTAGACGCTCCGCCTGAATATTGCGTGACTTCGACCTGACCTTGTAAATCAATGCCTTGTGCTTTGAGCCAATGCTCAACTGCAATGACATCTAGCTCTTCGCCTTGACGGACATTTCCGCCCACATCAATAACTGACATTCTTATTTCCCTAAATCTTTAATTTCAAAAGACTTCTTACATCACCTTATTTACACCTTTTTCATTTTCCATTCATAGGGAAATTTGAACAAAGTTGTAAGAAGTCTCATCTACTCGCTATATTTTTTAGATATTACTTACGACGTGAACCGTAACCACGTTTAGCCAGTTCAAGTTTGGCAATCATGCCTTTATGAACTTCATCCGGACCATCAGCCAAACGTAAAGATCGTGCCTGAGCGAAGAAACCCGTTAATGGCGTATCACGGGAAACGCCAGCACCGCCGTGAATCTGCATGGCCATATCCACCACTTTTTCCAGTACACTTGGCGCAACCACTTTAATTGCTGAAATTTCAGTCAGTGCTGCCATATTACCCAAAGTATCCATCTTGTAAGCAGCATAAAGTGTAAGTAAACGTGCTTGGTCAATGGCGACCCGTGCTTCTGCAACACGTTCCAGATTGCCACCCAGTTTTAAGATTTCCTTGCCAAAAGCACTACGGCTCATGCCACGGTCAATCATCAGCTCAAGTGATTTTTCCGCTGCACCGATACAGCGCATGCAATGGTGAATACGGCCCGGCCCTAAACGACCTTGCGCAATTTCAAAACCCTGACCTGCTCCGCCAATAAAATTGGCTACCGGTACGCGTACATTGTTAAAGCTGATTTCGCCGTGACCATGCGGAGCATCATAATCGCCAAAAACCGGCAACATACGTTCAATTTTTACTCCTGCCGTATCAATAGGAACCAGAACCATAGAATGTTGATGATGACGGTCTTTGCTTGCGTCAGGCGTATGCGCCATAAAGATGATGATTTTTGCATTGGGATCGCCCAAACCTGACGACCACCATTTACGGCCATTCAGGACAATTTCATCACCTTCGACTACAGCTGTCGCCTGCATATTGGTGGCATCGGAGGAGGCTACAGCAGGTTCAGTCATACAAAACACTGAGCGAATTTTGCCTTCTAATAAGGGCGTTAACCATTGCTGTTTTTGTGGTTCAGAACCATAGCGCCATAGAACTTCCATGTTGCCGCTGTCAGGCGCATTACAGTTAAATACGATGGGTGCAATTAAACTGCGACCGGAAAGTTCGGCAATATGGGCATATTCCTGAACCGAAAGCCCTTGACCCAATTCCGGACAGGGCAAAAACATATTCCAAAGCCCTGCTGCCTTGGCCTTATTTTTTAATATTTCAAGTTGAGGGGGCCATTGCCATGTTGTCCAATCACCACCTTGATTTAACTCATGGACGTCATTCCAAAACTCGGTTTCGACCGGTTCAATTTCGTTTTTTATAAAGACTTTTGTCCGTTCAATAAAATCCTGTGCGCGTGCTGACAATTCAAACATGGCCACTTCCCTCAAAATATATATGATCTGCTCTTTACAACAACATAACTCGAAAACTATTATGAATAAAATGATTTAATTAAATATTAAACTATGAACACCATTCATAATAAAGCAGTGATCGATCTGGGGAATTTTCACCGTATAGACATTAACTTGTATCCTTTATTTATTGCAGTGTATGAACAAAAAAGCATTTCCAAGGCCGCGCAGATTTTGTGTATTAGTCAATCGGCCGCCAGTCATGCCTTACAGCGTTTAAGACAGCATTTGCAGGATGATTTATTTATACGTGCCGGCAGTAAAATGCTGCCTACCCCATTTTCCGAGCAGATTTATCCTGCAATTAAAAGTGCGCTGTTTACCATCCAAAATATTTCAATGCAAAAACAGCGTTTTGAACCCAGCATGCTGCAGACTTTAAAAATTGCGGTACATGATGAAATTGAACCATTGATTTTCCCCAAACTGGTGCAGCACTTTCAGGGCTTGAATCTGGAGATTCAATTTTTCAGCAGTAAATTAGACCGTAAAACGATAGTGACTGACCTTGCGACCCAACAACTCGACTTTGTTATTGATCTGGAACAGAATTTTGGCGAAAAAATTCAATTTCAGAAACTGGTACAAGATCAATTTGTCGTGTGTACCCAGCAACCTGAAATGACTGAACAGCTTTATTTAACTGCCCCGCATATTGGTGTTTCATCACGGCGAACCGGAGTTTTAGTTGAAGATATTTATTTAAACCGCAAACAACGATCACGACAGATTTTTTTACGTTGCCAACATTATTCAACGGCTTTACAGATTTTGCTGCAAAACCCTCAATCCGTTTTAACCATTCCTAAAAATTTGCTCAACCATTTACAAGTTTCCCCAACATTAAATATTTTTGCAGTCCCTGTAGACTTGACCTTTATTAATTTAGGGATGTATTGGCATAAAGACTTGAAAGAAAATTCGCGCCATCAATTTTTGCGCAGCGAAATTTCTAAAATTTTTACTTAGGCTATTTTAAAAGATAGGTTTATTATGCTTAGGCTATTTATTTGGAAATAGATTAATTTCTAAAGGTTTAAAAATGCTTAGGCTATTTTTATCAATACAAAATGAAACACTGATTGTCTAGCTTTTAAGCCATGCAAATTGCGGCTTTCACCTACAATGTTCCATCTCCGGGCTGTGTCTAAATACGGCTAATTTTTAGGATTTGGATTATAATTTTGTTTCATCTCTCTACGACCTGGCAAATTGTGTTGGGGCTATTCGCCTTATGTACTTCCTATTATTTACTGCATAAAATTACCATTTACATCAAGAATATATTTCGTCCTTTTAAAAAAGGTAAAAAATATTGGTGCCGGGTTAACGCAGTGAGCGATGGCGATACCCTTACCTGCTACCGTTTTAATATCAGACGTTCTGAAACCAAGTTACGCTTTGCTTATGTGGATGCACCGGAATCGAGTCAAAGCTATGGCAAGGAATCCCAGCGACTGGTCCAAAGCATGGTTAAAGGCAAAATGGTTCGGGTAAAAATTACCGATATCGATCGGTATGGTCGCTGTGTCGGTGTAGTCTATCGTTATCGTAAAAATATCAATGAAGAGATAGTCAAGCGTGGGGCTGCATGGGTATATGAAGAATACATTAAAGATAAAACTCATCTGCACTATATGATGTCACTTCAAGAAAAAGCCAAAAAGCAGAAAAAAGGTTTATGGAAAAGTTCCCGCCCTGTGCGTCCGAGCGTTTATCGCAAGCAAAATAAATAGAATATACACACAAAAGAATCATCGCTAACTATAGTTATATTGATCTCATTCCATTGTGTTGTTGCTTAGTCATGACCAAAGTAGCCTGTTTTAAACAGGCTACTTGAATGGCTAGTTTGAAAAATTAAATATAGTAAGCCAATTGAACAAGCAGCCGGAATGCCCCAGCAATCAATGCTAAAGCAAAAAATCCACCTAGCCACAACACAATAAACCACTGCGTCTGTGAAAGTTTCATAGTTGCTCCTTAATGATAGCCCTGATCACCCACACGTACTTTGTCGCGGAACACCCAGTAAGACAAAGCGGTATAAATAATAATGATCGGAATTAGGAGTAATGCTCCAATCAAGGTAAATAACTGACTACTTTGTGGAGCCGCTGCATCCCAAATCGTGACTGAACGTGGAA
Source organism: Acinetobacter sp. UBA3106 (assembly GCA_002365595.1). Taxonomy (GTDB): domain Bacteria; phylum Pseudomonadota; class Gammaproteobacteria; order Pseudomonadales; family Moraxellaceae; genus Acinetobacter. The sequence goes on along the minus strand of DFAM01000011.1, from coordinate 48,590 downwards.
TGATATAAGGCCATAAACTGATCAGGAAACCTGTATACGCTAAAAACACCAAGGCCAAAGTATAGATAAAAGGTCTCAATTCTCTACGTTGCTTGCAGGCACGTAAAGCCAGATAAGTAAATACCAATACAAGGATGGGTACAGGACTAAAATAAGTCAGTTGGGGTTGGTTAAACCAGCGTTCCGCAATTGCAGGATGGGCCAAAGGCGTATAAATACTGACAGCACCGAAAATGATGAATAAGGCAATAATCAGCTTCGGCATGAGCTGAAACATTCGATTTTGCAAGTCTGTCTCGGTTTTAAAGATCAGCCATCCGCAGCCCAGAGTGGCATACAGCACCACGACACTGATGCCGGTAAAGACTGAAAACGGCGTCAGCCAGTCCAGACCACCTCCGGTATATACGCCATTGGTGGTTTTGATGCCTTGAATATATGCGCCTAAAATCATGCCCTGGAAAAATCCGGTTAAAATCGAACCACCAATAAAGGCCATGTCCCAAAGATGCCGATTACGTCTGGATTTAAAACGGAATTCAAAAGCCACTCCGCGGAAAATAAGCGCGACCACCATCAGAATAATGGGCAGGTATAGCGCAGAAAGTACCGTTGAATATACTAAGGGAAATGCCGCAAACAAGCCTGCCCCGCCCAATACCATCCAGGTTTCATTGCCATCCCATACTGGAGCAACGGTATTCATCATCACATCACGTTCTTCTTGCGTTTTAAAGAAAGGAAACAAGATGCCAATGCCTAAGTCAAAACCATCCAATACCACATAAATCAGCACGCCAACGGCAATAATTACAATCCAGATAAAAGATAAATCAATCATTTGTCATTCTCCTGGTGATTGTCGAGCGGTGGCCCATCCAGCTCTTCATCGGTACTGCCCAATGGACGATGTGAAGCCTGGATGACTTTTTCTTCACTATGCGGCACTGAATGAACAAATTCCGGACCTTTATGCATGATTCGGAGCATGTAATAAATGCCGATTCCAAAGACCACGCAATACACTACGACAAAGATAATCAGGGTTAATCCGACCTGTTCTGCCGATACTGGGGATAATGCATCTTTGGTTCGCATCACGCCATAAACCACCCAAGGCTGACGCCCCACTTCGGTGGTAATCCAGCCCGCAAGCAAGGCTATAAAGCCGGAGGGTCCCATAATCAGTGCAAAGCGATGAAACCATGGACTTTCATAAAAGCGACCGCTTCGTCTCAGCCACAAACCGGTAAGGGCCAATAACAGCATCAGCATGCCTAGCCCGACCATAATCCGGAAGCTCCAGAATACGATGGTAGAATTTGGCCGGTCCTCAGGTGCAAAATCTTTCAGGCCCTGAACTTTACCCTGCATGGAATGGGTTAAAATCAGGCTTCCCACATTTGGAATGCCAATCGCATATTTGGTTTCTTCTGCCTGCATATCGGGAATCCCGAATAAATACAGCGGCATGCCTTCATTATCATTGCTTTCCCAGTGCCCTTCTATTGCGGCAATTTTTGCAGGCTGATGCTTCAAAGTATTGATCCCATGCAAATCGCCAATCAGCACCTGCAAAGGTGTAAGCGCCAGCAGCATCCATAAGGCCATGGAAAAAGAGGTTTTTACCATTTCATCCCTGCGACCTTTAAGCAAATGCCATGCTGCTGTGCTGGCAACCAGCAAGGCTGAGACCAAGAATGCAGCCATCGCCATATGCGCCAAGCGATATGGGAAAGAGGGATTAAATATAATAGCCAGCCAGTCTTGCGGAACAATAATGCCATTTTCAATGCTGAAACCTTGCGGGGTCTGCATCCAGCTGTTGGATGAGAGAATCCAGAACATGGAAATACATGTTCCAAGGGCTACCATAACCGTGGCAAAGAAATGTGCCCGAGGACCGACCCGTCCCCAGCCAAACAGCATGATGCCTAGGAAGCCTGCTTCCAGAAAGAATGCGCTTAGCACCTCATAGGCCAGTAGCGGTCCGGTTACACTGCCTGAAATACGTGAGAATTCACTCCAGTTGGTTCCGAACTGGTAACTCATGACCACGCCGGACACCACGCCCATACCAAAGGCAATGGCAAATATTTTAACCCAGAACTTAAACAGGTCTTGATAGACCGGATTTTGGGTTCTGAGCCAGCGCCATTCTAAAACAGCAAGAAAACTTGCAAGACCAATGGAAATGGCGGGAAAAATGATATGAAAAGAGACGGTGAAAGCGAATTGAACTCGAGCCAATTCGAGAGCTGTTAATCCTAAATCCATAACATCACCTTTTTTAATTCATTGATATGGTGATTAAGCACGCAGCTAACAGTCGCGCTCTTTTTTTAATTTGTGCTGCTTCAGCATACGCCTAAAGATTAAGCAAAGTATGTTGATTTATTATTTCCTGATTTTTTTACTGACTTGCCATGCAGCCATTCATGAATCGTTATGATTTATCTATGGGCTTAATACTTGAACAATCAACCAAAGAGGCGTAAAGTTTAATTAATTTAGTTACCCTAGCTAACCATTATGCCAGATCCACTTAAATTTCGTGCTTCATTATTACGCTGTGCACGTTTAATGAGTGATGAAATCAATACTCTTTTACTGCCACATCAGTTGAATTATTCCTTGTGGCAGGTACTGTATGTCATTCAGCTTAAACAAGGCTGTACCTCTATCGACATTGCTGAATATCTGAATATTTCCAAACCATCAATTGCAAAAAGAATTCATGTACTGATGCAACTGGACGTTTTAGAGCAGGTCGATACTGAGGATAAACGCCAAAAAAAATTGATCCTGAGTTCCAATGGTCAACAGCTTTTTAAAACATGCTCAAAAAAACTGGATGAATTTGAACAACAGCTTTTAGTGCCATTAGAGCTTGCTGCTCAAAAGAGCACGCTCGATACCCTGCATAAACTTATGGAACATCTGCAACAAATGAAAGGTAGCCAGTCATGAGTGAAAATACGCCCTTATGGACCAAAAATTTTATTCTTGTCAGCTCAATTAACTTTCAGCTGGTTCTGACCTTTTATCTTCTAGTAGTGGTTATTGTTGGCTACGCAGTTGCTGAGCTCGGTGCAACTACGGCACAAGCGGGTTTGGTTTCGGGTCTGTTTATTGTCGGTACACTGATTGGTCGTTTATTTGTTGGTAAGTTTCTAGAACGGTTTGGACACAGAACCACCATGATTGTGGGTTTAATTGGATTTTTGATTTTTTCAGGATTCTATTTTATTCCCATGAATGTCGCTGCTTTGCTGGGAGTGCGTTTCATGCATGGTTTTATGATGGGTATGGCATCGACTGTATTGGGAACCATCATCGCCCAGATTTTACCGCCGACCCGTCGTGGTGAAGGTATTGGTTACTATAGTATGAGCAGCACTTTAGGTACCGCGATTGGTCCGTTTCTGGCCATCTGGATGATGCTTCACGTCGGCTATACTGCGATTTTTGCCTTATCTAGCCTGGTCGCTATGAGCTGTTTAATCGTGGCTTTGCTGATTGAAGTGCCTAACTTGCCACAACACCCTAAAACCATTGAAACTCAAGTCAATGTGAAAAAACCAAGTTTTATTTCCCAGTTTATTGAAATGAAAGCCTTGCCGATTTCAATCATCATGTTATTGACATCAATTTGCTATTCAGGGGTTTTATCCTTTATAAATTTCTATGCCAAAGAAATTGATCTGGTAGAAACAGCTTCGTTCTTTTTCCTGATGTATGCGATCGCGATTTTATTTTCACGTCCCTTTACCGGCCCGCTGATGGATCGTAAAGGTGAAAATATCATTATGTATCCGGCATTTATTATTATGGCTTTTGCCCTGTATTTACTCAGCCAGGCACATAGTCCGGCAACACTGTTAATTTGTGCAGGTCTACTGGGTTTGGGGTATGGCAACATTCAATCGGTGTGCCAAACCGTGGCCGTAAAAAGTACCACACTCGACCGTATGGGCTTTGCCACCTCGACTTTTTTCATCTTCCTGGATGCGGGTCTAGGTTTTGGTCCCTATTTCATTGGTATGGCGCTGGATTATATCGATTACGCGCAGTTGTATATGTATAGCGCGATTGCTGCCTTATGCTGTATTGGCTTTTACTATGTGCTACATGGACATAAAGTAAAAAGCAAAACCGTTAAAGCTGCTTAACGATAGCGCCAGAAAAAATTAAAATCATTAGCTAAATACAAGAAATCCCCCTGTCATAAAGGGGGATTTCGTAAGATTATGAATTACTTAAATACTTTAAAACGGACTGCATCATCCATATAAGCTTTTTCTTTGGCTTCGCCTTCTACTGAACCAAAGACCAGTTGGGCACGCAGTTTCCATGAAGCTGGAATATCCCATTCTGCATGCACCTGTTCATCGACAATCGGGTTGTAATGCTGAAGTGAAGCACCCAGGCCTTCTGTATGTAACGCTGTCCAGGTCGCAAACTGGGCAATGGCTGTTGAGTGCTCTGCCCAGACTGGGAAATTTTCTGCATAAGATGGAAACTGCTCTTGCAGACCTTTAATCACATCCATATCTTCAAAAAATAAAACTGTACCCACACCTGCTGCAAAGCTGTCCATTTTGGCACTGGTTTTTGCCGCACTTTCTTCATCTTTGGCATAAGACTTCAGTTTTTCTTTGACAAAATCCCAAAATTTTTCATGCTCGGCATTAAACAGAATCACGGCACGTGAAGATTGTGAGTTAAAAGATGACGGACTTTGCTTAATCGCATGCTTAATCAAATCAGTTAAATATTCTGGGCTTTGCTCTACATTTTTACCCACCGCATAAATGGTACGGCGTTTATTAATTAAATCTAAAAACTGATTCGACATTGAATGAAATCCTATAATATTTCTTCGGGAAGATTTGATACAACACCCTTTGACTGTTAATAAAATGTGAAATATCAACTTTTATAACAATACTGAGGAAAATTTGTTGCTGTCTTACCATATGCAATAATAATTCCAATTTCTAGTACATTTTATTGATAATTAAATCTTTAATTTTTTATATAGAAACGGATAGCTCATTTAAATCCGTCTTTTTATTTATAAAACAGTCATAAAAAATCCCCCAATATATGGAGGATTATGATTGTATTTTAGACTGCTCTAAAATTTAGCATTCAATACATTTTGCGGAACTTTGTGCTTCCATAAATCACGCAGTGTTGGCAAATAGAATTTCTCACCAATTTCAACCAGTTCTGCATCAATCAGTGCATGAATTTCGTGCATAAACAAATAATCTAGTTCAACTGTTTTTAGGGTTTTTTGGGCTTTAGCAAATTCTTTACGCTTTTGCTGTGCAGTTTTCACCAGCTGATCGGCATAGTTTTTATTTTTAAATTGAGAAATCGCATTTAAACGTAATTCAATCACGCCCCAGCCGCTGAGTAATAATTTGAATAATTCAAAATCTTCAGTGGTCGATTCCCAGGTCATTTCATCCAGATTTTCATCGCTCGGCAGAACCGGAAGCAATAATTCCATCACACTCGGAAAAATCTTTTTAAAATTCAAAATAAATTTAACAGGATGCTCACCCGGATAATCCTTAAATTGCACCTTTTTCTGAACATCTGTTAAATAAACATCAAGCATAATCAATCATCAGCAGTTAATTTCTTCGTATATTGTACGCATATATGCCCCAGATAAAAACCACTGATGTTCAATTGATAGCTGTTCCAGCCTTTAGCTGCCTATTTCACGTTAGGTGAAACCATATTTTCAGGAATTACCACCGCATCAAACTGTTCAGCAGTAACCAGATTCAATTCGACTGCGACCTGTTTTAAGGTTTTGCCTTCCTTATAAGCTGTTTTTGCCACTTTGGCAGCGTTTTCATAACCAATCACCGGATTTAAAGCAGTGACTAACATCAGTGAGTTATGCAAGAAATGATCAATTTTTTCCCGGTTTGGCTCAATGCCAACGGCGCAATGATCATTGAAGCTGTTACAGGCATCGCCTAACAGTTGAATCGATTGCAACAGGTTAAATGCAATGACCGGCATGAATACATTCAGCTCAAAGTTTCCTGAAGCTCCGGCAACATTAATGGTTGTATCATTACCTAGCACTTGCGCCACCACCATGGTCATGGCTTCACTTTGGGTCGGATTGACCTTGCCCGGCATAATGCTTGAACCCGGCTCATTTTCAGGAATACGGATTTCCCCAAAACCGCAACGCGGACCACTGGCCAGCCAGCGAATATCATTGGCAATTTTATTCAAACTCGCTGCCAAAGTTTTTAAGGCACCAGAGGCAAATACTGCCGCGTCGCGTGCCGCCAAAGCTTCAAATTTGTTAGGAGCCGTCACAAATGGCAAACCGGTTAATGTAGCCAATTGTGCTGCCGCTTTTACGGCATATTCAGGATGTGCATTTAAGCCTGTTCCGACTGCTGTACCTCCCAAAGGCAATTCATATAAACCCAATAAAGCATAATGCAGACGTTTTAAGGCATGATCCAATTGTGATACATATCCACTAAATTCTTGCCCGAGCGTTAACGGTGTTGCGTCCTGTAAATGGGTACGGCCTATTTTGACAATGTCTGAAAACGCTTGAGATTTATCCGCTAAAGTATCGCGTAAACGTTGTACCGCAGGAATCAGCAATTCATTGATTTGTAAGCTTGCTGCTACATGAATGGTCGTTGGAAAAGAGTCATTGGTCGATTGTGCACGATTAACATGGTCATTAGGATGGACCGGCTTTTGCGAACCCAAAGGATTGCCCAGTTTCTGGTTGGCAATATTGGCAATCACTTCATTACAGTTCATATTGCTTTGCGTACCTGAACCAGTTTGCCACACCACCAGTGGAAATTGACTATCCCACTTCCCGGCAATCACCTCTTCTGCTGCACCCACAATATAATGTGACAGTTCATGCGGAATTTGATCTAATTCGGCATTGGTAATAGCAGCGGATTTTTTGACCAGACCCATCGCCCGAATCATCGCTCGTGGTAAACGTTCCTGACCAATTTTAAAGTTTTGCAAACTACGCTGTGTTTGCGCACCCCACATTGCTTCACTCGGAACTTCTACATCGCCCATAGTGTCATGTTCAATACGTGTTTGCATGCTCTACCTCATATCCATGTAGTTTTGTTACTTAAGCCAATTCATCAGTTTTGACATATTTAATGATCTTAATCAAACATCTTTTAATTGTAAATGATAATTATTTTCATATATTTTTAAATTCATCTTGTCTTAATTTCCCTTAAGCGTTTGCTGATAAAAACGCCACGCATCCTCAATAATTTGGGTAATGCTGCGCTTAGGTTGCCATTTTAAAATTTCATGGGCTTTTCCTGAGGTCGCCCCCACCTGATCAAGTTCAGCATAGGCATAAAACGGCGCATCGACCGTTTTCATTTCTACCTGGGTGACTTTTGCCACTTCACTGAGTAAAGCTCGAATAGATATATTCTGCCCGGCAATATTAAAAGCATCACAGGTATAAGGCTGAGTCCTTAACCATTGTAGAGAAGCAAAAATGGCATCACAGCAATCCAATACATGCAAAAAGCTACGTTCAACGGTACGATCTAGAGTTTGTGCCTGCTGACGCAGCTCAATATATTCACGTTTCCTCGCCGCAACCTGTAAAGCCAGAGGAATAATATTTTTCGGCAATGGCGCAACAAACTCCCCCAGCACACCATGTTCAAATGCACCCGCTATATTGCACAACCTTAAAATGGCAATTTTCCATTCACTGTCGGTCAAAGCGGTATCGCGGATGATTTCTTCCGTCATTTGCTGTGACTTCACGTAGGGATTGGGATAAGAATAGTTAAAAGGAAGATCTTCAGTCAGGATTAAACTTGACTGACCATAGACCGCCAAACTGGATAAGTGAATTAAGGTACGAATGCCGGTACGCTGCATGGCACGCAGCAGACTCATAATACAGCTAACATTGTCGTTATAATATTCCAGCGGTTTAAGTACGGATTCTTCTATCGATTTAAAACCGGCGGTATGAATGACCGCTTCTACAGAATATTGTTCAAAAACTTTGTTTAAAGCTGGGGTATTTCGGATATCAATTTTGACAAAAGGCACATACATGCCGGAAATGTATTCAAGTCGTTCTAAGGTTTGTAAAGTTGCATTGGATAAATTATCGACAATGATGACCTCTTGTCCATGAGCCATCAGGCTTAACGCAATATGTGAGCCTATAAAGCCTAAACCACCAGTCACTAAAATCATTGTATACTACCCTTTTCTTATGAAGTTCGGATGCATCAATATCGATTGGGCATTCCTCAAGTGAAGTTCGATGAGTACCTTATTACTAATTACCTCTGCTCCAACCTCAATCTATGCCTGGCATGCCTTGGGTCTGGCTCAGGCTTTACACGCTAAAAACCAGGCATTTCGCGTGTTCTTCTATCAAGACGGTGTAAATGTTGCGAATGCCTTGCAATGGGTTCCGGATGATCAGCGTAACTTGACTGAAGAATGGCAGAAACTGGCAATTCGTTTACCGGTATGTGTCAGTGCTGCTTTGGCCCGTGGTATTAGCGATGAGGAAAATGCGAAACGACATCAAATTAGCCAACACAATCTTGCACAAGGCTTTGAACTGGTTGGCCTGGGTGAACTCGCCGATGCAGTGCAATCAACACAACGTCTGATTCAATTCTAAGGCGATATTTTTTGGTCATTGTTGCTTTTAAAAGGTAAATTGTGTGAAATCTGTACTCGTTATTTTAACCCAAGCTAATCTGGCCAATCTGCAAGTGCACGAAAGCCTGTCTGCCACGATGGTACTGGCAACTTTTGGCTGTGAAGTGAAAGTCTTACTGCAAGATGCCGCCTTAAGTTTACTCAATGCCGAACTGCAATTTGAGCAACTCAAGCATGCTTTTAAAGTGGCATCCAATATGGTCGATAGCTTTGAATTTTATGATCTTAGTCCAATTTTGGTCGAAAATAGACATCAAAACTCACACTTTGTGACCAATGCTCAACAGGATATTGAATTTGTTGAGTTAAATGCTGATTTTATTCAAAGTTTTGATTTTGTACTGTACTGGTAAAGTTGAAGAGTAAACTGATTATGTCGAATAAAAGCTTATATTTGGTACAAAGTACTTTCTCAGCAACTCCGTCTGTACTGGCAAAATTGCAACAGGTTCATAGCCCTGAAGATACGATTGTGCTGATGGGTGAATCGGTCTTACAACTGTCGCATCCATTCCTGCAACAATTAAACAATATCTATGTACTGGACACCGATGCGGAAATTCTCGCAGGCCAAAAAACCGAAAATTTACAAGTGATTTCTTATGCAGAATTCGCAGATATTTGCCTGAACTATACCCGCTGTATTCGCATGAATTAATGAGATTAATGATGAATCTAGAACTCGATCAAGACGGTCACTTAGTCGATTACACCATCTGGAATGAACAAGTGGCTCAAGAACTGGCAAATTCTCTGGAGCTGCAACTTACAGCGTGGCATTTTGAAGTTTTACATGCCGTACGCCAGTTCTATCAACAGTTCGGGCATTCACCTGCCACTCGTCCACTGATCAAATTTCTGATGAAAACCGTCAGTGCCGATATCAATAATGCCGTCTTGCAAGACCAGTTTAATACCGGTCTGGTGGCACGTCATTTAAGTCGTCTGGCAGGCATTCCTAAACCGCCGAATTGTCTATAAGTTCGGTGGATAAATTCCCAGGATGTTATTTATATCGTTTTAGATAGTTGAAATAATGTTGCCTAAATGAACGGCTGACCTAAAGCTTCATTCATCCACTAATCTTCCCAATGTGCCATAGTCCTTAAAATTGGATAAGCTCTGAACCTTTTTCAGTTAGAGGAACTACTTAACGTTCTTGGCGTTCTACAGGGAGGATTTTTTTAAAAACATCCTCTTTTAAAAATGAATTTTATCCTGATTTTGCTCAATAATTTTCAGCCATGCCCGCGTGGCAGGATTCATTGCAACCGTGGTATTCCACGCCATGCTCAATGTCCAGTTCAGATTTGGGCTTTCTAGCACGCTCACGTTATATTTTGTCTGATCCAGCTGTTCACAATAGATTTTCGGTAATAATGCGATCCCGACATCCGATTCGACCATTTTGGCAATGAAGTCCCACTGGCTGCTTTTACAGATTACCTTGGGTTCAAAACCTGCATGATTAGCTGCCTGAATAATCATGTTATTTAAACTGAAGGAATCGTCATATAATAAAAATGACTCTTCTTTTAATTCAATCAATTGAACGGTTTTTTTAGCTTTCCACTGGGTTTCTTTGCGTGACAGTAAGCACATGGGTGAATCCATAATGGGAATACCGCTGAGTACCGGTTTTAAATGTCCCAGTAAAATGCCGACATCGACTTTTTTCGCCAAAATGGCTTCTTCAATTGCAGAGGCACCCACCTCCAGAAAGCTTAATTCTATATCTGGATATTGCTTGTGAAATTTGGCAATTAAACTACTGAGCAAAACAGAACCTAAGGGTGGTAAGCCTAAAGTTAATTTTCCCTGTTTTAGCTGCTTGATTTTATTCACAGTTGCAAAGATCTGCTGCTGTTGTTCAAGTATGGTCAAGGCATGTTGATACACCTGTTCACCCGTATACGTTAAGCTGACATCCCTTTTACGTCCGGCTTCTCCCTTATGAAATAAAGGCACACCAATTTCCTGTTCCAAGTGATATATGGCTTTACTGATGGTGGGTTGGGTTACACACATTTCCTCAGCTGTTCGGGTAAAACTTTGCAATTGCACAATTTTAACGAACATGCTTAGACTCTTAATATCCAATGATCATTCCATTTCAGCATAATCTTTTTTTTATTATTCATAATATAAACATAGGGTCAAATTTAAAATACCTTCAAGTTTTGATATCTCCTGATTATGTCTACCTCTTCACTTGTTCCAAAATTAATTTATATTGCCAAGATTATTTCACAGCTCAGTCTGCTCATCTTCATCTGGTGGATTTCCTCACTCATACAACGAGCGCTCAATTTACCGGTTTCTGCCGGGGTTATTGGTCTATTACTGGTTTTAATCGCTTTACTGAGTGGCCTATTTAAACTGCAATGGATCAAGACCGGTTCAGATTTTATTCTGAGTGAACTGGTGTTGTTATTTATTCCCTGTGTGGTTGGCATTATTAAATATAAGGACCTGCTTTTGACTCAAGGCTGGCAACTGGTTTTATCGGTCGTGATCGGCACTTTTTTGGTGATGGTAGCTACAGCTTATAGCGTATATTTCGGGTTTAAGCTGGAAGCTCGTTTAAAGCATAAATCACCTGCCCAACACCTATTAGAGCAGGGAAAATAACATGAACCTGACTGCATTTATGTGTTTTATCGGGACCTTCATCTGTTATGTAGGAGCTAAAAAACTGCATAAAAAATATCCCTACATGCTGTTAGCACCGGGTATTTTTGTTCCCTTTATCGTGGTGATATTGATGCTGCTCTTCAATATTTCCTATGACACCTATATGGTAGAAAATCAGTGGCTGATCTGGATGTTAGGACCAGCAACCATTGCCTTTGCCATCCCTATTTATGAATATCGTAAAGTCATTCAGCAACATGCCCTGTCGATTAGTTTAGGAATTGTGGTAGGCATGATTGTCGGTGTGATCAGCGCATTTTATCTGGCAAAATTATTTCATTTTGACCAAGCCACATCTTACAGTTTGATGGCTCGTTCTATTTCCACACCTTTTGCCATGGAACTCACCTCCAACATAGGTGGTTCGGTTGAATTGGTGATTTTATTTACCATGATTACCGGGATTGCCGGTGTAGCGATGGGTGATGTGCTGCTACTTGCCCTGAAGCTGAATTCACGCTTTGCTCAAGGCGCGTCTTTTGGCAATGCAGCCCATGGTTTTGGCACCAGTAAAGCCTTTATGCGTCATCGCGAAGAAGGTGTGGTGGCGTGCTTGACCATGGTGCTTGCAGGAGTATTTATGGTGCTGCTGGGACCGGGTATTATTCATTTCCTGGTTAAATTTCTCTAAAATATTTCAGGATATGAATCATTCCATGTCCTGAAATTATCATTTGATTAATAATCAATCGAAACCGCAATGCGATCTTTATAATCCCCCGCAGCCAAACTGGCCAGATTCACAGTTCCCAAATTGGCAATGATAAGATAGCTATGCTTAGCCTTTTTTTTCTGATTTATTATGAGCCGCCACTGGGAACCGGCATCGCCAGACAAGTCATAGCGGACTGGAATGGAGGTCTTTAACTTTGTAAATGCTGCGGCAGATTCATTTTTTAATGTGCTGTTGCCACTTGCATCCACTAAATTCTGGCTACTAAAACTGATATTAAATTCATCATCACATTTAATATCGAGTTGTATAGTCGATGTACTTCGCGTGGTAGGTTGAAGCCGTATGGTTCCTGAGCCAGTATCGGAAATGGTACATACAGCAAAAGCCTGCGAACACATGAAATAAAAAACGCTACTCGCTAAAATTTTCAAGATTATCGATTTCATGTGCTCACCTATTTACAGACTAAAGTTCGTGACGTATCACTGGATTCATCCGCTGTTAAATCTAAAGTAACTTGGCATGATTCAGTTGCTGAAATTTGAACGTCTAAACGATGTTGCCCATTGGTTAAACCATAAATGGTCACAATGTCATCACTCGTGATGGGATAAATATCTTCCTTATTTCCATCGACTGTCACCTGACTGCCTTGAGCCAAACTTTGCCCCTGTGCATTGACCAGTTTAAAGCTGGCTTCTCGTGTATGCAGCACTGGAAATTCCACAATATAGCCACGTCTGTTCAATGGCATAATGGTTTTACGCGATATGCTTACCTTGTCTTCAATTTGCAGTTGATTTTCATTAAATGAAAGATGTTGATTGGTATATGCAATTAAATCATGCACAAATATTTCGCCGTACTTGTTGGTTTTACCAATCAATAAATCATTACGATATACATCGACTTGTGGACTATCGGTTACTTTGACCAAAGAAAAACCATTATTGACCGATTTGGTTAAATCCACACTTCGCCCCAGCCAGGTCAATGCGCCATGGAAAGTCGCACTATAACTGTTGTTACTTCCAGTCTGTAAATACTGTAAATCTAAATCACCTACTTGCGTTTTAAGACGTGTCGCCACATTTCCAGTGTATTGCTCATTCGCTCGTCCAGCCCCGATCGCATAATCCATGCCAACGGCCTGTGAGGTATTTTTAACAAAAGTCAGATTGCTCGAATCTGAATCGGTCTGATTAAAATATGCAGCATGTTTATCGTCAAAACGATAACTGAGTGATAAATCGACACGATGATCATTTTGATCGCCTGCATCATAACTAAACCCAACAGACATGCTTAAATTGTCAAATAAACTGCGGCTGGAACGCAGGGTAAAAATACGTTGATCATCACGCTCGGTCGCTTTTCTATAATTCTGTTCGACATAACTAAAAGATAAATTCCCTAAAACAGGAATACCCGATTTAGATATATAAATTAAGCTTTCCCGCTCAGGTAGAAATTGATCCTTGATATCTTCCATACCTAACATGAGAAATTTGGGACTGTAATATTGTGTCTTTAAACCCAGACTGTATTTTTCTTTATCTCTTTTAAATTCTGTACTGACCGTATAACCATCACCTTTTTCTGCATGGCTATAAGCAGAGTTCAGTTCAAATAAACCTAATTTATATAAATACTGGCTCCACAATAATCCTGTACTTTTTAAGTCATGGCTATAATCCATGACGGTGCCCAAAGTCGTTTTATCTGTGATGCCACGCCGGTAATAAGCGCTTCCAAACCATTCCCGATAATCATCACTTTGTTCACTATAGTTATAGCGTAACTTGCCACTTGAAAGACTATAATCTGTCAGACCTTGCTTTAATAAGCGTTCACTCACAAAAATGGGAATATTCTGTACCGTCTTATTGCCCATAATATCCTGCACCACCATTTCTGCACTGCCTAAACCGCGAAAGTTAATATTGCTATCAATATTAAATTCACCGGGGTTTATTTTTGAGTTATAGGCTTTATTACCATTAATAATTAAGTCAATAGTAGAAGGAACCAGTGCACTACCCTTGAATGACGGCGTATTCCAATAGACAAAATCTGGCCGTGACGTGAAATTAGTACCCCAACGAAAACCACCAAAATAATATGACTGGGACAATCCGGTATTGGTACTGACATTATCCCCCAATTGCAAAGTGGTTAATTTTTTCGGAAACTCAAAGATTAAAGAGGTATTTAATCGGGTACTGTTCTGAAAGTTTTCATTATCGCCATTTTGATAATTTTTGCGAAAAATATGACTATGATTAAAAAATGTATTTTTCCAAAATAGACCTAAGTCAGCCACTACATTGGCTTGTTTGGAATAGTCACCCTGTTGATAAAAGGCATCGTAATTTAAAAATCCGCCTAAACCTGGTAATTCTGGAAGTTGCATTTCAGCATTCTGGATATGTTGACCTTGCATATAATGGGTCGGAATATTCACTTTAAGCAATTGTGAATCTATATCCTCAACGACGTTAATATCAGCTTCAGAAATAAGACAATATGGGATTCCCATTTGGTTGATTTGCTGAAACTTGGCAATATCCATAAAATTAGCTTGTAAAACACTACATTCAATATATTTTTTTTGCTCTACTACTGTCAGTACAGCATCTTGCTGTTGATCTATGCCATTGATCCATAATCCAAGAATTGCATCTTGCTGTATGTCTTCGTTATGTTCAGCCCCCGGCACTGCATTTGCTGATGCGTGAGCGGGTCGAACCATAAGCAAAAGCGCAAGGAATATCAGATTATATTTGGGTTTACCCATATACGCTATTGCTCCGAAATATCATAAATAACGGATTTTTTTGAGTTAGCAGATGCCATAACAAACTTTAATTGTTTTAAAGAGGCAGGATGAAAACCATCCAAAGGAATAGAAATTTGACGATCTGGCAAAACATATTTCATCATATCTACATCTTTTAATACTTTGCCTGATACATCTTGAAGACTAAATTTAGTCATTTGAAAATGTGCTTTACCATTGTTTTTAGCCACGAGAACAGTATTGTTTTTTGAGTCTTTAACAAAATGAAAAGACATGTCAGGTTGAAAGCCATTACCTACAAATACAGGAACACTAAAGTTCAACGCAATACTCATGCCTGTTTTTTGTAGTGCTGATGGAATTTCGATGAATTTCACCCGCCAAGTGGCTTCTTGTTTTAAATTCATGGCTTCAATAGATTGACGAAATCCGAAACGAATCACTTTATTACTGTCGGGTTTTAAAATAAGAGCCTTGGGATTTACCACTAACTCAGTATCAGGGGTTAAAATATCATTTCCCTGTTCATCCTGAGACCAACGAAATACACTGACTTCATAGGTACGATCTGTTTTTTCACCTTTGGTATTTAAATTTGCAGTAGTACTACGTTGTTGCTGTACACCAGAAATATATAATTGAACGGGTGAAATGGTGAGATCTGCATGTGCTACCGGTGCTATTAACGTTAATAATGCAAATAAAAAACCGTTTTTATTTTTTACAGTTTTCATATTTATTTCACCCCAAGTTTTAAAATTTATTTGTTATTCACAATGAAACAAGCATAAAAGATAAATGAATTACCTTTTATGCATTTTTTATTTTATAAATTAATAATATACACTTACTAAATAAGTATCTGTATATACACCTGCACGCGTGGTTGCCGTGATAGGCGTCGAAACATGAATCCTAACCTCATAGTCATCTACAGAATAACCAGGTCTAGCAAGTGGTGTTCCTGTATGTAAGGTAACTAACGCATTATCGCGAACTGCACGAGTGCCTACACCAGTTTTTAACCACTCATTCTGAGCATTTGAAATATACGAATACCAACCCTGGTACCATTTTGCATTATCAGTAAAAATACTATATGGAGTATTACACGTTACTGTATAACCTGCAGTCGTATCTGAGCCATCTTCCTTAAGAATAATTTCAGACCCAACATTGGAAAAAGTACATTGCTTGGCAATTTCAACACTCATCGGAATAGATGAAGTTGCTGTTGCAGCAAAAACTGGAGCAGCAAGCATTAATGTTGTTAAGGCTAAAAATAGTTTTTTCATGATTTTATTCTCCATGAAAATTTAAATTTAGTAATCCACACTAATATTTAAAGTATCGTTATATGTACCTGCAGGTGTAGTTGCGACCACCGCAGCTACCAGTGCAGCATTTACATTATAGGTATCTACTACTAAACCTGGTTTAGCCAACGGTGTACCTACGTTTACCGGTACAGCCGCACCATTCAAATCAACCGTAATATTGGTATTTAATGTATGGCTTGCATTTGTAGTGGATTTTACAAATGTTGTTGCATTTGTAGTATTTGAAGTACTTGTGCTAATGCTATACGGGGTATTGCAAGTTACTTTAAAACTGCCTGTACCACTTGTTGTATCATTTGGAATGACAATATTGGTAACTACATCACTGATGGTACATTTTTTTGTAATTGTCAGGCTAACAGGAATGCTTGCAGAAGTGGTCGCAGCTTGAGTTAAAGCGCTAGATAAAGCTGCAACTGTTATTAAAGCTATTTTTGTTAATGTTTTCATAATTTTTTCTCGTTTGTTTTTAAGTTGAAGTGAAAACTAATAATTGACATTGACACGGAATGTGTCTGTATACACACCAGCGGGGGTGGTTGCTGTGGTTGGAGTAATTAATTTTGCTGTAACCACTCCCAATACTGGTCGACTCAAAAAGCTGTAGTAAAAATTAATAGTTTGTGAACCATTATCTAAGGACAAATCACAACATTCACTTTTGATACGTGCTGTTATTGGAAGGCTAATACCATCTATATTTTTTACTTTTGGGCTACCAATACTTCTTGAATCGAGGGAATAAGTAACATTAAATCCTCCATCTATATTGCAAGTATGATTGAAAGAACCTTGAGCTTCGCTACCATCTTCTGGAAGTACTATTCCTGCACTGACATTTGAAAATGAACAACTTTTAGGAACTTCTACTCCCATAGGAATGCTGGCTGTATTATTCGCAGCTTGAGTCAAGCCACTCCCCAATAAGACTGTTAAAATTGCAGCAGATTTTATGAATATATTCATAAGATTGTTCTCTTGGCTTTTTTTATTAAAAATTAATACGTCACATTCATATTTAAAGTATCGGTATATACGCCTGCTTCAGTTGTTGCAGTGATTGGGCTTTGCAGACCGACTTCAAAAAAACCATTTACCGGTATTCCATAGAAACCACCGTAACCAACCGAACCTGAACCATTAAATGGAAATCCCGGCTCCCAATCAACACGAGAAATATTCATAAGCGTGTTTAGTTTTTTCCCATTTGTACTTGTTAGACTTGTTGAACCATTTGCATGGGAATTCGCTGCATATTCAACTGAAAAAGAACCTGTATTACACATCAGCGTAAATGAGCCTCTTGCTTTAGTTCCATCTTCAGGAATAATAATTCCTGCACTTACATTGGAAAATGTACAGCTTTTAGGAACGTCCACTCCCATAGGAATACTGGCTGTAGTTGTTGCGGCTTGAGTCAAGCCACTCCCCACTAGCATTGCTGCGAACACAGCAAATTTTGTGAATGTTTTCATTGTTTTTCTCGCTCATAAAATGAGTAATTAAAAAGTTGCTTCTAAATACAAAATGTCGCGATACACTCCAGCAGGTGTAGCTGGAGTAATTGAATTTGCAAGGTTTATACTGATGGTTCCTGTTTCTGAACTAGATGGATCTAATGCACGAATCTGTTTCACCCCATCCAATACATAGTCATTTCCCATAAACTTAAGCTTGATGACAGTATTCAACTTCACTCCATTGTCAGCTTTCACTGAAGTAGATCCCCCACCTTCCTCCAGAGACTTGGCACTGAATTTCAGATCAAATTGCTTATTGCAATTCAAACCAAAACTTCCTGTAGAAACACCACCCTTTTCAGAAACAATGATTTGTGGACTGACATTTGAAAATTGACAACTCACAGGAATAGTTGTGATTACATCAACTGAATAAGTTTGGTTTGCCGCATAAATATTTCCTGAAAAATGCAAGAGAATAGGCATCAATAAAATGTTGGAAAATTTCATACTGCCACTCTTCATCAGCACCACGTATTTAATCAAAATGATTACTCGCGATTAAATGCCAAATAAAAAGAGATTCATATCACTATAAATAGGTATTTTTATAACAAAAAGACAATGTAAAAATACAAATAAAAACCACTGCTTATTAAATTTTTTATTTTATTTCAAATATATACATAAAAATAAATTACATAAAAAAAACAATAAATCTTATTTTTTATTTTTTGATTAAGTTTTTTAAATTAGTATTATTTTCGCGGCATTATTAATACTTAACTCATGAATAAAATACTTTTCACTTAATTTATTATCTAATTATTTTATGTATTTTTATATTATATTTATCGTTTAGAAAGTATTTAATTATACGTGAGAAATTTTATGAAAATTTTTCATCAAATATAAGAACGTTATCATTGAACAGAATAAAATAGACTGATCACAAAAATGAGTAGACCCACCGTCTCGCAAATTTCAATACTCGCCCCTACCGTATCACCGGTAATTCCTCCAATACGCTTGATAAATTTATGTCTTAAATAAAGCAAGGTACCTGTCATCAATATGGCACAAATGATTCCCGCCCATCCCCAATAGACCGATGCAAGCAAACATAATGCACATACCATAACGGCAGCAGTTTTCGGAATAAATTCTGCAATTGAAGAGCCTAAACCTTTTTCACGCACATAATTAGTCGTTAAAAATAAAAATAACGGCGCTAAACGGGCCAATAACGGAAATAAAATCAGGGCTGAATAGAATTGCTGTTGCAATAAAACATAAAGGGCTGACCATTTCAGCAGGCACAGAATAATCAGGCTGAGCACGCCAATTGGCCCGCAGCTGGGGTCTTTCATAATTTTTAAGGTGCGTTCTTGGTCGCCAAAACCGCCTACCCAGGCATCTGCTGTATCCGCCAAGCCATCCAGATGCAAACCGCCAGTTAGCCAGATCCACACCACTAAAATTAAGCTGCTCAATAAAATGATTGGAATGGCTTTTAGGCTGATGGCAATAGCAAACAGCGTCAATCCAATCATCAATCCAACCACAGGATAAAACAGCAACGATTGAGCATTTTGCTGTTTGCTTGGCATCTGTTTTAAATGAACCGGAAAGGTTGTTAAAAACTGCAGTGCAATAAGAAAAGGCATCATGCTGATTGCTCCACATATTCAATGCTTAAATCCTCATGCAGAATAAAATGATTGAATTGTCCCAATTCGGCTGACATTTTTAAAATATCATCAAGAGGCTGTTGCATAGCCAGACATTTTAAAAGCTTAATCACCCCGCCATGCGTGATCACCATTGTATGTGCATAGTTATTTTGCTGCATGAAACCCTGAATCTGTTGCAACGCATTTAAAATACGTTGCTGAAACTGCTGTACGCTTTCTGCATTTGGTGGACTAAATTGAGTCGGCTTTTCCCAGAACTGTGCCAACAATGCAGGCTGCTTCTCATAGATCTCTTGAGTCGAAACAGCCTCCCAATCGCCAAAATGCATTTCCTGCAAATTATGATTTAAAATGAGCTCAAGGTTTAAACTGGTAGCAATCTCATCAGCAAATAAAGCACAGCGCTGCAAAGGTGAACTAAACACCACATCCCAAGGTTGAATAGGTGCATGATTTTTCAAGGATTGATCTACCGTGTGACGCATTTGCTGCCAGCCTGAATTCGTCAGGGTATCATCGGTCGAGCCACGCAAAGTATGGCTCAGCTCCGTTTCCCCATGGCGCAGTAAATCAATCCTGTACATGTTCAATCATTCCTCAAACTAAACGGATTAAACTTTTTCACCCGTCACGGCGGCTTCAGCAAAAGTCGCCATATTGTTATGCAGACTACAAGCCAGTTTAATCACCCCTAATGCAGCGCCTGCACCGCTACCTTCTCCTAGACGCAAATTAAGTTGCAGCAAAGGATTGGCATCCATTTCTTGCAATAAACGCTGATGGCCATATTCTGCCGACTGATGTCCAAATAGCATCCAGTCACGTACAGCCGGATTTAATCGTACTGCTACCAATGCAGAGGCTGTAGTAATAAAACCATCTACCACCATAGGCAAACCCAGTTGCGCACAGCGGATATAAGCACCGACCATTGCCGCCACTTCCAGTCCACCCACAGCGCACAGAGCTTTAAATGCATCATTGCATACATACTCCTGGTGTAATGCAATCGCCTGGTTAATGACATTTTTCTTATGGTTAAGCTGTTCTTCACGAATCCCTGTACCTACACCAGTCAGTTGCTCGGCAGGCTCATTCAGTAAAAAACAGGCGATTGCAGAAGCAGAACAGGTATTACCAATGCCCATTTCTCCAGCGACATAGATTGAAGCACTATAAGCAACAGCATCTTCTACGCTTTTACGTCCCAGGTTCATTGCTTCTATACATTGCGCTTCAGTCATGGCTGGCTGTTTGGCAAAGTTGGCTGTACCCGGAATAATGCAATGACGTTCAACGCCTGCATATTCATAAGCCTCACCGACTGAACCGCAGTCAATCACTTGCAGTCT
>DFAM01000011.1:0-27645 GCA_002365595.1 Acinetobacter sp. UBA3106 | reverse complement strand
TTGGTGAGCTGTAATTGACGCTCTGCAGCTTGTTGTCTGGCTTCTGCACTCGGCGTCTTACACGCATCTAACCACCAGTTCATTATTTCTCTCCTTTTAAAATCATCGGAAAACCTGCGACGCAAAACATCACTTTATCGGCAATCTGCCCCAACTGCTGGTGCAAACGCCCGGACTCATCCACAAACTTGCGGCTGATCTCGCCCATGGGCACTACACCTAGACCAGTCTCATTACTGACTAAAATAACGTCTGCCTCTAATATCGGTAAAATATCCAGCAGCTTTTGGCATTGATGCATCTGTAATTCAGGATTTTCATGCATCAATAAATTGCTCATCCACAAGGTTAAACAATCGACCAGAATCACTTGCTTGGGTTGATCCAGTTCTATCAAGCAATTGGCCAGATATAGAGGTTCCTCAATCACCGTCCAATGTGCTGGGCGTTGTGCCTGATGATGCTGAATACGTTGCTGCATTTCCGCATCAAAAGCTTGTGCCGTTGCAATATATGCCACATTAAGATTTGAATCTTTTGCGATTTGTTCCGCAAGACGACTTTTGCCAGAGCGGGCGCCGCCTAAAATGAGTTGGATCATACATCACCCAGAATAAATTGATGGTACGGTGTTAATGGCCCCTGCAAGGTTTGTGCATGATAGGTTCCAAATGTTAATTGCTGGACCTGAAATTCAAATTGCTGCTGTGGAATATTTTGCATGCGCTCAAACACTGCATCACTATTGATATAGTCTTTATATAGACCCAAAGTGATATGAGGACAATAGTTTAAAGGTGCGACTTCCTTTGAACAGGCATATAACTGTTGACGAATCTCGGCCAAACTTCCTTGCATATCATCAATTTCAATAAAAAGCGCACTTTCAAAACTGTTTAAGTAGCCGGACTTCAGTTTAAATGAAAATTTTAGCTCGGAATTTAAAATTTCAATCTGCTGTTGTAATTGCTGATGGCTAAAATCATCATCCCACTTTTGCTTATGTGCAGTTAAAAATCCACAAATAAATAAGGTGATATGAAACTGGCGATTATTAGGCGTATACAGCATGTCGGAAAAGTGCTGACGCAGATGGTGTAAATAATGCAGCAATTCGGGTTGCTGTATTTCCAGATACCACAGTGAATAATGCGTACGTCCTTTATGCCACTCAGGATAGTCCTGTGCAAGCGTAGGTACAACCGGCATAGCGGGTTTCAAAAACACGAAAAATTCACATTAAATTCAATCATGTTATTTAACCATGAATTTTATGCAATTGAGTAAAGCATTGGCTTAACAATATTCAGCCAATATTGAAATTTATTCAGCTCAGTAGGCAAATCCTGATCTGAACTTTTATTTTTTAAACCAATAACTTTGTATATCAATAGCTTAAGGTCAGACTGATAAATCTTGCGTGATCAGCTATATCATGATGATTCAATAATATTTTTTTTGTGCTGCACCATAACCTTCATAGAAAAAAAGATTATCAAACCCAGCATTAAGCACAGCAAAAAATAATAAGGATAACTTTTATGCCATTGATACAAGCCGGTGCTCACGATCGGGCCCAAAACAAAACTGAGGGCTTGGGTTGCGGTACACCAGCTGGCAACTTTGGCTTGCAGCATCTTCGGTGCATTTTGTGCCGCTCCGGTGGTAAAAGCAGGAATTAAACACGCCACAGCAATTCCATAAAGAATATAGCTGGACTGAAAAATAAGAATCTGTTCGGTCAGTAACGAAATGAGCAGCCCTGCGGTCATGCACAGAATGCCCACCCATAACAGGCGGTAAACCGACCATTGTAGATATCTGGAAATCAGGCTTTGCATGACCACTAAGGCAATACCCACAATCAAGGAACACTGGGAAAAATATACGGCGCTTTGCACAATACTCATGTGAAAATGATCCTGGATATAAAAACCAGCGGTCAGATTCACAGTCACAATGGCCAGATATAAACTAAAGCCAAGCAGCAGCCAGGCAAAACATTGCTGAACAGAAAAGTCCGATGCGCTATTGGTTTCAATAAGCACAGGATCCGGTTGAGAAGATTGCAATGAGATGCTGCGTTCAAAGCCAAACATAATCACCAGACTAATCAAACTCAAGATGATTATCGCAGCCCATAATGGCGCCAATATGCCCCACGCTAACAGTAACGTGGTTAAAAATGGCCCGATAATTACCCCTACACTGTTTAACGCGCCAAACTTTGACATGGTCTGGCTGCGTTGTTGTTCATCAGCATAACGCGTCATCACATAGGTTTGCAGGGCAATTTGCGGCATTGCCATGAATACGCCCGTTCCTGCACGCGCTAGCATAAGCAAGCCAAACAGGCTGATTAACGAGACCTGAACCGAGAGGCCATAAACCAGAACGGCTGTGAAAATGCCCCATGTAATGGTCATGCCGATAAAACCAAGACTAAGCAACTGGTATATCGAAAATTTATTTTGATTTTTTGAAATATAAATCGCTGCTATTGCCATGAGTAATGCTCCACCTGACACCATGGCGCCGCCTTGCAGTTCTGACAGCTTTAACTGACGAACCAGAGGCGCCAGCAAAGGTAAAATCATTGAAAAACTCGCTCCATTCGCCAGACTTGCGGCAATGAAGATTTTGTTATTTTTATCCATTATTTATTGTTAAATCCTAATACTGGTCTACATTGGTAAGCGATCAGAGGCAGCCCATAATCCATTTTTCAGGCTGTAATTGAGTCTTGCATGCAATAGCTGTGGCTCTATGTTCGGTAGGTGCAGCCAAGCCATATTTAATCGCATCTTGCTGGGCTTTGTCAGTACCGTCAATCGCTAAAACCTGCATAAAAAAGCCCTAAATTTCTTTAGGGCTGATTAGATTAAAATTAAGTCAGTAGATTTTTACGAATCCAGTACATCTGCAAATTGTGCACCCAGTACCTGAGCTAAATCTTGTGGTTTTAAGCCAATATCCAAGCCACGTTTTCCGCCACTGACATATATTTTTGGCAAATCTTGGGCCGTAGCATCAATGACTGTTTTTAAACGTTTTTTCTGACCAACCGGGCTAATTCCACCGACCAGATAACCTGTTAAGCGTTCGGCATTTTTAGGATCGGCCATTTGTAATTTTTTACAGCCCACAGCCGCCGCCACTTTCTTTAAATTTAATTGGTGATTCACCGGTAAAACCGCTACAAAATAGTTCTTATCATCTGTGACTAATAAAGTTTTAAAGACTTCTTCAACACTTAAGCCCAATTTCTCGGCTGCTTCTAGGCCAAAACTTTTCGCATTGGCATCGTGTTCATATTCATGAATAGAAAATTCAATTTTATTGGATTTTAAAACTTTGCAGGCTGGTGTCATTTTTTGAAGATATTAAGCACGAGATAAGTAAATTATATGCTCTTTAGAAATGAATGTTTAGCATACTTAGGCTATTTTCCTTGGCTTGGTATTATTGTCTATTTTTAGAGATTAAAAGTTTGAAGTGACAGGAAATCATTTTTAGACATAAAAAAAGCCCGACATCCTGTTGGGCTTTTTCGTATTTGATGCTTAGATCTGACTCCTGTCTGATCTTACATTCCTTGTTCTTACTCTTGTTATTCTTATCTGGAACTTCCTGTTCTCTATGTCCCCATGATAGTAAATTACAGTAAGGTCGTATAGGCGCAAAGAACCGGAATTGATGTGAGCATATGCGTACAAGATCGGCTAAAAACTATCCTCTTTTTATCTGAAAAATTTGGAATAGTTTGAGCAATGGACTAATTGATAACATGGGAAAAAGTTTTAAATTGATTAAATAACCGCACAAATTTATTGGCCATAAGTATCAAAATTGATTATAAAAAAGCCAACTTATTTCAAAGTTGGCTTTTTGCGGTTTTTTCAGTCAGTCTTAATTCTTAAGTTATTGATATTTATTATATTAATATAAAAATTTACTTCATATAACGGCTATTATGTTAGATAGAGAGGAAAATAAGAAACTATTTTAAAATAAAATCCTTTTTAATTTTAATTCGGCTTGGATTGAATTATGGCAGTAGCACTGCTTTTATAAATACAAAATAGTGCAATAGCTAATAGTAAAAGAGCAGCAACTCTCGATCCATCCATAGTGATAACAGTATTATTAAACCAGCCAAAATTATCAATTAATAAACTCATTACTAACTGTCCACTTATTACAGCAACAGTTGTTGCAGCAGCACCAAGTCTAGGCATAGCAAACACAACTATTAACATATAGGCAACACCAAAAAATGCGCCAGTTAACTGCCATCTTGGAGCGGTAAATAAATTTAAAGAATAATTTGGTTCAAAGAAGAATGCTATTAAGAAGCTAACAATTGTGCCCATCACAAATGTTAACCAAGAACTTTCTAATACTCCTACTTCTGAACCTAGACGACCATTGATTGATGACTGGGCACATAAGACAGCTCCACCAAAAATAACGACGAGTAACATTATATAAATCATGGGGAAAGCTTCCTTATTAAATGAGCCAGAGCGCAGCTAAAATGGCAATGAGTGCCCCGATACGATACTTGTCTACAGCCCGTTTATTACTGCCTAATAAGCCCCAATGATCAATAATTAGGCTGGTAGCTACTTGACCAAATAAAATACCTACCATTGTCAAGCCAACGCCAATGATCGGCGTAGCTACAGTTAAAGAGACGACATATATTGGACCTAACAGGCCGCCTGTAAGTAGCCAGCGTGGTTGTTTGAACATAAGAGAGAGTCGTGGACGACCAAAAATAAGACCAAATGTTAATAGAATAGAACCCAACGCAAAAATGCCTAATGTGGCCCAAATATGTCCAATTTCTTCACCCAATGGTCCCAGCAAACCAGCTTCAATAGATAGCCCCATGCCAGCAAAAAAGACCAACGGTAAAATCCATAACTGTTTCATACATTACTTATGAGGGAAGAAGAGATGTGAATTATATTGGGTTGTCAGAAAGCTACAATTAATCATTTTTTCAAAACATAATTGCTATAATCACAATAATAAAATTGCTCAATATAATTTTAGGAACAGTATAAATGCAGTTAAAAGCATTACGTTACTTTGCGATGGTCGCGACTACTGGCAGCTTTTCTGCGACAGCCAAACATTTTCAAGTTCCCTCTTCTTCTGTATCTCGGTTTATTTCTAAACTTGAACAAGACATTGGACAGCAGCTTTTTTATCGTAATACACGATCCGTTCGGCTGACTGAAATTGGGGAGAAATACTATATCCAAATCAAGGAGGTACTCGATACATTGGACTTTGCCAACGAGGAGGCAACAGGGAAAAATTCAAATGTGAGAGGATTGGTACGTATTAATACCGCAGTTGCCCTAGGGCGATTACATATATCTCGCATTGTTAATCAACTGCATGATATCTATCCCGACCTTTCAGTAGAACTCATCCTGACAGATACATTTATTGATCCTGTCCAAGAAGGTGTCGATATTGCGATTCGGATTGGATCACTGCAAGATTCAGCACTGATCGCAAGAAAAGTATGTGACCAGACCTACGTATTGAGTGCGAGCCCTGAATACCTTGAGCGCTACGGAACACCTGAAACACCTCAAGATATTCAGAAACATCAATGCCTTGTTTATAAAGGCGTTTCGGGGAGTCAAAGATGGTACTTTCGCCAAGATGAACTCGACAAGCCTAATGAAATAGAACCCCAAGGTCCTTTAAAGAGTAACAATGCTGAAGTGTTGCTTTCAGCGGCATTGGAAGGTAGAGGGATTGTATTATTCCCTACATGGATTTTTGAAAAAGATTGTTTTAAAAACAAGCAATTGGTTAAATTACTCCCTAAATGGCTTTGCACAGTAGAACCTTATGCTGTTGGGATTCATTTAGTCTCTCCTGAAAACAGAATTCGTTCAAAAAAGGTGAGAACCGTTTTAGATTTTATATTAAAGGAAATTGGAAGCCCTCCTTATTGGGATAATATTCTTACTTTTTGAAACCTATTAAAAAGACGTTTATTTGAGTATTTCTTAAATTAACCTAATACACGTTATGCAAAATGTAATTAAATTGTCATATAGAATCAATACAATGCGATATTGTAAAAAGCCCATTCACCCTCGAGTGGGCTTTTTTTATGATTTATCAATTAAAGACGTATTCAAAAAATCTTAAATGTTCAGCTTATTCCCGCTATTCTTTATTTAACAGTCGATCAAGCACGCCAAATTTCTTGAAAATTTTCGCACGGCGTTTTGGATGAATATTGGCTTTATTTAAATTACCTTCATAATGGTCAAATACGCGTTTATCCATCATTTTAAACCAGAGCGATGGAATTAAAGCCGGCAATAACATGGTTGCATAACCACTTGGCAATTCAGGTGCTTCATCAAAATGACGCAAAGCCTGAAACGGACGTGTCGGATAGGCATGATGATCTGAATGACGCTGCAACTGGTATAAAAACAGATTAGTAGTAATATTATTATTATTCCAACTATGTTCTGGCATGGTACGCGCATATGAGCCATCTGGTTTTTTGTCGCGCATTAAACCGTAATGTTCAATATAATTAATAATTTCAAATAAACTGATGCCATAAAAAGCTTGGGTCGCCAAATATGGAATGACATCTTTACCAAATAGCTTCACCATGGTGGCATGAAAACCTGCACTCATCGCCCAGCCTTGAAACAGTTCATTTTCCTTACTAAAAAATGATAAGCCTTTACGTTTTAAACGGTTTTTTTCAATCTCAACCGCTGACTTAATTCCCCCAAATACCGTTCTTGGCCAAAACTCATAAAAGGTTTCACCCATTTTAGACGATGCCGGATCTTCAGGGGTTGCCGCACGCTTATGGTGTCCGTAAGGATGTTCAACACGAAAATGATTGTAAAACAGCGGCGTTAAGGTCGCATGGGCAAGATAATGATCCTTTTTATGCGGTCGATGCGACAGCTCATGTGCTGTGTTGACACCTACGCCATTAATCGCACCCATGGAAATTCCCAAAAGAATTTGATCCAGAAAAGAGGTTTCTTTACGACTCACCACATAACCGGCAAATAGATTAGCTGCCATTTGCAAAGGAATAAACAGTTTCACAATCCAGTCATAATAAGGGTCCGCTACAAGTGACTTGATTTCTTCATCATCAGGATTATTACTGTCATTGCCGACAATAGCGTCAACTGTTGGAATAATTACATGCAGCAATAAAGGTCCGCCCAAAGCAAAGATTTTTTTCGTCGCCTTTGGACCAAACTGATAGCCAGCCAAAATCCCCATACCGATCACAGGTAAACCTGGACTTAATAACCACCAATAGCGTTTTTTATCGAGGGCTAAACCTGAAGCATTGGGCATAGTCTGAAGTGTGGCTTGATTTAAATTTACTGGTGCATTCATGTTGGCGATCTTCCCTATTTTTTGTTCTAACGTTATATTTCTAGAAATAGGTCCTCAAGAACAGTTGTAAACGTCCAAAAAAGCTATGCAAACGTCCTTGGCATATCTAGCCAATATTTGACCTAAAAACACATACGGATATCAAGCAAGGCTTTTTATAATTTTTATTAGATGATGACAGAACGATAAGACATGGATGCCTTAAGTAAAATTTTTGACGATATTCATCTCAATAAATCTGAATATATTTATTTAAAACCGCAAGGTCACTGGGCCTATGCTTATCAGGAACAGGATGCCATGATTGGCTATGTGGTTCTGGCGAGCACGCTCAACATTCAATTTGAATCGAAGAAAATGCTGCAGCTCGAGGCGGGAGACTTGATCCTGATCCCTTCAGGGCAAAACCATACCTGCCGAAGTAATGATAAAGACAATCTGGTGGAAGCACTTAATATTACCGGTCTTTTCGATAAAAAAAGGCAAGCTACCATCGAATTTGGAAGTACCAGCGGTGAACCGGCACTGATTCTGGCAATCCGCTGCCATATCGATACCATTATGGCGCGTCCGTTACTGAATGCCCTGCCCGACTATATCCATATTCAGCATATTACCGGCAGTACGGCCCCTGAATGGCTACAAATTGGATTACATTTTTTGGCCGTAGAAGCCTATCAAATTCGTCCGGGTCGCGACAAAATTCTCGATCATCTGGTCAGTATTCTATTTATTGAATGTGTACGCGATTATATTGCCCAGTTAAGCGATTCCAATAACTGGCTTAGAGCTTTGGCGCATACCGAACTGGCCAATGCTTTAGCCGTTATTCATGGTAAGCCCGATCAGGCCTGGACCGTAGAAAGTCTGGCTGAACAATGTTGCATGTCGCGCTCTAAATTTGCCACCTTATTTAGCAGTATCGTTGGCGAAACACCATTGGCCTATTTACAGCAATATCGTTTCCGTTTAGCGTCGCAGCATTTACGCGAAGGACAACTTTCGATCCAGCAAATTGCCCATCGTGTCGGTTATTCTTCCGAAACGGCCTTTAGCCAGACCTTTAAACGCCTGTTTAATTTAACTCCGAGCCAATATCGCCAGCAGTTCCAGTAAATCAGGTTTGATTAGATGGAGCTACATTCAAGGTACTTAAAATAGCCTGAACCGGATCTTCACTATTGCCGGAAAGCAGCTGTTTATGCATGGTGATATGCTGCATCGCCTGAATTTGTGCGGTTTCCACATTCATCAATTTTTCAATTTCAGCAGCTAAATTTTCCGGCGTCGCATCACTTTGAATCAATTCCCGAATGACTTTTTTACCCGCAATAATATTCGGTAAGGAATAATACGGAATTTTGATCAGCAACTTGACCACTAAATAAGTCAACCAATTCAACTTATAAAACGTCACCATCGGACGGTGTAATAGCATTGCCTCTAAAGTGGCAGTACCTGAAGCCAAGGCCACAATATTTGAGGCATTCATGACCTGACGACCAATTTTAGATTCGGTGTCTGTATTTTCCATTAAGCAAACTTTAGCCACCAAA
This sequence comes from Acinetobacter sp. UBA3106, assembly GCA_002365595.1. Taxonomy (GTDB): domain Bacteria; phylum Pseudomonadota; class Gammaproteobacteria; order Pseudomonadales; family Moraxellaceae; genus Acinetobacter. The sequence continues at coordinate 18,667 of DFAM01000011.1, read as the reverse complement.
TCAGCAGGATATTGTTGCAGCAAGGCTTCTATCTGCTGCTTGCGTGCATCATTAATTGCAGGAATCAAAAATACATATTCGGGGTGCTTTTGACTCACGATTTTAGCGGCATCCAGCACCAATGGACCGAGTCTTTCAATTTCACCACGGCGACTACCCGGTAACAGGGCAATATGCTTGTGTTCAACATTCAAGCCCAGCTCTTGCTTGGCTTCAATCAGAGGATTTTGCAAAGGCAATTGACTGGCGAGTGGATGCCCTACGAATGCGGCTGGCACATCAAATTTTTTATAAAAGGCTTTTTCAAACGGAAATAAACACAGCACCAAATCAATACTGGCTTTAATGCCATGTACCCGCCCCTGTCGCCATGCCCAAACTGAAGGACTGACATACTGTACAGTTTTAATCGGTAAATTTTTCTGTTTTAAGCTTTTAGATAAGCGCAAATTAAAGTCTGGTGCATCAATCCCGACAAAGACATCCACCGGCTCTTTAGTCCATATATCGACCAGTCCATCACGGACTGCAAACAGTTTTTTAATATCTTTTAAGACTTCAACAATGCCCATCACCGATAAAATATCCATCGGATAATAGCTTTTAAAGCCTTCTGCAATCATTTGCGGACCACCGATGCCTTCAAATTCGGCATCAATTCCTTGCTCACGAAAACTACGGATGAGTTTAGCGCCAAGCGTATCTCCAGACACTTCCCCGACCACGATACCGATTTTAAGCTTCCGATTTTGCAAGTGTTTATCCTCAAATTTTTTAAAGTTTAACATAGCTGATCTTTCAGATTAATCATGATAGCGGTGCAAAGCGATTTTTTCTCCTCAGAAATGAGGCTTTATCGTCCTGCTGATCAACGCCATTTTCTATTTCTTTTTTTAGAATAAGCAAATCAATAATCAAGACAACGACTTATATGAAAAAGTCATAACATATGCACGTTTTTTGATATTTGGCATATAAACATGTTTGGTCCATTGGAATTTATTTTAGCGGGTGTGTTGGTCGGTTTCTGCGTTGGCATTACAGGTGTGGGTGGCGGCTCCTTAATGACCCCGATCCTGATCAGCCTGTTTAGAATCGAACCTCACATCGCCATCGGGACCGACTTGCTGTATGCGGCAATTTCAAAATTCTGCGGATCTTTAGTTCATGCAAAAAAAATGAATATTGTCTGGCCGATTGTCATCTGGCTGGCTGTAGGCAGTATCCCCGCATCATTTGCAACCCATTGGGTATTAGAAAACTATCTCAGTCAATCAAGCAGTTACAAAGCTGTTTTGACCATGGTTTTAGGTTTCATGTTGACCTTAACCGGTATTTCTATTGTATTCCGTGGTCACATTGAACGCTTCTTTAACAAGTTCCGTAAAGATGAAGCTCTGGATATGACGCAGGATTTAGAAAAGGTCAATTTTCGTGCGAAAGACAAACGTGCTTATATAATTATTATGGGTATTGTACTGGGTATATTTGTAACCCTTTCATCAGTCGGTGCAGGTGCCTTCGGTATTATGGCACTGGTGCTGATGTTCCCGAATTTACCAATGATTCGTATTATTGGCTCCGATGTCGTGCATGCCGTGCTTTTGACTTTAGTCGCGGGTCTTGGACACATGAGTTCCGGTAATGTAGATTTGCATTTGCTCGGATGGTTACTGGTCGGTTCAATTCCAGCCATTATCATTGGAACTTTAATCAGTTCCCGTCTGCCAGAAAAAATTATCCGTAAGATTCTGGGCATTACCTTATTTGCATTAGGCATGAATTTTATGCTGCATCCAGTCAAGGCAAAAGCTGTAGAAAAACCGGCTACAGCGCAAGTGATCATTATTGAAAAAGCAATGAAAGTTTAATTTAACTATACGATTCATCACTTTTTTTTGACCTATATATTGATCTTTTTTATAACATTGTGAACATACATTCGTGTTATATTCAGATTAAGAATAAACTTTTGTATGATCGAACCAGTGACGGCAATGAATACACTACAGTCAAAACCTATTACACAATCTGACATCGACGACGTGAATGTACAAAGCATTCAGCCTCTTGTAACTCCTGCTGAATTAAAAAAAGAGTTACCTCTGACTGATCAAGCCTATCAAACCGTGCTTAAAGGACGCGAAGTTATTCGCAATATTCTGGATGGTAAAGATAAGCGTCTATTTGTGGTGATTGGTCCTTGTTCAATTCACGACACTGTTGCTGCGCACGAATATGCTGATCGTCTCAAAGTTTTAAGTGAAAAAGTTAAAGATACACTTTATATCGTCATGCGGGTTTATTTTGAAAAACCGCGTACCACTGTAGGCTGGAAAGGTCTAATTAATGACCCGGACATGAACGACTCTTTTAATATTGAAAAAGGTCTGCGTATCGGTCGCCAGCTTTTAGTGGAACTGAACGAGAAAGGATTACCTTGTGCCACTGAAGCCCTTGATCCGAACTCACCGCAGTACTATCAAGATTTAATTTCATGGTCCGCAATTGGCGCACGTACCACTGAAAGCCAGACACACCGTGAAATGTCTTCAGGTTTATCTTCACCTGTAGGTTTCAAAAATGGTACCGATGGTGGCTTAACCGTAGCAACCAATGCCATGCAGTCGGTGAAACACGGTCACAGCTTCCTCGGTCTGAATGATCAAGGTCAGGTTTCGGTGATTCGTACCAGTGGCAACCAGTACGCACATGTAGTACTACGTGGCGGTAATGGCAAGCCTAACTATGATGCAGGTTCTGTTGCAGACGCTGAAAATGCTTTGGCCAAAGCGAAAGTCAGCAACAAAATCATGATTGATGCCAGTCATGCCAACTCTAACAAAGACCCGTACCTGCAACCGCTGGTATTGAAAAACATCACTGAACAGATTCAGGATGGCAACAAGTCGATTGTCGGTATTATGGTTGAAAGTCATCTGAAAGGTGGTCGTCAGGATATTCCTGATAACCTGGATGATCTAGAATATGGCAAGTCAGTGACTGACGGCTGTATCGACTGGGAAACCACTGAAAAAGCCCTGCTCGATATGCACGAAGCATTGAAAGACGTTTTACCAAATCGCTAAGTGATTTAAAACGCCATCTGAACAGATGGCGTTTCTACATTAACCTGAGGAAATTTTATCTTATGAATGAAATTGAAAATGCACTCAGTCACATTGAAAATTTCCAGTTTATTCACGAACATCTATTCACCTCTGCCCAGCCTAATGCAGAACAGCTCAAGCTGATTAAAGAATACGGTGTCACCTCTATTGTGAATCTGGCATTATCTGATGCAGAGCAGCATTTAGAGCATGAAGATAAGATTTGTTTAGATTTAGGTTTAAATTATATTCAGTTTCCCATTTCACCAGAAACGCCTTCTGATGATCAATGCTTACTGATATTAGATCTGCTCAATCATTTAGTCCAAGATCAAATGGTCTGGGTTCACTGTGCGACCAATTATCATGTCAGCAGTTTGATGTATTTATATCGCCAGTATTACATGGATATGGATATGCCTACGGCGCAAGAGCTGATGCATAGCATTTGGGAACCAAATGAAACCTGGACTGGTCTCATCCACGCAGTAGCCCTACAACTTCAAGGTCGCAAGGCTACCCAAGACTTACAGCAGTCGTTAATGCATCCAGATCATTTTGGCTGATGTGAAATTAACACGGTGGCAGTGGATAAAATTCCTTCCTGACGCCCGGTAAATCCTAATTTTTCGGTCGTCGTTGCTTTAACACTAATTTGAGTCACATCTACGTTCAATACATCGGCAATACTTTGACGCATTTCCAGATTATGTTTTGCCAGTTTTGGACGTTCACAAGCTACGGTAATATCTGCATTGTTCAGTGTGTATCCACGGTCTAAAATCAGCTGATACACATGTTTAAGCAAGACCCGACTATCGGCACCTTTAAATTTTGCATCGGTATCTGGAAAATGCTGTCCGATATCGCCTAAAGCCAAGGCTCCCAACAAGGCATCACATAAAGCATGCAATACGACATCGCCATCCGAATGCGCTTTTAAACCTTGCGTATGAGGAATTTTAATACCCGCCAAAGTCACAAAGTCACCTTCTTCAAAGGCGTGTACATCCATTCCCTGACCAATTCGAATTTGTGCGACCACGTTAAGCATCCTTAAGAAATAAATGATTGAAATGTTGTATTCACGCTTTCTATTTCGCTATAGTTACAGCAGCGCAACATAGTGAAATTATAAGCGATCATGCTGGTGAATACCGAAATTAATCTCATTAAAACATTAGGCACATTATTCAGTATTGGCTGTTTGTGCTCAACTATGACTTTTGCTCAAGAAATAGATTGTTCCAATCCTAAAACATCTTCTTTAAAAACGATTTGTGCTGACAATTTTGCCGAATCGAGAGAGAAGCTCAGCAATCACTATATTACCGCCTTTCTGGTCAGTGATGCTCCGGTTCATTTATTGGAAGATACCCATACTTTATGGTTTAAACGCTTACAGCAATGTAAAAGTCTGGACTGTTATAAGCAACAATTTGAACTGCGTATTGAAGATCTGAATTTTTATACCTCACTCAACCAAAGTCTTACCAATCATTATTTAAAATTTGAAAATGGAACAATTGCCAGTCAGCCAGTGCACTTACAAGTCCATCAACTGACCAAAGATAAAATTAAAATTGAAGGCGTGGCCTACCGCAACCCGAATAATAAATTGGAAACCCAAACGATTCCTTTTCTGGCCTATACCAACTCTGACCAAAAAAGTGAGATCACCGATAACGAACACGATTGCAAATATCATTTTGATTTTAATAAGGCGATTTTATCGGTTACAACTGAGCAAAAGGGTTGTGAACGGTTTGCAGGTATCTATCGCATGTATGATTAAACATTTTCTTGCGTTATTAAAAACAGAGGCATCATGCCAGTGCTGTCCCATAATTTGAATTTTATTTCAGTACTAAATCAACATGATGACTTTATTTTTAAGCGTTTGATATTTATTTATATTTAATTTTCCACAGCCTTTTCTTTTCTTTAAAAAACTTAAATGACTTTGTATAGGCTGAACCCTACTTTTGACAGACCAAAAGTAGGCAAAAGTCTTTATTCCCCATACACGACATCCTGTCGTGATGGGGAATGTGTGGCATCCCTGCCACACTCGCGAATCTAGTATCAGGACTTCAACGATGGAACTGGACATCCTGCCTCTGTTTTTATTTAAAGGCTTAAATTATTTCAATTGATCAACCAAACGGCTTTCATAATCATTTAAGGCTTCATTCATGGTGACTATCCAGCGTGAGCCTGTTGCCATTGCCGTTGGTTTAGAAATTTTTGTATAAGTGCGAATAGGCGGTTTAGCACTGTTATTGGCATCATAAATTTCAGTTTCAATTTCGGTATTAAGTGTTACATAAGAAAAACCTGGCTGCATCCATGACCAGAACTTGTCTACTTTAACGGTTAACACCAAATCTGGCTTTTGAGCCTGTGCCGCTGGCACAACTGTATAACCCGAATGCAATAAAGCAGATTCAATCCGTTTTTCGAAAACGGAAACTACAGTTTCATCTCTTAAGAAAATATCACCCATGGCCTTACCATAACCATTACGCTTACGTGCAATCGCTTTAGCTTTATCTGCTGCTGTCGCTTTCTTTAATCCACCTTTAAGCGAAGGAATATTGGCCTGTTTCGGCTTGTCTTCAAAGACACGTTTATCTTCAACTATTTTAATTACCGCAGTTTTAGAATTACTTTGCTGTGCACTCATCTGTTTCACTGGTGATTCTAAAGATACCAGTCCACGGGTAGACACACATCCCGTCATCCCCACAATTAAAACCGAGCTTAATACAATTTTTGAAAAGATATTCATAAGTATCCATTATTTTAAAGCCATAAAAATCAAATTATTATATCATCTTCAAATAATGAATCTTTATATATTAAAAAGCATGAAACCAATATTCCATGCTTTTTTATTCATTCAAACCGGATGTTGTAAAGCAACTTCTTGACTAATCATCACCGCTGTAGCCGCAGACAAAGTCCAACCTAAATGGCCATGCCCTGTATTATAAAAAACCCGTTCACGTTTCCCGCGGCGTACAATCGGCATCATATTCGGCATCATCGGACGTAAACCTGCCCAAGGGATGACATTTTCAGTGGTAATATTAAAGTTCTTGTTCACCCAATCGGTCAGCGGTTGAATACGGTCTGCACGGATATCACGGTTATAACCATTAAACTCGGCCGTTCCCGCAACTCGTAAACGGTCTGCACCTAGACGGGAAGAAACAATTTTTGCACTTTCATCCAGCAGGCTCACCCACGGCGCATTTTTCACGCTGTCTTCATCATTTAAATTTAGAGTAATTGAATATCCCTTCACAGGATAAACATTGACGCGATCACCCAATAAATTTGCCAGGTGATAACTTTCAACACCGCCACACACCACCACGGCATCGGCTTCCAGCGATTCCATCACAGCTGCATCTGAATGCATGTTTTCATTACTGGCATGGTAAAGCACAGTGACGCCTTTTTTATGGTGTTTTACATCCATCACTTCCGTGCCAAACAGGTATTTCACCCCATATTTTTCCGAGGCTTCTGCAAGTCCTTTGGTAAATTTATGAATATCACCCGTTGCATCTCCCGGACAATAAAAACCCCCGTAATAATCTCCCTTTAAACTGGGTTCTATGCTTTTAATTTCCTCTGGTGTTACCGCAATTCTTTCCAAACCACCATTAATCAGTAAAGTATTTACCCGAGTCGCGACTTCATAATCCAGTTTGCTATGGTAAAAATGGAGAATGCCGCGTTTTTCCAGATCAAACTGAATATTTTCCTGTTCAGCAATAGCGAATAAACGTTCACGTGCCAATAAAGCCATTCTTACCGTATCGCGGGTATTGGTTTCATAATGTTTAATATTGCCGACAAATTCCATCAACCAGCCATATTTATGCAAGTCAAATGAAGGATTGAGTAATAATGGGGCATTTTTATTGGACATCCACTTAATACCTTTCAGTACTGTGGCTTTTTGGTTCCAGACTTCTGCATTGCAGGCGGAAAGCTGTCCGCCATTGGCAAATGAAGTTTCCATGGCAGGATATAAATGTTTATCAATAACGGTGACTTTATAGCCCAGATTTGCCAGCTCATAAGCGGAGGTAACCCCGGTAATGCCTGCCCCGATCACAACGATATGACACATACGACTCTCCTTGGAAATGTAAAGACATTTCTCTGAGCCCCATCTGTCATGGTTACCTGAGAGCTTCGATCACATCGTTATAATAAATAACGCTGACCATCCCCTTCGGTGAGCATATTGACTGAATATGCTTCTCTCCAGATTTTTGAAATTATTACAGTCCTTTTGCCTGAGAGTTTCCGGGGTCGTTGCTCCTTCGGCGTGTTCACAGAAGAACATCTCTCCTGCAATAATTACTTATCTTAATATGAGCAATTTTTATACCATGCGCGAGCACTAAATTCATATATTTGTTAAGCACTGTTATTAAAATACAAATAAATATATTTTTCAAAAACTTAATAAATTTATCAATTAACTTAAGTAATTAAGCTTAGGCTATTTTATGGATAGTCTGCACTGTTTAAACGCTTTACATACTTCACTTAAGAGATAGACTTGGACATATGCTGTAAGCGCAAATCAATCAATGGCTGCCCCACATTGGAATGAATGGGATAAGACTCGATACATGCTGTTTTTGAATAGCCACAGCGTTCATAATATTGAATCAGCTCTGTTCTGGCATCCAGCACCCACATTTCATAATGACTTAACGTTGGGCAGCGTTCTAAAGCCATTTTCTCAGCATATTTTAAAACATGTTTTCCAATGCCCTGATTTTGCCAATCCGAAGCTACACAAAAAGTACCAATTTCTACGCTATTCTGCTGAAAGCTTAAACCGATACAGGCCACTAAAGCAGTTTCTAAATCCTCAACCATTTCAGCAACAAATAGAGAAAAATTCTGCTGGTTCAGACTTTCCAATAACTGCTGATGATTGATTCGATCTCCCGCGACAATTTTCTGTTCACTGGTCCAGCTTGAATCTGTATGGGTGCGATATGCTTGATTGATCAAAGCCACTAGGCTTTCAACATCACTGGCATTTGCCAGTCTATATTTTAATGGCTGCATTATTTTTCTAAAAAAATGAATTAAAAGAAAATTATCACAAAGTATCATCAAACAAAATTTTATCCATAAAAAAAACCAGACTTTAAGTCTGGTTTTTTGATCATTAGAGCTCGTAACCTTAACGAGTTACTTCGTTTTAAATCGGTGCAAATGGGGCAACCACATCGGCATTTTGTGCACGATGGCGCATAAAGTGATCCATCAACACAATCGCAAACATCGCTTCTGCAATCGGAGTCGCACGTACACCGACACACGGGTCATGACGACCTTTGGTCAATACGTCAGTATCTTCACGCTCGATATTAATGGTTTTACCCGGAGTAGTGATACTCGCAGTCGGTTTCAGTGCAATCGCTACACGAATGGTTTGACCACTTGAAATACCACCCAGAATCCCGCCTGCATGATTGGCCAGGAAACCGTCTGTGGTTAATTCATCACGTGATTCATGACCAAACTGTTCTGCAACTGCAAAGCCATCACCAATTTCAACGCCTTTAACCGCGTTAATGCTCATCATGGCATGTGCAATATCCGCATCCAGACGGTCAAATACTGGTTCGCCCCAGCCTACTGGCACATTCTCTGCAAGAATTTCGAGCTTTGCACCACAGCTAGTGCCTTGCTCACGCAGTGAAGTGACTAATGCTTCAAAACGTGGCACTGCATCCACATCACCACAGAAAAATGGATTGTTTGGAACTTCATTCCAATCTAATTTTTCAGTTTTTTCAGTACCAATTTGTGTGACATGACCACGAATGTTAATGCCAAACTTTTCAGCCAGATATTTCTTCGCAATTGCACCGGCAGCCACACGCATTGCGGTTTCACGTGCGCTTGAACGACCGCCGCCACGGTAATCACGGAAACCATACTTTTGAGTATAGGTATAGTCTGCATGACCCGGACGGAAAGTTTGCGCAATATTGCCGTAATCTTTTGATTTCTGGTCGGTATTACGAATCAATAAACCAATCGATGTACCTGTTGTTTTACCTTCAAATACACCGGAAATAATTTCGACTTCATCCGGCTCTTTACGCTGGGTCGCGAATTTAGAGGTCCCCGGTTTGCGGCGGTCTAAATCTTTTTGTAAATCTGCTTCAGTCAGTTCGATCCCAGGCGGCACACCATCGACAATTGCCATCAGGCCAACGCCATGAGATTCACCACAAGTCGTTACACGGAACAGTTGTCCAATACTATTACCTGCCATGTTCAAAACTCCTTATGCTTGAACAGATTGTACAAATAAATCACGGTATTTACGGCATTGCTCTGCGGTTAAAGCAAAAATACCCGAACCACCTTTTTGGAAAGTTAACCAATGGAAATCTACAGTATTAAAGTTCTGTTTCATCGCCCATTCAGAATTACCCACTTCAATGACAATCAAGCCATCTTCAGTTAAGTAATCCGCGGCTTGCGCCAACATTTTACGAACTAAATCCAAACCGTCTTGACCTGCAGCAAGTGCAAGTTCTGGCTCATGTAAAAATTCAGCCGGTAAATCAGCCATATCTTCCGCATCCACATACGGAGGATTAGACACAATTAAATCATATTGATTTTCAGCAGGAATTTTTGCAAATAAATCGGATTCCATCAATGCAACCTGATATTGCATATTGTGATGTTCAGCATTAATCGACGCCACTTCTAAAGCTTCTTTAGAAATATCGGTTGCATCCACTTCCGATTCAGGGAAGGCATAAGCCAAGGCAATCGCGATACAGCCCGAACCGGTACACATATCTAAAATGCGACGTGGGGTTTGCGGATTATTATTTTCAGGAAGATTGTTCAAAGCTTCACGCATTTGTCCATTTTCATCAAGGCAGTATGGTGCAAAGCGTTGATTGATCAATTCAGCAATCGGCGAACGTGGAATCAGCACACGTTCATCCACGTAATAAGGTTTGTCGCAGAAATATGCCAGATTCAACAAATATGAAGTTGGTACTTTTTCATTGATACGACGTTCCAGCAAACTGATAAATTCAGCTTTTTCACTTGGCAGTAATTTCGCATCTAAAATTTCTGGATTTGCGTTCCAGTCCAGGGCCAGTGTTTGCAATACTAAAGCCGAACTTTCTGCAAAAAAGTCTTCTGTACCTTGACCCAAGTGTGCATCGTATTGACGTAGAGCTGAAACACCAAAACGGATAAAATCACGAATAGTTGTCAGGTTTTCAGCGGCTTCCTGTAAATGTTCAGGGCTAATTGTCAGTTGATCCACTTAAGGCATCTCCAAGGTCAAATTTTTTAAAGCGCCTTATGATACCTTGTTTTATTGGTTTTTATAACGTTTCAAGCAGATTAAAACAATAATCTATGCGCCATTTATTTAATTTGATAATAGTAAGCACGTTCCATTGTCATTTCTAAAACACATTTTTCCTGTTTGACTTTAAGCAAGCTCGAGGTCACTTTTAAATAGCATTGCTGATTAACCCGATTTTGCCAAATTTTGTGTTGCTGCTTAACGTAACTTTGATTATTACCACTGTTTTTTAAATAATTTTCATAATATTTTTTTAAAAGTTTTTCCTGACTTTTCAACTCTTTTTCTACACATTTTTTGACTGTTTCAGTTTGACCATAAGATGTGTTTAGACATCTTTTATATTCGTCAGAATATCCTTGGGCTAAAACTGAAGTTGAAGCTAAAGCAGCCATACTGAAAATCACTGGCATTAAAAATCGCATCATATTCCCCTGTCTTAAATGACTCAATTTTAAATAGTATTCATTTTATTTATTTAGGAATACTACAACAAAGCAGTGAAGATTCCTATATCACCGGAGTTTAAGTCAAAGCACAACAAACCTTGCAACATTTTGGCTATTGAATCTAGCTGGAATGACCTTATATAGTTTTCATTATTTTCTAAATACTTTTTGTTATGAGCTACAAGCACAATAACTTAATGGCAATGCGCCAAAACTACTGGAATGATATTGATTCTGTTCAGGTACAGAGCGAAAAGAAATTCTTTCAACAGACTTTAATTGAACATGCCATTCATAACAGTCCATCAGAAGATGACGCAAAATATCTGTTTTTTAGTTTACCCAGCATCATTATTGTTAAAGGTTATGCTCTCGGCTTTCAACATGACACCGTTCAAGCCATGATTTTTAAACATATTCGAGACAATAAAAATTTGTTAAAGCAAAAAGGTGAGTTTAAAGTTCAATTTCGCATGTAAATATGCGCTCATCTCTAAGCGTCGCTTTACCGCCCGCCCCCTGCTCATCTTGAGGCATATCATTGGGGTTGCAGGATTGAAGCTTAAGGATTAACTAGATATTTACTTTATTTAACTACGGTGACACTTTTTAATGGAAAATAAATTAAATATTAAACATATTTACTCTCCATTCAGCACGTTGAACTTTTTTAATACGTGAATAAACGGTAATATCCGCTACAATTAAATATTCTGCGACTTGCTGATTAAAGGATTTTGTTTAATGTCAGATCAGAACGATAAGCTTAAACAACTCAAAACTTCTTCCATGGATCGACGCTTATCTATCGCTAAAGCCTCCTTACTCGCAGGAACGCGTTGGGCTGCATCTAGTGCAACCACCATATTTTCAAGCGAAGCAGAAAAAGAAAAGAAACGTAAAAAAGCCATGAAAGAACAAGCTGATTATCTTGTTTCTGAAATTGGCAAATTAAAAGGTTCAATCGTAAAAATCGGGCAAATGATGGCACTGTATGGTGAACATTTTTTACCTGAAGAAATTACTCAAGCTTTAAATACCTTAAACAATCAAACTGTTGCGCTTGCATGGCCTGCCATCAAACACCAACTGGAACAGCAACTTGGACCTAAGTTGCATGATTTAACCATAGACCGTGAACCTTTGGGCACAGCTTCTTTAGCACAAGTACACCGTGCTACACGCAACTCGGATGGTTTAGAAATCGTATTAAAAATCCAGTATCCTGGCGTGGCTGATGCAATTGATTCAGACATGAGCCTATTTAAGAATATGCTCAAACTGACCCGTATGGTGCCGCAAACCCGTGAATTTGATCAATGGTTTGATGAAGTTCGTGAAATGATGCATCGTGAAGTCAATTATCAAATTGAAGCTGCAACCACACGCCGCTTTGCCGAACGTTTAAAAGATGATCCGCGTTATATCGTGCCGCAGATTGTAGATGAATATTGTACCGATCAAGTGCTGTGCATGACTTTTGAACGTGGTGTACCAATCAATAGTCCTGTGATGCTGTCTCTGCCTCAAGAACGTCGTAACCAGTTAGGCGAAGCATCTCTCGAGATTGCTGTGCGTGAGATTTTTGAATGGGGTGAAATGCAGACTGATCCAAACTTTGGCAATTACTTGGTTCGTTTGGGAGATGGTGCAGAAGGTCAAGACCAGATTGTATTACTAGATTTTGGGGCAATCCGCCAGTTTGATGAACATTTGCTGAAAGTCGCCCGTAATCTGATTAAAGCCGGTTATGACCACAATCTTGATGAGATGGTTCATGCCATGACGGGCTATGAATTCTTCGATTCAATTCCGCAAAGCATTAAGCCCGATATGGCTAAAGTGTTTTTATTGGCAACCGAAGCCTTTAGTAGCCTGATAAATAATCCAGACTTGCCTGAAGGTGTGATGGATGCAAATCAGCGCTATGACTGGAAAAAAAGCCAATTGCATAGCCGTGTCATGCAACGAGCGTCCAAATCAATGGCATCGCGTTATTTCAGTGTGCCGCCTAAAGAGTTTATGTTTATTAGCCGTAAATTTATTGGTGCCTACACCTTTATGACCGTCATTGATGCAAAAACCAATGTACGAAAAATGGTGACGCATTTTCTATAAGCAGTAAAGACTAGAATGATTTTTTTGTCATTCTAGTCAATTTTCACTTTTCAATCTAAGCTTTCAATCTCAAAAAATAAATACTATTCAATTACTTAATTAAGTTTAAACTGATTTTTGACCGTTTATCCAAGTCAATTTTAATTGTCAGCGATGACATAGTCATTTCGATATTCACATGTCAGCATAAAAATATAAAGAATCCAAAATCGATGGACGAAAAAAATGACCAATATGGTAAATAAGGCTCAAGGACTTGGGCTATCGCTCATTACCAGAATTGCGGGTAGTGATGTTCTGGATCAATTTAAGCTGCGTAAACTCGTTGAAAAATCATTATATCAAGGGTCAAAAATTGGCTTTAAAACGCTAAGTAAAACCCAAAAAGTATTTAAAGCGGATTCACATGTCAGTAAGCAGCGTTTGCCGAATCAGCACAAGTCATTGTTTGACTTGAGTCTGACTGAAGAACAGCAAATGACCTGTGATGCAATGGATCAATTTGCCTCAGAAGTCCTTTACCCCTTAGCCTATCAAGCTGACCATAACGAAAAATTTCCCGCAGCACTTTGGCAACATGCGACAGACTTAGGACTAAATTATTATGCTTTGCCTGAAGCCTTGGGTGGAGTGGCCACCGAAAAAAATATTTTAAGCAATATTTTAATTGCAGAACATTTGGCCAAAGGTGATTTCAGCTTAACTGCCGGATTACTTTCAACTTTTAGCGTGATTAATGCCATTGCCCAATGGGGTTCTGAAAAAGTTCAAGCGACCTATTTATCCAGCTTTGCAAATGATGCCGAGATAAACGCCACCTTTGCCATCCAGGAAGCCACAGCTGCTTTTAATCCATTGCAATTAAAAACCAAGGCAACGTCGAGCAATGGACAATATGTGATTAATGGCGAAAAAACCTTAGTTCTATTAGGAGAAACTGCCGATCTATTTTTAGTGAATGCTGAACTGAATGGCTCAGCCGAGGTGTTTATTGTAAAACGTGACAGTAGTATTACCGCCAAGAAAAGTCCAGCCATGGGTTTAAAAGCTAATGAAACCGTCACTCTAAAATTCAGCAACACTCCTGCTGAACGTTTAGGTGATGAAGATTTTAACTATACGGCTTTCTTAGACTTGGGCAATTTAATGTGGTGTGCCATGGCTGTGGGAACTTGTGAAGCCGTAAAAACCTATTGCATTGAATATGCCAATCAACGTACTGCGTTTGGCGAACCTATTTCACATCGTCAAAGTGTCGCTTTTATGATTGCAGATATGGCGATTGAAATTGATGCCATGCGCATGCTGATTTTAAATGCGGCTAGCCTGGCTGAAGCCGGTCAATCTTTTCATAGGGAAGCCTATTTGGCACGTTTACTCTGTGCAGAAAAATCAATGAAAATTGGTACCGATGGTGTTCAAATTCTGGGCGGGCATGGGTTTACCAAGGAACATCCGGTTGAACGCTGGTATCGTGACTTACGTGCCACCGCGATCTTGCATTCAGGCTTACATGCTTAATCTATCAGTTAAGGAATTACCCAGATGAATTTACAGAATCCTAAGAAATTTAAAATGTTGATAGATCAGGCCCATGAATCAGCTTTAAATGTACTACGCCCCATTTCACGTAAATATGACAAGGCCGAACACAGCTATCCCAAAGAACTCGACATGTTTGCCTCACTTATCGATGGTATGAATGATGGAGGCGAAGGCATCAATGCCGGAGCTGCTGTAGGAAAGCGTGGCAATACCGATGCCGGAAATAAAAATGGCGTCAATATGTCCACGGTACTTGGCGTGATCGAAATGTGCTATGGCGATACCGGCTTATTACTCAGTATGCCGCGTCAAGGTCTAGGTAACTCGGCCATTGCAGCAGTCGCCAATGATGAACAGCTGGAGCGCTTTAAAGGCATATGGGCAGCCATGGCCATTACTGAACCCGGTTGCGGTTCAGATTCTGCAGCCATTCGCACTACCGCCACTAAAGATGGTGATGATTACATCTTAAATGGTGAAAAGATTTTCGTAACCTCTGGTGAGCGTGCTGACGCTGTTGTAGTCTGGGCAAGTTTAGATAAAAATCTTGGACGTGCTGCCATTAAATCCTTTGTCGTTCCTAAAGGCACAGCGGGCATGAAAGTAGAACGCCTGGAACATAAACTGGGGATCAAAGCCTCCGATACAGCTGTGATCAGCTTCGTTGACTGCCGCGTGCCTGCAGAAAATCTGTTGGGTCATGCTGAAATTGATGTGGCCAAAGGTTTCGCAGGAGTCATGGAAACTTTTGACAATACCCGTCCACTGGTCGCAGCCATGGCAGTCGGATGCGCAAAAGCGTCATTGGAGAGAATTAAGGAAATTTTCAAAGATCAGTTAGATAATAATTATGCTATTCCTTATTTACAGACCTCGCACATTGCAGCGCAGATTTATCGCATGGAAGCTGAATGGGAAGCTGCACGTTTACTGACCATGAAAGCTGCCTGGATGGCTGACAATAAAAAGCCGAACTCACGTGAAGCCTCCATTTCCAAAGCCAAAGCTGGTCGCATCTGTAATGAAATCACCTTAAAATGCGTCGAGCTTGCAGCCAGCGTGGGCTATAACGAAGATGAATTATTAGAGAAATGGGCACGCGACTCAAAAATTCTTGATATTTTTGAAGGCACACAACAAATTCAGCAATTGATTATTGCACGACGTGAACTGGGCAAAAATTCTAGTGAGTTAAAATAAATTTCTTGCTTTTTCAAAATATAAAACCGGATAAAAGATGGATTTTTATCAGATATCGCGTTATAAAAATCCATCTCTTTTTATTTGACTCATTAAGTTTTTATGTACCAAATTAGACCCATTCAACCTCAAGATAATGCTGAAATTGCACAGGTCATTCGTGAAGTTTCGAAAGAGTTTGGACTTGCTCCTGAATCTGGTTTTGCTGTAGCCGATCCTATTTTAGATGATTTATATACAGTTTATCAGCAACCGAATGCGCAATACTGGGTAATCGAAAATCAACACGGTCAAATTATGGGTGGCGGTGGTTTATCGCCTCTAAAGGGTGATCCTACAATTTTAGAAATTCAAAAAATGTACTTTTTGCCTGAAGTTCGAGGCTTAGGTTTCGCTAAACAGCTTTTAGAAAAAGCCTTTCAATTTACACAGCTGCATGGTTTTCAATCATGTTATCTGGAAACTACCAAGGAACTTTGGCAAGCAGTAAAACTGTATGAAAAATTAAGCTTTCAATACCTAGATCATCCCAAGGGAAATACCGGACATAGCCATGCATGTGAAATCTGGATGGAAAAAAGCCTGTAATTGATTTTAATTTTATATTTTTATCTATTAATAATGGCTATATAGGTAAATTAGAATCAATTAACGCAATTTTTGCATACCAATGTGTACTTTTACTTACACTGAAAGTATTCATTAACCTCTATAGCCTATACCCTAATCATTCTATCCTCAAAGCATCAGGAAACAGGAAGTTTCCATAATAAAAAAAATAAACGATGTAAAAGGAAGTAGAAAGCTAAGAACAAAAAATCATTCACAGTCACAAGATAAAATAAGCCTCATCCAGATATGGGGCTTATTTTTTAGCGTTTTCAAACCTTAACAAGAATAAGCCAAAAAATGTACAGCTTCATTTAGTCGCTTTGCTAATGTCAAAGTTTAAATATAAATGATTCAGGATCATTAACATGACTAAAAAAGCATTATTCATAACGTCCAATGTCGGTGTTGAACAAGATGAACTGATCAAACCTCTTGAATTTTTACAATCTAAAGGTATCGAAGTCATTCATGCTGCAGAAGAACAAAAAGATGTTCAAACGGTTAAAAGTGATAAAGAACATGCCACTGCTTATAACCCGCAAACAACTTTGGCTAAGGTCTCTCCTGAAGATTATGATATTTTAGTTATCCCAGGAGGAACGGTAAATGCAGATACATTACGTTTAAATGAAGATGCTCATAAAATTATTCAGCACTTTACTGACAATGCAAAACCGATTGCAGCTATTTGTCACGGGCCTTGGGTATTAATTAATGCCCAAAGAATAAAAGATAAAAATTTAACTTCTTATAAAAGCATAAAACTGGATTTAGAAAATGCCGGTGCGAATTGGGTAGATGAAGAAGTCCATCGTTGCAATACCAATAACTGGCCTTTAATTACTTCGCGATGCCCAGATGATATTCCTGCTTTTAATCAGGCGATTTTGCAGGAACTGGATCATTAAATCATATCTTTAAATAAAAATATTTAAATAAGAAGCCCCATTAAATAATGGGGTTTCTTATTTATAGTTTAAGCAATTGAATTATTTTAATTATAAATTGAAAGTCAGAATATACTTAATAGATTGGTCGAATCCATTAAAATATCTGCTCTTGACTCATCATAATCAGCCTACTAGCATAGCTGCCATAAAATTTATTTTGGGTTTTGAACTTTGTTTTTTCCACAGCATTTCTTTCATTTATTATCAAAACATTCAAACTATCATTTTAGTCCATTTAAATCGGTGGCTATCATTATTACCACTTTAGCTTTTACCGGATGTACTTCTTTAAATAGTAACTCCGTAGCTAAACGATCAGCAAAATTATCTACTGGTATTCAAAAAGCCTATTCAGTCGCACCACATACCGCAGACCGCATTTCTCCTATGATTATTCAAAATGCTGACAAATATAATGTGGATCCTATATTATTGGCTGCTGTGATTCGACAAGAATCAAGCTATAGAAACTCTGTGATTTCACCCGCCGGTGCAGTGGGATTAACTCAAGTTATTCCGCGTTATTGGCAACAAACTTGTCCAGGTGATCTAATCGAAGAATATAATAATATCAATTGCGGCACTTATATTTTGGCTTCATACAATATTAAAGCCGGAAATTGGCCAAAAGCTTTAGCTTATTATAATGTAGGACCTACAGGCTATAACTCCAATAACAAAATGAAAAAACAAGGGGAAAAATATGCAGAACAAGTTCAACAACATCAGAAAATACTAAAAGGTGCTTTATAGATTAAACTTAATATCTCCTATCTATATATAGGAGATATTTTCCAGTTTGAATCATCTGATTCATCTTTTTTCACACACTTAATAAAGCCCGAAACCTTCGAGCAGTATAATAAGACTCAGCTCCATTTTTTTACGGATATTCTCTGGTGTAAATAACCAACTCGAAGTTTTTATATCAATTAAATCGATTGCCTGAAGCTCATAATAATTACGTTCTGTTAGCAATACGCACCCATATAAAATCCTATCAAGGACAGAATTTTCAAGTTTATTGGCTTTTCTAAAATCTAACGCTTCTCGATCATAATATAAGCTTCTTGGACCTGATGAACTCTCTATATTACAATCCATAAAGATATAATGATCAGTGATATGATCATGCAATATACCACATCAGGTTTACCACCTGTTTACTCCATACTTCTTTTATCAATAACAAGTTTCAAAATCATAATAAATTGTCTATTTAAGCTTTGTTTGTTTTTCATTTTTTAAATATATAGTTTTCTTTGTACATAAAAAAACACCCCCTTC
>DFAM01000010.1 GCA_002365595.1 Acinetobacter sp. UBA3106 | reverse complement strand
GATTCTAAGGATGGCGCAGCGGACGGGACTCGAACCCGCGACCCCCGGCGTGACAGGCCGGTATTCTAACCAACTGAACTACCGCTGCATCGCAAAAAATCTGGTGGGCGCTGACGGGATCGAACCGCCGACATTCTGCTTGTAAGGCAGACGCTCTACCAACTGAGCTAAGCGCCCTCAAAAGGTCTATTATGTAAATGGCGCAGCGGACGGGACTCGAACCCGCGACCCCCGGCGTGACAGGCCGGTATTCTAACCAACTGAACTACCGCTGCACTTACACAATGTCGCTATTGTGGCAAACGAATATTAAGAACTTAAGTGGCGCAGCGGACGGGACTCGAACCCGCGACCCCCGGCGTGACAGGCCGGTATTCTAACCAACTGAACTACCGCTGCACTAAAGTGTCTTAACGTTAAAGAGCTTGGTGGGCGCTGACGGGATCGAACCGCCGACATTCTGCTTGTAAGGCAGACGCTCTACCAACTGAGCTAAGCGCCCTTTAAACGTCTTCATCGTTTGATGAGGTGCATTATAGAGAATCCTGACAGACTGTCAAACGCTTTTCTGACTGTTTTTGGTTTTTTGCGTTTGAGTGATTAAAAAATAGGTTATTCGCTATAAAAACAAACAATTTCGATAACTTATTTACTATTTTCTGTAAAAACCCGAAAAATCACAGCTTCATTTTTAGACAGAACTTTCCATGGTTTTTGAACTGTTGGCAAAGATTACTCTTTTTTAATCCATTTTCTTAATCGGGGTTTTAAGCTTTTACCGGCTTTGTTTATTTATAAGCCAAGGTCTGTTTTAGCCTCTGTCGCATTCAAACGATGTTCTGAAATAAACACCAAGGCATCCTCAGAGATCAGTTCGAATAATTCAACCACATCTTCATTACGCATCCGGATGCAACCATGAGACATGGGAATGCCCATCGGTTCTGTATCAGGTGTGCCATGAATATAGATATAACGCTGAAAGGTGTCGCAGCCCTCCCCCTGATTAAAATTCTCCTCTAAACCACTTAACCAGAGAATGCGCGACAAAATCCAGTCGCGTTCAGGAAACTGCTCGGCCAATGCTGCATCGTAGACTTCTCCGGTTTGCTGCCGTGCTTTAAATACTGCATTTTTAGGCGCTGCATGTCCGAATTTAAACGCTACTTTATGCCAGCCCCGAGGTGTCTTGCCGGAATTTTCCTGCTCGCCAATCCCGTTCTTGCCTGTAGAGATAACATAAGACTTGTTATGTTTTGGTAAAGTCAAACTTTGCGCGGCCAAATCAATCCAGATATCCGCCTGTTCTAAAGAATATGCCATAACAAAATTACTCAACCTCTTTGATCGGTTCAGCTGAAGGTTCAGGTCGTAACCATAACCAGATCGCCACATTCAGCATGATCAGGTCCGTGAAGATCTTTACCCAAAGCGGTGCATTGGTAAATAACATGATCATTCCACTGATCAGCATCATGATAGTGGCAAACCATTTCGCCTTGCGTGGTACGGTACCATTTTCACGCCACGATCTTAATGTTGCACCATATTTAGGATGGTTTAGCAGCCAGGCATCCATTTGTGGCCAACCTTTAGAAGCCGACCAGGCCGCTAAAATCAGAAATACTGTTGTTGGCATACCCGGTAAAACTGCCCCGATAAAGCCCAGGATGACAAAAATCATCACCAAACTTCGCCAAAACAACATTTTCATAGCACTGCCCTACACAACTAATTGCGGTAGTATAAAGTGTTTTTGCATATTATCCGTTGTAATTCTGCACTTTTTGATTTAGCGCCGAGGGTTATCATGTTTGCTGTAAATAAAGGGTTTGATCTTGATGAACCTTGGCTTGAATTTAAAAATTTGCTGGTTCGGCAATTGGCCTTTTGCGTAGGCAGTCCAAATATTCTGGCACATACCCCACCCGAAATGCTGCTCAAGCATACTTTTCAGTTTCATAATAATGCTGTCTGGAGTAACCATTTTCAAAATTATCATTCCAGACTGCTTTATCTAGATCAGCATCCGCAAGAATTAGAAAACTTTTTACAACAGCTGAAAAGCACGCGTTTAGGGCTGCGTTTTGAGATGTTTGTCTGGTTCTGGCTGCTCGATCAAGACTATCATCCTTATCAGTTGCTCGGTCATAGTATTCAAAAAATAGCAGGACCTAAAACATTGGGCGAACTCGATTTTTTATTATTGAATACCGAAACCAAAGTGATTGAACACTGGGAAGTCGCTTTAAAATATTATCTGGCAGAGCGGGATTGTTCTTTACCTTACTGGTATGGATTAAACCGTAGCGATACGTTGTTGCGTAAATTGAATCACTTTACTCAAAAGCAGTTCCAATTTGATGAAGCGCTGGAGCATAAAATTGAACAGCGTTTTGCAGTACTAAAAGGGCAACTTTATCTGCCGGTTGAAAGTACGGTCAGTACGCTTCCCAGCTGGGTCAATCAACAACGGCGTTTAGGTTATTGGGGAAACTCTATTCCTCCGCAGACCGCTCAATTTTACCGTTTACAAAGACTGGAATGGATATGTCCAGAACAATATGTCAGTAGCGATACCGCACAGTGGTGGAGCAATGGTTTATATCTACAAAAGGATTTAAATAATTTTTATATGTACCGCAATGCTCCGCTACTTTTTCAAGGTAGATAGAACTAAATTTATGAGAATTGTCTATTTTTATAACAAATGCTTACTTTTCTACCATCAAAAACTCATATTTTTTACGCCGGGCATTAATTAACCTGAATTCACATCAAAATAATGAATCACTTGGAGATGATGATGAAAAAAATTCTTGCTGCTTCCCTTCTTGTTACTTTTGCTTTGACTGGCTGTAATACCTTTAAAGGTGTGGGTAAAGATGTATCCAGAGCTGGAGATGCCGTAACCAATACCGCAGAAAAAACTTCTGAAGAAATTCGCAAAAACTAATTTGTTTTTAGCGTACACAAAACCCTATCTCAGATAGGGTTTTTTTATGCCAATTTTATGGCAATCATTCACAATCAAGGGCATATTCGCCTATTATAGGGCTGACAAATTTATCGACTTATGAAAATCGCATGACTTCTTCCGCTACCCTTGATTTAAGCCTGCAACTGTTACGTCAGCCTTCTGTAACACCGATCGATCATAGCTGCCAAAATATCATGGCGGAACGTTTGGAAAAAATTGGCTTCAATATTGAACCAATGCGTTTTGAAGACGTCGATAATTTATGGGCACGCAAAGGTACCGAAGCACCGGTACTATGTTTCGCAGGCCATACCGATGTAGTACCTACCGGAAGTCTAGAGGCGTGGAACTCAGATCCATTTGTGCCAGAAATTCGTGATGGCAAACTGTATGGACGTGGCAGTGCCGACATGAAAACCGCTCTGGCAGCCATGGTTGTGGCTTCAGAACGTTTTGTGGCAAAGCATCCTAACCATAAAGGCTCTATTGCATTTCTGATTACCTCTGACGAAGAAGGTCCTTCTATCAACGGTACCGTGAAAGTGGTTGAAGCCTTAGAAGCACGCAATGAAAAAATGACCTGGTGCCTGGTAGGTGAACCATCCAGTACCCATCGATTGGGTGATATTGTTAAAAACGGTCGTCGTGGTTCATTAAATGCCAAACTGACTGTAAAAGGTAAGCAAGGTCATGTGGCTTATCCTCACCTGGCTGTCAATCCAATTCATACCGCTTCTAAAGCCTTAGCTGAACTATGCGATACGGTTTGGGATAATGGTAATGAATATTTCCCGGCAACCTCTTTCCAAATTTCAAATATCAGTGCCGGTACCGGTGCAACCAACGTTGTTCCTGGCACTATGAGCCTTTTATTTAACTTCCGTTACTCAACTGAAGTGACTGCTGAACAATTAAAGGCACGTACTTTAGAAATCCTTGACCGTCATCATGTCGACTATGACATTGAATGGACATTATCAGGCTTACCTTTCCTTACTCCGGTAGGTGAATTGGTGAATGCGGCTAAAAATGCCATTCGTAATGTGACCGGTATTGAAACTGAACTTTCTACCAGTGGTGGTACTTCTGATGGTCGCTTTATTGCCCCGACTGGCGCACAGGTGCTTGAACTTGGGGTATTAAATGCCAGCATCCATCAGATTGATGAACATGTAAATGTTGCTGATTTAGAACCACTGGCTGAAATTTATGAACAGATTCTAGAAGGCTTGCTTGCCAACTAAATCTTTAAAAATTAAAAAATTTCAATAAAAAAAGGAACATGAATGTTCCTTTTTTTATGGTCTATTTCTGGATTAAGCGCCAGGTTTTATAACCCCAAAGAAGACTGAATGTGGGCCAGATTAGGCACATTAAATACCTGATCTCCCATACGTACATACTGAAATACATCCGGGTCTGTTGCGGTACGTTCTTCATCTACCACTTCAGAAATACGCAGACGAATCGTTTTTGGCATTTCATTACACATCAGGGCAAAACGCTGGCTGACATCATCCCCTTCAATCACCAAGGCTACACCGGTTTTACGCTCCGGGTCATTGACTGCATATACCGGTAATTTCAGTTCATGCCATTCTACAAAAGGCACTTGTGTAGGACTATCCAGTGCCGATAAAACAATATTTTGCGGAAGAATCATCGCTTCCTTACCGTGACAATCAATGATATAGGTATCGATAAATCCGGTAGACACCGTAATAAGGTGATGTAACTCTTGTTGTGAAATTCGATCAACAGCAGAGTTTGAAACACTATTTTGGCTCATTACATTACCCCTGACTGGTTTCTAACAAACTTTCCACATTTTCCAGCAATTCGGCTTCCTGGAACGGTTTACCCATATAGTGGGTTACGCCAAGGCTGAATGCACGTTCACGGTGCTTCTCGCCTGTTCTTGACGTAATCATAATAATAGGCAGGTTTTGATGCACTTCATGGTGACGAACCAGATTCGTGACTTCAAAACCGTCCATTCGAGGCATTTCAATATCCAGCAACATCAAATCTGGTTTGACATTTTCCAGCTGCTCCATCGCGTCAATACCATCTTTGGCTGTCACCACATCAAAGCCTTGACGCTCAAGTAAACGTGAGGTCACCTTACGTACAGTCACCGAGTCATCCACAATCATAATCAGGCGGCGTGCATTGCTGTAACGAGAATGCTCACGTTGATCAGACACATGTTTAAGACGTTGGCTGCTCTGAATTTGTCGGGCAATATTCTGACCATCCAAAATCAGGCAGACTTGACCATCACCTAAAATGGTTGCTCCGGCAATTACACCAACACTTGAGAACTGCTGGCCAATCGGTTTCACCACAATTTGTGCACGCGAACCAATCAGCTGATCGACAAGTAATGCAATGGTTTGCCCATTATTTCCCTTAATTAACAGCACAGGTAAAGAATGCGCAACATTACTTAAGCGTGGTAAAGGCTGATTGGAAACGAATTCAGATAAATAACGCAGTTTATAACTGGTGTTATCAATTTTAAAGAAGTCATCTTTACTGTTGAAATACTGTTCTAGCGCTGATGGGGCAATTCGTACAATACGGTCAATTTGTGCCAGTGAAATCGCAAACTGCTGATCACCTGATTTCACCATCAAGGCATCGCTCACCGCTACAGTCGTCGGTACGCGAATGGTAAAGGTCGTACCTTTACCCAATTCAGACTCGATGGAAATATGGCCACCGAGGGCCTTAATTTCGCTTTGCACCACATCCAGACCTACACCGCGTCCAGAAATCTGGGTCACTTCTTTGGCGGTACTAAATCCAGGATGGAAAATAAATTGCAGGATTTCCTGTTTATCAATAGGTTGATCATCTTTAATTAAACCTAAGCTGAGCGCTTTTTCTTTAATTCTGGTTTCATCAATCCCTTTACCATCATCACTGAACGATACCAGTACATCTGTACCTTGACGGCTAATATTAAGGACAATTTGCCCGACTTCAGGCTTCTGTAGTTCATGTCTTACCGGAGTGTCTTCCAGACCATGATCGATCGCATTACGTAGCATGTGCTCGAATGGAGTGACCAAACGCTCAAGAATGTTACGGTCTAATTCGCCTTCAGTGTTTTGAACCACTAACTCTGCCGGACGGTTCAAAGTCGAAGAAGTTTGACGCACAATCCGTTGTAAACGTGGCAATAAACGGTCAAATGGTACCAGACGGGTACGCATCAAGCTTTCCTGAATCTCGGCTTGAATACGTGATTGTTGTAGCAACAAACCTTCCGTATCACGAATCTTTTCAGCCAAGGTGGTTTTAAAGTCGACCAAGTCGGATGCAGATTCCGCGAGTGATTTTGACAACTGGTTCAAGGATGAATATTGGTCCATCTCCAGTGGGTCAAAATCGGCATAACGTGAGCTATCACCATGTTTTGCAATAATCTGTGACTCGAGCTCACCTTCCATTCGACGCAACTGATCCGCCAAACGCTTGATCGCTAGTTCCATCTCGTTCAGGGTATTACCAAACTGCCCCAAGTCCATTTCAATACGAGACCGGTTAATCGAATTTTCACCAGACAAGTCGATCATTTTTTCCACCAGATCGGCAGAAATACGGATCATTTCATTGCTATTGTCCTGTTGAGCACTTGTATCCCACTCACCCATCATTGAAGGCGGCTCAGCACCATCACCTTGAACAAATTCAAAAGCTTTAGCGGTAATAAGCGTATCGGTCTTGTTGACGCGACTTGGCAATTGAACAGTTACATCAACAAATTCAATCGACTCCAGACTTAATTTAACACTATCGTAATTACTGAAATCATGTTCGAAGATTGCCTGTTTTAACCATGCAAACGTGGTTTGCAATAAAAGGTCATAAACATTCGAATTAAACTGATGCACCGCAAAGCGTTCAAATGTGGTTTCCAACTGGTAGGCAATCGCCGCTACTGGCTCATTTTCAATCATGCGCGCACCACCTTTCAAACTGTGGGCTGCACGTTGTAATTGAAGCAGCAAGCTACGATCGCTACGCTGGTCAAACCATTGCTTCAACCAAACATCTGTAGACTCCAGAATCTCTTCTGCTTCTTCCAGGAATGTTTCTTCTGCAATTGAACGGATACTATCGTCCGGATCTTCAACATCAACTGGACTTGCCAAGGCAACTCCAGCCTCTGTTTCAACTTCTTCATAAATTACAACAGGCTCTACTGATTCATCTGCAACTGTTTTAGCTTCAGCTTCGGTTTCAACTGCAATTTCAGTTTCAACTTGTTCAATTTCAGTTTCAACTTCAGGTTCTGCTTCTGCTTCTACAACCGTAGCACTTACAGCAACATTGCCTTGAGCGATGGTCTGAATATTACGCAAAATTTCAATCGATTCAGCGCCGGAATAATCAATCTGATCATCACGGATAACCTGAATACGATCGGATACGTCATCTTGTACTAAACGGATAATGCTGATGAGCTGCGGATTGACCTCAATCTGCTGACGGATCACGCGCTCATAGATGCTTTCTAATTCATGCGAAATCAAGCCAATATGCGTCGCCTGAATCATATTCGCACCCCCTTTTAGGGTATGCAAATAACGCATTAAATTATTCAGTGCTGCAGTATTGGATGGATCTTTCGACCAGGTGTTCAAGTCCTGATCAATCCCGCCTAACAATTCATCGGCTTCTTCCAGGAAGATACCCAGCAAATCTTCATCAAAATCACGATTGGCATCAGCAGCATGCATTTGTGCACGATCTGCACGAATTTTTTGTGAAATCTGCGCCAGATCAACAGTACCTGAACCAGCAGCTGAGGTTTCAGCTGGAATTGCCACACTCGGCTCTTCTGCTTCGAACTGTTCAAGATCTTGCTGAACAAAGGCGCTAAGATCATTCAATATTTTGTGAATGTCTTCGGTTAAAATCACGCGCTGACCGGCCGCCAAGGTATCAAACAGATGAATGAATTCCTGATGCGCTTGCCCGAATAATTCATAGGCATAATCAATATTCAGCAATTCCGGTTTGAGTACCAGTGCTTCATAACTCGACTTCAATTCATTGGTAAACTGATGAATACCAATTGCAGCGCGATTATCGGTATGATCCAATAATTGCTGTGCCTGCTGGCTTAAGGCCTGAATATATTCCGGATATTCAACTTTGGCACGTTTTTCAAATTCGAATTCTGCATCCAATAACAAATCAATATTTAATTCGATCAGCTTGGATACTAAACCTTGTGGGTTTACATCCTGGTTTACTTCTGCCGAATTAAATCCATAATTGTCCCATGCCGTGCTAAAAGTTGCATAAATTGCATCAAGTTTTTGGGTTTGACCTTGTCTTAATGTATGTAAATAATCACGGACAAATTCAGCATATTGAACCAGCAAGGCCGTCTGGCTCGATGTTGAAACAATTTCTTCTTGTAATAGGGTTTTAAATAAGTTTTCAACATGGGTACTGGCGACAAAAATTTGCTCAATTTGTGCCATAGATGAGCTGCCGCGCAAGGTATGCAAGGCACGAATCAGGCAATTATAATCCTGATGTTGCTCCTGCTCGTTTTGCAGGAACTGATCAATCGTAAGCAGATGTTCTTCCGCTTCTTCAATAAAGATCGCAACCGTTTCTTCAATATCATTATTGTGGTCTACTGCAACTGGCTCTTCTGTAGCCGTTGTTTCGAGTGCTGTTTCAGCTTCTGCTTCACTCACTTCTTGATCTTGTAATTCTAAACCGGTAACACAATCTACACTTGTCAGAGTGCGAGACAGCTCAAGCAGTTCTTCTAATGCAGGTTCTAAACTGACTTGCTGCTGTATTTGCTGCCCTAATAGTACTAAAGGTCTTAAGTCGATATCGGTATTTTGAACAGTTTTAAAAATTGGGTATAACTTATATTGATAAATATTATAGACAGTCTGGGCAAAGCGTTGAACTGTGCTGTCCAAAACCACTGTACCGGAAATCACGCGATTTAAAGTATCTTCAACCGCCCAGGCCAATTCACCTGCGGATTTTGCCCCCACCATGCGTCCAGAACCTTTAAGGGTATGGAAATGACGGCGAATCGTAGTCAAGATTGCTTGGTCATTGGGATTTTCAAACCAAGTTGTAAATAAAGTACTTAATTCAACAAAGATTTCTTCTATTTCTTCAACAAAAATTTCTAGAATTTCTGCATCTTGATCAAGATAACTATCTTCAGGAAGCGTAGTTGTTTCAACTAAATTTTTTAATATTTCTTTCATAGCTTAGGCTTCTTACGTTTATCTGCCACCAAGAAGGGTGCTCAAACTTAATTGTCACTATCACGCGAGACCTAACTTTGAGGTTAAGTTCATCTTGCCGATGCTTTATCTGTGATTTATTGATATGCCCTACCCTAAAGTAAGGCATATCACCCCAAAGCTTGCGTATTACCTTAGTCCGGTAATTTAAAGTCAGTTACAGACTCACGTAACGATTCGGCCATATTTGCCAATTCAGATACTGAACGTGCTGTATCGAATGTTGCAGTTGTGGTTTGAGAGGTAATTTCCTGTACAACATTCATCGTGGTTGCAATATGACCTGCAGAAGCTGACTGAAGTTTTGCAGCATCAGAAATGTTTGCAATCAATTTCGCCAGGTTGCTGGATACACTTTGAATTTCATCCAGTGCCACACCGGCATCTTTAGACAAGTTCGCACCGCGTACAACTTCCGAAGTGGTTTGTTCCATCGAAATAACCGCTTCATTGGTATCCGTTTGAATGGTTTTTACCAAGCCTTCAATCTGTTTGGTTGCAGATGCTGAACGTTCCGCAAGACGCTGTACTTCATCGGCTACCACGGCGAAACCACGACCTGCTTCACCTGCCATCGATGCCTGAATTGCAGCGTTTAATGCCAGGATGTTGGTTTGGTCGGCAATATCGTTAATCAAGGCAACGATGTTACCAATTTCCTGAGAAGATTCACCCAGACGTTTAATACGTTTAGAGGTTTCCTGAATCTGCTCACGAATGGTATCCATACCTTCAATAGAACGGTTTACAACGTCTGCACCATTGGCAGCGATTTGTACCGAACGTTCCGCAACCACCGCTGACTCTTCGGCATTTGAAGATACCTGGTCAATAGACATTGCCATTTCATTAATCGCGGCAGATGCACCGGCAATTTCTTGCGCTTGGTGTTCTGATGCTTCAGCCAGCTGGTTGGTAATGCCCTGCGTGTTCGCGGTATATTGCGCAACTTCTTGTGAAGTTTCAGTAATACGCGATACCAAGTCACGTAACTGGTCAATCGCAAAGTTAATCGAGTCGGCAATGGCACCGGTAAAGTCTTCAGATACTGTTGCGTATGAACGCAAGTCACCATCTGCCAAGTCGGCAATTTCATCCAGTAAACGTAAAATCGCGTTTTGGTTACGGTCATATTCTTCTTGCAAGCTTGCCACACGCTGTTTATCTGACTGGCCACGTAAAGCAAGTAATTTAAATACCGTAAACAAGAAACCAACCAGACACAGAATTAAAAGCAATGCAGGAAGTGCAATAGCTAAGCTTGAACCACCTGATAACTTATTCAGGCTTTCTAACAGCTCATCTGACTGGGCAAAAATTGAAGCAGAAGCTTGACGGACTTTTACAATCTGAGCCGAGTTTTTAAGAATCGTTGCAGAAGCAGATTTCAATACATCATCGTATTCGCTTTTAATCCCTTCCAGTGATTCACGTAATGCTGGATCACTAATACGTTCCACACCCAGTTCTGCACTACCATTGAGCTGTGCATTGAGATAAGAACCAAAGGTTTCAGTATCGGCACTGAAGTCATCCGCAGATTCACGCGAGTTATCGCTACCCGTAAGTACCGAACTAATTGAACGTAAGATACGTTCTGCAATGAATACCTGGTTTTTTGCAATAACGACCTGGTTACTCGGCACATTTTGACGTGCCATTTGGTCAACCATCAGGTTGTATTCTGCCTGAATTCCGGGAATCGATTCGCCGATTGCAATGTTGGTATCGTAAAGCTTGTTAATCATTTGTTGTTGAGAAGAAATTAAATCAATCCCTTCTGATACCGTTTTCCACTGCTTTTCCACTTCAACCAGTGCATCTGTACGTGGATGAATATCGTTTACCGTTTCCAGGTTTTCAGCAAATTCTTTTTGTGATTGCAAAAGTTTATCAATTGACTCTTTGGTTCCTGAGGCTGTTGCATCAGTGGCCTGACGTGAAATGGTTTGTGATAATAGACGCAAATCACCCACACTACGTGTCAATTCGTTGTTACGCGGCACACTATAGAATAGGTACAACAACAGGAATAGTGCTACGGTCAGACAGAATGCTGCGCCCAAAATTAATGGTTTGGACTTTTCACTGTCACCAAATACACGTGATAATTGCTCTGTCTGTGATTGAATCTTTGCTAATAAAGCATTCCCGCCCTTACGGCCGGTACTTTCACTTGTATTCTTCTTTTTAAGTTTAAAGCCCATCCAGCTTCTCCCCGAGTTGCGCTATCATTCTTTAGCTTGCGACTATTAATTTATAAATTTTATAGAGGCATTCATGTATTTTGGGTTTTGCAATAAACGACTAAATAAGAAAACATGCCAGTGTTGATTATGTTGATAAAAATATCCCTGACAATATTCTTGTAAATTGCTGTCTAATTCGCCGTGTTTAGAAAAGAAACTTTTCTTGTTAAAGTGTTGGATCCCCAAAACCTGATCTACCACCAAACCGACATAATGGTCATTGTGACTAATACACAATACTTTTTGAGTCGGTGAAAACTGACTTCGATGCCCCGAAATATAATGCGCCAAATCAGCGACTGAAAGTAAGCGTCCCCGAATATTAGCCAATCCCACTACCCATGGCTGGGTATTTGGAACCGGCGTATATTTTGGGGGATATATCACTTCAGATACTTCACCCAAAGGGGCAACAAAATATTGCCCCATCATCTCAAAAGCAATGCCTGACCATCGGTTTACTTCATTTTCAGTTGAAACGTAGTTTTTGTTACCACGTTTAGCAATCCGAAGTAATTCGATAAATCCGTTAGCTGCCATAGAGCTTATCCTGCATTGAGGTGTTGTTTAATCACATCAATTAATTGTTGTTCATCAATAGGCTTGGTCAAGTAATCACTTGCCCCCTGCCGTTTTCCCCAAACGCGGTCTGTTGCCTGATCCTTGGTACTGACAATCACAATCGGAATGTGTTTTGTCGTAGCACCACGTGCAATTTGACGTGTCGCCTGGAAACCGTTTACCCCTGGCATTACCACATCCATTAGCACAAGATCTGGCAGTTCTGCTTGTGCCATTGTGACACCATCAGCACCATTTGCCGCCTCGATAACATCGAAGCCATGCTTGGTTAAAATTTCTTTAAAACGAAATGTTTCTGTCGGTGAATCATCAACGATAAGGATACGTGACATGCTTTTCCCCAATAAAATAAAACTTATGCTGTTACGTGATTACGGATTGCGTTTAACAATTCATCTTTACTAAAGGGTTTAGTTAAATACTCATCCGAACCAACAACACGACCTTTTGCCTGATCAAATAAACCATCTTTACTTGACAGCATAATGACTGGAATATTTTGATAATTTTGCGAATTCTTGATAAGTGCACAAGTTTGGTAACCGTCCAAACGTGGCATCATAATATCGACAAAGACGATATCTGGATTGGCTTCAGCAATTTTTGCCAAAGCCTCAAAACCATCTACTGCGGTCACGACTTCACAACCTTCACGTTGTAGTAATGTTTCTGCTGTACGACGAATGGTTTTTGAATCATCAATCACCATGACTTTTAGATTTTGGAATTTATCGTCCATTTAATGACCCTTCCCATTTTTAGAATGTACAAACAATTTTAGTCGAAAGTTTTATTACAAGTTCCAAACATTTTTAACATATCTTTACTTGCATTTCCAATGAACATTTTACACACAAAGGCTCATTTTCTTTTGTTTTTAGTAACGACTTCACACTTTCTACCGACCAATGAATTTTTTTTGACGTAGAAAGGTTTTTTATTGCTCATTTTACGACTAATATAGCTTATTTATTACTTTCAAAATAAGTAATTTAATCTACTTTTATTCGGGGGTTACAATGCAAAGTCAGTTTAAATACAAACTCGCTTTCATTGCACAAAAAAAAATGACCATCAGATTCATTTTTTTTATTTTGATCATTTTTAAAGCAACCACACTATTTGCTCAAGATTTACCCCCTAAAGCCACATGGTATCGCTACTATGACAGCAAAGGGATAGCCAATATCAGTACCAATGTCACACCCAACCATATTCGCCATGGTTATGAGGCTTTGGATCAGAACATGCAGGTGATCCGGCGTAATCGTGCCTACAACAGTGAAGCGGATATTAAACAGGCTCCCCAACGTGCCGCCCAGGCCAAACAGCAGGCAGAAAACTTAAAACTTAAAAAGGCCTATAGCAGTAGCCAGGTTGCCGTCATCAAACGCAATGACATACTGGTTAATATCAAAAAACAGATCGCTTTCCAGCAAGACCAATTAAAACAATTACAAAATGACCGGATCTATTTTAAACGCCAGCAGATTGAGCATTTACGCAAAGGCGAAAGTATTCCCAGCAGTTTGAAAAATAATATCGAGAACAATCAAAAGAACATTGAAGCAAAAAAAGACATGATTCAATCGTTACAAATTAGCTATCGAAATACCCAAGCAGAATACGACAATATTATCGCTCGCTTAAAAGCGCTTGAATAAATTGCATTTGTTCTGTTGAGCGCTTAATTTAAGCCACAATAAATAAAAAGGATGAAGCTACATGCTACCTGGACAGCATACAAAAAAATCTAAATTCAGTGATCAGCCCTCTTATTTGACCGGTAGCATTCTCTGTTTAAGCTTATTGCTGACGGCCTGCCAAAAAGATGAAATAGAACAACCTGTAGAAACAAAAACAAAAATCGAATTAATTCAAAAAGATTTAGTTTCAGTCAAAGATGGAACCTCTATCGCCAAAAGTGCTTTTACCGGAACAATTCGTGCTGTCAATCAGAGTAGCATTCAGGCACAAGTCACTGCCACTGCAACCCAGGTCTATGTACAGGTCGGGCAAGCGGTCTCCAAAGGTCAAGTGCTGGTTCGCCTGAATAATCAGGACAATGCAGCACGTTTAGCGCAAGCTCAGGCCAATTTGTCAGCAGCACAAGCTCAGGCCAATCTGGCTAAAAATATGATGCAGCGCAAGAAACGCTTATTGGATAAAGGCTTTATTTCCAAAGTGGAATATGAACAGGCCAATGTTGACTATCAGGCGCAACTGGAAAATGCACGTGCACAGCAGGCAAATGTGAATATTGCTCAAAAAGCCGAGCGTGAAGGAACCATTTATAGTCCAATTTCCGGAGTAATTACCCAGCGCCAGGTCGATGCAGGGCAAACTGTTGCTGCTGGACAAACCCTGTTTGAAATCGTGGATCCAAGTCAACTGGAAATTCAGGCCAAATTACCAAGTGACATGCAGTCCGCATTAAAAGTTGGACAACGTATTGAATACACCATTCAAGGTAATCCAGCTCAGCTGACTGCTGTTTTATCCCGAGTCTCTCCTATTGCTGATCCTGCCAGCCGGCAGATTGAATTTTTTGCCAGACCGAATGAAACCATTAATTCACTCAGTATCGGTTCTTTTGTGGAAGGCAATATTCTTGCTTCAACTCAGGTTTCAGGCCAGCTCATACCATTCGATGTGATCCAGAATCCCAAAGATAAGCCTTATGTATGGGTAATTCGCCAGAATAAAATTGAAAAAGTAAATCTGGTAATTTTGGAACAACGCTATCGGGACAATTTGGCCGTCGTCCAAGGATTGCAAAACACCGACCAGATTAGCCGTATTAAATTTAATGACCAGGACATTCATCAAGCGGTCATCATCAATAAATAATAAAAAATAAGTACAGGATTGTTCTTATGTGGTTTACCCGAATTAGTGTTAAATATCCTGTTTTCACCATCATGATGATGCTGTGTTTACTGGTACTGGGGCTGGCATCTTGGCAACGGATGGGCGTAGAAGAATTTCCCGATGTCGATTTTCCATTTGTTGTGGTCTATACCTCTTATCCGGGTGCCTCTCCTGAAACCATTGAATCTGAAATTACCAAAAAAATGGAAGACCAGATCAACACCATTTCAGGTTTAAAACAGATTATTTCCCAGTCTAGTGAAGGGCTTTCGACCATTATTGTCGAATTTAATCTGGATGTCTCTTCTGCAGTTGCAGCACAAGATATTCGCGACAAGATCTCTCCTGTTACTGCCCAGTTTCGTGATGAAATTCAAGATCCTGTTGTTGAGCGTTACGATCCGACCGCCAATGCGGTGATGTCGATTGTATTTGAATCAGACAACATGAGTCTGCGGGATTTAAGCTCCTATTTAAGCCAGCGGATTGTTCCGCAACTCCGCACTGTACCGGGCGTGGGTACAGTGAATTTGCTGGGTGACGCACAGCGCCAGATTCGTATTGAGGTCGATCCGCAAAAATTACAAAGTTTTGGCATTGGTGTAGACAAGGTCATCAATACCTTGAAAGGTGAAAATATTGAAGTTCCGGGAGGCACCTTAAAACAGCCTACGTCCGAGCTGGTGGTGGAAATCAAATCCAAAGTGCTTCATCCGCAATCGTTTGGTGATCTGATTATTGCCAATAAAAATGGAGCACCCATTTACCTGAAACAGGTGGCGAGTATTGAAGATGGTCAAGCCGACTTTGAATCCAGTGCTTATTTAAATGGGAAAGCTGCAGTCGCCATTGATATTTTGCGCAGTTCCGACTCCAATGTGATTGATGTGGTCAATGCCAGCTATAAAGCCATGGCAAAAATCGAGAAACAGCTACCTAAAGGCACGGTGGCAAAAGTTGCAGTCGATAGTTCCAGAGGTATTCGTGGCAGTATTAAAGATGTGGCACGTACCATTATTGAAGGCGCAGTGCTCGCAGTTCTGATTGTGTTGCTATTTTTAGGTTCATTCCGCTCTACCGCAATTACCGGCCTGACCTTACCAATTTCCCTGCTCGGTACCCTGACTTTTATTTGGGCTTTTGGCTTTACCATCAACATGATGACCTTGCTGGCACTTTCCTTAAGTATTGGTCTCTTGATTGATGATGCCATTGTGGTGCGGGAAAATATTGTCCGTCATGCCGATATGGGTAAAGATGCGGTTTCAGCAGCACTCGATGGAACCAAAGAAATCGGGCTTGCGGTTCTAGCCACCACGCTGACGATTGTTGCGGTCTTTTTACCGGTTGCGTTTATGGGCGGTATTATCGGTAAATTCTTCTATCAATTTGGGGTAACGGTCAGCGCTGCTGTATTAATTTCTATGTTTGTCAGCTTTACCCTCGATCCCATGCTTTCTGCACATTGGGCTGAAAAATATGACCCAAACAAAAAACCCGGCAGAATCAAACGATTCTTTAACTGGATATCCAACAAGCTGGATAATTTAAGCCATTATTATGAAAAGCTGTTAAAACTGGCGCTACGCTTCCGTATTTTAACCTTGATGGTGGCCGTAGCTTCACTTTTTGGTGCATTGGGTTTATCTAAACTGATTGGTACGGAATTTGTTCCTGTTCCAGATAAAAATGAAATTCGGATTAAATTTGAAACACCTGTAGATGCATCACTCGAATATTCTCAAGCCAAATTGTTGCAAGTAGAGAATATTCTTCGGCAGCATCCAGAGGTACGCAATACTTACAGTATTATTAATGGAGTTACCGATCGCGGCAAAAACCATGTCAGCATCCGGGTTAAGGTCACTCCTCGTCTGGAACGTGATAAAACCCTGACTCAACTGAATAACGAATTTCGTCAGCGTTTACAAAGCGTCGCGGGTATTACCATTACTTCGGTCGCTTCAGCAGACGAAACGGTTTCTGGAGGACAAAAGCCGATCTTGATTTCAATTAAAGGAACCGATCTGAACGAACTGCAAAAAATCTCCGATCGCTTTCTTGCAGAAATTTCTAAAGTCGAAGGTATCGTCGATCTGGAAAGCTCGCTTAAAGAGCCCAAACCCACCTTGGCTGTGCATATCAATCGTGTTCTGGCCAGTGATTTAGGTCTTTCTGTTAATCAAATTTCCAGTGTTATTCGCCCTTTAATTGCAGGCGATGACGTCACCACCTGGCAAGACGAAAAAGGCGAGACCTATGATGTCAATCTTCGCCTGACTGAAAACAAACGTACCCTACCAAGTGATATACAAAATCTTTATCTTAACTCACAAAAAACCGATGCTTCAGGTCAGCCTATTTTAATACCGCTAGCGAGCGTGGCATCATTTGACCAAACCCTGGGAGCTTCGCAGATTACCCGTCGTGATTTGGCCCGTGAAGTACTGGTCGAAGCCAATACAGCCGGCCGTCCTGCAGGAGATATTGGTCGGGATATTAAAAAAATCCAAGATAACTTTGATTTACCGCCCGGCTATAGTTTTGCGACTCAAGGTGCAAATAAAGACATGGCAGAATCGGCAGGTTATGCCTTAACCGCCATTACCCTTTCCATTGTATTTATTTATATTGTACTGGGTTCACAATTTAACAGCTTCATTCACCCTGCAGCAATTATGGCTTCCCTTCCTCTCTCGCTGATTGGGGTATTCCTGGCTTTATTCCTGTTTAATTCCACCATGAACCTGTTTTCTATTATTGGCATTATCATGCTGATGGGCTTGGTGACCAAGAATGCCATCCTGTTGATTGACTTCATCAAAAAAGCCATGGATCGTGGAGAAGATCGTTATGAGGCAATTATTGAAGCCGGTAAAACCCGTTTACGTCCTATTTTAATGACCACCAGTGCTATGGTGATGGGGATGATTCCTCTGGCATTGGGCCTGGGTGAAGGTGGCGAACAAAGTGCACCTATGGCGCATGCCGTGATTGGTGGTGTCATTACCTCGACATTGTTAACGCTGGTCGTTGTTCCTGTCATCTTTACTTATCTAGATGACTTTAAGAATTTTATGACGCGCCAAATCCGCAAAATCATGGCATAATAAAATCCATTACCATGAGGTGACATTCTGAAATGTTCACCTCATTTTTTATCGTATAATCTTATGCTTTAACGCTTAATTATCAGGACAGTTTCCATGCGCGCGAGTCGCTTTTTATTTGCTACGTTAAGAGAAACCCCAAACGATGCTGAAGTAATCTCACATCAGCTCATGTTACGTGCGGGGATGATTCGTAAATTGGCTTCGGGTTTATACACTTGGTTGCCGATGGGCGTACGCGTGCTAAATAAAGTTGAAGCGATTGTCCGTGAAGAAATGAACCGTGCCGGATCGCTTGAAGTATTTATGCCCGTGACTCAACCTTCAAGTCTTTGGGAAGAATCAGGCCGCTTTGTGCAATATGGTCCAGAACTGCTACGTTTCAAAGACCGTCATAATAACGATTTTGTGCTTGGCCCAACGCATGAAGAAGTCATTACTGATCTTGCACGCAATGAATTAAAAAGCTACAAACAGCTGCCAATCAATTTCTATCAGGTGCAAACCAAATTCCGTGATGAAGTTCGTCCACGTTTTGGTGTCATGCGTTCACGTGAATTCATCATGAAAGATGCTTATTCTTTCCATATCGATCAAGCATCATTACAAGAAACCTATGATGTAATGTATGACACGTACTGTCGTATCTTTAGCCGTCTGGGCTTAGACTTCCGTCCAGTACAAGCAGACACTGGCTCAATAGGTGGTTCAGGTTCACATGAATTCCATGTTTTGGCTTCAAGTGGTGAAGATGACATCGCCTTCTCTACTGAATCTGACTATGCAGCCAATGTAGAAATGGCTGAAGCTGTATTGGTGGGTGAACGCGCGGCTGCCACTCAGGAATTACAACTGGTTGATACACCAGCGCAAAAAACCATTGCCGATGTATCGAATTTCCTGGGTACAGATGCCGCGCAGTCTGTAAAAGCCTTGCTTGTTCAAGGTGTTGCTGAAGAAGGTAAAGCTACTCCAGTAATTGCTTTATTCTTACGTGGCGACCATGAACTGAATGAAATTAAGGCTGAAAAGCATCCATTAATTGCTGCGCCTTTAACATTTGCAACTGAAGATCAAATTCAAGCACTTGGTTTAACCACTGGCTTTATTGGTCCACAAGGTCTGGTTGATAAAGGCATCACTGTCATTGTTGACCGTGCAGCATCTGTGCTTTCTGATTTTGTTGCTGGCGCTAATGAAGCCGACAAACATGCAACAGGTGTCAACTGGGAACGTGATGCTAAATTCACAGAAATTTATGACTTACGTAATGTAGTTGAAGGTGATCCATCTCCAGATGGTAAAGGTACACTGCAAATTAAACGTGGTATCGAAGTCGGTCACATTTTCCAGCTGGGTAAAAAATACTCTGAAGCTTTAAGCTGCAAAGTGCTTGGGAAAGACGGTAAACCGATGGTCGTGACCATGGGCTGCTACGGTATTGGTGTAACGCGTGTGGTGGCTTCTGCCATTGAACAAAACTTCGATGACAAAGGGATTATCTGGCCTTCTGCAATTGCACCATTTGAAGTTGCGATTGTACCAATGAATGCACACAAATCACCACGTACTTTAGAAGCTGCTGAAGCACTTTATGCAGAACTGCAAGCTGCAGGTTATGACGTGATTTTAGACGACCGTGACGAGCGTCCAGGCGTAAAATTCTCTGATCTTGAAATTACCGGTATTCCACACCGTATTGTGATTGGTGAAAAAGGTTTAGATGCAGGAACTTTTGAATATAAAGGTCGCCGTGATGCTGAATCGGTAAATATTACTAAAGAAGAATTACTGACTAAAATTGCAAAGTAATTCATCTTTAAAATAAAAAATCCCGCATTCAGCGGGATTTTTTATTATTCGATTAACAGAATTTCAGACCGCCATAACAGTTAGAGGGAACATTCTGGTTTTTTAGAATCTGATTACTCAACGTTAACGTAGAAGGATTAGCTTGGGTCCATGGCCCTACATCAATTGTTAATGTTTTAACAATAGGGGTATTGGCTAAGGCCTTAATAGAATCACCCAAATCAATTGGAATTTCATTACCTGGAGCTTGCAGGTTGTTGGTAATATTTGTCGCAACTTGAGGAAGTACCGCCGAAATATCTACAGCCCCTGCCACATTGAGTTTCCCCAATTGCACAGGATCAGCAAATGACATCCACCAACCTCTTTTTGCAACATCTGCTGCATCTGCTCCTGGCCACTGCAAAGCAAGCTGCTGCAAAGCCAAATAACCTCCTGAACCGGTTAATGGTACATTATGTACCATGCTTAATAATTGATTAAAGGTCACATTCATATTCAGATTAGTCAGCTTTGAACCCTCCCCCATTTTAAATTTCGAGGTACTTACCAAACAAAGTGATCCTAAGCCTACACATGGATTAATATTTACCAATAGCTGGTCATTATCAAACTGTGTAGTATTCAAACCATTATAAACCTCATAATTAGCATTATCCTCAGCCGTACCTTTTGCCAAAGGAATCACTGGAATAGTCACCATAATGTTGGTCGCACTTGCCTGGGTTTGTCGGTTTCCAGATACAGTAAAGCCTGGAACATTAAATTTCACATTATTTAACTGCGGTACTGTAATACCCGTCGTATTAGAATTTGTTGGATCACTAGTAAAGTTATGCGTACCAAATAGAGCAATATCCAAGACTCCTGAAATTGCTTGGTTGGACGCTTTACCAAATTTCGCAGCTGCAGTATTGGTAGAACCTGATGTATCTGCAATTTTCATATAACCACTGAAAGATTGAATACCATCTGTCGGTGATTGTGTATTGGCAATACCTGTAGTTAATAAACCCAAAATTTCTTGTGCCCCTAAACGAAAACCAACTATTTCCCTGGTTGATGCTTTATCGCTATTTTTGATTGCAAATTCAATAAAGGGATTAGTTATTTTTGCACTCGTTGAGGCACGGTCATTTGCAAATACAGGATTTCCATCGGCATCATAACTTGTAGGTAATCCACTTAAAGCCAAATTCGAAATATCAATATCACAACCATTTGCACCATTTACTCCCCCACATCCTAATTGTAAGGATTTAATATTGGTATTTAGTTCCATTTCAGCTTCAAGTCCAAGTTTAAAAAAATTAACCTTTTCGTTACTTGAAGTATTATAACTATAAGCATCTTTAGAAAAATTCAGCAAAGCTTGACCATCTACTTTGGCCAATTCGGTATCCGTCAAACTTTTAAATCCTGTTGCATTTGCTCCTGAAGAAATGCAACAAATCAATGCTGGCAATAGTAATCTTTTCATTTTCAATCCCTATAATTTATTCTTTTATCGTGGAGTAATACCCAAAGTGCTACGCATTGCCCCTCCGGTAATTGCAAGATCAGCAATTTTCTGCATATTACCTGCTGGAGACATGGCCATTTCTGCGGTAAAGGGCTTACCTTGAGAAGTCGCAGTAGCTAAATAATTAAACTTGACCTGATTATCTAGTACAACAGTATCCTGTTTCATTTGAACTCTGGATTCGAATCCTATATGTCCTTGAAGCTTATTTAAATTAACACTAGATTCGCTTGGTCCAGTTGCAGCTTTAACATCTTCATTAATGATACTTAAGAAACTTCCTCTATCCGTAGAGCCTGTGAGATCTTTAAACTTAAAATTTCCTTTTAAAGACAAATAATTGGTGTCCGGCGTTGCATTTGCTGAATTTAGCCCCGGAACAATCAGCAATTCCCCTTGACCCTCGAGCTTAAAGGCAATAGAAGACAATACATCATCTTTTTTAGCAAAATTATCAATAGGTACGACTTTTTTATCACAATTTGTACCACCAGTTGCTGTAGTACAGTTATATAAAGAACCCGGAAGTTGTCCAATTGCAATTTCAGCTTTTGCTGCAAATAATAAATTATCTGCCTTGATATAAATTCCTTCATCTTCAAAACCAATGACACCATCTGATTTTAAATATGAATCGATATTTCGAAGACCTGCATAATAATTGACTTCTTCGTTATATACTCCCTTTGCACCATCTACGACAATGATAGAAGTTGTACTTGGCGTTCCGGTTTTTTTATCAATACCATAACCTTCCGTAGACATTGCCAAGTTATATCCCAAACCTGAGCTGGTCACTCCTTTATAAGTATAATTTTTAGCAAATAGCGCCAGATTGGCATTTAAATTAAAGATAGGTATACCTATGCCCCATTCTCCAGAAGAGCTGGTTATCTCAGCAATTGAATTGTCTGAAATAAAACGTGCTTTACGTGCTATGGCCTGAAAATCCATACCACGAATCGCAATTAATGCTACATTTTGCCCTTTATCAACCGGCACCATATCGTAGGTTAATTCGGTACTTGAAGCATTAAGTATCTTTTTAACATTTTCATTGATAATAAAATTTAAGCTTTTAACTTGTGCGGTATTAATGTAAATATCACCAAAGTCAATATATGCATTTTTAGTATTCAAATTGGTAGCATTGGTTGAATTACGAATAGCTAAAGGAGATAGATTTGAAAATTCTATAGCATAGCTACCATGTCCTGTATGACCTATTTCCAAAGTTGTTGGAGCAACATTTTGACCTAATAGAGGATTCCCTTCACGCGTAAACTCAGCAGAAACGCCAAAATGCAAACCACCAGCACCCGCAAAACCATAACCTGAAGCAGACCTTGTTGTTTCCGTTAAATCTGTTCCGGTACGATTTACCGTATTAAAATCTTTAAGACCAGCCTGATTTGCATTAAAGAATATTTTCGCATTTGTAACGCCGCCCGATGCTCCCATACGAATCACATTCTTCTGGTTATTGGGATCTGAACCATAGCGTAAGTCAATATTTACACCAGGATTTTTCGCATTCACTCGACTCGAGTCTACATCGCTTGAATCAGCAACTCGGTCTAAATTAACAATATGATCCGTATTGCCATCACGACTTTTGGTGGTCATTACTATCCCCTCATTCGAGTCTAGATACATATAACCATCAGCAGAAAAATTAAAATTAAAATCTTTTAGAGTTAAATTTTTACCGTTTAAGCCATATCCAATACTTGCATTTTGTAACTGAAAATCTAAATGTGCTTTCTCATCACGGTTAAATAAACCATGAGTAGTTTGCAAATAAAATTTTAAAGGAGAAGTTGTTGAAAGACTTAAAGAACCTAAATTCTGTTCAGCTGTGGTACAAGTTGTAGCACCACATAACAACATGAGTTTTTCTATAGTTGCCTGAAATGGGGAAATGCTAGCTTGAATTTTTACACCAGTTCCTCTATCAGTTGTACCTACATCAAAATCAAGCGTACTTTTAATTGTACTGTTATTTACACCTTTGACTTCAACATTATGCATTCCCAACTTCATGCTACCTGTATCGGTATAGTCCACCCAGTTGACCTGATCTACATTAATCTTTGAGACTTCATGGGTAATAGAAATACCATCCTGTCCTGTAACATCACTTAAGGAGTGATCCGTTAACTGTTGAAGCGCAAAAGATTGTTGAGCCATTAATACACAAGCTGTGAGCATATTCAGTTTTATTATTTTTTTCATTGCAACATCCTTATTCTTCAAAATCTTTGTTTAATTAACAACGACTGGTCCCAGTACCTGCGCAGTTATAACTAAAAATTTTTAGATCACCTGACATATGTAAATTACCGTGTACGTTCAAGCCCATAAATCCTTTTTCAGCACCTTTATCAAAAGCAGGAACATCTATATTGTTATTCACTTTTGTGCCTTGGGCATCTAATGTATAAGCATTATATTGATTATATTTTATATCTTTTAAATAGCCTTTAGAGCTTGCATCATCGGTTTCAACCGAAAGACTACTAAAACCTAAATTTCTTATTTTTAAAGGATTATCATCGAAGAATGAAAGTTTAAGCGCTGTTTGAGGCATCATATCCTTATTGATAATGGTGCTTCCCGCCAAAGAAAACTTATCTACCTGAATAGTGCCTTGAATTTGCTTAAAGACCAACCATCTTTGATTACCAGCTGCATCTGCATGATTATTAGGTGAAAATGCAAAACGGCATTGCACATCCGATGCACAATCATAGGTATAATATACGCCTTGCTGATCAGAAATATTTTTTATGCTTAAATCATTTGCATAGCGATGATTTAATGACAAAGTCCAGCTTAAATCAGCTCCCCCTTGTCCCGTAACGTCCAGTAATTCCCCATTATCTAACCCCACCAATTCTGCATGCGCTGCACAAGCCATCAATAAAACTACAGAAATAGATATTTTATTTAACATTTTACACCCCTATAAGCCCGTAGTTTTAAACTTAAGATGCTGAATTAAAACACCATCAATTACAGCCGAACCCAGATTAACGGCAGTTCCTGTTGGACTTTTAAATACCACCCCTGTCGCATCTGCGCCCCTATTGGCATTTAAAAGATTCGTAGTGGTATTTCGGGTAACACTACCGATTGCAATACTACTGTGGGTCGCATTTGTGCCTTGGTATCTAACCGTATTGGTTCCTGTTGTAATATCCGAGAAATTTGAACCGCAGTAGCTTACATTACAGGTTGAACCTTTAAATGATGCTGTCGTTAACCCTGTACCCGATTGAAATTGAGGACTCGGATCTGTATCTGGATACCAAGTATAAATCTGTGAATATATTGCAGGTACTTTAGGGATACGTGTCACTTCTAGAATGATATTGTTGCCTTCTGATGCCAAAATAAAAGGTTGATACATATTTCCCAATACCAGATTGATATTGGCACTATATAAATAAAGACCGTCTTTATCGTTAAAGAGTGGAGCCAAAGAACCATCTATTGCTGGGGTTACCGCAGTACCATCATCTGTATCACTTTTAGCTGCAGTACTGATCCTGATTCCTTTTTCATCAAGATTTGTATCGGTAAATTTTAAGGTAGATGGATTATCGTTGGTGTTTATACGCAATAGTGCAGCTATTCCCAATGTTTCATCGTAGAGCTTATTGATATCATCATTTTGGGTCTGAAATAATCGTACTTGAGAACCATTGATACTCAAGCCATTCGCCACAAATTGTGCTCTTAAGCGATAATCCTTATCTAACCCACTTATTGGTGCACCGGTAACACCATTAATTGTACGAGTTGAGTCAAAAGACCGAGAGAAAATATCTGTCCAAAATCCCAATTTGATTCGGTCACTTGTTGTATCTCCGCCATCCTTTGCCAAAGGTGCTTCTAAAGCCAGATAACCAATATCACTTTTGTTCGCAGCTGCAAATTGTTGAATGTCTTTTGCAGTGCCAGCGCGGAATAACCAAGGATTGGCCGCACTTCCCCAATTTAAACCTACATTACTATAGCGCTGATTTAAGTTGCCATTACTTTTAGATAAGGCCAAACCATAAATAAAAACATCCGCTTTTGTACGGGCATTGGCTATAGCAGCCGCAGCTGTTGTATTTGCTACATTAGTTGCATTGGTTTTTGCATAATTTATGACTGTTGTATTTGCAGCAGATGTTGCTTGCTGGGTAGCAGTACTGTTTGCTGATGCTCTAATCTGAGCAAGAGTGGTTTCTTTTAAGTGATTATCGACTGCGGTAGTAATAGTGGAACCATAGGCAGCCTCAATTTTTTCAACGGTATTTTTCCAAGCATTTTCTGCTGACTGTTCTTTATCTAACCAGCCCCCACTATATTTCGTCGTACCATCATTAGGAACTGTTAACGTAGAGTTCCAATAATATTGATCGTAGCGTTTTTCATAATAGTCTATATAGGTTTGCTGCTTTGAATAAACCGCAATTTCCTGATCACGATACGCAGTTTGATTTTGTGTTTTTACTTGATTATAAGTGGTTGTATAAAGTGTAGTGGTAGTACTACCATTTTGATAAATTCCATTATATACACTGTTATAAGTTGAATTATAACTTCCTTGATACAAGTTGGCTTTTGCATACGTATAATTAGAATCATAATTCGTTTGATAAATTTTATCGTATGCACGTTGGTACAGTAAGTCGT
This sequence comes from Acinetobacter sp. UBA3106, assembly GCA_002365595.1. GTDB lineage: Bacteria > Pseudomonadota > Gammaproteobacteria > Pseudomonadales > Moraxellaceae > Acinetobacter. Next base: position 166,777 of record DFAM01000010.1, on the reverse strand, counting down.
AATTTTCACCCGTCGGAATAATACGGATAAAACCAGTGTCGTATTTAGGCTTATCTACCACAGTAATAGCATTATTGTTATAACTGGAAGCAGTAGACGTATCCTTTGGTCCCTGAAACACCATCTTAAAATTTTCAGGTAATAATGCGATCCCTTCGCCTGTTGTGTCAGAAAGGTGATCATCTGATAAAGATTCAAGCGCATAAACTGATGGGCTAAGTAAAGCTGCGAGCATGCTCGCCAAACAAGATTTTTTAAATCTTGTATTATTCCAACTTTGAGTCATCACGACCTTCCTTTTTATCAGATGCTCCGCATCATTATTTTTAATTCATCCTGTGCTTGGTATGCCGAATTTTTACTTATTTGTCATTACGACAATGTTTTTACCAAGTCTGTACAACTTTTTATTATGCTGAATATTATTGCAATTGCAAAAAAAACTGGTCGAATGAACGCAGTTTCCGATGAATGAATTCCATAAAAAATAAGCGGACCAAAATGATCCGCTTATTCAATTATTTATAATATTTATGCTTTCGGCAAGGTCACACCGGTTTGTCCTTGGTATTTACCACCACGGTCTTTATAAGAGGTTTCACATACTTCATCAGATTCAAAGAACAACATTTGCGCCACGCCCTCACCTGCATAAATACGTGCTGGCAAGTTGGTGGTATTTGAAAATTCCAGGGTTACATGGCCTTCCCACTCAGGTTCCAGCGGAGTAACGTTTACAATAATACCGCAGCGTGCATAAGTGGACTTACCTAAACATACCGTCAATACATTACGCGGAATACGGAAATATTCGACCGTACGGGCCAAGGCAAAAGAGTTGGGCGGAATAATGCAAACATCTGATTCAATATCGATAAAGCTTTTTTCATCAAAATGTTTTGGATCGACAATGGCTGAATGTACATTGGTAAATACTTTAAATTCACGGGCGCAACGAACATCATAACCATAACTTGAAACGCCATAAGAAATGAGTTTTTCACCCGTTTCATCATAACGTACCTGGTTTTCTGCATACGGTTCAATCATGCCGTGTTTTTCGCTCATTTCGCGAATCCAACGATCAGACTTAATTGCCATTATTTCTATCCAAAAATAGTTAATTCGATTATTGCGCTGTACTTTAACTGAAATTGACTGCAATGAAAATAATGATCAGGCGATGAGGTGATTTTTTACAAAATATGTATTTTCATCGCCCTGATTTCAAGACTTAAAAGCTTAAAGACTTAAAATTGCTGAATAACCGAGAGGGATAGAGAAACTCACCAAAATTAAAGAAGCAGTTTTTTGCAAATTGGATTGATTTAACCAACGCACTTTATTTGATGCCAGAATTGAGCCAATAAATGTCCAGAATAAGGCAATGGGCACAATTAACACCAGAAACATGGCAATATGGACTAAATAATTATTCACGGATAGCCAGGCTGTGCCCGGAAATATAGCCGAAGCAAACAGCAAGGCCTTAGGATTGAGTAAAGTCGCACAAAACAATTCACGCGCACGAATAGCCGGCAGATTAAAACTTGCTTCAATATCTGCAGTTTTCCAGAGTTTAATCGCCAGAAAAATGATATAGCACGCGCTCAGTAATTTTAAAATAGTCGGCAATATTGGAAATTTAGCTGAAACGCTGCCAATGATCATGCCCCAAACCGTAATTGCAATTAAATAACCAGTCGCTTCAGCAGGAATCAATCGTAATGATTTACGTACACCGACCTGAATACCGGAAGATGCCAGTAAGGTATTTGTTGGGCCAGGCGTTAATAAAATGGTAATAACCAAACCAATGAATAACCATGAAATCATATGCGATCTCTCTATAGAGTGCGCGAAGAGTAATCAGTTTTATTGTACTTAGCAAATCAGAAATTTTATATCTTTTAAAAACGTAGAATATTTTTTATAAATTATTTAAATTTCAATTAATTAAAATATATTATTGCAGTTCAACTTATGAGTCATTTGTTAGAAAAAGTTTCAATAAATTCTTTTTTAAGGTTAATCATTTACATTGACCGAACTTGACCTGTCCCGCAAGGGTGGATTCAGGCACAATACTTCATCATTTAAGTGGCCCACATTTTTATGGCAAAACAGTTCTTTCAGTCATGGCTTCCCTCACCACAAAAAGTTGCTGGGATGAAAGTAATGAAGATTTTTGGTCAGCGTACTTTAAATCCTTTACTTTGGTATGTGAACAGAAAGTCCATTTCAAAAGCCGTTTTTATTGGTACGTTTTGGGGAATGCTACCCTTACCTTTTCATAGTGTTTTGATTGTACTGACCGTCTTGCTATTTGAAGTCAACCTCCCGCTCAGTTTATGTTTAGCTTGGTTGACCAACCCTTTTACTCTTGTTCCGATCTTGTATTTGGGCTTCTGGTTAGGCAGCAAAATATTTCAGGTCAATATGATTGATCAGGATATGCTTCTAGGTGTGCTGCATCAGATCAGCCACTGGATCACCCACTTTGGTCATGGGCATATCGACCTGAGTCTGGCAAAAATTTTATTATCCGGTCTGGTATTGGAAGCCTTCATTTTTGCTGTTGTATTATTCGTGATTACACGATTATTGTGGCGATGGAGCATTATTCTGCATCAACGCCGCCGAAACTCGCAGTAATTATTTTTTTCTAGTTCACTTCTCATTATTTAGCATCTCAATTTGCACTATAACTCTAAAATAGACCTCTTTTATTATTGTCGACATCTGCTTTATTTTTAAAAATTAGTAAAAATGTCTAATAAAACCCAGCTGTTTTTTGCTGTTTCGTCGCATTGTCTTTTATAGTAAAGCCAAGCTAAATCCAACATATAAAAAAGCCCAAACAAGGTTGGACTTTTCGAAGATATTGCTTTAATCAGGCAGAAAAATTAGAAAATCCGGTTTTGTGGTTTCTCTGCTTTTGGCAGTTGATCGGCAATTTTTTGTGCAATAGCCATATAACTTTCAGCCGCATCATCTCCTACCAGTACAGACGGTTTACCGGCATCGGCATTTTCGCGAATTTGCACATTTAACGGTAAACGCCCAAGTAAAGGAATGTGGTATTGTTCAGACAATTTATCGCCGCCACCTGTACCAAAAATCTGTTCTTCATGACCACAATTAGAACAGATATGCGTCGACATGTTTTCGACTACGCCCATCACCGGAATCTGAACTTTATTAAACAGCTCAATTCCTTTGGTTGCATCCAGTAAGGCAACATTTTGTGGAGTGGTAACGATCACTGCCCCGGTCACCGGAATGCGCTGCGCCAGGGTTAATTGAATATCCCCTGTTCCTGGTGGCATATCAATCATCAATACATCCAGGTCAGGCCATAAAGTCTGGTTAAATAATTGCATTAAAGCGCCAGTCGCTTTGGGACCACGCCAAGCCACCGGAGTATTGTTATCTCCAGTTAAATGACCGATAGAAAGTACAGCCATCCCATACGCATCAAGCGGCACAAAATTTTCTGCTTCAATCATAGGAGTGCGGCCGGCATTGCCCAGCATGGTTGGAATACTTGGCCCATAGATATCGGCATCCAAAACCCCGACTTTTAACCCCAGTTTTTGTAAAGCCAATGCCAGGTTAACCGTAGTTGTTGACTTGCCCACGCCACCTTTACCAGACGAAACCAGGATCACGTTTTGAATACGTGGATGCTTGGGCACATCTCTTTGCTGCGGTGCCGCTTTCTGGATTGGTGGATTATTAGGATCTTCTTCCTGTTTGCTTTCAGCTGGAGCGGCTTGTCCGGCAGCATCGACTACAGGGGGAAGTTTTTGCGCTGCAGATGCCGTTGAAGTCTGAGCATTACTTGCGCAGCTATGTCCCTGTTTGCCATGCTCAGGGTTAGAACAGCTTTCACCGTGTTGATGCTTTTGCTGAATGACATGCATATTCAGTTCTTGAATACCGCATTTTTCCAGTGCATCGGCCAAATCATCATGAATTTTTTGTAGGTGATCGGCTTCTTCAGGATAAGTATGAAGGGTGATTTGTAATACTCGCCCTTCTACATTGACTTGGGTAATTCGGTCTTTCAAGGCATAGTTGGAATTGGGCAAAAGATAGCCTTGTAACACATTCTGGATTTCTTCCTCCTTCACCTCTTGCGCGGGTGAAAATACAGATTTAAGCGAAGAAAGCCACGACATAAGTTTACTCCAAGTACGGACATACAGCTGAATAGTATAGTTTAGCTTTAAATGCAGCGAAGGTTAAGCATAGTTCTCTCTGGCTTGCTGAATGTGAGAATTAATTTAAATGAATTGATAGCCTGGATTATTCCGTAGTGTATGTTTATTTATTTCTGCAAGACTCTGGTTGAACTCATGTAGATAGCAAGTGCATACAACAATAAACCGTTTTAAATTAGATTAATTTAAGTGGTATGTACCCTATTTCTGTTAATAATTTTGCTACAGACTTGCTGCTATTTTGTTCTTTATATTGGTTTATTATTTTGTTTTTCATTTTATTTTGGGGATAACATGTTACTTAAGCACTTAATTCTAATTATTTTTTTGTCAGCAATATCATTTACGCATGCAGCGAATGAGACATCGTCGATACGCACTCCAGCCGGTCAGTCCATTACGTTAGGAGATTCTTATACCGACATGCAAACTCGTATGGATTTATCTCCAAGTTCCATGATTACACATGAACTCAAAGAAGGTAAAAACCGTTATCTGGCCATGGACTATACCTATGAAGTTGAAAATATGCTGTATACCATTACCATTGTGAACGATCGGGTGAAGAAAATTGAATGGCTGAATACCGATCAGGACATGCAAGCAAAAACTACAAAGCAATAATTCAAAATTCTTAACTAAAAATGGCTGGTTGGTGCTTAGCTCTGAGCTCACTTTTTTGAGTTCACCTTACAGAAGTATCGTTTAAATTCTGAAATGAATTTAAATTGCAGCAGTCGTATAAGGCGGACTGCTGCAATAGAAAACTGGCTGTTCTCTTCAAATGATGAGTCAGTTTCTAGCCTAGTCTTATCTGCATTTACTTAACCGGGATCATCAAGTGCTGGTATTGTGTTCCGGGCCACATCACGTAAGGTATAGTCGTATCCGGTTGGGCACTTTTTGGATACATGTCATAAAAGCCAGGTTCAGCACCGACAATCATGACGTGAGGGCCGGTCTTGATCCATTGGTTACCGGTCGTAGGTTTTTGTGCATAAGGGTCTGTATTACTGGCATCGGTCCCACCCGCTAACATATACATAAAGCCGATTTTACCTACAGTTGGCTTTTTATGGCCTATCCAGGCTTCCGCCCATTCTAGGGCTGCCTTGTCCATACACATCGGGTCTGGACCTGGGGTCGTCGGATTGTCAGGCATGCAGGTAAAACCATTACTACCTTTGCGCAAAGTACGCATCTTGCCATCTGAGCCTATGGCCACAATAGTTGCTGCTGCACCGACTTTTTTCGGTGCTGCGCTCATTGCGCTGGCGATTGCCTTCTGGTCAGATGCTGAAGAGGTAGCCTGCATGCCACCTTTGCTTTCAGCGGCCAGGATGGCAGGTGCGGATAGGACAACCCATCCGCTAATCATTAATATTTTAGGGATATTCATGGTCTTTACTCCCAAAAAGGAGGTTAAGTGGGTGACCCCTAACTCAGGTTATCTGGCACATCGACCTTATAACGAAAAAAAGCAAACAGCATAATTATTATTTTGTTGATTATTTTGAACTCTATTTTGAACTCTATTAAGTTACCCCATCAACATGATGTACTGCATTGCACAGATTTCATAACAAATAAAATCACTAGCACACAATAATTTACGGACATAAAAAACCGAGCTGCTCTTAGTATTCGAGGTATGTAACCAGTCTGATTTTAAAACGGTCTTTAATGCTTTTGGCCCGACAATAAAATACATATGAGACCTATTTATTAAAAAACCAAACAACCAGTTGATAGATTAAAAATATATTTATAGAATACCGTTAAATGCATATGAAGAACTTGAATTTTCATCTATTACAGGATCGATGGCAGAGCTCATCAAACCATAAAATAATTTTTATTGAATTCCATAAACTTATATTTTCAGGCAGAAAAAAATGAATCAAACCGCAACCGCACCTTCGTATACACTCGGTTGGGTATTTTTGCTGACTCTGCTGACTGCGTTTAGCGCCTTATCCACTGACATGTATTTACCTGCTTTACCGATGATGGCGGACGAATATCATGTCAACACACAAACTATTGCAAATACCCTAGGTGCCTACTTTTTGGGTTTAGCTTTCGGACAAATTGTGTATGGTCCACTCAGTGACCGTTATGGCAGGAAGCCGCTGCTTTATTGGGGCTTGGGGATTTATATTATTGCCAGTTTCTGCTGTGCAATAGCTCCGAATGAGACGGCACTACTCATCTTTCGTGTATTACAGGCTTTAGGTGGCTGTGCAGGCGTTGTGATCGCACGGGCAGCAATTCGCGACCGGCTGAATATGACCGAGTCAGCTAAAGTATTTTCAACAATGCTGTTGGCATTAGGTTTAGCACCCATCTTGGCACCAATTTTAGGTGCGCTATTAATTCAGTATTTCCATTGGTCCAGTATTTTTTATCTGCTGACTGCAATCGGTATCATTACCTTAATTTTGGTACATTTCTTTTTTCATGAAACGCTTGCTCAATCAAAGCGCATAAATATCTCAGCCAAAGAGATTACGCACAGCTATATTAAGTTATTTAAAGATCCTTCTTTTGCATTGCCCATGTTTGCCGGAACCTTATTGTACGGCACACTGTATTGTTATATCGGTGCATCTTCCAATTTATTTATACATTTCTTAAATGTGCCAGAGCAGTATTTCGCGTATCTGTTTGGAATGAATGCTTTAGGTTTAATGTTATTTGCATTCTTAAATAAACGATTAATTCAATATTATTCAGTCCATCAGTTATTTCTATTGGGTGCCTTGGTTCAACTGTCCGGTATTCTTATCGTTAGTTTTAGTGCTTGGATATATACGAGTTCACCCTACCTGATATTGTCAGGATTATTTTTACTGGTCAGCGGTATAGGACTGACAGGCCCTAACTCCATGGCAATCGTCATGCAAAATCAGGCCAAACAAGCAGGTCTTGCCAGTGCCTTAATGGGAAGCATCCAATTTTTCTGCGGTTTTATTATGACGGTATTCTTATCTATTCTTCCGTTTAATATTCTGCAAAACATGAGCATTATTATGTTCATTACCGCTTTGCCTAGCGTTTATTTTTCACATTATCACTTGCGTGTCGTCCAAGTTAAATCGTGAATTACAGCGCTCAGTTCCTGTTTTCTCACGAAGTATGAGAGCAGCTTGGGCTGATTTTTGCTTCATCCTCCTGGTTAAAATGTGAAAATTAACTACTGGATCAGGCTGTATTATTCAGGCATTCCGGCTTCTAAAAACAAGCTGAGATTAATTAGATAAATGAACTCTAAGAAAATGATTCAAAATAATTACTCTTGATTATTTAATAAAAAAAATTGCTGAACTTCTTAACAACTTATTAGGGTACCTTCCAAATTCTGTCGTGCTGTTCTTCAGATAAATTTATGAATAAACAATATTTTAACTATCCTAAATTTTTTAATTCAGTTTTTAATGCTGCTATAGATACATATAGAATGAAGCGCAGGATTATATTGGTCTGGTCAAATTCATATATTGAATTGTTTTTTGAGAATAGATCAAAATCCATTGAACATAAAATAACAGTGATTAAAAAGCACGCTGTCGAGAATTATATTTTCCCTTTGTTTAGAACCCTGACAGTCAACGACGATAAGTTTACGATTCGTTTGCTCTCAAATTTTACTTTAAGCCGCACACTATTGAATAAGGGCTGATTTAAATTTGCAGTGATTAAAGACTTAAAAGTTTTATGCTACAGCTCAAATAGAAAACCAGCGATTTTCATCGCTGGTTAGCTGTCTTGTATTGAAATTTATCTAAAATTAGATATTTGCTTTCTGTAGCTGAAGTGCTTCTGTTGTCTTGTTCTTTTTCATCAAGCGGGTCAGCAAGAACATTGAGATTGCCGCCAAGAATGCCGGAACCATCAATAAATTCACAATCTGCTCACCTGAAAGACCTGAAACCATTAACCAACCCACGGCGCCAGAACCGACAAATGAACCCAGACGACCTGCCCCACCTGCCCAGCTCACACCGGTTGAACGGCAATGGGTTGGATAATAGCTTGAACAGAACACATGGATGCCCACATGTGAACCACTGATGCCTGCGCCAATACCAAAGATACCCAAGACAATAAACAAGGTGCTTAAGTTTGAAACACCAAAACTTAAAGCCAGGACACACATAGCACCAATAATGTAAGAGAACGTGAGTGTACGACTATGACCTAATTTATCCATAAAGAAGGCAATGATGAGTGCACCGACAGTACCGCCAATCTGGAATGCTGAAGTAATCCATGAAGCGCTTTGCATATCAAAGCCTTCATTTTTCAGAATGGTTGGCATCCAGCTTGAAATCATATAGATAATGATTGAGCCCATGGTAAATGCACACCAGAACAAGATGGTGCCCATGAAATAATCTTTACTGAATAACTCACGTACACTGACATTCTGTTTTTCAGTTACAGAAGCCACCAATTCCGGGATCGCTTGACCTTCAGGCGCCATTTTTTGAATGACTCGATCAATTTTTTCTTTAGGGAATTTATTCAACACCATAAAGCGCAATGATTCAGGCATAAAGAAATACAGCAAAGGTAAAATCACTAAGGGTGCAGCTCCACCAATGATGAGAATTCCTTGCCAGCCAATCATCTGAATGAGCTGACCTGACAATAAACCGCCCATGGCTGCGCCAATGGTATAGCCACAGAACATCACGGTAACCAAAGTCGAGCGACGTTTTGTCGGGCAGTATTCAGAAGTGATGGTGACTGCATTTGGCATTGCCCCGCCCAAGCCTAAACCTGTTAAGAATCGAAGGACGATCAGGAAGGTTAAATTCGGTGAAAATGCGGAAATGAGTGTACCGATACTGAAAATCACCACGCTCCAGATAATGATCTTTTTACGGCCAAACTTATCGGCCAATGGACCAAACAAGAATGCCCCCAACATCAGACCAAACACGCCTGATAAAAATAAAGGCGCTAAATCTGCGGGTGTCAGCGACCATTCGGCAATGAGTGCCGGAGCAATAAATCCAACGGCTGCAATATCAAAACCATCCAAAGCTGCTACACAAAAACAGAGCAAAATAATGAGTTTTTGCAGTCTGGATACGGGAATCCCATCGATAAATTCTTGAACGTCCATGCGTTCTGTCGTGTTCTGAGTCATCCTGAATCTCACTTAATTTTAGATTTTTTGTTACTGAAATCACATCCTTGTATTTTCAGTGCTCACGATTTAAAGCCACAGTAAAGGAAACGGATTTCCTATACTGCAAAAGGTGAATCATTACTAGGCCTGCTGCGCAGCGGTTTTTAATAAATGATCCCGCTCTTCGCTGCTGTAACCCAGTTCAGTTAAAATATCCTGCGTATTGACTGCAGCAGGACTAACCGGATTGCATTGCAAAATTTTGCTCTTGCTGAATTTAGGCGCGGGACTCGGCTGCAGAATATTATTCACAACTGTGTAGGTTTCGCGAGCTATATTATGCGGATGATGCGGCGCCTCTGACAAACTCAATACCGGAGAAAAACAGGCATCCGTTCCTTCAAAGATTTCACACCATTCATCCCGTGTTTTAGCCAAAAAGATTTCAGTTAAACGTTGTTTCAGTTCTGGCCATTTTTTTTGATTCCATTGCATCTGGAATTCAGCATCTTCGGTTAAATTCAATTTTTCCAGAAATAGCGCATAAAACTGCGGTTCCATTGGGCCAATCGAAATATATTTTCCATCTGCACAGCGGTAGCTGTCATAGAAATGCGCGCCGCCATCACCATTATTGGTCCCGGCTTCGTCATTCCATAAACCTGCAGATCTCCAGCCCTGAATCAGCGCTGTCAGCAATGCAGAACCGTCTGTAATCGCAGCATCGACCACTTGCCCTTCACCGGTCTGTTTGGCATGTAAAGCTGCAGCCAGCACGCCTGAAAACAGCAGCATGCCGCCTCCACCGAAGTCACCAATCAGACCGGGCGTCGGCGTCGGCTGACCATTGACACGAGCAGTTGAATGCAAAGCACCGGTCAGGGAAATATAGTTAATATCGTGTCCAGCCGCCTGTGCCAAGGGACCGGTTTGTCCCCATCCCGTAACCCGTCCATACACCAGCGCCGGATTACGTTCTAAACAGATATCAGGGCCTAAACCTAAGGATTCCATCACACCTGGTCGAAAGCCTTCAATTAAAATATCCGCTTTTTCAATCAGTCTTAAAGCAATTTCTTTTGCTTCAGGCGCTTTAAGATTTAAGGCAATCGATTCTCTGCCACGTGCCAGTACATCGGCATCTCTTGCTGTTAATGCAGCCATCCCACCTTGTGAAGGCTTGACCGGGCGATCAATTCGGATCACCCGCGCGCCTTGATCAGCAAGCATCATTCCTGCAAAAGGTGCAGGTCCAAGACCTGCAAACTCTATGACAGTCAGGTGAGATAATGGGCCTGAACGCAGCATTAAGCAGCCACCTCATTATTTCCCTCTACCGCACGGCCCTGCACGCCTTGAGTTTTGTGGCTGATTAGGAACTCTTCGTTTAACTGAATGCCCAAACCTGGACCTTCATTTGGATAGCACATGCCATTTTCAAACTTCGGAATATTCAGTGCAATATCGGTACCTGGTGCAATGTTTTTGCTTTCCATGGTGCCGTGAATCAGCAATGGACCAATCGATTCATTCAAGCCTTGTGATGCCCATTCATTTGCCACCCACAAATGTGCAGCTGGACTATGTTCCAAACCGGAACCAATCATACAACCACAATGTACTGGCAGACCAGCTAAACGTGCCATCGTCAGCCAGCGCTGCGCTTTCACCAAGCCGCCCACTTTTTGCAGTTTGATAAACAGGCCATCTGCTGCACGGCGGTCAATAATTTCTTTCAGGTTATGCAGTTCTTGCGCAGATTCATCGGCATAAATCGGGGTTTTAACTTGTGCACGTAAACGCGCCATACCTTCAATATCCCAATGCGCTAATGGCTGTTCAATTAAATCCAAACCAGCTGAATCAATACGGCGAATCACATGCAGTGCTTTTTCATAACTCCAGAAGCCGTTGGCATCAATGGTTAACACGGCATCTTGACCAACAGTGTCACGTACGGCATGAACCATATCAATATCATCTTGCAATGTACCGTGACCAATTTTCATTTTGAACAGTTCAAAACCAAGCGCTTTGGCTTTTTGCGCTTCAGCTGCTACATCTTCCGGCTTACCTGCTGAAAGTACCCAGCCTTGGCGTGAACCTTGAGTAGTACGGCCACCCAACAAGTCATAGACTGGAACGCCATATAACTTGCCTTTTAAATCATGTAATGCAAAGTCAACAGTCGCTTTGGCTTGGTTATTGTCGCGAACCAGCAAGTCCATTTTTGCCACAATTTTTTCAATATTGCGCGGGTCTTCCCCAATCAAAATACGTGGCGCAATCACGCGTGTGATCATGGCAATAATTGATTCCTGCAATTCACCGCGATACCAAGAAGAAGTATCACCTGAATCTGAAATGCCCACTGTTCCATCATCACATGTGATTTTTAACACAACGCTATCGATTGAGGTGATACGCGTATTCGGCATAATAACCGGCTTTTTCAGTGGTGTAGATACTGGAAAACATTCTACTTTTACAATCTTTGGCATACTTCAGTCCCTTCCGTTGTTCTTGCTTGTTTTAGCTGTGTGATCAAGCCCGGCTCAAATCTATGAGCTAAAACTGCGTCCTGATATCACTGTAAATCTTTTGATTCCCTATATATTTTTAGCTTTGGCAAAGCTTATTTATTGTTGCCTCTGCTATACGCCAGCTCGAAATTTTATTTTCATTCATCAGCAAAAATAAGCATCCCGAGCGGTCTTTCAGTAATGTAAATACGAATTTTAAAAATGTCAACCAACAAGTTGGTTGATAAATTAAATAAATCAACCAACCTGTCGGTTGACAAATAAATTTTATTTGTTAAAACTAGCCTTCATAGGAACTGATCATAAATTTAGGCCAACCTAAATTGTCCAAGATCAAAAATATTTATTAGATGATAAACAAAAAGGACTGAACATGATTTACGGATATCGCTCTCCATGGATGACAGAAGAACTTGAACAATTACGCGTAACAGCACGTCGCTTCTTTGAACAGGAAGTTGCACCAAAAGCCGAAAAGTTCCGCAAACAGCACTATATTGACCGTGATGTATGGGAAAAAGCTGGTGAGTTAGGCCTACTCTGCATGAGCGTTCCAGAAGAATACGGCGGTCTTGGTGCTTCCTTTGCGCATGAAGTGATCATGATGGAAGAACAGGCGCGTATCTGCGATACCACATTTGGCTTTATTCCTGGTTCTTTAAACAGTCCCGGATTTTTTCTGGGCACCGCAACACATGAACAACTGTTGAAATGGATGCCGGGCATTGCCAGCGGAAAAAAAATGATTGCTGTTGCGATTACTGAGCCAGATGCCGGTACAGACGTGAAAGCGCTGCGCACTACTGCGCGCCGCGAGGGTGATGAGTATGTACTGAATGGATCAAAAACATTTTGTACTCTGGGTGATCAGGCCGATTATGTATTGGTAGCTGCGCGTACAGGTGATTCAGGTTCAGGCGCAAAAGGCATTTCATTATTCCTGGTTGAAAAAGATAAATGTCCAGGTTTTAAAGTAAACAATATTATTGATAAGATCGGTCAAAATGCACTGAATACGGCTGAAATTTTCCTTGATGATGCACGTATTCCAGCTGAAAACCTGATTGGTGGTGAAGAAGGTAAAGGCTTCTTCCAGTTAATGGATGTATTTACCCGTGAACGCTTATCGATTGGTATTGTCGGTATTGCCTGTGCTGAACGCGCGATTGAAATGACGGTTGAACATGCGAAAAACCGTAAAATGCTCGGTAAAACCCTGTGGGATTTCCAGAATACCAAATTTGAACTGGCTGAATGCTTAACCGAAGCACGGGTTGGACGTGTCTTTATTGACACAATTATTAAAGATTTAGTTGATGGTAAAGAACTACAGCCAAACGATGCCATGATGGCAAAATGGTGGGGTTCAGACAAGCAATGTTCGATTATCGATCGCTGCTTACAGCTGTTCGGGGGCTATGGCTACTGTACCGAATATCCAATTGCGCAATTGTTTATGGATGCCCGTGTCGCGAAAATTTACGGCGGCTCTAACGAAACCTTAAAAGATGTGATTGCACGTTCAATGTAAAGTACAGCTCATCAAAAAGAGGCGTTTATCGCACTACTGGCCCATAATTTAAATTTTATTTCAGCACTGAATCAAGATGATAAGGTTTTATATATAAGCAATTGATATTTATTTATATTTAATTTTAATACAGCCTTGTCTTTTCTTTAAAAGTTTTGTGTAGGCTGGACCCTACTTTTGATAGGCCAAAAGTAGGTAAAATTCTTTATTCCCCATACACGACGTCCTGTCGTGATGGGAAATGTGTGGCATTCTTGCCACACTCACAAATCTAACACCTGTAATTTAACTACGGGACAGCAGTGGCGTTTATCGCCTCTTTTTTATGGATGAAAGATATAAAAAAGCCCAAATAATTGGGCTTCATTAAAAATATACAGCTTTGATAACCAAATTATGCGCGGATACCATCAATAAAAGTGTCCATAAACATATCGGCAATTTCAGATACATTCAGTTCATGGTCTTCTTTATACCAGCGTGGCACCCAGTTTAAAGCGCCAAATAGCATTGCAGAGAACATCCCCGGTGAACAGGGTTTAATTTTACCGTCAGCAATGCCCTCTTGAATCAGTTCACGCACCGTCAGATCCAAACGGCGCTGGAATGATTTAATCTGTTCACCTGAACCAATGTCCAATGGACGCGCACCCACCAGGACCAAACAACGTCCAAAAACGTTGTTCTGCGCAACGGCAAGTAGTCGCGCAAATTTACGTAACCGATCAAAGACACAAACTTCTTTATCTTTCATCTCCAGCAAAATGTCATCTAAATCTTTAAATGACAGTTGCAGGCAGTCATACAGAATGCTTTCTTTATTGGAAATATAATGATAAAGCGTTGCCTTGTGAATGCCGACATGCTCTGCGATCAAGTCCAGTGATGTTGCTTCATAGCCCAAGGTCGAAAACAGTTCGGCAGCCGTCATCAGAATGAGTAGACGTTTATCCTCATGACGCGCATCGGTGCTTGGACGGCGCCTTCTCGGCTGACGTGTTTTAGTCAGTAAACTCTGGCTACTCATATCTTTCGATAATTTAAGCTCTTTTGTATCTATATCGGACATTTAGAAATCCTAAAAAATAAAATATTTGAAATCATATATCTTCGGATCAGGTGAAGCCTACTATACAGCTAAAACAACCATGCAGAAGTCGACCTGAAATTGTGCAGTGAGAATATGAAAAATCAACTATAAACAATTCAATCAGTTATTTTATAAGTTCAACCGACTATTTGGCGGTATTATAAAGAATTGGGCTATTTTTTAATAGTGCTTATTTTATAAGCGAAGTAACAATGGCGCCATTGAAAATACAATAATCTGCCGAAACAGATTATTGTGGTAAATAACTAAAATATGCCTGACTTAAGCCGCATATAAAATACCATTTTCAAGCAATTGTGAAATACGCTGATTATCCCAACCCAGTTCATTTAAAATTTCACGTGTGTGCTCACCCAACTTAGGCGCACGTATGCGGACTTCGCCAGGAGTCAAGGACATTTTAACTGGAATGCCAGGCACTGCAGTTGGCGTTGCCGTGCCTGGATGCTCAACATGCGGCAGCATATTGCGTGCAGCGAAATGCTCATCCTTGAAAATTTCTTCACCGGTATAAATTGGACTAAATGGAACACGTCCGCCAAAGAGTTCTTTTAATTCCAGTTTGGTTTTCTGCACAGTGTACTGTTCAATAGCAGCATTCAGCTCGACATGATTCGCCCAGCCTGAACCTTCATTTAAGTATTTCGGTTCATCTTTCAGTTCTGGGCAGCCAAGTAAATCACAGAGCAAATGGAACTGTGGATCATGCGGCGCTGCAATCGCGATGACGCCATCTTTGACTTTAATGGTGCCAAATGGAGCAAGTCCCGGAATGCCATTACCTACAGGTTTGGCTGATACACCCAAATATGAAAACTGGCTCACTACAATTTCTGACAGCGCAAGGATACTGTCTGTCATGGCCACATCTACATATTGACCTAGCCCTGTATTTTTCGCATGTAATAATGCTGAAACTGTACCAAAGGCAGCAAATAGGCCAGACACCGTATCGCCGGCACCCCCGCCAACTTTCACAGGATGATCTGCATCTTGACCAGTCACGCCCATCCAGCCGCCCATGGCTTGTGCGACAATGTCAAATGCTGGCCAATTTTTATAAGGACTTTCACCGCCAACGCTGTCACCAAAACCGCGAATAGAGGTATAAACCAAACGCGGATTAATTTCTTTCAACTGCTCATAACCTAGTCCCATTTTTTTCAGCACACCGGCACGGTAGTTTTCCACCAAACCATCTGCATTTTTAACCAGTTCGATCAGTGCTTCACGGCCTAATTCTGTTTTTAAATTCAGTGAAATTGAGCGTTTGTTGCGGTTACAAGACTGAAATAAACCGCCAAAAAAACGGTCCTGATCATCTGCACGGAACGGACCCATTTTACGGAAAAAATCGCCTTCTAAAGGTTCGACTTTAATTACATCGGCACCATGATCTGCCAGCATTTGGGAACAGAATGGTCCTGCCAAAGCATGGGTTAAATCCAGAATACGTAGCCCTTTTAAAGAACCCTGATTGTTATTTTGCATAAACACTCCATTGTTTTATTTCAACCAACCAGTTGGTTATTTAAATATCATTATGTGTGAAAGGATGAAAGCTGTAAAACGTTTTTAACAGCTCTCATACCAAAGTTTAAAATTGAACAAATGTGAATGAGGAATTTACTTTAAACTGCATCTTTCGCTTTGGTTTGTAGCGTCACCCAATGTGTGCGGGTAAATTCTTCAATAATCCAGCGGCCATTAAAACGACCTAGTCCTGAGTTCTTTTCGCCACCAAAAGGCGCATGTGACTGATCATCTACGGTAATGTCATTAATATGGGTCATACCGGCTTCAATGCCTAAAGCGAAATTCACGCCGCGCTCATGATTGCGGGTACACACAGCGCTGGATAAACCATATTCTGTATCGTTCGCCAGTTCCAAGGCATGTGCTTCATCGCGGGCTTTAATTACCGGCAAAACTGGCCCAAAGCTTTCTTCACGTGCCAAGGCAGATTTTGGATCGACATCAATAAATACATGCGGTGGAATGAGGTTGCCCTGAATTTCGTCACCAATGAGCATTTTAGTACCCGTAGCTTGGGCATCGTTAATAATCCGCTGGATGTTCTGAACCTGGCTTTGATTGATAATCGGACCAATCAGGGTTGCCATATCGTTTGGATCACCGATGACTAAAGTCTTCACCTTCTGCTCAAGCAAGGATAGAAAATCGTCATAGACTTTTTCATCGACAATTACACGGTTGGTGCTCATGCAGATTTGCCCCTGATGCATGAAGCGACCCATCACCGTCAGCTCTACAGCCAAGGCTAAATCGGCATCATCCAAAACCACCATCGGTGCATTGCCGCCAAGTTCAAGCGCAATACGCTTGATATACTTGCCACCGACGGCAAGCTGACCGACTCTTTTGCCAATTTCTGTTGAACCGGTAAATGAAATCAGGCTTGGTACAGCATGTTCAACAAAATAGTCGCCTATCTCGCTGCCGGCACCGACCACCACATTGATTACACCTGCAGGAAAACCGGCTTCTGCGAAAATTTTTGCCAGTAAAGTGCCGCCTGTTACCGGTGTATCGCTTGCAGGTTTAAGCACCACAGTATTACCCAAAGCAATGGCTGTAATAACTGAACGCATGCTGAGATGAAATGGAAAATTCCATGGACTGATCACACCGATCACGCCTAAGGCTTTGCGGTAAATACGGCTCTGCTGATGTGGAACGCTGGTCGGCAGAATTTCACCCTGTATACGCAGAGGAAAGGTTTTCGCTTCTGCAATAATGCCTTGTGCTGCACCCAGTTCAATGCTGGCTTTTAAACGTGTACTGCCTGATTCCTGAATCAGCCAGTCAATAATCTCTTCACCACGTGTTTTCAGTACCTCTTCCATACGCTGAATCAGTGCAATACGCTCGGCAGGCAAGGTTCTTTCCCATTGAGGCTGCACCTTTTTCGCTGCGGCATAGGCTGCGTCCACATCTGCAGTATTTGCCAGCTGGAACTGATGAATCAGCTGCTGATTATAGGGATTGAAATTTTCAGCTGTGCGGGATGATGAACCCTGCTGCCACTTGCCATCAATATACTGCTGATTTAACTGATCCTGATTGAGCGCATTCATGTAAACAACTCCCTGTTTCTTGTTCTGTGTTTATTGCCAGTGCCTGACTGACAATAAACATACGGTATATTTCAACAAAACACAACCAACTATTCGGTTGATATTTTAATTTAAAAAAAATCTAATGCGGCGTGGGCCAGCAATTAGAATCTATAGGTGTAGTTGGTATAGAAGCGGTGTTCATCCAGTTTGATACCCGCACCTTCAAAGTCGGTTTTAATCAGCATATATTGAAAGCCCAGGCCCTTGAAAAGCCCCTCTTTAATGCCGTAATTCAAGACCAGGTTGAACTCGCTTTCTTTAACATCATCAATGGTCGGATGCTTGATATGATCTGCCATAATATAACGGGTCATCAAATTTAAACCATGAATGCCGATATCTGAAAAATCATAGTCGTAGCGGACTTGAACCGAACGCTCCTGCGCTTTATAGAAACTGATGCTGCCCCACTGGGTTAAATACGGTGCAGGTGTCCAGCCGCTGAGCAAGGGAAATGCCGTATCGCCAGACATTTGCTGATAGCCCAGACCGAACTTATGCGGCCCATAATGCAGCATGGTCATAAAATTATAAGCCTGGTTATCAATTTTGCCCTGCAAGCTGTCGCCAGAATCTTGCGTATCGTAAATACCGGCATTTGTAGCCAGTTTTACTTGGTCTGAAAACTTATAGAGGTGCTTCAACCCGATATAGTGCTGATCATAGATGTCTTCCAGGCCGCCATAAAAATATGACATATCCAGACTTGGTGACAATTTATAATCGATACCGAATATATTTAAGCCATCTGAAACCTGACCGGTTTTATTCACGTCCAATGTCAGTTTTTCATAATCTTCTTTATCACGCGCCAAAACGCGGCTAATACGCCCAGCCGTGATTCGGGTATTCTGAATATCATTGGACTCTAACATAAGACCTTTAAAAGTCGTCGGTAAATTCCGGCTGTGATCAATATGTACAACCGGTAGCTTCGGCATCAACTGACCATACCGGATTTCAGTTTTAGCTATTTTGGCTTTTAGCGTTAATCCCAGTTGAGTCTGATCCTGCTCCTGTTCTCCGGTAACAGGATCATTCGGCATGGTGCCATCACGTACCAGTTCATTGTCATTTTTCATCAAGCGCTGGGCATGCATCACCGTACCGTCCAGACCAAAAGCAACTGGACCGATCGGTTCGGCATAGCCTGATTTAATACTCAGTGATGCACTTTGCGACCAGTGCTCAAATTCTGGAACAGGTTGGGTGTCCGGTATACGATGCATATAGAAATTGCGGAAGTCCACTTGAACCTGCGCATCTTTTACAACATCTGCCTGAACAGCGCCAGCTGAACACACCAAGCACCCCAAAGTAAGTATTTTTAATTTCAACATAGCAGCAATCCTCTTTGCTTTCTTTCCAACTTTCCGTAGCTGCAATGGAGCTTCCCTCGTTCTTCTCGTTTAGAATACTTGAGTATTTTTAGACCCATCTCCATTGCTTTGTTGATCGTGCATTCTTCATATCCATGAAAAATGTTTCCGCCTTCCTGCGGAAATACTTCTTATCCTGGTTTCAATCCCATGAATACACAGCGGATAAGAAGCTAAACAACATCCCTGTCGTAAAGCCCACCTTTTTATACGCGTTGATCAGAGCATGCTGTTCTGTTCAACGCAGCTATAATTCCAGTTTAGCCGTTTTTTCTTTAAAGCCAGGCTTTATGCTTCGGCAGATTCAACGGCAGTCTTTTCAATCTCGGTTATTTTTATAAGTAACCCTAGTTGACTACCCAGTAAACCTATACTTCCCATTACTTGGCATTTCATAGCAAAGGACAGATGACCCATTTTTTAATTTTCCGGGTCATCAGCGGGCTGTTTTCTGATTAGCTGACCTTCACCGTGATGCCAGTCAGTCCAGCAATATCCGCATGCATGACATCCCCTTTGACTACAGTACCAACCCCTTCTGGCGTGCCGGTAAAGATTAAATCGCCCTGCTTCAGTTCAAATAAAGTCGAAAGATTAGCAATGGTTTCTGCAATATTCCAGATTAAATGACTCACATCACTACGCTGTTTGGTCTCACCATTGACGGTTAAATGAATATCACCGCTATTTAACTCACCTGCTTGACTTTTAGGGTGAATCAAACCCACCGGTGCAGAGTAATCAAATGCTTTACCCACTTCCCATGGACGGCCTTTTTCACGTTGTGCGATCTGTAAATCGCGGCGGGTCATGTCCAGACCTACTGCATAACCGTAAATATAGTTGGCAGCCTCTTCCACTGAAATATTTTTACCGTCTTTGCCAATCGCCACGACCAGCTCGATTTCATAATGGTAATTTGAGGTCTGTTCCGGATACGGAATTGAGATTTCCTCACCTGCAGGTACCGGTACAATCGACTGTGGATCATTTGGCTTACAGAAGAAAAATGGCGGTTCACGGTCTGGATCGAAACCCATTTCACGTGCATGTGCTGCATAGTTACGACCGACGCAATAAACACGGCGTACCGGGAACAGATCCTGGCTATCTTTGACAGCAAGACCGACAATTGGCATTGGGTTAAATACAAAACTCATGTTCTTTCCTTAGTTTTCAATTCTATAATTTGTTTAAACTGCGTCAGGCTGACTGGCAGGCGCTGCTACCTGAAATGCTGGCAAAGCCATACATGCATCATAAACACGCTGAATATGTGGATATTTACTCATGTCCACCTGAAAGCGTTTTGATGAATCCACCTGTGGAATCAAGTAAGCATCGGCTAGTGTCGGTGTATGACCATAGCAAAAATTACCACGCTCCAAATCTGCGACAAGCAGACTTTCCAATGCACTAAAGCCTTCATCAATCCAGTGCTGGCACCAGCTCTGAACTTGCTCATCATTTAGCGACAAGGTATTGCGCAGATATTCCAAAATTCGCTTGTTATTAATTGGATGAATATCACAGCCGACCAATGCAGCGTAGGCGCGCACTTTTGCACGCGCGATAGGATCAACCGGTAATAACGGGTGTTCCGGATGGGTTTCCTCCAACCATTCGATAATGGCCGGACTTTGAATCAGCTGCTGATCATCGACTGCCAGCACCGGCACAAAACCCTGTGGATTGATGGCTTTAAATTCTGCTTGATGATGCTCATTTTTCATCAGTGAAACAGGAAGCAGCTCATAAGAAATCTGCTTCAAGTTCAGCACAATCCGAGTTCGGTGCGATGTGCCACTGCGGAAAAAACCATACATTTTCATGCTGCTGTTCCTGTATAGTGCTTAGCTGCGTCCAGACAGTTATCGACATTCCAGCTATATAGCCAGGCCATTGCTTCGTAGAAACCTTCGCTTTTGCGTCCGCGCCATAAATCATTGCGTACCATGCGCTGTACGCCTTTGGCATGGTACAGCTTGCCCATTTCACGTGAAGACAGAACAATACGTGCTGTACGCGCCACTCGCGCACGTTGATAAATTTCAAATGCTTCAACAATATTGTTATTGCTGATGCGTAGCGCTTCGCCCAAGGTCACGGCATCTTCCATCGCCATACAGGCACCTTGTGCCATGTACTGTGTGGTTGGATGTGCGGCATCACCAAGCAGCGTCACGCGACCATAGCTCCACTGATCAATCGGTTCACGATCTGCCGTTGCCCAGCGGCGCCAGGATTTAGGCAATTCAATCAGCTGACGCGCTTTTGGACAGATGCCTTCGAAATAAGACAGCACTTCTTCTTTAGAGCCATCTTTTACGCCCCATTCTTCCTGTTCGCGGCTGTGGAAAGTCACCACCACGTTATATTCTTCACCGCCACGTAGCGGATAATGCACTAAATGGCAATTCGGTCCGACCCAAATGCTGGCCGCATTCCATTGTAAATTTTCCGGAAATTCCGCTTTAGGTACCACGGCGCGGTACACCACATGGCCTGTCACCAGCGCCGGATCACCGACATATTTTTCACGCACCACGGATTTCACACCATCAGCGCCAATCAGTGCCTGACCTTTATAGCTATTGCCCTTATGGTCTGTAATCGTGACGCTATTTTCATCTTGTTCAACATTAACAATACGGCAATCGGTGATGATCTCGATATCACCGATTTCATGTGCTCCTTCAACCAAAGAGCCATGAATGTCGGCACGATGAATCACGGCATAGGGATTGCCAAAACGCTGAATAAACTTTTCATCGGTTTCAATACGACCGACCTGATATTCATCAATCGCGTCATGCATGACCATATAATCGGTATACACAGCACGGGCATGTGCTCGGTCACCAATACCTAGCGCATCAAAAGCATTAAAAGCATTCGGTCCCAGCTGGATCCCTGCGCCAATTTCACCAATTTCGGGCGCCTGTTCAAAGACTTGGATTTTAAAACCACGCTTAGCCAAAGCGAGTGCAGCTGCAAAGCCGCCAATACCGCCTCCGGCAACTAAAATCGGCATATTCTGATTTGACATCTTTTTTCTTCCTTAAAAACTAGACGCTGCGTGGTCGGGTTGAATACAAACCGAGTTTTTTCTGCAGCGGTGCTTCATCCGCAACAAATACATAGGCTGGCTGTTCACTGCTATTGATTAAATCAATCTGGGCAAAACACGGCGTGCATGCTGTATCTGAACGTGCCAGGTCAAAATGATCGGTATTGATTGAAATGCCGAGCTGTCCCTCAATGACATGAAAGACTTGTGCAGCAGATCGACGTGTCAGTTGTACCGTTTCATTCGGCGCGACGCGAATTGCGGAATAGCCAATGATGTGCTGACAGTCCTGACCTGTCTCGGGATTAATAAAGCTGACCTGTGCAGGTACCTGATGATTTGCATCTGCAGCCAAAGCATCCAATACATTTTTAGTGTCTATCCATGCATAACGTAACAACGGATAATTGGCGTTTTGTCTTACGAAATGTACCGTTGGAACCACGCCTTTGGCATAGTGATGGCCCAGATCTGTGCCTTGAATCTGCTGCACATCGCCACCTTCAACATAGGAAGCTTCCATGTAATACACCAGTGGCAAATCGAGAACATCCAGCCAGATCACTGGCTCATCGCCATCATGACCATGTTCATGCCACAAACCTGACGGCGTAAGAATTAAATCACCATGCTCCATCCGGCATTTTTGTCCTTCCACGCTAGTAAAAGCACCTTGACCTTCAACCACCAAGCGGACTGCGTTTGGCGTATGTCGGTGTGATGGCGCCCATTCATTTGGAAGCAACAGTTGCATGCCCAAATAAATTGACGATGTTGCTTTCATATTTTCCAGGCCATGTCCCGGATTGGCCAAAACCAGTACGCGGCGTTCTGCCTTTTCAATCGGGGTCAGTTCACCTGCTTCAAGCAACAAAGGCTTGATGTCACTGTAATGCCAGGCTGTCGCTTGAGTCAGCGGCACGGGTTGTTTAGGAGGCAATACATTACGCAGGCTTGGCCATAGTGGGACTAAATTGGATTGGGTTAAATGATCAATATAGGTTTGAGGTAAATCTTCTAATCTCGCCAGTTGTTCCATCTGCTTAATCTCATCCTGATTTGCTCAAATCGCTTTCATTCATTGAAAGACTGATAAAAAATTACTTGAATCCAATCTAACAATCAGAATGTCTTGAATACATAAGCGAAAATGAATAGGCTGTATTGATAAAATCAATACAGCACGCATCAATATGGACATTGACTCAAGACTGGTACAAATTTTTCATGAAATTTATAGACATAGAAGTGTTTCTAAGGCTGCAGATGCTTTGAATACCGGCCAATCAACGCTCAGTATTGGCTTAAATAAATTGCGTGAACATTTTAATAATCCGCTTTTTGTGCGCATTGGCAACAGTATGGAACCGACCGATCTGGCCAAGGATATTTATCCGATTGCAGTCGATTTCTTAAGCAACCTGAAACTGATCAATCATTTCAATGTTGATTTTGATCCACTGACATCAAATTACGAGTTTAAGATCAGCATGACCGATATCAGTCATCTGGTACTGCTGCCTAAACTGGTCAACTATCTACGTGAACATGCACCGAATATACGCTTGAACATTGTGCCGATTGATACGGATACATCTCTAAAAATGGCTGAAGGTGACATTGATCTGGCGATTGGTTTTATACCGCAGCTGGAAGCGGGTTTTTATCAGCAGACACTTTTTAAACAGCAATATTCAGTTATCTGTAGCCCTGAACATCCCAGATTAAAGCACCATAGCTTAAGCAATGAAGAGTTTAGCCAGGAACTGCATATCGATATTTTAGCGACTGGCGGGCATTATGTGATTGAGCATGAATTGCAGAGAATAGGCATCAAACGTAATATCCTCATGAAGTTGCCGGGCTATCTGGGTGTTGGACTCATGATTAAATACACAGATGCAATCGCGACAGTTCCGCGGTATCTGAGTCGTTTTCTCGCTTCCCGTGGTGACGTGAAAATCCTGACCCCACCGTATTCATTTCCTCAATACAGTGTCAAGCAACATTGGCATGCCAGACAACACAACAACCCTAATCTGCAATGGCTTAGAAAAATCTGTTTTGACCTTTTTTCTGAATATGAAAGCAAAGATCTACTTTAAACATCAGTGTAGATTTAATCTGAATTACGGATAAGAAATAGATTTCCATAAAAGTGGCTATCAATTGGCTGCTCATAGCTCATTTATAAAGCTGGCTATGATGTCCGATCATTCCGAATGATTAGACTCATGTAGCCTAATCATGGCGTTTTGATAAATCTATTAGTTATTTTAAGCTTTTATTATTTCACCTTTTTCCCCTCAATATTAAAAAGTCCCTAAGCATGCCGCCATGCTGCTACTTAGAGACTTTGAGGGTTAAAAGAATTTTAGTCTTCAAACACTTTGGCTTGATTAATCAATTGCTGAAACACAGATCCATCTTGAAGCTGATTGGCACTGAGTAAAGCCAATTTCACCAAAAATAGCTCACGTTTTTCGGCAGGTATTGAATCCAGGCTTTCAGCCAAGTGATCATAGACTTTTTCTAAATCATCAATTGCAATTAGGCTCATGCGGCTACTCCATTTTCAACATTGGCGAATTGTTCAAAGGTTTGGGTTAAAGCATTTTCTCGATAGTTTAACCAGCGGCCATTAATATGATGACCTGGACGCACCAGATAGATTGCGCCTGATTGTGCCAGTAAACGCTGCTGAGCAATATCGGTATTGATGGCAAGGTTACGGTCTGCTGCTTCTACTTTTTGACCATCAATATTCAAAGCGATCAGCTGTACCGGAATATCTTTGGCTTTCAGCTGTTCCACTTCATGTACCAAAGCCTGCGGCAACTGTCCGTTTTCAGTGATCGCTAATACCGAGAATCTGCCTGAGATGTAACTGTACAAATAGCTGCCATCCGCAAACTTAATATTTGGAATTAATGCCCCATTTTCAGTCTGTTCAGACATCTGTGCATTATCATCAAACTGACTGTTCAAGGGTGAATGTGTATAGGCATGTGGACGCGAAGTACGCCAATGATAGAGTGGGCGGACAAACTCATGTTCAAGTGACAGTGACAGCACCGCATCACGAAGTAACTTGTAGCCATCGGTTGGTGGTGCCATAAAGCGTGTCGACTTACCGGCTTCGGCAATAATTTCGCGCGCGGCCCCGACGCGGTCAAAGGTATAACTGCCTAAAATCGATTCCGCTGCCCAGCCTTTCACAGCTGCTGCCAGTTTCCATGACAGATCCTGGGCATCCTGGAAACCGGTATTTGCACCACGTACACCAAAGATTGGAAGCAAATGCGCTGCATCACCGACAAATATAATGCGGTTTTGGACATAATTATCTAAGGTTAAGGCACGTGCTGAATATACCGTGCTCCAGTCCATTTCCCACTCAAGGTGATCCTGACCAATCATTTTTAATTGGTCCTGAACCGCTTTATGCAGGTTTTCAGGTTTTAAGGCTTCTTCAGGGGTCACAGTGCTATCAAGCTGATAGTCAAAACGCCAAATGCTGTCCGGTTCACGATGCATAAGGATCGTGTTACCAGGGTTCCAGTCAGGAGAGAAATATGCCAGACGTTCTGTTGGATAATCCAGTTTAATGCGAATGTCGGCAATGACAAAGCGACCTTCGTAGCTCGCACCTTCCATTCTTAATTTCATGCGTTCGCGAATAGGTGAACGGCCACCATCAGCGGCCACTACCCATTTCGAAGTGTGTTGATATTCACCTTCAGGGGTATGAACAGTTAAAGTCACCTGATCATCTTGTTGCACATGATTGACCACATTATTGCCCCAACGCACTTCAATGTTGTCATTTTCATGTATGGTTTCCAGCAAGAAGTGCTCAAGCCAGTTTTGCTGCAAGTTATTTAATGGCGCATATTGGTCATGTTCAGAGGTCGGTGATTCCATACGGAAAGCCACTTGGCCTTTGTAAATAGAATTACCATGCGTCCAAGGTAAGGCTTTCGACATAATTTTTTCAGCAGCACCCACAGCATGCAAAATTTCCATCGAACGTTTGGTATAGACCAGGGCGCGGCTTCCTTCAGACAACTGTAATTCTGAGGACAGCAAAATCACTTTCACGCCCTGCTTTGCCAGCAGCAGCGCAGTAGTCATGCCAATTGGACCTGCACCGACCACAGTGACGGTTTCTGCGTCAGTGATGACAGGTTCTTGACTATGAAAATGTGGAAACACCTGATATTGGTAATAAAGAGACTTTCGTGGCTGCGTTGCTGGAAAATGCATTTCGAACTCCTTGTCCTTATTATGCGAAAACGATATCAATCGTTTAATTAAACTGTTAACCATTCAACCCGCGTAATACACTGCAATTGAAGGTGTAATTCATTCTTTTATTTCGCAATCATGCTGGCAGATCCTTTGCAGCTATTGGCTATGCGTAGCGCTTTGCTACGCTTGCCCTTTCGTTACAAAATCTGTGAGTGCCTGCGCTGTAGCTTTTAAAACACGAACCTTTTCATGTTCAAAGTCCATCGGCAAATACGCCTCATTACCCAGTGCTGCAATACAGAACTCAATGTCGCCATGACTATTAAATACCGGGACACAAAATGAGTTCACACCCACCAACATATCGCCTGAAACAGTCGCTGCGCCCTGTAACACAATACCCTGTTTCATCTCTAAAAATTCGTTCCAGTTTGCCGGATAAACCTGTACGCCCTGTTGTTGTTTGTTCTGCCATTCACGTTCAAGTAAAGGACGAACCATATTTTCTGGCATAAAGCTCGCAAATGCGCGACCGGTTGCCGAGTTCAAAAGTGGCATGATCGAACCGACACGAGTAATGACCGATACCGGCTGATCAGGTTCAATAAACTGCACAATCAATGGCCCTTGCGAGGTCCAGCGACTGATTTGTAAGCCACAGTGAATTTCACGATGCAAAGCCTGAATATACGGCTGTGCTGCCTGAATCACATCGGTACGCTGAATGCATTGCAGGCCTAGCCGCCATGCCTGATCACCCAGGGCATAACGTCCATCTTCAAGCTGCTTAGCATAATTCATGCGCACCAGACTCACCACATAGCGATGCACTTTTGCCGGATGCATGGTCAAGGCTTCCGCCAGTTCCTTCAGCATCATGGGATTACGATGCGCAATTAAAGCATCAAGCACACCCAAACCCACTTCTAAGGATTGCACACCACCTTGTGTTTTTTCTTCAGACATTAGTCGATAACTCTCATTTTCTATGACGTCTATTCTACCCGAAGCCATCTGATTACCAAGAACCAGATTGAATGAGAGCATCGAGAAATCTCAATTCATTTTATTTAAATTTACGTTATACGTAATTAATTTATGTATTGCGTAATTTATGAAAATCAGTATGATGAGATTAATCCCAAAAATCAATAGGTCTTGAACATCAGAAGCATGAATTTCTATAAAAATATATAAATTATTGTTTTTAATATTTTTATATTTAATTGACAGCCTGATTTACAGATCATTAGACGCAAAAATGAATATCAGGGTTGCATGCAATCCGGTGGTTTTACATAAGGAACATGGACATGACTCACCAGTTAAAATCGTTTATTGAGGTTGCTCAGGATTCAGATTTCCCCATCCAGAATTTACCTTACGGCGTATTTAGTGAAACGCCTGAAGGTACACGTCGTATTGGGGTGGCCTTGGGTGAATGGGTGGTTGATCTTGCCGTACTGGAAGCTAAAGGCTATTTAGCCATTCAAGCGGATGAACAGTATTTTAATCAGCCGACCTTGAACAAATTTATTGATTCAGGCAAAGCCAACTGGTCAAAAGTTCGCGCAGAATTGCAAGATTTATTGTCTGCAGACAATGCTGAATTACGTGATAACGCTGAACTTCGTGAACAGGCATTCTTTAAACAGGCTGATGTCACTTTACATTTGCCGGTTCATGTTCCAGGCTATACCGATTTCTATTCTTCAAAAGAACACGCCACCAATGTGGGCTGCATGTTCCGTGACCCGAAAAATGCACTTTTAGCCAACTGGTCAGAACTGCCTGTCGGCTATAACGGCCGTGCCAGTTCAGTGATTGTCAGCGGTACCGACATTGTGCGTCCATCGGGTCAGATCAAACTGCCAAATGAAGAACGTCCACAATTTTCGGCATGCCGTAAGCTCGATTTTGAACTTGAAACCGGTTTTATCATTGGCAAACCAAATACATTGGGTAAGCCAATTTCGATTGAAAATGCATGGGATCACATCTTTGGTATGGTGCTGTTTAATGACTGGTCAGCACGTGATTTACAGCAATGGGAATATGTGCCACTCGGTCCGTTCAACTCCAAAACATTTGCCTCTTCCATTTCGCCATGGATTGTGACTTTAGAAGCACTTGAGCCTTTTAAAACCAGCTCACCTGTTCAAGAGCCGCAGCCTCTGGCGTATTTACGTGAAGATCATGCCGCAAACAGCTATGACATCCATCTGTCTGTAGAAATTCAAGCGGAACAAGCATCGCAGGCCGATGTGATTTGTGAAACCAATTTTAAATACATGTACTGGTCGATGGCGCAGCAATTGGCACATCACACGATTGCAGGCTGTAACGTACAAGTCGGTGATCTGATGGGTTCAGGTACCATTTCAGGTCCAACTCCAGATTCTTATGGTTCACTGCTCGAAATTACCTGGAATGCGACGAAGCCACTGATGTTGTCCAATGGCGAACAACGTACCTTCATCCAGGATGGCGACAGCGTGATTATGAAAGGTCATTGTGAAAAAGACGGTTTACGCATTGGTTTTGGCGAAGTGACTGGCAAAATCCTGCCTGCGCTTCAGTTTGATTTTCAGTAATACCGAGGATCAAAGCCATGCAACTTTATACCTATTTTCGTAGCTCTGCGGCCTATAGGGTTCGCATTGCACTGAATTTAAAAAGTTTAAATGCCAATTATATTCCCGTGCATTTGGTTAATAACAGCGGCGAACAGCACAGCGATGCCTATAAAACGCTGAATCCATCAGAATTGGTACCCACTCTAGTTGAGGATGAATTTCAGCTCAGTCAATCGCTAAGCATTTTGGAATATCTGGAAGAACAGTATCCCGATACAGTACTGCTTCCTCAAAATGTTCAGCAACGTGCTTTGGTCCGTGCCTTCAGTCTCGCCATTGCCTGTGACATTCATCCACTGAACAATCTGCGTGTTTTGCAATACCTGTCAGGGCCGTTGCAAGTCTCAGATGAGCAAAAAAATACCTGGTATCGCCACTGGGTAGCGCTTGGTTTTCAAACTTTGGAAGCCTTACTCCACAATTCCAATGGCCGTTTTTGCTTTGGCGACCAGCCGACATTTGCGGATTGCTGCCTGATTCCACAAGTCTATAACGCCTTACGTTTTAATGTGGATTTAACGGCTTATCCAAAAATTTCCTCGATTTATCAACATTGCAACACCTTAGAAGCGTTTAAAAACGCTGCCCCAGAAGCACAGCAAGAAGCGGCTTAATTTCTTCAAGAAAAGGACATCTAAAATGGCAATACAAATTGAAAAAATTCACCATGTGGCATACCGTTGCAAAGATGCCAAAGAAACGGTGGACTGGTACAAAAAAAATCTGAACATGAACTTTATTTTGGCATTTGCCGAAGATCATGTGCCATCCACCAAAGCCTTTGATCCGTATATGCATTTATTTTTAGATGCCGGTAATGGCAACGTTTTGGCCTTCTTTGAACTGCCAACCCAACCTGAAATGGGGCGTGATGAAAACACCCCAAAATGGGTTCAGCACATTGCCTTAAAGGTTAAAGACCGCGCGGCATTAATTGAAGCCAAAGCACATTTGGAAGCCAATGGCATAAATGTTTTGGGCATTACCAATCACGGCATTTTCCATTCCATTTACTTCTTCGATCCAAATGGTCACCGTTTAGAGTTGGCATATGATGATGAAAAAGCACCTGAAAAAATCGCCATGATTAGCGAAAAAATGAAACACGAGATGTTGGAAGAATGGTCAAAAACCAAACGTGCCCCACACCATACCCATTTCTTACATGCAGACGAGCTTGAAAATAACTCAGCAGCTGCAAAAGTAGATCATTGATTTAAAGGATTAAGCACGTGAATAAACTGGTTGCAAGCGCAGCAGAAGCCTTGGAAGGCATTGTTGCCGATGGTCAAACCCTTGCGGTAGGTGGTTTTGGTTTATGTGGTATTCCTGAAGCACTGATTGAAGCACTCAAAGATACTGGGGTTAAAAATCTGACCTGTATTTCCAACAACGCCGGTGTCGATAACTTTGGTTTAGGCAAATTACTGCAAACCAAACAAATCAAAAAGATGATTTCATCTTATGTCGGTGAAAATAAAGAATTTGAACGCCAATACTTAAGTGGTGAACTTGAAGTTGAACTGACTCCACAAGGTACATTAGCTGAAAAACTCCGTTCAGGCGGTGCAGGCATTCCTGCATTTTACACCCGTACCGGTGTCGGTACTCTCATTGCCGAAGGCAAAGAAAGTCGCATCTTTAATGGTCAGGAATATATTCTTGAAGATACTTTAACTGCTGATGTTGCATTGGTGAAAGCCTATAAAGCAGACAAAGCTGGCAATCTGGTGTTCCGTAAAACGGCACGTAACTTTAATCCGGAATGTGCTGTTGCCGGCAAGTTCACCGTGGTTGAAGTGGAACAGGTGGTTGAGATTGGTGAAATCGATCCAGATGACATCCACCTACCGGGTATTTATGTCAATCGTATTGTCTTGAATACAACCCCTGAAAAACGCATTGAACAAATGACGTTAAAGGCGGAGGCTTAATCATGGCTTGGACACGTAATGAAATGGCACAGCGTGCGGCGCTTGAGCTTGAAGATGGCTTCTATGTCAATTTAGGTATTGGTCTGCCGACACTGGTGGCCAACTATATTCCGGACAACATCAACGTCTGGCTGCAGTCTGAAAATGGCTTGCTCGGTATCGATGAATTTCCCACGGCAGACACCGTTGATCCTGACCTCATCAACGCGGGTAAACAGACAGTCACTGCACGTCAAGGCGCGGCATTTTTCTCAAGCTCTGAATCATTTGCCATGATTCGCGGTGGTCATGTCAATATCGCGATTTTAGGCGCGATGGAAGTGTCTGAAACAGGTGATCTTGCAAACTGGATGATTCCGGGTAAAAAAGTCAAAGGTATGGGGGGTGCGATGGACTTGGTTGCTGGCGTACAAAAAGTTGTGGTCCTGATGGAGCATAGTGCGAAAGATGGTAGCCCGAAAATCGTGAAACATTGTACCCTGCCACTGACGGGTCAAGGCGTGGTTAACCGTGTCATCACTGAACTGGGGGTCATGGACATTACTGCTGAAGGCATGAAACTGATTGAACTTGCAAAGGATGTGACTCTAGAACAAATCCAGGCAGCCTCAGGTGTTGAACTGATTACCACTGATCTCGTTGCAGCTTAATCTTCGCAATAAAAAAGCAGCTCCGGCTGCTTTGACCTCTGTTGAAGATAGTGAAGACTTTAACTTTGCAATCTCTCATCAGGCAACTGATAAAAACCTTCTGCAATTTGCTTTGGTTTGTAAATTTAGCTCCGTTCAAAATGCTTTGAGTTAAGCCATCTAATCAAGCAGGCTGAACTCGAATGAGTTTTCAGATCACTTACATCTCAACCATGAAATGCTGCTTCTATTGCAGCAATGTCAATTTTCTTCATCGTCATCATGGCATCGAATGCGCGTTTGGCGGCTGCACGGTCAGGGCTGGTATATGCTTTAATTAGCGCGATTGGAGTAATCTGCCAAGAGATTCCCCACTTGTCCTTACACCAGCCACATTCGCTCTCCTGACCGCCATTTCCGACAATTGCATTCCAGTAGCGATCTGTTTCTTCCTGGCTTTCGGTTGCCACCTGAAATGAGAACGCTTCGCTGTGCTTAAATCCTGGCCCACCGTTTAGTCCGAGGCATGCAACTCCCAGTACTGTAAATTCAACGGTAATAATGTCACCCTCATGCCCAGATGGATAATTTCCTGGTGCACGATGTATCGCACCGATGGATGAATCTGGGAGGGTCTCGGCATAAAATCGTGCAGCGCCTTCAGCGTCATTCTCGTACCAAAGGCATATCGTATTCTTTGCAATATTCATCATTTCACCTCTTCGTGGAGATTAGAACTTAGGCTATTTGGCAAAACTACAATGTGTTCCGATATCAGTTGAACTCAGTTATTCGACACCTTTTCTATATTTAACTAAAAAATGAAATCGACCTATTTCATAATTGTATTTTTATTGATTTAAACGTATTTCTGAGCAATTTAAAGGCATTTCGAATATGAATAACTATTTATCTTAATCAGGGTCTTAGCCGCGGTCTGATTCATGATCTGCAAGATATCTGCTACCTGAATTTAGCTCATACGTTTATTGACTAATTCAAAGATTATTTTGTTGATCTTTTCACTGTGATCTTTTGCATTGAATATCTGCAATTGAATTAAATCGAACAATTCAGAAAATAAAAAATACCTTAAATGCTGAATTTAATTTTTTATATTTAATTTGGCTTTTATATTGGCAAGATTTTATCAGTGTCATTCCGGCAGATAAATCATTGCCAAACATCAAGCTTAGACTGATCAATTATTGCTTTCTTACTGCCTCTGCATAGCATTACATAACAAATTCACAATACTTCAAAGGCGTGAGTCTTGAGCTGGTTCTCCCACCATAATGATCATAAATCTTGATAAGCTGAACTTATTTTTTTGAATCACTTTCAATACGGCCATCCACCAGATTAATGGTTCGATCACAAGTGGCTGACAGGCGTGGATCATGCGTCACCAGCAGTACAGCACAATCACGTTCACGATGCACTTTACGAAAGAGCTCAAACATTTCAGCAGCGGTCTGGGTATCCAGATTACCTGTAGGTTCATCCGCCAAGAGCAATGCCGGTTCAGTGATCAAGGCTCGGGCAATCGCCACCCGCTGTTGCTGCCCACCGGAAAGTTCATTCGGTTTACGGTCAGCAAATTTTTCCAAGCCCACCGCAGCCAGCAATTCACGCGCGCGCTCTAATGCCTGTTTGTTGGGCTTGCCTCGGGTCAGCATCAACGGCATCAGTACATTATTCAAGGCGGTAAAGGCCTGAATCAGATGATGAAACTGAAACACAAAACCAATGCTGTTGCCGCGCAGTGCCGTGCGTCCGCTATCATCCATGCCACTGGTGGCCTGACCCAGTAAATACAGCTCGCCACTACTGGGTTTATCCAGCAAGCCCAGAATGTTCAATAAGGTACTTTTGCCAGAGCCGGAAGGACCAATCAGTGCAGCAAAATCATTGCGCTCAATACACAAATCAATGCCATGCAGTACCTCAACTTCATTAGGCTGACCAATATTATAAGACTTACGCAGCCCCTCTAAACGCAGTACTTCCTGAAACTGCTCAGACATGACGAATTGCCTCCACGGGATCAAGTGCCGCTGCCCGTCGCGATGGCACAGCCGCAGCCAATACACCAGTCAATGTAGCCAGTAACAAGGCCAATATCACCAGATTGATCGAGATCGGAATATAAAACAAACCTGGACCAAAATTATTAAATACCCAGACTAAGCCATAACTGACCACGCTGCCGAGAATCGAACCGAGCAGGCCAAAGATTGCGCCCTGAAATAAGAAAACTCTTAAGATTTGAGACTGGGTTGCACCAGTTGCACGTAAAATACCAATTTCCCGGGTTCGCTGCACCACGCTGACCGACATTACGCTGGCAATGCCAAAAGCCACTGAAATTGCAACAAATATAATAATCATATTGGTCGATAGACTCTGCGCGGTAATTGCATTCATGAGCTGTGCATTGGTTTTAATCCAGCTTTCGGCTTTCAATGAAGTCAGGCGTCCTATCTGTGCAGCCACATTATCTGCCTCAAAAATATCTGCGATGGTGAGATCAATTACGGTCACGCCGCCGGGCAGACTCAATAAGGACTGTGCCTGTTTCAAATCCAGATAGACATAACGCGAATCCAGTTCGCGCACGCCCAGTTCAAATATTCCGGCAATATTCACCACTGCACTGTTCTGCTGACCAGTATCCAGTCGCAACTTGCTGCCGACTTGTACGCCCAGATCTTTGGCCAATTGACTGCCAATCAGCACATCATCCGCGCCTATTCTTAGCTGACCACTGGTTAAATACTCTTTTAAAGGAATAATCTGTTGATAACGTTCCAGGTTAATACCAACCAAGGCGACCGATTCGACCGCATCACCGCGCTGTACAAAGGCAGGCCCAGACACTACAGGTGAAACAGCAGTCAATACCGGCAACTGATCCAAGGTTTCGGTAATTTCCTGCCAGTTATTGATCGAGCGCAGTCGCTGTGCGCGTTTATCTTCCTGCAATAGCTGTATGGTACCGGGTGCAGGCGGCACAATCAGATTCACTTCATCCGGTGACAGCAAACGGATATGCGCCTGAGTACCCAAAGTACGTTCAACAATATTCGACTGTAGCCCTTGAATTAAAGCGCTAATAAATACGATCACGGCAACACCCACAGCGACACCCACCGTGATCATAATAGATTGCGCACGCCCTTCTCGCAAAAAACTGATTGCGATGGTCCACTCCGTCCAAAGCCGCCCGAAAAAGTTTTTCAATCGAATTTCACCGGTAATTCATTTTTGCTATCTGTATCATCAGCCTGACTCGCTAATGCCATTTTTTGCGGTTTCAAGCGTACTCGTGCACCATCTTCTAATGTAGATTCGGCATCAGCCAGTATCTGATCTCCTTGCCTCAAACCTGAAACCACTTCTGACATGGCCAGTCCACGTAAACCTAAAGTGACCTGCTGATGCTGTATTTTTCCATCCCGTACCAGCCGCACCACAGCCTTATTTCCCTTAATGCTACTTAAAGCATCATTCGGGATCACCAGGGCTCGCTCACGTCGGTCAGTTTCGACATTCACCGAAACAGTCATGTCCTGACGCAAAAACTCAGGGACTGGATCCACGGTTAATCTAACTTCGACCGTACCACGCTGTGGGTCAATGCTCGGTGCAATAAAATTGATCTGGGCAGGAAAAGTCTTTTCTGGGTAAGCATCTGCGATGACAACGGCTTTTTGCTTTAAGGCGAGCCGGGATAAATTGCGCTCATCCAGCGGCACCCGAATTTCCGTATTGCCATCTAGTGCAATGGAGAATAAGGTCTGACCAGGCTGAATCAGATCACCCGGCTCCACATCAAGTGTCAGTACTTTACCCGCGACTGTAGAGCGAATTTTAGTCTTGGCCAATTGCGCCTGTGCTGCAGCAAGTTGCTCACGAAGCTTGGCTTCCTCTACTTGACCCGATGCCAATGCTGCTGCTTTTAATTGCGCTGTTTCATAATTATTGCGAGCGACTCTTTCCGCTTCAACGGCCTTTTCTATTTCTTCTGCTGACAGTACGCCAGCTTCTAAATTGCGTCTACGTGCTGCTTCGCGGCTAGCCTGTTCCAGCTGAGCTTTAGCAGTCGCCAATTCTGCTGCTGCCTGTGGACGTCTGCTGCTGGCTAACTCAGTCAGTGCAAGCTCGGCCTGGCGCACTTGAGCAGTAAGTTCATCCGATTTCAGTACTAAAAGCAGATCACCCGGCGCAACTTGGTCACCCTCCTGAACCCGACGTTCCAGCACTACACCGGTAATTTCACTGCCGATCTGTGCACGCGATACCGTCGCTACACGCCCGGTCGCCACTACAGTTTGCACCAAGGGCATTGAAGTCACGGTATAACTTGGCAACAAGGGCCCCTGCCACCAGCGAAATACAGCAAAACCCGCTGCAAGCATGAGCAATATAATTATCAAAAATTTATAGTGAACAGCGCGCAAAGAGTTTCTCCAGTTCAGTTTAAAAGCACAGTACATCAACCAAAAGTACCTGGCTCTTATAAAATTATATGTTTTAGTCAACATTCTAAAATGATTTCACTTTACTCCACTAGAAGTGAAATCATTTTCCTATTTCTCGTCATTATTTGTAGTTAAATTAATTTATAAATAAGACTGTTATATTCATTCACTGGACTACTATGTCTTCCCCAGATACATTTTGTCTATTTTTTTGTATAGGAGAGAACATTAGGACGGATTATCAGTACCTCTAAATTTGTGGATTAAAGGGAATAAATGATCTACTAAGTACTAGGTTAAGTAAAATTAGCTTTTAAAATCTTTTAGTACGCTCGTAAAATAATTGATCAAGTACTCAAAATATTTTTTAACTTGTGTTTGTAACACAGGGTGCTGAGCCGCGAACTATTATCCTTTCTTGTTAAGCAAGGTTTTTGAATAAGCCAATAATAATATCTACAAATTCAATAAATTTAACTATAATCAGCATGATAATAAAAAAGGAATATACATTATGCGCCATTCATATCATCTTGAAAAACATTATTTCGAACGTGCTGGATGGTTGCGTGCGGCTGTGCTGGGGGCAAATGACGGGATTATTTCAGTCACAAGTCTTGTGGTGGGAATAGCGGCCAGTGGAGCATCTACCCACACTTTACTGATCACCTGTGTCGCCGGATTAATATCTGGGGCTGCATCAATGGCTGCGGGTGAATATATCTCCGTTAAATCACAACAAGACATTGAAAAGAATGATTTAGAGATGGAAGGACGTGAATTACAACGCCATCCTGAACATGAATTAAATGAGCTAAAGAATATTTATATACAGCGTGGATTACAACCTGATTTAGCACAAGAAGTCGCGCAACAACTGACTGACCACAATGCTTTAGACGCACATGCTCGTGATGAAATTGGTATTTCAGCCCATACCTCTGCCCAACCCTTTCGCGCTGCATTCTCTTCAGCCACTGCATTTACTGTAGGCTCATTATTTCCCTTAATTTCAATCATGCTTCTGCCTGAGTCATACTTAGAGAAAGGCGTCATGCTGATTGGGGTTTTAAGCCTCGGAATTATGGGAGCCTTAGCCAGTTATGCTGGCGGTGCAAGTATTTGGAGAGGTTCGGTTCGGGTCATGCTTTGGGGTATTATCGCCATGTTATTCAGTGCTTGGATCGGATCATTATTTAATGTTGCGGTAGCATAGTGTAGCGACGTAGGCCAAATGAACCCGATCATACACTCACTTGCGCAGTATACTGCTCATGGGATAACGCTATTGCAGAATCTTTTTTAGCAGCTTGAAGAAGGAAAGAATTAAAAAGAGAATCTATAAAACTCGAGAAATGGCCCGTGCAGATGTGTTTGATTATATCGAGATGTTTTACAATCGAATCAGGCGTCATTCGCATCTTGATGGGATGAGTCCAGAAGCCTTTGAAGCAGCTTCAAAATGAGGCTGTCTCATGTCTAGGATACCTGGGAGCAGTCCAAGAACAAATTTATAACTTTTTAAAAGAATCTCCAAATTTTCAGAATAGTACTCAATTTAAAAGGTTAAAGGAGTTTTTCTTTGAACTTCATGACCATAGAGTCGGTGAATTTGAAGCGAAGTAACCATTAAAATTCACTTTAAATTTCAATAAATCATGGTTAGTAGTAGATGCTATAGCTGCACCAAATTTTAATCATAAACAATTATTTTTGAAATGGTTATGTATACGATTTAATATTCCAGTTTAAATTAAAAGGACTGAATGTTGCGTAATAAAGAAATCAGTCCTTCCAATTTGATGGAGTTATTCTCTAACTTCCAATGATACACATAAAAAAGTACGAGTTGAAAATTCGCATTATTTATGTAATTTTAAAAATTTTTCCGCTTATAGTGCTCTGGAAAAACATTTCAAAACTGGGACGAATATCTTCACCATCAACAGTGATATGTTTTATATTCGCATGAGATTGCGTAGTGGCAAACTGATGATCCACTGTTGCTTGAATAGAGCGTTTAACACCAAACTGATCTTTCACGCTGAGACTCTGTTTAAACATATATATATAACCTTAATAAAATCGTAGTGAAAAAAATTTAAATAAATTGTTGATTTTTAATAATTTTATCAATAAACAAATTTATGATTTAATTTAAATAACTGATTTAGAGAAGTATAAAATGTACGGCCATCCAAATTTAAATCAACCTCTATTCCAGATTCCAGCAGACCTCTTTTACCAACTTCAATTTGTTTAAAACCTTGACGTGTATTCTGCATTTTTTTGAAGGGAATTAATAAAACAATAATTTCAGTACCATTTTTAGATCTTGCAATTAAATCATTTATTTTTAGCAACTTATATCCTATTTTTTAAAGATTTTTTCAACTTGTAAAACAAATTTTAGAGTATAAAAAAAGCACTCATAAGTGCTTTTTATTACTGCCTATTATTACTTAGATAGCAACAATATTTACAGCATTCGGTCCTTTTTGACCTTGAGCTACACTGAATTCAACTTGCTGGCCTTCGAATAAGGTTTTGAAACCTGAATTCGCGATTTCGCTGAAATGAGCAAAAACGTCTGGACCTGATTCTGGTTGAATAAAACCAAAACCTTTAGTTTCGTTGAACCACTTTACAGTACCTTTAACAACATTTGAGTTTGACATAATATATCCTACTAATTTTTAATAATTTTTAGTCAATTTATTGACTGATTATAACTTTGAAATAATAAAGAATGAGACTTAAAATCTGAAAAAACGAAGGATTATGACTAAAACTACGATACTTAAAGAAGATTTACCGAAACAAGACTTTTTTCTAGTTAAGTTAAATATACACTAAAAATATAAATAATCAAGTTTTTTAATATATATATTTATTTTTCTAATAAAAGATCCATATTTTATAAAAAATAAAATAAAATCAATTTTATATGGTAAATGTAACAATATAATGTAATATGCTAGTCTATTAGGTTTGATAAGTAATGAATGCAATTATATAGTGCCATAATAACGATATTGATGTTTTTAATTTCGGGAATGACGATTTTTTCCCATGCACAAATCATATATCAACCACCAAATTTTACCGTTTTAAATTTTGATAAATAGCAATATTAAATAAGAAAACCGCCTGTGAGGCGGTTTTCTTATTTTGAAGAAATCATAAATATTTTTTATTTAACATAAAATCTCTTATGCAAAGTCCAGGTATAAAAGTCCCAAATAGAAATGTCCATATAGGACATTTCTATTTGGGAATAACAATCCTGTTATGGACCTTGAGTATAAAAAATCATTTACCAAAAAATGACCTAGGTTAAATCGTTTTACACTCATAATGACATCGGTTGAGTCGCAATATGATGTCATTATGGTTCATTAAAAAACTAAAATATTGATTGAATTATTATGCTAATAACAAGTTATGAGTCGTTTAACGTATCACTACTACCTAGTATATAAAGTCTATTATCCGAGGTCGCCAAAAAAACTTATTGTCACCTGATACATATGAATAATTAGCAGTCAGAATAATCTGGTTAACCAGTTTATAATTTAAACCCAGTCCAATTCCCAAACCCACATTTTTAATCATTCACTAACTCTAATTTTCTATTTAATTTATTTAGCCTTATGATTAATACGACTATTTTTAGTCATTTTAATTTCACTATAATCTAATGATTGGACTTCACTTTCTTCAACTTTAATAAGGTTCAACTCTAATTGACTTAAATTATCTTTCACTTTATAAAAATCAACTAGATAAACTTAATTTCACCTCATCCATTGTTCGTGATCTGTAAAGCCATAAGCGCTAATAAATAGAAAATATTACGTTGAATAGTTGAATCTAGTTTAGACCATTATTTTTCCCATTCGGATCGACTCGTAATGACAGACCGTTAATATCAGAAAGACGGTACTGTTTTTCCTGCGGCAGTGCTTTTTTACACATCACATCAGTAAGTGACATATCTTTGTCGCAGGTAATTAAACTTATTTAGTGGGTCAAATTGTCCCAATATTGACCCACACAAAGCAAAAATTGGGTCAAATCGCTTAGGACAGGATCGGACAATACAGCCAATAAAAAAGCCCTTAAACATTGAGTTTAAAGGCTTTTTTACATTCAGTCGGGGTGGCGTCAATTAAATTTAAAACATAAGTTACTGATTTATATTTTATTAATTAAAATAAAAATACACACCATACAAAATACCATACAAATACTTTCAAATTTTATCTTTATCGTTCTTCAAATTATCCAATAAAGTATTACACGATCCATAAAAATAATTTGAATCCGTACTCTTCATGATTGGTGAATATAGATTTTTGGGTTTATCATTTTTTTGGAACTCAAATTTGAAATCAATTGATCGATAAAATTGCTCATCTAAGTAAAGTTGTGCTGGTGGGTGTATTCCAGTCTTTATCGCTTTTTTTGCAGAGTTCTCTATAGCCATAAGTTCAGCAAAAGGTACACCTAGACTATTTAGGCAAATATGATTCTGGTTTTTTGATATATGAAGTAAAGATTCACCATGATATTCATTATCACCTTGAGTAAGCACAGCATAAATCGGTAGTCCCAGGATATCTTGGTAAATATTATCAAGCTCTTTTATTACATGAAGAATCTTTTCAGGTTTATAAGAAGAAGTTATCCCTTTATCAAAATACCCAATCACCCAATTGGTTTTCAAAATAAGACTATCTGCAAAGGATATAAAAGCAATGTCTTTTTCAGTATGCGCTAACTCATCAATTGCATTTCTTAACTCGATTAATTTATCTTTTGTAAGAATGCCATCTTGTATAGCTTTTTTTACTCCAATTGCATCAATTAGTGCAAATATTGAATACTCTTTTAAATAGAGTTGTTCCAACCATTCATGATCAACAAACACATATGGTTTAATATCGTAACGCCAACAACCTACACACTTTTTAATTTTTTCTTTAGATAGAGTTACTGATACTTCATGAAATCTCGTATGAGTATTAGCATACCAAGATAAATTAATCGAACTACTATTTATTTTTCTGAACGCAACTCTAGCACCATAACCTATTTTATAGGGATTGCTATCTTTCCCTTGAAGCATTTTTTGAAGCTCTTTATCAAAATCTTCCATATACATTTCA
The DNA here is from genome assembly GCA_002365595.1 of Acinetobacter sp. UBA3106. GTDB lineage: Bacteria > Pseudomonadota > Gammaproteobacteria > Pseudomonadales > Moraxellaceae > Acinetobacter. Next base: position 125,532 of record DFAM01000010.1, on the reverse strand, counting down.
CTCATCAGAATACAGTCTGTATCTAATGGGATTTCTTCAAATGGATATTTATCTATTTCATCATCTTTAAACAATGCTTCATATTGTTTCATATTAATCCTTCAACACTTATAGTAATAGGCTCACATTAACTAATCATTATTAAAAACCAAGACAACATAAGCTATCTTGGTCTTTATCAAACATCAGCTATATCGAGCTTGTTTTTGATCTTCCCACCAGTTTACTAACTCGTTGTAGTCAAAATATACAGCAGCTTGCCTGCTTGCCCCTTCCTTTATTGGTCTTGGAAAGCTTGGATCAGTTTTAACTAATTTATTTAATTTATCACGCTCTACCGACAGCATGTGACAAACATCTTTAATCGTTAAGCGTAGCTTTGTGTACATCATATTCATATCCCCCTTATTTCCTCCTATACTGCGTGTTACAGACTCATTTCCATTTATCATACAGATACCCCAAGCTTAGCTAAATCACGCTTATATCGAGCAATGGTCTTAGGTGTATAAGCAATGGGTAATGCACCCTGCCTTGATGTTGCCAAGAATCTTACATATTTTGGTTCTAAATCCGCCTCCGTTATTGGAGGTGGTAGATTTAATAAAGAATGCTGTTCTTCAACAATCTGCTTTACTAAATTTTCACACCACTGATAACCATAATTTAAGTTGTTATCACGTAGATGCTGACTGAATAAACGAACCTCACATCGCACCATACAATCAGCATAAGCTTTTAATTCTGCTGTTATGCGTTGTTGCTGTTTCTTGTGTGAACTAACCTCAGTTCCTTTATGGTAATAAAGCAAAGTGGTACGTGTACTTTTCAAACCAAAGTAAGTGCCATTCCCATGCGTTTCTTTCTTACGCCGTGGATAAGTACCATGCTCTTTGATCATTGCCAAATACAATTGAGCTTGTTGTTTATCTTCAAATAGAATCGCTTTATTCAAGTCAATACGATGAATCTTAAACATCCCTTGCTTAATATTATCTAGCTCATCTTGTGTTGGCATTAAAGCATCATAACGCTGTAATAACTGACGAACTGTTTCAGCAACCAGACCCATTAAATCGGTAGTGCCTGTGACGTTATGTCCATATAACCATTTAAAGAAATTACCTTGTATAAGCAATGTATTTTCATTCTTAGATTTAATTTGTATTTGGTCACGATGAGAACCTTGTATCCATTGTTGACCATAAGATTCTTGTTGTGGAAAATATTCAGTACCACACTTTACAAAAGGAATAACTACTTTTTCAGATAACTTACTTGGATTATTAGTTAGTTGTATTTCTATCTTCAGATAATCAATTGCGTATAAATTTAAGTTAGCTTCTTCCTCATTGTTTGATAGGTTAAGATTAAAGTTTTGGATGATAATTCTCCTTTTAATGAAATTTAGAATGCAGAAAACCCCACACCTCGATAGTTCATTTGAACTAGATGTAGAGCAGTTAAGTTTTCAGATGTGTTACCTAGACTTTAGGTAATGAGAAATGAATCTATGCTATTGCACAATCATTCCGTTATGTTGCATTAACATATAACATAATTCTTTTTATATTACTTTCATTTATATAAAAATTCAACTTATATTTGTTGTTAATAGATTGTTATTTAACCATTTAAAACCATTGTTAAGCCCTTTATATATCTATAAACCCACTCTAAATTTTCCCATTATCAATAAGTGCGGTACATAGGTATGTCTAATAAAATATCAATAATGGGATATATGGTGCTTAACAACTCAAACTACCACCACGGCGTAAATCCGAATGATTTTAAAATATCAAGCTCGCTTAAAATGAATAACGCTATCATCTGCTAACTTTTCAAGATGATCAGCATACCATTGCATCATCGTTTTACGCTCTTCAAAATGTGTTGCCTTATCATAAGTGCCTTTAACACCATTTTTAGTATGCGCTAAACATGCTTCCACAACTTGAGGCTTGTCACTAAACTGATTATTTAAAGTTGTACTCGCAATATGACGGAATCCATGAGGGTTTTGCTTTCCACCATAACCCATTCTTTTTAAGGCTTCGATAAATATCGTATCCGACTTAGGTTGCCCTTTATTACTCCTGCTAGGAAATAAAAAAGGTGAATGACTTGTTAATTGCTTTAGCTCTTGCAGCAACGATAAGGCTTGTGTTGCTAGTGGAACTTTATGCTCTTTCTTCATTTTCATTCTTGATGCTGGGATTAACCATATACCCTTTGCCAAATCAAACTCTTCCCATTTTGCCTCTCTTAATTCCGATGGTCTGCTGAAGAGTATTGAAAGCAATTTAAGACCAATACGTGTATCCGATGCAGGATATTTATCAATAGCTCGCAATAATGCTGGCAGTTCCTCATCACTTACATGCTTCATCCCATTGCTTTCGTGTTTTTTAAGATACTTATGCAAATTAGTAATAGGATTATATGTTGCTTTACCTATTACCTCAGCATAATCATAAATTTCTCGTACCAATGCTGTGACACGCTGACCTGTTTCAATAATAGGTTTACCCGTTCGGGGATTCAGCTTTTTTTGTATCTCCTGAAAGAGATCATGCCATTCTTGTTTAGTGATATTTCGGTAATCTCTCTTACCCATTGCAGGCATTACATGGTTATTTAATGCACCTACATTGCGAGCTGTAGTATCAGGTGTCCAAGTTTTTGTCAGATAAAACTCTTCAGCGAGTTGCTTGAATGTATAAGCCCCTTGCTCCAATGTCGCTAATCTTTCTTCAGCTTTCTGTACAACTGGATCAATACCTTGAGATATTAACTTTCGAGCCTCATCAGCTTTCTGTCGTGCCCACTTTGAACCAACTTCGGGATATGCACCTAACCCTAAAAACGACCATTTACCTGTACTAGGCTTTTTATATCGTAGTTCCCAGCGTTTATTACCTTTAGGGTTGACCACGAAATAAAGATTATCACCATTATTCAAACGATATTCTTTTTCTTCAAACTCCAATGCACTAAGTGTGGTGTCCTTCATTGGAAACTTATTTACATCATCTCGCTTCATAACCTTTCTTGTATGGTGGCTTTTCACTAACTCACACTATACACACTACCATACACAGCAACAAGCTATGTGCTCATTCATACAAAGTTATATACAGGCATAAAAAAAGCCCTAAACACTGATGTCTAAGGCTTTTTAATTCATATATCGTAATGTAACAACATATAAATTTAAGAATTTGGTGGAGGTGGCGGGAGTTGAACCCGCGTCCGCCAGCACTACGCTCGAGAATACTACATGCTTAGATATCGTCTATTATTTTAACTCTTTGTGACCCGACGAACAGGGTACAAATCGCGATCCTCTAAGTTTAGTACAAAGCCCCGAGGCTTGGCTTTATACGGACTTGTGTGCGTGCGCTTCAGTCGGACTCTCTAACCACAAGTATTCGGAGAGGCGGACAAGCTGCCCTTAGGCAGCTAGAGCGTATGATTCGTCGTTTGCGACTATTAAAATGCAAATTTGATTTACGAGAGAAAATGCGCTCTCGACATGCATCTATGAGTTTCATCACCAGCGTCGAAGCCAGAAACACCCCCAAATGAACCGCTATCATAGCATAAATGTCTAAATCCGCAGTGGGTTTTTTTAAACATTTACACAAACATATGCGATTAATACAATAATTGCGCTAATATTTTATTTTTCAAGTCCTATAAAAGAAAAAATTATGAGCTATTTACTTGCACTTGATCAGGGAACCACCTCTAGCCGTGCGATCATCTTCAATGAACAAGGAAAAGTTCAGGCAACAGCTCAACGTGAAATACATATAGCCACACCGCATTCAGGCTGGGTAGAACAGGATGCACAGGAAATTTGGACCACTCAAATTGCTGTCGTTCAGCAAGCCCTAGCCTCTGCCGGTATTCTTGCTAAAGATATTCAAGCTATTGGTCTAACCAATCAACGTGAAACTACCGTGGTTTGGGATAAACGCACGGGCAGACCGCTTGCCCCTGCAATTGTCTGGCAAGACCGCCGTGCAACTGAATGGTGTAATCAACTTCTACAACAAAATTTGCAGGATAAAATCCAGCAAAAAACCGGTTTAAGAATTGATCCTTATTTCAGTGCCGGAAAACTGGTTTGGCTACTGGAAAATATTGACGGGCTACGTGATTTGGCTCAGCAGGGTCATGTGGCTTTTGGTACCGTCGATAGCTGGTTGATGTGGAATCTGACCCAAGGTGCCGAACACGTCATAGAAGCCAGTAATGCCTCCCGTACCATGTTAATGAATCTGAAAACTCAGACTTGGGATGAAGAATTACTTGATCTGTTCAATATCCCGCATTCCATTTTACCGAATATTATTGCCTCGGATACCTATATGGCCGACACAGCTACAGGTTTGCTCGGAGCCAATATCCCGATTATGGGGATTTTAGGCGATCAGCAATCTGCCCTGTTTGGTCAGTCCTGCTTTGAGATCGGTACAGCAAAAAATACCTATGGCACAGGTTGTTTCATGCTATTTAATACCGGTCATGAGGTGCAATTTAGCCATAACAAACTCATCAGCACGCTAGCCTGGCAATGTCATGAAAAAACCACCTATGCACTGGAAGGCAGTGTATTTATGGCAGGTGCCATTGTGCAATGGCTACGCGATGGTTTGGGGATTATTCAAAATAGCCGTGAAATCGAACAGCTGGCTTGCCAAGTAGAGGATACAGACGGCGTAGTTTTGGTGCCTGCGTTTACCGGACTCGGTGCACCGCATTGGGACAGCGATGCCCGTGCCCTGCTCTGCGGCATGTCGCGTGGGACCAATAAAGCCCACATTGCCCGTGCTGCTTTGGAATCGATTGCCTTTCAGGTATCCGATGTACTGATGGCGATGCAGTCCGATATTGCTCATCCCTTAAAAGAGCTGCGTGTGGATGGCGGCGCAAGTAGTAATGACATGCTGATGCAATTTCAGGCCGATATCTTAAATGTGCCGGTATTGCGTCCTAAAATGCTGGAATCCACCGCTTGGGGGGCAGCAGCCATGGCCGGATTAAAAGCTGGTGTATTTTCCAATATGTCGGATATTTCTGCATCCTGGCAACTGGAACGCGCTTTTGAGCCGAACATGAATGAAGACCAGCGCCAGTTTCATCTAAGTAAATGGCAAAACGCATTAAAACGTGCCAAATCCGATATTTAAGAATTTTCAAACAATAAAAAACCGCTTCGAAAAGCGGTTTTTTATTAATGGGCATGACCGCCACCGGTGACACCCTTCTTAGGCCGTGGACATAACCAGATAATCAGTCCGGCAAAAACAAAGACCATCGCCAGAATTAAAAACACATGATTGGCCGATAAGGTAGATGCTTCTTTATCAACTAGACTGGAAATATAGCCCAAAGTACTTTCCGGGCTCATTCCCCTTTGCAGCAAAGTATTTTGTACTTCATCGACATGCAAAGTTCCCGCCATCTCACTGCGTGCCACTTTACTATGGTCATCCCAAATGGTAACGGCAATAGAGGCACCAATGGCCCCCGCCATGGTTCTGAGGAAATTCATCAAACCCGCAGCAGAAGCCATTTCCTGAGGCAACACTGAAGCCAGCGCCATATTCGACAGAGGAATAAAGAAGAATGGTACAGCAAAACCCTGCAAGATTTGCGGAAAAGCCAAAGCCATAAAGTCAGCCTCTGTCGTCCAGAACGCCCGCATCAAGGTCACTACGCCCAGCAAACAGAGACCAAAACTGGCCAATGCACGCTGGTCATATTTAGTCGCCAGTTTGGCCACAATCGGCGACATCAACAAACTGCCAAAACCCATAGTGGCTGTCAGATAACCCGCCCAGGTGGCAGTATAGCCGAGATTGATCTGCAACCATTGGGGAATCATGACAATACTGCCAAAGAAAGCCCCAAAACCAAAGGCCAAGGCCAGAACGGAAATGGTAAATCCTCGATATTTAAAGATCTGGATATTCACTACCGGATGGCGCTCAGTGAGTTCCCAAATAGTAAAAATGATCAGGCCAACCAAGGCGATAATGGCCAGAATGACAATAAACGGATTGTTAAACCAATCCCGTTCATGGCCTAAATCCAGCATTAACTGTAACGCACCAATCCATAAAATCAGCAGGAATAAGCCACCCAGATCAATTTTGAGTTTATTGGTTTCCGTTTCAGCAGGCTTCAGCAAACGCATGGCGGCCAGCGCACAGCCAATCCCGACGGGAATATTGATAAAGAAAATCCAGTGCCAAGACCAGTTATCACTAATGGTACCGCCAAGGATCGGTCCTAAGATGGGTCCCACAACGGTGGTCATGGCCCACATGCCCATCGCCTGCGACTGTTTCTCTGGCGGGAAAATACGCATCAGCAAGGTTTGGCTGAGTGGCATAATCGGACCGCCAAACAGACCTTGACCTATTCGGCAGAACACCAGCATTTCCAGACTGGTAGATAAACCACAAAGCACCGAAAACAAGGTAAAGCCAAACAGACTGATCACAAAGATCCGGACTGCACCAAAGCGTCCAGCCAGCCAACCGGTTAAAGGCACACAAATGGCTTCGGCAACGGCATAGGAAGTAATCACCCAGGTCCCTTGCGATGCAGAAACCGCAAGGCTGCCGGTGATATGAGGAACCGAGACATTGGCAATGGTCATGTCGAGCACGACCATAAAATTGGCAAAGGCCAGTACAAATGCCGCCAAAAGTAAGCGGCCGCCGGTCAGGTTCGGTATTGGAGTGTAGTTATTCATAAATGACTACTTCGAAGACAAATCGATCTTCGCTTCCATAGACAGTCCCACCCGTAACGGATGTTCAGCCAGTTCTTTAGGGTCAAGCTTGATGCGAACCGGCAAGCGTTGAACCACCTTAATCCAGTTACCTGTCGCATTTTGTGCAGGAATCAGGGCAAAGGCAGAACCTGTTCCGCCAGAGAAGCCCTGTACCGTTCCGTGATATTCAACAGAATCGCCATACAGGTCAGAGGTTAAAACCACTTTTTGACCTGGACGGACTTTTTCCAGTTGGCTTTCTTTAAAGTTGGCATCGACATAAAGCTGTGAGGTCGGTACCACCATCATCAACACAGTGCCCGGCGCCACACGCTGACCGACCTGAATATTACGGCGTGTCACTACCCCATCAAATGGTGCCTTAATTTCAGTCCGTTCCAGATCCAACACCGCCTGTTTCAATTTGGCTTGTGCAACCAAAACATCGGGCGTGCTATTTTCATCCGCACCACGAATCAGCGCTTCATTGGCAGCCAGGTTGCTTTGTGCTGCTTTCTGGCTTGATTTGGCTTGTGCCAAACCGGCTTGTGCCGATGCATAGCCCGCTTTGGCGGTATTCAGCGCACTTTGTGCCGTACTGAGTTCTTCTTTAGAAATGGCTCCAGAGGCGCTCAGTTTTTCACGACGGTTTAAGTCATCCTGTGCCTTGTCCATTTCTGCTTTGGCCTCGGCCACTTTGGCTTCGGCACTATGAATCGCATCATCACTGACAAAGATTTGTGAATTCAGCGAGCTGCTATTGGCTTGTGTCTGTTTATATTGACGCTGTGCCTTGATCATTTCTGCTTTGGCCTGAGCAACGGCAATTTCTGCATCACGGCGATCTACACGTAACAGAACATCGCCTTTTTTGACCGTTTGGGTATCACTGACCAGTACCTGTTCGACTTGTCCAGTCACCATGGATGTGATTGAAGCCGTCTCTGCACCGACATAGGCATTATCGGTCTCGACAGAATGGCTGAGAAATAATTTCCAGATTGCATACAGAATTGCAGCAATGATTAAAATCAGCGCGACAAAACCCAAGGCTTTTTTACGTTTCGCTTTTAAGGCTGAATCGGAAACCGGTTGATCTGGTTGTGTTTCTGGCAGGGTATTTTGAGCATCTGTCATCAATATGTCCTAAATCCAACAGACTTGGTCACCAGCCATCCTCAATGCATTGCAGTTTCAAACTACAGGCATAGAGACAAGAGTTGTCTTGGAGATGATGTGGATGAGAAAGTCATTTTTTCAATTTTATTGGCGTGATTTTAATGTGAAAAATTCATATGATGAGAATAAAAATGTAACTCATCAGTTTCAAAAACAAATTCGGCAGCGAATTTTCATTCAATGCCGAATATTTATCTAACTTTTACTGAGTTTAACTTGCCTGTCTTACAACAAACTTAATAAGCATAAGACGCAATTGCAGTTGCAATCGGTTTGTTTTCATCATTCACCAAAGTCATACGCATGGTGCAACCCTTACGACCTAAACGCAAGGTTTCAGCACGTGCAGTAAATGACTTGCCGCGGCCCGGTGCCAAATAATCGACCCGCATATCGACTGTTGCCAAACGTGATACTTTTTTGATGGTATCAGGCAAATCATCCACATTGGCTTTCTTATACAGCTCTCCCATCGCCACAATGCCGCCGACACTGTCTAGGATTGTTGCTGCCACTCCGCCATGCAGAATCTGAAACGCGACGTTGCCAATCATATAAGGCTGCATCTCGATATACGCTTCAATCTGCCCATCCACTACCCGCATGGTCATGCCGTTATGCTGAAAAAAAGGAGATTTATTAAAGGCCTTGCATAGCTGCATAAGGACCACATCGATATCAACTTTCGAGCCTAAGTGAATGTTGCCAGTCCAATTTTTCTCTGCTTGCGTCATAGTCTGCTCGAGTTACCTTGATTAAATAAAAAATGAATACAGTCGCCCTAAACTCAAATTATGAGTCTACAATAGCTGCTAGTTTAATACTGATCATTGAGATTGTTATGACTTATACGTTCAATCGTCCAGCCTTTCCTGCTACTCGTATGCGCCGCATCCGTAAAAATGACCAATTACGTGCCATGGTACGGGAAACCCAGCTAACGACCGATCATCTCATTTACCCAGTATTCGTCCTCCCGGGGCAAAATCAGACCCAAGATATTCCAAGTATGCCGAATGTTCAGCGTCTATCTGCTGATCTGCTGTTAAAAAAATCAGAACGTTTACTGGAATTGGGTGTTTCCAAATTAGCGCTATTTCCAGTTACGCCACAAGAAGATAAAAGTCTGTCCGCTGAAGCTGCTTGGCGTGAAGACGGTCTAGTTCAGAGTACCGTCCGTTTACTGAAAAAAGAATTGCCAGAAATGGTGCTGATTACAGATGGTGCCTTAGACCCGTATACCACGCATGGTCAGGACGGCATTATTGATGACACCGGTTATGTGCTGAATGATGAAACCGTGGAATGCCTGATTAAACAGGCACTCAGTCATGCCGACGCCGGTGCAGATGTGGTGGCGCCAAGTGACATGATGGATGGCCGTATCGGTGCAATTCGTCAGGCTTTGGAAGCCAATGGTCATATCTATACCAACATCATGGCGTATTCAGCCAAATATGCGTCCAGTTTTTATGGGCCTTTCCGTGATGCAGTCGGTTCATCGAGTAATTTGAAAGGCGGCAACAAATACAATTACCAGATGGACATTGGCAACCGCGCCGAAGCGCTACACGAAATTGCACTGGATATTCAGGAAGGCGCAGACATGGTGATTGTCAAACCGGGTATGCCTTATCTGGATATCGTGCGTGAAGTCAAAGATACGTTTGGTGTGCCGACTTTCGTATATCAAGTCAGCGGTGAGTACGCGATGCTGGCCGGTGCCATTCAAAATGGCTGGTTATCTGACAGCGTGATCATTGAATCACTGATGAGCTGCCGCCGTGCCGGTGCTGATGGTATCTGGACTTACTTTGCTGAAGAAGCAGCCCTTAAACTGAAAGACATGAAATAAGAATCAATGGCGCAAGCGATGAAAATTGCCATCATTGGAGCGGGCATTAGTGGTCTGATGTCTGCTTTAGAGCTTGTGGAACAGGGATGTTCCGTGATTATTTTCGATCAGCAGCAAGCAGGTAAAGCGGCATCCTGGGCAGGTGGCGGTATTCTTTCCCCGATGTATCCGTGGCGTTATCCGCATGCGGTGAATCAGCTAGCGCAATATGGCAAGTCACTGTATTTAGAATGGAATGAAAAGCTCAAGCCTGTTTCAGACATTGATTTTGAAATTCATGAAACTGGCCTGCTGATTTTTGATGAAACCGATTTTGAAACTGGTCTGAATTATGCCCGGCAATTTCAGGAACCCATGCAGCAATGCGAATATTTACAACAAGAACAAATCGAACAGCTTAATCCTTTTATTGATGCCAAATTTCAGCACGCGATTTATTTCCCCCAGATTGCCAATGTCAGAAATCCACGTTTACTGCAATCCATCACTACCTATTTAAAACAGCATCCACAAGTCGAATTTGTCGAATATTGCCCGATTGAGCAGTTCAATATGCTAAATGGCAAGGTGCAGTCCATAGCTGCTAAGAATGGCAAAACTTATGAGGCAGATCAGTTTGTGATCACTACCGGCGCTTGGTCGCAGCACTGGTCTGAACAATTGGAGATGGAAATACCCGTATATCCTGTTCAGGGGCAAATGGTGCTGTTTAAAACCCCTGCAAACTGGTTGCCGACCATGTGCATGAATGATGTGATGTATTTAATTCCACGTCTGGATGGTCATGTGGTCTGTGGTTCCAGCATGGCAGACTGCGGTTTTGATACCACCCCCACCGCAAGCACCACGCAGAAAATTTTAGAAGCCTGTTTCGAGATGGTTCCCGAACTGGCACAGTTTCCTATCGAGAAACAGTGGGCCGGTTTAAGACCCGCCTCTCCAACCGGTGTTCCCTATATCGGGAAAATGCCTGAGATAGATAATTTGTGGGCCAATTTCGGCCATTTCCGCAATGGTTTATGTATGGGGCCAGCATCTGCACGTTTACTCAGACAGCTGATGCTGGAGCAAACGCCTCTAGTGAATCCAGCAGCTTATAGCACTGAGCGTCTTAAATCTGAAGCAGGTTTAATGGCTCACTAATATATCTTCTAAAGCCATTTTTAAAGTCGGATAGTGAAACTCAAAACCGACCTCTTTCAGGGCCTTGGACACGACATATTGCCCATTCAATACCAGTTGTGACTGTTCACCCCACATCCATCGCAAAACAAAAGCCGGTAAAGAGAATAACGGTTTGCGTTTTAAAACTTGTGCAGCGGTTTTGACAAACTGCGCCTGTGTTCCCCTCTCAGGCGACACGACATTAAATATTTGTGCTTCAGTTTCATTAAGCATTAAAAATTCAATTGCTCTAAGCACATCTTGCACATGTACCCAAACGACAGGTTGCCGCCCATGTCCGATTTTCCCTGCCAGATTCAGTTTAATCGGCAATAACATACGTGGCAGAATTCCGCCATGCTTTCCAAAGACTATGCCAAGACGAATAATTTTGGTTTTTTGCTGGCTAAAACTGAGGGCTGCCTGCTCCCATAACTGGCACAATTCCGACATAAAAATAGCTTGGGGTGCTGACTGTTCTGTACAAAGGGTCGACCATTGTTCAGTCGGGTCTATACCGTAATAGCCAACGGCAGAACCGGAAATAATTCGCTTTGGAAAAATCTGTCTTTTTTCCAAGTAGCGATAGAGCTGATGCGTGGTCTCTACCCGACTGTCAATCAATTGCTGCTTTCTTTTGGCTGTCCAGCGCCCTTGCCCAATGCTTTCACCCGCCAAATTGATCACATAATCAATCCGATCGGTTTTCAGTTCGTCTAAATGCTGAATCCAGCTAAGATCAGGATGATTGGAACGTTTATTTTTCTGGCGAGTTAGCCCTACCACCGCATAATCACGGGCCAACAGATAAGGCAGCAGATGCGAGCCAATAAAACCACTGCCGCCGGTAATCAATACACATGCTTTTTGCATTTTTAGGTCTCGCCTGTTTTTTCTTATCTATAGATCAAGACAGTTTAAAACTCAAGCCTACATCCGTGTCGTTTAGCCAAACATTTTTTTGGCCATGCGCTGGGCCTGTTTGCCATAAAACCAGTAGGTCAAAATATAAAGTGGAATGGCAATCAGCAGGAACATGATCAGCACAATACTCATAAATTGCACATTTTTGAGATATAAAAGAAAATTCTGCCAGACTTCAGGATCATTCTTGGCAAAAAGGACAATGCCGAGCAATAAAAAGGCCAGGTTATAGCCCCAAAAAATCAGGGTAAATCCCCAGGTGATTTTTTTTTGTTCTTGAGCAGTTGGAGCGCGTTGTTGTTGTTTTAAAAATTTATACAGCACTAAAATCATGGCGGTTAAATAAGGCACAATGGTCAAAATGCCACCCATGCCGGTTGGCAGTAAAGCAGCCAGTACACCGCAGATACAGGTAAAAATAAAACAAAAGAAAAAAAACCATAAAAAATATCGAGTTAATGACACAATAGGCCTGCATAAGCAACGTTTAGATGATCAGTATAAAAAAAAATGAGTTTTTTTTCATTTTATTGTCAACCAATCTGTAAACCGCTGCGTTATATAGGGTACGAAGTTCATAAACCGTTAATTTGTACCGGCATCCACAATATTTTCGGTGAACTTTTCTAAAGCAATAAACTTAGTTTCAAGTTTTAGTGAGGAACAGCAGCCCAAGCTAAAACTTGCAACAGATTTTTTGACCGACGATTTCATCATCACTCGAATCGTCGGTCTTTTATTTTGTACATTCTATTTTAATCTTACTGGTCGATCTGAGCCATACGAGCGATCTAATTAACCTTAGCTCGACCGCATGCAATGAAGATAAACTCGGAAACGTCATCTACAATGTGCGTGTTCTCTTCATCTCGAAATTATTCAATTTATTTTCAGTATTTTGAATACAAAGTATTTACTGCAATCAAATCAACTTAGATCATAATTAAATGATTTATTTCATTCCAAAGATGAGTTTCAAGCCCAGTAAAGTCATGATCCCGCCTGCAGCACGGTCAAAACCGGCTTTAAATTTTAAATAGACACGACGCGGTTTTTCGGCCGACAAGGCAACTGCAACCAGGGAGCACCAGCCTGCATCAATAAAGAAGCACAGTAGCGGTAATACAAAATAATAATAGGTCGGAATTTCCTTGGGTAAAAGTGCAGTAAAAATACTGGCCAGCACAATCGCAATTTTTGGATTGGAAAGCTGGGTAATTAAGCCTGTAGTGAAGGCACGGCGCAATGACATTTGAGTGTTTGAATCAGAAGTAGATTCAATTGGTTCCTTGGCATGTTTAATAATTTTAAAAGCCAACCAGAGTAAATATAAACCACCACAGATTTTCAAAGCCAGGTAGGCTGATGGCACCGCTAATAAAAATGCCTGTAATCCAAGTACCGCCAATAAGCCAAAAACGGCAGCGCCTGTCCCTGTACCTAAAGCGGTAAACAAACCATGCTTGCGTGAAATGGCAATTGAATTTTTAGCCACATAAATAGATGTCGGTCCAGGACTCATTGCACCTAACATTAAGGCAAATGCAATTGAGCCCAAAATCCAAACTGATTCCACAGCAACACCTATCCCAAAAAATTACGTGATCATTCTACAATTTTAAAAACTGAATATCTCGCTATATTTGGCTCCATTTTTAAGGTTTTGCCTCATAATTCACTACTATTTGATCAAATTAGCCACAGAAATATACGCTGATCGACATTTCTTCCGAATGAATATAAATAGATAAATAAAAATACATTAAAAAATAGGCGAGCTGGGATTCACCCTACATTAGTGTGTAAACAGAACAGCAAATAAAGCCAGGCTATAAAGTGGCTGCTAATGATGCGAAATAGTAGTACTTTAAAAACAGTATCAGCTCAAACTCATATTGATTTAAAACGATTTACTTTTGTAAGTCTGGCTGTATTTCACGCGCGCTGAGCTGATCAACACGATAATCATGATCACTCACAGGCACGCCACCAATAATCATGGTTCTAACTTCAGTTTTTGGCTTGTTATAATCATCTTTTGCATCGCAAGCCGTCATGAGCAGCAACATGCAAAGCGATAATCCCAGGGATAGCGTCTTCATCACATATCCTCTTTTTCATCATTGTTATATGTTCTAGCTTAGCATCATTGCACATTTTGTAATCATATTTTTATTATTTAAATTCAATTACTTAAGATATATTTACAAATAAGACATATAAACATATGCGCTATATAGCAGAGGTCTGTGAAATTTTTTTACTTCATGCTTGCTATTGAAGTATGGCTCAGATCATCCTGATCCAAACAGCAAAGCTCAGATCACCATATTTTGGATACAATACGCTTAAATTTTTGTGGATCATGATGAAATGTTTGATCATATTGCCCAGTCAGTGACTTATCAAAAACTTAAGCTGGATGCCCCGGTCACTGTTACTGTTACTGTGAAGCGTTTGGATCAGATTCATCCACAGATTTCCGGCAACAAGTTTTTTAAACTGAAATACAACTTTCTGGATGCAAAACAGCAAGGGCTTAAAAAGATCCTGACTTTTGGCGGCGCCTATTCCAATCATATTGCTGCCACCGCTTATGCAGCACAGCTGTTTGGATTTGAAAGTGTGGGTATTATCCGGGGCGAAGAACTCAAAGATAAAGCGCTCAATCATACCTTGGCCACGGCGCAGCAGTTTGGCATGCAATTGCATTTCGTTTCGCGTGAACAGTATCGGGAAAAAACCGATCCTGTATTTCTTGAGCAACTGCAACAGCACTATCCAGCACATTACATTATTCCTGAAGGTGGAACAAATACGCTGGCCATCCAGGGTTGCAAGGAAATATTAACTGCCGAAGACCAGAAAAATTATGACCTGATCTGCTGTGCCGTAGGAACTGGCGGAACAATTTCAGGCCTGATTGAAGCCAGTGCAGCACATCAAACTGTGTGGGGTTTTTCTGCTTTAAAAGGTGATTTTTTACAGCACGATGTCCAGCAATGGACCAGCAAAAAAAACTGGAAAATCACCGATGCCTATTGCTGTGGTGGCTATGCTAAAACCACGCCTGAACTGTTAAAGTTTATGCAGTCCTTTGAAGCTGAGCAGAACCTTGCTTTAGAGCAGGTGTATACCGCCAAAATGATGATGGGCTTAATGGATTTAATTCAGCAAAATCAATTTTCTCCAGATACACGAATCTTGGTTATGCATACTGGAGGTTTACAAGGCCGGAGCACTGAGCAAGATCAATCCTGAAATTGGTGGAAAAATTGTCTATAATGCCCTGCTTTTATCTCCCGCGAGTTTGTCCATGTCTTCAAATCAGTACGATGTCATTGTTTTAGGTGCCGGTGCATCAGGTCTGATGTTGGCCTACATGGCAGCACAGCGTGGCCGTAAAGTTTTGGTCCTGGAAAAAGCCAACAAGGTGGGTAAAAAAATCCTGATGTCTGGTGGCGGTAAATGTAATTTTACCAATCTGTATGTCGAGCCTGAAAACTATATTTCTCATAATCCGCACTTTGTGATCTCGGCCTTAACTCGCTATACCAACTGGGACTTTATTGGCCTGGTGTGTGAACACGGTATTGAATACGAAGAGCGTAAACACGGTCAGTTATTTACCTTAAACGGTGCTAAAGAAATTTTGGCCATGCTGCTGGCCGAATGTGATAAAACTGACCTGGTCGAGATTAAAACAAGCTGTGAAGTCAAAGCGGTAACAGCTCTAGATGAACAAGGTTTCCAAGTTGCGACTAATGCAGGTTATTTCCAAGCTGAATCTGTGGTTGTGGCAACAGGCGGTTTATCTGTACCGACACTGGGTGGTTCAGGAATAGGTTATGACATTGCCAAACAGTTTGGGCATCATGTCCATGCGACCCGTGCAGGTTTAGTGCCTTTTACTTTCTCGGATCAGTTTAAAGAAGTGACCACACGTTTAAGCGGTAATGCAGTTGATGCCACCCTGTCGAATGATTTAAACAGTTTTACTGAAGCCTTGCTGTTTACCCATCGCGGTTTAAGTGGTCCAAGTTCATTGCAGCTTTCTAACTACTGGAATGTTGGTCAAAGTTTTCACATCAACTTTCTGCCTTACCTCGATCTGGTAGATTTCTTCAAGGCTAAAAAAGCCAGCCAGCCTAAAGTGCTACTGCGTACTTTGTTAACCGAGCATTTGCCTAAAAGTGTGGTGCTGGAATTACAAAATCTAATCTGGGCAGACCTTGCCGATACGGCAATAGGTAATTTGAGTGATGATAAACTGGAACAGATTGCCAAGCGTTTACATGCTTTTGAAGTAAAACCCTCAGGAACTGAAGGATACCGGACTGCGGAAGTGACCTTAGGCGGTGTAGATACCACTGAAGTTTCCTCCAAAACCATGGAAAGCAAGAAACAAAAAGGCTTGTATTTTGTCGGTGAAGTTCTGGATGTGTCTGGTCACTTAGGCGGTTTTAATTTTCAATGGGCATGGGCGTCTGCGCATGCCGCATCGCAATATGTTTAATGTGAAATAGCTTATTCCAGATAATCCGTGCGTAGTAAATGAACCTGTTTATTCTGCTGTATACGCTTAATGGCAAGATCCATTTTTGCAATGGCTTCAGTCATATAAGCAGGTTGATTTGCTTCTCGTCTTTGCATGATTAATTTTTTTATAACCTTATTTAATAACATCTCTTTTCTCCTTTTATTATTCACTTCATACATCCGAGTATAAAGAATATATATTTCATTAATATTTATATAAACACTTAAATTTTATGAAATAGTTATTTTATAAATAGCATAAACAGAATATAAAAACGATTATTTTTTAACTATTTTTCATCTTTTTTTTGCGGCTGATCTGCTAAATCTGCATAATCCATCTGCGTATCTACCCGCTTGGGTTTGGCAAAGACAAATTTATAAGCACTAATAAAAAATCCTGCGGTAATACCTGCAATAACTATGGGAGCAATAAACTTATTTGGGGGTCTTCTACTCATTGAGATCTCCTGTTATGAATGAAGTTCTGTTGATCATTTGTCCAAAGTTACAAGGATGTATTTTTAACCGTCTCAGGCTAGAAATAGAAAATTAAGTTAATTTCACTTATTACTTATTTAATCATTACTTCATAGCAATAGAGCAACAAATAAATGTTGCTCTATTGTGCACAACCAAAGCAGCGCTTTGGTTGTGCTGAGGTGACTGATTTTCCTAATCCTAACGATTATTTTTTGTCATCGCTGGAACCAGGATAAGTTTGGCCTTTGTCGCTATTGATATCGACATCGGATTCTTTCTCACCAGTCGATCCAAAAGGATTATTTACTGGCGGATTTTTTGGATCAACACGCAGAGAATCTGGAATACTCTGATCTGGATCCGGTTTTTGTGCATCTTGCGGTGCGGTAGTTAATGAAGCAGGAGTTGGATTGGACAAATCAGGCATGAGCGTTTCTTTCTGATCTGAGATTGGGTATGGACTCGCCGCTACGGGTTTGTTAGAACCAGACGTTGCTGGTGCGCCTCCATCCATTTCCAGTTCAGAAGATTTATCCACTGAAGGGTCCGAACCTTGATTCACTTCTGATGTGCCATGTGCAGTAAATGCTTGTGCAGCATGGGCAGAGATTGAGTCAGAATCTGAACTTGAAGTCATCAGGTCTGAATTTTCCTCATGGAAAGGATTCGGCTCCTTTGCCTCTCTTTTGCATTTATCAATTAAGTCAGTCAATACTCGTTGTGCCGGATCACGACCACCTAAACCAAAGGCCAAAGCAAAGGCAACCGCAACTGCGCCCAAGGTTAAACCGAAGGCAAGATTTACAATCGAATCGGCAATACCCATGGCACGTAAGCCCATGGCAATAACCAAACCTATAATCAGGATGCGAACCAGGTTGGCCAACCAGCGTGAACTGTTATATTCCCCACGCCCAATGACTTTCGCAACAATGTTTGCAAGCCAGAAGCCGATCATCAAGATGACAGCACCAAGTAAAATATTGGCACCGAACTGGATAAACATCGAGATCAGCGCACTAACCTGTTCAAAACCAAGTCGGTTTGCAGCTTCCGATACTGCAAATAGCATGGTAAAGAAAACGATCATGTATCCAACAATGGTTGATACTTTGGTCGTTCCCAAAAAGCGTTGTGCATCCATTTTGGCAGGTAATTCATCAACACCTGTTCCAGCCAATACGTCAACCACCAGATTAGCCACGAAACGTGAAACTACATAAGCCAAAATCAGAATTAGACCCGCCGCAATAATATGCGGAATCGCATTCATGATTTCATACAACATGGCTGTTGCAGGTTGTGAAATCGCCTGAATACCTAAAGCTTCAAATGCAATAATCAGCGCAGTAATAATAATTACAGCGAAAACAAAAGAGCCTAATACTTTTGGCAAATTAGAATTTTTCAGGAAACCAATCTTTTGTGTTTCATGCTGTAGATTTAAACTGCCGACCAGACCTTCAACAATACCGCGTACAATTTTTGCCAGAATATAACCGACAAATACAATCACACCGGCAATAAAGATATTAGGCAAGAATGAAACAACTTCATTCACCATATTTTGTACTGGAAGCAGCAAGCCGGTTAAGCCTAAAATAGACAGTACAATTGGCAGGAATAATAACAAAATCAGCCAATAAACAATGTCACTAATGTTCTGGCTAATCGGACTGACACCTACGTCAGCACTTAATTTTTCGTCCAGTTCAGTTCGATCCAGCAGTTTTTGCATTCCTACTTTGACCAGAGTCGCTACAATCCAGCCAATAAAACCGACCGCAAGAGCCGCTAAAAGTCGAGGAATAAACAACAGGAATTGCTGAATCATATTGCTGAACGGTCCACTCACACTGGTGAGATTAAGCACATTAAATGCACCTATGACCGCAATGATCATCACAATCCAAAAAACGATACGCGAAACGATACTTTCCATATTTGCGCGATGTCCTGTCGCACTAGAAAGTCTTTGATTTGTTCCAAGCTTTTGTAAAACTTTTTTAATTCCTGCCGCAATAATGAGGGCAATAATCCAACCTATGATTAAAATGGCGATGGCAGCTAAAATAGGATGAAATTGATTCCAATAATACATTGCATCAAATTCACCCCCTCTTGGGCCTCCAGAAAAATACTCATTCATATTGTCATGTCCTCTTGTTATTACTTATTGAAGTTCTATCGCAGATGAATATTGGGTTTTGTCGGTTAGTTAACCTAAAACTATGAAGTTAAGAACACATTAGGATTCGAATATTTTTTCTTCAATACAAACCAGCATAAATACAACAAAAGCGCACATTTGATTGCAAAAAAGCCCTAATCCTTTCAGATTAGAGCTTTAAATTAATACATTAAAATTGTCGTTTTAATTCGAGTTACTACGTCCCACGCCCACATTGTCGGCTGCATTTTTAATCGCGTCACTTTCACCCGCTTCGGTTGCTGTATCAACAGCTGTTCCTACAGGTTCATCTGTTGCTGTCGCTGTTCCGGTATTTGGAGTGGTATTGTTTGGTGTTGCTGTTTGGGCTGAAGGATCAGGATGTCCAGGAGGCGCATCTTTAGCATCTGGTTCGGTATCCGCAAACATGTAAGCCAGTAACGCAATCAGAAAAACACCTACGATAACCAAGATATAAACAGGCAGACGCTTTTTCTGAGTTCTCTCTTCCTGTGTCGTTACATGAGGCGGTTTATTAAAATCATGTGGCATATATTCCTCTGCTTTATCTTGTTTTTCATATTTTTATACTAGCAATATCCACAATTTAGTTATGTGTAAAAGCATAGTGACATGGTGAATACATGTAAACTTGCCTTATATACTGTCAAATCAGAAAATACGTTTTAAATTAGAGGAAGTGTGGGTTTCAACCAGCATTTCATGTTCATCTTTAAGATGTACGCCTGAAAATTGCAGCTGACGAGACTTTCTCATCAATGCTATTAAACGCTGAATTGCCACTAAGTCAGATAATCCGGCAGGACGCACATTGGAAATGCAATTGCGTTTGGCATCAGGGCAGCCTTGATATGCGTTCCAAGTGTAATAAATTCCCATACTGTCAGGTGAACTTAAACCCGGACGCTCACCAATCAGCATTACCAGCATTTTAGCTTTTAGAATTTCTGCAACTTCATCACCCAGTGCTACCCGACTTCCGGTTGCAATCACCAATGGCGCAACCGACCAACCCTCATTTAGGCAAGCTTGAGCTAACTGTTCAACAAAATGTCCTGCATTCACTTCAATCGCACGTGCCGACAAGCCATCACCCGCCACAATCAGCACATCATATTCAGTCTGATGTTGCTGCTGATATTGCTGTAATAATGTTCTGGATGACGCTGACAGTACTCGACCTAAATCGGGACGTTTTAAATAACTATCTTTATCTACCGCACAACTGGAAATGTACAAAATATCGTTATTCAGCTTTTTTAACTGTGCTTTTAAGCTTTCAACATCCAGCATTTTTAAAACGGCATCTTTGGCCTGCGCATGTGCTAGCTGAAACTGCAATGAAGGCTGAGTGGGCTGACTGCACCCCGCGCGACCTAATGCAATTCGGGCATCGGTAAACTGTTTTAGTTGCTCCCAGGCATTTTTCTTCAGCTCGGGTTGAAACTGGACATCGTATTGTACTTTCATGCTCCAATCCTCCGCTCATGACATGATTAAACGGGAGAACTTTTCCGGCAGCTGGCTCGGCCATTGCAGTTCTGTGTAATGCTGTTTCAAAATTCCCTGTTGCTCCAGCCAGGCTGCAAACTCGGGTGCTGGCTGCAAACCTAATAATTGGCGAATATATAAAGCATCATGAAAAGAAGTGGTTTGATAATTCAGCATCACATCATCCGAACCCGGAATCCCCATAATAAAATTAATCCCGGCATTGGCCAGCAATGTGAGTAACACATCCATATCATCCTGATCGGCATCGGCATGGTTGGTATAGCAAATATCGCAGCCCATCGGCAGACCCAGTAATTTGCCACAGAAGTGATCTTCCAGCCCTGCCCGAATAATCTGTTTGCCGTTATATAAATATTCAGGGCCAATAAAACCGACCACAGTATTGACCAGAAAAGGCTGATACTTTCGAGCCACGGCATAGGCTCGCGCTTCCATGGTTTGCTGATCTACCCCATGATGGGCATTACTAGATAAGGCACTGCCCTGTCCGGTTTCAAAATACATCACGTTCTGACCGACCGTACCGCGTTTTAAACTTAAAGCAGCTTCATAGCCTTGCTGCAACATGGCTAAATCAATCCCGAAAGCGCTATTGGCGGCTTGTGAACCGGCAATCGACTGAAACATTAAATCGACCGGCACATTTTTATTGACCAGCTCGATGCCTGAACTGACATGAGTCAAGACACAGGACTGGGTCGGAATCTCATATTCATGAATAATATGATCCAGCAGTCTCAAGAGTTCTGAAAGATTTTGCAGATTATCAGTCGCCGGATTAATGCCAATCACGGCATCCCCATTGCCATACATCAAACCATCTAAAATACTGGCAGAAATCCCGAGTAAATCATCGGTGGGATGGTTTGGCTGTAATCGGGTCGAAAGCCGTCCTTCCAAGCCAATGGTGTTCCTAAATTGGGTGATGACACGGCATTTCTTTGCGACCAGAATCAAGTCCTGATTGCGCATAATCTTGCTCACCGCAGCCACCATTTCAGGTGTCAGCCCCGCTTGTAAATGTTGCAATTTTTCTGTGCTGGCGTCTTCACTGAGTAGCCAGTTGCGAAAGTCTCCTACACTAAAATGTGAAATGGGATAAAAAGCCAATGCATCATGTTCATCAATAATTAAACGGGTCACTTCATCCTGATCATAATCAATCAACGTTTCTTGCAAAAATTGCTTGAGCGGCACATCTGCCAGACACATCTGTGCTGCGACCCGTTCTGTTGCATCTTGCGCCGCAATTCCTGCCAGCTGATCGCCCGAGCGTTCCGGCGTCGCTTTCGCCATTAAAGTTTTTAAGTCTGCAAAAACATAATGATGATGAGCTACATTGATTTGATACAGCATGCTGCATTGCTCCTGATTTTCTTATTATTTCAGTTCCTGTTCTGCGGCCTGAATATTGGCAAACTCTTCTTCTGGTGTTCCGGCAACCAATTTATTTCGGCTATAAACCAGGAAATACACAATAAAAACCACATAAATGGCGGCTGCCATCAACCAGACTTTAGGGTCAACCACAAAACCTGCTACCACTGCAATAGCGGCAAGAATCAAGGCAACCGATGCAGTAATGATTCCACCCGGTGCTTTATAGGGACGTGGCATATCGGGTTTTGAAATTTTCAGTTTGATATACGCCATCATCATCAATACATAAGAAATGGTGGCACCAAACACAGCCATCAAAATAAGTAAATCGCCCTCTCCAGTTAATGACAGCATAAAACCAATAATACCCGGAATGATAATTGCTAAATGCGGAGCATGGTTGTTATTTGTTAAAGAGAGTTTTTTCGGTAAATAGCCGGCACGTGAAAGCGCAAAGACTTGGCGTGAATAGGCATAAATGATCGAGAAGAAACTGGCAATTAAACCGGCCAAACCGACAAAGTTTACAAAACCAGCAAGCCAGGTACTTTCACCATAAACTGCTTTTAAAGCATCAACCAAGGGCGCGCCTGAATTTTTTAAAGCATCTGCGCCCGCTGCGCCTGGACCTAAAATCAAAATACTCAAGGCAAAAATCGCCAGAATAACCATAGAACCAATTAAGCCACGCGGTAACGATTTATGCGGCTCCTTGGCTTCTTCAGCGGCTAAAGGCACGCCTTCCACTGCCAGAAAAAACCAGATTGCATAAGGTACTGCGGCCCAAATGCCTAAATATCCTAAAGGTAGCAATACACTCGAACCAACCGCGTCAGTATTGACTGCAATATTAAACAGGTTGGCACGATCAAAATAAGGTACCATCGCCACAATAAAAACCAACAATGCGACAGCGGCAACGGCGGTAATTATGAAAATGATTTTTAATGCTTCCCCTGCACCTTTTAAATGCAATCCCATAAAAAATAGATAACAGACCAGATAAACCATCCAGCCTCCAATGCCAAACAAGGATTCGCAATAGGCGCCAATAAAACAGGCAATCGCAGCAGGTGCAATGGCGTACTCAATTAAAATGGCCGTACCGGTCAAGTAACCGCCTAATGGACCAAAAGCCGTCCGCGCAAAACTGTAACCGCCGCCCGCTGTAGGCAACATGCTCGACATTTCCGACATGGCTAAACACATGCACAGGTACATGACTGACACAATGATGGTAGCAATAAACATTCCGCCCCAACCGCCTTGCGCCAAACCAAAATTCCAGCCGGCAAAGTCACCTGAAATCACATAGGCAACTCCTAGGCCAACTAAAAGCAGCCATCCGACAGCACCTTTTTTTAATTGACGTTGGGCAAAATAGTCTTCTGTCACGTTTCCCGCTATTGGGGCATTTTCTATTACGGTTTTAATTTCGGACATACGCACCTCTTATTCTATTTTTTGCAATAACAAAATAAATGCATAAGCCATACCAGTTTTGAAAATTTGGTAAAAAACGCTTTAAGTAACTGTTACAGCAAAATAAAGGCAACGTATTTTTATCTTTAAGCTTAAATCAAGATGAATCTGGCTAAAGGTGCTGAAAGGTTTAAAATGAGCTATAATTGTGCACCTTGTTTTTCATGCTGCTTAACTTTATGGCGTATCGTCAGCAATCTGTAACGCTTGATTTGGACACTGACGTCACTCATCAATGTTGCTTGCATTACACTCGTGATGAACATCTCATTGGTATTATTGAATTTAATAAACCAAGTTACGTGCTTAAATGGGGTGATCTGGAATATTTCCGTCGTCGTACCGAAGAATTTTCAGTGATGCCTTTTCCTGAATGCATCAACGCGATGGTGATTGATATTCGTAATATCGCACCTTTTTTAGATAATGAAGTGCCGATTATTCCTTGGCGCTTATTGGAAGAAGAATGCCCAATTCGTTTGGTGGTACCACAAGATCGTCTTGAACATTATGCGGGTCTGTTTGAACCGACATGGCTCACTAGCGATGTGGAAACCGCCATTCAAGAAATCCGTGAATATATTGATATGTTTGTACACTAAGATAATGATATTAAAAAACCTCCACTGTGGAGGTTTTTTTGTGCCTGCGTCTCCTCCCTTTCTTAAAGGGAGGTTGGGAGGGATTAATTTTTAGATGGTTTACATCCGATTAAATCCCTCCCTTGTCAAACAGTACTTCTCACCTTTTCCAAAGGAAGGAGCATTAAAAGGATTTTACCAATAATTCTCGACTGCAATATTCCCTTCACCACGGCGGTTCATAATCAAACCACGTGCTTTTAAGGCTTCTTTGGTATCGTCTACCATTTGCGGGTTACCACACAGCATGACGTGGCTGGTTTCCACATTAAATTGCAAACCTGCCGCTTTTTCCAGTTCACCATTTTCAATCAGTACCGGTAAACGCTCATGCAATGCTGCATTGGGATCACGGGTGATAATCGGGATAAATTTAAAGCCAGTATGCCCTTCGCCAAAGGTTGCAGCAATTTCCTGAATACGCTCCACATAAGCCAGTTCGGCTTCGGTTCGCACACTATAAACCAGATTAATCTTTTGATATTTAGACCAGGTTTCAAAGTCTTGCAACATCGATAAAAATGGTGCCAGACCCGTACCTGTGCCTAATAACCACAAATCATTCGGTAAGGGTAACTGGTAGCGCGCCAGGGTTAAAAATCCATACGGGATTTTTTCCAGGTACAGTTCATCTCCAACTTTGAGATGCTGTAAATTTGAGGTAAAAGCGCCTTCTGGCACCACAATTGAAAAGAATTCCAGGGTTTCATCAAAAGGTGATGACACCACAGAATAAGCTCGAACCACCAGTTCATCACCCACTTGTAGTCCAATACGTGCAAACTGCCCTGCAGTAAATTTAAAATGTGCAGGTCGTGTCATGGTAAAACTGAATAAGGTATTGGTCCAACGGTGTACAGATAAAACTTTTTCTAAGCTAAATTTTTCAATTGACATGATTTCAACGTGGCATGAAAGACTGTGCTCATGGTAGCATGACAATATAATTTATTAATATTTTTTAAATGTTAAGGCTCTATTCATGCGCATGACCTTACGCCAGTTGGCTGTTTTTGTAGCAGTCGCACAAGAAGGCACAGTAACCAAAGCCAGCGATGCCGTTAAGCTCACGCAAAGTGCTGCAAGTATGGCTTTAGCAGATTTGGAAGATGGCTTGGGTGCTCCACTGTTCGACCGTCTCGGTAAACGTCTACAATTGAATGACTTAGGACGTTACCTATTGCCACAGGCATTAGAAATTTTAGGTCGTTGTGATGCATTCGAGCAGGCAGCCAAAGGCGAGCTACAAAGTATCGACTTACGCTTAGGTGCAACGCTTACGATTTCAGATTACTTAATGCCCGATTTAATGGCAGATTTCCTTCAAATTCAGCCACAAGCACATTTACAACTTCAAGTCGGCAATACCCGTCAAAT
The DNA here is from genome assembly GCA_002365595.1 of Acinetobacter sp. UBA3106. Taxonomy (GTDB): domain Bacteria; phylum Pseudomonadota; class Gammaproteobacteria; order Pseudomonadales; family Moraxellaceae; genus Acinetobacter. The sequence continues at coordinate 100,006 of DFAM01000010.1, read as the reverse complement.
GATTGAAGCTGTGAACCAGTTTCAGCTGGATTTAGCTTTAATCGAAGGTTCATGCCACCTCCCGCAGTTACAATGTATTCATTGGCGTGATGACGAACTGGCCGTGTGCTGTGCACCAAATCATCCGCTTGCACAGCTTGAACGGACTTTAACCCCTGCTGACTTTAAGGCCGCAGGTGTAGAATGGATTTTACGTGAAGAAGGTTCAGGCACCCGTGAAGTTTTTGATAATGCCATTCTTAAGGATCTGCCAGACGCGAATATTCGTTTAACTCTGGGTCATAATGAAGCAATTCTTAAAATTGTCGCAGGCGGTTTAGGCATGTCCTGTATTTCTAAACTTGCGATTGAACCTTTACTTGAAAAAGGTCAGTTGGTGATTTTGGATACTCCATTCTGGCAATTGACCCGTCCATTGTTCATGCTGGTACATCGTCAAAAATATCAGGGACCTGGTCTAAAAGCCTTTATGCAATTTTGCGAAGATAAGTGATTTCAGCTTTTAAAAAGCGCCCGTAGAGGGCGCTTTTTCATTTTCTACTTGTTTTACCAGCGTGAATCATTTTCACAAGGTTCACCATCATTGTTACCATCCATTTGTGTTCCCGGACAATTGCGCACAAACCAGCGTGCTTCTTCACGAGAATTCATTTGACCACAACGTGTACGGCCATCACAACGATAACCATTTGGATTCGAATTAACAGGCTGCTCGACAACAGTTTGTACAGTAATCGGTGCTTGTTGTGAAAGTTGCCAACGCTGGTATTTACCGTAGGCCATATAAATCAGTACACCAATAACAACCAGACCAATAATAGTGGTGAGGAATCCTCCCTCCTGCTTATCATTTTTACTTTGACGATGTCGGTAATTACTCTTCTCTTTTGCTCGACTCAGCGGCGTATGTGATACAGATTCAACTTTCACATCTAAACGAACAATATTATCGGCTTTTAATTTACCGTTATCTTCAACAATACGAAATTTTAAGTTCTCGCCTATTTTAGGTTCGATATTTTTATTGGGAAAATCTTTGATATGAAAAAATAAATCTTTCTTTTCCCCATTCACATCAATAAAGCCAAAGCCACGCTCAGTGTTATAGCTTTTGATTGTCCCTTCAGCAAACATAACAATCTCTTATTCTTTAAATCTTATGTCGATGATTGTAATAAAAAAAGCGCCTCAATGGCACTTTTATTACCAGCGTGGATCATTTTCACACGGTATGCCATCACCATCGCCGTCCATTTTATGATTTGGACAGTTTTGCACGTACCAAACCGCTTCTGCTCTTAAATTCATTTGACTGCAATGCTGCCGTTCATCACATTTAAATTGGGTGGTTGCTAGCTTAATACCATTTTGCTGGTCAATACTGGCACTGATTTTTTCTGAGCGAGGTTTATTGGTATTGTACGTTTCACCAGCTAAATTACGTTGCCCCTGCTCCGATAAAACTGCTTCGGGTAAATCTCCCAGTGCTTCTCGCTGCTCTGAGACAATACGCTGTTGTTCGACGATCAACTGTTGTGCTTTTAGTTGCTCTGCGGTGCGATAATCCTGATATTTGCCGTAAACCATTACAGCCAACACGACAATCACGATTAATCCCAGTATGGTAAAAATACGGCCCTTACCACTCTTTTTATTATAACGTGGTGAAGCACTTTGCTTGATCTGAACTTGAGGTTCTGCATAAGTTTGAGCCTTAGCTGCAGATCGCTTTAAATCCAGGCGTACAATCTGAGAAGCTTTTAATTTACCGTCATCTTCCACAATACGAAACTTTAATTTTTCTCCAATTTTGGGTTCAACACTTTTTTTTGGAAAATCATTGATATGAAAAAAAAGCTCTTTCGATTGCCCTTCAACTTGAATAAAGCCAAAACCACGATCCGTGATATAGCTTTTTAATTTCCCCTCAACAAACATATCTCACTCTTTTAATTGCTATTATTTTTTTATTTTAATAAAAAAAGAGGCCTTATGCCCCTTTTTTTTATTCATGCAAAAGTCAAATATTAATCTACTTGCACTGAAGTAAAGTTTTTATCCAATCTGTCACCCAGAGCTGACCAGATATCACTTTGAATTCTTCATCTTAACAGGTGAATGTTCAACGTTTAAAATTCGACAATAAAGCAGATGTAATAGATTGGTTGTGTGAAGCAATCTTCGATTTTTTCGCTTTTGCAGACTTGTCTTCAACGCGTTCTATACGAACCGCCTTATACTTATCGCCATTTTCAACAGCCACGAATGTCACACGTTCATTACGTTTTGGTTCGCCTTCTGCCGCAGGGAAATCTGAAATATGAAAGAAAATATCTCCTTCAGCTGAACCAATAAAACCAAAGCCTTTTTCAGGGTCATACTTTTTGATTTTACCCTGATGTAATTCATCTTTCATGCTGTCGCCCTATGCTTAAAAATGCCATGTCTACAGTATATAAAAAAAGAGGCTTGAAGCCTCTTTTAATTTGTCTTCAAGGATCAGTCTTTTTGCACTGAACCAAAAATTTTATCGCCCGCGTCGCCCAGACCTGGAACGATATAACCATTTCCATTCAGACCGTCATCAATAGAAGCGGTGAAAATTGTTACATCTGGGTGTTTTTCTTCTACTTTTTTAATACCTTCAGGTGCCGCAACCAAAACCATCACGCGAATGTCTTTACAGCCGCTTGCTTTCAATACATCAATCGCTGCCACCAATGAAGAACCTGTTGCCAGCATCGGGTCAATGATCATTGCTAAACGGTTTTGTACATCAGGTACCAATTTTTTATAGTAAGTACGTGCTTCCAAAGTTTCTTCATCACGTTCAAGACCAAGAACCGATACTTTTGCACTTGGAATCAGGTTTAAGAAACCATCTAACATACCAATACCGGCACGTAGAATCGGCACAACGGTAATTTTTTTACCGGCAATACGGTCTACACTGACTTTGCCATTCCAACCTTCAATTTCATGATCACACATCGGCAAGTCTTTGGTTGCTTCATAAGTCAGAAGCATGGTCACTTCTTGTGCTAGTTCGCGAAAGTTCTTTGTACTGATGTCTGCACGACGCAGCAAACCAAGTTTATGTCGGATAAGCGGATGACGGATTTCATGAATAGCCACGGGAGAGCACCTAAAAGATGAGATAAAATTTCGTCTATTATAAATGTTTTTTATATCTCTTATAAACAAAAAAGCCCCCTATCTAAGGAGGCTTTTTCAAAAAACTTATAGTTTTTTTAGATTATTGCTGAGATAGCATGAAATGCAATGGAGATAAAATCTCGGCCTGAAGTGCTAATTTGATGATTGGATCAGGATAAACACCAATGATCAATACAGCCAATGCAGCAGCAAGCACCATCATACCACCCACTTTTTGACCCCAATGTTTATCGGCATCAATACGTGGCGTATCTGGCGGTGTCATATACATTACTACCATCACACGAAGGTAATAGTACAGACCAATACCTGAACCGACTATAATCATTGCAGCCATGAACCAGTGCTGAGTCGTTACAGCAGCCATTACTACCAGGAACTTACCTATGAAGCCTGCAGTTAATGGAATACCGGCAAGTGACAACATCATGACAGTCAAGGTCGCAGTCAGTACTGGACGGCGCCAGAACAAACCACGGTAATCAGCCAAACTTTGAGCTTCATCTGCATTGTTATACGGACTCGACATCAACGCTACAGCACCGAATGCACCAATAGTCGTCAATACATAAGTGATCACGTAAACAGATACGTTACCCAGGCTTGCATAAGTCATGCTGACTAAACCAATCAGCAAGTAACCAAAGTGCGCAATTGAAGAGTAACCCAGAATACGTTTCAAGTTGACTTGACGTACTGCAAGGAAGTTACCCACCAGGATAGAAAGCACCGCAATAATCGTGATGATGGTTACGATTGAATCTACCAGGATTGCACCTGAAGCCAGCAAATAACGTACGAACAGACCAATAGTCGCTACCTTAGCCACAGTCGCAAGGAATGTTGCGATTGGCGCTGGCGCACCTGCATACACGTCTGGTGTCCATTTATGGAATGGCGCAAGAGACAGTTTGAATGCAACGGCAAAGACAATTAAGCCTAGGCCTAAGATCACCATTGGTTGTTTCAGTGCTTGCATCAGGGCCTGAACATTGTCATAGAAAGACAATGAACCAGTATACGCATAGATATATGCCATGCCCATCAACAACATTGCAGAAGCAGTTGCTGAAAGAACAAGGTATTTAATACCCGCTTCTAACGATTGTGAACGTTGGTGCGTATAAGCCAAAAGACCGTATACAGGAATCGACATTAGCTCAAGGCTAATGAAGAAAGATGCATAATGAGAACTTGCAACCATCAGCATTGCGCCCGCGACCGAGCACAGCATCAAGATATACAGTTCTTCACGGTTATCTTTATAGCTTTCAATATAAGCATGTGACAAGGTACAGCAAGCCAGTGCAGCAATCAGGATGACCAATTGGTAAAGCAAGGTAAATGGGTCAAGCATAAACATGCCCATGATGTTCGCTGGTGCAAAAGCACCACCGAACATAGCAATCAGGACATAGGCTGCAGCAAGGTTCAAGCCGACGACAGAGGCTGTTGCAATTAAATTATGGTTACGTTTAATTGCAATGAGAAGCATCACTACGATCGCAGTTAAAGCCACGATCATCACAGGAGCTAATGGCATAAGCTCAGAAAATGACATTGTGAAGTTCATGGCTTATTGGATCTCCACATTTTGTTGAGATACGACCTGTTGAGTCGCATCGACAACTTCTTGAACTGGGATATAGCTGTTCGCTAACCACGCCATGCTTGAATTTGAAATATCAAGGAAGCTTTGTGGATAGATACCGAGCCATAGTAGACCAAAAGCACACACTAACAGAATAACAATTTCACGCGCATTCAAGTCTTTAAGCGGGTTTGTATAATGTTGTTTTTGCTCTTCATTTGGCGTACCAAACAATGCTTTGTGAATCAAGATCAAGCCGTAAAGACCTGCCAATACCAAGCTGATTGCCGCCAAAATGGTGAAAGTCGGGAATTTGTTGAATGAACCCATCAAAATCAGGAATTCACCAATAAAGTTACCTAAACCTGGAATACCCACAAGCGCAGCAACAAAGAACATCAAGAAGAATGAAAGGTATTGGAACTGACCGCGAATACCGCCCATTAAACGTAAGTCACGTGTATGCAAACGCTCATACACCTGGCCACACATAATGAACAAGGCAGCAGATGAAATACCATGTGCCAGCATCATGATCATTAAGCCTTGGAACGTTAAGATATTACCTGCGTAAAGTGCAAGTAATACAAAGCCCATGTGCGAAATTGAAGTATACGCAAGCAAACGTTTCATATCGGTTTGCTGGAAAGCACACCAAGCACCGTAGAAGATACCGATTAAACCGAAAATGATCGCGATGTCTGCAAACTGTGCAGAAGCCGCCGGGAAGAATGGCATTACAAAACGAAGCAGACCGTATGCAGCAGTTTTAATCAAGATACCAGCCAAGTCGACAGAACCGGCTGTCGGAGCTTGAGCATGCGCATCTGGTAACCAGCCATGCAATGGGAACACTGGAAGTTTTACCGCGAAACCAATGAACATACAGATCATCAAGGCATAAGCCACTGATGGTAACTTTGCATCAAGCGTATTCGCCACACCTAACAGGTAGTTGTAATCGAAGCCGATCATGCCCGTCATCATGTAACCGTAAACCACAAGGCCTAGGATACCGATTAGCATGATTAAACCCGCTACCTGGGTATAGATGAAGAACTTGGTCGCAGCATAAACACGTGACTTGTTGTCCGCGCCTTTATGGCCCCATAACGCTATCAGGAAGTAGATTGGTACCAGCATCATCTCCCAGAAGAAGAAGAACAGGAACAGGTCAATTGCCAGGAACACGCCAATTACGCCACCCAAAGACCATAAAAGGTTTAAGTGGAAGAAACCAATATTCTTTTGAATCTCGCCCCATGAACAGCCTACTGCAAGTACACCCAGTAATGCAGTCAAGCCGACCATAAGCAGTGATAAACCATCCACAGCCAAGTGGATGTTAATGCCAAGGGTTGAAATCCAAGGCAGCATGAATTCGGCAGACCAAGTTGGAACTTTGGCGCCGAGTTCGTAGTTATAAGTACCCGAATTCCAAAGCGCAACGGTTAAGCCCAAAGTAATGAGCATGCCGAATAGCGCAATGTAACGCGGGAGTTTGTCGTCAAGCTTGTCGACGATCCAGCAAATAAAACCTGCAATGAACGGTACGAGGATCAGCGCGGGTAAAATCCAGTTGTTTGTGATTTCCATCTTATTTCCCCACTACCTGAATCACGATCAAGATCATCAGTAACACCACTACACCGAGTGACATACTTGATGCGTATTCACGCAATGAACCTGTTTGACGTGAGCTGGTAAAGTCGTGACCACCTTTAACAATGGCAGGAAGCACTAACCACAAACCATCAATCGGATCACGACCTAAAATTTTCGCAATCAGCAAATATGGTTTTACAAATACGATGTTATACAACGCATCAAAACCAAGTGCATTACGGCAGATATTGGCAAGACCGGCACCGAATGAAGTACGGGCAAAACCTTTCACTGCATTATAAGCAAAGGCAAATAATACGATACCCACCACAAGACCAGCCAATGCAATACCCACGGCTGTATATTCAGCACTGTGCATACCGTGTTCAAGTGCTTCAGAAACGCTGAATACTGGAATATTGGCTTTGGTTAAAGCTGCTTCTACCGGTGCTTTTAAGAAATAAGCCAGACCAGTTGAAAGTACGGCAAGGATACCCAAAGGCGCCCAATATGTTGCACCTTTGATTTCGTGATAAGGCGTGTTCTCTTTACCAAAGAATACAACCCAGATTAAACGGAATGTATAAATTGAGGTTAAGAAAGCACCTGCAACACCGACCCAATAAAGGCTGTTATAAACTGCTACAGACTGACCTTGAGCCCATACTGCACCCAAGATTGCATCTTTAGAGAAGAAGCCGATGGTCAAGAATGGAATCGCAGCCAATGCACCGCCACCAATTGCGAAGCAGGCAAACAGAAATTTGTTATGTTTGAACAAGCCACCCATTTTGAAAATGTTTTGTTCGTGGTGGTAAGCCAGAATCACCGCACCAGAAGACAAGAATAATAATGCCTTAAAGAATGCGTGTGAAAGCATATGGAACAGACCCGCCTGGTATGCTTCAGCACCTACAGCCATAAACATATAACCGAGCTGACTCATGGTTGAGTAAGCCAAGATACGTTTGATGTCTGTTTGAACCAATGCAGCAAAACCGGCAACAATCAATGTTACCGCACCAGTAATCGAGATGAACATCATCACTTCTGGCGTCATTTCAAACACGGAGAACATACGGCAGCACAGGTAAACACCTGCTGTTACCATTGTCGCAGCATGGATCAACGCAGAAACAGGTGTAGGACCTGCCATCGCATCGGCCAACCATGTTTGTAATGGAATTTGCGCAGATTTACCGGCAGCACCCAAGAACAACATTAACGATGTCCAGATTGCCAGTGAATGATCACCTGCCAATACTTGAGGTGCGTTGGCAACGATTGTACCAATATGCAAAGTACCGAATTGTTGGAAAATCATGAACAATGCAATCAGTAAGAATACATCACCGATACGGGTTACGGTAAATGCCTTAATGGCTGCAAAACCATTTTCCGGGTTTTGATAGTAGTAACCAATCAGCAAGTAAGAACAAAGACCTACACCTTCCCAACCCAGGAACAATAACGCCAGGTTATCGCCAAGAACGAGAAGCAACATGCTTGCTACGAACAAGTTGAAGTAAGAGAAGAAACGTGCAAAGTCTTCGTCACCACGCATGTACCATGATGCAAAGATGTGAATCAGGAAACCCACACCAGTAATCATACCGGTCATCAGTAATGACAGACCGTCCAGGTGCAAGCTCATGCCCGGGGCAAAACCACCGACATTGAACCAGGTCCAAAGATGTTGAACCTGAGCGACTGAACCATTGTCTACAAAGCCCATGCCGGCAATCAGTGCAAATAAAGCAGATAAACCGACTGCCCCAACACCAATAATGGCTGCTACATTTTCAGGAAGCTTATTGCGCCCCGCCGCTAACAGGACAAAACCAATGAGCGGAAATAAAATTGTTAAATATAGATAACTCATCCGCGCATCTCACTAGCAGCATCCACATCCAAATGATGGAAGCGATGGTAGAACTGAAGGACGATCGCAAGACCAATACAAGCCTCTGCAGCAGCCAGGGTTAAGATCAGAATGAACATGATTTGTCCATCTGGCTGTAACCAGGCACTACCCGCAAGAACGAACGCAAGCGCAGCTGCGTTCATCATGATTTCAAGGCTCATCAACATAAATAATAGGTTGCGTCGAACCATTACACCGTAAAAACCCAGTGCAAAAAGGATGGTTGCAACGATTAAACCGTGTTCTAAAGGAATGTTGCCCATTATTCTTTTTCCTCTGTTGCACTTGGTTCACGTTTACCCAAATGATATGCAGCGACTAAGGCAGCAAGCAATAACATTGCGGCAACTTCTACCAATAATAGGTAGTGAGTAAAGAGCGCTGTACCTACAGCTTTAGGCCCCACAACTTGAGTGCCCATCACCGGACCTGAAGTGGTGTAATCTGAACCAAGCATCCAAACAAGCACTAGGCCCATCAGGAAACTCATCAATGCTGGATATGCCCATGCCGATGAAGTCAGCCATTTACGTTCCTGTTCAACCGTATGTTGACCAAGATTCAGCATCATCACTACGAACACGAACAACACCATGATCGCGCCGGCATAAACAATAATTTCAAGTGCACCTGCAAATGGCGCACCCACGATCATGAAAATCCCTGCCACAGCAAGGAGTGACACGATCAAGCTTAATAAAGCATGTACAGGATTCGCATTGGTCACAACACGAATCGTAGAAACAATGGCCACAAGTGCCATCAAATAAAATGGCCACATCATGGTAATAAGCTCCGTACGTCAACTGGCGCGCTTTCGCGTTGTGCTTGACCTTTATCTTTACCTGCAACAGCCATACCAGCTACGCGGTAGAAGTTATAGTCAGGATATTTACCAGGACCTGAAATGAGCAAGTTTTCTTTCTCATAAACCAAGTCTTGACGAACGTATTCACTTAACTCGAAATCTGGTGTCATTTGAATTGCTGTGGTTGGACATGCTTCTTCACACATACCGCAGAAAATACAGCGAGAGAAGTTGATACGGAAAAACTCCGGATACCAACGACCATCTTCTTTTTCTGCTTTCTGTAAAGAAATACAGCCTACAGGACAAGCAACCGCACATAGGTTACATGCCACACAGCGTTCTTCACCATCTGGGTCACGTGTCAATACAATACGACCACGGAAACGCGGCGGAACAATTTGTTCAGCTGGTACTTCTGGATATAAAATGGTGTCACGTTTACGTGTCACGTGGCTAAATACCATCCACAATGAACGTACAATTGACCCGAATCCAGCTAGAATTTTATACATTTTGTACTCCCTGCTGTCCTAGGCCTGATTCATCAGAATCACAGCACCAGTCACCAACAAGTTGACCAACGCCAATGGCAAACAAATTTTCCAACCAAAGTTCATTACCTGGTCATAACGTGGACGCATAAGTGAACCGCGCGCCAAGACAAACATCATTACAAAGAATGCTGTTTTGATAATGAACCAGAATACTGGTGGAATAAATGGAATTTCTAGGTTAAATGGTGCTAACCAACCGCCAAAGAATAAAGTGACGATCAATGCTGAAATAAGAACCACGTTGACATATTCTGCAACGAAGAACATACCCCATTTCATACCGCCGTATTCGACGTGATAACCTTCCGCCAATTCTTGTTCAGCTTCCGGTTGGTCAAATGGATGACGATGCGTTACTGCAACACCAGCAACAATAAAGATAATGAATCCTAAGAATTGTGGAATCACAAACCAGACATCGCGTTGTGCTTCAACAATTTCACGCATGTTGAATGAACCGGCAATTGCCACTACACCCATCAGCGAGATCCCCAGGAACACTTCATACGAAATGGTTTGGGCTGCAGAACGCAGACCGCCCAATAACGCATATTTGTTATTTGAAGACCAGCCGCCGAACAGTACTGCATAAACCGCGATACCTGCCATTGCCATAAAGAACAATAGGCCGATGCTCATGTCTGCCACACCTAAATTTGGTGAAACAGGAATAACCATGAACGACAGTACCGCAGTTGCCATGGCAACTGCAGGTGCTAAACGGAAAGTCAGCTTGTCAGCAAACTTCGGTGTCCAGTCTTCCTTGAACATGATTTTCAGCATGTCGGCAACGATCTGGAACATCCCCCCGGGACCAACACGGTTTGGACCGTAACGGTCTTGCCATAATGCAAGTAAACGACGTTCGATGAATGACATCAACGCAGCGACAAGCACCACTACAAGCAGGATCACAATCGCTTGACCTACAGCATAAGCGATTGGCCAGTTCTCAGCCCATAGCGGTGTTTGACGTATAATTTCTTGATTCATGAATTACACTCCTACCGCGACTGAGACAGGCTCTGCAAGTGAAACCGTTGGTGCAAGACCAATTGGATAACCGATATAACCCGTAGGTAAATATTCAATCACTTGAACTGGAAGGCTGATTGTCGCCTCACCTGCTTTCACAGTAATTTTTTGACCATCTTGAACGTTTAGACGCGCAGCATCCTGCTCACCTACTGCAAACATGGCAGCAGGAATACGAGATTCCATGGCCGGAGTTTTCACAGTAAATTCACCAGAAGCGAAGATATGATGCATTGGCACCAAACGGAAACTTTCGGCATTGACAAGTACTGCTGCCGGAGCCACGAAACTGCGTACAGGGCGTTTTGCCAAACGATCGAATAAACGAACGCCTGAATCACCACCTTTTAAATGACCACCCACGTTATCCTGGAATTTGTTCCAGGCTTGTGGAGAGTTCCAGCCTGCAGACCATGCGAATGGAACCAGTGGAGATGGCGTTTCATTACCCACATAACCTTCCATAGAGAACGTTAATGCAGAATCGACATCAATTGGCTGTTTCGGTTCATGAACTGAAAGCGGAGCACGCATTGCAGTACGACCTGAATAACGACGTGGTTCACGCGCAATTTTCAAGCCATGTACACGGTAACCCGCATCTGGTGCAACATCCTGAATTGCTTCAAGCGCAGGAACGTTTTTCACCACTGATTCAATCACGTCATCCAATAATGTCCAGGAAATCGCTTTGCCTTTCACACCCGTTTCAATGGCATGTAACCAGCGCCAAGATTCTTTGATTGCCAGTTCAGGTTTGTAGTAGCTTGGGTCATACACTTGGTAGAAACGTTGTGCACGGCCTTCTTGCGATACCACAGTACCATCACCTTCAGCGAAGCTTGCAGCAGAAAGCACAACATTGGCTTTTTTCACAGTTTCAGTTTCTGAATGATCAAGAACGACCACTTCTTTGCCTGAAAGTGCAGCATTCACTTGTGCAGCTGGTAAACGACGGTAAAGGTCATTTTCAACAATCACCACTGTATCGAAGTCTTGTGCAAATGCTTGCTCTAGGCTTTGCCCACCAAAGATTGCCAAGCCCATTGAGTTCACTTCAGGAACAGTCAAGGTCAAGCCTGCATTACCCAGATTCTGTGCAACTTGTGCAGCAGCTTCCATGATGGCAGCGTCTTGCAAACTTGTACCAGAGATGATCAGTGGTTTCTTCGCAGCTTTTAAAGTGTCAGCGATGGTTTGAGCAAATGCTTTCGCATCGTCATCTAAACCAAGAATCGCTTCACCTGCAACTGCCGCAGCAACCGCAAAACCTAAACGCGCGATGTCGTTAGGAGAAGCAACCACTTCACCTGTCGCAACGTCAGCTAAACGGGTTTGAGTCGCAGCAAGAATGTAGATTGGAGATTTTGCATCTTGAGCAATACGTTGTACCGGCTCAGCCAACCATTCTTGAGTACGGCGTTCTGCCGCCATTTCTTTAGCTTTGTTTTTCGCAGCCTGGCGAACAGACAATGCCATACGTGGCGCAGTTTGGGTTAAGTCTTCACCCAGAATCAACACTGCATCGTAGCTTTCGATTTCACGCATTGTCGGGTTATAAACACCCTCGGTTTGCATGATTGAGGCAGCAAGCTCAACCAGGTTTTGCTCTTTTTGCGACATACCGGTTGAGTAGTTGTCTTGACCTACAAGTTCACGAAGTGCGAAGTTCGATTCAAGTGATGCACGCGGAGAACCAATACCCAGTACTTTTTTACCCTGGATATTTGCAATCACGGTATCAAGTGCTGTATCAACTGAAACAGTCGTTACATTTTCACCATCACGGAATTGCGGCTGACGTGGACGGTCTGCACGGTTCACATAACCTGTACCAAAACGACCTTTGTCACAAAGGAAATATTGGTTAACGTCACCATTGAAACGGTTTTCTACGCGACGTAATTCACCATAACGTTCACCCGGAGAGATGTTACAACCTGAAGAACAACCGTGACATACGCTTGGCGCATACTGCATGTCCCATTTACGGTTATAACGTTCTGAGTGAGTTTTGTCGGTGAATACACCTGTAGGACATACTTCAGTCAGGTTACCCGAGAATTCAGACTCTAAAGTCCCTGATTCTGGACGACCGAAATACACACGTGATGCGTTGGCATACACGCCGAAGTCCGTACCACCAGCGTAGTCTTTGTAATAACGCACACAACGGTAACACGCGATACAACGGTTCATTTCGTGAGAAATGAATGAGCCTAGCTCCTGGTTATAGTGCGTACGTTTAGTGAAACGGTAACGACGACGGTCGTGCTGTGTCATCACAGTCATATCTTGTAAATGACAGTGACCACCCTCTTCACAGACTGGACAGTCGTGCGGGTGGTTGGTCATCAAGAATTCAACAATCGAAGCACGGAAATCTTTGGCTTCTTTGTCTTCAATCGAGATGTAGGTATTGTCAGATGCAGGCGTCATACATGACATGACCAAACGGCCACGCGTATCTTCTGGATTCGCGTACTGGGTCACGGCACATTGACGGCAAGAACCGACAGAACCTAAGGATGGATGCCAACAAAAGTATGGAATATCAATGCCAAGACTCAAACATGCTTGTAGCAAGTTTTCCGAGCCGTTGACTTCATACGATTTGCCATCGACATGAATTGTAGCCATAGTCGAATTCCTTAAGCTTGTTCTACGGAGCTAACTTGAGCGGCGGCATTGACTACCTTCGCTTCAAATTCGCCACGGAAATGTTTGAGTGCGCCCATAAGTGGTTCCATCGCACCAGGTGCGTGAGCACAGAAAGTTTTACCAATCCAAAGCTTACGAGTCAGTTCTTGTAAGTGATCGATATCTTCTTTCTTACCTGTACCGTCTTCAAGTGCTTTCAGCGCTTTAACCGCCCAAGGCAAACCATCACGGCAAGGGGTACAGAAACCACATGATTCACGTGCAAAGAATTCTTCTAGGTTACGTGTTGCTGAAACCATACATTGGGTTTCATCCACAACCATCAACAAACAAGTCCCTAAACGCGAACCTGCTTTCATGATGCTTTCCGCATCCATAGGAAGATCGATATGCTCGGCAGCCAGGAAGTCAGTCGATGCACCACCCGGTAACCATGCTTTCAGTTTCAAGCCGTCGCGCATACCACCAGCGTGTTCTTCAATCACTTCACGTGCAGTGGTACCAAATGGAAGTTCCCAAAGACCCGGGAATTTCACTTTGCCTGATGCACCGTAAATTTTAGTGCCTGGATCTTTCGATTTACCTTCAGATAAACCCACATACCATTCAGGACCACGCAGCATGATTGCTGGCAAATTGTTGTAGGTCTCAACGTTGTTCACAATCGTAGGACGACCCCAAGCACCTGCAACCTGTGGGAATGGTGGCTTGGTACGCGGGTTGGCACGGCGACCTTCAAGCGAGTTAATCAATGCAGTTTCTTCACCACAAATATAACGACCCGCACCGGTATGCACGTGTAAATCAAAGTTCCATCCAGAACCCAAGATGTTTTCACCCAAGTAACCTTTGGCACGAATTTGCTCTAAAGCTTCGTTCAGGTATTGAGCGGCTTCGATGTATTCACCACGGATGAAGATATAACCCTGAGTTGCTTCAAGCGTATAGCCTGCAATCAGCATACCTTCGATCAATTGATGTGGAAGCTGTTCCATCAACAAACGGTCTTTAAAGGTACCCGGTTCCATTTCATCGGCATTACAGATCAGGTAACGCGGACCGCCATCATTTGGCGCCATCAATGACCATTTAATCCCTGCCGGGAAACCTGCACCACCACGACCTTTTACAGTCGCCGCTTTAATCACTTCAAGCACATCTTTCGGAGGCATAGTCAGTGCTTTTTTAAAGCCTGCGTAACCTTCAAGCGCTTCGTAATCATCAGCATTACGAACGTGTTCCTGTTTGCTCAAACGCCATGTTAATGGGTGAGTTTCCGGGTTACCGTCGCCATAAATTGGTTTTGGTTCAGTATTCATACATACTTCTCCAATAACTGTTTAATTGAAGTCACTTCAACCAAACCGTGCGTATCTTGATCAATCATCAGGGTTGGACCTTTGTCACAGTTACCCAAACAGCAAATTGGCAATAAAGTAAAACGACCATCTGCAGTCGTTTGACCAAACTGGATACCCAATTCACGTTGGAACGCTTCTGCCAAAGTTTCCGCGCCCATCAAGAAACATGCGATTGAATCACATAATAAAATTACGTGACGACCAACCGGTTGACGGTAAATACGGTTATAGAAAGTCGCAACCCCTTCAAGATCTGCAATACTCATACTTAACAGCTGAGCAATTGCATTCATTTGTGCGTCATCTACCCAGCCGTTACGGCGTTGTACACACTTCAGCGCATCTAAACATGCAGCACGTGGGTACGGATAGTGACCAATGTGATGTTCAATTTCATGGATTTCATCAACAGTCAAAATCCCTTCAACATTCACACGTGGCTTTTTATCAGTCAAAATCATCATAATGCGTTTACCCCTTAGCGATCCACGTCAGCCATTACGACGTCAATTGTCGCTAAATAAATGATTAAGTCAGATACAAGGCTGCCATTAATCACAGAAGGCATTTGCTGTAAATGGGTGAAAGTTGGTGTACGAATACGGGTACGGTAACTCATGGTTGACTTGTCTGAAGTCAAGTAATAGGTAGATGCACCTTTTACCACTTCCGCCATCACAGATGCTTCACCTGCCGGCATTACAGGACCCCATGACACGCTTAAGAAGTGCGTAATCAAGGTTTCAATATCTTGCAATGTCTTGTCTTTTGGTGGTGGAACAGCCAGTGGATGGTCTGCTTTGTACGCACCAGAAGGCATGTTGTCCAAGCACTGTTTGATGATTTTCAGTGACTGTTCGATTTCACGGAAGTGAACGATGACACGTGCATAAGCATCGCCTTCGTACTCAACCGGTACGTCGAAGTCGTAGTTTTCATAACCGCTATAAGGACGATATTTACGTACGTCGAAGTCGATACCTGTGGCACGTAGACCAGTACCTGTTACACCCCAAGCCAATGCAGATTTTGCATCGTATTGCGCAACATTACGGGTACGACCGACAAACACCGAGTTTTTCAGTGCTGCTGTGTAGTACTCGTTCATACGCTTCGGCATCCAGTCCAGGATTTCGCGAATCAGATGCTGCCAGTTGTTTGGAAGGTCATGGGCTGTACCGCCTATACGGAACCATGCCGGGTGCATACGGTAGCCAGTGATCGCTTCAATTGCGTCATAGATTTTCTGACGATCGGCGAACATGTAGAACACAGGCGTCATACCGCCGGCATCCTGAATGGCTGTACCGATATACAACAAGTGGTTATTGATACGGAACAGTTCCGACATCATGACACGGATACATTGCGCACGGTCAGGAATAGTGATTCCCGCCAGTTGCTCCACACCCATGACATAAGGCATGTTTTGCGCACAACCACCCAAGTAGTCGACACGGTCGGTATACGGAATGAAAGAATGCCAGGTTTGACGCTCAGCCATCTTTTCCACACCACGGTGGTGATAACCGATGTCAGGTACACAGTCTTTCACTTCTTCGCCGTCCAGCTGCAAGATGACACGGAAAGCACCGTGCGCAGATGGATGGTTTGGACCCAAGTTCAGGAACATGAAGTCTTCGTCGGCATTACCGCGTTTTAGCCCCCAGTCTTCAGGGACGAAACGAAGATGCTCTTGTTCAAAGTCCTGCTTCGCCTGGTTCTGCATATACGGCGTATATTCGGTCGCACGTGCAGAATATTCTTTACGAAGTGGATGACCTTCCCAATAGGTTGGCAACAAGATACGACGGAGCATTGGGTGCCCTTCGAAATTGATCCCGAACATGTCATAAGCTTCACGTTCGTACCAGTTGGCATTTGGCCAGATGTTGGTCGCTGTTGGAATATTGAGATCACTCTCATTCAACGCAACTTTAATACGGATATCCGTATTACGCTCGAGCGACAACAAATGATAGAACACAGTGAAGTCTGACGCAGGCAAACCGTCACGGTGAGTACGTAAACGCTCATCTACCGCAGACAAGTCGAACAGCATCACGTAAGGACGTGACACCGTACGCAAGAACATTAAAACTTCTTGTACACGTGCGCGCTCAACCCAGACTGTTGGAAAGTCTTCAAAAGTCGCTTGCACATAGAAGTTCTCACCAAATTTGGTTTTGAGCTCTTCTATAATTGCAAATGCTGGGCGTGAATCAACAGGGGTTGATTCTGGCATAGCAATGTCAGTTTCAGCCATTGGCTTGGCTTCCTATTTAATACAAATTCAGTCAACCTGAACGACAATTACACCCAGACCGGGTGCATCAATATTTTGTCGCCTAGATTATTTAATTTCATCCATAGAGCGTAAGTTTTTCACTGCAATACGTTCAGCATTCTTACGGTCACGTTCTGGCTGCATCTTTGGCTTATACACTGGCTGAAGATCATCACCAATAACCGCTGAAAGTGGACGGCGCTCTAATTGAATTTGGTCTTGTAACAACATTAATGCTTGCAATAATGCTTCAGGACGTGGCGGGCAACCCGGGATGTACACATCGACAGGAATGATTTTATCCACGCCTTGTACTACAGAATAAATGTCGTACATACCGCCAGAGTTTGCACAAGCACCCATCGAAATTACCCATTTAGGCTCTAACATTTGCTCGTATAGACGCTGGATTACAGGTGCCATTTTCACGAAGCAGGTCCCTGCAACGATCATTAAATCCGCCTGACGTGGTGAAGCACGAATAACCTCGGCACCGAAACGTGACATATCATGCACACCGGTCAAGGTGGTTGCATATTCTACGTAACAGCATGATGTACCGAAGTTAAAAGGCCATACAGAGTTTTTACGGCCCCAGTTGACTGCTGTGTGCATCACATCCTCTAAACGAGTCATGAACACATTTTTATTCACTTCTTCTTCAAGCGGATCGGTAACGATTTGACGCTCTTGAAGTGGATATTGATCAGCATCCGGATTCGCACGGGTTAATGTATATTTCATCCCGTATTACTCCTTATCAGAAGATGCAGTCGCAGATTTTTTCACACGACCAGATGATTGAGCTGGAATTTGACCCGTAGGATCCACAACCAACTCTTCAATAGAATTGAAGCGCGTAATGTCGGCAAGGTTCATATTTGGTGAACCCACTTTCGATTTCATTACTGCTGCTTTGATACGATCGGTTGGTGCCCAGTTTAATGCGCCTACAGCAATGGCATAAATCAAAGCAATCAATAAATCGACCACAAAAATCACAACAGTGGTAAAACCGAACCAACCTACTTCACGAACTGATGTAGCCCATGCGTAGAGATACAGTGCTTCTAAGTCAAATACCACAAAGAAAATAGCAACCAAGTAGAACTTTGCAGATAAGCGGATGCGTGCTCCACCAGCACCTACCACGCCTGACTCAAATTGCTCTTGCTTTGCACGGCCCCATGATTTACCCCCAAGGAGTAAAGGAACTGTGAGCATAAAGACACAAAGAAATGTAACGCCGATCACGAAGGCAATAATTGCCCAATCGTATGGAGTAATGGCACTCATGCGGGGATAACTCCTGGCAGGCCTAATTTATTAACAAAGAATGTATGTATTGGCCTTCAAATACACCAAACACAAAATTAATCCCGCCAATTGTACCTGATTTATGATTTCACTTGCTAGCTTATAAGCCTTAGTCTTTTGGATGATTTTTTATTCAAAGGAGTTTTTTTTCAAAGCCTCAGCCCCTTTATTTCTGTTGCAATCGTTTTATTAAATCAAAAAAAGAAAATTAATTATTTTTTTCAAATTTATAAACTCTACGCACCTTTTGAGCAGAAAAAACTTCCATAGAGTCACTTTGATTCATCCTGAAACTTTGTACATTTGAGCTTATTGCTCAGACTACGGCCAAACCCATAAATGGCTATAGGGTTTAATGTGGAAATTATTCTGGTTTTCTGTTTTTATATTTTTCAACATTCTTGTGCTTACTTGTGCAATTCTGACTTAAAGCCAAGACACTTTTGCATATGACTCACTTAAAACAGCTTACCTCTACATAAGAGCACAAACCTGACTTTTTGCTCTTATATTTTGTGTATTTTTTTGCAACTTGAATGCGTCTATAGATGCGCTTGCTGCTCTATTTATGCTATTCCTATGTATATCGCAAAAACAAAGAATAAGGAGCAAACACATGAGTTTAGATTATACCCACGAATCAGAATATTTCTTTTTTGCCCAACTGCTCGTGCGTCATGTGGAACGATATATCGAGAAACACCCCGATGCACGTGACGCTATTTTTGACCTGCGCGATATCTATGATCTTTTCCGTCAGGACTTTGCTTCTGCAACCACGAATCTAGAGGCAATTTTAAATATTGTGGATGAATATAAAGTTGAAACATTAAATGGGGACCAGAAATTAATTAGTCATTATGCAATTGATGCTAAAAACAATTCTTTGCTGCTAGATTTTAATGCAGATGCACTCGACAACTTAAAACAGGGGAAAAAGCTGATTGAACCCGATGCAACCAGCCATGAGTAAATCATAAAAAAAGCACTGAATACGGTGCTTTTTTATTTCAAACGTTATATTTAAGATTCCATACCATCTTTTAAAATACTGGTTTTCTTTTTGCTTTTATTGAAGCTTTGCACAGGCCATGACATGGTAAAACGCGCCCCGCCTAATACTGGACTCTGATCGACTTCAATGGTTCCACCAAACCAGTAAGCAATCCGGCTGACAATCGACAACCCCAAGCCATAGCCTCCTGAAGCACGGGTACGACTGTCATCCAAACGGGCAAAGGCCTCAAAGATGCGCTGCCGTTCTTCTTCTGGCACACCGGCACCATCATCTTCAACTCGAACATAGGCCAAGCCTTTTTCATTAATCCCGCCACTGACAATCACTTTATTGTCACAGTAGCGAACGGCGTTGCCGACCAAATTTTGTACCACACGGTGCAAGTAACGACGTTCGGCCTCCACAATTACATTAATAGGGGGCGCTTTCAGTTCAATTTCTTTTTGAGTTTTCAGTGCTGCAGTTTCAATCACGACCTGATCCAACACTTCAAACAAAACAATTTCTTCAAAATCCAGAGAAGGTGTACCCTGCTCCAGTTTTGCATAGGTCATGATTTCATCAATCAGGGTATTGAGTGCTTCAATATCCTTATCAATCTGTTCTACCTGCTGTAAGCGATATTCATAGTCATCTTCTTCAGCCAACATTTCCATACCAAAACGGATACGCGCCACCGGTGTCCGAAGTTCATGCGAAACCGCACGCATCAGCTCGCGCTGTGCTTCAATTAGACGTTGGATATGATCCGACATACTGTTGTAATTGGTTGCCAGACTGGCCATTTCATCAGTACCATCGACCGGCAAACGCAAGGTCATGTCACCGGATTTCATCCGGTGCAAGGCATAATTAACTTCGCGCAAACGACGCTGCATCGGCACCAGCAACCCATACACCCCAAGGCTTAATACAAACAAGCTCAGCAAGGTAATCCCGGCAGCCAACTGGAAAGGCATCCAGTTAAATAAAGGCACAGGACCTAGTACCAACACCTCTGAAGGGGAACTCGGCATAGGTGAAACAATCGAAATAGTTGTACCCCGAACCGAAGCGTTGTCACGGTACAGAATAATACTGTGATCCAAGCGAAGTCGGCCAATCTGTTCAGAATCAAGCGGAAGCTTTTGAACTTTTTCAATGGCAATGGGATAAGAGAAATTCGATTGAATTTTGGCGAGATATTCTTTTTCTTGCCCAGGGTAATAGACCAGATAATCCAGAATAAAAATAGGCAACGCTTTCATTTGGCGTTCGCCTATTTTATTCACTTTTACATACAGCAAATGCTGGGGATCATCTTTCAAGCCAATGATGATATAAGCAATGGAATTTTCCGCATCATAACGGACTGCGGCTTTACGCTCTTCAATCCGTTTTTTTTCGGCACGGGACAAATCCACCTTAGCCGCATCAACATAATAAATTGGCAATTCAAGCAAATCCGAAGCATCAGAAATCCAGTCTTTTTTCTGCTGCTCGTTCGGCTGCCGTGCAATCCCCTCGCTAATGATATAAGAAATACCATCGGTTAAAGATTCACGATATTCCTGCGCACGTTGGTAATTGATAATTTGAACCAACAGATAGCCAAATAAGGCCACCAAGGCAACCAAAATGACCAGCCCTGCGTAGATGCGCAGAAATATGCTGTGTTTAAACACTCAGTAATCCTATAAAATTAGCGGCAGAGCTTAAAGACCTGTTTCTTTAACAAACAAATAGCCTTTACTGCGCACTGTTTTAATACGTTTTGGATTTTCAGGATCATCGCCAATTTTTGGACGGATACGTGAAATACGCACATCAATTGAACGATCCTGGCCATCATACTCAATACCGCGCAGACGCTCAAAAATATCTTCACGGGAAAGAATGCGACCCGCATTCGAAGCCAATAACCATAACAGGTCATATTCAGCGCTGGTAAAATCGACCAGCTCGCCATTCAAGGTCACTGAACGACCACCATTATCAATCACCAGATCATCAAATTCTATACGTTGAGCCACTTCATCTTCAGGGGCTTTGTCAGTACGGCGCAATAAGGCACGAATACGGGCAAGCAATACACGAGGTTGAACCGGTTTGGCTACGTAGTCATCTGCGCCCATTTCCAGTCCTAAAACCTGATCCATGTCTTCAGTACGCGCCGTTAACATTAAAATCGGTTGATGATAATGTGGACGTACTTCACGACAAATGGTTAAACCATCTGCACCTGGCAACATCACATCAAGTACCACCAAATCTGGTTGTTCAGCAATAATACGACGGATTGCGCGATTACCGTCAGGTTCTACCCCAACCTCCAATCCATTACGGATAAGGTATTCTTGAGTCAAACGTGCAAGACGTTCATCATCTTCAACAATTAAAATTTTAGGTAACTTTTCTTCTTGGCTCATAAACTGCCCCTTTATATTGGAGTAAGGTATCCTTATTTGATTAAGGTATCCTTAAAAATCCACTGGATACGCTTTAATATATTCAGCAATATACACACGTTTACATTGTAAACAAGATGGCGTTCACCAAACTGATACATCAAAGTAGCATTTTGTTATATTTTTTTTAACCATTGAATTCATTGGAATTTTCACATTACCATGATTTTAAGATAATTTTTAGAAATAAATAGTTACAAAATGCATATTTTTTAAACCGCTCGTCTGTTTGCACAGTTTCTGACTAGTTAGATCACTTCTTTTAAGTTATCCACAATGTTATCTATAAGCACATTTTTTTAGCTTTGCTATGCTATGCCCTTGTCTGATAAGGCTTCTACAAGAAACATAAAAAAAGGGATGTTTTTGCAAAGGATCATTGCAGAGTTCAATCAAAAATTTTAAAGAAATGTCAATATTGATCTACCCTCAATTTTCCCGTATCTTGTGCTTATTCCGATTTTAAACCACTAGTTCTTGTGTTTAATCATCAAATACTGAGATGAGATTTCGTCCAGTTCAAATGGTCCACACATATAAAACAATAGATGACAATGGAGCTATGCCACAATGAGCGTAATCACTTCAACTCCTGGTCAACTTCAGGTGATTAAACGCACCGGTGATGTTGCCACTTTTGATGCAGAAAAAATTTCTGTAGCAATAGGTAAAGCTTTTTTGGCGGTAGAAGGCCAGCAAAGTGCTGACTCTAGCCGTATTCATGATCGTATCGAGCAGCTGACCGAGATGGTAATGAACACGTTTAACCGTCGCTTACCGTCAGGCGGCACCATTCACATTGAAGAAATTCAAGACCAGGTTGAACTTGCGCTAATGCGTACAGGTGAACAAAAAGTAGCTCGTGCGTATGTCATCTACCGCGAACAACGTTCTGAAGCACGTAAGCAGACTGGCGCTCATCATCATCCTACCTTGCAAGTGATTGGTGCAAATGGCCAGTTTAAACCGCTTGACCTTAGTGCTTTAGAAGCGCATGTGGCAAAAGCAGCTGAAGGCTTGGAAGGTATTGACGTTAAAGCCATTGTCGATGAAACCGTAAAAAATCTTTATAACGGCGTAAAAGAGTCTGACATCTCTACAACAATGATGATGGCGACGCGTACCCGTATTGAGCAAGAACCTAACTATACCTATGTGACTGCACGTTTACTTCGTGACAATCTGGTTGCTACAGGTTTAGAGTTCTTAGGCCTATCTACAGACACCAACGAAGGCAATGCTTTAGAGACCTTCCTTAAGAAAGGGATCGAGCTTGATCTTCTGTCACCAGAATTATTGAATTTTGACCTTGCGAAACTGGCAGCAGCCATTCAACCAGAACGCTCAAACCAGTTCACCTACTTAGGTCTGCAAACCTTATTTGATCGTTACTTCATTCATTCAAATGGCATCCGTTTTGAATTACCGCAATTGTTCTTTATGCGCGTTTCAATGGGGCTGTCGTTAAATGAAGAAAACCGTGAAGAGCGTGCCATCGAATTCTATAACTTGTTGTCTAGCTTCGACTACATGGCCTCTACGCCGACCCTGTTCAACTCTGGTACTTTGCGTCCACAGTTGTCGAGCTGCTACCTCACCACGATTGCCGATGACCTTTATAACATTTATGGTGCAATGCGTGATAATGCCATGCTGTCTAAATGGGCTGGCGGTTTAGGTAATGACTGGACGCCTGTTCGTGCCTTGAACTCGTATATCAAAGGTACTAACGGTAAATCACAAGGTGTCGTACCTTTCCTTAAAGTGGCCAACGATACTGCCGTTGCGGTAAACCAGGGGGGTAAACGTAAAGGTGCGGTATGTGCATACTTAGAAACCTGGCACCTGGATATCGAAGAGTTCCTGGAACTGCGTAAGAATACCGGTGATGACCGTCGCCGTACCCATGACATGAACACAGCAAACTGGGTTCCAGACCTGTTCATGCAACGTGTATTTGAAGATGCTGAATGGACATTGTTCACGCCGTCTGAAACACCAGATCTTCACGATTTAACCGGTCAGGCATTTGCTGAACGTTATGCTTATTATGAAAGCATTGCCAAAGAAACCGACATGCTGCACAAGAAAGTGCGTGCCAAAGACTTGTGGCGCAAAATGCTTTCTATGCTGTTTGAAACAGGTCACCCTTGGATCACATTCAAAGACGTATGTAACTTGCGTTCACCACAACAACACGTGGGCGTAGTGCATTCATCTAACTTGTGTACAGAAATCACGCTAAATACAAACCAAGACGAAATTGCGGTATGTAACCTGGGTTCGATCAACCTGGTACAACACGTTCAAGGTGGTGTACTAGATCGTGAAAAATTGGCGCGCACTGTAAAAACAGCCGTTCGTATGCTCGATAACGTGATCGACATCAACTACTACGCAGTTCCGCAAGCGAAAAATTCAAACTTGAAACACCGTCCGGTCGGTATGGGTATCATGGGCTTCCAAGATGCTTTATATGAAATGAAACTGGCTTACGGTTCTGATGAAGCTGTAGATTTCGCTGACGAATCTATGGAAGTGATCAGCTACTACGCGATTCAGACTTCTAGCGACTTGGCTGTTGAACGTGGTACTTACGAAACATTTAAAGGATCACTTTGGGATCAAGGTATCTTGCCAATCGATTCTTTAGACATCGTGGCTAAATCACGCCCAGAACGTATGTTTGAAGTAGACCGTACACAACGTTTAGACTGGGACACTTTACGTGCCAAAGTTCAAAAAGACGGTATGCGTAACTCGAACGTAATGGCGATTGCACCTACTGCGACTATTTCGAACATCTGTGGCGTATCTCAATCGATCGAACCGACTTTCCAAAACCTATATGTGAAATCAAACCTTTCTGGTGAATTCACAGTGATCAACCCGTACCTGGTACGTGCGTTAAAAGATCGCGGTCTTTGGGATTCAGTGATGGTCAACGACCTGAAACACTTTGAAGGTTCAGTACAAAAGATTTCGCGTATTCCTGAAGAGCTTAAAGCGATTTTCGCAACTGCGTTTGAAGTTGAGCCACGCTGGATTGTGGATGCTGCATCACGCCGTCAAAAATGGATTGATCAGGCTCAGTCTCTTAACCTTTACATCTCTGGTGCAAACGGTAAGAAACTTGACCTGACCTATAAAATGGCTTGGTTACGTGGTCTTAAGACGACTTATTACCTCCGTGCATTGGGTGCAACTTCTGCCGAGAAATCGACCATTAATACTGGTGCATTAAACGCAGTTAAACCTGCCATTGTTGCAGCGCCAGTTACCGCTGCAGTAGCGCCTGAAGTGAAAGCTGAAGCAGCTGTTGAAGATGATTTTGCTCAAGCAGCACCAGTGCCAATGGCATGTTCAATTGACAACCCTGATTGTGAGGCTTGTCAATAATCTGACAGGTTTCTAAAAATCCCCCTAAATCCCCCTTTTCCAAAGGGGGACTTCCAAAAATCCAAATAGGTTGATGGAAGCCCCTCCTGAGTAAACTTTAAAGCACTTCTTTGAAAGTGAAGCGCAACAAAGAAAGGGTTAGGGTGGATTGAAGAATTAAAATATAAATAAAGGAAACCCGCCATGCTCCATATGACCCATAACTATATGTTAGGACTTATTGCCTTGATGGTTTCCTTTATTGTTTGCTTTTATGTGCCGATCACCTATGCATGGTTCAAGATCCGCGCGCAGCAACGTAATCAAAATAAGTCGTGAGAATAGGTGCTCTACCGAATAACTTTAGAGCAGTAATCGACAAAACTTAATTTTGCTTACACAGAATAAGCGTATAGTAGACATCTTCGTTTGTGAGATGTCTGATAACAGATATAAGCATCGAAGAGAGAATTGATATGTCTATCCTAAGTTGGGACGATTTCGAAGATGATTCGCAAAAACCGGCTGCACCTGAACACAAGTCTGCGCCCGTCGAAACGCAAAAAGCGTCTAATTCACAGATGGTATCTGATGCACACAACGCACCGTCGAATGTGGCAGCTGCACAACCCCTTAGAGCCACTCAAAACCGAGGATCAAATCCAACCGATTCATTGGCAAGAGCATCTGCTTCCCTAGAACAGCTTGATGTTGCTCCAGGTCTGGAAGAGCTTGAAATGGGCGCACAGCGTGTACAGGTTGACGACAAGGCGATGATCAACTGTCGTGCCGACTTGAACCAGCTTGTACCGTTCAAATACGAATGGGCTTGGCAGAAGTATCTAGACGGTTGTGCAAACCACTGGATGCCGCAAGAAGTCAACATGAACCACGATATTGCGCTTTGGAAGTCTGAAAATGGCTTGACCGAAGATGAGCGTACTATTGTTATGCGTTCACTTGGTTTCTTCTCGACTGCCGATTCATTGGTTGCAAACAACCTGGTACTGGCGATTTACCGTCACATTACCAACCCTGAATGCCGTCAGTACATCTTGCGTCAAGCATTTGAAGAAGCGATTCATACACACGCTTACCAGTACTGTATCGAATCTTTAGGTATGGATGAAGGCGAAGTCTTCAACATGTACCGCGAAGTACCTTCAGTGGCGCGTAAAGCGGCTTGGGGCTTGAAATACACGCAACAATTGAGTGATCCAACATTCAAAACCGGTACACCTGAAAACGATCAGATTTTGCTTCGCAACCTGATCGCGTTCTACTGTGTCCTTGAAGGGATCTTCTTCTACTGTGGTTTCAGCCAGATCCTTTCTATGGGCCGTCGTAACAAGATGAATGGTGTTGCCGAGCAGTTCCAGTACATCCTGCGTGATGAGTCAATGCACCTGAACTTCGGTATCGATATGATCAACCAGATCAAGATTGAAAACCCGAATCTTTGGACTACAGAATTCCAGGAAGAAATCATTCAAATGATTCTGGAAGGTACCATGCTGGAAATCGAATACGCACGTGACACTATGCCACGCGGTGTACTTGGCATGAATGCTGCGATGATGGAAGAATACTTGAAGTTCATTGCAAACCGTCGCTTAGCGCAACTTGGTTTGCCTGAACAGTTCGCTGGTGTGAATAACCCATTCCAGTGGATGTCAGAAATGATGGACTTGCGTAAAGAGAAAAACTTTTTTGAAACTCGCGTAACAGACTACCAAACTGGCGGTGCGTTAAGCTGGTAAGGTTTTTTAGACTTATTTGTAGAAAGGGAGGATTCATTCCTCCCTTTTTAATCCTCATAAAGAATAAATTATTTAATCATTTAAAATCAAATAATTGAGGTTAAATTGACAAAATATAATGCATATACAATATTTGCTGATGAAAGCGGCACCGACAATCTAAACAACTTTAAAGAGGATGACAGATACTTTGTTTTAGCCTTTTGCTTATTTGATAAAACTTATTACAGCCAGATAACTGTTCCTAGCTTTCAAAAATTGAAGTTTGATACCTTTGGCTATGATCAAGTCATTATTCATTGTTACGACATGATGAACTGTATTGGTGATTTTGAATGCTTACAAGATTCAAAATTTAGAAAAGTTTTTCTAGATCGCCTGACCGAAATTATAGAGTCAACAAACTTTATTCTTATTGCAACAGTAATAGACAAACAGAAATTAAAAGAAAAATATATTATTCCGCAGAATCCTTATGAACTAGCTTTAAAGTATTCCCTAGAACGTATTTATAAATTCATGAAAGAAAGGAAACAAGAAAATAGAGTTTCACACATTTCAATTGAAAGTAGAGGAAAGCAACAGAATTTGAAGCTAGAATCCGCATTTGAAACCATAAAAAATGGTGAAAATTGGAAAAGTGAAAAGTTCCCTTTTGAAATTAAATTTATTGATAAAAAATCAAACTCTACTGGGTTACAACTCGCGGACTTAGTAGCAGAACCGATTCGCTCACAATATTTAAGACCACATAAAGTTCATCCAAACTTTAAAAGTTTAGAGCACAAATTTTATTGTAGAGATGGCAGGAATCTTACTGGTATAAATTTTAACGGATATGGATTAAAAGTATTCCCACAATAGAAAACTCCCGCTTTAAGCGGGAATTTTTATTTAAAAAAATCATTTAAATACAGTAATTTAAAATAACAAAAAGTTTAAATTTTAAGCATTTCTGCTATAGTGATATGCAATAACAAGACTAAATTTATAACGTATATCATAAAAATAGAGGTTAAAAATGAAAGGAACAATTCTGGATTTTTCCATCCAAACCAATTCAGGCATTATCAGTGCGGACGACCAGAACCGCTATAATTTTACCGGTGCAGAATGGCGTGGACAACGTCCACCAACTCGTGGCGATCGGGTAGATTTTGATATCGATAGTACAACAGGTAATGCAACTCAAATTTTTACCGCATTAACGCCTAGCAACCCTATATACAATATTTCACAGCAGCTAGACAAAATTTCAGATCAAAACAAGGCTGAAGAACAATTTAATATGATTGACTGGTTTGTCAAAGGCTTAAAAAATTATGCAAATTTTAAAGGTCGTGCTCGTCGTAAAGAATACTGGTTCTTTGCCTTGGTTCAATTTATTATTTTAGTTATTGCTCAAATCATTGATACCATCCTCGGTACTGAATTTGTCTTTTATGCAATTGTGGTCTTGGCACTCTTTATTCCAAGCCTTGCAGTAGCAGTTCGACGCTTACATGATACAGGTCGTTCAGGTTGGTGGTTCTTAATTGCACTTATTCCTCTAATTGGTACTATTTTATTAATTGTTTGGCTGGCAACAGAAACTAAGCAAGAAACGAATAAATGGGGTCAACCTGCCAAATAAATCAGATAAAAAAAGGGCGATATCGCCCTTTTTACAACCAAAATTTAGCCATATTTTCGGGCAAATTCTTCGTCTGAGGTACACAAGTAAATAATAAATTCGATAAAAGCGACCAAGGCAGGAATAAAAGTCCAGCAGAAAATCAGATAAACAATGCCCCAGCCAATTTGCCCCAAATAAAATTTATGAACCCCGAAGCCGCCGAGAAAAAAAGCCAAAATTGCTGCAATAATTCTGTTTTTCTCGCCCACTTGAGTTGGAAATACTGAAGCTGAACTCAACACATAAATATCATTGGCCTGACCCGTTCCATCCACGGTAAAATCAACTTTCTGACCGCGTGCAGGTGGAACTTGCCCACGCCAGCTTGCTCCAGAAAACTGGTAACGGTTTTGATCATCACCACTGATTACGCCAGAATTGCTCTGAATAGAAAAATCCAATATCTGCCCTTTCATACATCCCCTTATTTTTATTTATATTCACTTTTAAATTATAGGTTTAATTGTACACATTTAAAACAGGTATCGATGAGCAGCTTATTCGGAGAATAACCCACTTTCGTACATCTAACCTTTGTTCTGTCATTGGATAAAATAGAACTGTTAAATAACTGAATGCCCAAAGCACTTCAAATAAAAAACCCGGACTTTAAAATCCAGGTTTTTAATGAATGATTTAAGCTGATAAGTGATAGATTTATCGCAACTCGATTTGATTGATTTTTTCTAAACCTTGCACAGCAGCAGAAAAATCCAGTTGACTCGCCTCATCTTTTTCAAAGTGGGTAAATTGCTCCTGAATCAGGTGCATACTTGGAAGCTGCAATGACTCTTGCTGGATCAAATCGATAGCAATGCTAATATCTTTTTGCAACAGATCCAGCGCAAAGGTTTTATCAAAACTTCGGCTAAGGACCCGCTGCGCCATAATATTTTCAGACATGCTGCTTTTACCACTGGAATGATTAATACAGTTCAAAGCTGCTGACAAATCCACGCCTTTTGATTTCAGCACCGTTAAACCTTCTGCCAAAGCCCATAAATGCGTGGCCATCAAGGTATTGTTAATTGCTTTTACCGCGAAGCCAGAACCGCTTTCGCCGACATATTCAATGAGATCTGAAAATGCAGCAATGATCGGTTTAGCTTTATCAAAAGCACCCTCATCGCCACCGATCATCACGGTTAAAGTACCTTTTTCAGCGCCGATGGTTTGACCTGAAACCGGTGCATCCAGATATTCGACCCCTATTTTTTTTAAAGCTCGATTTAACTGTTGTGCAGATTGTGGAACACCACTGGTGCAATCAATCCAGATACTGCCTGACTTGGGTGGATATGCGGCAATCAATTGCTCTACATCCGCACTGGTCGGTAAACATGAAAATATATAATCAGCTTGGACTGCTTTTTCGATATCGACAGATTGCGTTTGAAAGCTAATCGAATGATGAACTGCTTTGGAGGGGGTTCTATTCCAGACCCAAACTTCATGTCCAAGTTTAGGAAGATGGGAGGCCATATACCATCCCATTGCCCCGAGTCCAATAAATGCAATTGTCTGACTCAAAATATCCTCCTAAGGGTTAACTACAGGGGTAGCCGAGGTTTCTGTATTTTCACTGCTGGAACTGGTTTTTTCTTCACCACGATTCAAAAACAGATTCAGTACAATCGCCGCTAGAGTTGCAGTACCAATACCACCTAAATCGAAAATCCCAATTTTTAAACTGAAGTTACCTGCGCCCATAATCAGGCTGACCGCAGCAATAATTAACGTGCTGTTTTTGGTGAAATCGACTTTGTTATCAATCCAGATTTTTGCACCAGCTACGGTAATCAAACCAAATACCATGATCGATGCACCGCCCAATAAAGCTACTGGAATAGTACTAATCACGGCGCCGAATTTAGGTGACAAACCCAGTAAAATGGCAAACAGACCTGCCACCACAAAAATTGTCGTTGAATAGACTTTAGTGACGGCCATAACGCCAATATTTTCAGCATACGTGGTCATACCTGTACCACCAACCGATGCAGACATTGAAGTACATATACCGTCTGCAAAGAATGCACGCCCCATATATGGATCAAGATTTTTGCCTGTCATGCCCGAAACTGCTTTAAAGTGACCCAAGTTTTCTGCAACTAAAATCAGCGCAACTGGTGCAATCAATAAAATGGCATTGGCATTAAACACAGGACTATGCAAAGTCGGTAAACCAATCCAGGCAGCTTCAGAAACAGCACTGAAATTAATCGGTGTGCCAAAGCCCATGACATTGGTCATCAGGAAATAAATAAAATAGGCAGCCACAATACCGAGTAAAAGTAATAAACGGCGCACCATGCCACGGGTAAACACGGCCACTACACTAATACAGATAATGGTGACCACCGCCATCCAGGTATCGAATGAACTTGCAGAGACACTTTTAATGGTCACAGGTGCAAGATTCAACCCGATAATCATCACAATGGCACCTGTGACAATCGGGGGCATCAGTTTTTCAATCCAGCTGGTACCGGTTTTCATGACAATCAGACCAATACCCGCATAAATCAGACCACAGACAATGGTTCCACCCAGCGCCAAGGCAATATTGGGGTTAGATCCTGCACCGGCATAACCGGTTGCTGCAGCAACTGCTCCAATAAAAGCAAAGCTCGATCCCAGATAACTCGGCATGCGGCCGCCGGTAATCAGGAAAAATAAAATGGTTCCGATTCCGGTAATTAGAATGGTTAAGTTCGGATCGAAACCCATCAACAAAGGTGCAAGCACCGTTGCCCCAAACATGGCAAAAGCGTGTTGCAAGCCTAAAACTATACTTTTCCCCGCAGGTAAATATTCATCTACCTGTACTGGTGTTGTATCTAGATTGCCTTGGTAAGGCTTAAATTTCGGAAACCACGATTCTTTTTTTTGCATGGGTTTCCCCTCCCCTTAATTAGGATATTGGATTAATTCATGGGTTGCGGCTCACAATAAGCACGGTTGAAATACATCAATGCATTCTTGCCTTCATTTTGTTTCATGGCTTTGACCTGACAAATCAGTACATCGTGACTGCCGACCGACATGCTCTGCACTATTTCACAATCAAACGACACCAATGCATCTTCCAATACAGGCGCTTGTGTGATCAGTGTTGACCATTTTCCACGCAAGAATCGTTCCGACATTGGCGTTTTCCCACCAAAAACATTTGATAATTCAGTGTGATGTGCAGCAAGAGTATTTACACATAGTACCTGGTTGCATTTAAAGGTTTCAAATACAGACGCCGAACGGTTTAAACACACCAATAAGGTTGGCGGCGAATCAGTGACACTACACACAGCGGAAGCGGTAAAACCGGCCTGCCCCGCTGCACCATCTGTGGTAATTACATTGACAGCTGCACCTAAATTGGACATCCCTTGTCTAAAAGTAGACGAAGCAATTTGTGTATGTGTGTCATCAGCAGTCATTTGAAAATTTTGCGCATGCTGTAGTAAATCTTTTGCAGATTGAACTGCCATGATTTTGCTGTTCATCATCACCTCCATCACTGAAATTCGACTCTTGATCATTCAAATTGAATTTCAGCTTTGTCCTTTATTGATCTCTGGTTAGATCTGTTTTCTTGAAAATTTTCATCATTTAAACATGGGCAATAGATGCAATTTCAACCAAAGCATCCGGTTTCACCAAGCCGGTTTGTACGCAATAGCGTGCCGGTTTATCGCCCGGGAAATACTCGGCATAGACAGTATTGATGGCAGCATAATCCGCCCAGTCTTTGACAAAGACATGATTAAAGGTCACGTCATCCATGCTGCCGCCTGCCGTTTCAAGCACTTTTTTAATGGTTTCCAAAATGTGACGGGTTTGTGCAGCAGCATCGCCGACATGCACGACATTGTTATTTTCATCAAAAGCCAAAGTACCTGACACGTAAACAATATTGTCCGCTTTGGTTGCCGGCACGTACGGTGCCAATGGTTTTCCTGTACCTGCGGGTAAAATAATTTCTTTAGGCATGTGTTTTCCCCTTTAGCGACTTAAGCTGATTTTTCTAAGATGTGTGATTTGGATTGAAAGGTTTCGACGAAATTTTGCGTATCGGATACCCAGCCAAAGAAGGTTTTGATGTTATACAGACTGGCTGCATGTGCTTCCACCGGCCCAGCCTGATAACAGGCATCGTCCAGTGCTACACCAAAATACTCCAGGAAAAAGCCATCTCTTAAAGTCGATTCGACACAGACATTGGTGGCTATACCGACAAACACCAGATTCCGAATGCCTTTGCTACGTAACATGCTGTCCAGCGCCGTATTAAAGAAACCGCTATAACGTGGTTTTTCAATGACGATGTCTTGCGCCAAAGGTTTGAGTTCATCAATCAGTTCAAAGTCCCAACTACCTTTAGCGAGTAATTTTCCTTGTAGTTCAGGGTGTTTACGCATAGTTTTTAAGGCATTGGATTTATGGAAATTGGGAGAATTCACTCCACCCGCTTCTACATACTGATCATCCCAACCATTTTTAAAATAAATCACCTGAATGTTTGATGCATGCGCTGCATCAACTGCTTTTCTGATGTTCTCCACCACCGGCTTGGTTTTTGAAACATCAAAACCTGCCAAGTCTAAATAGCCACCTTTTGAGGTATAGGCATTCTGCATGTCAATCACAATTAAAGCAGTTTGCTCAGGCGCCAGTTGGATCGCTTCAGGTTCAGCCTTTAACACTTTTCCAGTACCGGCGGCTTGGGTAAATCCGGTACAGACCACATTTTCCAAGGATTCATTTGTATTCATGCTGATTTCTCCAACGTTGGGATTTGAGTCACATCAGCTTCAATGACAATATGCTCACGACATTTCATTAACGGTTGAATTTTTTGACCGAAATCTTCTACACCTTGAATAAAATCATCAAAGGTTAAAAGAATGCCTTCGGTTCCGTCGATTTCACTAATTTCATCCAGCATTTTTGCAACGTTTTCAAAAGAGCCGACAATGGTTCCCATGTTGATATTGACTGGAGATACACTAGACGCCATTTGACGAATATTGGTATCAGCACCGGATTTGGTATCTTTACCACCTTGGTTCATAAGCCAGTTAATCGCTTCGACATCTGCCCCATCGTTGTAGCTTTGCCATTTTGCAAAAGCTTCTTCATCAGTTTCTGCGGCAATCACCATAAACAGCACATAGGTTTGTACATCGCGTCCGGTTTTGTCTGTATGTGCCTTTAAGCGGTCATTGATGTCTGCATAAGCGGTTGGTGTATTTAAACCTTTACCAAAAACAAAGTTATAGTCTGCATATTTGGCCGAGAATTCCAGTCCGGTATCGGATTGTCCTGCGCAGATGATTTTCATGTCTGCTTGCGGTAACGGACTGACCCGGCAATCCTCCATTTGAAAATGCTCACCTTTAAAGTCCGATTTTCCGGTTGCCCAAAGTTCACGTAAAATTTCGACATATTCAGACAAATAGTCATAACGTTTTGCGAAGTATTCATCGCCTGGCCACATACCCATCTGTTTATATTCTGGTGCTTGCCAGCCAGTCACCACATTCAGACCGAAACGTCCATTTGAAATGGAATCAATGGTCGATGCCATACGGGCTACAATCGCAGGCGGCATCACCAAAGTTGCCGCAGTAGCATAAATTTTAATTTTGCTGGTCACCGCAGCAAGGCCTGCCATTAAGGTAAATGTTTCGAGGTTATGATCCCAAAATTCGGTTTTCCCACCAAAGCCGCGCAGCTTGATCATCGAAAGTGCAAAGTCAAATCCATAATGTTCTGCACGCTGTACAATTTGCTTGTTCATTTCAAAACTTGGTTTATATTGCGGTGCATTTTCCGAGAGCAACCAGCCATTATTTCCGATTGGACAAAAGACGCCTATTTTCATTTCTCATACCTCTTTTTTTACCATCTGGTTATCAATATGCTTTAAGCAACTGTCTTGGGTTTGTTATAATTAATATTTAGCATATTCTGTGCCAAATATTTTTAATTATTATTTATCAAATATTTATAATTTATTTATTTTATCAAATAGTAAAATAAACTTTTAAAACAGTGCACCGTTATAGGAATGACAGCTCCAAAAAAATGCATTCTTTGATAAAAAACCATACATTCATTATTTAGCAATACTGGAATTTTTGAGCTAAAAATCAATAAAAAAACCGCGATTTTAGGAATCACGGTTGAATAAAAAATTTACCGGTTATTGCTATAAATAAGCCTGCTTAATTCGACAGTGAAGTTACTTTTAAAAAATGATGTTGAAAAAATTGCAGCATGGTTTTATTAAGCAATTCAGGCTCTGTGACTGTGGATGCATGTGCACCTGAGGCCAAAATACTGAGTTGCCCATGACCAAGTCGTTGCTTTAAATCACCCGACTTATGTACAGGAACCAAAAAATCATCCTGATTGGCAATAAAATGCAGTTGGCTATGCTCTAAAACCTGCCTATGCTGATCATTGATTTTAAATTGCTGTGCTGCCTGAATTCGCTTGAGCACATTTTCTGAAGGTGGAAAATCTTCAAGCTGAAGATTTTCTAAAGTTGTTAAATGTTGATGATGTGTTGAAGTCCATGCCGGTGGATATAAAAATAACCCCTGTGCTCGGACATAAGCTTCAGCACCTGCTGACTTTAATAAATGAATCCGGGCTTCAAAACATTTTTGGGTATGTGGATCGAGTTTATCCCACGAATTAATACAGGTCAGGCTGAGTAGTTTCAATTCCGATGCGTTTATAGCTAGCGCCAGTTCCGCACCAATAAACCCGCCAATTGCATGTCCAATAAAATGAAAAGACTGGATTTTTTCCCGTTTTAGAATGCCCAGCAACTGTGCTGCCATATCGGTAATTGTATAGTGATCTGGCAAAATGGAGGAATCGGCATGACAACCTTCCTGATCATAAGTTAAAACATGAAAATATGGGATGAATGCTTCAATTTGAGCTTTCCAGTAACTGGCATGCCCGCCCAGACCGGATGATAAAATTATAAAATCTGCTGCTGAATTTTCTGTACAAGGATGAATTTGATAGCTCATTTTTTACCGTTCATTCAAATAATTTGAATAACAACCAGCAAAATTTGTGCCTGAAAAATTTCATTAATTTGGTCTGTATAGCGATATAACCCATCAAGTTCATATTGCCCTTAAATATAGAAATCCAAATATCATAGAAAACATTCAAAAGTAGCTAGTTAATCAATCAACAACAGCATTTACCTTCCTATTCAAATCTACAACAAAATAGATAAATCCTTGTAAACTCAAAAACTTAAAATAAAGTGTTAAAAGAAAACAGGATACTAAAAAAGCATTAAAAAATTTAAATAGCATTAATTATCAGAAGTAAATTCATAATCCTGTTAGGCAATATCTGTACCAGCATGGAACAGCCATTGCAATAAAAATAGCCTTCACGCCCTATTTATACTTTTCTTGAAAGGTGATGATTCATGGACATAGCAACTGAATATCCACTATTTCAATGTCATTATCTGCCCCGTTATTTTATCGGGTTAATCTTTATTCCTGCCATATTGATTGTTTTAGCACAGCACTCAGTTAGTCCTTTTGCTCTGGTTCAGGATTTGAGCAGTCTGATGCAGTATTTATTGCATCAATCCATGTCGGGCTGGTTCATGGTCCTGTTCATCCTGATGCTGGCATTGATGGCAATGAATATGAAATTGGTAGTGACCAGCCAAACCATCTCTATTCAAAGTTTTGGAATAAAGCTCAAGAAACTGGTGCAACGCAATAAGCTGTTAAGGACTCAGCTTTACTCTTCCCACATATTAAAATATCGCGCCCTTAACTCATCTGGAGTACAACTCTCTAGCCAAGAGCAACAGTGGAAAACGAGTAGTATCGGCTTTATTTTAAAACCTGAGTTTCGCAAGCAATACAAAATGGCACATATTGACCTGAATATGTTCAACAAAGAGAATCGCAGAAAATTGATTCAGATTCTGGTGCAACACTATTATTTGGACCCTAAAAAATTTTTAGATAAGAAACAACTTGCCCGACTTAAACTACAACACAAATTACGATAAAAAAGGCGCTCGAAGCGCCTTTTTTATAGCGTCCAGCTTAAGTCGGAATACGCAGTACTTGACCAGGGAAAATATCATCCGCATCTTTTAATAACGGACGGTTAGCCTCAAATATTTTGTTATATTGATTGGCATCGCCATAATATTCTTTTGAAATCTTGGACAGGGTATCGCCTGATTTAACCGTATAGAATTTACTTGCCGGTTCTGGCGTAGCAACAGTCATCTGATCATCCACTTTCGCCACATGATCTACATTTCCGACGGCTAAAATAATTTTTTCGCGGTCTGCCTGGCTTTGTACTTGCCCTTTAATGGTCGCCAGATCGCTATTTCCGTTATAACTGACAGATAGCCCTTTTACAGGCAAACCTAATGCTTTGATATGTCCCAGAAGCTTGTTTGCGATTTCTTGTGCAGAAGGTTCTGCTGGAGTGGTAGGTGTGGCCGGAGCTGGCTGTGGTTCTGCTGGTGCTGTATTTTTTTTACCAATACCTTTTACAAAATCAAAAAGACCCATTGTACTTCTCCATCATTATTATTCATGCGATTTGAAACGGCATCCTTTTTTTATACATAAAATTTATTCATAGGAAGGTTGTCTTTGGTCAAGCAACAGTAAAGATATGTAATTGTCATTTAGGTGATTAGGGTCTATTGACATTTCATAAATGGCTTGCGTTGTGGGCTAAAATTGAGCAGGCGAGGAATGAAATGCAAAGAATGGTGGTTCCATTTTTAAATTTCATAACGAAGACTGGAATAATTTTAGCCACAACCCTTCGGGACTAGAGTATTTTTTGATGCTACGTCGTTGTGAACTACGCATTTAGAATGACTAAATTTTGTAGTACACGCCTTGTATCCTCTAAAAAATACTCGTAGTCGCAAACATAGACGAATTGTCAACAGACCCTAAATAAAGAAGCCACCTAAAAGGTGGCTTCTTCATATTCAGCAGAGCTGAAACAACAATTAACCTAGTTTCTTAGAAACATAGTCAATAGCTGATTGAACAGTGGTGATTTCGTTAGAATCTTCATCAGGGATAGTGATGTCAAAATCATTTTCGAAAGACATAACAAGCTCAACTAAGTCCAAAGAGTCAGCACCTAAGTCATCCATGAAAGATGCTTCGTTTTTAATCTCTTCAGCTTTAAGACCAAGTTGTTCTGCAACCGCTTGTTTGATACGTAGTTCGATATCGCTCACAGGAATTCTCCTCATTGCTTGTGGCGTTTTTAATGCCGTTAGTTTAATTGAATATATAATTTTTGCAAAGTTTATACATCAGCCAATTAGCTCATGTACAAACCACCATTTACATGTAAAACAGTGCCAGTGATATAACTCGCTTTTTCGCTCGCTAAAAAACTCACGGCATGTGCGATATCTTGCGGATCACCTAAACGGTTCAATGCCACTTGATCACTCATTTTCTTACGAATGTCTTCGCTTAATTGTTCAGTCATTTCTGTCACAATAAAGCCGGGCGCCACAGCATTCACGGTAATTTGGCGGCTGCCCATTTCTTTTGCAAGGCTGCGACCAAACGCCTCAATCCCTGCTTTGGCAGCAGAATAGTTGGCTTGGCCCGGGTTTGCAAAGTGTGCCACGACAGAACTGATATTAATAATGCGGCCGAAACGTGCTTTGGTCATGCCTTTTAAAACACGCTTAGACAGGCGGTATACGGCTTTCAAATGAATATTGAGAATATCATCCCAGTCATCTTCAGACATACGAAGTAACAAATTATCTTTGGTAATGCCGGCATTATTGACTAATACAAGAACAGGGCCATATTTTTGTTCAATATCTGTAACTAATGCATCAATGGTAGTCGCTTCACGCACATCCAGCACTGCACCAGCACCATTTTCCGCAAAACTTGCAGATAATTTTTCTGCCCCTGCTTCGCTAGTTGCTGTACCTACGACAAAATAACCGTCTTGAATCAATTGCTGAGCGATGGCTGCACCAATCCCTCTGCTCGCGCCTGTCACTAATGCGACTTTGCGTTCCTGTGTCATGCAATTTTTCCTTCAGCCACTAAAATGGCGTTAAGTGCATCTTCCATACGACTCTTGCTGTCGAGTGGGAATGCTTTTTCGATATTTGGTAAACGCTTCGCAAGGTTAGCCAGTACATTGCCCGGACCACATTCAACCACATACTGGATTCCTTGATCTTGAAGGAACTGCATGGTCTTGGTCCATTGCACAGATTGATACAATTGTGCAGTCAGTGCTTGACGTAATCCTGCTACATCTGTCGCGATTCCCGCGTTGACATTTTGTATTACAGGAAGGCCAGGTAGCTCAATGGCAGTTTGTTCCAAAGCTTGTGCAAATTTGTCAGCAGCCGGTTTCATCAGTGAACAATGCGATGGAACAGAAACCGGTAATGCAATGGCTTTACCTGATTGTTCTTTTGCCGCAGCCATTACCGCTTCTACTGCTGCTTTATCACCAGCAATGACCACTTGGCCTTGTGCATTGAAATTGGCTGCTTCTACGCTGCCTTGACCTGCAGCACTGGTTTGCGCGCAAAGCTCAATCACTTGAGCATCATCAAAACCTAAAATTGCCGCCATTGCACCCTGACCTTGAGGAACAGCGTCTTGCATCAATTTACCGCGTAAATTTACCAGTTTTACCGCATCACCCAAGCTCATTGACCCAGCAGCAACCAGTGCGCTGTATTCACCGAGTGAGTGTCCTGCAAGATATTTTGGCGCTACCCCACCCAACTCCAACCACACACGCCAAAGCGCAATACTTGCGGTGAGCAATACCGGCTGGGTAAATTCAGTCTGATTCAAACCTTCGCCGCTTTGTGCGATCTGCCATAGGTCAAAACCTACAGCTGCCGATGCTTCTGCAAAAGTTTCTGTCACGCTACTAAACTGTTCAGCCAAATCTGCGAGCATACCGACTTTTTGTGAGCCCTGACCCGGAAATACAAATGCTGTTTTTGTTGCCTGAGCGACTTGCTCGAGTTGTTTAGCAGACATAAAAAAATCCTTTAATGAAGTGCTGTTGTTATTCAACAACCGGTTAAATAACCAACAGACACTTATGTAAGCTTATTTACGGAACGGAATTTAACACTTAATTTTTGTTTTGGTAATTGCCAAATACAACAAAAAGAAGCCATAAAAAAAGGGAGCTTAACGCTCCCATTTTTTCTACTAAGCTTGACGCTTAATACATCATCAATTATTCAGCAGATGCTTTAGCGAATAATTGGCGACCACGGTAGATACCATCTTTAGATACGTGGTGACGACGGTGAGTCTCGCCAGTAGCTTGGTCTACAGTTAATGCATTCTCGGTTAAAGCGTCATGTGAACGGCGCATGTCACGGCGAGAGCGACTTTTACGGTTTTGCTGAACGGCCATGATGGCTCCTTACAAAGATCGAAAAAATGGATCAGAACAAATTCAGTTGTCTTATACTTAACAGTATAACACAAAAATTAGTTAAGTTTACCCTTCAAACTTGCCAAAACATCAAACGGGTTGTCCCGTTTTTCTTCGACAATGTCATCAGTGGCAGGTTGATGCTTATGCTCACAAACGTCATGCTTAGGAGACAAAGGCACCAACAATAACAATTCATCTTCTATCAGAGAAAGTAAATCAGCCGTCGCAGGAGCATCATAGCTACCTTTTGTCGTTGCTTCACTTTCACCTAAGACGATGAAATCAGCATCCTCATCCAAGCGCTCTATCAGTGATTCATCATCCACAAGCGCTAAATGAAAGTCTGAAACGAGAGGAATTTCAACAGGATTCAGACAACGCTGACATTCCATTGGTACTTTCGTTTCAACATGACCATCTAACCATACGATACGATGATACGCATCCATTGATAGCTTACAGTCTATGTTAATCAATTGATCATCAATTGATCCAACAGCTTCACGGGAAATGCGAACAAAGCGAGACAATGGCAGGGTACCTGACCATGTAAAGCCTTGTTCAGCCCATTTAAACGGCTCAATCTGTGCCGGAAAGGTATTTGCTGACATAATTAAGGCGGCAATTCTACAAATTCATCGGTACTCTGTCAAAGATTAAGATACAATTTTGTACTTATTTAGACAGATCAATTGGGTAATACAAGTCATGCATCAGTTGCAGCCGCAACCTGAAGTCACCACTTCATTACAGTTAACCACTTATTTAACCTCAAATTCTGCTGTTT
Organism: Acinetobacter sp. UBA3106; assembly: GCA_002365595.1. GTDB lineage: Bacteria > Pseudomonadota > Gammaproteobacteria > Pseudomonadales > Moraxellaceae > Acinetobacter. The sequence continues at coordinate 59,122 of DFAM01000010.1, read as the reverse complement.
ATATAGACCCTGTGCAACGCTCACCTTGGGCCAGTTTGCAAACAGAAGTTCAACAAGTAGATTGGCTTATATTACACTTTAATCACTGGTTTTCCCACTTAAATGTGAGTTTAGTCAAAGGTGATTTTGAACCTGAATATTTTCCGGCAACGGAAGATGCCCCTGCCCGTATTCAATTTGCCCATGGCTTTTTTAATAGTGCTTTGCATGAAATTAGCCACTGGACTATTGCCGGCGAAAAAAGACGACTATTACCCGATTTAGGCTATTGGTATGCCCCGGATGGACGCAGTGCAGAACAGCAGGCTTTATTTGAACAGGTCGAAGTCAAGCCGCAGGCGATTGAATGGATGTTTGCCCAAGCTTTTGGTCGTAAATTTCGGGTGTCTTTAGATAACCTGACAGGTGATGGCGGTGATGGCAGCACTTTTAAAGACAATGTTTATGCGCAAGTGCAGCGTTATTTTTCAGGTGAAGCCAAGCTGCCACGTGATGCTGCACATTTTATTGCCTGTATCTGTGCCTGTACCCGGAGTGGCAAAACATTACAAAGTGATGAGTTTCAACGTAACCTGCTGGATTAAATTACACAAAATCATCAAACCCTGATTGCAAGACTTTGTAAAATCAACAGATAATGCTTATTAACACATCGGGAGAGAATAAATATGCTGCATTTAAGAGTACATCCTGATAATCCTCAACCACGTTTGATCAGCCAAGCGGTAGAACGTATTCGCGCGGGCGATGTCGTGGTTTACCCGACCGATGCCGCCTATGCCATTGGTTGTCAGATCGGAAATAAAAATGCCATGGAACGGATTGCACAGATTCGTGGTCTCGGTCCAAAGCATCAATATGCCATTCTTTGTTGCGACTTATCCGATATTGCCACTTATGCCAAAGTGGACAATGCCATGTATCGTCTACTTAAAAACAATACCCCGGCAATCACCACCTTTATTCTGCCTGCGACCAGTGAAGTGCCTAAGCGACTGATGCATCCAAAAAAGAAAACCATTGGATTACGTATTCCGAGCAACCCGATTTGTCGCATGTTACTGAAGGAACTGGATGAACCTTTATTAACCAGCACCCTGATTTTGCCCAATCATGCAGAACCTCTCGACGATCCTTATGATATTGAAATGGAACTGGGCAAACGCATTGATGTGTTTATTGATGGTGGATTGGGCACTTTAAGTACGACCAGTATTGTCGATTTATCTGGTGAACATCCGGAAGTGATTCGTCATGGCGCAGGTGATGTCAGCGCGTTTGAATAAGTGCGTCATCAACTCCTACAAAAAGAAAAAACAGAAAGAGGCGAAATGGACTTATTTCATGTATTGCTCAATATTGATCAGTTCTCCGAAGAGAATACTCTATATGTGCAGCTCCCCTGGACTTTAGAATCTGAAACTCAAGTGATCTTTAGTCCTGATGAGGAGCGCAAAATAATAAAAATCGACGATCAGCTGTTTGAATATTTTCTGGATGTTTCCCAGGTAGATGCGCTATTTGTTCAACTTGCTCATCATCATTTATGTCTCAGAGATCAGTGCCAGCACATGATTGAGTTTGCAATAAATCTCAGGCAACTAAAATAAGTGCATCAACAGCAGTGATTCAGTCATCGATAAATTCTTTTAAGCGCATCTTCTGCTTGCCATCTTCATCAAAATTATCTGCTTTTAGCCAGGCCAGATAGGCTTTTTCCAGTTTAGACCATTCCTCATCTAAAATTGAAAACCAGGCTGTATTGCGGTTACGCCCTTTAGCTATACGGTGTTGACGAAAGGTGCCTTCATACTGAAATCCAAAACGTAAAGCTGCACGTTTTGAAGGTTGATTCAATTCATCACATTTCCATTCCACACGGCGAAAGCCCTGCTCAAAACACGCTTTCAATAATAGATAAATCACTTCAGTTGATGCCGTAGACTGCTTCATTTGATGAGAAAAATAAACATTTCCAATTTCTATGACATGATCCGCAGGACATTGATTAATTAAGCCCACCCATCCCACCATAATCTGGTTCACTTCAATTAAATAATGCGTACTGCCTTGAAAACCAAAACTGTGCTCTAAGGCACGCTGCAACTCCGCAGCATGTTCAAAACCCGGATAAGGTAAATAGGTCCAGCAGCTGCGATCACCCTCGCTATTTACAGATTGCCAAATTTGCTGCAGCCGATCCGGATCAAGTATTGCTGAAGACAGCACATGCAAATTAGCATACTTGCCATACAGGGTTTCTGCTAAAAAATGGATCGGTAAAGCATGAGAAACGGGAAATCCAATAAACTGACCATATTCATTTTCCTGTACTTTTTGATTATTGCTCATGACAGATTACATCTCTTGTTATTGGTTTTCATCTTGCCTAAAATTTTTGTTTTAATCTATTTAGAACTCGACTCTATGCTGTTAAAACTTTTATTTTATTCAGCGTATAAAACGGGACGACATGGATGAATTTTCCCTCATGACACTTTAAATATAAAATCCAATTTATCAGTCAAAAAAGCCAATATCAAAGCAACCCCAGCAATTTCACATAATCCAGCCGCTCAAAAACCTTACTTAATTTCAGGTTTTTTTGTATTTGATCACTTAACTAATTTATTTGAAGTCAAATTTCCATTACACTAGCGCTGACTAATTACGTGCTTTTTCTTTCGATGTGAGATCGAAGCAAAAGCATCATCCTGCATGCCTTTGAAAATTCGCGTGGCCTAAAACTGCAATGAATCAACCAATCCATGATCCTATGGAGCCAAGCTCACCTATCCGTGTGATGGATGAGTGGCAAGAATCGATTCCAGAGGATTTATATATTCCTCCTGCTGCATTTGAAATTCTGCTAGAGCATTTCGAAGGTCCACTCGACTTCCTGATTTACCTGATTCAAAAAAGCGGTTTCGACTTATTGCGACTCGATATCGCTCCAATTGCGGCTCAATATCTATCTTATATGGATGCCATGAAGTCGTTGAATATTGAGCTGACGGCAGATTATATGGTCATGGCAGCCTTATTGGCCGACCTGAAATCACGACTGTTGCTGCCAAAGCCAAGTGCAAGCATTAGTGTTGAAAAAGATCCGAAACAGGAACTGATTGACCGGCTGGAAACCTATTTACGGGTCAAACAGGCGGCTGAACGTTTAGGTCAAATGCCCGTACTGGAACGTGATACTTTTCCGGCCAATATCAGTCTGGGTCAGGTGGTACAAAGCAATGAAGGTTATGATATTGGCTTGCTACGCGATGCCCTGTTTTGCGTGTTTAATCGACCAGAACCGGTCACCCACCAAATTCAGCAAGAACCGGTGTTGCTTGAAGAACGTATTGCCTTTATTGAAAGCCGCTTACGCTCAGGTGAAATTTTACATTTTGAAGCATTACTCAGACCCAGCCAAGGGCGCATGGGAATGGTAGTCACATTTATGGCCATTTTAGAACTCACCCGGCAACAAAAAGTCACGATTATTGCCACCGGTATTGAAGCGCCACTTGCGATTCAAGGAGTAGCTATATAATGGATCATCAAGCCACATCTCTCTCTGTTGCCGAGAATCAACATGAAGTGCTAATGCAACTGGAAGCCATTATTTTTGCCAGTGAAACAGCGGTTTCGCTTGCACGTTTGAAAGAAGCGTTCCAAAATCAATATACTAAACAGGAATTGCGTCAGTTATTACAGCAACTCGCCATGCTACAACATGGCCGGTCGATCGAACTGGTCGAAACCGCACAAGGTTTCCGTTTTCAGGTTCGTGCTAAATATCGCAATATCATTACTCAAGTTTGGCCAGAGCGACCAACTCGCCTGTCGCCAACCCTGCTCGAAACCCTTGCTGTGATTGCTTATCATCAACCAGTAACCCGAGCAGATATTGAACAGATTCGTGGAGTTTCAAACAATAGTCAGATTCTTCGATCATTGTTTGACTGGAACTGGATTAAAGAGTCCGGTTTCAGAGAGCTACCGGGAAGACCCGCGTTGTTAGTTACAACGCCACAATTTTTAAATGCTTTTGGCCTGGCGTCTTTAGGTCAATTGCCTCCCCTGCAGGATGCCAAGGAAGCTTTTATGGCGCTCGATGCTCACGCAGCGAAGTCGTAAATAGGTGAACTGTTGATGATAATTTCTAAGGTTATGCTGTCATGAGTGAAAAATTACAAAAGGTGCTTGCACGCGTAGGTTTGGGTTCTCGCCGTTATATGGAAGAAGTCATTGCCGCTGGTCGTGTAAGTATCAATGGACGCGTTGCCCAAGTGGGTGAACGTATTGAACCGGGTGATGAGCTTCGCATCGATGGTCGTAAAGTCCAATTTCAGATTGAAGACGAAATTCGTCGTCGTGTTCTGATTTATTACAAACCAGAAGGTGAAATTTGCTCACGCAATGATCCTGAATCACGCCCTACCGTATTTGAACAATTGCCTGCAATTGCCAATGATCGCTGGGTCATGGTTGGCCGTCTGGACATTAACTCAACCGGTCTTTTACTGTTCACGAACGATGGTGAATTGGCCAACCGCTTAATGCACCCATCCAATGAAATTGAACGTGAATATGCTGTTCGCGTGATGGGTGAAGTAACGCCACAAATCAAAAACAACATGCTTAAAGGCGTGGTTTTAGATGATGGCCCGGCAAAATTTGAATCATTCTCTGAAATTGGTGGTGACGGTATCAACCGTTGGTATCAAGTGGTAGTAAAAGAAGGCCGTAACCGCGAAGTGCGCCGTATTTTCGAGTCGCAAGGTTTGAAAGTCAGCCGCCTGCTACGTACCCGTTATGGCACGGTCATTTTACCGCGTGAACTTCGTACCGGTCGCTGGATGGAGCTGGATAAAGCTGACATCGACAACTTGACCAAATCTGTTGAGTTGAAACCGCGTCAAGGCACAGGTTTATTCGGCATGGCAAAACGTCGTACTGAACGTATGCAAGAGAAACCGATGGCGGCACGTCGTGGTGGGTATTTGCGTCAACAACGCCGTGACACTGAGGAAGGTGAAAACCAAACTCCAATGACTTATATACAGCGTGATCGTCGCGAAAACCAGAATGGTCATGCACAACGTCGTCAAGATGGCAACCAAACTGCTTATGGCCAACGAGAACGTCGTGACGGCAACAATGGCAATAGTTTCGCGCAACGTGGTGAACGTCGTCAAGACGGTAACCAGACTGGTTATGGTCAACAACGTGCACGCCGTGAAGATGGCAATCAAGGCACTTATGGCCAACGTGAACGTCAAGATGCGAATAGCTATGGCAATCGTGAACGTCGTGATGAAAATGCACCACGTAAACCTTTCGGCAACAAAAGCTTTAAGAAGTTTTAATTTTTAACAGCTTTCATTGCACATAAAAAAGCCACTCAATCGAGTGGCTTTTTTATACTGTTCTTTTGAGCAGAAAGTTAGGATAAAACTGGAATATCCACCCACTGGGCATTCGGGAAATGTTGAGCCAGATAATTTTTTAAGAATTCAGCCGTATCTTTGGAAATCAGTGCATCTTGTGATTCATCATTCAGGTTATATGCCAGTGCGTATAACTCCAAGCCACGACTTTTCAATGCTTCCAAACTTAAAATCGTATGGTTAATGCTGCCCAAACGACCAGAACTCACCAGAATGACCGGGAATTTTTTCTCAGCAATATAATCAATCGTGAGTAGCTCAGTGGTTAGGGGCACCATCAAACCGCCCGCGCCTTCAAGTAAAACCACATCATATTGATCGCACAGTTGCTGAGTCGCAGCTGTAATTTTCTGAAAATCAATTTCACGACCATCAATTTTCGTCGCCAGATGCGGTGATGCAGGATAGCTGAATATTTCCGGCATGGTCAGTTTGCTTTCATCTTCCGGAAACCAGCCCATCTGCATGATTTCACGGTGCTGTTCGATATCTTCAGAAATATCGGTATTGCCGGTTTGAATCAGCTTTTGGGTGATGGTTTTTTTGCCCTGTTCATTCCACACCTTTGCCAGATAACCGGTGGTATAGGTCTTGCCAATACCGGTATCAATACCACTGATAAAATAAACCGCTGCGGTCATGATGTGCTCCGTGCAATGCAATAAATGGGATGATAGCTCAGCGAATAATGGCGCTGACCAGATTGATCCAGCTCAGAAAATTGCTGATAATCCTGATAGAACTGCTGTAAAGACTGCTTGGTCCAGCGATGCTGCGATGCGGTTGCCGTTACACCAGTGGCCTTTAAATGTTGCAGCACTGCTTTGGGATGAGAAAAACTCAACGTTTCCAGGCTCTCGGACAGATGCAGAATTTCAAAACCCTGTTTGATCAGTTTGTCCTGAATCACTCCAATCGGAAGATAATTCAAGCCTTGGCCAGTGAGTGCCTTAATTTCTTGCAAATTCTGCTGACCAAAAGTGGAAAAACAAAAATAGTCATTTTCGATAAGCGCAGCCGCACTTTTTTTAAAAACTGCATCCAGATCAGAGATCCATTGCAAAGCCGAACTGGAAGCGATCAGGTTAAGGGATTGCGGAAAATCTAGTTGTTCCACATCGCCAATTTGCCATTCTAAATTTTCTTTAGCCTGAAAATGCTGTTGCACTTCGGAATATAGATCATTTAAAAACAAATGATCTATTTCAAAGTTTTGCATCAGCAAATGACTTAAATTGCCTGAGCCACAACCGATTTCAAAAACTCGATCCAAACGGTTTTGCAGCAAGAACTGCTGCATCAATTGCATCAAATTCAGGCATATCTGTTTTTGGACTACGGCATGTTCGGCATAGCTTTGTCCTGCCTGTGCAAAACGCCGTGCAATCTGGGATTTATCAATATTCACGGTTTAGACTCACAGTAACCGCACAAGCTGATCAAGGTCAGCCTGATTGACTTGAGAAGTCAGTGAGATACGTAATCTTGAACTGTGTTTCGGCACTGTAGGCGGACGCACCGGCATAATATAAAAACCGGCCTGTTGTAGCTGCCGGGCTTTTTTCACCGTCTTTTGTGACTCGCCAATAATTACCGGCACAATATGGGAAGTCGAAGGACAGTCAAAGCCTTTGGCTTGTACCGACTGTTGCAGATTTTGACTGATCTGTTGCAAATGTTGACGTTGTGGTTTTAAGCCTAAAACTTTCTGGAAAATAAAATCGGTCCACGCCATACAAATGGGTGGCTGCGCGGTACTGAAAATCAGTGGACGCATGGCATTGATCAGATATTCACGGATGATCGGATGGCAAATCAGATAGCCTCCAACAGATGCCAGAGCCTTACCAAAAGTTCCGACCAGCAGATCAATCTCATCAATCACCTCATACTGTTCTGCACAGCCCAAGCCTTGCTCGCCGCGCACACCAATGGCATGCGCTTCATCGACATAGAGCATGACTTTAGCAAACTGCTGTTTGATACGAACCAGTTCAGCCAGATCGGTTTCGTCACCATCCATGCTAAAAATGGATTCAGTGACCACAATAATACGATCAAAAGCCTCATCGGCATGGTATTGCTGCAAAAGCTGTTGCAGATGATTCAGGTCATTGTGCCGGTAGCGTATATATTTTGCAGCCGATAAACGGATACCATCAATCATGCTGGCATGCACCAGTTTATCTGCCAAAATTAAAGTTTTACTGTCACTTAAGGCCGGTAGAATCCCGATATTCATGTGATAGCCACTGTTAAACAGCAGCGCCGCACGTCCATGAAAAGCCTGACTTAAACTGGCTTCTAATAACTCGTATTCAGGCAAGTTTCCAGTTAGCAGTCTTGAAGAAGATGAACTCATTCTGCGCAGTTGATTCGGGGTTTCGTCAAAAAACTGTTCACGCAAACTCAAGTCAGCTGCCAGACCCAAATAATCGTTGGATGCCAGATTCAGCATCGAATGACCCTGAATTTCAATCATTCGGCCTTGCTGAACATTGCAGCTAAACTGGCGCAAATTGCCCTGCTGTTTTAAGTGATCGAGCTTGAGTGCATAGTCATTGAGCAGAGAGTCATTTAGTGCATCATCATTTAACAGGTTCATGCGAGTACCTCTTGCATCTGCTCAACTACTTCAACCAGTTGTTGCAACAAGGTATTCAGCTGCTGTTCGCTAACTACATAAGGCGGCATCACATAGACCAGTTTACCGAATGGACGTATCCAGATGCCTCGCTCTACAAACTGTTGTTGCAGGGTTTTCATATTCACATTGAATGTCAGCTCTACCACACCGATTGCCCCCAACACTCGTACATCCTGCACATAATCCAGTTTTAAGAGCGGTTGTAAATGTTGCTGTAACTGTTGTTCGATGCGCTGGATATTGGCTTGCCAATCTTGCGCCAATAATACTTCGGTGCTTTTCAACGCCACTGCACAGGCCAGTGGGTTGGCCATAAAGGTCGGCCCATGCATAAACACCTCTGCCTCGCCGCAGCTAATGGTTTCCGCTACATGCTTGCTGGTGAGGGTGGCTGAAAGCGTCATATAGCCGCCAGTCAAACCCTTACCGATACACATGATATCCGGCTCAACGCCGGCATGTTCCCAAGCAAACAGTTTGCCAGTACGGCCAAAACCGGTGGCAATTTCATCAAAAATCAGCAGCACATCATATTGTTCACAGAGTAATTTGGCCTGACGTAAATACTCAGGATGATAAAAGCGCATCCCGCCTGCACCTTGCACAATCGGCTCCAGAATTAAAGCGGCAATGCTGGCATGGTGCTGTTTTAGCACCTGTTCCAGTTCCGCAATATCGGCTTGATTCCATTCCTCATCAAAGCCCACTTGCGGGGCTGCCACAAAGAAACGATTCGGTAAACTGGAACCAAAAATCTGATGCATGCCAGTGACGGGATCGCAGACTGACATGGCATTCCAGGTATCACCATGGTAGCCGGAACGTGGAGTGACGAAATTGGTTTTCTGAGTTTTTCCCTGTGCAGTCCAAAATTGCACTGCCATTTTTAACGCTACTTCTACCGCAACCGACCCAGAATCAGCATAGAAAATTTTGTCCAGACTGGGCGGGGTGATTTTTAATAATAATTTTCCCAGTTCAATCGCAGGATCATGGGTAAATCCACCAAACATGATATGCGACATTTTTTCTAATTGATCCGTCACGGCTTGATTCAGCTCAGGATGGTTATAGCCATGAATGGCACACCACCAGGACGACATGCCATCAATCAGTTGCCGTCCATCTTCCAGCTCAATAATGGCGCCATGCGCCTGTTTCACTTTAAAGGTCGGCAAGGGCTGAGTCATGGACGTGTAAGGATGCCAGATATGTGCCAGATCAAATTCCAGATCAGTTAATTCGGCCATCCATTACTCCCTGTAGATGCTTGATAATCAATTTTTCATGATCTTAAACCTGCATGAAATAAAAATAAATTGCGATATAAGCCAGTTATCCGTTTCTTTGTTCTATTTTCTTTAAAAATTGGCAGATTTTGCCAGTTATTAGCTCAGCTTCAAATAAAGGAAAGCCATGTGACCCGCTAATCAGTCCTGTTGTTAAAAACTTTGCATTGAATTTTTGAAAATTTCTTTGAACTTTGTAACTAACTAAAAAATCCTGTTTTGCAAACACATGATACTGATGGCCCGGATAGTTTTTCAAGATATCAACATTGTTTAAATGAGCAAGGCAATTTAATCCCTCACGAAGAGTTTCTAAATTCTGTGCCTGAATCAAACTTTGCAAGGTGATAAAGTCGGCTTTGGTCGTTTCCGTACCTTGACACACCATATAGCCAAACTTTTTCAGGGTTGCAATCGCATCCTGCTCAAAAGACTGTTTAAACTGCTGAAAAGTCGGCTGCGACATTGCCGCAGGCCATGTATTGTTTGCTACAAAACAAGGATTGGAACCTAAAGTAATCAAGACTTTTTCCAGTCCATATTGCTTTTGAATCTGATCGACTAGTACCGTAGCCAACTGTCCACCCAAAGACCAGCCGGCAATCACATCGAAATGACGGGCCCATTGTACTTTCTGCTGTAGGACCTGTTCATCTAAAGCATTAAAGATATTGCAAAGTTCAACTTCATGTCCTTGTGCTGCCAAAGCCTGTTTTAAAGGATCCAGTAGTTTAGTTCCGCCACCCCAGCCGGTGATGAGTAAAATACGTTGCTGCAATGTTAATCCTTAAGTTTATGCTGTGACCGATTGCAGTATATAAAATTTTATTGATTTTAAACTGCAAAAATCCATCAAAAATAATCTACGTTTGATGAATATTATTTTGTTAGTATTTGGAAAGATCCTAACAAAAAGAATATGCAGAATATTATGAATGCTTCTAAAATATGCAAAATCACTTTGCTCTGTATAAGTGTAAGCTTAAGTCTTACTCAATTTGCATTTGCGGAAAATTCCATTTTTTCAAAGTCTGAAACTTCTCAAAAACAATGGGTTGGAAAATCTGCACCGGCATTTAAATTACAGGATCAAAACAGCAAATGGCATTCCTTGAGCCAGTACAAAGGCCAATGGGTAGTGTTATATTTTTATCCTAAAGATAATTCACCCGGCTGTACTCAGGAAGCCAATCAATTTAAAGTACTTTACCCACAATTTTTAAAATCTAATGCCGTGGTTTTGGGTGTGAGTCTGGATGATGTGAAATCCCATCAAAAATTTTCAGAAAAATTAGGCTTACCATTTCCACTTTTAGCGGACTATAAACAGCAGTTATCGAATCAATTAGGAATTGTGCGTAATCTCGGTATTACCCAAATTGCCAAACGGGAAAGCTTTTTAATTGATCCTCAAGGCACCATTGTTTACCACTACAGCAGTGTCAATACGCAAACTCATGCTGCTCAGGTCTTGGCGGATATCCGTAAATTTTCTCAATAGCCTGTCATTACCCATATCAATCAAATTTAAAAAAATAAAAAAGCCCAACTCACGTCAGGCTTTATCATTTAATATTTCAACTTACATTTGCGATTGAATATAGTTTTGCAAACCAATCAATTCAATCAGACGAATCTGTTTTTCCAACCAGTAAGTATGATCTTCTTCAGTATCTGACATTTGCTGACGAAGCATATCACGGCTTACGTAATCACCTTTTTCTTCGCACAGTTTCACGCCTTGCGCCAATTTTTCACGTACATGATATTCAAGTTTTAAATCCGCTTTTAAACAGCTCACCACATCTTTACCTGTTTCGATGTCATCACGGTTCATATTCGGTGTGCCTTCCAAAAACAGTACACGGCGAATAAGCGCATCGGCATGAGAGGCTTCTTCCTGCATTTCATGGTCGATCCGTTCAAAAATCTTGTTTAAACCCCAATCTTCATACATACGAGAATGAATCAGGTATTGATCACGAGCTGCCAGTTCGCCACCGATCAACATATTTAGATAGTCTACGACTTCTGGATTGCCACGCATTTCAAATACTCCATACCCTTTTTCTAACATTATGGACAAAACCGACCATCAATGCAAAATAAAAATTATGTAAGTTTATGATTTTTAAATAATTAAAATGAGAAACACTTACATTTACAGTTTTAGTTAAATAAATTCCCATTTATAAAACAATGTCTTGCACTCAGTACTCAGCTTAGATGAACAAGATCAAAGTACTTTTATAATGTATTGGTTTTTTGTAACTAGATTCAAAATCATTGTGGCATATATTCATTGAAATATATGCGTATCAAATCAGAAACGCTGAGTGCATCGGCATCAGGTTATTATCTATAAGCAAAATTGAGCTTGTTCATTGGTATAAACAAGCCAAAACTTCGTCATGCACCGACAAGCTTATGCATCATCAGCAGAAATCAGCTTAAGCTGACTTCCAATACGTATTTTTCCATGCTTGCTGTTGCTTTGAATCTAAAAAAGTCCAAGCGACAAAACGACTTTCTTTTTGCCCCTGCGTCATTTTAATGGTTTTCACATCCACTGCTCCGCTCTTCCGCAAGGCATTTAACAACACAGGCAATGTGGCTTTCTTGGAAACGAGTGTGCTAAACCAAAGACATTGCTCAGCAAACTGTATGCTCTCTTGTACCATTTGGCAGACAAAGCGTTCTTCACCACCGTCACACCAGAGTTCATTTTTTTGACCACCAAAGTTTAACACCACCTTCGTCCGATCAACCGGCTTGCCAAGTTTTCTTAATTTTTGAGTTGCTGTGGCATTTGCTTCATCTTGCGAGGAATGAAATGGCGGGTTACACATCGTCAAATCAAAACGATCTGTGGGTTTAATCACACCTTTGAAAATATTGCTTGAGTTCTTCTGCAATCGAATCTGAATCCCTTTACGCAAATTTGGATTTGCCTCCACAATGAATTGAGCACTTTTAACGGATGCAGAATGAATGTCTGAGCCGACAAATTTCCAACCATAGCTACGATGACCAATGATCGGATAAATACAGTTTGCTCCCACCCCAATATCCAACACTTGAACGGCATGCCCTGTTGGAATCTGACCTTTATGATTAGCACTCAACAAGTCAGCCAAATAGTGGATATAGTCAGCTCTACCCGGAATAGGCGGACAAAGAAAATCTTGAGGAATATCCCAATATTGAATGCCATAAAAATGTTTCAGCAATGCTTTATTGAGCATTTTCACAGCCTGTGGATCAGAAAAATCGACTGAAAGATCGTTATATTTATTTAGGCTAACAAAAGGTGCAAGTTCCGGACAAGTCTGCATTAACTGAGGAAAATCGTAACGACTGCGATGCAAATTTCGTGCATGTAATTGCGATTTTTGTTGCGGAAAAGTTTTCTTTGCTTGCGCCATGTGTATGCCAATCATCAACGGGAGAACAGAATCATCTGATAAGACAGGCTCAATACCTGTCAATAAATCGATATTGTACGTGAATTCAGTTCATCATGACGATCCCAACCCAATCAAGACATAAAAAAAGACATCCGAGGATGTCTTTTTTTATTCATGCTTAAGATCGATTAAGCAGGAAGTTGACCATGCTCTTTCATTAAGGCAATAAACTGTTCTTCATTTAATACAGGAACACCGAGTTTTTCTGCCTTATCCAGTTTAGAACCGGCTTTTTCACCAGCAACTACACATTTGGTTTTACTCGACACGCTACCACTGACACGTGCACCCAGCGCTTGCAGCATTTGAGTGGCTTCATCACGCCCCATAGAACTTAAAGTCCCTGTCACTACCCAGCTTTCGCCATTCAGTGGCTGACGTGTCGGTGCGACTGGAGCATCCCAGTGAATGCCGGCTTCAAGCAAACGGTTGACCACTTCCAGGTTATGCGGTGCCTGAAAGAAATCGATAATCCATTCAGCGGTAATATCTCCGACATCCGGCGTTTTTTTCAACGCATCAATATCGGCATTTTGCAGTGCTTCAAAAGTCTGGAAAGTGTTAGCCAGCATACGTGCCGTGGTTTCACCGACCCCACGAATCCCCAAGGCATAAATGAAGGATGCCAAGGTGGTTTTCTTGCTGTTTTCAATCGCATCAAACAGGTTTTGAACCGACTTTTCACCCATTTTATCAATGGTTAAGAGCTGCTCACGATGCTCATGCAAACAGTAAATATCTGCCACATTTTTCAGCAAGTCGAGGTGCAACAATGACTCCACCCAACGGTCGCCTAGACCTTCAATATCCATGGCCTTACGCGAAACAAAGTGACGGATGGTTTCGATTCGCTGGGCAGCGCAATACAGCTCACCTGAACAGCGTGCCAACGCTTCACCTTCCGGCATCACTACTGGCGAATCACAGACTGGACATTTCCCAGGAAGATGAACTTCTACCGCATCATCTGGACGGAATTCTGGCCAGACTTTTTCCACTTTCGGAATCACGTCCCCACTACGGTACACGCTGACCGTATCGCCAATACGTACATCCAGGCGGTGGATTTCTCCAATATTATGCAGGGTAACGTTGGATACCGTTACCCCACCCACAGCTACCGGATTTAAGCGCGCAACCGGGGTTAAAGTTCCGGTACGGCCCACTTGCCAGTCAATATTTTCCACCGTGGTTAATGCAGCCACTGCCGGGAATTTGTAGGCTGTTGCCCAACGCGGTTCACGACTTAAAAATCCGAGCTGTCTTTGCTGTTTTAAATCATCTACCTTGATGACCAGCCCATCAATTTCAACGCTTAAATCTGCACGTTGCTGATTAATTTGTTCATAGGCCTTTTGCACATCCTGAATACTGTCACAAATAAAATGACTTTCACCTATGGTAAAGCCAAACTGGGTTAACCATTCCAGACTGGCATACATGGTAGTCTGACCATGATGCGGTTCACACTGCGCAATACCATAGGCATAAAAGGCCAAAGGACGTGATGCAGCAATGTTCGGATCCAACTGACGCAGACTGCCTGCCGCTGCATTTCGCGGATTGGCAAAGGTCTTTTCACCTTTGGCCTCATTTTCGGCATTCAGTTTTTCAAAACCGGCTTTAGGAATCAGCACTTCACCGCGCACTTCAAGCAAGGCCGGCACCTGAGCATGTGCAGAGCTTAAAACTTTCGGCAAGTTACGAATGGTTTTGACATTATGGGTAATATCTTCACCGGTTTCGCCATCACCACGCGTAACACCACGAACCAGCACGCCATGTTCATACCATAAAGAAATGGCCAGGCCATCGAACTTCAATTCCACATCGTATTGAATCTTCTGGTTCGGTAAACGTTCTTCTATACGACGGGCAAAAGCAAACAGCTCTTCCTGGTTAAATACATTGCCCAATGACAACATTGGCACGGCATGGGTCACGCTGGCAAATTTTGACAGTGCTTTGCCGCCGACTCTATTGGTTGGCGTATCGGCCTGCACATATTCAGGATATTGCTGTTCTAACGCCTTGAGCTGGTGAAAGAGTTGATCATATTCACTGTCTTCAATGCTGGGTTGATCCATCACATAATAAGCATGGTTATGCTTGGCTAAAATTTGAATCAATTGACGCATTTGCGCCACGACAGTTGAACTTTCGGTCATATCTACACCATAAAAAAGGGCGGTCTAGTTCCGCCCTTCACAAATATTTGATCTACCCGCTATTATAGAAATCGAGTCCGCCAGTTTCAAATTAAACTTCTGTCGTTTGACCTGCACGGTAATCAATCGCGAAATGACGCCATTGTTCACGTAATTGTGGGGTGAATTCCTGATTGTTCTGATCATACACCGTACCGTCAATTTCACGGGCAATCAGGCGTGAAATGCTGTCCATGGTATCGAAAGCATTTTGTACATCACTGTGTGGCAACGCCAGGAAGAAGGCCAAACCTTTCACCTGTTCAGTCGATAATGTTTCCAGATCAAAACCGGCTGCACCTTCGTCGGTAATTTGCAACACTGAGAAGAGTAACTTGCTGCCATCTTCACTATAACGATGGAAACATGCCATTTCACCAAAACGCAGGCCATATTTCAGCAAGACTTTTAAGGTTTTTTCCCCTGAAAGTACCCGACGTTCCGGATAAATATTTAAGGCAATAAACTCGGCAGCAGTCGATAAGGCACTCGCTTCATCCACGCGTTGTTGCTCATGCAAGTGCTCATCCAGAATGCTGCTTTCATCTTCAAAGTCTGAAATTTCAGCTTTTTCGATATTGTTCAGATTGAAATCAGCAGTTTCTTTATCTTCAAGCGGCTGCGCTTGCTGTGCAGACTCTGGGATTGCTTGCGATTTTGCCTCTTCTGCCGAAGCAGGAGCATCAGCTTTTAACTCTGCCTGAGCGGATACTGCTACTTTTTCAGCCTGAGTAGTTTCAGCCTGTTCAGTTTTTGCTTCTGCCTGCTTAGACTCGGGTACCGGTTCAGCCATTTTTGCGGTTAAAGTCGGTTCAACACGTTCAGCTGGTTCAACTTCTTTTGCACTTTGTAATTGATCACGAACATGGCGAGGAATAACCGGTTGCTGGCTGTCAGAATTTACATGAAGTTCCGAATCTAATGAAGGTGATGCATCCGCAGGTTTTTTAAACAATAATTTCAAACCGAATAACATAATGATAATGGCGATAACAATACCAACAATCGTGGTGGCTTCCATTTTATGACTCCGCAACTAAACCGTATTCTTTTGCCTGTTCCAAATCGACAGTAACCAATTTTGAGGTGCCCGGTTCTGGCATGGTAACACCTAACAAATCTGTTGCCATTGTCATTGCAACTTTATTATGGGTAATGTAAATGAATTGAACCTGTTCAGAAAGTTCTTTTACTAAATTACAAAACCGTCCCACATTGGCATCATCCAGAGGTGCATCCACTTCATCCAGCACACAAAAAGGTGCCGGATTTAAACGGAAGATGGCAAACACCAATGCCAATGCCGTTAATGCTTTTTCACCACCAGAGAGTAAGGCTAAGGAACTATTACGTTTTCCCGGTGGTCTGGCCATTAGTTTTACACCCGATTGCCAGTCATCTTCAAGGCTTAAACTCGCTTCCCCGCCATTAAATACTTTAGGGAATAAATCTTGCAGTTCATGATTGACCTGATCAAAGGTAGTCATAAACAATTTGCGGGTTTCCTGATCAATGCTCTTCATGGCACCCTGTAACTGCTCCACCGTTTTTTCCAGATCTTGGATCTGATGGTTCAGTTCTTCAAAGCGCTTGGAGACTTCTTCATATTCTTCAGAAGCCGCCAGGTTTACCGCACCCAGTTTTTCAAACTGCTGCTGCGCTTTTTCCAGGGTTTGCTGATGGCTTGCAATATCAATATTCAGCCCCGTGAGCACTTCACTGTTCATCTCTTTTAACTGTTCAGAATAGTGCTGCCAGTCAGACTTGGCCGCCTGCCAAGCCAGACGTTTTTCTTCCAGTTGAGTGCGCAGCTTTTCATCTTGCTGCTGATGTTGATGACGCTGCTCGGTCAAGTGCTGCTGTTTTTCTTGAACACTGTTCAGCTCAAGCTGCCATTCGCTCCAGGTTTTCTGTAACTTTTCGGTAATTTGCGCCTGCTCGTTGAACTGCGATTCCAGCGCTGGCAATTCCAGTTGTACCGGATCGACAAACTTTTTCGCTTGCTCCATTTGCGCAATAATCTGCTGATATTGTGCTTTTGAGAAGGAAGCATCTTTTTCAAGTAATTCAATTTGCTGCTGGGTTTGCGTGACCTGACGACGTAGCAGTTCCAGCTCCTGTTGCGCTTGCTGCCAGGTGTGCTGGGTATTTTCCAGCTGCTCAGTCAGCTCCTCGAGCTGAAATTGCAGGGTTTTATAATTCGGTAAAGCCTGCTCCAGTTTCAGGTTCAAGGCATGCAAATCGATTTCCAGATCATCTTTTTGCATGGCATCTTCTTCCAGCTGCGTATCCAGCTGTTGAAGTTGGTCCGTTAACTGCTGCTTTTGCAAAGCAAAGGCCTGCTCGGCCGTCTGAACTTTAGTAATATTGAGTTCAATTTGCTGGGTCGCCTGAATTTCTTTACGTAGCAGCTGCTGATCGGTTTTCAGTTGTTCATCTACCGTCTGCACCTGAGTTTTCAGTTCTGCGACCTGCGCCTGCAACTGGCTGTGCTCTGCCTGTTTATCTACAAGTAACTGCTCGATTTCATCCAGACGGATCCGATGGCTCAGCGCCCCCTGTCCTGCCTGACTGACTTCGTCGTAATCCAGGCCAATCACCCAGTCTGCACCTACGTGATAACCATCCAGGCTCAACAGCGACTGTCCTGCTTTTAATTGCTTCTGCAACGACAATGCGTGCTGTAAGTCATTGGCAACCGCAACATTCTGCCACAAGGAAGACTGCGGCGATTCAATCCAGCTGGCCAGGCTTGGACAACCGGACAACTGAATGGACTCGGTCATTACCTGAGTAGTCAATTGGCGGGCAATACTATCCGTAAAATCACTGGCAGATTCAAGCCAATGTGCCGACAACCATTTGGCCAAAAACTTCTCGACCAATGCAGCATGTTTTTTAGCTTCTTCACTCAGCGTCAAGACCTGCATTAACTGCACTTGATCTTGCTTGCTTTGTGAACTGACTTTAACCAGTAACTGATTTAACTGCTTTTGTTCCGCCTGTAGAACCTGAATTTCGGCATTTAGCTGATTCAGTGTGCTCTGCTGAGTCTGATACTGGATTTGTAAATCATCTAACTGCAACTGGAGATCGACAATGCTTTGCTCACGTTGCAGCTGCTGGCTCAATGCTTCTTGCTTGGCCTGCATCAGCTGTTCACTCGCATCCAGCTGACTCTGATTTTGAATCTGTGTGGTTTGGTGTTGCAGCGTCTGTTTTTGCTGTTCAATACGGGCAATATTTTTAGCTAATTGTTCACTCTGCGCCAGCATCTGCATTTTTTGCTGCTGCTGTTTTTCCACCTGAGCTTTGACCAGTTCAAATTGCTGCTGCACCTGTTGCTGCTGTGCTTTTAAATCACCCAGATTTTGGTTTTGGTCTTGTCCCTGGCTTTCTTGTAGCTGTAATTGTTCAATCTGCTGTTCCTGTTGAGACTGCAAATTTTCAATTTGCAATTCAATCAGTTGTAGCCGCTCTTTGGTCTGTAGTTTTTGCTGTTCCAGCTGACTTAAAGTGGTCGTATTCTGCTGGAATAGGGACTGTTTCTTTTCCAGCGTCATTTTCAGTTCAGCCAGTTTCTTTTCTGCCTGTTGCCATTCATTTTGCAACGGCGTGGACTGCTGAATCAGGCGCTGAAATAATTCACTGGTCGCGCCAAGATCATGTTCCAAAGTGGTGAGTTCAGAGCGCACCAATTTAAAGTTATCACCCAAGTCGTTCATTTGCAGGGTATATTCTTGCTGTAAGCGGCTACTTTGCTCACATTGAAAAGACAATACTTCGACTTTGATGGTGCGAATCCGGGTTTCCAGTTCTTTATATTGAATGGCCGTTTCTGCCTGACGTTTCAGGGTTTTTAACTGAGATTTCAACTCAGCGGCAATATCTTCTAAACGCGATAAATTTTGTGCGGTATGATCTAGGTGCAGTAGGGTTTCACGGCGACGTGCCTGATAACGCGAAACGCCGGCCGCTTCTTCAATAAACACCCGCATTTCTTCAGGTTTGGCATCGACCAGACGGTTAATCATGCCCTGTTCAATAATCGCGTAAGAACGTGGACCTAAACCGGTACCCAAGAAAATATCGGTAATATCACGACGACGGCATTTGGTGCCATTCAGGAAATATTCAGACTTGCCATCACGATTGACCTGACGACGCACCGCCAGTTCGTTATAGGCATTGTAAGCCCCGCCCAACTTGCCATAGGTATTGTCAAAACGCAGCTCAACGCTGGCTAACCCAACAGGTTTACGTTTTGCTGTCCCGGTAAAAATCACATCCTGCATGCTGCCGCCACGCAGCTGGCGTGCACTGGATTCCCCCATGACCCAACGTATGGCATCAATCACATTTGATTTACCACAACCATTTGGCCCCACTACAGCGGTACGATTCGCCTTGAAATGTAAAGTTGTACTATCGGCAAAAGATTTAAAGCCGGAAAGTTTTAAGCTGCTTAAACGCATAATGTCCTGATCAACGTCGTGAACGTCTTGCCCATGCAAGTTCGATTTGTTTCATCCGTGTTAGAGATTCCAACACAAGGTTGCGCAAGTGTCGACAAAAATCATCCATAAATAAAGTAGCTTGTTGTGATTTTCGGATCAAAACTGCATCAGCCACCAACTTAAACAATTCAAATGATTCCTGCAGTTCGCGATGCGAGATATTTAAGGTTAAAAAATAGCTACGACGCAGTGAAGGCAACAGTTCCTGGTAGACCTTCATTAAGTAAGCATTGCCGACCATTTCATGCTGACGTGACAAGCCCTGAAAGATTAAATCATAAAATTTTTCAGTATGACCCTGACGTGTTTCTTCATGCAATTGGGTCAATAACGCCTGAATTCTTTCGGCTTCATGAGTACGCCAGGTTTCTGCCATGCGCTGCACAATCTGTCCGCTGAGCAAGGCACACATTTCAAACAGGGCACGCACCTGTTGGGCAGACATTTCCGAAACAATGGCACCACGACGAGGATAAATTTCGATCAGCTGCGTACGTTCCAGCAGCAGTAATGCTTCACGTACCGAACCACGGCTGACATCCAGTTCAGAGGAAATTCGCAATTCCTGAATGCGTTCACCCTCAACCAGTTCACCGCGAATGATTTGCTCACTAATATGCTTGGCAATTTGCTCGGACAGGCTGTCCTTTTCTTGTTCTTGCATACTGTTCCTATCTTGTTTTTATAAGATACAATGATGAAAACTTTAGATAAATCTTGATTGTTACTTTCTTTTTTACTTGATTTTAGCTGCAAAAAACATGACATTGTCAGACAATTTTCCAGTCTTTAAAGCCAATATCAGTTTGTGATGAACGGATTGAATAAAACTTTCTATTCCCTTCCATGATCTATTCCCGAGACCAGCTCCATCATAACTGTTTCATTTAAATTACAAAATAAAATTCATTTTTTTGTTTTGTCAGATTCCAAAAACAGCAGGCTGAACGACACCAAGGTGCGTATGCAAAAACCATAGCACACCTTTTCATCTCTTTTATATTGTTTTTTTAAAATTAAAAAAAGGTCGAAAAACCTTGATAAATAAAATATGAACCCACTGTGGCCAATAGGCAGGCAAAACATCTTTTCAGCATGGCTGGCGATAACTTATGTGCCACTTTTGCCCCTAATTTCGCCGTGATAAAGCTCATGATACTAATGCCAATAAAGGCATAAATATGTACGTAGCCAATGCTATGCGGTATTTCAGTTTCAGTATTAGAGCCAAACCACATAAAGCCCAAAGCACCTGCAATGGCAATCGGCAAACCGCCCGCCGCTGAGGTGGCGACCGCTTTCTGAATCACCACACCATGGCGGCTTAAATACGGAACAGTCAGACTGCCACCGCCAATACCAAAAATAGCCGAGGCAATTCCAATGCCTCCACCTGCAAGCATTTGCATGCCTTTTTTAGGTAAATGCTGATTCGGATCGACCGGCTGGCTGGCACCAAAAAACATGCCATAGGCAACCCATATGGCAAAAAATCCAATCAGTAATTGCAAGCCTTGACCCGACATATAGTCGGCAATCCCGGCACCCAAAAATGAACCTAATGCCAGGCCCGGTGCCAGATTACGGAATACATCCCAAAGCACTGCGCCGCGTTTATGATGCGCCGTGACCGAACTGATGGAGGTCACAATAATAGTCGCCAACGAAGTACCTACAGCCAGATGCATAATCACTGAAGCATCATAATTTAACTGCGTAAACACAATATATAAAATGGGTACAATAATCAGGCCGCCACCAACCCCAAACAGTCCAGCAGCAAAACCAGCCATTGCACCAATCAATAAATATATGATTAACTCCATTATTCACTTTCCACGATTGCTTAGATTTAAATGGATTTAGAGACCAGACAGTTGCAAAAAATCCTCGATGATGCCCATCAGCTTCCTGAAGTTTTGATACTGAAACCGGTTACCACATCAACCAATGATGATGTACGTGAAATTGCACGTAAAGGCATGCACAGTGTTCTGGTTTGCAGTACCCGGCAAACTCAAGGTCGTGGACAGCGTCAACGACAGTGGGTATCCCCTGAAGGCAACATCTATTTAAGCACATTGCTGAATACCCGAACAGCCATTGATGGCCGGCTTGCACTTGAAATTGCACTGAATATTTTGCAAATGCCGAGTCTTAATACGCTTAAGCTGCAAGTCAAATGGCCGAATGACCTGTACAGTCTGCAAGGAAAATGGGGCGGTATCCTGGTGGAACCGATTTCCCCGCATCAAGTCATTGTCGGGGTCGGGATTAATCTTGAACCTGTACCACAAGCACAGATTGACCAGCATGCAACCTCTCTGCGCGAGCTAGAATTAGAAGATATTTCCCGTATTCAGCTGATTGCAGAATTGTATATGGCCATTCAGCAAGCCAGTGAATGGTTTGATCATGACTGCCCTAACCTGGCTGCACGCTTTAATCATTATGCGGCTTTTAAAAATCAGGCGGTTGAATTTGAGCATCATTCAGGGCTATGTTCAGGCATCTTCCTGGGCATTCAGGATGATGGCTCCGTAAATATTGAAACCGCTGAAGGTTTAAAACAATTTTATCAAGGGCGTTTACGCCATCTGGACACTCCTGCATAGAGAAATGCAATGAAGAATTTATGGCTGGATATCGGCAATACCCGACTCAAATACTGGATCACTGAAAATGATCAGATTATTGAACATGCTGCGGAACTGCATCTGCAATCTCCTGCCGAGCTGCTCCTCGGTCTAATCCAGCATTTTAAAAGTTTGGATCTGCATCAAGTTGGAGTGTCTTCGGTCCAGGACAAAAAAAACAATGAACGCATCCAGAAAATTCTCAAGTTTTTAGATGTGCCGGTGAGCTTTGCCAAAGTGCATGCCGAATATGCGGGTCTACGCTGTGCATATGAAGATACCAGCAAGTTCGGTGTAGACCGCTGGTTGCAAATGCTGGCTGTGGTCAACAATCCAGAGCAAAAATATTGTGTGGTCAGTTGTGGCACTGCACTGACCATTGACCTCACCGATGGCTTGCAACACTTGGGTGGTTATATTCTGCCGAATCTATATTTACAGCGCGATTCCTTAATTCAAAATACCAAAGGCATCAAGATTCCCGATGCTACCTTCGATGAGCTGACCCCGGGTCGCAATACCATTGATGCAGTTCACCATGGCATTCTGCTCAGTCTGGTCAGTACCATTGAAAAGGTCTTAGACAAGTATCCAGGCAAACTGATTTTAACCGGTGGCGATGCTCCACTCTTTGCCAAATATCTTGGTCAATATCAGCCAAGTATTGAAACCGATCTACTGCTCAAAGGTCTGCAAAATTATATTTATTCCTTGGCTGAAGCCTGATTTTGTCGAATTAAATAGGGCTGGATCACTTGCCAGACTTCCGGCAGTTCAGTACAGCCCTCGGAGTCGATAAAATGCCCCTGATGCTGGGCCGCAATCAGTTCGGCATCCAGACTTTTGGCCTGTTCAATACTGAATTTGGGCTGAACACGGTCATCCCCTTCCGAATAAATCACCACACGATGTTCAATCTGGCGTTTTAATAATTCAAGATCAATCTGCGCAGCGTCGATAAAAGGATTTACTTCATCCAAGCGTCCTAGACGGCCATTAAAACCGGCAATTAACACCAGCTGTTTTATACGCTGATTTTTTAAATGTTCAGATAAATAATGCAGTGCCGCAATAGTCCCTAGGCTATGCGCAATCACGATAGTGTTTCCATCCAGACCACCTGCCTGCTGTTCTATTTGTGACGTCCATACTGACAACTTGGGATGGGTTGAAGGATCGAGGCGCAAAATATTCAAACTAAAATGCTGTTCATTAGCAAGTTGCTGAAACCAGGGATACCAGTTTTCTTCCGGGCTGGCCGTATAGCCATGTATGACAATCACTTGAGCCATTATTGTTGTTCCATTTCCTTAAGTCGCTCTAGTGTGCAATAAGCTCAGCCTGAATAAAGTGATTCATTTGTTGCTCTTTTTATAAAAATGAATTGCCGAATGTAGACACTCGGCAATTTAATCTATCGCTTGCACAAAGATTGCAATAGATTCCAGCCAGATTAATGCAGCAGCAGAGGTTTGAGTACATCCCAGACCTGGTTAAATTCATCGAAACCATCACTGCGCATAAAATGCCCCGCATAATTTACCTCCTGCATCTGGGCATTAATATAATGTCCTAGCAATAAAGCTTTAGGCGGTGACACATAAGGATCATTGCAGGAAAACAGTAAAAACCGGGTCGCAATCTGTTTTTGTAAAATGGCCACGTCTAATTTTGCCTGACGGATAAACCCGTCCAGTTCGGGCAATGCGGTGAGTTTATCCTTAAAACCGGCTACCAGAATCAGTCCTTTAATTTGGGTTTGATTGAGTGCCTGAGTTAAAAAGTGCAGGCTCGCAAGACAACCTAAACCATGCGCGACAATAATACTGTTCGGATCTAAATGAGGTATTTGCAGCGCTAATGCTTGTTGCCAGCTCTGAAAATTGGGTGCGTCGGGATCGGGCAATAACAGTCGTCTGGCCGAATGACCTGCATGCTGAATCTGCTGGCTCAGCCATGGAAACCAATGATCATTAGGGGAAGCTTGATCACCAGGAACGATATAAACTTTCTTCTGAAATTGTGACATATCTTTTCTTCTTATGACAAATTGTTTATCAGGTCATCTTTTAGAATTATTTAATTATCATATGCTGGTTAGAATTGAAAAATCCAGCCTGTTCGTCACAAAATAAACCGCATTTGTCTAAAGATTTTTAGGACAAGCCCAATAAAAAAGGCGCATTACGCGCCTTCTTCTGATGGATTGTTAAAGCTCAATCTTTATTTCTGATCTTTATTACCGAATAGTGGTCCCATACCGCCGCCACCAAACTGTTTTTGCATGCCACCCAATGATTTCAGCATTTTTGCCATACCTGACGGATTGGCAAATTTCTTCATCATTTTCGCCATTTGCGCATGCTGTTTAATCAGTTTATTCACTTCTGAAACATCCATACCACAACCAGCAGCAATACGTTTTTTACGGCTTGGATTCATCAAATCCGGATTGCGGCGTTCTTTAATGGTCATCGACTGGATAATCGCTTCCATTTTCTTCACTTGCTTCTCTGGATTTGCCTGCGCAATCGCATCTTGAATACCGGAGTTGCTCATGCCTGGAAGTTTATCCAGGAAGCCCATCATGCCGCCCATTTTGTTCATCTGTTCAAACTGCATCAGCATATCTTCAAAATTGAAGCTACCGCCTTTTTGCAATTTTTTCGCCATTTTTTCGGCTTTTTCTTTGTCGACTTTACGTTCAAGTTCTTCGACCAAAGAAAGTACATCACCCATACCCAAGATACGCTGTGCGATACGCTCAGGATGGAATGGCTCAAGTGCATCGAGCTTTTCACCCATACCCAGGAACTTAATTGGCTTGCCGGTAATTGCACGAACTGAAAGCGCCGCACCACCGCGTGCATCACCATCCGTTTTGGTCAGGATCACACCGGTTAACGGTAAGGCATCATTAAAGGCTTTGGCTGTATTCGCCGCATCCTGACCGGTCATTGCATCGACTACGAACAGGGTTTCAGTTGGCTTAATTGCAGCATGCAGCTCTTTAATCTCGTCCATCATGTCATCATCGACATGTAAACGACCTGCAGTATCGACAATTAAAACATCAGCAAACTGGATTTTTGCCTGCTCAATAGCACGGTTGGCAATATCAATTGGTTTTTCATTGGCATTCGATTCAAAGAAGATCGCGCCAACTTCACCTGCAACAGTCTGAAGCTGTTTGATTGCTGCTGGACGGTATACGTCGGCAGAAACCATCGCCACTTTTTTCTTTTGACGTTCTTGCAAGAAACGTGCAAGTTTTGCCGCCGTGGTGGTTTTACCGGCACCTTGCAAACCTGCAAGCAGTACCACCACAGGAGGTTTGGCTGCTAGGTCAAGGCTCTCATTAGCCTCACCCATCATTTTGGTCAGTTCGTCATGTACAATTTTGACGAACGCCTGGCCCGGTGATAACTGAGTCATCACTTCTTGGCCCAATGCCTCTTCCTTAACTTTCGCGATAAACTCACGAGTTACAGGTAACGCCACATCGGCTTCAAGAAGTGCCATACGCACTTCACGTAACGTATCTTTAATATTGTCTTCGGTTAGCTGCCCTGAGCCAGTAACATTTCTTAAACTCTGCGTGAGTCGTTCTGTTAAGGTATCAAACATTGCAAAATCCGCTTAAAATAGCCATGAGCAAAAAATTGTTTCTTAAAATAGAAAATTTATGCATAAGATGCTATAGGATACTGTAGTTCGCATCGAATTTATATAAATGAATATTCATCATCCTGAAAAAGGTTTGACATGATTAGCCTGCCCTTGGTTTACACGATCTTAGCATTAATCGCTTATACCACATCTTTCTGGTATCTGTTTATCCACTTAATGTCAAAACGTGATCCCAACCATTGGTTTTTAGGACTTGTACTCGGGTTAGGATTATTGTTGCATGGCGGTGTTCTGTGTAACGATATGCTGACACCTTCCGGTATCAATTATGATGTTTTTGTGCTGATGTCATTTACTTCAGGCTTGATGTTGTTTCTGAGCTTACTGTTTAGTACCTTCCGCCCGATTTTGGCATTGAATTTACTCGGCATACCGGTTGCCGCTATCGGGCTGATTTTAGGTTTTGCCTTAAGCAAACCCAATCAGGTAATTGAACAGCATTCTTTGGGTTTAGACATTCATATTATTTTGTCTTTATCTGCCTATGCGGTTTTGTTGATGGCCACCATTCAAGCCGTGATTTTGTGGTTTCAGAACCGTGAATTAAAGAATAAAACCAAAAGACTGTGGGTCAATTTATTGCCTTCATTTCAGGCGATGGAATCGTTGTTATTTGATTTAATCATTACCGGTTTTATCTTGCTGACTTTAGCACTTGTTTTTGGCTTCTTTACCATTGAAAATTTCTTTGCCCAGCACTTAGCGCATAAAACGGCGTTTAGTATTATTTCCTGGTTTGTCTATGGCTCACTGTTGATTGGCCATTATAAATTTGGCTGGCGCGGTCAAAAAGCGATTCGCTTTACCTTGATTGGTTTCTTCTTATTGGCAGTGGGTTTTATTGGTTCCAAGTTTGTACTGGAAATGATTTTGGGGAAATAAGATTCTTTTGTTCAGTTTGCCTAATTAAAAGCGTGGAACAATGATTAAATAATAAGCGTGGAACGTAAAAAATAAAGAAGTTACCGTCCTGCTACCCTACAGATCTGAGTAGCAGGATCTAATACAATGATATAAAAAGAGAAATATCCAGCATTTCGTATAACGTGTATTATGTTAATTTTAAGAAAGCTTGAAAAATAAATGATATTTTCTATCCCAAAAGATCACCATATCCCCAAATTAATGTACCAACTATTGTCATAAAGCTACCTGTATACAAACCTCGTACATCTAATTTTATTTGATCATGCTCTTCAATTTCTTTAAGCGTATCTCCAAGTATCGTCCCCATATCCTTATTATTTTGCTGTTCTATATATTTCTCAACTCCCATTCGAAGTATAGGTCTTACACTAAGAAGGATTCCGGCCATTGTTACAATAGAACCTGATCTTCCAAACCAATGCCACTCTCCTGTGATATAACTTGCTGTAAGTGATGCACTAACAGCACATATAGGAAGAATTATAAATAAGTAAATATTTGATAAAATTTTATTCAAAAAATCTTTCCTTTAAAGTTAAAATACCTTTTTATATCTCTGTTTTATTTAACACAAAATCCTTTATCTCCCTATAAATATTAAATCCTGCACATCACAACACCATCATTCAAAGACCTTTTCCTAGACAACCCACCCAAAAAAACGTATAACACCGTTTTTCAAATTTAACGGGTAAACATCACTGTGAAACTCATCCTTGCACCCATGGAAGGCTTAACTGACCCAATTATGCGTGATGTACTCACGTCTGTGGGCAGCTTTGACTGGTGTGTAACCGAGTTTATCCGTGTGACCAACTCTGTATTGCCAGATCATATTTACTATCAATATTGCCCAGAATTACTCAATGATGGCAAAACAGCATCAGGTACACCTGTGCACGTGCAGTTCTTAGGCAATGATCCGGAAATGCTGGCAGCCAATGCCATTCGTGCTGTTGAACTCGGTGCTCCTGTGATTGATATGAATTTTGGTTGTCCGGCAAAAACGGTAAACCGGCACCGTGGTGGTTCAGTACTGCTGGATGAACCTGAAGTAGTCCACATGCTGGTCAAAGCTGTTCGAGATGCTGTACCTTCGCATATTCCAGTGTCTGCCAAAATGCGTCTCGGCTATATGGACCGTAACTTTACTCTGGAAAATGCCCATGCCATTGAAGATGCTGGTGCTTCCTGGGTCACAGTGCATGCCCGTACCAAGGCTGAAGGCTATACCCCTCCTGCATTTTGGGATCAGTTGCAACCTATTCGTGAAGCTTTAAAAATTAATGTGATTGCCAATGGTGAAATCTGGAACAATACAGATGCCAAACAATGCCAACTTGAATCTGGCTGTGAAGATTTGATGATAGGCCGAGCTGCTGTGACTACGCCCGATATCACCCAATGTATCCGTCAAAATACTGATGAAGCCTTAATCACCTGGAATGAATTATTGGCTTTGCAAATTCGTTTCCTGAATGGCCCCTATAAAAAAGAAGTGAATATGGTCGGACGCTATAAACAGTGGCTCGGCATGATGTCGAAGCATTATCCTGAAGCTAAAGAGTTGTGGAATGAGGTCAAAAGGATTAAAGCCTTGACTGAAATTATTGAAAAATTAAATGTCTTAAAGCATTAAAGTCAAAAGCCTTTGAATATTGAAAGGCTTTTTTATCTAGTTTTTTACTTTAGTTACTTTCTTTACGCTGTCTTAAATTTTCCACATGCATTCGATTGGTTTTCCATGATTTTTCAAGAACCTCTTTTTCAATACGCAGCTTGATGCGCTTGAGTTTCATGGCCGGAATCACTTCATCCTGAAAACCTTTAACGTAATCTGTCCATGCTGCCCCACGAAATACATTACTAGGCATGGCTGTTTTAAACTCACTCTCAGGCATAAACACAATCACCGAATGCATGTACTCTGGTTCAACAATATCGGAGAGTACATCTTCAAGCACTTTCATATGTTTATAATTCTGATGCAATGGATTTTGAAATTTATAACTGTTTTTATAAATCTTTTGCGTCCACATTTTTTGACGTTCACCACCAAAAATCCAGCCGGTATAATTTTTGGTTTCAATCACAAAAATGCCAAACGGACTGAGCAGAATATGGTCAATTTGCGTCGTTCCCGATTGCTCATCTGGCAAAGTACAATCATTTAATAAAATATATTGCGGGTCTTTCAAATACAGTTTGACGTGTACCGCTACCGCCAATTCCCCTACTTTACCTTTAATAAAGGGTTTAAAAACCTTAAGGATACCTATTACGATAAAAACAAGAATGATCCACCAAAAGCTCGACCCAAGTTGCGCAAATATCTGACTCAACATTTTATTGATCTTTATTTTTTATAAGATTTTATAATTTAAATGACTTTCTCTAATTTTAACAGGATATCTTTATTTTCCAGTCCACCGGCAAACCCGACTAATTTACCATTTGTTCCGACCACACGGTGACACGGCGCAATAATCGAAATCGGGTTTTTACCATTGGCCGCACCCACTGCACGAACCGCTTTCACATTTCCTACTTGCTCGGCAATATCGCGGTAACTACGGGTTTCCCCAAATGGAATACTCAGCAAGGCTTGCCAAACTTTCTTCTGAAATTCAGTACCTTCAAAATCTAAAGGCAAATCAAATTGCTGGCGTTTTCCAGCGAAATATTCAGTTAACTGCTTTTGGGTTTCCAACAAAATAGGATGATGCGTCTGTTCAATCAGTTCAGCTAAACGAACCCGTTTAGGATGTTCATTTTCCCAAAGTACTGCTACCAAAGCCGTGTCATTGGCCACCAGTTTTAAGCTGCCTACAGGAGAAGCCATTTCCATAAATGCCAGTTTCATTGTCTACTCCTGCAGTGAAATAAATGATCCAGATTTTATGATGATGACAGTTTCATCAGCACTAATCCAGAAATAATCAGGACTGCCGCCAGCATGCGCATCGTCGATGCAGGCTCACCTAATATAAACACCCCAAGCAGAAAAGAACCGACTGCACCTATACCGGTCCAGATGGTATAAGCTGTACCCAGTGGCAAAGTGCGCATGGCATAAGCCAGTAAAGCAAAGCTTAAAATCATGAAAATAACAGTAATGATACTGGGAGTTAAACGCGTGAATCCTTCTGAAAGTTTCATGGCATAGGCCCAGACAATTTCAAAAAGACCCGCTAAAACCAAAACCACCCAAGCCATGACGACTATGCTCCATTTGATTAGAGTCAGGTCGTCCTGACGAATTTTCTCAGTGCAACGATACAGTCGATTGCACCAAGGGAGGTCGTTCCTCCTTTAACTGAGTTAATAATTATATAATAGTTGAGCCAAATAGGTGCTTGTTTTACATATTTTGATCCATCACTCACCTTAAAAGTGCAAATAAAAATGCGACTGGCCTAAACCAGTCGCATTTTGAATCTTCTACACAAAACTAAAATTTAAAACGAATCCCTGCACCATACAGCCATTCATTTTCAGAAGATGATTGTTGCTGCCAAGCTGTTTCTTCATTGCCCTTGTTATAGCTGTATGCAACATCGACAAAAGGCATGACCTTTTTATTGATTTCATATCGCGTTTCCAGCCCCAGTTGCGCGGTACTTAAACCGGATTTTTGTGCATAGCTGGAATCATCACTCAATACCACATTCAGATCCAGATAAGGCTTAACAATCAGCTTTTGCGTCAGTAGCACATCGCGTTCGGTTTCCAAGCTTAAAGATGTTTGATTATCCTGCCCGACATAGAGATAGGCATTGGTTTCAAAGAAATACGGTGCCAGTCCATGAACCCCAATCACGGCATCGACCTGATCCGGATCGACTTCACGATTCTGGTCATTGCGATAGCGCAGACCGGCCTGAACATCCCAAAAATCGGCAACATTGCGACTGTATAAAACCTTGGCATCGTACTCGGCTTGCTCTGATTCAGCATCATCGGCATGAACTTTGATAAAAATTTTATTTTCATCTGTACCGATTCGGGTTTCCAGTTCCGACTTTAAAACACCTTCGCCATCATCATTGCGCAGCCATTTACTTTCAACCGTGGTTTGCTGATAAATCTGTCCACCATGTTCTTTGATATGCTCGGCAGATGCAGCATCATTTACGTTCGCATTTTCATCCTGTACAGATGGCGCTGCTTTAGCTTCAACAAGGGTTTGGGCTGTAGTTGACACGACATGATGCTGTGAATGATCGACCGGTATTTCATTTTGTTGTGAAGTCTGCGTTTCCGCCATCGGCATGGTTTGATGACTTGGCTGTGCAAAACTTTGTCCAGATAACAACAGTAATGAGGTACTCAATGTGCTCATTGCAAATAGATTAATGATGCGCATGTGAGTCTCCTTGCTTTGCTGAGTTTGAGGTAGATGGTGTCGGTGCTTGATTTCCATCGACATTCGCCACCACCAGTTTACTCATCATTCCAGATGACATGTGATACAGCAGATGGCAATGGATTGCCCATTCACCCAGTTCATCCGCAGTGAGCAGCGCAGTGACGGTTTTACCTGGTGGTACAATCAAGGTGTGTTTATTCGGCATATTGGCGCTACTTTGCCCATTTTCCAGCTGCATAAACATGCCATGCAGATGCATCGGATGCGCCATCATGCTGTCATTAATGAATTTCAAACGGATACGTTCGCCATATTTCACCTGTAACGGTTCAACTTCGGTAAATTTCTTGCCGTTGATGGTCCAGATATAGCGTTCCATGTTGCCACCCAAACGCACTTCCAGTTCGCGTTCTGCCGGACGGGTATCCGGTTGTGGGTTTAATGATTTCAAATCGCTATATTGCAGTGCCTTATGTCCTGCCGGAGTAGACGCATTTGCCCAGCCATAAACCACTTGGGTATTTTCATTTAAGGCTGGTTTCACCGAGGTATGTGCAGAATGATTCATTCCTTGTTGTAGTTCTGAATCAGACTTTGCTTGATGTTGTGAATGGTCATTCGTATTCGACTTGGTGTGGTTCATTTGCGAATGATCCATGCCAGCCATGTCATGTTGCATGGATGAATGATCCATCATTTGATGATTCATTGAACTTGCACCACTATTATCTTCGCTGCCTTGATACTTACTACTCTGATGATCATCCATCTGATCATGATTCATGTTCGCATGATCACTTGATGATGAGCCATGTCCCATATCTTCCATCGTGAGTAATGCACGTGGACGTGGCTTAGGCATATGAATCGCATGCGTTACTGGAGCAGTTTCATTATGCAATGACCCAATGGCAAAACCGCTACGGTCAATCGACTCGGCTTCAATCTGATAATGATTGGCTTTTGGCTCCGCAATCACATCATAAGTTTCTGCAGTACCGATTCGAAACTCATCGACCGGCACAGGTTTAACTGGCTGCCCGTCAGCACTCACTACGGTCATTTTCAAGTTGGGAATACTGACATCATAAAATGACATGGCGGAAGCATTAATAAAACGTAAGCGGACTTTTTCATTCGGCTTAAACATGCCGGTCCAGTTTTGTTCTGGCGTTTTGCCATTGATCAAAAAGGTATAACCGGTAACATCAGACAAATCGGTTTTCAGCATGCGCATCTGATTCCACATGGAACGATCTTGCCAGGTATTTTTTAATCCATCACGTTTGACCTGCTTCCAGACATCCGACAAAGTTTCACGCCGATTTTGATAGTATTCAGCCGACTTTTTCAGGTTCTTCTGGATTTGGTCACTGCTGGATTGATGAAAATCGGACAGCATCACCACATAATCACGATCAGCCTGTTCATGCGCTGCTAGCGGCTTTTTCCCTTTGGGATAAATCACCAGAGCGCCATACAGTCCATCCTGTTCCTGTCCTTTAGAATGCGCGTGATACCAATAGGTTCCATTTTGACGAACTTTGAAACGGTAGACAAAATCACTTTGCGGTTTAATGCCCTTGAACTGGTTAAAACCGGGTACGCCATCCATTAATCCCGGCAACAATAATCCATGCCAGTGAATGGAAGAATCCTGATTTTTAAGTTTGTTATGCACATAAATCACGGCATCGTCCCCCTCTTCAAATTCCAGAAGAGGCGCGGGAAACTGACCATTGACCGTAATGCGTTTTAAGGGTTTTTCGGTGATATTCACCATCTGTTGATCAATGTTCAGGTGATATTCTTTGACCGCAGCAATCGCCCACGATGATGACACTAAACACACCCCGACTAAGAGGCTTTGAGTTAATTTAATCGACATGACTTAACCTGTAATTTAAAAATAAAAATGTTTTTTAAATCAAGATTAAGCTTTGGGAGGGCGTAAGATCTGCTGCCAGAAGCCGCTTAAATGCTGGGCTGAATAATCAAAATTGCGCTGTGGATGTTCTTGAACTTCTTCTAAATGCACTAAATCGGATATTTGTGAATCCAACCAGACTGTTAAACTCTGACAGTGCAATGGTACACAATCATTACAGCTAAAATGCTGTTGTTGATCACCCATATCCTGATGACAATCTTGATCATGCTGTACTTTTAGCTGATCAACAGGATGATGCTGCATGTCCGGTAGAGTTTTGACTGAATCATGGCAACCCGACATGGTCGTCATGGGCATTTTATCTTCATGCTGAACCGTCAATTCACTCATCATTTGCTGATGCATAGGCTGTTCAAATGCCAAGACAGCATTACTCCACCCGATGGCGAAAACCATCAGGAACACAAACCAAGCCTGTTTGCATAATGAAGTTAGCACAGCATTGTCCTTAATTAATCCACAATAAAAGATAAATCATGTTCTTTTGATTTGAGTTTAATAGCATAACCAAGATCCAAGTTATGCACAATTTTTAAGTTTATGCTAAACAGTGCCAAATCCCGCTGAATAATGCCAACTTAAACAATAAAGTTATTTTTTAAACAGTTTTATTTTTAAGCATAGACGAATAAACCACCATATTTTTTAATAGCTTAACAAGCTAAAAAAGGACTCATTTGAGTCCTTTTTATACATTTAATGTCTAATTATTAAACTATTGATCTACAATTGTTTATAAACTAATCAAGTTATCCATACAGTTATCTACACAGATATCCATATGGTTATCCATAAAGTTATCCACAACTTAGCAATCATTAATTGTAGATTATTAGAGATTAACTGAGCCTACTTTTGCCAGTTCTGAGCGCATTTCATCAATCACAGCTTTATAATCCGGCTTGCCAAAAATCGCCGAACCTGCAACAAACATATCTGCACCAGCTTCAGCAATTTCACGAATATTGGCTGGCGTCACTCCACCATCTACTTCCAAACGGATGTCACGGCCTGAGGCATCAATGATCTTGCGTGCCTGACGCAGTTTATCCAAAGTCATGGGAATAAATTTTTGACCGCCAAAGCCCGGGTTGACACTCATCAACAAAACCTGATCGACTTTGTCCAGCACATAGTCCAGATAATGCAAAGGGGTTGCCGGGTTAAACACCAAACCTGCTTTGGCACCGCCCGATTTGATTAACTGTAAAGAACGGTCAATATGATCCGAAGCTTCCGGATGAAAGGTAATAATATCAGCACCTGCTTCGAGAAAATCGCCAATCATACGGTCTACTGGTGACACCATAAGATGCACATCAATCGGTGCCTGAATCCCATATTTTTTTAATGCCTTGCATACACCTGCACCAAACGTCAGGTTAGGAACGTAATGGTTGTCCATCACATCAAAATGTACGACATCTGCACCTGCAGCAAGCACATTTTCAACTTCTTCACCTAAACGGGCAAAGTCGGCAGATAAAATGGAAGGTGCAATTAAATATGGCTTGGACATGGGGAGAACCTGGCTATGCATTTGAATTGATTTTTCACATTATAACAAATTGAACTTTGCTGCTGTGATTCAATCTACATCTGTTGCGATTTAATCGTATTCATTTTAAATCTGCTATTTTGACCTAAGCGCACAAGGTAAATGAGAATGAAAAGTAATACACAAATTATCACATCAGAAGCAGCCCGTATCGCCAAACGATTACTCAATCACTGGAAACATAAATTTGAAGTCTCTGAAACTGAGGAAGATTTCAGTATTTTTATGCCGGACGCGACTGTTAAGCTAATACCACAATCCACCCTATTATTGGTTTCGATTGACAGTTCATTAGAAGACTTAAGTAGACTGGAAAAAGTGGTGCTGGACCATTTAAGCCGAATGGCACAGCAAGAATTTACTGCTACATGGCAACATCAATAAAAAAGGGAGAATTAAATTCTCCCTTTTTTTGAATGAGTCATTAGGCTTCGAGTTGTACAGCATGGAATTGCAAATGATCATCCATAAAGGTTTGAATGAAATAATATCCGTGATCATAGCCGGCATGTTCACGCAAGGTTAGGGATTGCCCTGCTTGCTTACAGGCCTGTTTAAATAAGGCCGGATTCAATTGTGCATAGAATTGATCTTTAGATCCTTGATCAATCAAAATTTCTGTAAACAATGCCCCTTTTTCTTGAATCAAGGCAGTGGCATCATGCTTTAACCATTCATTTCGATCTTCACCCAAATAATTCGAAAAAGCTTTTTCACCCCAAGGGCATTGGCTCGGCGCGCAAATCGGAGCGAAAGCAGACACCGATTTAAATTTTTCCGGGTATTTAAAAGCCAGTGTCAGTGCACCATGTCCGCCCATGGAATGCCCGAAGATTCCGATAGCATCTGCTTGCACTGGAAAGTTTTGCTTCACTAGCTCATAAAGTTCATCGGCAATAAAACTTTCTATTTGATAATTCTCAGCCCACGGTGCCTGAGTCGCATTGATATAAAATCCGGCACCCTGACCGATATCCCATGAATCCCCTGCT
Source organism: Acinetobacter sp. UBA3106 (assembly GCA_002365595.1). Taxonomy (GTDB): domain Bacteria; phylum Pseudomonadota; class Gammaproteobacteria; order Pseudomonadales; family Moraxellaceae; genus Acinetobacter. Next base: position 23,425 of record DFAM01000010.1, on the reverse strand, counting down.
GCAACTTGTTCACCTCGGGGTGAAGTGTCCGGACTAATCAGGATCAACCCCAGCTGGGCTGCCAAACGTTGCGCATGGGCTTTAATGGCGAAGGTTTCTTCAGTACAGGTCAGACCCGCCAAATAAAACAGCGCAGGACAGGCTTGACCGGTTAAAGCCTGATGCGGCAAGAAAATTCCAAATTTGGTCTGCCCTTTTAAATTGTTAGAATTAAAGGCATAAATTCGCTGTTCCCCATCAAAGCATTGATTAACTTGCATCAATTCCATCATTATTTTCCTTATGGTGCTGCCACACTTAATTGTGGAGTTTCTATCTTCATATCTGTCTGAGTTGTAGCAGGAAATAAGCGTTGCTCGAGCTGCGGCAACATAAATTCCATATTCTTGCCGATCGACCATTGCGGTTCAGAAGCTTCAAACCCTTGAGCAGTTTCCCATTGTGCTACCGTTTTCTTGGTCTGCTCAAAAGCCCCTTGTATAGACATCTGCTCGCGCATCGCCTGATCAAAAAAGGCCCGGCCAAAATAAGTATAATCCGCTTCATTGGAACAGCCAAAAGATGCCCGGTCAGCCGCAGAGGCGGTAATAATTAAAGTATTATCATCCTGCAAAGCGGGAACAAAACTCCCTGAATAACATGCCGAAATCACGATCACGCGCCAACGAATACCGGATTTGTCCAAAGTTTCTTTAAGCCATTTAGGATCGACATCATTTAAATCGATCGGATCATTTTCCATTTCAAACTGATTCGGCAAACCGTGTGAAGTCATGTATAAAAATAATACATCACTTTCTTTGTTCATTTGCTGCCCGATACGGCGCAAGGCCATTTCCATACTGGTACGTGAAGCAATCGGCATTTGCGTTCGGGTTTCGGGATTATTAATCAGCGCCATGGAACGGCCAAAAGTTCCAAAACGGGTATCAAATTGTTCTTTAATCCGTTCAATTTCCGACTTAAAGACATCTTGATAACCTGCACCGGCAACCCCTAAAAAGTACCAGTGCGACTGGGCAAATTCACCGTATTGAATTGATTCCAGCGACTTGTTCAAGATACGGCTTTGTGCATAAAAAGCATCTTCAGCAAAGGTTGGCGGGGTTTCTTCAACTTTCCAGATCGGCTGACTTTTCACCGACATTTGCCAGACCACAAGAGTGAATAGTGTCGCAGCCACAATTAGCGCCCGCTCCCACCACGGCCATTTCAGTTCACGGGAAAACACCCACACCACAGCCAGACTTTGCCAGACAAACAGCACCATGAAGATGGTCGGCAAATAGTCATAGAACAGGTAAGGCAAGACATCAATATAACCCAGATACTGGATCAGGCTTTGCAATAAGGCAATATGGGTATCCAGTACCAGCCACAACAAGGCGGGTACCAGCATCAGCCGGGGATTATTGATCCGCTGGGAAAGGAAAATACCGACAATAAGCGCAATAAAAGGCCATAAAGCATAACTGATCAGGCCTTGCGGGTTAAATTCCCCGATCTCCTCCGCACTGAGCCAGCTAAATAAACTGTTGGCACTGCCGCCCAAAATCCCCCAAAAAATCAGTTGCAGGATCGATGGCCGAACAATTTGCAAAGAACGACGCGAACCCAAAAAAAGCCACATCCCTGCAGTTTGGTTGCTCTTAAAATCATGCCAAAAATTGATGGAGGGTTTAAAGTCGATCATAGGATTTCAGGGTGGTTGTCGCTCGCGGATTTACCGGTCTAAGTTTATGCTTGATGGAATTTTTATCAATGCTGCTTTGGAACTATATAACAAATTAATGCACATTATTGAATCAATTACCAAACTACTCTAGAAGATGTTGCTGAAAGTAAGCATCAAAACGACAGGCATCTCCCTGCCATTGATGATCCGGTTCCAGATCGGCCAGATAGACTGCCAGACGTGGACGTTTCACCACCACACGTTTAGCCACTTTTTGCGCCAGAGTTAACAGGTTGTCACCCAGGTCCATTTCACCATGTTCAGGCAACAGCATATGTAAGAGCTGCATCTGCTTTTTCACTTGTGCCTGTTTTTTAATGGCTTGCTGATTCTGGTCGCGCTGTGGAAACATCGGATCAAGATACACCACATCCACCACATGCTGCTGTTCCGCCTGCTGGGTCAGGTAATCGGCAGAATCAGAAAAAACCAGATCAATTCGTGCTACAACTGAACTGAGAAAAGCATCATTTTGCGCATGGTTTTTACTGTCTTCCAGCAAGGTAAACAAGATTGGATGGCGTTCAACCAAGGTGACATTTGCACCCAAATGTGCCATCAACAGACTGTCATGACCTAAACCGGCAGTCGCATCAATCAAGCTGGGTATTTCGCCCAGATTACAGGCCCGTGCAATCATTTCAGATTTTAACGATGAGCGTTTTAAACGTGGTACTTCGGCCTGCCAGTCGGGCTGCATTTTCATGCCATTGGCACACAGCCACAGACCGGACTCATCTACACATAAAGCCAGCTCAGGATTTAAACGCAAAAACCGGGCGTTCAGCTTTTCAATGGTCTCAACATTTACATTCACTCCACGAGAAGAAAGCACAGCAGAATACTGCTGTGCTTTCTGTTGAAATTCCTGTTCTACAAATAAGCGGAATTCGCTTACCATAATTTCCAGCCTGTAAATGCAAAAAGTAAGATTAAAAGACCTGAAGCAATACGGTACCAGGCAAAAACCATGAAATCACGTTTAGCCACATAAGCCACTAAAACACGAATTAAAATCAAGGCTGAAACAAAGGAAACGATCAGACCTACTGCTAAAACAATCCAGTCTTCAGTGGTTTGCATTACTTCATAACTTTGATAAAGATCGAGCAGGCCTGCCCCGACAATCACCGGAATACCCAGGAAGAAAGAAAACTCTGTCGCCGCCTTACGTGAGATGCCCAGGAACATGGCACCAATAATGGTTGCACCTGAACGTGATGTACCTGGAATTAAAGACAGCACCTGAATTAAACCAATCCAGATCGCTTCCTTATAGCTGATGTTTTCCACTTCTTCAGCATTTACTTTAGGCGGATGTTTTTCAATCCACATAATGATGAAACCACCAACAATCAAACCAATTGCCACGGCAATATCATTAAATAATAATTCTTTGACTGCCTGTCCAAAAGTCAGGCCCACCAGCACAATGGGAATGGATGCCATGATCAGGCTAAAACCGAGATGACGACCTTTGGCTTCACCGGTAAACATACCAGTTGCTGCCCCCCATAGACGGGCCCAGTATTCATAAATGACTGCTGCAATCGCACCCATTTGAATGGCGATCACAAATACATCGCTTTTTTCTTTGGTCCAGAAATTCATGAGTTCTGAAGCGAGAATTAAATGTCCGGTACTGGAGATGGGTAAAAATTCGGTAATCCCTTCAACGATACCCATAATTGCCGCTTTCAGCAGCAGTAAAAGATCCATAGAAAATCCTGATTATGATTTGCCTTGTTCTGGAATTTTTTTCCAGGCATTGTCACGTAAATACACCGGTAATGCCTGTTCAGCACTCACCCAATGCTTTTGCTCTGCATGCGCGCGCGCAATGGTCGCAATATCTTGTGCCGTCGCACTTAAGTCTTTGTATTGTATTTGTTCAGGCTTAACTAAAGCTGAACCCGACCCCACCAGCTCAAATTTAACCATTGCCCCGGCATCAGCATAATTTAACAGTTGCTCTGTATCTACAGGCTGCATAATACCCTGTGGGTCCAGCTGAAAACTCGAGATATAGACTTCATCCATGCGTGCATCCAGTACTGCAGTCACTGCCGTTAAACCCGCCACACGATATGCTGCCTGTGCCAAGGCTTGCAAGGTTGAAACAGGAACAACAGGCAGATCATTTGCCCAAGCCAATGCCTGAGTCACAGCCGCATTGATACGTACCCCGCTAAAAGAACCGGGACCGCGGCTAAATGCAATTGCAGTAAGTTCAGATGCAGACAAACCAAGCTGGGTAAATGCCTGTTCGATCATTGGGAGTATCGTTTGCGTTTGTGCTTTTGCTCGCGCATCTAATTGAAAAAATAATTCTTGAGTGTCATCTACAATAGAAACGGAACACTGCTCATTGGCAGTTTCCAATGCCAGCAACTTCATGCACAACCTTAATTCATTTAAATATAAAAAACGTCGGATATCATACTCCACTCATGCGTGCGAGGCGAGATTTTCCATCTACAGGATACAAAAAAGCCAAGCTTTCGCCTGGCTAAATATATCGTTTCAAATCACAGTTCAACTGACTCCAAATGCTGATAATCCTTGAAATGTTCTGCGTAGTGAATGGCACTCATTTTGAGTTTGACTTCAGCCGCCTCATCCAGCGTTTTAACGATTTTCCCCGGTGAACCCATCACTACCGAATTGTCTGGAATGACTTTGCCTTCGGGTATTAAGGCATTGGCGCCGATAATGCAATTTTTACCAATCGCGGCATGATTTAAAATCACGCTATTAATGCCAATCAGCGTGTTATCACCAATAGTACAACCATGCAACATCGCTTGATGCCCAATCGTGACATAACTACCAATATGCATTTCAATGCCTGCATCGGTATGTAACACGGCATTTTCCTGAACATTGGTAAAATCCCCCAGTTTGATCTTGCTGTTATCACCCCGGATGACTGCTCCAAACCATACACTGACCTGCTTGCCCATTTCAACTTGTCCCAAAACTGTAGCACTATCAGCTACCCAACCATCCCATGGTTGATGCGTTGCTTGAGGCGTATATCCTTTAAATTTATAGATCATGGGTTAAAGTTCCTTATTTACCGTATTTAATCTTATTACTATAAAAAGCAGGCGAATTTAATAAAAATGGCCATTCCTTTTGATAATCCAAACCATACTGAAACAGTGAAACCAACATTCGCGCAGTTAAGCCCCAGACAACTTCATTTTCCACGCGCATGCTGGGAAAATACAAAGACTGATGGGCATAACGCACTTCATAGGGAATCGGTGGCGCATTCATTAAACTGCTTAGTGATGCAAAAAAAATGCGGTCGATCTCGCTTGGTTGAGGTGTCAACTTTACTTCTGGAGGAATCAGTCCAACCACCGGTTTAACCAGCATACCGTTGCGGGCTTTTTGCATCGGCAAATCACCAATCAGTTGCACATCAAATGGATTCAGCGCGGTTTCCTCATAGGCTTCACGCAAAGCCACCACTATATTACTGGTATCTTGAGGATCTCTTTTACCACCGGGAAACGAAACTTCCCCGGCATGATTAGACAAATATAAAGAACGGCGCGTGAGCAAAACTTTGGGATCGGACTCATCGGTAATGGCAATCAGTACAGCGGCCTGAGCAGGCTTTACTCGTGTAGAAAAGCGTAACCTGTGCTGTAATAATTGTATTAATGAGTAGTCATCCATGTGCTACTGTTCCTGTTTGGTGCTTTATTTCATCATAGCTGAATTTTTATTCCAAAAGATAGAAATGATGCCAAAGTTGCATTTTTCAGTTATGCTGATCAACACCTTTATCATTGACGATGAATATGAATTTCTGTGTAATTTGCGGACATAAAACAACGGAAAAAATTCCACTCGGCGACCATCAATTACGCCGCGTTTGTACAGATTGCGGCAATATTCATTACGTCAATCCCAAAGTCATTTGCGGTGCACTTGTCCTGTGGGAAAATAAAGTTTTACTTTGCCGCCGTGCCATTGAGCCACGTTATGGGCTATGGACCCTGCCTGCGGGTTATATGGAACTGTTTGAGACCATGGAACAAGGCGCTGCCAGAGAAACCCGTGAAGAGGCTGAAGCTGAAGTTGAAATTGAACAGCTCTACTGCATGTACAATATCCCCCGAATTGGACAAATCTACGTTCTGTTTAAAGCCAATCTCGTCAATGGAATATTTGGTGCGGGTGAAGAAACTATTGAATCGCGTTTATTTGAAGAACATGAAATTCCTTGGTCTGAACTGGCTTTTCCAAGTGTAGAGCGTACCTTAAGACACTATTTTGAAGATCGTAAAACGGATTCATTCAACATGCATTTAGAAACTTTGGGTACCCGTCTGGATCATACGGGTTAAGAGTACGATAAATTTGCAACTCAATAAAAAGCCCATCATGTGATGGGCTTTTTATTGTTCACTTTATTTAGTTCTGACTGTATAACATGGAGCTAAAGACATTTCCACAGTCCCCCCATTCAGTTTTGCCAGCGCAGTATCATTCGCTGTTACCAGACTTGGATTGTTTATATTATAGATGCCCTGAAAACTCGCTAGCGTATTGCCCCATTTCACGGCTGTATTGTCTGAATTGGTAAAGCTTACAGTTGATGGCCGGGTTCCTGTTGGTACTGATGGATCCAGCAGGTTGGTCAAACGTAACAATGCACCACCGACCACGATACTTTCAGATGATGAATCAGACGATGTTTTAATAGTAGAGTTCATTCCAACCAGTGCCCCATCAATTTTAGCAAATGTTTCGCCAGCTAAAATCATACGCATGGAAATCGATTGCTCTGGTGTGAAGGTACGTGCAATTGTACCTAAACGGTATTGCTGTACATCATTTATATCCTTAAATGAACTTGGAAGTATATCCTCACTACTACAACCATTTACCGCATCTGTGGACATATCATTTTCAGTATAACCAGGCTTCATATTGGTACGAATATCACCATTACGGTCAATAACAATTCCTAATTTCACATCAGAGACTGACTTTTCTGTGAATTTAAATGTTAAATCAGCATACAGCGGGAACACATACTTGTCCCCAAGGGCCACGTTATTAATCGACTTAAAGACTTTTTTATCTAAATAGGTAATAGGGAAAATTTTATATAGGTCTAAACTACCTTTATATATTTCCCCTGAATTAATATTTTGATGCCATTGGCCCAAATCCAGTAAATCATCGGCTGTCAGTGTGGTTTTCTGGGTTAGTAACTTATAAAAACTCTCTTTTCCGGCAATCATATAATCATTGTAGAGTTTGCCCTGATTAATGATTAGAGGTTGTGAGTTTACATCACTCACATCAAACTGATAATCTTGGTCAATCCGTTTGCTGATCGGATTAATCCAATGAGATTGTGCTGCTGCAGTCATTCGTACCGGTTTTGTATTACGGATCAATTCAGCATTAACCGTACTTAGGGTAGATAACGATTTAGCAATTGTACCTCGCCATTGTAAACCACTACCTAGCGTATACCCCTGCCGGTCAGTAATTAACATGAAGTGCCCAAATAAAAACTTGGTTGATGTATCGGTTGTAATACAGGTATCTTTATTACAACCGACCAAACCATCCGAACCCGACAGTAAGTTACCAATTGTTCCCGTGGTAGAAAATAAAGAAAATTCTGGTTGGTATACTGCAGCATTGGCAATTGTTGTTAATTTTTTAACTACTTCAAATGCCTGATCATCCGTGATTGCACTGACATCAACCCATGGCTTAATAATTGTAACGTATTCACCATTAATGATTTGTTGTGACGTAACTGAATTTAAAATCAGATCCAATTTCGTCCGCATTGCATCTGTAATATACAAAGCTTGAATGTCCGTCGGCTCAACAATTTTATTATCTTGCAAGGCTAATGTTTGCAAGATTTTGACCAGACTCATTGCCACCTTAACTGTCGCATCATTCTGATTTAAAGTTATTGCAGACTGCCCTGTGATCCCTTGCGCAATATCTAAAACGGTCAAACGTGGAATTTGTCCCGTCGTACTGACGAGTGCGATTTTACTTAAATCTACTGTTCCCAGATTAATCTGTTTATCTTTTTCGCCTTTTATAAAGAAATTGACTTTGTCACCAGTTCTACAGTTACCTGTAGCCACATTATTGGCTAAATCCATAATAGAAACAAAGCTATTAGTAGTATCACTACTACACTTAAAATTAAGTCCATCAAGCGGATAATCTAATGCAAATTCTACGCATCCCTCACTACCTACGGTACAGCTACCATTTTCCGTACTTGAATCATAGACTTCAGGAATAATATTGGCACTTTCCCCCCCACAACCACTTAAAGCTGCCATCAATGTAGTCAAGGTAAAAGGCAGTAAATATTTATTTTTCATCCTAATTCTCTTCTTATATCCTTAGCGAATTGCTATTAATTTTAATTGACCCTGGTTAGTAAGTGCTTTGTTTTCTAAATCTATTGCACTGGCTAAAGGGGTCAATAACATATATCGGCTTTGAGAAGGAATATGTATGATTCCTTCAATTTTTTCATGTGTAGTAAATGATCCCGCAGCTTCATGATTTTTAAAACCTCCCGCACCCTCAAGTACACATCCGTTGGTGTCTAGAAAAACTACAAAAGGCCAATAAAAGGTCGGATTTTGCTGTCTAGAAGCATAAGAATTAATCTGAATGTTCTGAATTGCATTGGCAACCTTCACAATTTCAAAATCAAATTGTTCTTTTAATGGGGCTCTTGGCCAGACATTAACTTCCTTATCTAAACTGACAGTTTTCGCATTTTTAATTTTTTTATCTTGAATACATTGTTGGCCTAAACTTGCAACCGCGTCAGCTTGGGAAACCCGATAATAAGTGGTTGACAAGGTAATTGGACCACTCTCCTGTTTGGAATTCTTTTTAAAAAATGATTGCAGCAGGGATTTACTTACTCCTTTTTCACGCTCCACCATTTGCAAACGTGTCACTCCATGCTTGGTATCAATAATGCCTTCAGGCATAGCATAAAAACGCTTCTTCCCTTCCAGATTAAATTCCTTGTCCTCAAGGTATTCATTTTTTATATATTGCGTACCATCAACCGTGACATAGTTTTCTGCGTTTTTGACTTCTTTCAGTTCTTTAGGAATATCAGTAGCGAGTTGTGCAGTTTCTTCCAGCTTTTTTGGGATAGATGGGGACTGTGCTACAGCTTTTTCGTTTTTATCACTTTTAGGTTTTACATATGTCGCTTGCGGTATTTTAGCGGCTTCAACATGAGGATGAACAATTTTTTGGTTATTTTGAATTGCTACTTTATCTTCCCCCTGGAGTTGTAATGAAGGTCTAGGCTGAATTGTAATGGCTTTAACTTCAGGATGATTACTCGGGGAATGATTAATGGATTGCGTTTCTTGACTACTCATATTAACTGATGCAGATTTATTCACTTCAGTTACTTGATTTTTAGGTGGAGCTTTTTGCTGGATCACCATAGGGCGGCCATCTGGCCCAACAATAGTATAAAACTCGCCCGCATACGAAAAAGATACCGGCACCATACATAGTGCAAGTATCGATTTCACCAATGAATTCCCTTTCATTATTTTCAATTTATCTACCATCGTGTTCTGTAGTTCAATCCTAAAATTGTGACTTTGGTATTCGTTTTAACATTTAAACCCGCATATGGATTTAATAAAATATTATTCACACCTGTTTGGTTGGCCAAACTACTGGTATTTGCTGGAATGTTATCTTTACTACGTAAAAAACCAATTGATAAATCTAAATCAGTATCTGCATCAAAACGATAACCTACCCCCATGCCAAACAATTGTGCATCATTAATAGGCACCATTGTATTTCGCTTATTATCTGGAATTGCACTGCTACGAGGTTCATATCCAGCACGTAACTTCAAACGATCTGTGGCGGAATATTCCACACCTATGCCAAAATTCCATGGTGAAGTAAATCCTAATGGAAGTGCAAGAGAAGAATCACCAATATTTTCAGAAAGTAATTTGGCAATTTTTAATGCTGAAATTTGTCGGTCAAATTCAAACTTAAACTTGTCCCAAGCTTTATAATCAGTCCAGCCTACATCAAAATTAACTTGTAGATCTGGTAAAAGCTTATATTTTATCCCGGCCTGAAAATGAGCTGGATATTCAAAATCCATTGAAACCAGACCAGACTCACTTGCCGGTATAGAATTTGGAAAACCTAAAATTGCAGCAAGAATTTGACCCGTAGGTGATGACATTAAACCATTGATTAGCTCACGTGGAGCATTTGCGTTATCAATGTGATATTTACCTTTTAAACGCATTTTTGCAGCACTTTGATACACCATACCAAAGCTAAAATCATCAGTTGGTTCCCACAACACACCAAGGTTATAACTTGGGCTAAGTGATTGCTCCAAAGCAAGCTGCATTTGTCCGAACTTGCCAAATGGATTCATACCTTCATTGGTATTACACATTCCTAGCAACAGAATGTCGGTAATAATGTCCGAATTTTCTTTAAAAGGTGTACAAACGACTTCATCAATCATTCGCAACATACCAATTAACTCATTCGGAAAACGTAAATCCGTTTTTAAGCCAATCGCTTGATAAGACATACCAACCGAAGCGCCAACAGATAGTTCGTCATTCACTTGATATGCAATAGATGGAGATAAATAGGTAATCCTTTCTAGAGCAACCTGTTGCCCCATATAATTCCCAGGGTTACCATTTTCCGCACCAAAACCCGCAACCAACGGTGCATACATTGCCGTTGCAAAAGTTGTTTTTGAGCCCGGTGGATTATAGGCAATACCTGCTGTAGGTGCTGCCATTGGTAAACCTTCCCCAAGATCAACCATTTTTTTCAGTACAGGAACATATAAACTTACGTATTCTACATCCCCATTCACTGTACCTTTAAAGTCTGTACATAAATCGGAAGACACCTCTGGCCCATCATTACATACCATCGGGTCATCAGAATAGCCAAATACGTTATAACCAGCAGGAACTGAGAATTCCCGTTGAATATCAAAATTCGCGAGAATCCCTTGTACATCGGTTTGCAGGCCTTCGATTTTAGTTAAGGCTGCGGGGTTAAAATGAATTGCACTAATTCCTGGAGGATCTGCAGTAACTGCATTCCCCATACTCAATGATCTGATATCAACAGATAAGTTAGTACCTAATTGAGCGAAAGTTGCACTTGAACAGCCCGATACGATAATTGCTGCGGCTAACGGGCGAAGTCGAATCTTATACATACGACTGCCCTCTTAGCGTAGTTTCTTACCGAAACCTAAAATATCAAGTGGGAAAGACAAACCTAAAGATACATCTGGTGCATCTTCAGTTAACCCTATCCCCACAGTTCCATTGACAATAGTCTCAGGTGAAACACGAACACCCAATGAAATTGCCAAAGTTGAACTGGTCTGATCTGCTGGTGAATAACTTTCACCCGAAGTATAAGTAAATTCCGAACCGGTATTAAAACTTTGCTGATATGACATGGTCATAGACACGTCATAATTAAATGAATAAGCAAAGCCTAAAGCAAAACCACCACTGACTCCAGGTTCAAACTCATCAATCACGCGTGTACCACGGCGCTGGTTCAGTCCGGTTTCCTTAAAACCATAATTGGCAGAAACGGATGCGAAAAGTACAACGGGATCAATATATTTACGTGTACTTGCACCTATGCCTGCAGAGTAATAACCTTTACCCGTTGCTAAGTCATCAGCTGCATTAATTTCATAAGGGCTATCACCCGTTTTGGTTGAAACATTACCAAATAAAATCAGCGGCAATCTGCCTGCTTTTAATGGAAATGGCTCCCAACGTGCGCCAAAAGAAATATCACCTAAACCTGCGGTAGAGGTATCTTTTAATAAGTCTGTTTTAGCAACTAGAGGTAATGACGCACTAAAAGTCAAATTATCTAAAATGCCGTACTGTGCAGTAAATGTATTGGTAACAGTATGAGTTGCATTTTCTTGAACACGAAGCTGATAGAGCTGACCTTTAGACATTTCAGCATCGATTTGTGTATCACGATAATAGGTATAATCAATATCATAATAAGATGAGATTTCACCTTTTTTAATTAATGAATATTGTCTTTCATTTGAAGTAAACACTTCCTGCAGATTCGCTTCTTTACTTGCGTCGCCTTCTTGCTGTTGTAATGCAGAAGAAGCTTGTGATTGTGCATCGACTGGTTGTGATTGTGCATCGGCTGACTGTGATTGAGTAGTAGCACCATTCTCTGCTGGTGAGGTTACTGTCGTCTCATCAATCTGTTCATCAACAGCTTCATATTCACCAAGTGACGGCTCTTCTACTTGAGCATTTACGGCTGCTACCGTTTGCGCATTTGTAGGCTGTGGTGCTGTAGATTCAACTTCAGTTTCCTGTTGATCTACAACTTCATATTCTCCAAGTGCTGGTTCCTCAGCTGCATATACTATCCCTATTGCCATTTGAACACTCAAAGCCAATAAAGTTTTGTTCATCCATTTACGATTCATATTCCATCCCACCATTTTTATTTTTTTAATCCGCTACTTTTATACGTTATTTACTTTTGTAATAAAGACGTAAGAAATTATATGTTGGCTCACCAAACTGCTCTGATTCTGAATTCAGGTTCTTATCCAAACGAATCGTTGAAGCTTTATCTGCAATTTTTTCCATATAAAATTGTGGATATTGCATATCAACAAAAGCATAGCGATTCACAGTAGCATCTTCGACATGCCGCAAATCTGAATCACGCAGTGTCAATAAATTTTTTCTCTGTTCAGGTGCGACATTAATCAAAAACAGGGTATTGTTTTCCCAGATATCTTTAAAACGTTGCTCATCAAAACTGATATTGCCTAGCGCCGGATCTGCAACATACACGCGTCCATTTTTATATGCTTTAAAAACCACGAAATGTTTAAATCCTGCATAGGAAATTGGCACAATGGCTGGTTGACCTTGTTTAATTAAATCGGATAATTCGCCTTTATACCCCCCACTTTCAAAACCGATTGCAGCCACAAAGCGTTTCATATCAAGTAAAGAAAAACTACGTCTTTCGACAATTTTCTCGGTTTCACCAAATTTAAGCAACCCATTCATAACTTGTTGTTCTGTCAGATTCACACCAACATCAACATAACCATTCAATAACGTCGTTAATGCAGCCGATCCACAGCTATAATCATAGGCTTGACGTACAATACCCCTAAATTGATCTTCTACAGCAGGTTTAATAAGGACGGGCTCTCTATGCATTCGAGTGAATGAATCTTGGCGAGAATCTAAAGTTTCAGTGTAATACACAGCTTCCGCTGGTTTCTTCTTAATTTCAAAGGCTTCTTTGGCAGCGTAATACATCAATGCCGAGCCTAGTGCGATCTCTAACATATCTTTTAACTTTTCTAGTTATCGGCATGACGTGCCAGTGTTCATTATTTTTCTAGAGCTTATGCTCTACATCCATGTAAAAAGGAAGATAACCTTTTTTATAAAAAAAAACAGCTTTTTTTTAGTTTTTTTGAAAAATTTCACACTATTTTTGTAAAAAAAAGCGCGTGATTTCACGCGCTTTTTTTCAATCCAGAATTAGCGACCAGCAATCGTAATTACAGAACCTTGGTTGTAAACACCAATGCTTGGACTCCAGTAAGTTTGAAGACCTTGTACTTCAATATCACCAATAGAACCAGCAGATTGGCTACCTAATTTAATAGTTTTTACATAGTTATCAATTGGACCTGATGAACTTATCATACGGATATAACCATTATCCGCACCTTCTTTACCAATTACGCTAATATCCTGTTTAATAGTCAAATCATTAGAGTTTGCATCTGCAACCTTGATACTCCCAACAAAGATTTCACCAGCTGCACGGTTACCTGTAGTGCCATCACCATTACCTTGCTTAGTTGAATTATCTAAAATACCTAGATTGGTAATTTCAAGACCACCCTTCATCACGGTATTTAATTTAACCATTGCACCTTGAGGCGCTGCACCTACTTGAATATTCGCCGACAATTGTCCTGTTTTAATTGTCAAACCAGATAAAATTTTGTTGTAGTTTTGACCTGCACCCGCATCATCTTTACCACCACGACGGATTGATGTAGCAGTAGTTGTTGGAACAGCATTTGATGCAGTTACACCCACCTCACCAATTTGAATGTTCAAGCCAGACACTTGAGCTGCAATATTAATGAATGCCGAGTTGCCAGTACCTGAGCCTCCATCACTATCTATTTGTAAATCAGCCAAATTATGTGAAGCTAGTAAAGCATCTGTATTTGCAGTAATTGTCAAACCCTTAACAACAATTGCACCAGCATTCCCAGTACCACCAACAATTGGTGTTTCAGAAACAAGTGCGTTTGCCGCAAAACCAGGTGTAGGTGGAGTAGTAGAAGTATCGATTACTAATTTCGTACCATTCACAGTATTTTTTGCAGATGATGACAAACCATCGTTATCATGAACATATAACTTATCGATAGTGATTTTAGAAATACCAATCCCGATGTTAATACCATCTTGACCAGTTGTAGCACCCAATGAAGCATCATCCATTGCTTGCATTGCCATAGCATTTGCACTAATTGCTATTGAAGAAACTAAAGCAAGTTTAGTAAAGTTTTTCATCTTGTACTCTCCCAAGAGTATTATTTTTTTGATTGTTAACTACTCGATTTCACTGATTGTTTTTTATTTTTTGACAATAGTGAGTCTTTCCTTGAGCAGCTGATTTGCCCTAGTTAAATTATATGGCTGTCCTTTTTTGTTCAACTGCTATTGGTCGTAATCCATATGTTACCGACAAACGGTATTTACAGTTTTTATGCATCACCAATGTTATAGAATAGCTTGTCTATGTATCGCCTTTATAAAGTAACATCGTATGAATAAGCCTGTTTTTTTTAAAAAATTGATGACTAAACAACAGCTTAATCCTGCTGAAATACTTTTATGCCTATCACATCTTGATCATGTGGTTTACTTAAAAAATGTGAAACAACCTGTGATTGCACTTTTTGCTTCTGAATATATGCTTGTACAAAATACAAAAATTCAGAAATTTAGTAGAACATCATTAAACCAATATCAACAAAGTTTTGAATTAATTGATTTAAACCATTTTTTTAAGCCTTATTCGCAAAACTATTCTCCTGACTTCAATGGCGGTTTAATCGGTTTTATCAGTTATGATGAGGCAGCCCAACAACAAGTCAACGTTCAACATAAAAACCAGCCCTCTTTATTTTTAGGCATTTATTACAGCTATATTAAACTGACCAATGAAGGCTGGATGTTTTTTAGTCATGAGCAGGATGCGGAAACGATTTTTCAGTTGATTCAGGACGCCTTGCAAAACAAAAACAGGCTAAATAAAGGCAATCAAAATTTCTCGCTCACTCAACCTTGTACTGCACGCTGGAATAAACAACGCTATGCGAGTGCCTTTCAACAGGTGCAAGATTACATTCGAGCGGGTGATTGTTATCAAATTAATTTAACTCAAGAATTTACAGCTAAGGCACAAGGTTTGTTGTTAGATACCGCAGAAGCATTTTGGCAGCTGACTGATGCACCTTATTCGGGTTATCTTAAAATTGATAATTTTGAATTATTAAGCTGTTCTCCTGAACTGTTTATTGATTTTGAAGCAGATCGGAAAATCACCACAAAACCGATTAAAGGCACTATGCCTCGATATTCAGATGCTGAACAAGATGAACACTCCAAGCAAAGCTTAATTCACTCTAAAAAAGACCAAGCCGAAAATGTGATGATTGTGGATTTGCTACGGAATGATTTGAGTGTATATGCTGAAACAGGCTCGGTTAAAACACCAAAACTTTTTGAAATTGAGTCATTTAATCAAGTCCATCATATGGTTAGTGAGGTCACTGCTACTTTAAGGGAAGATGTCAATCCTTTTCATGTTCTGATGTCTGCGCTTCCGGGTGGCTCGATCACTGGCGCACCCAAAATTCGTGCCATGCAAATTATAGAAGAACTTGAAGGTGCTCCACGTGGAGCCTACTGTGGTTCGATGGGTTATTTTAATTTTGATGGTACAGGTTCATGGAATATTTTGATTCGCTCGATTCAAAAATATCAGGATGATGTTTCTGTTTGGGCCGGTGGCGGAATTACCATTGCATCTGATTGTGATGCTGAATATCAGGAATGTTTTGATAAGGTCAAAGCTATGCTGGATTTACTCAATACCTGGTATAAACCTGAATAATGTTTGCAAAATCCACTCTAACCCTCCTTTATTAAAGGAGGGAATTCCTTCATTTAACAAAGGGAGGTTAGGAGGGATTTAAATCACGCCAAAATATCGTTTTTTAAGGTATCAACCAAACGCTGGTTTTGCTCATCCGTACCGATGGTAATCCGCAGGAACTGGTTGATACGCGGTTTATTGAAATAACGTACTATAATGCCACGTTCACGCAATTCTGAGGCCAACTCAGCTGCATCTTTGCTTGGTAATGATGCAAAAATGAAATTTGCACTCGATGGTAAGACTTTAAAGCCAAGCTCAGCCAATTGTGTCACTAACTTTTCACGGCCGGCAATTACTTTCTTATTTTGCGCTTCGAAGTATTCCTGATCTTCAAATGAAGCAACAGCAGCTGCAATCGCAAAACGGTCGATTGGATAAGAGTTAAAGCTGTTTTTCACTGCTTCAAGGGCAGCGATTAAATGCGGCTGAGCAATCGCAAATCCAACTCGTAAACCTGCCAGTGAACGAGACTTGGAAGTGGTTTGACAGACAACCAAGTTGTCATACTTTTCAACCAATTTCACCGCTGATTCAGCACCAAAATCGACATATGCTTCATCAATAACTACCACTGAATCTGGATTCGCCTGCAGAATTGCTTCAATTGCATCGATACCTAAATCAATACTGGTCGGCGCATTTGGGTTGGTGATGATAATCCCGCCATTCGGCTGTTTATAATCATCCACCAAAATCTCAAAATCATCATTTAGCGGTAAAACTTTGGTTTTTACCCCAAAGAACTGACTGTAAACCGGATAAAAACTGTAGGTAATATCCGGATAGAGCACTGGCAATTCTTGCACAAAAAATGCTTTAAAAATATGTGCCAATACTTCATCGGAACCGTTACCAACAAACACATTTTCTACTGGAACATGTTGCTGTTTAGCAATCGCCTGTTTTAGGGCAGTTGCATCCGGATCCGGATATAAGCGCAATACATCTGCTGAATTTGCCAATACCGCTTGAACTGCTTCCACTACTTTAGGTGATGGTGGGTATGGATTTTCATTGGTATTGAGTTTTAAAAGATTTTGGATTTTCGGTTGTTCACCTGGTGTGTACGGTTCTAATTCACGTACTTCAGGACTCCAAAAACGCATTTGTTCTGTAGTGACATTCATTTTGTATTCTCAACATTCTCTCCTTTTAGGAGAGGGTTAGAGAGAGGTT
The DNA here is from genome assembly GCA_002365595.1 of Acinetobacter sp. UBA3106. Lineage (GTDB taxonomy): Bacteria > Pseudomonadota > Gammaproteobacteria > Pseudomonadales > Moraxellaceae > Acinetobacter. The sequence continues at coordinate 6,174 of DFAM01000010.1, read as the reverse complement.
CTATTTGCCTCTCACCTAACCTCTCCCACAGGGAGAGAAATATCTTTTTTAATATAGATTTAAATTACTGATAACGATATCTTGCTGATCTCGCATGGGCATCCAAGTTTTCTTGCTGTGCCAATACGTCTGCTGTTTTCGCTAAAGTTTTTACACCTTCTTGCGAGCACATAATCAGGCTGGAACGCTTCTGGAAATCGTAGACACCGAGCGGTGAGGAGAAACGCGCAGTCCCAGATGTTGGCAACACATGGTTTGGTCCAGCACAGTAGTCACCAATCGCTTCAGGGGTATAACGCCCCATAAAAATGGCACCGGCATGACGAATGCTTTCCGACATTTCTTGCGCTTCATCCAGGCAAAGTTCTAAATGTTCAGGCGCAACCTGGTTAATCAAGTCAATCGCTTCTTGACGACCTTTCACCAAAACCAAAGCCCCACGATTGGCAATAGACGTACGTGCAATTTCAGCTTTTGGTAAAGCTTCTAAATGCGCTTCAATCGCGATTGCAACTTCATTCAAAAGCTGTTCATCAGGCGTGATAAATACTGCTTGTGCAACGGTGTCATGTTCTGCTTGTGACAACAGATCCATTGCCAGCCATTTGGCATTATTCTCGCCTTCAGCATAGACCAAAATTTCAGAAGGTCCGGCAATCATGTCGATACCGACTTGACCAAATACCGCACGTTTAGCCGCTGCCACGAAACGGTTACCTGGTCCGGTAATTTTATCGACAGATGGAATAGTTTCTGTACCATAAGCCAAAGCAGCAACCGCTTGTGCGCCACCAATGGTAAAGACACGATGCACACCCGCCAAATATGCTGCTGCAAGAACCAATGGATTCAAATCACCATTCGGTGCAGGTACTACCATAATAATCTCAGGTACACCTGCCACATGTGCAGGAATGGCATTCATTAACACTGAAGATGGATAAGATGCCAATCCACCAGGTACATAAATACCGACACGATCCAGCGGTGTTACTTTTTGACCCAAAGTATTTCCTAGAGCGTCGACATAGGTCCAGCCATCTTGCTTTTGTGCTTGGTGAAATTCACGTACACGGTTTGCTGCTAGCTCAAGTGCTTCACGAACTTCGGTGCTTAAACCCTCAAATGCTACTTTTAGTTGTTCCTGACTCAGTTCAAGCTCAGAAAATTGATGCGCAGGATGTCGATCGAACTGTTGTGTGAGTTTAAGAACATGAGCATCACCATGCTGACGTACATCAGCAATGATTTGATCTACGGTTTTTAAGAGTTCTGGGTCACTCACAGTTTCAAAAGCCAACAAATCTGCAAAGACCTGTTTGAAATTTTGATCTTGAGTCGATAAACGTCGCATCAATTTATCCACAATGAAAATAATGGGAGTCTTTAGTTTACCTGTTTTATGTGCTTTTGTCGGTAACTAGTCCCGACTATAAGTATGAATTTTATTGGAAATAACTTTTGATAAAATTGATTAAACTTAAAAGCGCCGTTTTCAAAATCACAAAATAAAAAAACCGCCCCTTAGGACGGTTTCTCAACAACAAAAAAACTTATACTTTTTTTGCTTGCTCACGTTCTTCAACTGCTTTTTCAAGCTGTGCCAGAATCGGATTAAGCAGTGTTTGTTTACGTTTAAAACTTGCTTTGTTCACAATCAAACGTGAAGACACTTTGCAAATTTCTTCAAGTGGCTCTAAACCATTGGCACGCAAGGTATTACCAGTATCAACCACATCGACAATGTAATCACCCAAACCCACTAAAGGTGCAAGTTCCATCGAACCATACAACTTAATTACATCCACTTGCTCGCCTAGGCTGGCATAGTATTGACGGGTTAAGTTCACATACTTGGTTGCAATTTTTAAACGACCTTTCGGACGTTCCATGCCTACTTTACCTGCAGTCATGAGTTTACAAACTGCAATCTTCAAGTCTAGCGGTTCATAGACATTTTGCGCACCATGCTCCATGAGCACATCTTTACCCGCGACCCCGATATCCGCTGCACCATTTTCCACATATGTCGGCACATCAGAGGCACGTAAAATCAAAATACGCACATGTTTATGTGTCGTAGGGAAAATCAATTTACGTGATTTATCCGGATCTTCCAGCAAGTTAATTCCTGCTGTTTCTAGCAGAGGTAAAGTTTCTTTTAAAATACGTCCCTTACTTAATGCTAAAGTTAAACCATGATCAAAATTGCCCATAACGTCAAAGTTTGGATCATCGTTTCTCATATCGCTCATTAACTTACTCGCTTAATCTGGGCGCCTAAACCTTGTAATTTTGCTTCAACATCTTCATAACCGCGGTCAATATGATAAATACGGTCAATCAGAGTTTCACCTTCAGCCGCCAAAGCAGCTAAAACTAAAGAGAAAGAAGCACGTAAATCTGTCGCCATTACGGGTGCTGCTGAAAGTTTTTCAACACCTGTAACCACTGCATCATTACCTTCAACCTGAATATTTGCGCCCATTCTTGCCAATTCAGGTACATGCATAAAACGGTTTTCAAAAATCGTTTCAGAAATGGTTGCAAAACCACGACCAATTGCATTAACTGCCATGATCTGAGCTTGCATATCAGTTGGAAATTCTGGATGTGGCAGGGTCTGAAAGCTTACCGCTTTCGGACGTTTACCCATCATATCCAGTTCAATCCAGTCATCCCCACGGGTCACTTCAGCACCCATTTCTTCGAATTTTTCGAGTACCGATTCCATCAAACTTGGATCAGTATGCGTGGTTTTAATTTTACCACCGGTAATTGCAGCGGCAGCCAAATATGAACCTGTTTCAATACGGTCAGCCACTACGGCATATTCACAGCCATGTAAGCTTTCAACACCAGTAACTACTAAAGTATCGGTATCCAAACCTTCAATTTTTGCGCCCATTTTAATCAACATTTGCGCAAGATCTGTAATTTCCGGTTCACGGGCCGCATTACGGATAGTCGTTACACCATCAGCAAGCACAGCAGCCATTAAAATATTTTCCGTACCGCCCACAGTGACCATATCAAAGACAACTTCGCCACCTTTAAGACGACCATCAACTTTGGCATGCACATATCCAGCTTCAACTTCAATTTCAGCACCCAAAGCTTCTAATGCTTTAAGATGTTGATCAACTGGACGGGAACCAATGGCACATCCACCCGGAAGAGAAACTTTTGCACTACCATAGCGCGCCAATAATGGACCTAAGACCAAAATTGATGCACGCATGGTTTTTACCAATTCATAGGGTGCAAACTGATTATCTAATGTAGATGTATCTGCCTTAACCGTATCGCCTTCATAGGAAATTTGAACACCTAAGCCTGCAATAAGTTTGACTAAAGTGTTCACATCCTTAAGATTTGGAACATTCGTTAATACGGTAGGAGTTTCAGGGAGAATCATTGCAGCAAGTAATGGAAGTGCTGCATTTTTTGCACCAGAAATACGCACTTCACCTTCGAGCTTAACACCGCCCTGAATTAAAAATTTATCCATCTAGTTCTAAGCTCCGAATAAGCTTGCTTTACGCCATTCTTCTTGGGTCATTGCACGAATAGTTACCGCGTGTACTTCACCGCTGGCAATATATGAATTTAACGGAGCATAAACAGTCTGCTGGCGTGCTACTGGACGTTTGCCTTCAAATTGTTCGTCTACGATACGAAGATCAAATTTCCCGCCTTGCCCACTAACTGCAACTTCAGCCTCTGGAAAAGCAGCTTTTAAAATTTCAGTGAGCTGTTCACTATTCATCACAAAGACCTCTTATAGGACCAACGGTGTAAAAACCTGCCATTTTACTATAAATATGAAAAATAAATCATTAACGTATAACATTTAATATATAAAAAAAGAGGTTATCAAAAACCTCTTTTTGTTCAAAAATAAAACTATGCTAGCAAAGAAGGAGATGCAACCTGCATTTTTCTATGCTTATGTAACTGTTTTTTAAGTTTTTCCGTTAATTTTTTTATTGATGTATACATATCATCAGCTGTTGCCTGTGCAAACAATTCTGCCCCCGGTACACGAATAATTGCTTCAGCTATATGATTTAAACTTCCTTTTCTTGAACGCTTGTCTACTTGATGATCTTTGCTCAATTTCACCTGCATACTATTGACTTGGTCTAAATGCTTGGTCATTTCAGTAAATTTTAAACGAATATTATCTTCAATAGCAGGGGTAATAGTTAAGTGATGACCACGAATTGTTATTTGCATAATTCTATCCCTCACCTTCTTCAGGATTAGTTAAAGTCATAGCTAAAATGATCCAATAACAGAAATTAGAATTTTACAATTCACGCTTCAAATCATTTTAACTACTCCTTTAAAAGAAAAAAGATTCATTATGTTGTCATAATGAATCCATAGAATAATCAGATTTTAAAAATTAGATCAAGACTTTTCGTTCAGAAGATGACGGAATATGTAACGACTCTCGATATTTAGCTACAGTCCGACGTGCCACATCAATTCCATCTTGTTTTAATAAATTGGCAATAATATTGTCAGATAAAGGCTTCCGAGGATTTTCTTCCGAAATTAACTTTTTAATTTTTGCCCGAATGGCAATGGATGATGCCTCTCCACCAGAAGTGGTTGCAACATGACTTGAGAAAAAATATTTCAGTTCAAATAAGCCGCGCGGAGTCAGCATAAATTTGTTGGTTGTCACCCGGGAAACTGTAGACTCATGCAATTCAACTTCTTCAGCAATATCGCGAAGTACCAAAGGTTTCATGCCTTCAGCCCCAATTTCCAAAAACATTTTTTGATGTTCTACGATACAGGTTGCCACTTTTAACAAGGTTTTATGACGCTCATCGACACTTTTAATAAAGTTTTTGGCATCTAACATTTGATTGCGTAAATATTGATTATCGTTACTTTGATCTGCACGTTTAATCATGCTGGCATAAAAAGAATTGATCCGTAATTTAGGCATAACATCCGGGTTTAACTGCACTTGCCAATGATCATTCTTTTTCATCACCACCACATCGGGAATTTGATAATCCGAGTCTTTTTCTTCAAATTCCATTCCCGGATAGGCTTTTAATGTCTTTAACAGATCAACTGCACATTTCAATTGCTCAGGATTCAAACCCGTCTGTTTGACCAGTTTAGGCAATTCATTCGAAATCAATAACTCATAATGATTTAATAAAGTTATCGCTTCACAACGATAAGCTTGATGTACAGGCAAACTTTCTAATTGCACCAATAAACATTCAGCCAGATTACGTGATGCCACCCCCGGAGGATCCAAATGCTGAATATGTTTTAAAACAACAAGAACTTCATCGTCTTCTACTTCATCCTCATAATCCATGGTTTCCAGTAGATGCTGCACAGATGATGTGATTTCAGTAATTTCAGCATCTAAAAACCCTTTTTCATCTAAAGAATCGACAATACAATGCGCAATCAGACGATCTACAGAAGAAAAATGCAATAAATTGATTTGTTCGAGGACATGTTCTTTTAGACCTAAATGCCCCTGACGGTTATCTTCACGCTCTTCATATTCAGGGGAACCGAGACTCGTCGGTTGGTGGGTATAAACATCATCCCAATCGGTATCGACAGGTAAATCATCAGGAAGATGATTTGCATTCAGCTCATTGGTTAAATCTTTATTTTCACGTTCTTGATCTTGTAAAGCAGACAGACTTTCAATCGAAGATTGCTCTTCTACTTTTTCCAATAACGGATTACTATCAAGTTGAATCTGAATTTCTTGTTCAAGCTCTAAGCTTGATAATTGAAGCAAACGAATGGCCTGCTGCAACTGCGGTGTCAATGACAAGGAGTTCGCAACTTTCAATCCAACCGATAACTTCATACTACCCTACTCTTTTTACTGTCATTTATAAAAGCACACGTTATAAGCAATTTTTGTGCCGTTTTATTTTTTATATCATAGATATACATAAAAAATATACAAATTTAAAGATTTTTTAGTCATATTTGCGATAAAAAATGAAAAAATAATGATAAATATTTTTATAAATTAATAATTTATTTTAAATATAAAACGAAATATCTCAATAATATCAAAATCAATCCACTTAAATTAAATAATGAGCTCAGGTTTTTAATATCCCCCACATAAAAAAACACCCCCTTCTGTTGAAGGGGGTGTTTCGAATA
>DFAM01000018.1:6858-145252 GCA_002365595.1 Acinetobacter sp. UBA3106 | reverse complement strand
ATGTGCATTCTACAGTATTTCAGGGGGCTTGCAATACCTTTTTTAAAACTCTTGGAACGTGTGTTTATTTTATAAACCAATATATTTATAAGTTACTGTTTTTAATATTAAAAATATTTAAATAAAATAATGATTATTTATTTTAGAAATATCACAAGTAAATAAATAATTGTTTTTTAATAAATTAATTAAATAAAAAAGACAAAAAGCAGAACGATTGTCCTGCTTTTTGTCTTAAAACCATTCAGATTAGAACTTTAAACCAATCCTAGCCCAATAATTTCGACCAATATTATTGAATTGTTCATCAGCCGCGAAACCAAAGCCAGCACTGCCTGCCTTGTTTAAATGTTCGCTATAGCTTTTATCAAATACATTATCTACCCCCACAGACAAATCCACACCATCACGAACATGATAAGTACCATTTAAAGATAAGGTTGCGAAACCGCTGCTTTCAGCCAAGTCATAACCTACGATGTTACCCTGATCTACACTGATGCGGTTTTGACGATCGACCACTCGCCATAATGCGCCTAATGTATATTTATCCTGAATATAACGCAGATTGACCCGTCCTTCTAAAGGTGAAATTTGTGGCAACGGCGTATTGTCGCTGGTATTTTCACCCCAAGCATACATGGCGCTCACATCTGCCTGTAGACGATCGGTAAATTGATAACCTACTCCTGCTTCAGCACCGGCAATTGTGGCATCGACATTTTTAGCACCCGCTGTTTTGCCATGACTCATCATGCCCGGCATGCTATGCATGTGATAATTCATCAATACATAATCATTGATTAATCCTGCATAAGCAGAAACCCAGGAATTCAGTGCGCCATGTTCATGTTGATAGCCTAAATCCAGCTGCAAGGTTTTTTCGGTATCGATCCCATTAAATGAATTTACGGTTCCGGGATTACCATGTGCGGTACTAAACAGCTCCCAGTAATCTGGCATACGTTCGACATATCCTACGCCGATATAAGTTTTCGCATCATGTTCAGGATGCTGCTTTTCAAAACGAATAAATGCACTTGGCAAGGTTTTATCCAGTTCGCGGTTATAGCCTTCCTCTACAGAATCAGAACGTAAATCTTTGACATTGACCTGATCGACACGAACCCCACCGACCCATTTATTTTGCTCACTCAATTGATAGCTTAATTCACCAAAAGCACCATAGGAGCGGAATTTCATATCTTTGTTCCGCACTTGGTCCTGATAAGGCGTCATTAAACTGCCCTCGCGTGTGGAGTGCTCATTGTTTTGGCTATCTACACCGCTAATTAACTGCAATTTATCCCATTGTTGAGTTACAGCCAGACGTGCGTTTAAGGTTTCTCGCGCTACGTTGGAAGCCATAGGCATACTCATCATGCCGTCCGGTTTAAATTCACGTAAACTAAAGTTATCCATGACATGATCATTAAAGCTATAGTTCACTTGTGCTTCGATTTTCTCGATCACATCAGTGACATTTTTCTTTTCTACACGAAGTCCCAGACTTTCACGGGCAAATTGCGAGCCATCCATCGAACGGCCAGCATAAACTGCCTCTCCATTCGCCTTGCCGCCAGTCAATTCCACCCATGTATTTTCATCCGGTGTCCAGCCTAAAGCGACATCTGCATTCCAGCGTTCCCAGTCTGAAGGCACGGTATTGCCATCTCCATCTTTATAGCTGTCTGAAACAGAGCGATTGGCATTTAAACGAATATATTTTTGTTCATCGCCAACAGCGGTTTCAATATTATGATCAAGGCGACCATATGAACCTGCCAGCACACTGGCTTGACCTCGATAATTTTTATCGTCAGATAGTTTTTCAGGCTCACGTTCAAAGATCACCGTTGCAGCCGAACCGGTATTGGCATATTGCACGGTTTGTGGCCCTTTAATCACCGAAATACGGTCATAACTTTCCGGCGAAATATAAGAGGTCGGCGCATCCATACGGTTTGGGCAGGCGCCCAAATTTTCCGTACCGTCGGCTAAAATTTTAATCCGTGAACCAAACATGCCACGGAAAGTCACATCGCCATTGGTACCGCCATTTTTGATCGAGCTGAATCCCATAATACTTTGCAGATAATCAGCACCATCACTGGCCGGAATGGGCTGGATCGGCTGTTTGGGATCGGCATGCACAATCAAACCGTTGGCATCATTGCCCTGATGAGCAGTCACCACAATCGGCGCTAAAGTTTGAACAGTTGTGGTTTGCTGCTCGGCAAATACCGTGGCTGAACAACCGGCAACACAAATTGCAGCCGCAACGGGCTGTAAATAGAATTTAGGCTGAGCCATTTTTCAATCTCACTATTACATAAATATAAGCTGCAGCTGAAGCAGCGCAAGGGCTAGAGTCAGTCAAGACCCGAAAATGCCTTTGGATTTATGTAAATAGTGGCGGAGCTCGTCCTTGGGGAATGAGAAAGAGTCGCTGTAAAACAAACCAGACATGACTAAAAGTCTTTTGGAAGGCAATTAAGCGCACCTGAATACGATCCAAAACTTCTTTGATTTCTAATTCAGGTGGTAAGACCAGATTCCCGTAGACAGTACAGTACTGACATTGATGGTTGGCATCATGATGATCATGTTCTGCAGACTGTTGTTGATGATCTTGATGAAGCTGATGATGAGCATGTGTGGATGTGGAAATATGCTGCGAAGCAGGTTTTTGCAATAACGCACGCGTAATGGTTTCACAGACCGGAGCAACCTGATATTGCTTCGGTAGCAAGGGCTGTAAAAATACAGCAATCTGTAAAAACACTGCTGTAATTGACAGCAGCAATCCACTACGGAATAACACAGGCAAATCCTGAAATTTGTCGGATGCAAGTATAACAAAGCCCAATCTGAATGGGGCTTTGTTAAGACTATTTAATCGAGAAAATGTAGCCTTTAACGCTTTACTGCAACTTTTTCTTTTTGACGCTGACGAGTAACTTTTTCCACTTTTTCACGTGCACGTTGACGTTTTAAAGGCGATAAATAATCGACAAATAACTTGCCATTTAAGTGATCCATTTCATGTTGAATACAAACAGCGAGAAGTTCGTCTGCTTCCAGTTCAAATGACTGACCTTCAAGGTTAATTGCCTCTATTTTTACGCGTGACGGACGCTCAACTTTGTCGTATATTTGAGGCACAGACAGACAGCCTTCTTCATAAGGCTGAGTTTCTTCAGTTAATGGCGTAACTTTGGGGTTAATAAATACCATGGGTTGATCTTTATTTTCAGATAAATCCATGACAATCAGCTGAATGTGACGATCTACCTGTGTAGCAGCCAAGCCAATACCTGGGGCTTCATACATGGTTTCAAACATATCGGCTGCGAGCTGACGAATTTCATCAGTGACTTCTTCGACTGGTTTAGCAATGGTACGAAGACGGGGATCCGGGAAACTTAAAATAGGTAATAAGGCCATACGGTGTCCTCACTTATGCCATTGATCAAAAAACAAAATGAAGGAATGCTTCATCAAAAAAATGTGTGTAATATCGTTATTATAACGCAACTACATACATAATTTTAGGAATTATGATAATGAAAAAGGTTTTGAAGGGCGCACCAACTTTTAGTGCCTTGGGGTTTAAAAAACAATTATTGGCACTTGCCGTATGTGTAAGTGTTGGGGCCGGGATGGTGAACATTGCTGAAGCAGCACCTGCGCGCAATATCAATCCACCTGCATTAAAAGCCGGAGCACCACAAGTTTATGTGGTAAAAAAAGGCGATACATTATGGGATATTTCCAAAAGATTTTTAAAAAATCCGGTACGTTGGCCTGAAATCTGGGCCAGCAATAAACATGTGAAAAATCCACACTGGATTTTCCCGGGCGACCGCCTGCTGATGTGTACTTATAATGGCAAACCGATCATCGGTAAAGATGAAGGTGATGGCTGTGAAGGGATTATCCGTCGTTATACCGGTGGCACCAAATTACAACCTCAGGTTCGGATTGAATCATTAAACAATGCCATTCCAGTCATTCCGCTGGAATACATCAAGCAATGGTTAGAGCGCAGTACCATTGTGGCACCTGAATCGGTTGCTGGTACGCCATACATTTTAGGGACGGCGGATCAACGTGTTCTTGCGGCTAAAGGTCAAACCGTTTATGCACGTGGAAATGGTCTGGAAGTCGGCCAACGCTATGCCGTTTACCGTGAAGGTGAACCGTACATGTTTACTGATGCCAAAGGCAAAAAATACAATGCCGGTCTTGAATTGATTCAGGTGGCCTCTGGCGTAGCCATCCGTGGTGAAAATGACATTACCACCCTAGAGTTAACCGATACTTATAATTCCGAAGTGCGTCGCGGTGACCGTGTACTGCCTGAATATGATCCGATGCTTCCAACCTTGTTCTACCCGACCAATGCTGAAGATGTGGTTGCCGGTGGCCAAGTGGTTCGCGTGATGGGTTCAATTGGTACCGCAGCAAAACACAGTGTAGTAACCATTGACCGTGGCAGTTTGCAAGGTGTTCAAGCCGGACATGTATTGGCGGTGAACCAGAAAGGTGAAGTCGTTACTGACCCGAAAACCAAAGAACGCGTACAACTCCCTGGACAACGCATTGGTAATATCATGGTTTTCAAAAGCTTTGATAACCTAAGTTATGCCTATGTACTAGATAGTGAATTACCAATTAAAGTGGGTGCTGGCGTTCAACCCCCACTCATGGATGAATAATCCTTAGAGTAAAATATAAAAATGAGGCTGAGATTTAGCCTCATTTATTTTAAACAATAATTTAAACAACAATAAGAAGACATATAAAAAGGTCTCGTTATGCTCACTTCACTAAGCTCTTTGCAGCTGGACTACATTCGGCTATGGTTTCTGGTACAACACTCACTGACCAGCTTTTATAAAATTAGTCAGCACTATACCCATCTCGCTGAAGCCACACAGCCGGATCAGAGTGAAACTTGGCAAAAGTTGGGTATTTACAAAAATCATATTCAACGCCTGCAAGATTTTCATCTTGCTGAATCACAGCTGAAGTTTCAGCACTGTATTGACCTGATTCAAAAACAGAGTGATTTTGTGCTGTTGCAAAATGATGCGCACTACCCGCAGCAACTGCTGCCCTATGCTGACAAACCGCCGATCCTGTTTGGCCAAGGTGATGCGCAAGCGCTGTTACAACCGCAAATTGCCGTTGTCGGTAGCCGCAAACCGAGTCATCACGGCCGTCAAGTAGCCTATGACTTTGCCTATTATCTCAGTGAAAAGGGTTTTTATATCAATAGCGGCTTGGCGCAAGGAATTGATGAAGCCGCCCATCGCGGGGCTTTACAGCACAACCGCACCATTGCCGTGATGGGAACAGGGTTGGACCAGACTTATCCCAGTCAAAACCAGCCATTACGCCAGCAAATTCTTACGCATCACGGCACCGTCATTACCGAGTTTTTACCCGGCACCCCACCTTTGCAGCAACATTTTCCACGGCGTAACCGCATTGTCAGTGCTTTAAGTCTCGGGGTGATTGTTGCAGAAGCTGCGCTGAAAAGTGGTTCTTTAATCACGGCGAAATGGGCAGCTGAACAGGGTAAATTGATTTTTGCCATTCCGGGTCATATTTATAGCGAGCACCATCAAGGCTGCCATCAGCTAATCCGTGAAGGTGCCATTTTAGTGGATCATCCTGATCAGGTCATTGAAGATCTGGCTCTACCGACCCAGTGGCACGCTCAACAGCACAACCAACAGACATGCAAAACTAATTCTTTAGATATTCAACCTGAGTTACCAGCGCATTTAAATATTTTGTACAATCAGCTGGACTGGGTCGGACAACATATCGATGAGATCATGCTCAGACAAAAGCTGGATGTGGCTACACTGACCAGTCAGTTGATGGAATTGGAGTTACTTGGGCTATGTATGCAGCAGGCAGGACTTTATCTACGTTGTCGTCCAGGCAAATAAGGTTCACAATACTCTTTTAATAAATATGAAGGGAAAAATCTGATGATTACCACCTCTGTTGCCGAAGCTGCTCAATGTTTAAAACAGGGACATGTTTTAGCATACCCTACAGAGGCAGTTTGGGGCTTAGGCTGTGATCCTTTTAACCAACAAGCGTTCCTGGAAATCTTACGTTTAAAGCAGCGTCCCATTGAAAAAGGGGTGATTTTACTGGCAGCGCAAATTGCGCAAGTAGAGCATCTGTTGGAATCGCTAAATGCGGAAATGCGTCAAAAAGTGATAGACTCCTGGAGTCATCGCTCTCCCACTGAGCGCGCAACCACCTGGTTATTACCCGCAGGCGATCATATTCCTGCCTGGATTAAAGGCAACCATGCTAAAGTTGCTGTACGGGTTACTAACCATCCATTATGCGTCGCACTCTGCAATGCCTTTAATGGTTTTATTGTCTCCACTAGTGCTAATCCTGCTGGAGGAAACCCTGCCCGTTCCCTTCAAGAAGCCAGCCAGTATTTCTCAACTCAAATTGATTACCTGAATGGTGATTTAGGCCTTAGCCAAGAACCGAGTCGCATCATTGATGCTGAAACAGGTGAAGTGATCCGCGCTTAAGCGGGTCATTTTTGTGATGCAGACTAATAATTTTCAGGCAAAAAAAAGCTCAACCATATAGGGACGGTTGAGCATGAAAAAGGATGTGCATAAATCACATCCAGAGGGTCTGTAAATCTGGTTGCGAAAGTTTAAAGATTGTTAAGAAAAACTTAAACATTCACGATATAAGTATTATGTAATAACTCGTTTCTTTATACAAATATATTATTTATCTTAAAATACATTTAAAAACTATGAACGCGTGAGCATATTTTTATAACAATTTAAATTATCTCACTATTTTTAATTATATTTTAAAAAAATAATCGTTTTTAGATCTTTTTCACACCTTTGCAAAATGACCTGTTGAATAAAAAATAGCTGTAAAAAATATTTTTGTTTGTCCATTTTTTAAACATTTTATTTAATTCAGCTATTCAATTTTGCGGCGCTGACAGTTAGATCTTTTTTCTGGGCTAATAAAATACCCCATAAAATGATCAAACCACCGATGCTGTGATACATGGTCCATGCTTCACCCAACCACACATTCGCAATAACGGCAGTGCAGACTGGCATTAAGTTCATAAAAATGCTGGTGCGGTTCGGTCCGAGCATCTGTACAGCCATCATCCAGACCAGTGGAGCAATTAAGGAAGGGAAAATACCGGCATACAGCACACTACCCAGATTCTGCGGATTAATAGCATCCAAGCCCAGCCATACCACAAAAGGCAAATGGTAAAGCAAGGCAAAAATAATCTGTACATAGAGGCTAATCAGCAAGGGAATCTGGAGTTGCCATTTCTTAAGAAAAACACCATAAAATGCATAAAAAAATACCGCTAGTACCATCATGACATCGCCCAGATGTCCGCCAGATTGCACCAGACGGGCAAAATTTCCCTGTGCCATCACATAAAGCAAACCGGCAAAAGATAGAATGCTGCCTATAATGGCAAAACGGTTGGGTATATCCTTCAGCATCAGCATGGAGACAAAAATAGTAAACACGGGAATAAAGGCGTTGATAATGCCCATATTGGTGGCAGTAGTATAATGCGCGGCGCTATAGCCCAACCCTTGGTACAGCACCATCCCAAAAGCACCAAGTACCGCCAGCTGTTTCCAGTGTGCCAAGACCAGCTGACGTTCACGCCAGACCTTGCTCAGCATAAACGGAGTTAAGACCACAAAAGCCACCAGCCAGCGGTAGAAACTGATACTGACGGGAGAAATATAGTCCGCCACATAACGGGTGACGGTAATATTCATTGACCAGATTAAGACGGCCAATAACGGTAAAGCCAGTGCCCACCATACTGTTTTATGATCCTGTGTCATTCCCTGCCCTATAATTTAACTATTCAGTATGATTTTTACCCCTGTATTAAAACATGAAATATCAAACTTTCTACACTCCTGATTCACGACAACTACAGGCTCTATGGTCTGCTCACTCTACATAGAAGGGTCTTTTTAAATAGAATTAAAATTCTCAAATAATCCTGATGATTAAATCCATGCGTTCTTGTATTGACTCACATCTTGATAAGATTTAATAACTCAACCATCACATAACTCACCGAGAGTTTATTTTTATCGCTTTTCAATAACTTTCTTTGCAATTTGCAGCAGCTTAACAACAAAAACGTTCTAGTGAATCAATCCATAAATATGTCATTTTGATGAAAGCAGTCTCTTGAGTCTGCGCCGTATTTTTTAATCTGTATAAATAAATTTAGGTCTTATCGCTAGATTGGATCTAATGAGGATGCGATATGAAAACTCCCTTAATGGCTTCACTCTGTGTTGCTGCCCTGGCATTAACGGCATGTGATAAAAAGTCAAATGAAGCACCCGCATCGTCAGCAACCAGCCCGGCAACAACGACTTCTGCGCCTGCTAGCACACAACCTGCGCCGGCAACTCTCAGCTCAAACAATGCCCAAGATATTAAAAGTGATTTAATTGAAATTCAGACCCTCTCCAACAATCGTTCCAAAGAGGCTTTAGATTTACAGAACAAAGCCAATCAGGCTGCGCAAAAAAATGACAAAGCTACGCTCAGCACGACCGTTGCAGAAATGAAAACCTACATTGCTAACTTTAACCGGGATCTGGATGCTTTATCCCTGAAAAGTTCTGAGCTTGATGCAGTACGGGATAAAATCAAAGAATCCAATAATCTTGGCATACAACTATCCGAAGAAAGCATTGCCGAAAAACCGGATATGAAAAAAATATCTGAACTACGAAATCGTGCTGCTGAGTTGCAAAAAGAGTTGGTGACTGAAATGCAAGCTTTAGAAAGCAAAGCTAAAACAGTTAAGTAATTGCCATTGAATGAAAACAGGCAGGTCAATTGACCTGTCTTTTTTATTCGGCTATGGATGAATTGTTTATATATTAATATCAATAAAGACTTGCCGGCATGCACAATAAGCTTTAAAACAAAGCAGTGTTCATCTCAAGTCATTAAGGAAAATAAAATGAGTCAATCTGTGTATGACATTCCGGTCAAAACTATTCAAGGCACTGACACCACACTGAATCAGTATCAAGGTAAAGTTCTACTCATTGTAAATACTGCCTCTAAATGTGGTTTGACCCCACAATACGAAGGTCTGGAAAAACTTTATAAAGAAAAGAAAGACCAAGGACTGGAAATTTTAGGTTTTCCTGCCAATAATTTCCTGGCGCAGGAACCGGGCTCAGATACAGAAATTCAAGAATTCTGTTCTTTGAATTATCAAGTGGATTTTCCGCTATTTTCTAAAATTTCTGTTGCTGGTGAAGACAAACATCCGCTTTATCAAACCTTAACTCAGGCAATTCCAGAACGTATTGGTGAAGGACCTTGGTGGAAAGATCTGGTCGATTATGGCTTAACCCCAAACCAGCCGCCTGAAGTATTATGGAACTTTGAAAAATTCCTGATTAATAAACAAGGTGAAGTGGTGGCGCGTTTTGCCCCGGATATTACCGCAGATGACCCACGTATTGTTGATGCAGTGAATGCTGAACTTGCCAAGTAATTTGCAGCACCAATGTAAGCATCTACACACTCTGTAGATGCTTATTTTTTTATTATAAAACCAATAAGTTAAATAAATAAAAATTCAGTTAAATTACTTCACATTTCATCCTTTATTTTAATTATTCAACAACACTACATTCACTATCTATCAATGACTTAGGCATAGGATGAACTCATCAACCAACCGCCATATAGACAAGGTGAAGTATGAATACTCTAAACAAAGCAATTGTTTTATCATTCTCTACTGCTTTAGTTGCTGCACCTGCAATGGCCGCTCCACAAGATCATCACAGCCCATCTCATCAAGTTCAAAACTATCATAAGGCACCTGTTCAGCAGCATAAAGTTGTGCATAAAAAAGCGGTGAATCCATCGCATGACTGGAGAGTGGGTCAAAAAGTTCCCGTTCAGTACCATAGCCAAAGCTATAAAATCGACCACAAAAAGTTTAAAAAATTGAGCAAGCCCGGTAAAAACCAGCAATGGATTAAAGTGAATGGCGATTATGTGCTAACCAATGTCATGAGTCACAATATTATTAAAATTATTGCGGGTTAATATCCCACAATCTCGGTGAGAAAAGAGTGTTTCGGCACTCTTTTTTAATACCTAAAAATAAATTTGTTATCGCTTTGCAACAATCAGTTTTTTCTACACATTTCGCCCTTATATTAACAAGCACTAAAGTAAAGATATGAATTGATTATGAAAAAAATCATCCAAAATGTGATTTCTCCTTTTGTGATGTTTAGTGCGGGTCTTTTATTGATTGGTTGTGAACAGGCAAATTCACCCGATACCGATGAAACCCCAGTCTCTCAATCAAATGAAGTATCTGAACCGGTTTCTGAATCTAATTCAGCGTCAACAGAAACACCTAAGGCTGAGCTGAAGACGGGCAATATGTTTTACATTGTGCGCGATGTTGCAGACATGCAGCTTAAAGCGGGCGATTATGTTGAACAGTTGAAGCAAACCCAAAGTGAATTGCAAACAGCCATTAATGATAAAGATCAGCAGCAGTTACAGGCTACGGCTAAAAACCTGCAACAACAACTGACTGGATTTAATCAGGCATTGACTGGTTTGAACCTGAAAAGTCAGGAAATTGATTCAATTCGTCAAAATATTATGCAGGCCAACCAGCAAGTGCTGGCGACCCCACTATTAAATGGCGATGTTGATTTAAGCCAGGTTGATTTCAAGAAAATTGAAAAGCAGATGGGCAGCATCCAGATGGAAATGGTCAAACTGGCCAGTATGATGATTCCACAAGGTCAAGACGAGCCAGAGCAGAATGAACAAGAGCAAGAAAGCTAATAGTTCTTCAGCCGATTTAGACCCATTCAACTCAGCTGAATGGGTCTGATCAAGTCACCCATCCTTAAAGCTGCCTATCAATTGATCTACAGCTATCAATTCCTTTAAATCGCTTCTAAAATTTAGCTTACCTTTTGTTCACGCCAGGCTTTAAATGCCGCCTGCATGGCTTGCTGTTGTTCAGGTTTAGCTATGCGGTTTTCCATTGGGGAAAAATCCCCTTTATAAGCTGTATTAACCATAGCTTTTGTCAGTTCCTCAATACTCTTTCGACCTTGCTGTTTATAAGCTAAGACTTCTTCCTGAGTTAATACCAAGTCCCAGCAAGACACCACTGAACTCATATCCACAGCGATACTGAGATAATACTGTTCAACGTCTTGGTAAAGTTCCCAAAAATACGGTTCGTGTTCGATAAGATTCATAGAAGAAAATTTATAAATAGAATGACCTGAAATTAGTACATGAAATGAAGAAAATATATGCAACTTTAGATTTATCAATTGCGAAACTCATGCTTTTAATTCAGACATAAAAAAACCACCCTTTCGGGTGGTTTTTCAATCTCGAACCGTCTCTTATTGAGCGCGGTTTTTGATTTTGCGGATGGTTTCCAACTGAGCAGCAGTTTCTGCAAGAGCAGCCAAAGCAGCAGCAGAGTCCAAGTCGCTCTTTTGATTTGCTAGCAAAGTTTCAGCATTTTTACGTGCTTCAATAATTGCAGCTTCATCTAAGTTTTCAGCACGAACTGCAGTATCTGCAAGAACCGTGATGACATGCGGTTGAACTTCAAGTACACCACCAGATACATAGATTAATTCTTCTGTACCGTTTTCCAACAGAACGCGGATCGCGCCCGGTTGAAGCAAAGTTACCAACGGAGCATGGCCAGGCATAATACCCAACTCACCGCCAGCACCTTTAGCAATTAGCATAGTTACAGCGCCAGAGTACAAAGACTCTTTTACACTTACAACATCACATTGCATAGTCGCCATGAGAATCTCCTAAATTAGAGTAGCTAATTAAAGTTTCTCGGCTTTAGCAATAACTTCGTCAATACCACCAACCATGTAGAACGCTTGTTCTGGGATGTGATCGTATTCACCAGCTAGAAGACCTTTAAAGCCACGAATTGTTTCTTTAAGCGGTACAAGTTTACCAGGAGCACCAGTAAACACTTCAGCTACGTGGAACGGTTGAGAGAAGAAACGTTGGATTTTACGCGCACGGTAAACAGTCAACTTATCTTCTTCTGCAAGCTCGTCCATACCCAAGATCGCAATGATGTCTTTCAATTCTTTATAACGTTGAAGAACGTTTTGAACTGAACGAGCAATTTCATAATGCTCAGCACCAACTACTAATGGGTCTAACTGACGTGAAGTAGAGTCAAGTGGATCGATCGCTGGGTAAATACCAGAAGATGCGATGTCACGGCTCAATACAACAGTTGCGTCCAAGTGGGCGAATGTAGTTGCAGGCGATGGATCTGTTAAGTCATCGGCAGGTACGTATACCGCTTGGATTGACGTAATAGAACCAGACTTAGTCGATGTAATACGTTCTTGAAGAACACCCATCTCTTCTGCAAGTGTAGGCTGGTAACCTACTGCAGATGGCATACGACCTAGAAGTGCTGATACTTCAGTACCCGCTAGTGTATAACGATAGATGTTATCTACGAACAATAGTACGTCACGGCCTTTACCGTTTTCGTCTTTCTCGTCACGGAAGTACTCAGCCATAGTCAAACCAGTCAACGCTACGCGTAAACGGTTACCCGGTGGCTCGTTCATCTGACCGTAAACCATCGCTACTTTGTCAAGTACGTTAGAGTCTTTCATCTCGTGATAGAAGTCGTTACCTTCACGAGTACGCTCACCAACACCAGCAAACACAGATAAACCTGAGTGAGCTTTAGCGATGTTGTTGATCAACTCCATCATGTTTACAGTTTTACCAACACCGGCACCACCAAACAGACCAACTTTACCACCTTTCGCGAACGGGCATAGCAAGTCGATGACTTTAATACCAGTTTCTAGAAGGTCAGTAGAAGCTGCTTGTTCAGCGTAAGAAGGCGCTGCACGGTGAATTGGTAAACGTGCTTCAGTAGCAACATCACCAGCTTCATCGATAGGGCGACCCAAAACGTCCATAATACGACCAAGAGTCGCTGTACCCACAGGTACAGAGATCGGAGCGCCAGTATTAGTAACGTTCAAACCACGCTTAAGGCCTTCAGTAGAACCCATTGCAATAGTACGAACTACGCCATCACCAAGCTGTTGCTGAACTTCTAAAGTAGTTTCAGTACCATCAACATGGAGAGCGTCATAGATCTTAGGAACGCTGTTGCGTTCAAACTCGACGTCGATAACCGCGCCGATGATCTGAATGATACGACCGCTATTCATTGCTGTCTCCTCAATTCAAAATAATGTTAAACGGCAGCGGCACCACCAACGATCTCAGAAATTTCCTGAGTAATCGCGGCTTGACGCAGCTTGTTATAAATAAGTTGCAGATTCTTGATCAGTTCGCCCGCGTTATCCGTTGCAGCTTTCATTGCAACCATACGTGCAGACTGTTCACATGCGATGTTTTCAATCACACCTTGGTAAACCACAGACTCAATGTAACGAACCAACAAACCATTTAAAAGCTCTTCAGCTTCAGGTTCGTAGATGTAATCCCAACCGTATTGGCGGTTAAGACCCTTGTCTTCTTCAGCAGCTGCCAAAGGAACAAGTTGTTCGATTTTTTGGTTTTGAGTCATGGCATTGACAAAGCCGTTTGACACTAGATAAATACGATCTAACTCGCCTTTATCATAAGCGTCTAACATCACCTGTACAGAACCAGATAACTGCTCAAGACTCGGAGTGTCGCCCACCTGAGTGGTCGCACCAAGCACTTTACCGCCGTAGTTTTTAAAAAACGAAACCGCTTTTTGACCAATCAAAGCAAATTGAACTTCAATTGACTGCTCTTGTTGCTGTTGAACGTGTTTGACCACTTTCTTGAACAGGTTAATGTTCAAACCACCAGCAAGGCCGCGATCTGATGACACGATAATATAGCCAACGCGCTTAACTGGGCGTTCAACCATATAACGGTGTTTATATTCAGGGTTCGCTTGGACCAAATGAGCAATTACACGGTGCATATTTTCGGCATACGGACGGCCTTGAGCCATGCGCTCTTGCGCACGACGCATCTTAGAAGCTGCTACCATCTGCATCGCGCGAGTAATTTTCTGCGTGCTTTTGATACTAGCTACTTTGGCGCGAATTTCTTTTAAATTTGCCATACGCTTAACCTAGTATTCGAAAGCCCTTTCGAGCTTCCGAAGGTTGATTCCGTGAACCAAACCAACACTAAGTTCTCAACAATGTTGAAACTTAGTAAGTTTGAGTCGCTTTAAAGCTTTCAATACCTGATTTGAATGCTGCTTCGATATCTTTATCCCAAGCACCAGTCTCATCAATTTTTTGCATTAACGCAGCTTGTTCTGAACGGAAGTAAGAAACTAACGCCGCATCAAATGCAACGATTTTCTTAACGTCTACGTCAGCCATGTAGCCTTCGTTAGATGCGTAAATTGAAACAGCTTGGTCAGCGATTGAATATGGAGCATATTGTTTTTGCTTCATTAATTCAGTTACGCGTTGACCGTGTTCAAGTTGCTTACGAGTTGCTTCATCAAGGTCAGAAGCAAACTGAGCGAACGCTGCAAGTTCACGATATTGAGCCAAAGCGGTACGGATACCACCAGACAATTTTTTGATGATCTTAGTTTGCGCAGAACCACCAACACGAGATACAGAGATACCCGCGTTCACAGCAGGACGAATACCTGCGTTGAATAATGATGTTTCAAGGAAGATCTGACCATCAGTAATCGAAATTACGTTCGTTGGTACGAATGCAGATACGTCACCCGCTTGAGTTTCAATAATCGGCAATGCAGTTAATGAACCAGTTTGGCCTTTAACTTCACCGTTAGTGAATTTCTCAACGTAGTCAGCAGATACACGAGAAGCACGTTCAAGTAGACGACTATGAAGATAGAATACGTCACCTGGATACGCTTCACGACCTGGTGGACGGCGTAAAAGCAATGAAATTTGACGATACGCAACAGCTTGTTTAGACAAGTCATCATAAATGATAAGCGCGTCTTCACCACGGTCACGGAAGTATTCACCCATTGTACAGCCAGAGTACGGAGCTAGATACAACATTGCTGCTGGATCAGCTGCAGCTGCTGCTACAACAGTTGTATACGCCATAGCGCCAGTTTCTTCTAGCTTGCGCACTACGTTAGCGATAGTCGATTGTTTTTGACCAATTGCTACGTATACACATTTAATGCCAGAGTTTTTCTGAGCGATGATCGCATCGATCGCCATTGCTGTTTTACCAGTTTGACGGTCACCAATGATCAACTCACGTTGACCACGGCCTACAGGGATCATTGTATCTACTGATTTATAACCAGTTTGTACAGGTTGATCCACTGATTGACGCCAAATTACGCCTGGTGCTACTTTTTCAACAGCATCAGTTAATTTTGCATCAATAGGGCCTTTACCATCAATCGGGTTACCCAAAGCATCTACTACACGGCCTAAAAGTTCTGGACCAACCGGAACTTCTAATACACGACCTGTGCAACGAGCTTTTTGACCTTCTTGAAGGTTTAAGTAGTTACCTAAAACAACGACGCCCACTGAATCCTGTTCTAGGTTCAGTGCCATACCAAATAAGCCGCCGTCGAATTCGATCATTTCACCGTACATTGCATCAGCAAGGCCGTGAATACGCACAATACCGTCGGAAACCATAACAATGGTCCCTTCGTTCTTAGCGGTCGCGCTGGTGTCCAGATCGCCGATACGCTGTTTAATGAGCGCACTGATCTCGGATGGATTCAGTTGTTGCATTGCGCTATACCTCAATCTTTTTAAAGTTCAGTCTTCTTTTACGCAGTAATTTTTTATCAATAATTACGCAAGAAGACGAGTCCGCATTTTTTCAAGCTTGTTAAGCGCAGAATCATCTATCACTTGGTCGCCTGCACGAATAACTACACCAGCAATTAGCTCTGGTTTAACTTCTACAGAAACATTTACTGCAGCGTTAAAGCGTTTTTTCAACGCATCTGCAAGTAGCTGTTCTTGTGTAGAAGACAATGGGAATGCTGATTCAATCACAACATCCACAGTGTTGTTATTCTGTGATTTGAGCTGTTCGTATTCAGCTTCAATTTCAGGAAGAAGAGTCAAACGGTCATTTTCAGCAAGCAATGTCAAAAAGTTTGACACTGCTGCGGTTTGATCTTCACCTAAAACTTTAGCAAAAACACTTACCTGCTCTGCAGGAGTAAGCTCAGGGCGATTTAAGTAAGCTGAAAATGCTTCGTCTTGCACCGCAGCACTGAGCAAAGTTAATGCATTTGACCAAAAGTCAGTTGCACCTTGCTCAGAAGCGTAAGCAAATGCTGCTTTAGCGTATGGGCGTGCCAACGTCAAGAGTTCAGCCATAATCCGCCTCTCTTAAAGTTTAGCAGCCAGCTGAGTCAGCATGGCATTGTGAGCTTCTGCGTCAACTTGCTGGTTCAGAATTTTTTCTGCGCCAGTTACTGCAAGAGCAGCCACTTGTTGACGTAATTCTTCGCGAGCAGCATTGATTTCAGTATCAACAGCTTCTTTAGCCTGTTGACGAATACGCTCACCTTCAGCAGCTGCCTGAGTACGCGCTTCTTCTACCAATTGCGCACCGCGACGGTTCGCTTGTTCGATCAATTGAGCCGCTTGTGCTTTAGCTGCGTCTAATTCAGCTTTCACTTGAGCTTGCGCATCGGCAAGGTCAGCTTTCGCTTTTTCAGCAGCGTTTAAGCCATCAGCAATTTTACGCTGACGCTCACTAATCGCATTGATTAGTGGTGGCCATACAAACTTCATGCAGAATGCGACAAAAATCGCAAATGCAATCGCTTGGCCAATCAATGTGAGGTTGATATTCATTGCTATTCCTCAATGGTTTAATTTAGGAATTAAGCTGATTAACCTACAAATGGATTAGCGAAGATGAAGAACAAGCCAATACCAACACCGATCATAGGCACAGCATCAAGAAGACCCGCGATTAAGAACATACGAGTTTGAAGTTGTGGAGCCAATTCTGGTTGACGAGCAACAGCTTCAAGGAAACGGCCGCCTAAAAGACCAAAACCAATCGCAGTACCTAAAGCACCAAAAGCGATCAAGATAGCAGATGCAATTGCAACTAGACCTAAAGTGAGTTCCATGATAATTCCTCAGAGGTTAGGTTTATACCAAATAAAAGTAAAAAATTAAGCCCAACCATCCGTTGATAGTCAGGCAATACCATTAATGTTTTTCGCTAGCCATACTCAAGTATACGATAGTCAGCATCATGAAAATGAACGCTTGTAATGTAATAACAAGAATGTGGAAGATCGCCCAAGGCACAGACAACGCCCACTGGATCCAGAACGGTAATAACGCGATGAGGATGAAGATTAACTCACCTGCATACATGTTACCGAAAAGTCGTAGAGCCAATGAAACTGGACGTGCAAGGAATGTTACGAGTTCCAGAATCAAGTTCACTGGAATGAGCAACGCTTTTGCAACTGGGTTACTTGGGTTAAATGGGTTGAGTGCTAACTCGCCGACGAAACCGCCGATGCCCTTTTCACGAATGCTATAGAACAAGATAAGCACAAATACCGACAATGACATACCAAGGGTAACGTTAGGGTCAGTAGATGGAACAATCTTGAAGTAAACGTGATGCGGGTCCATACCAAATACGTTAGAACCAATAATTCCTGCAAGATGCGGGATGAAATCCACTGGAAGTAAATCCATCGCATTCATCAGGAAAATCCACACAAAAATTGTGAGGGCTAAAGGCGCAATTAAGCGTGATTTGCCATGGAAAGTGTCGCGGACACTTGAGTCAACAAACTCGATGATCATTTCGATTGCAGACTGGAACTTGGTAGGAACACCAGCGTTTGCAGCTTTCGCTACTAACCAGAACAACAAACAGAAAACCACACCGAGAGTGATAGACCAACCCATTGAATCCAAGTGAATAGCAGTGAACCCCATCTGTTGAGCTTCATCAGCAGTCTCAGCCAATTTCCAAGAACCATCCGGCATTTTGCCATAGGTTAAATTGGTCAAGTGATGCTTGATGTACTCGGTCGAAGTAAGGGCATGTTCTTCAGCAGCCATAAATCACACCTGGTCAATGTCAAATACTAAATAGAGAGAACGAACATCGCGTGCTGCCTGATATCTCGTTCTTCTCCTAAAAAACTTTTCAATTTTTTGTTGTGTTTAAACTTATTTCCGGAGTCGTGACGCCCAAAAAGGTGCGACCCACGTCATCGTCTGAACAAGTATAAATCCACAAAACAGCGCCACCGCTGACAACGGTTTGACGTTGCTTAAAATTAAAATGAAACCAACAATCACAATTGCAAACTTGCCCATCAAGCCTCTATACATGTTCGAAAGAACCTGTTTTGAAGCTCGCGCACCTGCGGCTCGAAACGATTGCCAAGAAAAATAACAACTTGCAAGCCAACACACCAACGCACCAAGTGCGGCGCTGTAAGCTGCAGTTGAGTCTTTCAGGACCCACGCTATTAAGGCTGAAACAGGGATCATGCATGCTTGTAAAATGACTAAAGCTTTCGCTAATCGTCGGTCAATCATGCGACTAGTTCGGCTCATTATTTATTCACTCACAGCAATCATGCTTGACAAGTTTAGCTGATGATCGTTTTTAATCGCAGGCATTATAGAGTTACACCCCTGAACATGCAATCTTTTCCCGACCTAAGTCGGATTTTTTAATTACATAAATCGCTTTTGAACGCATCAATAGTTGCTTAATTTTTGCATCATTTCCGTGCGTTTTGTACACACTTATAGGTTTGCTCGGCCAGTTTCTTCCATGCCTGCACGAAGTCCCCTTCCCTACCCATACTTTCATCGACAGCCTGAAAGGTTACTGGATTCAACTTCTGGTACTGGTTTTTGCTGGCATGTCCTTCTGCCAAGAGGCACATATTGCGAGCTGGACGGCTATCATTTAAATACTTGATTTGACTAATAGTGGGTGCGACATGTGGATCATCGGTCAATGCACCGGAAAATTTCAGGTTTAAAGCACGTTCTAAATATTGATAGGCATCGTGATAGGCCCAATAAGGCTTCACCGTGGCATTGCTATTATATTGTTGTGCACTGACCAACATCTCCTGAGCAAAGCGTTTGGCATTTGCCCAGTAGGCTTCTTTATGTTCGGGTAATTGCTGTGAACGCAGCGCGGCAATAAAAAAGCCGATACGTACGGCATTGTTGGGATCCAGCCAGACATGCGTATCTACCGTATTGTTCAATGCCATACCGCGAGTAGTCCGCTGAGGCAGGGTTTGCACGATACCGGAATCTAAAATTGAAATTGCTTTGGGT
Source organism: Acinetobacter sp. UBA3106 (assembly GCA_002365595.1). Lineage (GTDB taxonomy): Bacteria > Pseudomonadota > Gammaproteobacteria > Pseudomonadales > Moraxellaceae > Acinetobacter. Next base: position 125,804 of record DFAM01000018.1, on the reverse strand, counting down.
GTATCTGCTAATAGCTTGTTCAATGGGGCTTCATGTGCCTTACCCAGCCAGATCACCAGTGAGGCATCCATAATGGCTTTGCGATGTGCTGGGGTCAGAGTAATGTCGTGCCCAGACTGATCTGCCAGCAATAGCACGGGCTTCTCCACGCCCTGAGTAACTTCCTGAGCGATAAGATAAATTGGATGCGTAGACACTACCAGATTTTGTGTCCAGCCAATGCTACTGAATAGCGCCAGGGCACAAAATGCAAAGAAACGGTACATGAAGAAGATCACCAAATGTTCAATAAGTGTTATAATATAACAAATCGACAAAAATACCTACGTTTAATCGAAACGGGTATCGCTTCATGTTAAGATTTAATGTCGTTTTCTTTTTATAAATTTCGCACTTGAGGTTTTGCTATGAGCTTATGTTCGCACGAACATCACAATGCATTACATGGCGTACATGACCATCATAATATAGCAACACGTCTTGCCGAAGCAGAAAGTCTCTGTGCAACTACAGGTGCACGTTTAACCCCATTACGCAAAGAAGTGCTGGAACTGATTTTAAATGCGACTGGTCCAATGGGCGCCTATGATTTACTGGCTAAAATCAAGAGTGAATCTGACCGGCCTGCTGCACCACCGACCGTGTATCGCACTTTGGACTTTTTACTGGAAAAAGGTTTCATCCACCGTTTAACTTCAATTAATGCCTATATTCCTTGCTGTCATCCACGCGAAGGACATCAGGCGGCATTTTTAATCTGTACCCAGTGCAAAAATGTTAAAGAAGCGTCTGCTCAGGGTCTTTTAACACAATTAGATGAACTTTCAGCATCTGATCAATTTACTGCTCAACACAGTATTATTGAAATTTCTGGGATATGTCAGCAGTGCCGCAACAAACAGTAACCAACAATCCCCTAATTGCCCTGGATAAAATCAGTGTGCGGATTGACGACCGTGACATCTTAAAAAATGTCGATTTCACCTTACATGAACGGGAAATTGTCACGCTCATTGGTCCGAACGGGGCGGGAAAATCGACTTTAATTAAAGTGCTTTTGGGTATTGTGAAAGCCAACTCAGGCAAAATTCATAACAATAAAAAACTCAAATTTTCTTATGTGCCACAAAAGTTTAATCCTTCACATAGCCTGCCTTTACGCGTGCAAGATCTACTGGCTTTAGAACATTGTGATGCTGATATTAAAGCAGAAATTATTCGTGATACCGGCATTACCAAATTACAGGATTGTAAAGTTCAGCAACTTTCAGGCGGTGAACGGCAACGGGTGTTGTTGGCACGCGCTTTACTGCGTCGACCCGATGTACTGGTCCTGGATGAACCGATGCAAGGTCTAGACATTCAGTCTGAAGCAGAACTGTATGAATATGTCAGAAGCTTGCCGATCAAATATGGCTGTGCCGTGTTGATGGTCTCGCATGATCTGCAATGGGTCATGCAAGGGACTCATCGTGTAGTGTGTTTAAATAAACATATCTGCTGTAGCGGTTTGCCGGAAAACGTGCAGCAACATCCAGAATATCAGGCTATTTTTGGCACCAACCGGGTGTTCTATCAACATCACCATGATCACTGTGCCCATGGTGACAGTGCAACGCCATGTCAGCATGATTCTCGTCCACATATTCACCCTGAACCGGAAGCTTAAACCATGATGGAATGGTTACAACTCTTGTTACCTGCATGGACCATGGGAACGCTGTTGGTGTTTCTGACCGCTCCGCTAGGTTGTTTAATGTTATGGCGACGGATGTCTTTTTTTGCCGACACCATGGCACATGGCACTTTATTGGGTGTGGCGATTGCCGGTGCTTTAAGCTTACCTCTCTGGTTAGGGGTAAGCTTTCTGGCCTTTTTATTGGTCGCCATTTTATGGGTCCTGCATGACCCTCGACTACCCAATGATGCTTTATTGGCACTTTGTTCAGCCACCCTGCTCTGCTCGGGCTTACTGTTTATTCAACATATTCCAAGTTTAAGACCGGAACTGCTGAGCTATTTGTTTGGTGATCTGCTGCAAATTTCTTGGTCAGACTTGCCGATGTTTTCTCTGGTGATTATTGCTGCTTTAGCCGTGCTGTATAAAAACTGGAAAGCACAAATTCAGATTGCGATTGATCCTGATATGGCAGTAAGTGAAGGCGTGAATGCAAAATGGCAACGTCTGGTATTTATGTTGCTATTGGCTCTCTTTACTGTATTGGCTTTGCGTGCTGTCGGTTCATTGTTGATGGGCGCTTTACTGGTGATTCCGGCATTAACAGCGCGTTTACTGGCAAACTCACCGAAACAGATGGTGCTTTGGGCTTTTGTGATCGCTCAAATCGGAATTAGTGTAGGGTTATGGTCCAGTGCAGGTTTAGATACTTCTACCGGTTTGACGATTGTATTGACTATGGCAATTTTATTTGCGGTGATTTTTACAGTGCAGAAAGTCAAAAAACTGGCTTAATCTTTCCTTTATATCTCGATCATTTTTAAGATGCTTTTTCTTTTCTACTAAGCTCTCCCTCACCCTCTCCTATCAAGAGAGGGAAAACACTGATTACTGATGTACCAGACTCAGTAATCCAGCTGCACAACTAAACAACACAGCAAAAGTCCGATTCATATATTTCTGTTGTTTCGGCGATTTCAGTAATCGTAAAACTTTAGCTGCCAGTCCGGTATAACCGGCCATTACAATCAAATCAATTGTCACCATGGTGGCTGCCATAATCAGGTACTGAATCCATTGTGGTTTAGACAAGTCTAAAAACTGCGGTAATACTGCAAGTAAAAACACAATGGCTTTGGGGTTGCTCATATTGACCAAGAAACCATATAGAACCAGTTTAGGGATCGATTTATTCGGTTGTTCCTGTTGAATCTCAATCGACTGCGTTGGTGCTTTCCATTGCAAATAAGCCAAATACAATAAATAGCCCACCCCAAACCATTTCACCACCAGAAAAGCCCAAGGTGTGGTGGCAAAAAGTACCCCCACACCAGCGGCCACAATTCCGATTTGTAGCAATAATGCGAGTTGTAAACCTAACGCATTCCAGTAGCCACGGCGGAAGCCATAATTCAAACCACTGGACATGGATGCAATCGCCCCTGCACCCGGTGAAATACTGATGACCCAACAAGCCAGCATATACGCCAGCCAAACCTGGTAAGACATAAAATATAAGGAGATAAAAAGACCGGCCTATTATATGACTTTTCATCTTTTAAATGCTTGAAAAATTGATCATCAAAAAATAAGCATTGGACTATTCACCTTGGCAGTGATGAGGCACAATAAAGCCAGCCACGTATTTTATAAAAATTGTTAGGAGCCATGTATGACTGCCCAATCTGTAATTTTACCATTACCTTCAGATCATGCTCGGTTTATTGTTTTACGTTTGAAAGATTTAACAATTGATGAGTTAAAAGAAAAACTTGCAGATTTATTTACCACCCGTGATCGTTTAATTACCCAACACCCGAATGCGCAGATTAAAACAGGCGTCGCTTTTGGTCCTGAACTGTGGACACAATTATATAATCAAAGTCCTGTCGGTTTTAAGCAATTGCAACCGATTCAAGGCTCGTTTCAAATGCCTGTTGTTCCGGCAGACCTTCTCATTCATATTGCCAGTGCGCGTGCAGACATTTGTTTTGCATTAAGCCAGTCATTCTTTGAAGGCATTCAAGAAAAAATAGAAGTACTAGATGAACGGGTATGTTTCCGATATTTCGATGGACGTGATATTACCGGTTTTATTGATGGTACTGAAAACCCGCAGTTCCCTGATGATCGTGCCGAAGTTGCTTTATTGGGTGAAGATGCCGGTATTTTTGCCGATGGTTCATTTGTATTTGCACAGCGCTATGCCCATAACTTGGAAAAATGGAAACAATTAAAAGTCGATGCTCAAGAAAATGTGATGGGTCGAACCAAGTTAGAGTCCATTGAACTGGACGATGAAGTTAAACCTAAAAATGCTCACATTGCCCGTGTAGTGATTGAAGATGAAGAAGGCGAAGAAATGGAAATTTTACGTCATTCTCTTCCTTATGGAGAAGGTCGAGGTGACCAGGGTTTATTCTTTATTGCTTATACCAAAAACTTAAACATTATCGACCATATGTTAGAACATATGTTTGGTACAGCGGGCGATGGTATTCATGACCGTTTACTTCAATTTGTAACTCCAATGGATGGCGCTTACTACTTCGCTCCAAGTGAAGAGTTGTTGGAAGAAGTTTTGGAAGGGTGAAAATAAAAAAGCCGACGAGAGTCGGTTTTTTTTATAAAAATCCAAAATGATTGACGATTATTAATATAAATTAAAAAAACACGCTTTATTTTAATATAATTTTAGACTTATTTTTTCCTTTATAAAAAATAACTTCATAATTTTTATTAATCATAATATTATTTGAAGCATTTAGAGTAATATTCTTTACTACCCCCAAGTTATTAACTATAGCTAAATTAATAAAATTTTCTCCATTTTCTTCAGAAAATGGAGAAATCACAATTAATAACCCATTATTTGACTCAGGCAAGACTACAGATGATCCGAAACTACTATTTAAAAAATTATAAACCTTAGACAATTCTGAAACATTAATCAAATTAATTTTTCTACAACTATTTTTATCACTTTTCAAGATACATTTTGAATGATTATCTGAGTTATAAGGAAGAGAAGTTATTAAAAATCCATCATCATTTTTTTTCAAATTATTTTTTTTACTATAAGTTTTAGAAATGTCTTTTATTCTTAAAATATATTCATCTCTTAAACATTGTTCTTTAGCTAAGGCTGCACCCTCTCCCATAGAGTATCTAATCTTACTTTCACAAGTATTTCTAATTTTACCCTTCCAATCTTTGTAATCACTTTTTTTACTATTATTTAAATTATCAAGTTTATTTAAAAGTTTTTTATTTTCTTCTAAAACACATTGAAGACTCTCATTAACATTTGAAAAATTACAATCTAATATTTTGTTTTCTGCACAAGTGATATTTGAAAAGCTTAAAACAAAAACTATTATAAATTTATTAAAATATTTAATCATTACTTTAAATTCCTTTAAAATTTTCAGGCAAAACAATTTTAAATGGTTTTGGTATATACTTCCTTAGCTCTTCTACCGTACCATGTGCATGAATAGCTTTACCATTACCGAATATTAACCCCTCTTTTTCTGCCTGATCATGAAAATTATTTACCCATGTTTTTCTATTATATTCATCAGAATAATATTTATTAGCATAATTTAAATGCTCACCTATTATTGATTTCTTTCCTTTAGCTCTCTCTATTAAATAAGTGTTAACAAAATTTCTAATTCTTGCGCTAACTGCAGACATGGGCATTTTTTGTACTAAACCATAAGGCTTTAAATTTTGTGGACCAGTAATTTTCGAAAATTGTCTATGTGCATTCACTACACTTCTTACTGAACTCCCCCAGACACCAGATTTTACTCGATTTAAAATCGTATCTACAACACCAGCTGCTTGCTCATAAAAATATTTTTCTGTCTTAAATTTAATTATCTCAGTTTCAGTTACTTTCATAATATCAATAATATCTTGTTCTGAAAGATCAAGTTTATCCATTATTTTTTCTGAAGGTGATCTATCTGAAAGATTAATAATGCCTGAACAGCTAAATAAAGACTCTTTCTTCATTTTTAATATATTTCTTCTGAACAATTCTCCATTTAAATCAGATATATTATTTTTAAAATATATATCTTCTCTATATATAGAGAAAAATCTTGTAACATCAAAATGCACCCATGTGTCTGCTCCTAAAGAACCATTATTAAATTTTTTTGGTTCTAAATATATTTTATTATCAATCCTTTGCTCTGAAGCTTTCATTTTTGATATAAAAATACTTTTTCTAATAAATTCCATATCTGACTCAGCTTTAGTTCTTTTCCCATTTTTATTAACATGTATATCTAAAGCCAAACCCATATGGTTTACCGTAGTCCTTCCTTTTTTCTTGTTATCCTCTATACATCTATAGCCAGATTCGATATAAGCTACTTCAAGGTTTTTAGATTTAAATTCATTTTTTAAATAAAAATTTAATGCTTTTAATATCCATATTAAAGATCTATGTAATCCAGGATATTCATTGGCAGTATTTAAACCAGACTTTACACCTCTTCTATTATTACCATAGCCTGAACATTGTCCACAAGGACAACTAGCTTTAGCCATAAAATTTGAAATTGGGTACTCATAGTAAAATTTATCTAAAGCAGCTAAAACACTTCCGCATATTTTTCCAGTTTCAGGAACTCCCATGTAATCTCTTTGGAACTGCTTAATGCATTCGACAGTTAAGGGAGTAAACTCATCTGTAGGCAAAGCTCCCCCAAACCCCGCTAACCTAATATTAACTTCTCTAATTAATTCACTTTTACCTTGCGAAATACATTGAGGATTCTTTTCACACAAATTAGTAGTATTAGTTTTAGGGGTTCCACCTTCTTGGCTACGGCCCTCTTTGAAATCAATTTTTACCGCTTCTGAAAGTGTTTTTTTTCCTTCTTCATACCATTCATTAAGTTGACCTAACGCTTTCTTTTGGTATTCTTCAAATATAACAGCAGTGCCTTTATTAGTCGTAGTAGGAATTCCCTTATCAATCTTTTTATCTTCTTTTTTACTTTCTTCTATTTGTTGTAATTGAGTCTTCTGAGAATTATCTTTTTGAGAATTCGATTTTCTCTCAGTGCTAGTATTATTGCCTGTAGCAGGCATATTAACCGGAAGCTTAATTATCTGCCCTATACTAATTTTATTAGTATCTTTTATTCCATTCAGCCTTTCCAGCATTCGAACCGTTGTATGATGCTGCTGCGCAATAGAAGATAAGGTTTCACCCTTTTTAACCGTATGTGTTTTACGCTTATAACTCCCCTGACTTCCTTTATTCTCTACTGTTTTCAAGTCTAAAAGAATTTTAGGACTGATCACTGTGACCAATATACGGTCTTTCGACATGGTGAATGTCTGGACTTTTTTCATGCCTCCGCCAAAAAGGCTTTTAATATATATATCTAGAACTGTTCCTTTATCCCTTTGAATTTCATAAATACATCCCTTAGAATTAGTAGAGCCGTGTACTACATGCTGGCCTGTTGTACTGTTTTTAACCTCATATTGGACTTTAGAAATCGGATTGCCTAACAGATCTAAAATTTGTACTGTTGCTAAAGACTTATTCTTCATTTTTCTTTTTATACCCTATTTATTATTATGTTCTATCCAATCATCTATGTCGTAGCCTTGGACACTTAATCCCCAGTCCTCATCTAAGCCCACCAAGACTTCCACTTTAGAAGGGTCTGATGTAGTAATTTTGCCAGTACGGCCATGCTCATCAAGCTGACCTAAAACATACGAATTCGTGTCGGGAATAAAAGCTTTATAGCGTAGTGAACTGAAATCAGACTGCCAAAATAAATCATATACATCCAGCCTATTACTATAGAAAGCGTTATTGGGAAGCTGAGGTACCTCATACGCCACCTTCCCTCCTCCTACAAAACTATGCTGCCCCGCCTTACTTTCAAACTTGCCACCCGTGGTCGTAAAAATACCATCACCATTAATTTTTAATTGTGAACCGCCAGCAGTCAGTACAATCTCTTTAGGGCTAGTTATTTCAATCTTATCTTCGGTCGAAATCAGCTTAACAACCTTACGGGCTATGGCTTCAATGGCATCATCCTGTGCTTGTAATTCAACCTTTCCTTTTCCTGCATATAACTTTGCTCCTTCTTGTGCGGCAAAAAGACTAATTTTCTGACTGGCATGTCCAATCAAAGACTTCTGTGTACTGAAGTTAATACTCTCTCCCGCACTATGATGAATCTGTTGATCTGCTGAAATATGAATATCCTTATTTGTTGCAAGGGCAATCGAATGAGGCGCAGCCAATAGCATTAAAGCCTGTTTAAAACTGTCTGCTTGTTCTTTTTCCCCACTTTCAATTTGCTCAAGAAAAACCTTCAACTGTTCTAAAACGTCTAAGGGATCTGTTAGCTGATTCTTTGCGATTTGGCTCAATGCCTGAGCATTATTCATACTTGATTGCAGTTGAGCTTTTGCCTCATTTGTACTGAGATGATGACCATTGGCTTGATCCTGAGGATAGGTCGAAATCAGTAAGCCTTTACCCGCCCTAACAGCACCCCAGTGGTCTGTTCTTAATTCAAAGCCTTCACCACGGCCCTCACTGGTTTCTTGATCTTTAGGATGACTCAAATTGCCCAAATTCAGCTGACTGGTACCATGGCTACTCTGTAACTGGGTACTGATCTGATCGCGAGTATCATCAAAACGTAATTGGTTAAAACCGGTTCCATCCACTTCTTGCGAGCGGATACCGCTGAGCTTTTTAGTCTCCGGTAACTGACCTTTCAGATCGAATTTAGTCTGATGGCGTTCTGCTTCATGAATCCGCCCCACCACGAAAGGCCGATCCACGTCCCCCTCAAAAAAGTCAATTACCACAATTTCACCAATCCGCGGATGAAAACGTGCACCATACCCTTCACCTGCCCAAGGGGTTAACACATCTACCCAAGCAGAATCGCTGTCATTGTCATTACTTCCCGCTCCACCATCATGACTATGATCATCGCTACGAGTAAACAAGAAGCGTACTTTGATGCGTCCCCAGGCATCTACAAAAATGCTCTCCCCTTCAGGACCTACCACTCTGGCCCGTTGTGGATAAGCAGGAGGTCGATGTACCAAAGGATGATATTCAGGAACTACAGCAATATTGCGCCGTACCAGATATAACTTATTACCCTGTCGCTCTTCCCCTAAATTTTGCCAACGACTTAAGCTGAGCAATGTTTCTAACTGACGCAGCATGTCTTTAGGCAAATTATTCTGGTTATAAAAAGATTTACCCAAAATCAGGAATTCTTTATCTGAACCTGAATGCAGATCAATTTCCGGATGATCAAGCAATTCAAACCAGTAACCGACATGCGCATCCCGTACGCTACTCTGGGCCGTAAAATATTTGGAATGCAAATCTTGATATTGCGATAACTGCTGATTGAATTTATCTAACTGTTGGCTGCCTGAAACCGTACTTTGATCAGCACCGGTTAAATCCGAAGTCCAAGCCGGGCTGATGCTCCAGGCCTGCTCTAAACTTAAGGTTTCATTGTCGTGCAGATCAGTATGCTGATGATTGCTTAACCTGATATTGGCTTGGTCCTGAGACAGACTGTTGGCTTGCCAGCGTTGCACCTGAATTGCGGTTGACTGCAAATGACGCTCAGCAATAAAACTGGTAATGCTATCGAATTGCTCTGTAGCATGACTACGGTGAAAGCGGATCGATCTTCTGCTTAAAGCACCGTATTGAGAATTTTCATCAATTAAGCGTAATTTCTGTGGCTGTATGGCAGCTGATGACGTCGCTACAACCTGTTCCGCTTGATCAATCAGCCAGTTAATGCCCTCACTACGCCATAGTCGGGTTAAAAATTCGTAGTCGGTTTCATTGGCCTGCATCACAAAAGGACGCACATCATATTCTCTGCTCAAACCTTGAGTATTTAAACTTAAGCTGGCTGCAAACAAGACACTTTTCGTTTGCCATTCCTTAAACAGGATTTCACTGATATCCCGTACACTTTTGTTCATAAATACGCGACTGTTCCGGCGTTTGTGCCAGAGCGCAGTCGCATCTTCAACAGTCAGTTTATATAGAGTGAGTGCACCGTCACTTTGACCTTGGCTGGCTCCCGTGATGATGCCGGTGATTCGAGATAGCTGGCCTGCATCGGTTACCTGATCAACTGCCACTTGGCCGCCAATAAATTGTTTTAGCGGAATATGTGCGTTGGTCGACAAGCAAATCAGTTCAGCCTTAAGCCCCTGATTGATGCGATGTTGCCCTTCAATGCGTTGAATAAAAACCTGGGAATTCAGCACTTGATGAGAAAATTGGATATGTAGGGCACGCTTTTGCAAACCTAAGCCCATCCCCTCCATAACAGTATGGATATTTTTAAACATGATCATTTATTGTTGTTATAGCTTTATTTTAATTTGAGACGCATTCTAGAAAATGTTGTTTTTTTCGTCTAGTAGGTTTTTTGTTAATTTTATCTCTTAGCACTATTCAGTTAAATGAATGAAATTAGTTAAAAAAGTGCAGAGCTTTAGCTCATCCTTTGATTCTGCTGGAAGACGCTTGCTGTTAAACTGGAAAGCATAAGAATATTGAAGAGTTCGGGTCATGATTGAGATTCATTCCAAACTACCGGCACAGGGTGTCACTATTTTCAGCGTAATGACAGCGATGGCACAGCGTCTGAATGCCTTAAATCTTTCTCAAGGTTTTCCCGATTTTGCCGCTCCTCCGGCACTACTTAAAGCCTTAAGCCAAGCCACTCTGGATGGTTTTAACCAGTATGCACCTGGTGATGGCTTAATTTCCTTGCGTGAACAATTGGCCCAGCAATTTTTAAAACGCGATCAACTGGTGATTGATCCGCTGACTGAAATCACCATTACGCCTGGGGCCACCCTGACTATTTTTGTTGCCATTCAAGCCCTGATTCATGCCGGTGATGAAGTGATTATCTTTGATCCCTGCTACGACAGTTATGGACCAAGCGTGCAGCTGGTGGGCGGCAAAGCGGTTCATATTGCCTTAACTGCGCCCGAGTTTTCCGTGGACTGGAACCGGGTGAAAGATGCCATCAACGATAACACCCGGATGATCGTTGTAAATACCCCGCACAATCCAAGCGGTGCCATCTGGTCACGTCAGGACTGGTTAAATTTAATTGACTTGATTCGGGATAAAAATATTGTGGTGCTGTCCGATGAAGTCTATGAACATCTGGTCTTTGATGGTCAAAAGCACTATTCGGCGCTGTCTTTCCCTGAATTGCGTGACCGCAGCATTGTGGTCGGTTCCTTTGGTAAAACCTTCCATGTCACTGGCTGGAAAACCGGTTATTGTGTGGCCTCACCAGAACTGATGAAAATATTTCGCCAGATTTACCAATTTGTCAGCTTCTGCGGCGTGACGCCGGTACAAATGGCCCTGGCCACTTTTATGCAACAGCATCCTGAGCATATTGAAGGGCTTGCAGACTTTTATCAGGATAAGCGTGACCTGTTTAATTCCGGCCTGCGTAATTCACGCTTTCATTTTACTCCGTCACAGGGCACCTATTTTCAGAACCTGAATTATAGTGCTATTCGGCCCGACCTGGATGATGTCGAGATGTGTAAATTCCTGGCTGAACAGCACGGGATTGCCGCTATTCCAATATCAGTATTTTATCAGCGCCCACCAGAAAATTTACGTTTAATCCGTTTCTGTTTTGCCAAAAAAGATGAAACGCTAGAACAGGCTACTGCCATTTTATCTGCGGTATAAACTTATAATTTTCCATAAAAACTCAGCCTCAGTTACCTAAAAGCTAAGGCTATTTTAAGCTAATTCAGCTAGGGTTAGCTTAAATCTGAAAATGATAAAAATATCTTTACAGGATGTTCCATGCCTCAACATCAATCACTGCTCACTCAACAGAAATTATGGAAAACCTTTTTAATTTTCCTGTTGCCGTTGATTGCGACCAATATTTTGCAAAATCTTTCAGGAACGATTAATACCGTTTTTGTTGGGCAAATGATGGGGGTAAATGCCATTGCAGCAGTGGCTGTGTTCTTCCCGATTTTGTTCTGTCTGATGGCTTTCGTGATTGGTCTCTCAGCAGGCGCAACCGTATTGGTTGGACAGGCGTGGGGGGCGAAAAATGTTGAAAAAGTCCGCTGTGTAGTCGGTTCAACCCTGTTTATGACTTTAATTGGCGGCAGTATCATTGCCCTGTTGGGGGTGATTTTTGCTGAACATATCTTGCTTGCCTTAGGCACAGATCCTGACGTCATGCACCTGTCCCTGCCTTATGTACAGTGGATGCTTGCTGGTAGTCCATTGCTGTTTATCTATATTATTTATACTTCCATTTTACGCGGTGTCGGTGACAGCACCACCCCGCTGATTGCATCCGGCATGACCATTCTGATTGGCGTATTCATTACCCCGGTACTGATTGCAGGATATTTTGGCTTTCCGAAAATGGGCATTGTCGCGCCTGCCATTGCCACCATTGTCGGTTACCTTGCGGTACTGATCTTTTTAGCCGTGTACTTAAATAAAAAAGATCATCCGCTCAAGCCTGACCGTCATTTGCTCAGCCATATTCGTCATCAACGCGAACTCAGTATAATCATTCTGCGACTCGGCATTCCAACTGGGGTTCAAATGGTGACGACATCCGTTGCAGGCTTGGTCATTGTCGGCTTGGTGAATCGTTACGGTTCGCATGCCACTGCAGCTTATGGTGCCGTCAATCAGGTGCTGAATTACATTCAATTTCCCGCCCTGTCTATATCTATTGCCGCGTCGATTTTTGCCGCACAAGCGATTGGGGCCGGAAAATCGGATCTACTCAACAGAGTTACGCGTACGGCGCTCGTTATGAATATCGTCATTACCGGTGGGTTAGTGGCATTAGCCTATTTATTCTCAAAATATCTGATGGCACTGTTTATCACCGACCCGACGGTGGTTGTACTGGGACAGCAACTGTTATTTATTGTGTTGTGGTCCATCCTGTTCTTTGGCGCCAGTGCCATTTTTGCTTCCATCATGCGTGCCAGCGGTACGGTAACCCTACCGATGCTGATTAATATTGCCGCAATTTTATTGATTGAAGTGCCCTGTGCCTACCTGTTTAGCCGATGGTGGGGCTTGCAAGGCATCTGGTATGCTTATGCCCTGGCCTTTGTCTGCTTATGTATTCTACAAGGGCTGTATTATCAGTTTGTCTGGAAGAAAAAAACTGTAAAAGCTTTAATTTAGAAAATGTCAGTCGTTTAAAAGAAGTGATAAAAGTGCAGGCTGGCGTTGGATCAGCTTATCCCATATTCCTTATAAGGATTTAATTTTATCGTATTTTTCAAGCTTTTGATTCCTTGTTATAAATCTGTTGAAAATAAATGATGATAACAGGGCAAGATCATGGCTAAACGACAAATTAAACTGGGTGCTTTTATTCCCACCACCTCGCAACATGCAGCAGGTTGGCGTCATCCACAGTCGCGTCCAAACGATCATTTAAGTCTTGATTACGCCATAGAACTGGCAAAAACCGCCGAGCAAGGCTTATTTGATGCCTACTTCCTGGCTGATGGCTTATCGGTGAACTGGAGTCATGGTGCGTCTAAAAGCAAGCAAAGTATTGGTTATAGCGACAAGGTGGTTGGCTTTGAACCGGTGACTTTATTTGCGGCTATTTCTGCCGTGACCAAAAATATCGGCTTTATTGCCACGGCCTCAACCACTTATGAAGAACCTTACCTTTTGGCACGTAAATTTGCCTCTTTAGACCATATCAGCAAAGGTCGTGCGGCATGGAACGTGGTCACCACCATTTCAGCCGATACTGCACGTAACTTTGGTTTTACTGCCCATCCGGATGCCAAAGTCCGTTATGAACGCGCCGATGAATTTATTGAAGTGACGCAAAAACTCTGGGATTCATGGGAAGAAGATGCTTTCCTTTATAATAAAGAAAGCGGTCAATTCTTTGATGCAACCAAGCAACATGAACCGCTACATACAGGCAAATATTTTAATGTACAGGGTGCACTGAATGTGCCTCGTCCGCCGCAAGGTTACCCGGTGATTGTGCAAGCCGGCCAGTCGGAAGATGGGCGTGAACTGGCTGCCAAATATGCCGAAGTGATTTTCACTGCCCAGCAAGACCTGAGCGATGCCCAGGCTTTCTACCGTGATGTGAAAGCGCGTTTAGCTAAATATGGCCGTCACGCTGATGACCTGAAAATCATGCCGGGTGTGTCGGTTTTTGTCGCTAAAACCGAACAGGAAGCGCAAGAAAAATATCAGTTATTAAATAGCCTGATTCATCCTGATGTCGGTCTAGGTTTATTGTCCGGTCTAGCTGGTCATATTGATCTTTCAAAATTTGATCTGGATGCGCCATTTCCAAAACTGGAAGATGCCGACATCAACTTCTCGAGCCGTCAGCAAATGATGATTGAGATTGCCCAAAAGCATCATTTCAGTATTCGCCAGCTGTATGAATATATTACCTCGGCACGCGGTCACTGGACATTGATTGGTACAGCTGAACAAGTGGTGGATCGGATTCAAAACTGGTTTGAAAATGAAGCAGCGGATGGTTTTAATGTGTTGCCGCCTTCGACTCCAGCAGGTCTGAATGATTTTGTGGAGTTTATTGTGCCTGAACTGCAGCGTCGTGGCTTATTCCGTACTGAATATGAAGGAAACACTTTGCGTGAAAATCTGGGTTTAAAACGTCCTGAAAACCAGTATGTACTAGAACGACAACAAGCGCAGGCATCTTAATTCAAGAACAATTTAAAATGCCCTGCGGGGCATTTTTTTATGCCGTTTTAAAATGACATCGCTTTTGATCTTTCTAAAAAGCCGATAACCACAGATCTATGCTTTCTTGAGTCTTGCTTATTTTTTATATAAGCACTGCATTTTTTCTACTGTCTGCTTTTAAACAAAGCTGCCCTTTTTCTGCTGATTATTAAACATATAAAAATCATATGTATTTTATATTATTGTTTTAATTATATTTTTTAATTGGCATATATCTTGAAATACGCATTGTTGAGAAAAATACAATCTATAGGATATAACAATGTCAAAACGTCAAATTAAACTCGGTGCCTTTATTCCCGCGACCGCTCAACATGCTGCTGGCTGGCGTCATCCTGAATCACGTCCTCAGGACCATTTGAATCTTGATTACATTATCGAGCTGGCAAAAACCGCAGAGAAAGGTTTATTTGATGCTTACTTTTTAGCAGATGGCTTATCCGTTCGCTGGGGTTCGGCAATTGAAGGTGAATTGGGTTTAGGGGATAAAGGCGTTGGCTTTGAACCGGTGACCTTGTTTGCTGCGCTGTCTGCAGTGACCAAAAATCTGGGCTTTATTGCGACCGCATCAACTACCTATGAAAACCCTTATCTGTTGGCACGTAAATTTGCGTCTTTAGATCATATTTCAAAAGGTCGCGCTGCCTGGAATGTGGTGACTACAGCATCCCCCGATACCGCGCGTAACTTCGGCTTAGAACAACATCCAGATCCTAAAACACGTTATGAACGCGCGGATGAATTTATTGAAGTGACGCAGAAGCTTTGGGATTCTTGGGAAGATGATGCCTTTATTTACAACAAAGAAAGTGGTCAATTTTTCCATGCCGATAAAATTCACGAGCCTCAACATACTGGCAAATATTTCAGTGTACAGGGCGCACTCAATGTCTCTCGTCCAGTCCAGGGTTATCCAGTGATTGTCCAAGCCGGTCAGTCTGAAGATGGTCGTGAACTGGCGGGTAAATATGCCGAAGTCATTTTCACCGCGCAACAGAACCTGGCAGATGCCCAGGAATTCTATCGCGATGTCAAAAGTCGTTTATTGAAATATGGCCGTCATGCAGATGACTTGAAGATCATGCCGGGCGTGTCTATTTTTGTCGCGAAAACTGAGCAGGAAGCGCAAGAAAAATATCAGTTATTAAACAGCCTGATTCATCCTAAAGTCGGTTTAAGTTTACTGTCGGGTTTATCTGGTGGCATTAACCTGGATAAATATGATCTGGATGCACCCTTCCCTAAACTGGAAGATGCCGACATTAATTTTTCCAGCCGTCAGCAAATGATGATTGATATTGCGCGTAAGCATAATTTCAGCATTCGCCAACTGTATGAATATATTGCCTCGGCACGCGGTCACTGGACATTGATTGGTACAGCTGAACAAGTGGTCGATCAGCTGCAAAACTGGTTTGAAAATGAAGCGGCAGATGGTTTTAATATCCTGCCACCGACCACCCCTGCCGGTCTGAATGACTTTGTTGAATTTATTGTGCCTGAACTGCAGCGTCGTGGCTTGTTCCGTACCGAATATGAAGGCAAAACTTTACGTGAAAACTTAGGTTTGAAGCGTCCAGAAAACCAGTATGTTTTGGCAAGTAAGCAAGTGAAAGCGTCTTAATTTAAAACCAGTTGAATATCCCTTCTTGGTGAGTAATGCTAGTGTCAATTAAGGAGTTTAGAAATAAACTTCTTAATTATGATCAGTGAACAACGGTATTTTCCATTTTAAATTAAATGCTTGTAAGCTATATGCTACTTTTGTTTCGGCAAAAGTAGCCAAAACCATTTGTCATCCACAAAACTCGTTCACTACCGCTCATTTTTTTAATTTATCGCAGAAACAATTATTTTCTAATCTGGTCCTGCCTCAGACAGTTGTGGATGACGTTTCCGCGTATCCCATATCATCATGAATTAAAATAATAGAAATCAGTCAATTTCTTATCTGCTCTCCATTATCTTTAGTGAGGGATTTTTTTATGTCGGGCTGTTTTAAGCAGACATAAAAAAAACCCACTTTACGCAGGCTTTTGGATAGCAAATACAACCCAATTACCAAGCAAATTGATAATCGGAAAACTTCGCTGGTTGTTTGTTATTGTGTAATTGGTCTTTTAAAGGATCGCTAAAATCGAGCAAAATATCATTTTTAATATTGTGCAAACGCACATCTTCACGTTTACGTGGATGCGCAACGGGCACATCCACAATGCGTTTAATTCGACCCGGATGCGGCTGCATCACCACCACGCGATCACCTAAAAATACCGCTTCTTCCACATCATGGGTCACAATCACCATGGTGATTTTTTCTGCCTGCCAAATCCGCTGCAATTCATCTTGTAGGTTCTGACGGGTTAAGGCATCCAGTGCGCCAAATGGCTCATCCAGAAACAAGATTTCTGGACGATTCACCAGACTTCGCGCAATAGCAACACGCTGGTTCATGCCGCCTGAAAGCTGCGATGGATAGGCATTGGCAAAACTGGTCAGATTAACCAGTTGCAGATGTTCATCAATCAGCTTGTCTTCTTCAGCACGGGTCAGCTTATTTTGATGCAGTGCAATACGCACATTTTCACGCACGCTTAACCACGGAAAAAGACGATGGTCCTGAAATACAATCCCACGGTTTAAACTGGTACCAAAAATCTTTTTGCCATCCACCTGGATCTGGCCTTGATAGCTATTTTCCAGTCCAACCAATAAGCGTAATAGGGTGGATTTACCACAGCCACTGCTGCCGACAATACTGATAAATTCTCCCGGTTGGATGTCTAAATTAATATCGTCCAGTACGGTAAGCTCGTCATTATTTTGCGTTGGATAGGTTTTGCTCAGTTGCTGAACAGATATATGGCCAGTCTGTTGCTGTGTCATCTCTCAATTCTCCTGTAAAGCTTGAGGTTATGGCGAATTACAGCTTCGCCAAGGACACTTCCGTCGATTTGATCAATACCACCACTTCAGAACCCACTTTAAGATCGAGGTCTTTGACTGAACGGGTACTAATAATTGAAGTGAACAGACCTGCTTTGGTTTCCACATTGATCTCTGAAACAACGTCACCTTCTAATACTTCTTGAATAACGCCTTTAAATTGATTGCGTACGTTAACAGCTGTGATTGTCATTATAATTACTCTGTGTTTATGATTTACTTAATATAAAATATTTTTAGCTGATCATTTATCTCGATTTAATATTTAGTTATGCATGCTTTATTTATCTATTTAACAGATATATTTATCAAAAAGTATTTATGCAGCAAAACAGATAATTAAATATCGTTTTATTATTTATTTTTCGATATTAAATATTTCATGATGAGTTCAATTTTTATAATGAAGCAAATCATATGTCTATATTAACGCATCCTAGCGTCAGTCAGACGGTTCGCTACGAACGCGCCCGAGCGACCGTCTTTGAAGATCCTCTATCAAAGGCGTTACTGGAGCGCATTGAACAAATTGCGCCAAGCGATGCCAATGCCTTGATTATTGGCGAAACCGGTACGGGTAAGGAATTGGTGGCCAGACAAATTCACGCCTTGAGTCACCGTGCCAAAGGCCCTTTTATTGCGGTCAATTGCGGCGCCTTAACCGAATCTTTGGCAGAAAGCGAGTTATTCGGACACGAAAAAGGTGCCTTTACCGGTGCAATCAATCAGCGCATTGGCTGGTTTGAAGCGGCGCATAATGGCACATTGTTCTTAGATGAAATTGGTGATTTATCGCTACCGATGCAGGTAAAATTACTGCGGATTTTACAAGAACGCGAGATTGTCCGGGTCGGCTCGCTCAAGCCGATTCGGATTAATGTACGGATTATTGCCGCGACCAATGTTGACCTGGAAAAAGCAGTGCTGGAAGGTAAATTTCGTGAGGATTTATTTTACCGCTTATATGTGGCTTTACTGCGTATTCCAAGGCTTTCAGAGCGCCGAGATGATATTTCACCCCTGGCAAAGTTCTTTGTGGAGCGCTACCAAACCGACCCGCATGCCACCCCTTTACGCATCTCGCCTTTGGCACTTAAAAAGTTACATCAGCACCGCTGGCCCGGCAATATTCGTGAACTGGAAAATACCATTCACCATGCAGTTTTGGTCAGTCAAAATGGGGTGATTGAACCGGACGATATCCGCTTTTCCAACCTATTACATAGCCGTAGCAAAGGACAAAATCCAAGTACACAGCAAAACGATTTAGATATAACTGCATTGCCGGAAATTTTGGCCAATGCCGATGCGGAAAAATTATTGCAATCCACCTTTCAGCATTTATTTCAAGCTTCGCAGCAATTGCCGCAACTCAATATCAATGAGTTGATTGAAGAGCAATTTATTCGCAGTGCCTATACTTACTGCGAATACAATCAGGTGCATACCGCAAGGTTATTGGGTGTGACACGAAATGTGATTCGTACGCGTTTAATGAAATATGCATTATTATAATTAAATGTATTTTTTAAAAAAAATCAGACACTATATTAAAAAATACATAATTTATTTTAGAGTTTTATTTTAATTCAAACTAAAAAAATTAATATTTTATTTATTTTAAAACTCAAATATTTATTATTTTAGCAAATATAAAAAAGCAGTGAATTAACACTGCTTTTTTGCATTTTAATTCTGAGGTATTAATATTATTCAGATGGATTATGTTTCCAGGCAGTAAAGTATTTTTCCAGCCCAATCAAAATGTAGTTAAAAGATAAGCCCACTAAAGTAATCACCAGAATTCCGACAAACATTTGTGGAATTTCAAAACTAAATTGTGAATACATAATCAGATAACCCAGACCAGCTTTGGCGCCAAACATCTCCACCGCCACGAGCGCCAGGATCGAGATCGCTCCAGCCAAGCGGATGCCGACAAAAATGGTCGGGACAGAAGCGGGTAAAATCACTTTACGGAACAGTTGATACGGTTTTAAACCCATGGTGCGCGCCGATTTAATCAATAGTGGATCAACAGTTTGTACACCGGTAATGGTATTTAACAGAATCGGCCAGGTGCATGCGTAAACCAGCAAGCTGATTTTAGAAGCTTCACCAATCCCTAAAAATAAAATGAATAACGGCATTAATGCCAGCGCAGTGGTATTACGAAACAGTTCCAATAATGGGTTTAAGGTTTCCGCGACCAGTTTGTACCAGCCGATCACCAGCCCCAATGGAATGGCAATGGCAAGTGCCAGGACAAAACCAATAATCGAGCGCTGGATACTGGCAAAGAAATGCGTACCCAATTGACCACTTTGATACAGTTGCCAGGCCGTTTCCAAAACTGTGGATAACGGTGGTAAAAATGCCGGGCTGACCACACCTGCTCGAGGTAAGGTTTCCCATAATAATAAAAACAGCACAATCGCAATGGTGCGTTTAAAAATGGTGTTCAGCCAGCTGAGTTCCAAGCGTGGTTTTGACGGGCTAAAGGTCGGGCTATGCGGAATCGCCTGTTGAGTCGATGACATGATGAATAATCCTCAATTTTATTTATGCGTGAGCAAGCTGTTTGTCTTTTTCGAGTGCTTGCGCCTTAATCACTTCTTCGCTTAAGAGCGACCAGATTTGATGACGAATTTTGCCGTATTCGGCGGTGGAGCGAATGTCCTCAGCTTTGGCTTTCAGGCTGGCGGGAATATCGATGACTTCCTTAATTCGCCCTGGCCTGGAGGTCATAATCGCCACGCGTTGACTGAGGAAAATCGCTTCATCAATACTATGGGTGATGAAAACAATGGTTTTTTTCGAGCTTTGCCAAATTTTAATTAACTCTTCTTGCAAGGTTTCACGGGTTTGCGCATCCAGTGCAGCAAAGGGTTCATCCATCAGCAAAATTTCCGGCTCATAGGCAAGGCTGCGCGCAATCGCCACACGTTGTTTCATCCCACCGGAAAGCTCATTCGGATAATGCTTTTCAAAACCTGAAAGTCCAACCAGTTGCAAATAATACTGGGCTTTTTCATGGCGAGTTTTCTTGTCGACACCTTTGGCTTCCAGACCAAATTCAATATTTTCTAAAGCGGTCAGCCAGGGATACAGCGCGTATTGCTGAAACACGATGCCACGGTCCAAACCCGGCTGGGTAATCTGTTTGCCGCTGAGTAAAATTTGCCCCGAAGATGGCTTGGTTAAGCCGGCAATCAGGTCAAGTAAAGTCGATTTACCGCAACCACTCGGTCCAACAATAGAAACAAATTCACCGTGTTGGATATCTAAAGTGACATTTTCGACCGCCACGAATTCAGGTTTGTAATTTTTGCTATTGGGATGATTTTGTGCAGGAAAGACCTTACGCACATGATCTAAATTTAAAGCACTGGTCATTATTGTATTCCTTTTTTAATCTTAATTTTTTTGCGCTGCATAAGGATTAAATTCATTGCTGTACAGCGTGCTGACATTGAGCTGATGCGGTTTTAATTTCTGCTCTTGTACCAAAGCCTTGATCCAAGGCGCGAAGTCCTGATCTTTTTGAACCCCACCCACTGCATGTACACCGGTTCCGGTGTAATAGGGAATCAGGACTTTGGTTTCGTTGCGCTGACGTTTATCAATAATGCTTTCCATACGCGCCACGATTTGTTCTTTCGGGGTGTGATGTAACCATTCTTGTGCACGTGCGACACCATTGACAAAGGTTTTAGCCAATTCCGGGTTCTGTTTAATAAAATCACGGCGCATTGAATAACTGCCGGCAGTGAATGGTCCGTATAACTCAATATCTTTAAAGATCGGACGCACACCACCGCTCTTTAACGCACGTTTTTCTAGAATGCCCGAGAACACGGCAATATCGATTTGACCATTACGTAAAGCTTGCTCGGAACTCACCGGCGGCAAGACAATCAGTTCAACATCACGAATTTCTTTTTCAGTTAAACCATGACGCAGTAAATAATCTTTCACGATAAATTCGTAATGGGCGCCAAAGGCATTTACCGCGACTTTTTTACCAATAAAATCGCGTGGACTACGAATCGGGCTGTTCTCTAAAACATAAAAACCCACGTTCATGTCTTCATCACTGCCATAAGATGCGATCACAGGCACCACATCTAAACCCGCAGCAATGACTTTCACCACGGCGCCATTAAAGGCTGAAGCAAAATCAACATCACCTGAAACTAGGGTCAATAAATCCTGTGGGCCACCTTGTACCGTACCGACATAATCCAGTTTAATTTTGCCCAGGTAGCCCAAGTCTTGTGCCAATTCAGGCAACGACACCAGACCGGGGTAACTTTGATAACGTAAATGCGTCACTGCAGTAGCAGGATTTTTTTCCAGCTGTTGTGTGCTACAGCCTGCAACTACACTTGCACCGATCACTGCGCCTAGAATCGCTTTTTGCCAAAAATGAGGAAGTATTTTCATTGTTATTTCTCCTAGCTCCGCTGCTGCCAGCGCAGTACTTTTCGTTCTATACGCGCAAGGATGCTGTTTAAAATCACCCCGACAACACCAATGGTTAGCATGCCTAAAATAATTAGAGACACATTAAATTGCTCACGACCACGGATGACCAAATTACCCAGTCCAACGCCATAATTTGCCAGTAAAAATTCCGAACCCACGGTTGCCAGCCAGGCGAAAATTAAACCCAGTTGCAGACCAACAAAAATCTGTGGACTGGCTGCCGGTAAAATCAACTTGCGGTAGGTGTAGAGTTTGGGAAATTGATAGACTCTTGCGACTTCGCTATATTTCGCGCTGATGCTGCTCACGCCCTCTAAACTATGCAGCGCGACAGGATAGAATACCGAAAGACTAATAAACAGGATTTTTGCACCGTTGCCATAACCTAAAAAGGTTGAAATTAACGGTAACCAAGCAAACAGCGAGACCTGACGCAATACGTTAAAGCCCGGTGCAAATAGCCAGTTGATCCAGCGCGTGGTACCTAACGCCACGCCAAAGGCAACACCGAGCGTTGCGCCAATCGCATAGCCGACAAAATTACGACTTAAACTGGCCGCGAAACCTTGCCAGAATTCAGCTTGGTTAAAGCTCTGCATAGCACCCGTTAATACCGTGAGTGGCGATGGAATCAATTTAGGATCGAGCCACTGTAAAGTGGAAGCTAGCGCCCAGAGTGCAATAAATGCGAGGGGTAAAATCAAGGCTTGCAGCACTCTGATACTTTTTTCCAGACGTGGATTTCTCCAGGTTACTGATTTTTCAAAACTAAGTTCTGACATGATTAGCCTCCCACGCGTGTTGCGTAAAAACGAGCAAGGCGTTCAAAGGCAGCCAATACGCTGTCCAGAACAAAGCCCGTGATGCCAATTAAAATGATGCCCATGAAAATAATATCCATCTGCATCAATTGACGTCCCCACACCATCAGGAAGCCGATGCCTTCACTGCTTGCCAGCAGCTCGACAAACACCAAAGCCAACCAGGCCTGCATCACGCCTTGACGTAAACCGCTGATAATCGCAGGCAGGCTTGCCGGTAAAATCACTTTAGAAAAGGTTTGAAGTTTGGAAAATTTATAAACCTGCGTCACTTCTAGTAAACGGCTTGGTACTTGTTGGATCCCTTTAAATGTCGCAATCAAGACTGGAGAAATGACTGCAAGCGAGATCGCCACAATCTTCAAGGCCTCATCAATACCCAAGAAGATCATCAGCAGTGGAATCCAGCCAATGATCGGGAACTGGATCAGTAAGTTGATACTCGGCAAGACAAAACGCTGTGCGCGTTGGGACAAGGCAAACCAGATTCCCAAACTTAAGCCTACGCTCACCCCTAAAGCCACGCTCCAGAAAATACGTTTGGCGCTAGTGGCAAAGTGAAATTGCAAATCGCCAGACTGCCAAAGTTCAACGCTGGTACTCCACACCAATTGTGGCGCTGGCAAAATTTGCTCTGGCAACCACTGCTGCACGGTTGCCACATGCCACACCGCCAACAACAACACCGGTAGTAGCAGACCACAAGCCAATTGCAAGGTTACTTTCAGGTATTTCTTAAAAAATTCAAATGCACTTCGGTAACTTTGCCACTGTACCGAATGTGTGCTTACATTCGTAAGGCTCATGATTCTTGTCCTTCTGCGAGTTGTTGTGAATCATCAGGTTTTAAAAATGAGATAAATGCCTGATCACGAGAGATCAATAAAATCAGTCCGATAAACGCCAGACCAATGGGGAAAAACAGATTTTGCAAGCCGATGCTGGCGCCAAATGCTGCGCCTAAAAAGCCACCAAACAAGCCACCGGCCGGGCCAACCAGCGCTACAATCGGCGAAATTTTTGCCATCGCGGTTTGTTCGCCAACTTTGGCAAAGGACATAAAGTTGGCAATGTGCAACATGCCCAAACCGAGTCCCAGCATCAGCGATGCCGGCCACATCCAGAATATAATCGGCGTGATGGCCAAAATCAGTAAGGCACTGCTGATCAAACTCAAACCGATCCAGTAAAATTTCGAATAGCCAATCAGTTCAGCCAAGCCACCCAGGGTGAAAAGTGAGCCGACAAACACAATGCCTTGGGTGGTGAGCAACATCACCGCGACCGATTCCGACATAGAGAAACTTTGAATAGCGATGACCACAATAAAAAAGCCAAAATAGTTATTTGCGATACTGCTTAAAAACTCTAAAGCGCAGACCACACGTAAAGCTGCATGGGTTTTCAGTAATGCCAATGGAGCCAGCACATCACGCCATTGAAAGCTCGGTGCATTAGCCGCAGTTTGATAAGTTTTCTGAAAGCAAAACGGGGCAAAAAATAACGTGGCCAGGAACATCACAGCGACACAGTAAAAACTGCCGCCATAACCAAAATACTGGATCAGCAATACTGTTAAAGCCGGCGCAATCAGGAAAAAACCCATCATGTGCGAACCACGGAACCAGCCTGCTTTGGCTGGCCCAAGGCGTTTTAGATTGCTCAGGAAAACCGTATTAATCGAGACAAAGCGCATCGGTAAAACAAAGCTCACCAAGGCTGTCAGCGCCAGTAGATACCAGGCACTTTCCTGCAGCGGAGTCAGTGCATATAAAGCTGCACCCATCACACTGCCAAGACTAAAAACTTTCAGTGAACCGAGACGCTGCACCAAAACCCCAATCGGCAGCGCCATAAACAAGATGCCGATGCTTTGCGCTGCCGCAATCAGTCCCAACTGAAGCTCAGTCGCCTCAAGTTGCACGGCGTACAATGAAATCAGAATACGGGCAACGCCCACCCCTAACCCGGCAATAATCGTCAGCAGCACAAAACTGCTCATGAACTTTGCGGTTAACGGTGTAGTGATCACATGGCTTTCAATTGGATTCATAACCACGTTCCTGAATTATTTTGGCTGGCCATTGGCATTAAATGCACGCCAATAGTTCTGTAAATTCAGTTCTTTCAAGGCATTATTCAAATACTTCGGTTCATACCAGGTTTTGGTATCGACATCGCGGCGGATGAGTTTTGCGTCTTTGGCAATTTTTAATGCGCTGTCGATTTGCGACCGATGGAATTCATCCAGTAAGGGGCTGTTACGGTCTTTGAGGTTCCAGCCATCCCAGGTTTTCTGGTAGTCGACCAATGGAATACCACTTTGTGACCAGAGCTTATATTGGGTGACTCGGTTGGCTTCTTCTGAACTCCACCGTGCTTGTTTAATGAATGTCGTAACAACACGTTGTGTGATTTCTGGATATTGTTTTTCGAAATTCTCAGTCACCCAAAAATGCGCCACGGCTGCAACTTTTGGATCCTTAATTTCAATTAAGGTTTTTGCGACTCCACGTGAAACCAAACTAAATGGTGAAGTAATCGTGGCATCAATATCACCTGTTGCTAGAGATGTACGAGCAGAATAACTATCTTGCGAAATCACACGCAGGTCACGTTCGGTAAAACCATATTTTGCTAATACACGGTTAAATACGATTTGACCATTGGTGCCTTTAAAGATTGAGAATTTTTTGCCTTTTAGATCAGCAAAAGACTTCGCGCCAGAACCGGCTGGTACGGCCACATACACGGGACCAAAATGTCCAGTAGAAAACAATACTTTGGTTTTCAGTCCTGTCGAGCGTCCCACCAATGACGGTAAGTCACCATGTAAAGCAAAATCGACCTTACCGTTGGCTAAGGCTTCATTGGTGGCAGGGCCTGCACCCGGAAAGAATAACCAGGTGACTTTAATACCATCTTTTTTAAATTCTTGTTCCAACACACCACGTAAATGGGCTGAAGCAGCAAAGCTCCCACCCACTTTAGGTTTGCCCCCCTCACCTGCACTTGACATAGAAATACGAATTTCTTTCGGGTTGGCTGCATGCAGCTGCAAACTAAGTCCCAATGCCGATAAGGCCAAGAATGTAGTGGCAATTTTTTTAGAGAAAAGCTTCATATTTAACAGTCCTATATAAATTAAATAATTGAATTAGAAGGTATATTGGAATTGCGCTTGCAGTTCATTGGTGTCTTTTTGGGCGGCAGCTTCTATGTCATAGATATAATGATTAAGCTGTAACTGAAATTTGGTGGTCTGCGCAAAAAACAGGTTTAAACCCAGAGAGTGAATGTCGTATTCACCGATGCGGCCACTGGCGCTATCGAGATAATCTTGCTGATTTTTATTGGGGTTATAACTGTCGTAGCGGTAATAGCCTTGAATCGATTTCGGCCAGAAATCATCAAATTTGGCATTGGATTTAATACTGTTATAGAACTGGTCACCCAAGGTATAGAACGCGGTAAAGGTATGCCCTTCTGCTTTGGCTTCTTTTATTGAAGGTACAGTCGTGTCGATATAATCGGTCTTGCCTTGCAGATATTCATAGGTCACACCAAAGGGTGCATGGTTGTAATAGATATCGAAACCCAGCCGATCACGTTTTGCCTTGTTATCGTTGATGCCGGAGCCGGATAATTTTGCTTCGCCTTTGATATAAGACGCACCGACTTTGAATTCGCGTAACCAGCTGGCATAGTCGACCGGCAACGTGAATGCCACACGGCCGATATAGTCTTTGCCGTTATTGTCATCGGTTTTGTTGCTGCCATTGCCGTTAGTCACCCCAATCGCATATTCAAATAACGGTGCGCGATAGTTCGCACCATAGTCCACAAAGGGCTTGGCATCGCCGCGCACAATCAAGCCATTTTGGCGGGTAAATAAACCTAAGTAAGTTGGAGCAGTTGCGGTGCTAATGGTTGGGCGCAAGTCTTCAGGTGATTGCACATCTAGACCGAACGGCAAAAGCTGCTGACCTAGGGTGAGATTCAACTTGGAAATTTCTGCCCCCCCATTGGTCGACAACACGTGATAGCGCAAGTAAGCATCGAGCAGGTTAAAGTTGCTGTTATTGCTGCCGTCATTACGTTTTGAATAACCAAAAGAGGCTTGATAATCGAGGTTTTTGCCTTCGTTGTAATCTTTAAATAGATTACCGCGCACGCCAAGCAACGCTGTTCCGATATCAAAAGTCGATTTTGGAGTATTGGGTGCGGTGTTATTGTCCTGAACATTGGCACGCAGTTGCACCGTACCAAATAAAGTCGTATCACGTGTCGACTTGACCGTTTGGCGTTCATACTGACGCGACTGGTCATATTTATAGTTTTCTAAATCGGTACGTAAACCTTCAATATCATCCGACGTTGCCGGCGTTGGGCCAGCAGCCAGTTCAGATTCCTCAGCACCTGCAGTACTTTCACTTGTTACACTTTCATTCACGGGTGCAACAACAGCAGCATTGGCTTGGGGTTGTGCTTCAACAGCATGTAAGCGTTGTTGCAGGCTTTCAATCTGCTGTTTCAAGCTGCTCAGCTGCTGTTGTAAATCAGCGTCACTGGCAAAGCTCAATGGACTGCTTGCAGATAAAATTAATGCCACTGCAAGGTTTAACGACGTTCTTTTCATACTCTCATTTCACTTCTTTTTTGTGCCCCAAAGCGCAAAGCTGCCCCCAACCCCAAGCCAAGGACCTGGGGGTAAATGTAGTGCGTGGGAAATACGGGTTATGCGGCCTGTTTCTTTTTCAGTTTTTGTTCCACTTGCGTGCCTTTAAAGAAATCAGGATTGTTTGCGGTATAAAAACGGTAAGGATTATCAAACACCAAGGCTTTAAAATCCTGTTCAGTAATTGCCCCCTCTGTAACTAAATCCCAGGTTTCCGCCAAAGGCTCCGTCAGTTCGGGTACATCCCAATGACCTGAATCTGATGAAAATAAAGCATTTACTTTTTGATTAAACGGCGTTGCCTGTGGATGCAATGCGCCAACAATGGTGCGGTCATCGGCTTCGTTGCCGAAATAGAAATTCGGCACCCAGCGATCAAAAATATCTTGTTTGTTGTGGATCTTAGCCAAAGCAAAATCGTTAATATCTTCAGCTTTCTGTTCACGGAAACGGAATGCTGATGCCACTCCAAATACACTTTCAATGATTTGATCGTCACTATATTCACGGCCTTTAAACAGTTCCTGTCCGTGCTGACGATATAAGTCAATAATCAACTGACGATCGATATTGGCCGGGTTATATTGCTGCACATGCGCATTGCCACGCTTTTCAAAACGGTCGACCAGATGGGTCAATACATTTGCACCCCAGGCTGCACCCGCTTCCAATAGCGCAATGCGCAGTTGTGGGAAACGTTCGGTCACACCACCAAAAAACAGCGCTTTGGCCAAAGCTTCAGAGGCATCGGCAAAATGGTTAATATGGTTGAACATATAATTCGATGGCGAATTACGTGCCACCCAGCTTTGACTGCCTGAATGGGTGGATAGGTTGATTCCCAGTTCAATACTCTTCTGCCAAAACGGGTCATAGTCGTGTGCACTATCAATTCCAAAGAAATCCAGCCAATAGACATAGCGACGCAGCTCTTGATCATCTGGATATTTGTCGGCAATCGCTTTCACTGGACGACGGATTGCACCCGGAATCAGGGCGGTTTTTAAGCCGAGAGTATTGACCGCATATTCCAGCTCTTCAATGCCTTCTTCAGGGGTATGTAAGGGAATCGCGGCAACTGGGGTTAAACGGTCGGCATAAGGACGATAAATATCGGCATGATAATGATTGACCGCACGGGTTAAAGTACGGCGTAAATCATCATTGCTTGAGTTAATCGGAAATAACGAGATATTTGGATAAAGCACTGCATAATCAGTTCCCAATTCTTCCAGACGTTCATTGAGTAATGACGGTAAAGATACTGTAGCCAGGTCATATGAGTTCTGTGCTGGCAGCGCCCAGAAAGGCGGACGGAATAAACGTTTATCCTGGCGTTCTTGCGGTGTGGTTTTATACCACTCTGCAGCCAGGACATTTAAACCATTGCTGTTTAAATGTTCACGGAACAGATCCACCACTTTTGAACCGCCGTACTGGGCAATATAGTCTTCCAGCAATGGACTGAATTCATTGGTATGAATATCGGTATCAATCACCGGATAATCCAGCTGCGCTTTGACTTCCGCTGAACGGGAATGTCGGGCTTTTAAATCGTGTAAACGGGTCATGGCTATGCCTCTAATTTTCATTGTTCTGTAGCTCTTATTTGGCAACAACCATGCCAACAATTTAAATTATTGTTTTATATAAACTTATTAATTTTATTCCTACTTACTATGTTGGTTTTAACGCGATATCCGTGTTGATCTTTCAACACTTGCTTATTTAAATTCAGCTGGTTTTTTTATTTTTATTTCTTATTTTTGGATATAGCTCTGCTTTTTTAAATGTCTGTTCCCCTTTCAATTTAGGCACTGAAACTTAAGTAAAAATCATTTTTTAGATCTCACAATATTCCAATTTTTAAGCATAAAAAAACCCGCAATTTGCGGGCTTTTTAAAGGGATAATTTTCAGCAAATTATTTGCCTTTATTGCTTAATTTGGTCGCGAATGCGGTAATACGCTGATAACCGGTCGGCAAAATACGCTGGATTAAATCCAGGGTTTTGGCATCATTACCGATGAGTAAACGGCGCTTGTCTTTTTGTACCGCTTCAATGATTTGACGGGCAGCTTCTTCAGGTGGGCAACGTAATAATTTATTAAAAGATTTAGCGGATTTTTCCGGATGCATGCCTAGGGTTCGAATGCTGTCATTCATTTTTGCCGCATTGGCAATATTGGTACGAATACCGCCCGGGTGTACACAGAGTGCACTCACGCCACAGTTTTCCATGTCCAGTTCCTGACGTAAGGATTCAGTAAAACCACGTACCGCAAATTTGGTCGCGTTATAAGCAGACTGGGTCGGCTGTGCGGTTAAACCAAACAGGCTGGAAATATTGATAATATGCCCTTCACCCGATTTCTTGATTAAAGGCAAAAACTCTTTGGTGCCATAGACCACGCCCCAAAAATTAATATTCACAATCCATTCCAGTTCTTCGTAAGAAGCGCCTTCTACGGTTGAACCCAATGCCACACCGGCATTGTTAAAAATCATGTTGACTGAGCCATGATCCTTCACGGTTTCAGCAGCCCAGTCGCGTACCTCTTCAAGTTTGGCCACATTGACTTTTTTCGTCGTTACACGGACGTGACTGTCTTTGACCAGTTCAACCGTGTTTGCCAAACCCTGTTCATTCACATCACTTAAGGATAAATGACAGCCCTGTTTCGCTAAAAGTACCGCCAATTGCTGACCAATACCCGAGCCCGCGCCGGTAATTGCTGCGACCTTATTTTTAAAATTTTTCATGACCCATCCTTATTCAGTTTTCTGCCTCATTCGCCTAAACATCTCGATTGTTTTTCTGCTGCGTTGAGGTGCAGTTCATTCATCCAATATAATTTTGACAATAATCATTGTCAATATAATATATGACCAATGCTAAAATCAAAGACCATTCATCTATTTACAGCATAGGTCTACAGACAAATTCTTGTTAACATAGCTCAAAATCTCGATTTCATTTGGCACATCACCTTTATGACTGAACCACAGCAAAATCTTGAACAACAACAAAATAAGCCGTTAAAAAGCAAAGAACGTCAATTTAAAGGCCTGTCTTTAACTGAACGTAAACAGGCACGTCGGGAAAAGCTGATTGAAGCCGGGATAGAAGCGTATGGCTCACAGGGTTTTTTTGCAGTGACGGTGAAAGACATTTGTAATGAAGCCAAACTTACTGAACGTTATTTCTATGAATCTTTTAAGAAAAGTGATGAACTGTTTCAAACCATCTTCTTAAAATTGATTGATCAATTGCAGCATAATGTCATGCAGGCGATCATGCAGGCCTCGACTGATCCGCGGAAAATGATCGAAGCCGGTTTAACTGCTCTGCTCACTACCTTAAAAGATAATCCGGGTATGGCCCGAATTATTTATATCGATGCCATGCTGGTTCAAGAGCTGCATAATCAGGCCACCATTCATGAAACCATGTTACGTTTTGACCGCATGATTCATGCCTTTGTCATGTTAATGATGCCGCATATTGACCGTTCTGAACGGGAAATTTCACTCGTCGCAACCGGACTGAATGGTTATGTTACACAAATTGCCATTCGCTGGGTGGTCAGTGGCTTTAAGCAATCAATGCAAGAGGTTTTGTCATCTTGCAGTATTGTTTTTCTGTCTTTGCTGGATACTTTTTCAGAAAAAGAAAAAATATTGAAAAAAGAAAGTTCTTCCTGATTTAAAACTTAAAACCTATACAATGCCTTGAATTCATTAAATTTAGATCACTGATTTTTCTTAAATTGTTTATGTTGCAGTATAAAAATTGTCACAATTTTTTGCGAAATTCGCCAGAGCAACCTCTTTTGCAATGATACTGTCATAATTAATCTTTGTAATAAGCCTGTCATAAATAAAAAACGGTTCACCGTTAACATCAAATAGGATATTGCGTTGTGAAAGATGACTATATATTAATCGTCGATGACGAACTTCCCATTCGAGAGATGATCCATACATCTTTAGACATGGCAGGCTTTCAATGCTTACAGGCCGAAGATGCAAAACAGGCTCACCAGATGATTGTGGATCAACGTCCTGCGCTTATTTTATTGGATTGGATGTTACCGGGTGGCGTAAGTGGGGTCGATTTGTGCCGCCGCTTGAAACGCGATGAAACCCTGTCCGAAATTCCAGTCATTATGTTGACGGCTCGCGGTGAGGAAGACCATAAAGTTCAAGGTCTGGATGCCGGTGCTGACGACTATATGACCAAGCCTTTTTCTACTCGGGAACTGGTTTCACGTATTAAGGCCGTATTACGCCGTGCCAATGCCTTGAGTGGCGAAAAAACTATTGATGCCAATGGCCTGATACTGGATCCGGTCAGTCAGCGCGTCAGTCATGGTCAAAATATTTTAGAAATGGGACCAACTGAATACCGTTTGCTGGCATTCTTCATGACCCATCCGGAACGGGCCTACACCCGCGCTCAATTGCTGGATCAGGTCTGGGGTGGTAACGTATACATTGAAGACCGTACCATTGACGTACATATTCGCCGTTTGCGTAAAGTGCTAGAGCCTTTTGGTGCAGACCGCTATGTACAAACCGTTCGTGGCACAGGTTATCGTTTTTCTACCCGCGCAGATGTCGCATTAGGTTAGTCGTTTTCTAGGTAAACCGTGTTTTATGTATGAACCCTACCCCATCCCTGAACTTGCACGAGAACATAAACGATTCCGTTACAGCAGTTTATGGACTTTTGCCAAACAAGATTTACGTCTGCTGGCCTTTTTACTGCTCATTGCAGGTTTAATTGGCTTAGGGATCGGGTATTTCTGGGTTTTTATCCTCATTGCCTTCGCAACATTTTTTATTCTGCAATTACGTTCACTGTATTTGGTCAATGAATGGATTTCCAATCGTCCTTATGATGTTCCACCCAATCTGGATGGCATCTGGGGGGCCTTACTGTTCAACGTCTACCGTTCCCAGCGTCAGGAACGTATTGTACAGGCGGAAATGGTTGGCTTGATTGATCGCGCGCAATCGTCACTGGTGGCGCTGGCTGAAGCAGTGGTGCTGATTGATGAACTGCATCAGATTGAATGGTGGAATCCGGCTGCAGAAAAATTACTCGGTATTCAACCGCTAGACCGTGGTCGCAATATTTTAACCCTGCTTCGTCAGCCGAATTTTATTGAATATTTCAACAATATTGATCAGGCACCTGATGGTCTGAAAATGAAATCTTCCGCCTTTGAAGACCATTATGTACAAGTCAAAATGACCCGTTTTGGGGGCGAAAGCCGGCTGCTGGTGGCTTATGATGTCACTCGGATGCATAACCTAGAACAAATGCGTAAGGACTTTGTCGACAACATTTCCCATGAATTACGCACACCACTTACGGTACTCAGTGGTTATATTGAAACCTTTACCGATCAGGAAGATTTAAATCCGCGCTGGAAACGTGCCTTTGATCAGATGCAGGCGCAAACCAAACGCATGAATGCCCTGGTGAATGATTTATTGCTGTTGTCACGCCTGGAAAATGACAAAAAAATTGCTAAAAACCAGATTATTGAAATGCCAAGCCTGATGAACCAGCTGTTTGATGATGCACAGGCTTATAACGTGGACTATCACCATACCTTGAATCTGGATATCGACAGTCATTGCGACCTGATTGGTTCGGATATGGAACTGGCCAGTGCCTTTAGCAACCTGATCACCAATGCCATTAAATACACGCCTAAAGGCGGCACCATCACCATGGGTTGGCATGATGATGGTGAACACGGCATCTTTACCGTTGAAGATACCGGGATCGGGATTGACCCCAAACATTTGCCGCGCTTAACCGAACGTTTCTATCGGGTAGATAGCGCGCGCAGCCGTCAAACCGGAGGAACCGGCTTAGGTCTGGCTATTGTCAAACATGTGTTGATGCAGCACGGCGCACATTTGGAAATTGAATCCAAAGAAAATGAAGGCTCGACCTTTAAAGTGATTTTCCCGAAAGAACGCCTGTACAAACCAAACTAAACACTCCCCGGTTCAGCCTCATTTTCACCCATCTACCTGGCTGGATTAAGCCAGGTTTTGTTCCTTAAACTTGGCTCGCTGAAAAGCAGGACGTTCCTCAAGGCGTTTCAGATATTTGGCGATATTCGGATATGAACCTGAGGTTCTGGACTGAATGGCATCGAGCGGAAACCACATCTGAATATCAGCAAAAGAAAATGACCCGGCAAAATACTCATGTTTGGATAAGTAATCTTCCAGGTAAGCAATATGGTCTTTTAAGCGCGGATGAATAAATCCTGCCTTCACCCCGGCCGTAATTTTGTGTGCGACCGGCTTAATCAGCCAAGGCACATTTTTGGGCACATTGCTCATCACCAGTTGCATCACCAATAAAGGCATTAATGAACCTTCGGCATAGTGCATCCAGTAGCGGTATTGTTGCTGATCTTTTTTGGCCGTCGGTTTAAATTTCTGCGCTGTATCATAGCTTTCCTGCAGATGTTGCAAAATCACAGCCGATTCAACAATAGTCTGGTCTTCATCGGTCAAGATGGGTGCTTTAGCCAAAGGATGAACCAGTTTTAATTCAGGCGGTGCAGCCATTGTAGGCAGACGTTTATAAAATTTGACCTGGTAATCTTGCGCCAGCTCTTCCAAGGCCCATAAAATTCTAAAAGAACGCGATTGATCTAAATGGTGAAGTGTAATCATTATCTGTTGATCCCTATTTTTATATTTTGCTTATGACCGGTCATGTTAAAAAATGACATTCTGCTTTGCCCACAATCTCAGGTGTATCGGGTCACGTATTTAAAGCAGAACCGTGTTAATGTCCAGACTGCGTAACAGTGTTTTGGTGACTGGTGTTTTACTGCTGATGTCTAAAACTTTTTGCTGTAGCTCATCTGATAAGGGCTGAGCAAAAGACAAGCGCCGCTCGATCCATTCTTTGCCTTCCTTATTGGCATTAAAATCGGCTTCTACTGAAAACTGACCGAGCTCTATGCCTTTATGACGGGCATACATACGCAAGGTAATCATGGTGCAAGAAATCAGTCCTGAACAAATCCAATCATAAGGTGCAGGACCTTGATCCTGCCCGCCAAAGGATTCGGGTTTATCGGTAATTAACTGGTGTTTTCCGCTTTTCACTTCGCCTGACCAGGGTTCAGCCAGGCTTTGTACTTCTGCATTTGCAATAATTGCCATATTCACAAAATCCTGAATTTTATCGTTATTTTGAAGCACGCATTTTATCGGGGAATGCGGGTGCTTCCAGACGGGGGCCAGGATAGTCAGGAATGGTACCAAAACGCTGGTCCTGATTAATCCAGTGGTCACGGGCTTGGCAAAGTTCTTCCTGAGTCCGCCCGACAAAGTTCCACCACAGTAATATTGGTGACTCGAAGGGTTCCCCACCCAACAATAAAACGCGGCTGCCTTTATGCAAGCGGATGTCAATTTCAGTCATGCCTAGCTCCAGCACCACCATGTTGTCTTCCGTCAGTTCATGTCCATTGACTTCAGCAACACCCTCGAGTGCCATAAAACCATATTCAAATTTTGGATTCAATTGAATTCGAGTGGTGGTGGATTCCAGTGCAGTTAAATCCACACCCAGCAATTCGCTATGCACCGCAACCGGTGACTGGGTCTGTAAGAATTCCCCTACCAATACGGTGAATTCAACCTGATCTCTTTCCACTACAGGAAGTTCCGGATAATGATCGAAGCGCGGCGCCATATTGATCTTGTCATCCGGCAAAGCAATCCAGAGCTGGGCAGCATGCATATGGGTTTCACTTTCCGGTGCCACCTCAGTATGTGAAATCCCATAACCTGCAGTCATTAAATTGACCTGTTTGGGACGAATCAGTTGCTTTGTCCCCAGACTGTCGGTATGCATCATGGTGCCTTCAATCATCCAGGTAAAAGTCTGCAAACCAATATGCGGATGCGGACCAACATCCAGACCATCGCCTTGAGGAAAAACCACGGGACCGGCATGATCCAGAAAGCACCACGCCCCAATTAAACGCTTATGCCGACTTGGCAAGGCACGCTTGATCACGGTGCCCTGTCCAATTTCAGCACTACGCAAAGGAAATTCCTGGATAAACTGATTTACGTATTTTTCACAATCGTCCGAATTGGAAAGCTCTGTATAGTTGCTATTGGTCATATGACTATCCTGCATTTCATGAACGCGTCTGTTCTTGTAGATCCTATCTATTGTTATCAATCATATAGACTCTTTATGCTCCAGCCTATAGTTAAGTTAATACGCTGAATACTGGATATAGGACAATGTTATTTTTGAAATTTTTCCTCATAAAACAAGGTCTAGAGGCTGTAAGTCTTTGACTATTTATAACCTATTCATATGAATTTTATAGGAAAAAAATTTTTTGTCACAATTATGCCTGCTACTTGCTGGGTATCCTGTATACAGATATTTTTCCTCAGCATAATATTTGTCCCTGACCAATCTGCCATAAATGAAGATAATCATGTCCCAAGGACAGCAGGAAGACTCACATTACCCCGATGCTCAAGAACATAATTATATTCGGGACAATGAAGATTCATATTCAAATATCGGAGCTGCTATTTTACCCAAGCAGTTGTGTACGCTCGACAATAAAAATTTAATCAAACAACAATTAGAACATCCCATCACCCGTATCCCGGAGCAATTTCAACAATACTATCTGGACTATCAAAATACCCATCAACGCCAATTTTTAAAATGCGTCAATTTTATTGGGCAACTGACTTTTTTAAGCTATTTTTTCGTCGATCTGATTTTATTACCCGATATTGGCATGCTTTCCGGTATTGCACGGCTAAGTTTTGTGGTCTTTACCCTATTGATCAACTGGCTGGCTTTCCGCTACTGCAAGAGTATTAAAATTCTGGATAGCCTGCTGCCGATCTATGTTGCAGCGGCAGCAGCAATATGGCTTGAGCTGTTGTACTTGTCGCAAAGTCCCCTCGTGGACACTTACCTATACGCCAGTATCATTTTTATTTTATTGGGTAATTTATGCGTACAGGTGGTTTTTCGCAATTCACTTTTTACTTCTTTGCTGATTAGCGTGGTGATTTTTAACGGCATACTCAGGTTAGCCAGTGTTCAGGAACTGATCTTATTTTCACTCATTTACACACCGGTCTTATTACTCAGTATGTATATCAGCTGGAATAACACTATAAATTCAAAACGCAATTTTTTGCGGGTTTTACTGAATGACTGGAATTATTACACCTTAAGCAAACTGGCACATACCGATGAATTGACCCAGCTCAATAACCGTCGGCAATTTATGCAGCTTGCCGAACATAGCATCCAGCAATGGTCAAAATATAATTTGACCTGCTTATTGATGTTTGATATCGACTTTTTTAAGAATATTAATGATACCTATGGACATGATGTCGGTGATGAAGTGCTGCGGGTACTGGCGGATATTGCCCGTCGGGAGATGCGCTATACTGATGTGTTGGCCCGTTTTGGCGGAGAGGAATTTATTGCTTTACTGCCGAATACCACCTTAGAAGATGCAATTAGCATTGCCAACCGTTTGTGCCGAAAAATTGAAAAACATCAAATTTGTATTAAAGATAAGTTCTTCTTTAATTTCAGTGTATCGATTGGGGTATCTCAACTGCAGCCTAATCAAAATGATTTAAACCTGCTGATCAAAAATGCCGATATTGCACTCTATGAAGCCAAAAAAAATGGACGCAATCAGGTGGCGATTTATACACATCAATAATTAAAAATTATCTTCATCGAAACGGTCTTGGTCGATTTTATAAATATGAAAACTACGCTCCACTTGAACACCCAAGCCAAATTCAATCATTCAAAATGTTTATTTCTATGCTTTAAAAAATTAATTTATAAAAATAAAAAAGGACACCGAAGCGTCCTTTTTAATTGAGAGGTTTAGTTTTCACTAAACTGCCGCACGCACAGCGCTTGACATAAAACTGGCAAAAAGTTTCACTTTGTGAAATCCCTCACTGCCGCGCGCACAGCGCTTGGCGTAAAACTGGCACGAAGCAGTGCTTCGTGAAACCCTGAGAGGTGAACCTCGCAAGACTTTCAGCTATGCTGAAAGTTATTCCCATTCAATTGTCGCTGGTGGCTTAGATGACACGTCATAAACTACACGTGAAACATCTTTAATTTCGTTCATGATACGAGTCGAAATCTTGTCTACTAATTCATATGGAAGATGCGCAAAACGTGCTGTCATGAAGTCAACGGTTTCAACTGCACGAAGTGCAATCACCCATGCATAACGACGGCCATCACCCACTACACCCACAGATTTAACTGGCTGAAATACAGCGAAGGCTTGAGCAGTTTTGTCATACCAACCGCTGGCACGAAGTTCCTGCATGAAAATGTCATCAGCTAAACGAAGGATGTCAGCATATTCTTTTTTCACTTCACCCAAAATACGCACGCCCAAACCTGGACCCGGGAATGGATGACGATAAAGCATCTCGTGTGGCAAACCTAAAGTGGTACCTAAACGGCGTACTTCATCTTTAAACAAGTCACGGATTGGTTCAACCAGTTCAAAGGCTAAATCTTCCGGTAAACCACCCACGTTGTGATGTGATTTAATCACATGTGCTTTACCATTTTTGGTCGCAGCGGATTCAATCACGTCCGGGTAAATTGTTCCTTGAGCAAGGAAGTTTACGCCATCAAGCTTACGTGCTTCTTCAGCAAATACTTCAATGAATTCACGACCAATGATTTTACGTTTTTTCTCAGGGTCAACTTCACCTGCAAGTGCAGATAAGAAACGATCTTCAGCATCGGCACGAATCACGCGAATACCCATGTTTTTTGCAAACATGTTCATCACTTGCTCGCCTTCGTTTAAACGTAGCAAGCCGTTGTCAACGAATACGCAAGTCAACTGGTCGCCAATTGCTTTATGCAGCAAAGCAGCGACTACAGATGAATCGACACCACCTGAAAGACCTAAAAGAACTTTCTGGTCGCCAATTTGTTCACGTAACTGTTCAACACGTAGGTCGATAATATTTTCAGAGTTCCAAAGATTACGGCAACCACAAATACCGTGTACAAAGTTAGATAATAACTCGGCACCTTTTGCAGTATGGGTTACTTCAGGATGGAACTGTACACCGTAAAAACGACGTTTTTCATCGCTTACCGCTGCAAATGGACAGCTTGGCGTACTTGCAGTAACCTGGAAACCTTCTGGAATTGCGCTTACTTTATCGCCATGGCTCATCCAAACATTCAGTTTGTTTTCACCATCGTTTAAATCACCAAGAAGCTGGTCACGCACTAAAACATCTACTGCAGCATAACCAAATTCATGCACGGTACCTGGCTCTACTTTACCGCCAAGCTGTTCTGACATGGTTTGCAAGCCGTAGCAAATACCCAGTACAGGTACGCCCAAGTTGAATACAACTTCAGGTGCGCGTGGACTACCTTCTTCATGAACACTTTCCGGACCACCCGACAAGATGATACCGTTTGGTTTAAATGCGCGAATGTCTTCTTCAGACATGTCATAGGCATACATTTCAGAATATACACCAGCTTCACGTACACGACGTGCAATAAGCTGACTGTATTGAGAACCGAAATCCAAGATCAGGATGCGGTCTTCAGTGATTTGAGTATTGGTAGTCATGACAAACAACTATGCAAAGCAAACGAAATAAGCGCTGCATTCTATCATTTTTCGGCGCATTAAGCACACTATTCGCACAAGGCTTTCAATTCGTTGATTGCATTATATTTCTGGCATAACAAAATACCTTGTCGGATGCTTTGTTTATGTTGCCATTTTTTTATTTTAACTACCTGTATATAGGTAAATTGAGGACAATCAGTTTGATGCTCACTCCTAGTTGTACCACATTCATTTATCATTTCGATTTGCCATTTTTTCGATTTTAACGACATCGATGTTGCTTGATTTACCACGCTGGGCATCGACCTCACCCATCACTTTTACCTGATCCCCGGCTTTTAAGCCCATCGGTTTGCAAAAATCATCATCCACGTCAATCTCGATTGAACTAGAGATAAAGAGAATATTTGCTTCATCATTGACTCTACCAGGATCGCTTCATCAAGCTTTATTAAAACAAAGTTCGGGCAATTTATACGCAGCCTTTATATCATTACAAAAATGAAATAACGGCGCTGAGATGATCCTGCTATTTGCTCAATTACACTGAGGATTTCTCAAGCATGTTATCTACACTGAATTTTCCTGCACCATGCAACATCATAAACAATAGTCCGCCGGTCATGGCCATGTTTTTCATAAAGTTAATCGCATCTTCAGCCCCACCATGGAACAGCAAAGCAGTGATTAAACTAAATCCGGCTAGACCAAATGCGGCCAAACGCGCCTGAAAACCGAACAACAAAGCCAAACCACCACCAAAATCAACCAAAATGGTTAAAGGTAACAGCATTCCGGGGACACCCATCGATTCCATATATCCGGCAGTTGCAGCATAGGCATTGATCTTCATCCAGCCAGACATCAGAAAAATATAGGCCATCAATACACGCGCAACCAGCGCAATAAAAGCACGGTCTGCGCACCTTGCGCCAGATTTTTTATAAAAGCATTCGGATTAAACATGAGGTCACCTGTTATTTTTTATTTTAATGACCTGTTCATCCTAAGTCTGTTTTATCAGGAGCAAAAAATAATTTGTAAGATAAATCATTGCGGAAAAAGAGAAGGATGAAAACGCAATTAATTTTCTTTTTGGTACTGACTTTCATGCCCCGGACTGCTAGGATTTCAGCACATTTTTGCTGTCTGTAGCGCCATGGAACTGCTTGATTTTATCTTACATGTTGATGCCCATCTGCTCGAATTTATCACCAATTACGGCGTATGGATTTATGCCATTCTGTTTTTAATTATTTTTGTCGAAACCGGTTTGGTGGTGATGCCATTTCTGCCGGGGGACAGTTTGCTGTTTGCAGCTGGGGCCTTAGCAGCATCCACAGGTGCAATGAATCCTTATGTACTGGTCATCTTGCTATTTACTGCGGCCGTACTGGGTGACACCCTGAATTATCATATTGGTAAATTCATTGGACCGCGTGTATTTGAAATCGAATCACGTTTTATTAATAAACAGCATTTAATGTATACGCAAAAGTTCTTTGAAAAACATGGTGGTAAAACCATTATTTTTGCGCGCTTTGTGCCTTTTGCGCGTACCTTTGCTCCCTTTGTAGCGGGTGCCGGCAGTATGAATTACAAATTCTTTTTGAGCTATAACCTGATTGGCGCAATATGCTGGGTTGGTTCATTTATTACTTTGGGCTATTTATTTGGCAATATGCCGATTGTTAAAGACAATTTTACCCATTTGATTTTTGGTATCATTATTATCAGTGTCTTGCCGGGCATTATTGGTTTTATTCGGCAAAAGTTGAAAAAGACCCCTTAAACAACTGGGCTTTAGAACGAATACAAATTAAAAAAATCGCACCACCACAGGCAACATACACATAATCAGCAACATGGCCGATCCTTTATATAAGAGATCGGCTTTTATTTGTCTGGACTGACCCGACAAAATTGCCCGCCCAAAAAACATCCAGAACACCACCGCAGGCAACAGCACCAGACTGAACAGCGCAAAGACCAAAACAAAATTGGCGGGATTACTCCAGGTTTCAATCGGTAAAATACCCGCAGCAAATAATAAGGCTTTAGGATTTTTAAAAGTAGAAAAGAACAGTTGCCGCGGTCGGATCGAACGATGATGTTGATTATGCTTTTCTAAATCGGAAGTTTTCCATAAATTGAAGGCCAGCCAGCCGACATAAATAGCGCTGCAAACATGCAGGATATGAATAAAATTCGGCCAAACCGGACTGCATAAATGAATCAGCAATGCCCATAAATTAATCGTGTAAAAATAGCCAAGCAATTTTGCCGGAATAAACAGGCTAGTTTTGGCAATGCCTTGTTGATGTGCCGAGCTTGCAATTAATGCATTGGTTGGACCCGGAATCATCAGCACCGCAATCACTGCCAATACAAAAAGCCAACTCTCAATCATACATACCTGACATCACCATTAAACAGGGGCACACCTTATATGAAACTGATGAAAAGTAACAAGTATTACATTGATAAAAAGCATCACCTGATGCGTTTAAAGATCACATCAAAAAACAATAACTAATTGATATTAAAATTATTTATCTTGAAACATTTTGCTAAGATTTTATCACCCGGCTATTAATTTTAGAGCAATAACCGGGTGATAAATTGATGAATTATTGAACTTTATTACGAACAATAATTGGGCAACTCTTAAATTGTGCCGCCTGAACTACAGCTTCCTGTTCACCCAATAGACGTGATAATTCAGTTTTTTTGGTATTTGCAGATTGTCCCATATTCACAGAAACACTCGGACCAATTCCCCAACCACCATGACTGCCCCAACCACCGCCAACACCAACACCCACACCGACGCCAGTGCGTTTTGGTGCCTGCACACCATTATCGATATATTGCTGAATACGGTTATATTCACTTTGCAGTTGCTGACAATTGAGCGCTTGATATTGGGTTGGAGAAACATAACTCGGTTTCACCGTAGTGGCACATGCAGCCAATAAAAACGTACTTCCCAGAAGGAGGCTTAGATAAATCGTTTTCATGAGAAATCTCGATACTTATATATGCTCAATTTCATTGAACAACGATTGATAGGCTTGCGTCAATTTATGATCCGTTGCCAAATGAATGAGGGGCTGATTCTTAAGATGCGATTCCTTCATTAAAATTGACGGCGGCAACATACTGTCCAACACAGGCAAGCTTTCATCTTTTAGCTGTTGTACCACTTCGCGCGGTAATTTGGCCTGTGCCTGAAACTGATTGACCACAATCCCTTCAATTTCCAGACGATCATTATGATCATCTTGGGTTTCAATGACATTTTCAATCAGGGTCTGTAATGCACGCTTTGAAAATACGTCACAATCAAAAGGAATCAGCACGCGACTGGCTGCAATCAGCGCCGCTAAGGTAAAGAAGTTAAAAGCTGGTGGTGTATCGATATACACCCGATCATACCGCCCTTCCAGTTGTTGCAAGGCATCACGTAATTTATAAATCTTGTGTTTTGACTCTAAAGCATGTGCCAGTGCACCCAACGTCGGACTTGCAGGAATCACATCCAGATTTTTAAAAGGAGATTGATGTACATAGCGCTCCAAACCTTTATCCCGGTTCTTTAAAATCGAACCAATGGCATTGCCTAACAGTCCTTTACTTTGGGTTGCACCCAGCACTTCTTCAAAATAGTTTTCAATATTGGGTTCCAGCGCAGGTTTATCCGCCGTATAGGTCGCATCATCTCCCAGAAGATATTGACTGGAATTGGCTTGCGGATCGAGATCAATCAGCAAGGTTTTCAAACCTTGATGTGCGCTAATCGCAGCCAAATTAACTGCAATACTGGACTTGCCTACCCCACCTTTTTGATTAAAAATCACACGTATCAGCATTAAAATCCCCTATCATTTATAGTTATTTATATATTGCAGTTTACCCTACACGCCTGATGTCTAGAACAATCATGTCTAACAATTAGCCAAAATTCGGCTTAATCATTACCAACCCAATAATGGCAATCAAAGCAACAACTGCAATCATTAAACCCGCGCGACGTTGGACCAATAAAATACGGTCATCTTTTTTATAGGCCTTGATCAAGGAAGAAAATAACACCAGAAACAGAATGATCTTGGCATAAAACCACGTTTGGACTTCAAAATTCTTGATCACCAATGAGGTCAATCCGGTCAGAATAATGATGGTCATCGCAAGATGCTGCCATGCGACCAAAAGTGTCCGCATAGCCGGATTCGGCTGATTGTCTTTCACCCCAACAAATAAAGTCAAACCGCGTGCGATGATGGCCCCAATCAACAGGGTCACAGCAATCATATGCACAATTTTGACTGTCAGCTGCATATCCATTGTCTAAGATTCCTTATTATTCAGCTTTTGGTGCATGGGCACATTCAGGGCTTGGCGTGGCTTGTCCTTGCCATTCCGATGGCTCAAAAGCATGAATAGCCAGTGCATGAATACGGCTGGGCGCAAGCAAATCCCCGGCTGCTGCATAAATTTTTTGATGACGCTGCACTAAACGCAAGCCTTGAAAAATGTCGCTCACTACAATTACTTTAAAATGCGATTCTTTGCCCGGGAAATAGCCCCCATGACCCGAAGACTCATTCACTACTTCCAAATGAACGGGTGATAACTCTTGCAGGCGTTGAATCAACTGTTGTTCTAAATTCATGAAGATACTCCAAATTCAAATAACTACTTTTCTGGCTTCAGTATACCGTGTTCCGCTTCAATCGTTGTGCCTGCCCAACCCATCATTGATCTATTTCAAAATAAAAACTTCTTTTTAAATCTCAATATTGTTTATAAAAGCAGCATACTTGAACAAAATGGTTTTATTTTATGCAATTGATACAAGTTTTTTCACAAAGTTATTGACCCTATTTTTGCATACTGTATTATACACGGCATGCGGGAATAGCTCAGTTGGTAGAGCATAACCTTGCCAAGGTTGGGGTCGGGAGTTCGAGTCTCCTTTCCCGCTCAAAATTTTTTCATTTAGTTTTTTCATTTAAAAAACTTTATAGACTCCGCGGGAATAGCTCAGTTGGTAGAGCATAACCTTGCCAAGGTTGGGGTCGGGAGTTCGAGTCTCCTTTCCCGCTCCAGATTCAAAAAAGCCCTCATCGAAAGATGGGGGCTTTTTTTATACCAGTCGCGTTTGCCAGCCTGTAAATCAGCATCATTTTGCATAAGCTTGTCATTATTTATGTATTTCAACTGCTTAAAGATTCAGCATAATCACTGCTTTTTAAAATAAAGTCCTCTTTTCAAGTGTTCAGGCACTGTGTATAACAATGAACCGGGAATGGAAACCAATAAGCATAGGCAAACATCGTAAAAAAACGGTAGACTATGCAACAATCAATGCAAGCAAAATGTCATTTGAGACAAAAAGAAGGTGAAGGTAGATGCCGCTCAATACCGTTGAAGAGCTCGTAGCAGATATCCGTGCAGGAAAAATGGTCATCCTGATGGATGATGAAGATCGTGAAAATGAAGGTGATTTAGTTATTGCTGCGACACACGTGCGTCCAGAAGACATCAACTTTATGATCACCCATGCACGTGGTTTGGTCTGCCTGACTTTAAGTAAAGAGCGTTGCCAGCAACTCAATTTACCCTTGATGGTGGATGCCAACGGCGCCCAGCACGGTACTAACTTCACGCTTTCGATTGAAGCTGCGAAAGGAATTTCTACCGGAATTTCACCTGCTGAACGTGCCCATACGATTCAAACAGCCGTGGCAGCGCATGCCAAACCTGCAGACATTGTGCAA
The DNA here is from genome assembly GCA_002365595.1 of Acinetobacter sp. UBA3106. Lineage (GTDB taxonomy): Bacteria > Pseudomonadota > Gammaproteobacteria > Pseudomonadales > Moraxellaceae > Acinetobacter. The sequence goes on along the minus strand of DFAM01000018.1, from coordinate 80,873 downwards.
CCGGGTCATATTTTCCCGCTGATGGCACAGCCAGGTGGCGTATTGCACCGTGCCGGTCATACTGAAGCAGGTTGTGACCTTTCACGTTTGGCTGGTCTTGAACCAGCATCGGTGATCTGTGAAATTATTAATGAAGATGGCACCATGGCGCGCCGTCCTGATCTTGAAGTTTTCGCCGAAAAACATGGTTTAAAAATCGGTACCATTGCGGATCTGATCCACTACCGCATGACCAATGAACAAACGGTTGAACGTATTGATCAACAAACTCTAAATACTGAATACGGTACATTTGATTTATATCGTTACCGCGAAATTGGCAATCCAGACATTCATTTAGCTTTAGTGAAAGGTCAACCGAAAGACGGCGTAACCACCGTTCGCGTTCATGGCTTTAATCCGGCACGTGACTTGCTTAAACTGAATAAGCAAGATGGCGAGCCTGCATGGAACTTAGACCGTGCATTGAAAGAGATTGCCAACAGTGATCGTGGTGTACTGGTCTGGATTGGTCAACGTCATTTACAGGATCTTGGCCCTGCGCTGGAAAGTTTAACTACACCAAAACCAACCAAATCAAGTGCTGCGCTGTCTCAGCAGTATCAGACCATTGGTGTAGGTGCACAGATTTTACGTGATTTAGGGGTTGAGAAAATGAAATTACTCAGCTCGCCATTACGTTTTAATGCATTATCAGGTTTTAATTTAGAAGTGGTGGAATACATCACCGCACATCAAACAACAGAGAAATAATCGAGGTTGCTATGGCAGTTCGCCGTATTGAAGGTATGTTACATCTCGCGAGCGAAGGCCGTTACGCGATTTTAGTGGGTCGTTTTAATAGTTTTGTTGTCGAACATCTATTAGAAGGTGCAATTGATACATTGAAACGTCATGGTGTATCAGAGGATAATATCACTGTTGTTCACGCACCTGGCGCCTGGGAACTTCCTGTGGTTGCTAAAAAATTGGCAGCTTCAAATGGTTTTGATGCAATTATTGCACTTGGCGCCGTGATTCGTGGTAGCACGCCTCACTTCGATTTTGTTGCTGGTGAATGTGCCAAAGGTTTAGGCGTGGTTGGTCTGGACACTGGCTTACCAGTAATTAATGGTGTATTGACTACGGATAGTATTGAACAAGCGATTGAACGCTCGGGTACAAAAGCAGGTAATAAAGGTGGTGAAGCTGCCCTTACTGCAATTGAAATGGTTAACTTGTTAAAGGCTATTTAACGCTATGTCGCAAACACTTCAAGCAACTTATGCAGCAAAACGTAAAGCACGTCGCTTTGCTGTACAAGGAATTTATGAATGGCAGATGAGCCACAATCCGGTACATGAGATTGAAGCACGTACACGTGTGGAAAATGCCATGCACAAAGTGGATCTCGGCTATTATCATGAATTGTTGACTCAAGTGGTTGCCAATCATGAAGCATTGGATGCGCTCTTAATCCCTGTGCTTGATCGCGAAATTGATGCGCTTGATGGCGTTGAACTCGCAACGCTTCGTCTTGGTGCGTATGAATTGAAAGAACATCTTGAAATTCCATATCGCGTGGTTCTAGATGAATCGATTGAGCTTGCTAAACATTTTGGCGGTGCAGACAGCCATAAATACATCAACGGTGTATTGGACCGTTTAGCAACCAGCTTACGTGCAGCAGAAAAGCAACAAGCCGACTAATTTTTCAGTAGATTTGTTGTATGGCTGAGTTTTCGATTATTGACACCTATTTCAATCGTCAGACTTCTGCGTCTGTCGATTTAGGTGTCGGTGACGACTCAGCCTTGCTCACCCCTCCTCCACAGCAACAACTGGTCATCTGTGCCGATACACTGGTTGCTGGACGCCATTTTCCTTTAGAAACCGATCCACATGCCATCGGCTGGAAATCTGTGGCTGTCAATTTATCTGATATTGCTGCAATGGGTGCAAAACCGCACAGTATTCTACTCGCATTGAGCTTACCCCAAATTGATCATGACTGGCTTAAAGGCTTTAGTCAGGGTTTATATGATTGTTGCGATCAATTTGGTGTGAGTTTAATTGGTGGGGACACCACGCAAAGTCCTCATCTGACCATTTCTGTCACAGCGCTTGGCTGGGTTGAAACGGGCAAAGCCGTTACACGTTCAGGCGCACAAGTCGGCGATTATGTCTGCGTCTCTGGCACAGTCGGTGATGCGGCATTTGCTTTGCACAATTTAGGTCATCTGCTACAAAAGCGTCTGGATTATCCAACGCCACGTTGCCAGCTTGGTCAAAAGTTAAAAGGCTTGGCATCCAGCATGATTGATGTGTCTGATGGTTTAGCCCAAGACCTAGGGCATATTCTTAAAGCATCACATGTCGGTGCAATTTTGGATTTAGACCAGCTACCAATTGATGCTGCTTTAAAAAAATTACAACAAGAACAGCAATGGCAATATGCTCTCGCGGGTGGCGATGACTATGAGTTATGCTTTACAATAAGCCCGCAAAATTATGAAAAGCTTTTGCTACAACAATTAGATGTCAACATTAGTAAGATTGGGCAAATTGCTCAGCAACCTGAATTAACTTTTGTGCAGAATGGCGTAGATCATTCGCTACATTTTTATGGATATCAACACTTTGCATAAACCTGCGATTCACCTTAAAGACATGTCCTGGTACAACCGCTTTATCGTTTTTTGCGGTGTCGGATTTGGTTCTGGATTGTTACCCAAAGCACCAGGCACTTTTGGTTCAGCCTTTGCATTACTGTTTATTCCTGCCTGGCTTGCAATTGGCTTTACCAACTCTATTATTGCCATGGTTTTAATGTCACTTATAGGCATTTATATTTGTGGACAAACCGCTAAAGTCATGGGTGTACATGACGATGGCCGTATTGTTTGGGACGAATTTGCAGGACAATCGATTACCTTTCTGCCGCTGATTTACTTCGCACAAATGAGCTGGCTTTGGGTGCTGGTTGGATTTGCCCTGTTTCGCTTATTCGATGTCTGGAAACCCTGGCCTATTCGTGTTATCGACCGTCAAGTCGGTGGCGGTTTCGGCATTATGTTTGACGATATTATTGCCGGCATTTGGGCCGCAATCTGTATTCTCGTGTACCTCAACATTTCAATGGCTTAAGCTAAGTTTTTAAGGTGTATTATGTCAACTTCTGTGATTATTCTTGCTGCAGGTAAAGGAACTCGAATGCGTTCGAGCTTACCCAAGGTATTGCAGCCGCTCGCAGGACGTCCCCTACTCGGTCATGTCATTGAAACAGCAAAAAAATTAAATGCACAAAACATCATTACCATTTTTGGGCATGGCGGTGATTTAGTTCAGCAAGCCTTTGCACAAGAAAATGTGCAATGGGTTGAACAGGCTGAACAGCTTGGAACTGGACACGCAGTAAAAGTAACATTACCTGTGCTTCCTAGCGATGGCGTTTCACTGATCCTTTCGGGTGATGTGCCTTGTATTAGCCAAGAAACCTTAGAAAAGCTGCTCGCTGTTTCACGTGAAACAGGAATTGGTCTGGTGACCTTAACCTTAGCCGATGCGACTGGTTATGGCCGTATTGTGCGCGAAAACAATAAAATTCAAGCCATTGTTGAGCATAAAGATGCCAACGATACACAGCGTCAAATTCAGGAAATCAATACCGGTATTTACTGTGTCAGCAATGCCAAACTGCATCAATGGTTGCCACGTTTGAGCAACAATAATGCCCAAGGCGAATACTACCTGACTGACATCGTAGCAATGGCCATTGCAGATGGTCTGGAAGTGGCTTCTGTTGAACCGGAACGTGCCTTTGAAGTTGAAGGTGTAAATGACCGTGTTCAGCTTGCTGCTTTAGAACGTGAATTCCAGGCCTATCAGGCCAAAAAACTGATGCAGCAAGGCGTACATTTAATTGATCCAAGCCGTTTCGACTTACGTGGTAACTTGGTGGTTGGTCAAGATGTCCGTATTGACATTAACGTGATCATTGAAGGCAATTGTGAACTTGGCAATAATGTCGAAATTGGTGCAGGTTGCGTCATTAAGAATACCAAAATTGCAGCAGGTACTAAGGTTCAGCCTTACAGTATTTTCGATAATGCGATTGTCGGTGAAGATACGCAAATTGGCCCATTTGCCCGTTTACGTCCAGGTGCGAAATTGGCCAATGAAGTCCATATTGGCAACTTTGTTGAAGTGAAAAACTCTATTATTGGACTCGGCTCTAAGGCCAATCACTTTACTTATTTAGGTGATGCCGAAGTTGGCGCAGGTTCAAATATTGGTGCCGGTACCATTACCTGCAATTATGATGGTGCGAATAAATTTAAAACCATTATTGGTGACTCAGCCTTTATCGGCTCGAATAGTTCACTGGTTGCTCCGGTCAGTATAGGCAATGGCGCAACTGTAGGTGCTGGCTCAGTCATCACACGCGATGTAGCAGAAAATAGTTTGGCCTTTGAGCGCTCAAAACAAGTGGCTAAAGAAAACTATCAACGCCCCCAAAAATTGAAAAAATAAGAGGATTATAACTATGTGCGGAATTGTCGGTGGCGTTGCAGAACGTAATATTACCAATATTTTAATTGAAGGCTTAAAGCGCCTTGAATACCGTGGCTACGATTCAGCTGGTGTTGCGCTGATCAATGGCGGTCATGTCTTACGCGAACGTCGTGTGGGTAAAGTGATCAATCTGGAACAGGCAGTGAATGAGTCGAATATCGAAGGTTCACTGGGGATTGCGCATACCCGCTGGGCAACGCATGGTAAACCGACTGAAAATAATGCCCATCCGCATATTTCAGGTACGGTTGCTGTAGTTCACAACGGCATTATTGAAAACTACCAAGAGCTGAAAGATGATCTTGAAGCTCTAGGCTATGTGTTTACTTCACAAACAGATACCGAAGTTGTTGCGCATCTGGTCAATGATGCATTGAAATCTACTTCCAGCCTTCTAGAAGCGGTTCAACAGGTTGTTCCTCAGCTCAAAGGTGCATATGCTCTGGGCATCGTACATACAGATCATCCTGATGAACTGATTACTGTGCGGGAAGGTTCTCCTTTGGTCATTGGCGTAGGTATTGGCGAGAACTTTATCAGTTCGGATCAATTGGCACTGCTTCCAATTACCAACCGTTTTATTTACCTAGAAGAAGGTGATATTGCACGTTTAACACGCAATAGCATTGAAGTATTTGTGGATGGGCAATTGGTGAATCGTCCAGTCAAAGAACTGGATGCAACAGTCAGCAATGCGTCTAAAGGTGAATATAAGCACTACATGCTGAAAGAAATTTATGAGCAACCTGAAGCGATTCAACAAACTATTTCCCAAGCATTAAATGGAAATGATTTACGCGAAGATTTCTTAAAGAATGCAGTTGCGGATTTTGAAAATATTCAGCAAGTGCAAATTATTGCCTGCGGGACCAGTTACCATGCCGGCATGATTGCAAAATACTGGTTTGAGCAACTGATTGACCTGCCTTGCCAAGTCGAAATTGCCAGCGAATTCCGTTACCGCACGCCAGTGATTGTGAATAACACCCTGTATGTGTGTATTTCTCAATCTGGTGAAACCGCCGATACCTTGGCTGCGCTGCGTGACACACAAAAGCGTGCTGTTGCAAAAAATTTAAACATTACAACCATGACTATTTGTAATGTGGCCACTTCTTCAATGGTGCGTGAAACGAATCACAGCCTGTTAACTTTGGCAGGACCTGAGATTGGTGTGGCTTCAACCAAAGCATTTACCACTCAGCTTGCAGCCCTCATGCTGTTAGTACTCAAAATTGGTCAGGTCAAGCAAACCATTTCAGCTGAACAAATCACAGCCATTACCACTGATTTATGGCATACCCCTAAAGTCATTTTAGATACTTTGCAACACGATAAAGACATTTTACGTTTATCTGAATTGTTTGTAGAAAAGCAGCACTGCCTGTTTTTAGGTCGTGGTACCGAGTTCCCAATTGCCCTTGAAGGTGCATTGAAACTGAAAGAAATTTCATATATTCATGCCGAAGGTTATGCGGCAGGTGAACTGAAACATGGTCCATTAGCATTAGTAGACAATGACATGCCAGTGGTAATTCTTGCTCCGCAAGATGACATGCTGGACAAGCTAAAATCCAATATGGAAGAAGTTCAGGCTCGAGGTGGTGAGCTGTTCGTCTTTGCCGATGAAAACAGCGGCATTAAAGGCAAAGAGCGTCAACATGTAGTTCATATCCCAGGTATTAGCCCGCTCCTTGCTCCAATTGTTTACAGTATTCCTGTGCAACTGCTGTCTTACCATGTAGCAGTCTTACGTGGAACGGATGTCGATCAGCCGCGTAACTTGGCAAAATCGGTAACGGTTGAATAATAAATTTTGATATAAGGCTGGGCAACCGGCCTTTTTCTTGTAAAGGAAAGAGTAAAAAACCATGACACTTACTTGTTTTAAAGCTTATGACATTCGTGGAAAATTGGGTGAAGAATTAAATGAAGATATCGCCTATAAAATTGGTCGGGCGTATGGTCAAATCTATCAACCCAAGACTATAGTCATAGGTTGTGATATTCGTCTAAGTAGTGAAGGCCTAAAACAAGCAACTATTCGTGGTTTAAATGATGCCGGTGTTAACGTACTTGACCTTGGCATGACCGGCACAGAAGAAGTTTATTTTGGTGCATTCCACCTGGACGTTCAAGGCGGTATAGAAGTCACAGCCAGCCACAACCCGATGGACTATAACGGGATGAAACTAGTGCGTGAAAATGCACGTCCCATTAGTGCAGATACAGGGCTAAAAGAGATTCAGCTTTTGGCAGAATCAGGTGTCTTTAAAGACGTTGAGCAAAAAGGCACAACCGAAAAATATAATATCTTGCCTGAATTTGTAGATCACCTCATGACTTACATCGAACCATCACAAATCACACCAATGAAATTGGTAGTGAATGCCGGTAATGGTGCAGCAGGTCATGTGATCGATGCAATTGAAGAAAAATTCAAAGTTCTGAATGTACCGGTAGAATTTATTAAAATTCACCATGAAGCCGATGGTACGTTCCCGAACGGTATTCCCAACCCACTGCTCGTCGAAAATCGTGACAGCACGCGTAATGCAGTTATTGAACATGGTGCTGACATGGGTCTTGCCTGGGATGGTGATTTTGACCGTTGCTTCCTGTTTGATGAAAAAGGCCAGTTTATTGAGGGCTATTATATTGTGGGTCTATTGGCTCAAGCTTTCTTGCTGAAACAATCGGGTGAGAAAATTGTCCATGACCCTCGTCTGGTATGGAATACCTTTGACATTATTGAGCAATATCAAGGTGAAGCGATCCAATCTAAATCAGGTCATTCTTTCATTAAAGAAAAAATGCGTGAGCATAATGCGGTATATGGCGGAGAAATGAGTGCACACCATTATTTCCGTGACTTTGCCTATTGCGATAGCGGCATGATCCCGTGGCTGTTGGCGGTGTCTGTATTGTCAGAAACCAAGAAGCCGCTTTCTACGCTTGTAGAAGAAATGATCGCAAAATTCCCATGTTCAGGCGAAATCAACTTCAAAGTGGCAAATACCCAAACAACTATTCAAAAGATTTTTGATCACTTTGCCGATCAAAATCCGGTTATTGATCAAACAGACGGCGTGAGCCTGGATTTTGACGTTTGGCGTTTAAACGTACGCGCTTCCAATACCGAACCGTTAATGCGCTTGAATATTGAAAGTCATGCGGACAAAAATCCTAAACCGATACAAAAGTATGTAGATGAATTGACTCAGTTAATTCAAAGCAATAATTAAGAATAAAAGGGCAAATGCTTGTACATTGCCATTTTTATAAAAAGAGCTCAAATTGAGCTCTTTTTATTTCCAAAAATGAGCAAATAATCTTTATGTTTAAAGCTAAAATTGCTCTTCTATTCATCAGATACATAAAGCTTTTTTAATATTAGCTAGACAGAGGTAATTTTAAAATCAGTCATTCAAATTTTGTATCTTTTATTCACAAATTTTCCTGGCTGATCAAAATTGAGTACCTTGGCATAATTACCCGCAGCTGTTGCATTTTCAGGTATATCTTTGGTCACCACACTACCCGCACCGATGGTTACATTATTGCCAATTTTTACATTTTCAATAATACACACATTCGGCCCGATATAGACATTATCGCCAATAATCGCTGCTGGACCTAAATTTGCACCGATCGTGCTATATTGCGATAAATTTACATTATTGCCTATTGTTGCCGTTGGGCTGACCACCAGTGGTCCGCCATGACCGATATATAAGCCAAACCCAATTTTTGTATTGGCGTGAATATCAATGCCATACTTTTTCTTTTTATAATAAAAAATAGGATAGGCAATCTTTGCGAACCAGGTTTTAGAACTGGCAATTCTGAGCCAGACAGAAAAATTAAATCCTCGATTAAAAAAATAATTTTTAACCAAGGAACTTAGTTTTTGATTGCCTGTATATCGATATAAATCACTTAAAATTAATTTTAAGATCATCAAATACACCTATCCATTCATTATTCCGTGTTACTTAAATCCTTGCGGATTTTGCTTTTGCCAGTTCCAACTATCCGCCAGCATATCTTCCAGAGTATAGTGAGGTTTCCAGCCTAACTCTTCCACAGCACGGCTATTATCTGCAAATGAAATCGCCACATCTCCTTCACGGCGTGGCTCAATGCTATAAGCAACCGGCACATGATTGACCCGTTCAAAAGTTTTCACCACTTCTAAAACAGAGGAACCCTGACCTGTGCCAATATTCCAGGCACGACAACCTTTTGCCACAAGACGGTTATTCAAGGCACACAAATGCGCATTCGCCAAATCGACCACATGGATATAATCGCGTACACCTGTACCATCGACCGTATTATAATCATTGCCGAAGATCGCCAGTTTTTCCCGGCGACCCACTGCAACTTGAGTGACAAAAGGCATCAGGTTATTTGGAATACCTTGCGGATCTTCTCCAATACAACCACTCTTATGTGCACCGACCGGGTTGAAATAACGCAGTAATGCAATCGACCAGCGTTCATCTGCAATCGACAACTTTTGTAGAAGCTGTTCAACAATCAGTTTGGTATAACCATAGTTATTCGTCGGCATACCAGTCGGCATACTTTCATTTAAAGGCGATACATTCGCCTCATCATATACTGTGGCCGATGAACTGAAGACTAAATTAAATACTCCTGCGCGCTGCATGGCCTGTACCAGTTGAATAGAGCCGGAAATATTATTGTCAAAATAAGCCAGTGGAATTTGCTGGCTTTCGCCTACCGCTTTTAAACCGGCAAAATGAATCACGGCGTCAATCTGATGCTGCTGAAAAACCCGATCCAAAACCTGTGCATCACGAATATCACCTTGTACAAAAGTGAGGGATTTTCCGCTGATCTGTTGCACACGATTTAAAGATTCTTCCGAACTATTGCACAGATTATCCAGAACAATGACTTCATGTCCTGAATTTAGCAGTTCCACACAAGTATGTGAGCCAATATAGCCTGCACCACCGGTTACTAAAATTTTAGCCATGGGTTTTTCCTAATAAGATATCTATTAAGCCTTGAGTCGAGGCATCTAAATTTGAAATATCCTGGCTATTGCCACTTAAAATCGGGAGGAGCTGATTGGCAATTTCCTTGCCTTTTTCCACACCCCATTGGTCAAAGGGATTGATATTCCATAGCACAGACTGTACAAACACTTTATGTTCATATATGGCAATTAACATGCCGAGACTATACGGTGTCAGCTCTTTTAATAAAATGGTAGTGCTAGGCTGATTGCCTGCATATTGTTTATAGGTAGGTAGATCCTTGAGTTCGGTCTGATCCAATGCCTGATTGCCAAAAGCGAGTAACCGTGACTGTGCCAGACAGTTTGACAAAGCCAGATGATGCTGCTCAATCAAGGCATCTGCATTGTCTACATAAGTAAATTGCTGGGCATTATAACGTTGCACTGGTGCAATAAAATCACAGCTTACGGCTTGTGTGCCTTGATGCAATAACTGATAGAAAGCATGCTGGGCATTGGGTCCAACCTCTCCCCACACAATCGGACAGCTATCAAGTTGAACTTTTTCATTGTTGCGCTGAATCGATTTACCATTCGATTCCATTTCCAATTGTTGTAAATACGAAGCAAAGTATTTTAAACGACCGTCATAAGGCAAAATGGCATGGGTCTGGATATCTAAAAAGTTGTTATTCCAGGCACCCAGCAAGCCCATTAACACCGGTATATTTTGTGTAAAAGGGGCATTCTGGAAATGTTGATCCATGATATAAGCCCCTGCAAGCAGCTGCTTAAAGCCTTCAACCCCAATACTGAGTGCTATGGGCAGGCCGATACATGACCAGAGCGAATAACGCCCGCCGACCCAATCCCAAAGCAATAATTGATTTTCAGATGCAATTCCCCATTCGGTCATTTTCTCGGGTTTGGTCGATACCCCAATAAAATGATGCTTGAGAATATGCGGATACTGACCTAATGCTTTTTCTAGCCATAAACGCACGGTTTGCGCATTGGATAAGGTATCAATGGTACCAAAAGACTTGGATGAGATAATAAATAAAGTAGTCTCAGGACGCAGCTGATGCAGCAATTCTGAAAGCTGACTGCCATCCATGGTCGATACAAAATGTACATTTAAAGGTTTGGTGGTCTGTTTTTTAAAGTCGGATAAGGCATGACTGACCATCAATGGCCCAAGATCTGATCCCCCAACGCCAATATTGACCACATCCTGGATCACTTCCCCGGTAGCACCACGAAATTGACCGGCATGGATTTTTTCCACCAAGGCATACATGCGCTGAAGTTGCTCATGTACTTGCGCTGCAACCTCAGCATGCTGTTGATCCCGTGCAGGCAAACGTAAGGCCCAATGCATCGCGGCACGCTGTTCGGTATAGTTAATAGCTTCAGTAGAAAACAGCCGTTTAATCCAAGGCTTGAGCTCTTGTGCGTTGGCCCAATCCACCAAATGGTCAAGTACAGTCTGATTGACCCGGTGCTTGCTAAAATCAAAGACAATGGTTTCTAAATTTACAGAAAATTTTTGAAAACGGTCATGATCTTCTGCAAAAAAATCGGTTAAATGCTGATTCTCAAATTTATTTTTTAAGTTCAACAGCTTGGTCAAAACTGTATCAATTTCTTCTACTTGATAAGGTTGTGCTTGGTTCATCATTAACGCCCTACCCCCATATAGGCAAATCCCTGTGCTTTGACATAGTCTGGATCATAAATATTTCGACCATCTAAAATCAGTGGATGCTGCATTATTTTTAATAAATTCGGGTAATCGGGACTCCAATATTGTTTCCAAGCAGTTAACAGGCATAAGGCATGTGCGCCATTAACGGCCTCGTATTGGTCAGTACAATAAATCAAATCCTCACGATGCCCATAGACTTTTTCAATTTCTGCCAATGCCTGCGGATCATGCAATTTGACTGTTACCCCTTGCGCCCATAAGGCTTTAAGCATGGTATGAATCGGTGATTGTTGAATCCGCGCAGTATTTTCCTTAAAAGAAGCACCCCAAATTGCTACTGTTTTACCTTTTAAATCGCCATGATAGTAATTCCACAGCTTTCTAAACAGCAGCTCTTTTTGTTGCTCATTGATCTCCCAAACCTGTGCCAATAGCTGGCTTTTAGTCCCTGTACCGGAAACCGTGTTGGCCAAGGTGAGAATGTCATGAGAGAAGTTTTCTCCCCCAAAACCTGCTCCGGGCTTTAAATAAGACAATCCGATACGGCTATCGGCTCCCATGCCCTGCCGCACCTGTTCTATGTCAATTCCTAATTTTTCCGCAACTACGGCTAAGTCATTGATATAGCTAATACGTGTTGCTAACATGCCTGAAATGCTGAGCTTGGTAAATTCAGCATCCAAAATCGGCATAAACAAATAATTGTGTTGAAGTGGAAATAAAGGACGCAATAACTCTTTTACTTTCAGCTGAACCGTTGCCTGGGTAGTACCCACTATCAGCTGCTTGGCTTGGGTAAAGCTGGCTAAAGCATCGCCCTCCTGAATAATGTCAGGTAAATAAACCCAATCATCTTCAGGTAAATATTTCTGAAATTTGTCAGTCCCATGCAAGCCTAGCGTAGAAGCATTAATCATCAGTTTGGGATGAATAATCTGACGCTGGCCGATTTCTTTTAATATTTCTATACCTGAATTTTCTTCAGCCGGATTAAAACTAAAGAAATAGGCATCTGTATCCAAGGCAATATCATTTAGGTGACAGTATTTTAAAAAGCCAATTTTTTCCTGTTTATCCAGCAATTGTTTGACTGCATCATCTTGGGCATAAGCATGCTCTAAAGTACGGTTTTTTAGAAAATCACACCAATATACCTGATGGCCACATTCGGCCAGTAATGCTGACAGGACACCTGAATAAAGGGTTTGTCCAAATACTGCAACTTTCATTATTTTCTCGCCTTATAATTTAAGTTCCTGAATGAGTGCTTTAAAATCTTCACCCAATTTAGGATGATCTACTCCATAATGTAACACTGCTTTGAGATAACCCAATTTGCTACCACAATCAAAGGTTTGACCTTTCATTCGATAGGCTTCAACCACTTCCGTTTTTTGTAATTCTGCAATTGCATCGGTCAACTGAATTTCATTCCCTGCACCTTTAGGTGTTGTTGCCAAAAGCTGCATAATCTTGGCCGGCAATACATAGCGCCCCACGACAGAAAGATTGGATGGCGCCGTACCCACTGCAGGCTTTTCTACAATCCCTTGCATCACTATACTTTCGCCTTCTGCAGGTGATGCAACCACATCGACAATGCCATATTGATCGACCAGATGCTCAGGCACCGCTTCCACCATGATTTGTGAAGTTTGAGATGCGTTAAAACGTTGAATCATCAAACTTAAGTCATTAATCGGATCTTTATCTTTAACCAATACATCGGGAAGCAAAACGGCAAAATCGTCATGACCAATAACATCTTTGGCACAAAGTACTGCATGACCTAAGCCCAAGGGTTGCGGCTGCCGAACACTTACCACGCTAACATGGGGAGGTAAGATTTCTGTAATTTCTTTTAATAAGTCAAATTTCTTTTTATTTTCAAGCGTTGTTTCCAGTTCAAAGTTACGATCAAAATAATTTTCAATCGACGCTTTGGATGAATGGGTCACCAGGATGATTTGCTCTATACCTGCCGCGACAGCCTCACGTATCACATATTCAATAGCTGGACGATCGACCACTGTCACCATTTCTTTAGGAATAGATTTACTGGCAGGTAAAAAACGGGTTCCCAGACCAGCAACTGGGAGAATGGCTTTTTTGATCATCATATAACTACTTTTATAAAAAATTAACGAATTGAAGAAGATTTTGTATCTGTAGATTCTGAACGTGAAAACCGGCTTGCTCCAACAACCTGATCTGGCGCATTGATTCCCTCTCTTTTTAGCATCACAAGTAATGTTTTAAACATAATTTTAAAATCTAAAAAAATTGATTGAGTATCTACATATTCTACATCTAAGTTAAACTTTTCTTCCCAAGACAGGTTATTACGTCCACTCACTTGAGCCAATCCTGTCATACCCGGCTTAACTTCATGACGACGCATTTGATGGGGTGTATAATGTTCCATAAACTCACATAATTGTGGTCTTGGTCCAACTATACACATATCACCTTTTATCACATTGATAAGTTGAGGCATTTCATCGAGAGTCGAACATCTTAACTTATGTCCAAATGGGGTAATTCTTTGGTCATCTGGTAACAGATTACCCTCTTTATCTACCGCATCTTTCATGGAACGGAACTTGATAATCTTAAATAATTTTCCATCCTTTCCAGGCCGTTCTTGAAAAAAAAAGATAGGCGAGCCGAGATTTTTTCGAACTTTATATGCAACTATTAAAAAAACAGGAGAAAGAATAATAAGTGCAATAAGCGATATACTAATATCAACTAACCTTTTCATTTTTTAAGAAATCCCTATTATCTCTTAAAGTTTTAAATTGACTTTATTTGTCTCAAATTAACTCTGAGCATTTTTAAAAAGCGTCACAACCCATTCGATTATTTTTTCTGGGTATTTAATAAGATAGCACAATTTACATGTTAAGACTTCAGGATTCCACTTAAGAACTTCAAACTAATTTATCTCTCCCACTGTCTATCTGTAACCATTCTTTAATAATAGAATTTTTCTAATTATAGTTTCATAAATACTTTTTATAGGAGGGAAGCAAAGAATGTAATAATGCTTTAGTACAATTTGCTACAATGCAGCAAGGCCTAACTCTTTGTAAATTTAGTTGATATAAGTAAGCTCATTTTCCGTGATGACCATTTATAATAATTTGAACTATTTTGATTAGCCTACACATACTGAGTTGACGAAGCGTATATAAAATCGTGCTGCAAAATACGGCTATATTCCTAGTAAATTAGCAGCAGTTTTAACCGTCAACTCAGTAATGCAATCCAACAACTTGATTTTAATTTACTTTAATTTCTTTTCCACGCTGATAGCCATCAACATACTGTTCTAAATGCTGTAATGCCCAATCTACATCTTCTTGGATAGCAGTTAAATTATTCAAACGGTCAAATATAGGTAATAGTTCATCCAAGGAATGATGTTTTTCAAAAGACCTTAAAATACGGCTATGTTGTGTAATTTCAGTATCTTCCTGATCAATCAGTAATTCTTCATACAGTTTTTCTCCAGGACGCAAACCAGCATACTGAATTTCAATATCACCATTTTGTGTACCTGACTCACGGACTGTTAATCCACTTAAAGAAATCATTTGCCGTGCAAGATCTTGAATACGAACCGGCTCTCCCATATCCAGCAAGAAGACATCACCCCCTTTACCCAATGCGCCTGCCTGAATCACCAACTGCGAAGCTTCTGGAATAGTCATAAAATAACGAGTAACATCTGGATGAGTGACAGTAATTGGACCACCTTTGGCAATCTGCTGTTTAAACAATGGTACCACTGAGCCTGATGAACCCAGTACATTACCAAAACGAACAATACTGACCTGTGTCTGGTTCTGTGCTTCTGCCATGGCTTGACAATATAGTTCTGCCATACGTTTTGAGGCACCCATGACATTGGTTGGACGTACAGCTTTGTCAGTCGAAATCAAAACGAAGGTTTCAACGCCCTTCTTTACAGCTGCATTTAAACTAAAAGCAGTACCTACGGCATTATTTTTTAATCCAGCAAGTGGATTACACTCAACTAAAGGTACATGTTTATAAGCTGCTGCATGATAAATAGTTTGAACCTGATATTGTTCAATAATACGCTCTAATTTTGCCTGGTCGAGCACCGTACCAAGAATAGGAACAATTTCAATTGCAGTATTTAAATGGAGTTCTTTATCGATACTATATAGAGCAAATTCTGTAAGCTCGTAAATTACTAATTTTTTAGGTTGGTTTTTAATAATTTGACGGCAAAGTTCTGAACCAATCGAACCGCCTGCACCCGTGACCATAACCACTTTATTCTGAATATTTTTCGCTAAAAGTTCCGGAATAGGGGGAACGGGATCACGGCCTAATAAATCAATAATGTCAATTTCTTGAATATCTGAAATACGGATTTCACCATCAACCAATTTGGTCAGACCTGGAATTTCAGTAATTTTAAGATGCGCAGGTTCTAGAAACTTAACAATTTCACTTTTGCGGATACGATTGACTGACGGCAAGGCAATCAAGATTTCATCAATCTTTTGTTTAGCAAGTAAATTTAAAGCATGTGAAGGGTGATAAACTTTTAATCCCCCAATCATTTGACCTGATAAAGAAATGTCATCATCAATAAAAAATACCGGAAAATGCTCATCAGAACGATAAAGCGTAGCTGCAACCTGCTGCCCTGCATTGCCTGCTCCATAAATTGCCACGCGTTTACGCGGAATATCTGACTGTAAATGAGATTTTACAATGGCACGAATAATCCCACGGCTAAACCAGATCCAAGCGAACATCATAAAACCAAACATCATTGGAATAGATGTAGGAATAAATGCAGGGGTAAAATATGCCATTGCATATAGCCCCATAACAGTAAACACTGTCGCCATGGCAAGCTTTACAATAAAAGCTTCATTGAAGGTACGGACAATAAAGCGGTAAACACCACAAAGTGATAAAGCCAGAACTGCCAAGAAACTGACCCATAAAGTACCAAAAGCCAAGTTGGGAACAACTTCTGTACCTAAATCAAATTTCCGAATGGCATAACAAAGCCAAATCAGTACTGGAAAGATCACAAAATCTAAAGCCATGAGAAAGCTTTGTTTAACGTGTCTTGGCGCTGTAGCAAATGGAACAATAAGTGATTTCACGGCAAAGACTTCTATTCAATTCTATTATGTAGCTTACTTAGATAATCTTTTATTATTTCTAGATTCCCAAGCATTTAGTGAACATTTTACATGATATGGAGAGTATATGATTTTACTCTCCTTATCATTTTATAAAATGTTTAAATTTGCTTAATCACTTGCTGAATGCCCGCTACAGTCTTATTCATGCTTTCTTGACTTAAAGTCGGATGAACTAAAAACATCAAGCTCGTTTCACCTAATGTTTTTGCATTTTCGAGTCTTTCTATCGGACGCCACGGTGTACCATCAAAAGCATGTTCTAAGTAGACTTCTGAACAGGAACCACTAAAACAAGGCACATTCTGAGCATTGATTTCCTGCATGATCCGGTCACGTGACCAACCTTCTGGTAAGGCATCAATATTGACCTGCACATAACATTTATAAGCAGCATGTACATAGTCGTCGGCTGGACGATGAACAATAAAATATGGGCTGTCTGCAAATGCCGCATAAATTTTTTCCATATTGGCAAGGCGTTTTGCAGTCCATTCCGGCATTTTTTTCAGCTGGATGCGTCCAATCACCGCTTGCATTTCCATCATGCGCCAGTTGGTACCAAATGAATCATGTAACCAGCGGAATCCTGGTGGATGCTGTTTGTTGTAAATACTATCGAAATTTTTACCATGATCTTTATAAGACCACATTTTTTTCCATAGTATTTCGTCATTGGTGGTGACCATGCCGCCTTCCCCACCTGTGGTCATAATCTTGTCCTGACAGAAAGACCATGCGCCAATATGGCCAATCGAACCTGCTGATTTACCTTTGTACATTGCACCATGGGCTTGGGCACAGTCTTCAATTACATATAAACCTTTTTCTTCGGCCAATTGCATAATTGGGTCCATGTCGCACATCCAACCTGCCAGATGTACACAGATAATCGCTTTGGTATTTGGGGTTAAAACTGCTTCAATGGTACGACGTGAAATATTTTGTGAGTCGAGTTCAACATCGGCAAATATTGGATTTGCACCAGCTGTGACAATTGAACTTGCTGATGCCAGGAAAGTACGTGAAGTCACAATGACATCATCCCCTGCACCAATGTCTAGAGCTTTCAGTGCCACATCTAACGCTACCGTACCATTAGCAAGTGCTACAGCATGTTGAGTGCCGGCAAACTGCGCAAACTCTTTTTCAAACTCACGACATTCCTGACCGGTCCAGTAATTCACTTTATTGGACAATAAGACTTGGGAGACAGCATCAGCTTCTTCTTGGGTAAAGCTTGGCCATGGTTCAAATGCAGTGTTTAACATGATGTTTCCTGAATTTTTAAAATTTAAAAACTTATTTTTTCTCTAAGATCCGTGCCGGATTGCCGACTACCGTCACGCCGGGTGGTACACTTTTGGTGACCACAGCTCCCATACCCACTACCGCACCTTTACCAATCACTAAAGGCTTGTCCGGTGTCCCCTGTTTGATCACAGCACCTGTCCCAATATAGGCATGGTCTTCAATATGGATATTGCCATTACATTTCACGCCCGGTGCAAAGGTGACATAATCGCCGATAACACAGTCATGAGCTACATAACTGTAAATATTGGCGTGAAAGAATTTTCCAATTTTAATATTGGATGTTAGACAGGTGAAAGGACAAAGTAAGCTACCTTCACCAATATCTACTTCATCTAGAATAACTGTATTACTTGCATGAACGTCTAAATGCTGAATTTGGTCTTCAGTTATACGGTTGACCAATTTTTCACGAACTTGGCTGTTTGCGATAGCAATGGTTACAGCCTTATGGGTAATTGGTGTAGCGAGAAAATCCTGATAACTTAGAACAGCATAGCCATTTAAACTATTGCCAGCTTGGCCATCATCGATAAAAACAAAGTTATCTTTGGCGAGGGTTGGAAATTGCTGGCGAACCAATGGCATAACTTCTTTACCAAAACCACTTGCACCGTAAACACCAATATATAAAGCTTTCATTATGTTTCGTCCTTGTGTTGTGAGCCAGTAAAACGTGTCATAGTCGCTTCACCCTCGGCACTGATATCATCTTTTGCTAAAACTTTATGTACCGTTTTAAACATGATTTTGAAGTCGAGCCAAATCGACTGTTTTTCGACGTACCAGGTATCCAGCTTGAATTTTTCTTCCCAGCCAATGGCATTGCGGCCATTGACCTGCGCGTGACCCGTCATGCCCGGTCTTACATCATGGCGTTTGGCCTGTTCAGGGCTGTAAAGCGGCAGGTATTCCATCAACAGTGGGCGTGGACCGACAATACTCATATCGCCTTTAATCACGTTCCACAGTTCCGGCATTTCATCCAGACTGGTAGAACGCAACATTTGACCAAAAGGCGTTAGACGTTCACTGTCCGGCAATGGGTTACCCTGCTCGTCCACAGCATCTTTCATGGTGCGGAACTTGATCATTTCAAAGGGCTTGCCATGTAAACCGGGACGCACCTGACGAAACAAGACCGGAGAGCCCAGATTTTTTTTCACTTTGTAAGCAACAAAGGCATAAAGTGGTGAAAGCAGGATCAGGGCAATGGAAGCGATGAGAATATCGAGAAGGCGTTTTAGCATTTAGATCAAACCCATTTCTTGCATCATATGTTTGTTTACCTGATGTACATCGTATTTATGAAGTGCGATTTCTCGGGAGCGACTTCCCATTTTAGCGATAAGCTCTGGTTGAAGAATGAGTTTCTCCATTGCTTTTACTAAACTTTCTACGGATTTTACTTCAACTAGAAATCCGTTATCGCCATCGGTAACAGTTTCACGACAACCTGGGGCATCCGTGGTAATAATTGCCCGGCCCATTGCCATGGCCTCTAAAACTGTACGCGGAGTGCCTTCACGATACGACGGCAACACATAAACCGAACTTTCTGAAATTGCAGGACGAACATCGGATAGTTTCCCCCAGTAGTTTAATGTGTTACTAGCCACCCATTGATCCAATTCTTGCTGGCGAATGGCCGAAGGATTTTCATCAATCCAGCCCACCAGATTAAATTCTACATGCGGATATTTATGTTTAATAATTTTTGCTGCTTCGGCATATTCACGGACACCTTTATCTACCAGTAAACGCGCAATCAGTAAAAAGGATATTTTGATTTTTTGATCAGCCATTACAGGTAAAGGCAATACATTGAAGTCAGCAACATTGACTCCGGAACCATTCACTACCACTGTAGGTGTTTGAGCATTTAAAAGCTTTAAATCCTGAAAAAGTTTTAAGTCATCCGGGTTTTGAAAAAATGCCTTATGACTGCGCGATAATGCCTGCTGGTATAAACCATGAACCAGTTTCTGAAAAACGCTGCGCTTAGTCTGAGTTTCTACATTTTGAAATGCATAACCTAAACCGGTAATTAAGGCATAACGATGCGGTACTTTTGCCAGCCATGTGGCGAGTGTTCCATAGATCACCGGTTTGATCGTATAAGATAGGACATAATCAGGTTTGATTTTTTTTATAAGCGTATACATGCTCCCTAAGGTTTTTAAGTCTGCTACCGGGTTGGTCCCTGTACGCTGCATGCAAACTTCATGTACGAAATAACCAAGTTCTAACAGTTTTTTATGCTCAGCAGAGAAAGAAGTCAAATCAGGGGCGATAATGTGGATTTCATAGCCTTTGACATGAATAGCTTCCAACAGTTTTCCTCTAAAGTTCAAAGCTGAAGGAAGATAGCTACAAATCATTAAAAACTTCATAACTGACCTTGTACCATTTTACGAGCATTATCCCAAAACTCTTTTCGTTGCAAGGAAAGAATATCAAAATCATATTCGCAAGCAACTTTGTAGTTTTCATTACCCGCTTGAAATCTTACATCCTGAGAGTTCATGAATATTTGTATTTTTTTAGCTAAATCTTTTGAATCATTCGGTGCAATTAACCAATTCTGGTTAATTAATTCGGGTATACCTCCTACATTAGATGCAACAATTGGTAAACCTCGACTCATTGCCTCTAATAAAGCTCTAGGTAATCCCTCTGTTTTACTTGGTTGAATATAAATATCTAGTTTATCTAACCAATCAAAGACAGCTTTACCACCTGCTAATGACCCATCAAAGAAAATAGAATCACTTACACCCAATTGAGCAGCTAGGTCTGCATAGTTATCCTGTAAACGACCTGTGCCTAAAATATGTAGATTTACAGTAAAACCTAATTCTTTTAATTTATGGATAGCGTGTATAGCGCAATCTATCCCTTTATACTCATTATTAAATGAACCTATTAAACCAATTTTAAAACCATTAATATTTTTCTTTTTATAAAAATCTAAATCATTTTTAATATTTTCAATATTTAAAATAACATCGGAAATACCCTTATTAATTTCAGCTTTAGATGGGTATTTATTTTGCAAATTATTTTTTGTAACATAAATAATTCCTGATGCATTTTTCACAAATATCTTATTTAAAAAAACAAAAAAACTGACCATTAATAAATATAAATAATTCTTTATACTTTTTCTAAAAATCAAGGCATCTTCTGCATCACCAACCAACTCAACAAAATATTTTTTCTTAAAAAAGATATTTAAAAACAAAACAAATACACCCAAAAAACTAGGCAATCTAACTACAATATAATCACTTTTTCTTAATAAGCTGATAGTTCTAAAAAAATTTATAAAAAAATATTTAAGAAATATTTTTGGAAATGATTGTCCCAAAACCGGTTCAAAACAAACATTATTCAATGATATTTTATTATATTTTAATGATAAAGAGTTATCCAAATTAGCCATTCGAGAAAGGACAATTATATTATCATTCTCTGATGTATAATCTTTGAAAATTTCATCAGTCATCTTTCCTTCACTAAAATAACCAAAATTATTTTTTTTAAAAACATGATCATGTACATACAGACAGTTTAAGCACATAAATATTCAACCTTAATATTAGGATGCAAACCAAAACATCCAAATCAATTTAACTCCTAAAATTTAATCGCACTATATTATGAACAACCTAAATTCCGTCAAATACTCATAAAATTAAGATTTTTCAAAAATAAACACAACCTAAAATCATGATTTAATATTAACATATACCTGAAAAAAACAAAAACATCAAAAAACTTCTTACCAATATTTCAATAAACAATAAAAATTCTAAATAAAGAATTGAAACAATATTTCTAAAAACCATTCTAACAAGAATTAAAAAATCAGACCTTACTACATAGATTTCTTCAAAAATTTCAACTTTATAAACCAAAAAAACCACAATAAAAACAAAATAATAAATGCCAAAACCTGAACAGTCATCATTATTAATATCAATATTGTCGAATATATAATAAAAAATTTACTTCCAGTTTTTTTTGCTTCATTTATAAATAAACTAAAAAAAATAAATGGAAAAATTAAACCAAACCAACTTAAGTTTGCTATTGATTCATCAAAAAAAGTTGTTGTCATACCCCAACCAAATGCTGTTGGTTCCATATTATACATAGCAGAAGTAAAATATTGAGCATAAGTGAGTGGTTTTTCTGGCCATATATCTCGTGGAATATAAAAAGTCATTAGCATTAAAAAACTTTGCCCCCTATATGCTAAAATTTTAACACGCTCTGGGTAAATCTCAGCATATATAGCCATCTTAACTCTTTGATCACGAAAATAATCAACTCTTAAATTTTCATACTTTTCATTAAACGATACCGTAGCATCAAATTCCCTTACGTTACTCTGATACCAGTTCGTATATATTCCAAAACAAAAACATAAACATAAGATAGATAAAATAGACTTCAAATTTTTATATTTAAGAAATATAAATAAAGAATAAGAAGCAATAAAGAATATTACAATAGCTCTTTTCCCATTTAGCCAAAAATCTAAAAATGTTATTGCTAATAAAAAAACAATCATAACAATTGATTTTTTAAAATATTTAGAAATTAAATATCCACAAATTATTACACTTAAGATCGTTAAGCTCGACATTATTGAGTGCTGAAAAGCTTCTAATTCATTAAAATTCCTAACAGCAGCACCCCCATAATCATAATATTTTTGTTTATTTTCAAAAAATAATAAAAAATATAAATTTGGAAGAATTGTTATTATTATTAAAAAAATGTCAAAATTTTTACCTAAAGCAGTTCGCCCTAAATCTATTGTTTCTTTCCCACGAAAAATCCAAAAATACCAACTACCAAATATCAAAAAAAAACTATAAAGAATATTAGTTCCAGAATTAGATGACACCTCATAAAAAATAGGAAATAATGAATACTGAGGTATTCCATTAGACATATCAAGTAATATAGGGACAACAAATATTATAAAAAAAACAATATTAAATAAGCTAAAAGGCTTAATTCCAACTTTAATCAAAGATATTATAGATAAAAAAACTGGAATAGCACATAAAATAAAAATAAATAAATTATAGGCAATCAAAAATTCACCTCGTATTCTTTTATTATAAGTTGTTGTGAAATTTTTAAATTAAATTTACTATTTTCATAATTTACATAGTTAATTAGGTTTTTTTCACAACTTTCGAGTTTATTAATCCAAGTGCTTATATTTTCAAGAGATAAATATTCTATAGAACCTAAATTACATTCATTTGTCACTTGATTAGATACCAAACATTTCAAATTAGCAAATTGGGCCTCTACTAAAGTCAAAGGTAAACCTTCCCAAAGCGATGGAAAAACAAAAATATCAAATAAATTAACCATAATTTCTGGAATATCAGAGCGATTCCCTAAAAATCTTACATATGGACTAATACCTAAAATATCCACTTGGGCTTCTAAATCTTGTCTTAATGTACCATCCCCTACCATAACTAAATAATATTCTGGATGTGACTTTCTAAGCTCATATAAAATTTTTAATAGAAATGCATGGTTTTTGGGTTTTTCCAATCTTCCTACATGACCTATAATCTTTGCATTTAAAGGAATTTCTAAGTCTCTTCGGTAATCAATAGTTCTATCTACATTTTTGAATTTTTCATAATTTATACCACAATAAATTACTTTACATTTAGGCTTATTTTTCCAATTTTCTCCATATAAAGCACATGCAGCCTCATCACTTACTGCTAGACAAGATGTTGAAAATATACTTATTAATTTTTTCATCATTTTTAAATACAGCTTTCTACTAAATCCAGCTTTTGCTTCATTTAAACGTGTATCACTATGACTATGAGAAATACGAGTTTTTACACCTACGAGCCATGCAATCATTAAAACCAGACCACTAAAATCATGTACATGACTATGGACAACATCAGGTTTTATTTTTTTTAGAAAGAAAAATAAATAAAATAAATAAATAAATAAATTTTTTGATAAATCACAAACATACTTGTGACTCCCTAATGATTTAATCTCTTCATCAAAATATGCTTTTTCTGCTTTATGTACTAAAAAATCATGCTCATATAAATTTCTATCAGAAGTGCGTAAAATATTCATTAGCCATGATTCAATACCTCCAATATTCATAGCCCCCAAAACATGTATGATTTTTTTAGGCTTTGACATGAGAACCTCGAATCTTATAAATTAATACTAATAAACTAATAGAAAATTGAGCTAAAGCTGAAATACAACACACCCATGCCGCACCACGTAAACCATAATTTGGTATAAGGCAATAAGAAAACATAATACTAATTAAAATCAGAAATAAAAACATCGGAACTTGTACTTTCAATACATTTAAGCTTGTTAAAATATAACCATTTACAACTGACAAATAAACAAATAAACTGGAAAACATTAATAATTTCAAAACATATAAATGTTTAATAAAATTTTCACCATAAATTAGTGAAATAATATATTCACCAAAAAAGCAAACAAAAATAAAACTTAAAAAAGAAAATATAAAAGAAATAAGCCAAGAGTATTTTACATATAGCCAAAAATTCTTCACATCACCTTGATGCCAAAAGGATGAATAATAAGGGCTTAAATATTGGCATACAGAATTAATAAAAATACCACCAATTACAATAAAATAATAGAATACGGTGAAGATCCCCACATCTTCTATAGACTGATATTTTTCAATAAAATATCTTGGCATATTCGTTTGCAATGATACTAACATTACAGCAATACCTAAAGGTAAAGCATATAATGCTAATTCTTTAATTTTTTCATAATTAAATTTAAACCAATCTAATGATGGTTTTAATATTCTTAAATCTATAGTAAACAGAACTAAAAGATAAGTAAGAAAAATCGAAAAAACTCCAATTCCTACAGATTTACTCATTAACAAGGCTAAAGTTACAAAAGTTAATGAAGCTATTGCTTTTATAGTTAATGATTTTGTTATTAATTTCGTCTTATTATCTGCATTGTAATATGCATACAATATATCAGATATACTTTCTAAAAATTTTATTGAAGCCACAACCATTATAATAATTAATGCTTCTGGATTACTTACAGAGCCCCAAATAAATACTATTAAAAATGCAACAAAATTACTATAAAAACGTAATGAAAAAAAATCCTCAAAATCGTACTTTTTTCCCCCGTGATAATCAGTAATTAACAATGGTCGTAACTGTAAATTAGTCAGCATAAAAATTGGGGCTGTTATTGATAGAGCAAAAGCATATTGCCCCAGAGCCTGACTAGAGGTTAATTTTGCAAACAAAATTAAAGTGAGCCATTGAGAAAATGCAAATAGTATATTCCCACTTAACAGCCACTTGGCTTTATTAATTAGAGTAAACATAAAATCATTTCAGGTTTTGAACATACCACTGCATGGCCAGCTGAATACCGGCATCAATTCGAAACTCAGGTGCATAATCCAGGGCTTTCTCAATTTTGGCAATGCTGGCTTGGGAGTGACGTACATCTCCGGCACGGAAGTCACGGTATACGGCATCTTTCGTATAGTTCACGCCATTTTCAGCCAATGCAGCCTGAATCGCACGATATAAATCATTCAAGGTGGTACGGTCACCCACCGCCACATTATAAACCTGGTTTTTTGCAGCATCATCGGCCGTGGTTGCTGCCAGAATGTTGGCTTGAACCGTGTTATCGATAAAGCAGAAATCCCGGCTGGTTTCGCCATCGCCATTAATAAAAACATCATCACCAGCAATCATGGCTGCGGTCCATTTCGGAATCACCGCCGCATAAGCCCCGTTCGGATCCTGACGCTGGCCAAAGACATTAAAGTAGCGTAAACCAATCGCTTTAAAACCGTAACTACGTGCAAAGACATCGGCATACAGTTCATTCACGTATTTAGTCACTGCATACGGCGACAACGGGTTACCGATGTTTTCTTCCACTTTTGGCAATGCAGGATGATCACCATAGGTTGAGCTACTTGCGGCATAGGTAAAGCTTGAAACTTGTGCATCACGTGCAGCCGTCAGCATATTTAAAAAACCACTGATATTAGTTTCATTGGTGGTGATCGGGTCGGCAATTGAACGTGGCACGGAACCCAATGCTGCCTGATGCAAGACATAATCCACACCGGCACAGGCCTTTTGGCAGTCTTCGAATTTACGAATATCACCTTCAATAAAGCTGAATTTCGCCCATTGCTCAGGGGATACCGCCTGTTGCACCGCATCCAGATTATGTTGATGACCGGTAGCGAAGTTATCCAGACCAACAACAGTTTGATCAAGTTTTAACAGTGTTTCTAACAAATTGGAGCCAATAAAACCGGCACCCCCCGTCACTAGCCAGATTTTAGGGCTCTGCTTTAATTGCTCGCATACTGTCTGATATTGGCTCATCTTTATAATATCCTTATCAATTATAAACGAAGATCAGATTCAGACTGTGCAAGTACATATTTCAAATCATATAAAACATGTTCTGCTTTGCCCAAGGCACGAATTTTCTCTACGCCCATCTCTTTAAACTGATGATGTGCCACCGCCAGAATAATGGCGTCATAGCTGTGGTCTGTTAATGTCGAAACAGGCTGAATCCCATATTCATGCTCGGCTTCGGCACAATCTACCCATGGATCATAAACATCCACATTCACGTGATATTCTTTCAATTCATTGACGATATCAATAATGCGGGTGTTACGGATATCGGGGCAGTTTTCTTTAAAACTTAAACCCAGAATCAGCACCTTTGCATCTTCCACCTGAATGCGCTTTTTCAGCATGCCTTTTACCAGCTGAGTCACTACATAAGCGCCCATGCCATCATTCAGACGGCGCCCGGCCAAAATAATTTCAGGGTGATAACCAATCGCTTGCGCTTTATGGGTGAGATAATACGGATCCACCCCGATACAGTGTCCGCCGACCAGACCTGGACGGAACGGCAGGAAGTTCCATTTCGTTCCCGCAGCCTCAAGCACCGCTTCGGTATCAATCCCCATTTTATTGAAGATCAAGGCCAGCTCGTTAATCAGCGCAATATTGACATCCCGCTGGGTATTTTCAATCACCTTTGCCGCTTCAGCCACTTTAATGCTGGTGGCTTTATGCGTTCCGGCTTCAATAATCAGGTTATAGACCTGATCGACAAAATCAGCGACTTCAGGGGTAGAACCTGAGGTAATTTTTAAGATATTGGTTACGCGGTGCAATTTGTCACCCGGGTTAATTCGTTCCGGACTATAACCAGCAAAGAAGTCCTGATTGAACTTCAGGCCTGATACCTGTTCCAGAACCGGAATACAGGTCTCTTCAGTGGCTCCCGGATAAACCGTTGACTCATAAACAACAATGTCGCCGTCTTTTAGCACTTTACCAATACTTTGCGAGGCTTTGACCAATGGTGTCAGGTCTGGCTGCTTATATTCATCAATCGGGGTTGGTACCGTCACAATAAAGAAGTTGCAGTCTTTTAGATCTTCTAGATTTGCAGTATAGGTTAAATGAGCAGATTGTTTTAATTCTTCAGGCGAGACCTCTAAGGTATGGTCTTGACCGCTTTTTAATTCATCAATACGCTTTTGATGAATATCAAAACCAACAACAGAAACCTGTTTTCCAAACTCTACAGCTAAAGGTAAACCCACATAACCTAGTCCAATAATTCCTATTTTCAGTTTAGAAAGCTGTAACATCCACTTAAGCCTATGTAATATATTATGTAATTAAGAGATTATAAAATCAGCGCATAATATATCAGAATTCCTGCAATATTCACTAGAATATATATATTAATTATCATTAAACTTTATCAAGAATATATATAAAGCTAAAAATTCATCTTAGTTACATTATTTTACTATTTGCTTACAATTCTATTTATTTTAATTTTTATTAACCCGAATCTCGGATAAGAAATTGACTTGAAAAATAAGCGGACTAGAGCCATCAGTTAAGTTACCACACAAAACTCACAACTCTAGTCCTGATGTTTAATAGTACCCAATTATTCTGTGTAATTGATGATTTCTTTATTAAATTTGAAGCAACTTATTGGAAATTCCTCAAGCAAAGCTGTCGCTACTCAAGAATCCGAGCTGCACAATTAACTATTTCAGAAATCATCTTTATCGCTGTTTGGTATAAATGTTCTTATTTCACTAATTTCAAAGCATTCTTCTCATGGTTGAAACAGGATAAAAGACATTTATTTAAAAGCTTACCCTGTTACCAACAGCTTTCTGAATCTGATGGATATCACTTGAAACAGCGCAATAAAATAGAAACCTTATTCAGCTTATTGAAAGGTCAATATAATCTGGTTACAAGCAAATCACGTAGTATTTCTGGATTTCTCAGTGGAATCTATGCATCGTTATGCGCATATCAACTTACCCATCAAAATAAGCCAAAAATTCAAATTATGGGATCAATGGCTTAAACAGGATTCGGGTTTATTAAAATCAATTATTTGTTATAAAATTAAAAATATTATACTTTTACTTTTGATTACATTATTTTAAAATTTTAGTAAATATATAGACATTCCTTGAACATTTTTCTAATAATCAAACACTAGTAATTACCTCAGATAACATTAAAAATTCATTTTTTTACTGATTGCCAAACTTTTATATACTGTTGGCTAACCTTTACTATTCCAAATTCTTTTTCAGCCCGGCAACGGGCAGCTTGTTTCAACCTTTTTTTTTCTTCAGTATCCAATGTTAGATATTGTAAAATAGAATTTACAAGCGCATCTGGATCACGTGGGCGAACTATATTACCTACATCCTGAATAATATATTTAGCATCGCCTACATCTGTACTTATACAAGGCAAACCCGAAGCTAAGGCTTCAACCAACACATTAGGGAAACCCTCAGTAATAGAAGTCATTAGAAAAAGGTCAATAGATTGATAAAAAGCTGGCATATCTGAAATTTGATCCAGTAGTTTTACTTTATTCGTATCTAATAGGTACTTATCAAAATATGCTTTGATTTCTGGATTTTTGATATTAACCCCACTTCCTGCAATTTTAAAAATTACGGGATAGCCTTTCAGCTTAGAAATAACTTCAAATAAATAAGGATATCCCTTAGCTGGATGGTAACGCCCTGCAAATCCAATAACAACCGGCTCATGAAGGTCTACATTGAGATTAAAATTTTTAAGAGGCACACCATTAGGAATAAAATATACATTAGGATTATGAAGGCCGATTTTTTGATGCTGAATTAATGAAGAATTAGCGCAATAAATAATTCCTGTCGGTTGCCTAGATAAAAGTTTATTAAAAACTAATCCTATTCGAGTAGCAATAGATTCCTCACTCAAGGCATTTAAAGAGTGATGAATGCCCCAAAAAATATCAGGCCGTTTTTTTTCATTTAGCTGGCTAAAGGAAGTCATAAAATTAGCACCATACATCCAGCATTGAACTGTTTTAGGCTTTAGTTTTTTCAGCAGTTTTTTCAATCTCCAGATCACAATAACGCTATTCAGCCAGTTCCAGTCAAGCTCGTAATATGATGAACAGAGTGCCAAAGTATCCTTATATATTTCAGAGGTTTTCATTAAGGATATAATGACATGATCATAATCATGCTGTGTTTGCTTAATTAAGCGTGCCAGCATCATTTCCACACCGCCAGCACCTGCAAAATTAGTAATGACATGTACCATTAATTCTTTACTCATGATACAGACTCCATCATCTCTAAATAGCGATTTAATACATTAGCTTGATAAAATTGCTGGCAATGCTGGGTAAATTCAGTTTCATCATAAGTGACATATTGACCAAAAATCGCCTGCTGCATTGCCGCAGTCATACCCGCCTGATCATTACATTCCACCAGTAAGCCAAATTTAGCATCCGCCAAAATTTCCTTTGGACCGCTCGGGCAATTGGTACTCACCACTTTAATTTTCGAGGCCAAAGCCTGAATCAGTACCCCGGGCAAGCCTTCCCAGTTTGAACTCAACACAAACAGCTCGGCATATTTAAAATAGGCATAGGGATTGGGATCAAAGCCGAGCAGATCGACCACCCCAGCCAGACCCAGTTGCTGGATAAGGGATTCAAATTCGGCACGCAATTCACCCTCACCCAGAATAATCAAGCGGGTTTCCGGGTGCTGTTGATACAAGGCATGAAAAGAACGAATCAGGAAGCCGAAATTTTTCGCTTCGGTTAAACGCCCGACTGCCAGAATGACTTTATGTTCTGGCTGGAAGAAACGATGCTGAACGGGCACTTGCAGTTTTTCAGCATAGGTCTCGTCAATCACCGGGTTATAAATGGTGACTAAATTGTTCTTGGAATAATCATAATATTCACGAAAATCATCCAGTACGCCATTGGACACACAGACCACCTGACTGGCAGCTGGATAGGTCATTTTGACCAGGGTTTTCAGCAGCCACTTTGCCATGCCCTGCAATTTCAAATTTTTTGAAGGCGTGGAAACCTCGCGCAAAATCAACCGGACCTGACTTTTGGCTAAACGTCTGGCCAGGGCAGCAATAATATTCGTATGGGTCTGGGTCGCCACCAGCACATCATACTCCACCGCCTGTAACAGTTTTTTCAGTGGGAAAATGGCATTGGCAACACGGCCACAGCTTAAATCAATCAATTGAATCTGCGGATCAACCTCGGGCAGGAGTTTACCTTTTACCCCGCTGATGTCACAGACCACCACATCCACTTTACGTCCCAGCCGGACCAAGTTATTGGCCAATTGAATCACGGTACGTTCTGCCCCACCACCCCCTAAGCTCGGCAAAAAAAACATGATTGTATTGAGCATAACAGTACCTGCAATGGAAGAAATTAATGAGCATTTTTGGAGGCTTGCAGAGCCATTGCTCGTTCGACACGCTGCTGATAATCATGGATACCAGTCAGTTCTGAATCACTGGCACAAGTGGCCTGGATTTTGGCTTGATAATCTTCAAAGCTTGAGACCACTTTAGCAGGCACGCCAATTGCCACACTATTATCCGGAATATCCTTGGTGACCACCGAACCGGCGCCTATCACCACATTGGAACCAATCTTCACCCCCGGCATAACAATCGTATTGACCCCGATAAACACATGCGAACCGACCTGAATCGGGGCAAAGCGTTGATAGCGTTTGCCGTGCTGGTCTTTGACCAGACAGGTACTGCCATCATGGGTGATAAATTTTACCCCTGAAGTGACCGTCACATCATCACCAAGACTCACCAGAAATGGCTCTGAACCCCAACTGCGAATATAGATACGGCAATTTTCACCGACCGTCACCCCTTTACGGCGTGCATAAGCCACGCTGCCCTTCGCAAAAAAATAAGCGAGATCAAACAGCTGTAGAAAAGCAGAAACCATAAATGCCATACGCATGACCTGAGTAGAAGGACCTAAATTGGAAAGGAGAAAAATCAGTGCAATATTTTACGCTGAAAATGACCTAAACGATATGGATAAGCCATCACACCGATTTGATTTTTTTGGCCGGAATTCCGACATAAACACCGGACTCAGGCAAAGGTTTAGAGACCAAACTACAGGCACCAATGACGCTATCATTGGGGATTACAACGCCATCCAGCACCGTGACCCGCGCACCCAGCCAGATATTTTCACCCAGCATCACGCCTTGCTTGGTAATTGCATCTTTCACCAACAGATCAGGTTCGCCAAATTTATGGTTGCTGGCAATAATGATGCTTTGCGTGCCAATGCGGGTGTTATTGCCAATGCTGACCCCGCCACAACCATTGATAAATGACTTGGAATTGATGCTGACGTCCTGACCAATACTGATAGTGCCGCCAAAACATTTGATATAGCAACTTTCGCCAATAAAGCTGTTATCGGCAATATTAAACGTTGCACCCTGTTCCACAATCAGGCTGACATGATCGCCAATATAGACATTTTTGCCGATGCGAACCTGACCGGAAATTTCCAAGGTACACGCTTTACCAAAATATTTAAATTGAGTAGCAAAAGCCTGATTATAAACAACCTTGCGGCACTGTGCAGTGAACCAGTGCATGAGTTTTAAAGCTTTAAAAAACATCATTTTTGGATTCTCCACACAGAAAACAAAATGGCAAAGTTATAAGCAATCAGGGCAACCGGTACGGCAAGCAGCATATAGATTTTATCTTCAAGCAGCACATACAGGCCGAAGAATAAAATAAATTTAATTAATAATTCAATGATTTGCAATCTAAACAGGATATGGCTACTACGCTGCGCAATCAGGAAGCCCGAACTGGGCGGATTGCAAAAAATGGCCCAATAACCCAAGGCCAATAACTGAAAATAAGTCGAGATACCGACCCACTCTTTGCCAAACACCCATAAATACAGCGACTCTGGCAGCACCAAGAACACGGCAAACAGGGGCAAAGACAACAGACTAAGCAGCACACTGCTTTTCAGGGCTTCCTGGCTATTTTGCAGATGTTTAAATTTACGGATAAAGAACTGGCGAATGGTTTGCGACATTAAATTAATCGGCACCCGCAAGGTGCGTTCGACGATGGCATAAAAGCCCATCGCCTGAACGCCGACAAAATGCGAGACCACATAATAAGGCAAGTTATGCGAAAAGCTGTTCAGCAAGGCATGTGGCGTATTGGAATAAATAAAGTCCTTATAGTGCTTAAACGCCTGCCAACTGACCTGATAAAGCTGATTTTTTACAATATAAATCAGTACAAACAGCAGCATCAGCACTGAACTGACACTGTAACTGTTGACCAGGCTGATGCTCATCAACAAGGGCAAGCCCAGCTGTACCAGCACCACAATCAGGCTACGCAAAATATTCAGTCCGGCACAGAAATATTCGGCATGCGCGGCAAATTTATAATTATAGATACTTTGAATCAGGGTATTGGCCAACACACCGCTACAAATGGCAACCACCACAGCCATATTAAAAATAAAACTTAAGATGATGGCACTGACCGCTACAATAGCTGTGGAGAACATCGTTCCTTCAAAGATCAGGCTTTTTTTGTCCTGCTCTTCCGCGACCAGTAAGGCTTGATCGAGACGCAAATTGGCAATGGTCGATAAAACGCTGACCACAGCCAAGGCAATGCCATATTCACCAAAATCCTGAACCGAATAAAGGCGCGTTAAAAAAGGAAGTGCGATAAATGTAATTATCGCACCTACCAATAAACTCGACGTGATTAAGCCAATCGACTGATATTTGGCGAAAATACGCGCAATCATGTCAGATTTTTAACGTACCAGCGCATGGCCAGCTGAATACCGGCATCAATTCGAAACTCAGGTGCATAACCCAGGGCTTGTTCAATTTTGGCAATGCTGGCTTGGGAGTGACGTACATCTCCGGCACGGAAGTCACGGTATACGGCATCTTTCGTATAGTTCACGCCGTTTTCAGCCAATGCAGCCTGAATCGCACGATACAAATCATTCAAGGTGGTACGGTCACCCACTGCGACGTTATAGACCTGATTTTTTGCGGCATCATCGACTGTGGTTGCTGCCAGAATATTGGCTTGCACCGTGTTATCGATAAAGCAGAAATCACGGCTGGTTTCGCCATCACCATTAATAAATACATCATCACCGGCAATCATGGCTGCGGTCCATTTCGGAATCACCGCAGCATAGGCCCCGTTCGGATCCTGACGCTGGCCAAACACATTAAAGTAGCGCAAACCAATCGCTTTAAAACCATAAGTTTTAGCAAAAACATCGGCATAGAGCTCATTGACATACTTGGTCACGGCATAAGGCGACAAAGGCTTGCCAATATTTTCTTCCACTTTCGGCAATGCCGGATGGTCGCCATAGGTTGAGCTGCTGGCTGCATAGGTAAAGCTGGAGACTTTAGCATCACGCGCCGCAGTCAGCATGTTCAGGAAACCGCTGATATTGGTTTCATTGGTAGTGATCGGGTCGGCAATTGATCGTGGCACTGAGCCCAAAGCAGCTTCATGCAAGACATAATCCACACCGGCAGAGGCTTTTTGGCAATCTTCCAGTTTACGGATATCCCCTTCATAAAAGGTGAATTTCGCCCACTGCTCGGCCGTGACCAAGCCTTTGACTTCATCTAAATTGTGCTGATGACCGGTGGCAAAGTTATCTAAACCAACAACGCTCTGATCAAGCTTTAATAAGGTCTCTAAAAGATTGGAGCCAATAAAGCCGGCAACACCGGTCACCAGCCAGGTTTTAGGGCTTTGCTTTAACTGTTCACATACGCTTTGATATGTATTCATGCTCGTATGTCCTATTACAAACGAAGATCAGATTCGGCTTGAGACAGCACATATTTCAAGTCATATAACACGTGTTCTGCTTTACCCAAGGCACGGATTTTTTCTACGCCCATATCCTTAAACTGATGATGCGCAACCGCCAGAATCACTGCATCATATTTGCCATTTTCCAGGGTTGAAATGGGATTAAGCCCGTATTCATGTTCAGCTTCAGCTGCATCTACCCAAGGGTCATAAATATCGGCATCGATATGATATTCTTTCAGTTCATTGACAATATCAGTGATACGGGTATTACGGATATCGGGACAGTTTTCTTTAAAGCTTAACCCGAGAATGAGGACTTTGGCATCTTCAACCTGAATGCGTTTTTTCAGCATCGCTTTCACCAACTGAGTCACCACATACGCACCCATGCCATCATTCAGACGGCGACCGGCCAGAATAATTTCCGGATGATAGCCAATCGCTTGTGCTTTATGGGTGAGGTAGTACGGATCAACCCCTATACAGTGACCACCGACCAGACCCGGACGGAACGGTAAGAAGTTCCACTTTGTTCCTGCAGCTTGAAGCACAGCTTCAGTATCAATACCCATTTTGTTAAAGATCACCGCCAATTCATTGATCAGAGCAATGTTGACATCGCGCTGGGTATTTTCAATCACCTTCGCAGCTTCCGCGACTTTAATACTCGACGCTTTATGGGTACCCGCTTCAATCACCAGGTTATAGACCTGGTCAACATAGTCCGCCACTTCAGCGGTTGAACCTGAAGTGATTTTTAAAATATTGGTCACACGGTGCAGTTTGTCGCCCGGATTAATGCGCTCAGGACTATAACCGGCAAAGAAATCCTGATTGAATTTTAGGCCAGATACTTTTTCCAGTTCAGGAATACAGACTTCTTCCGTTGCACCCGGATATACGGTCGACTCATATACCACCACGTCGCCTTTTTTTAGCACCTTGCCAATACTCTGCGAGGCTTTAACCAATGGGGTTAAGTCAGGCTGTTTATATTCATCAATCGGGGTGGGTACAGTAACAATAAAGAAGTTACACTCAGACAGCTCTTCAAGCTGTGAGGTGTAACTTAAATGTGTGGATTGTTTTAATTCTTCGGGAGAAACTTCTAAAGTATGGTCCTGTCCGCTTTTTAATTCATCAATCCGTTTTTGATGAATATCAAAGCCTATAACTGAAACTTTTTTACCAAACTCTACTGCCAGTGGCAAACCAACATAACCTAGCCCAATAATTGCTATTTTCAGTTCAGAGAGTTGTAACATATAGAAGCCTATGCGATCGATGAATTGTTAATCATCGTGACGTTGTAAATAGCATTATAATATAACAGAAATTTCAGTAATTTTAATTGTAAAATGTTGTCTTTACTTGAGAGATTATTCAAATGGGCAATTCAATTAACTCTTAAAATGATGGCTTATAAATGCAAAAAACATCATGTAATAGATAAATTTATTTTTTATTTAACGATCAGACAGCAGTAATTCTGCCCCTCCACCAAACCTCTTACGATTCAACTACATCTTAGACTAGGTAACAAAAGGTTAATGGTATAAAATAATATTGTTCAAATTTTATTTGTTGGGCAAATTACGCCTATATATTTTCAAATTATTTTTATAAACAGGATTTCGAGTGAGTTATTACCATTATAGCGTTATGTTTGCACTGAGTTTAGGAATGACGGGTTGTGCCATTACATCAGGTCTGCAAACTTATGATTTACCTAGTGAAGGGGTTTATCAAACGGATTTAGGAACTCAAGTTAATGTAATCAAACTCACTCAAGAATCTTTATTTGCCGTACAACCCGCCGAAATTAATATTCGTCAAGATTATGCCCATTTATTTAATACTTCCCATAAAAATTATAAATTGAGTCCAGGCGATATTCTTTCCATTTATCTTTGGGCCTATCCCGAAATTACCCCGCCTACAAATACAATAAGTAATGAACAAGCTGTACAAGCCAATGGTTATCAAATTGATCAAAATGGCTATATCCAATTCCCCATGATTGGACGCTACAAGGCTGCAGGAAAGTCATTAACTCAGGTCAACCAGGAGTTACGTAGTCAACTTTCCCGCTATTTAAAAACACCAGATGTGATTGCTCGGGTATTGTCATATCAAGGTCAGCGCTTTTCCGTGCAAGGCAATGTGATGAAAGGCGGGCAATTTGCTCTAAGCGATCAACCCGTGAGTGTATATACCGCTTTAGGTATGGCGGGTGGTGTGAACTCTCAGCAAGGCGATAATGCCTCTATTACTCTGGTCAGACAAGGTCGTACCTATCAACTGAATAGTATTGAGCTGGAAAAAGCCGGACTGTCCTTACATAACTTGCTGATTCAACCGAATGATACTTTATATGTCAATTCACGTGAAAACCAAAAAATTTATGTGATGGGTGAATCGGGTAAAAACCAATCCTTACCAATGCGTGATCAGGGGATGAGTTTAAGTGATGTTTTAGGTGAAAGTTTAGGTTTAAATCCGCTGTCTGCAAGTCGAAGTAAAATTTATGTGGTTCGCAGCAATGCTGGAGATACCTCTACTGAAGTTTATCAACTGGATTTAACCAGTATTGCCGATTTTGGTTTAGCCAATAAGTTCAAAATGCGCAGTAATGACATTGTCTACGTCGATGCTTCTGGTCTAGCTCGTTGGCAACGTGTAGTCAACCAAATTATTCCATTTTCAAATGCACTTTATAATTTGGATCGCTTGGGGCAATAATGCAAATTCAGAATATCCTTGTGGTTTGTGTAGGCAATATCTGTCGTAGTCCGATGGCTGAATATTTCTTAAAACAGCAGTATCCGCAGCTTCATATTGAGTCTGCGGGTATTTCCGGTTTAGTCGGCCACGCTGCAGATCAAAAGGCTTCTCTTTGTATGCAGCGTTTAGGTATTGATATGAGTCCTCATATTGCCAAAAAGCTGAATGCTGACCTCATTAAAAAGGCCGATCTGATTTTAGTCATGAGTCAAAATCAGCAAAAGCATTTAGAGCAAACCTGGCCTTTTGCTAAAGGAAAAACCTTCCGCTTAGGTCATTGGCAAGGCAAAAATGTCCCTGACCCCTTCCAGCATGAGCAATTGGTCTTTGATGAAACCTGTCAGTTAATACAAGACTGTATTAACGACTGGACACAACATATTTAACTTTTTGATAGCAAAATTATGAGCCAAAATACCAATACTGAAGATACCATTGATTTAAAAGAACTATTCTTTTCACTGATTGCTCAATGGAAACTTATTGCACTCTGCATCATTTTAAGTCTGGTTTGTGCCCTATTATATTTAAGAACCACGCCCGATACCTATTCAGTGGATGCCTTGGTACAAGTAGAAGAAAGTAAGGGGACTTCTGCCGCATTATTGGGTGATTTATCCAATATGATTGAGCAAAAGCAACCGGCTCAGGCTGAAATTGAACTTTTGAAATCGCGATTAGTACTTGGCTCAGTCATTAAAAACTTAAATCTGGATTTAAAGATTTCTGGGACAGAAAACAGTTTTTTTGATCGCTTATTAAATCCACACGATTATCAGACTCAATATCACAGCAAATCTGTTTTATTTAAGGATGATGCCCAGTCATTTGATGTTCGCAAATTTGAAGTTCCGGCTTATTACTTAGACAAGAATTTATTACTTAATTTTAATGGCAATAAATTCACCTTAATGGATCCAGAAACCGAACAAGTGGTTTTTACTGGACTGACCAACCAAGAGAGCCATCTCAGTTCAGAATTCGGGACTTGGAAAGTGGCCATTTATACTCAAGACCAGCTGAAAGACAGTTATAATATTGCAAAAATGTCTTTACCTGCTGCCATGAGTTCAATCACAAATAACTATTCTGTGGCTGAAAAAGGCAAAATGACAGGTATCTTGGGCTTAAATTATCAAGGTCAAGACAAACAACATATCACCCAGGTTCTCAATTCAATTCTGGTTGCCTATAGCCACCAAAATATTGAACGCCGTTCTGCTGAAACTGCACAAACACTTAAATTCCTTGAAGAACAGTTACCTGAATTAAAACAACAGCTCGATGTTGCTGAACGCGAATTTAACAAATTCCGTCAACAGTTTAATACGGTTGATGTGACCAAAGAATCCGAATTGTATTTAACCCAGAGCATTCAGCTAGAAACATCTAAAGCTGAACTGGAGCAAAAACTGGCGGAAGCTTCTGCAAAATACACCAGTGAACATCCGGTGATGCAGCAAATGAATGCTCAACTTGGTGCTATTAATAATAAAATTGCCGAGCTGAATGGTACTTTAAAACAACTGCCTGATTTGCAACGTCGTTATTTACAGCTTTACCGTGAGGTTGAAGTCAAACAGCAGCTTTATACTGCCCTGCTTAACTCATACCAGCAATTGCGTATTGCCAAAGCGGGTGAAATTGGCAATGTCCGGGTTGTCGATACAGCCGTTGAGCCAATTAAACCGATTGCACCGAAAAAACTGCAAATTTTAATTTTAGCCATCTTCCTGGGGGGCTTCCTGGGAACCTTACTGGCTTTATTACGTAATATGATGCGTTCAGGCATTAAAGATGCCAATCAAATTGAAAATGAACTGGATTTGCCTGTCTATGCCACTGTTCCACGTTCACCTATTCAAGAAAGCCGACTTAAGCTACTGAAAAAGAACAAACATATTCCTATTTTAGCCGTTAAAAACAGCGATGATATTGCGATTGAAAGCTTACGTAGCATGCGTACAGCGATTCATTTTGCTTTAAGCAACGCCAAAAATAATATCATCATGATTTCAGGGCCTGCTCCTGAGGTGGGTAAATCTTTTATTTCCGCGAACTTGGCGACCATTCTGGCACAGAGTAATAAGCGGGTGTTACTTATCGATGGCGATATGCGTCGTGGTTATTTACACAGATATTTTAATCAGGATAATCAATCCGGTCTGGCTGAATTTTTAAATGGTCAACAATCATTTGAAAGCATTATTAAATCTACAGAAGTTCCTCATTTGGATGTGATCACTCGTGGTAAAAATCCGGCGAATCCTTCAGAGCTGTTAAGTTCGGCAAAATTCTCGGAACTTTTAGATCACCTTTCACCCTTGTATGATCATATTATTATTGATACTCCGCCGGTATTGGCAGTCACAGACGGTATTATCATTTCACAATATGCAGGTGTAAATTTAGTGATTGCGCGTTATGCAAAATCGCAAATGAAGGAACTTGAATTAACAGTCAATCGTTTTGAACAAGTGAATGTGAAAGTGAATGGCTTTATTCTGAATGATATTCAACGTGGCTCAGGCGGTTATGGCTATGGTTATGGCTATAACTACACCTATGGGTATAAAGCCTCAAAAGATAATGATTAACTCTTTTTATTGAACATGATTGAAAGCATTTTATGCTAAAAGCCAGTGCAAATCACTGGCTTTTACTTTTTTATGCTTATTTCCTTGTCACTATTTCTTGGGCAAATTAAACGATGAAAGCATATGGCTTAAAACTCATCTTTCATTTTTTGCTTAAATAAAAATAGACATTTTATTGTATGATAAATGTTTTATATATTCAGTCTGTTATAGAATAGAGGTGTTGATAAGAATATATTGGATTTCTGTACACTACGCTTCACTGGAAACGTGTTGGATAGAAAAGTCTGCTAAAATTAATGCAACTTTTTTAATATAAAATGAATTTGGGAAAACCTATGAGTAAAGCCTTACCCATCGCTGTCGCTGTTCTGTTAGGCGGTGCTGCACTTGTACCTGTTTATTATGCAACTCAAAACCCGGCTACTGTGACTTCAAAAGCATCAAAAAATGCTTCTGCTGTTGAGAAAATCAGTTATGCACTCGGCTATGAAGTGGCACATCAAACCCCACCAGAATTAGATATTAACAGCTTTGTTACAGGTGTACGTGAAGGGCATGCTCGTAATAAACCGGCTTATACAGAACAAGAACTTCAACAGGCCTATCAGCAGTTCCAAAAAGAGATGCAACAGAAACAGCTGGATCAAGCAAAAACAGCTCAATCTACCAGTGATAATTTCTTGGCTGAAAATGCAAAAAAACCGGGTGTGAAAACTACAGCTTCAGGCTTGCAATACAAAATTATCAAAGAAGGCACAGGTAAACAACCAAATGCCAGTTCTATGGTGACTGTCCATTACAAAGGCCAATTGGTCGATGGTAAAGTATTTGACAGCTCAATTGAGCGTGGTCAGCCGATCGAATTTCCGTTAAATCAAGTCATTCCAGGCTGGACTGAAGGTCTACAGCTGATGAAAGAAGGCGGTAAAGCGACTCTTTATATTCCGTCACAATTAGGCTATGGTGAACAAGGCGTTCCTGGCATGATTCCTGCCAATAGCACACTTATTTTTGATGTTGAATTGATTAAAGTAAAATAATAATTTTAAGGAGAGCTTTTGCTCTCCTTATTTATTTATTTATCTTGAGATAAGAATATGAAAATATCTATAACACTCCTTTGTTTATGCTTGTGCAGCACGGTAAGTTTTGCAAAAACGGTGACCAATACCAGCAGTTTAAAAGAACAGGTTGGCTACAGCTTTGGTTATTTAATGGGACGTAGCAATGCTGAATCGTTTAAAGATTTAGATCTGGATGCATTCATACTTGGTTTAAAGACAGCCACTCAAGATGGTAAATCTGCCTTGACCGATGAAGAAATGGCTCGTGTTCTGAATCAACATAAAAAGCAAAGTGAAGCAAAACAGCTGATCGAACTAAAACAAAAGGCCGACGCCAATGCCAAAATTGGGGCTGAATTTTTAGCGGCCAATGCCAAAAAAGAAGGTGTTCAAACAACCAAATCCGGTTTGCAATATCAGATTTTGAAACAGGGTACTGGAAAATCACCGAAGGCCAATTCCGTGGTTAAAGTTAATTACGAAGGGCGACTGATTAATGGAACGGTGTTTGACAGTTCAATTGCCCGAAACCAACCAGCGGAATTTCAGGTCAGCCAGGTTATTCAAGGCTGGACTGAAGGTCTGCAGCTGATGAAAGAAGGTGCCAAATACCGCTTTTTTATTCCTGCACAACTGGGTTACGGTCAAATTGGTTCTGGCGATGTGATTGAACCAAATAGCACCTTAATTTTTGATGTCGAATTGCTTGAGGTATTACCTAAATCCAGTAACTAATCAATCCGTTACTTTTCATTTTAAAATAGCGAGCGAGTTAATCTAAAGCTCTCCTAACAGTTATGACCGCTCGCTATTTTTAACATCGATTAGATGTACTCCCCTCATCATGTGCATTTCCCTTTAAAAAGCCATATTTCTAAATTTTGCCAACCTGTTTCCTCTTTCTTCTCTTGTTTATAAAATAAAATTAATTCATATTTTTTGAATATTTAGATATATCACCCGATTAATAAAAAGCATGTTTCAATTTATGCAGAATAGTATGCACTCAACATTGACCGATCTTGTACAATCATTAAAAGAAATCCATTTCTATACTTTAATCAATACTTTTTTTTATTCATTACAAGGATTAAATCCATGGCTCTGAGCATTAAGACTTGTGAAATTCAGTACACCGCAGCAGATGGAACACATTTGATTGGATACTTTGCCGCCCCTGAATCGGCAAAACCGCTCGCGGGAATTATTGTTGCACCAGAATGGTGGGGACGAAATGATTACACCGAACAGCGTGCGCGTGAGCTTGCTGAACACGGCTATGCCGCTCTTGCTATTGATATGTACGGGGATAAAAAAGTCACTACGGCCGTACCTCAAGCCAGTGAATGGATGATGCAAACCTTTGAAGACCCTGAAACAATTGTGACTCGTGCGTCCGCAGGTTTAGCCACATTAGCTGCGCAAGAGGAAGTAAATGCAGATAAACTTGCAGCTGTAGGTTTTTGTTATGGCGGGAAAGTCGTACTTGATCTGGCACGTTCTGGAGCGAACTTACAGGCTGTGGTCACCTTCCATGGCACACTTACCCCCAAAGCACCGGCCCAACCCGGACAGGTCAAAGCTGAAATTCTAGTGCTCCACGGAGAGCTAGATAGCATGGTGAGTCTGGATGATGTAGCACGCTTTAAAGAAGAAATGCATGCTGCTCAAGTCGAGCATGAAGTGATTATCTTTGAAGATGCTAAACATGGCTTTAGCAACCCGCTTGCAGACGAGCGTGCCAAAGCCAATGGTGTTGATCTGGGCTATAACGCAGCAGCTGAACAGCAAGGTTTATCTGCGATGTATGAATTATTGAAAACCCGACTTGGTGAATAACGATGAAGGTAAGAGGGTTCTGGTATTTTTACTGAACCCGTGACATGGAAAATTTAGAGAGGATACAACAATGACTACAAACAATTGTGCATATTGCAATTTTGATGAATATGACATCATTGATAAAAATGATTTCGGGGTGATTTTACCCGAACCAAATGCTTTATCTAAAGGTCATTCCGTGATTGTTCCTCTACGTCATGTCAGTTCTTTTTTTGATATTACCGACAAGGAACGTAAAAGCTTAATGTCTCTGCTGGAGCTGGCCCGTAATGAATTGAAATTACGTTACCATCCTTCCGGCTTCCATATTGGCTTTAATGATGGTTCAGTGTTTGGTCAGGTGAATGAACATTTGCATATTCATATTATTCCACGCTATGAAGGTCAGACATTGAAACTTGATGAGCGCTGGGGCATGTCCAGCGAGTAAAAAAGGATGGTGTTTTATCCAACAAAAAATGATGCTTCGGCATCATTTTTTGCTTAGGACATCCCCGCAGTAACATGCAATTTTCGTTATACTATTCATCTATTCCCACTCTACGGTTCACATGTCACAGTTTTCTTTTGCCGATGCCCTGCTTTCCTGGTTTGATGTACATGGTCGTCATGATTTGCCTTGGCAAGTGGTTGATGATCCCTACAAGGTCTGGGTGTCTGAAATCATGTTACAGCAAACCCAGGTGAAAACTGTGCTGCAATATTTTGAGCGTTTTATCGAACGCTTTCCTACAGTTGAAGATTTAGGACGGGCCAGTTGGGATGATGTAGCCCCTTATTGGGCGGGTCTGGGTTACTATGCCCGGGCTCGAAATTTGCATAAAGCTGCAGCACTTGTTGCACAGCAAGGCCATTTTCCCTCAACACGTGAACAATGGATGGAACTGCCGGGAATCGGTCCCTCCACGGCAGGGGCATTGATGTCACTGGGTTTGCGTCAGTACGGCGTGATTATGGATGGCAATGTCAAACGGGTATTGGCGCGTTTCTTTGCCATTGAAGACGATCTGTCCAAACCTGTACATGAACGTGCCATGTGGCAATTGGCTGAACAGCTTTGTCCAGTTGAGCGCAATCATGACTATACCCAGGCCATTATGGACCTGGGCGCAACCATTTGTACCCCGAAAAAACCGCTCTGTTTATATTGCCCGATGCAACAGCACTGTAAGGCACATCAACAAGGCCTGGAAACTGAACTGCCGTTTAAAAAAGCCAAGAAAGCTGTGCCGGTAAAATCAGCTCAAGTGTTACTAATTCAGTCTGGTGATCAATGGTTATGGCAGCAACGTCCCAATAGCGGGCTATGGGGCGGCTTATGGTGCTTGCCGATTATTGAAGATCCAGTTGAGTTTGAAAGCCTGTGCCAGACTTTGGGACTTAAAAAAGTAATTCAACGCGCTGAGATCACGCATAGTTTTACTCATTTTACCTGGCAACTGGAAGCCATCTGCTTTGAAGTGGATGCTGACCAGCAAGAACATCTTTCGATTGAACTGAATGGCAACTGGTTAAGCCCAAAAAGTGCAACAGCAATGGGGCTGCCTACTGCGATGAAAAAATTGATCTCTGCAGTAAATTTATGACATAGTCAGGCACTGTACTTCGAATAATTTTCACATAGATTAGAATGAAAAAAGGATGAACAGTGCTACGTTTTATTTCGACCTTATTTTTGGGTTTTAGCATCTTGTGGATTGCGGCATGTACTTCAACGCCGCAAAAATCTTCCTCTACCCGGCTTCCGCCAGCTCAGGTACAAAAGCTGAAAAGTATGCAGCTGAAATCATCATTGCCTATTCCGGTAAAAAATATCAAAGCCAGACAGTTAAAGGATACCTGGGGCGCTTCCCGCAGTAGTGGCCGCACTCATGAAGGCATTGATATTATGGCTCCACGTGGAACAAAAGTGCTGAGCGCCACGGAAGGCCTCATTGCCGACTTACGCAATAACAATTTGGGTGGTAAAGTGGTTTGGATTCTGGGACCCGGTGGAACCTGGCATTACTATGCCCATCTTGATGATCATAAACGCGGCTTAAATGTCGGTGATTATGTCAAAAAAGGCGACCTGATCGGTTATGTCGGCAATACCGGCAATGCCCGTCATACGGCACCGCATTTACACTATGGTATTTACCTTGAAGGTAAGGGTCGTGGTGTGGTGAATCCCTATCCTTATTTACGTTAATTTTTTAGGAACTATTCATGTCAGAAGCGTTGATCAATCGTTTGGTCGAATTTGCTGAATCAG
This sequence comes from Acinetobacter sp. UBA3106, assembly GCA_002365595.1. Taxonomy (GTDB): domain Bacteria; phylum Pseudomonadota; class Gammaproteobacteria; order Pseudomonadales; family Moraxellaceae; genus Acinetobacter. The sequence continues at coordinate 36,204 of DFAM01000018.1, read as the reverse complement.
GCAATCAACAAAAAATTGTTTTGGCGGGACAAACTCACCAGGGCTGGGTAATGGAAATTACCGAAGAAGCGCTTTTGATCAGCACCGGTTTTGCAGAAAAAACGGGTAAAGACATGTGGATTCAGTTCACTGATTTACCGCAAGCCGAACTGTATTACTGGGACAATCAGCAAGATCAATGGACTGAATTCAAACTTTAAACCTGTTCAGGAGCATCAAAAATGTCGATTCAACGCTGTGGCTGGTGCTCAAATGATCCTCTTTATATCGCTTATCATGACCATGAGTGGGGAGTTCCCAGTCATGATGAAGCCCATTTATTTGAAATGCTGTGTCTAGAAGGACAGCAGGCCGGCCTGTCCTGGATTACGGTACTAAAAAAACGGGACCGTTATCGGCAGCATTTTTTTCAATTTCCGATTGCAAAGATTGCCCAGTTCAGTGATGCAGAGCTGGAAAATAAATTACAAGATGCCGGTTTGATTCGACACATCGGCAAGCTCAAAGCAATTCGTGACAATGCCATGGCCTGGCAGCATTTAACCCAACAATTAAAACCACAACAGCGTAATGTCAGCGACTGGCTATGGAGCTTTGTTGAATATCAAACCTTATACAATGATGTAGTAGATTATCGTCAAGCCCCTGCCCAAACTGACAGGAGTCTTGCGCTTTCAAAAGCTTTAAAAAAGCAGGGCTTTAAATTTGTAGGACCCACCATTTGTTATGCTTTTATGCAAGCAGTGGGTATGGTCGATGACCATGAAAATCATTGCACTTTTAAAACATCGTCCTCATTAAAATGATCATGAAAGGATTTTGCCATGAGTAATAACATCATCCATGCCTATGCAGCGATGCAGGCAGGTGCAGCCCTTGAACCCTACCAGTTTGATGCGGGAGAATTACAGCCGCATCAGGTTGAAGTTAAAGTTGAATACTGCGGTTTATGCCATTCTGATATTTCAGTGATTGATAATGAGTGGAAATCTTCGGTTTATCCTGTGGTGGCCGGACATGAAATTATTGGCACCATTACTCAGCTCGGCTCAGAAGCCAAAGGTTTAAAAGTCGGACAACGAGTGGGCATTGGCTGGACTGCTGAAAGTTGCCAATATTGCGATTCCTGTGTATCGGGTCAGCAAGTGCTGTGTACTGGTGGACAAACGGCAACCATTGTTGGACATGCCGGTGGTTTTGCCGACAAAGTTCGTGCCGGTTGGCAATGGGTGATTCCCCTGCCCGAAGATCTGGACCCTGAAAGTGCCGGACCACTCCTCTGTGGGGGTATTACCGTGTTTGATCCGATTCTCAAACACCAGATTCAAGCCATACATCATGTGGGTGTGATCGGGATTGGCGGTCTAGGTCATATGGCGATCAAACTGCTCAAAGCTTGGGGCTGTGAAATTACGGCATTCACATCTAATTTAGACAAGGCTGAAGAACTGAAAGCCATGGGTGCAGACCATGTAGTGAATAGCCGTGATACAGCCGCATTAAAAGCTCAACGCGGTAAATTCGATTTGTTACTCAGTACCGTCAATGTGACCCTGGACTGGCAGGCTTATCTGGCTACTTTGGCACCAAACGGTACGGTGCATATGCTAGGGCTTCCCTTGGAACCTATGCAGATCTCAGCTGGCACACTGATTGGCGGTGCAAAATCACTGACTGGTTCGCCTACAGGCTCCCCTGCTGCATTACGCCAATTACTGAAATTCGCTGCGCGTAAAAATATTGCCCCGCAAATTGAAGTATTTCCAATGTCGCAACTCAATCAGGCGATTGAACACCTCCATTCAGGAAATGCGCGTTATCGGATTGTGCTGAAAGCAGATTTCTAAGTCTGTTTTCAATTTAATCTTCACTTGTATCCAATCTGCCAAGACCCATCGGGCTTGGCAGATTTTTATTTATTTTGCCTGATTGGTTTTTAAGTCACTTATAAATAGATGGCAAGCTTGTGTGCCAGGAATTCAATAAACAACTGTACCCGTTTCGGCAGATGCTCTTGTCGGTAGTAAACTGCATGAATGTGCTGATAATGCAGACGAATTTGATCTTCCAATAAGGCTGTCAGGCGTCCCGCTTGTAAATCCTGTTCAATCAAAAATCGTGACAAACAAGTAATTCCTAGGCCCTGTAAAGCCAATTGCCGAACGGTTTCACCATTGGAGGCTTTTATTTTAGGATGAACAATCAAATCTGTGTCATTTAACTGAATCGGCCAGGCATTTAAATGGGTCGGCTGACTAAAGCCCAGTAAAGCATGTTGCGATAAATCCGCTGGAGATTGCGGTATTCCATGTTGTTCTAAATACCCGGGACTGGCTACGATATAGAGACGACTGCGACATAATAATCTGGCATGTAAACTTGAATCATGCAAATCTCCAAAACGAATGGCGACATCGGTTTTATGTTCCAGTAAATCAATGACCTGATCATGATTCGTCAGTTCAATTTCGATATTGGGATATTGCTGCATAAACTCCTGAATCAGCGGCACAATGACATGCAAAATAAAAGGCGTCGCAGAATCCACCCGAATCAGTCCCGAAGTATCACTATCAGATTTCAGCAAGGCATCTTCAGCTTCACCCAGGTCATTTAAAATTTTACGGGCTTTTTCCAGAAACAGTTGTCCTTCCTGAGTGAGTTTCAACTTACGTGTGGTACGTTCCAGCAAGGTTACAGTGAGCTTGTTTTCAAGACGTTGCAAAGCCCGACTGACACCGGATGTAGTTTGTCCCAGACGTTCGGCTGCCATCACAATCGAGCCACTATCGACAATGGTCACAAAAGCGTGTAATTCTTCGATGGTCGATTTCATCTTGCACTCATGTATTGATATTTAATCCAGAATATTTTTCAAATTAATGTATTTTTAACCACAATAACAGCTGCAAAATCACGCCGATCTTGAAAACTTGAAAATGGAATTAACTGAATAACTCATCGACAACATTGGCATTCATCACTTGGGATAGAACTGCTTTTGACATGATTTTCCCACTACAACACATAGAGCATATCTGTGGCTCATGATACTTAAGGTCAGATTTTTCAGTGAATATAGATATTTGTTCAGATTAAATTTTCATCGAATAAAGAGCTGAATAATTAGTGATATTTATAAAATACTGTAAAGGAAAAAGTCCGCTTGATGCGGACTTTTTATTTTTCTGTTTTAACGTAATGCTTCAGGCAACAGCGGAATACTTGAAGGTTTCGCAAGTTCTGTCTTCATCTTCTGCAACATCTGATACGGTTGCTGCTGGACAAACATATTTACAAAGGTTAAAGGAATGGAACCTTCAGGATTGGCATAACCATACGTGGAAACTTTGACCTTATTATTGGCTAATTTTTGAAAGGTCCAATCGCCTTCATAATGGGTTAAACGTACATAATCCGGATTTTTGGCATAGCCTTTATCGACTGCTTTATTTTTTATGGTAATAACACCCTGAGCATCTTTCATCATTTTGCCTTGTACCACTAAATCACGATCTTTTAGCGGAAAAGGAAAATCCAACACCATATACAATAAAAACTCGCCTTTTTTGTCATCGCGCGACAGGACTTTGATGCTGCCCATATACGGCACCCATTTCACCGCATGATCGACATCCAGAATCAGACCGACGGCTTTTTCGAAAGGTGTATCGTAAGTGGTCTCAGCTTTGTATAAAAATACCGGGTTTTGACTGTTTTGATAGGTCCACACTTTAATATTATTTTTGTTAATACTGAGTTTGGCATTATCCATAGGTTTAGCTTGTACAGTAGCAAGCATCGCTACTGCACAGGCCATCAATATCACTTTTTTCATTCCATTGTGCTTCTTATTTTAATTTTGCTATGTATTGTTATAAATGATTTTAACGATTTTTTATACTTTAATATCGTTAAAACCAAGTACATCTTTCATATCATATTTACGTGCTTCGCGACCCACTACCCAAGCAGCTGCACGTACCGCACCTGAAGCGAAGTTCATGCGATTAGTTGCTTTATGGGTAATTTCAACACGTTCACCATCAGCAATAAACATTGCAGTATGTTCACCCACGATGTCACCACCACGAATGGTTTGGAAACCAATGCTTTTACGCTCACGCGGACCGGTATGCCCTTCACGGCAATACACGGCATCTTCTTTAAGATCGCGACCTAAAGCACCGGCAATTGCTTCACCCATCATTAATGCTGTACCTGATGGTGCATCGACTTTATGACGGTGATGCGCTTCAATCACTTCAATATCGACTGTATCACCAAATACTTTAGAAGCAAGTTCCAACAGTTTAATTGAAACATTTACCCCAACAGAATAGTTTGCTGCATAGACCACAGGCGTTTGCGTTGCACTTTCATCTAAAAATGCTTTTTGTTCATCATTCATGCCTGTGGTACCAATCACAATGGCCACCCCTGCTTCACGGCACAATTTTAAATGCTGTACACTCGCAACAGGCGCTGTGAAATCAATCACCACATCACAGTCTTTTAATACGTCTTGCAGATTACCTACAACCTTAATGCCAACAGCACCAATACCAGCGATCTCACCGGCATCTGCACCAATCAGGCTGCTTTCAGGACGTTCAACCGCTGCTGCAAGTTGGTAACCTGCTTCTTTCACTGCCTGAATAAGGATGCGTCCCATACGACCGCCTGCACCTAATACACCAATGCGTGGAGCTGCTGACATAACATATTCCTAATGTTGATTCTAAATTGGTCTTACTATATCAAAACTCTGTAATAACACTAAGATTGATTGCATAAAATCAATGAAAATACCTAAATAGCAAAATCACTGATTTTGATAAAAAACCGATAAATAAAGTCATGTAGAATTTTTTTGGAATATGACTAAATGTCAATTTTAGCGATCACTTAAATTTGAGGTTTGATGATAGTTGATACAGAACAAGGCTGATACAAAATTGAGAAATATGGCTTTAGTAATAAAATTATTTCTACGGGTCTTAGTGGTATTGACGTGATCATATCCTAAGCCAAGATTTGAAAGAAAGCCAAGAAATATGGATAAGAAAAAATCAGCTCATTATTTAAAACCACTCGTCCCAGCTTTAGAGCATTGATAAGTCCTTAGACATCGAACGAGATAAAGTATCAAAAAGGCGAACCAATTTTTGATAGAAATAAACAATTGAATTATTTAAATACGAAAAATATATTTGTCTATTTTTTAGTATGAATCCTAGAGAAATTAAAAAATCATCCTTTGTATAAGACCAGTTAATTTTCTAAAAAATGTAGATTTCCTTCTTAATGTAATAGAAACAAGATTTATAAGGTTAGGGAATCACTTTTACTGTTTATTTTTTGTACAAAATAGCTAAGTTAGCTTATACTTCACAGCATATAAATTCATCAATAATTAAAAATTATATGTAGTTAAAAAGAAAAATTATGGGGATAAAAATTGACTCAAAAACAATTTAGAGATGACATTCAAGGTCTAAGAGCAATAGCTGTATTAGCTGTAATTCTATATTATTTCCAAGTTTCATTTTTTAAAGGTGGCTTTGTCGGAGTTGATATATTTTTTGTAATTTCTGGCTATTTAATTTCTAAATCTATCATCATTAATACAGAACAAAAAAAATTTAATTTTAAAGATTTTTATTTTAGCAGGATAAAAAGGTTATATCCTGCTTTTTTGGCAACTATAATAATCACTTATATCATAGGTTTTTTTATTTTCTCTCCACTAGATTTTGAAGCTTTATCAGCTACAACAATATTTTCTACTGTTGGATTCTCAAATATCTATTTTTGGTTTACTAGTGGGTATTTTGATAATTTTTCCACACTAAAACCACTTTTACATACATGGTCTCTAAGCGTCGAATTCCAGTTTTACATGATATGGCCATTAATTCTTTTATTTATGATCTATTTAAGAAAACTTTATTTTATTTTTTTATCATTAATAATTTTCATTTCAGGATTTATATCATATAAATATTTATCATATGATTCGACAGGTGTATTTTTTCTAATGCCTTTTCGTATACATGAATTTTCGATAGGTGCATTAGTTTTTATCCTAGAAAGAAAGTTTTTATTTACTAGACTCATTAATAATTTAATTTACTTTTTTGGTTTACTTTTGATAATATTTTCAATACTTAAGTTTAATAATACTATGGCATTCCCTGGTATAATTGTTTGGATACCTGTTATAGGAACATCCTTAATAATCTATGCAGGTAGTAATATTTCTTTTGAAAAAATAGTTAGCTTAAAATCTATACAATATATAGGTGAAATTAGTTATTCATTATACTTAGTACATTGGCCTGTATTTGTATTTTTCATTTATATATTTCCTGAAATAACCCTTAACTATAGAATAAAGTTATTATTATTATTTACTACATTTATTTTATCTATAATATTATATAATTTAGTGGAAAAAAAATTTAGAAATACTTTAAATTTTGACAAAGCAACATACCTATCACTTTGCCAAAGTTTTATAATTATTATTCTTCTTGCAAGTGCTTCAAGCTTTATAGGAAAAGGATGGGTGTGGAGGTTACCTGTAGAATTACAGGAAGCAAATAATATTAATATACAGGAAATGCATGAATATACTTGGGAATACCAAAGGTATTATGCTTCAAAAAAACAATTTGACCAGAATGGTAAAGAAAAAATATTAATTATTGGTGATTCTCAATCAGCAGATTTAATAAACTTACTAAAAGGAAAAAATAATGATAAAAATTTTGACATTGTAGCTCGCACTATCTATACCGAATGTAATATCCCGTATATTAATGAATCAATAAAACAAAAATACTATGAAAAAATTAATTTTATGACTATGAATAAACCAGATGTTATTCCAACTTGTAATGAACAAATAAATTATGCTCTGAGTGATAAAAAATTATTTGAGAAAGCAGATAGAATATTTATTGCTTTTAATTGGAATGACTTTACTACTCCGTATATAAATACAGCCTTTGATAAAATTGAAAATTTAGCAAATTCGAATAAAAAAATATGGGTTTTTGGTCGCAAAGATTTATCTAAAAGTAGCGTTGAGTTATTTAACCTGTATAGCAGAAAAAAATATACAGATATGAATGATATTGACAAATATGCAGCAAAATTTAAAAAAGAACAAAATATTGAAATTGATAAAATTTTACGCTCTAGACCAGGACTAACATATATAAATATGTATAACTTAATTTGTCCATCAGAAATAAGTTGTAAGGTATTAACAGATGATAAAAAAATAATTTTTTATGATGGAGGACATTTTGGACCAGATGGTGCTAAATTTCTGAGTGATAAATTTTATAATCTAATTAAAATAAATTAAGATATTAATATTCATTATAATTTAATTTAGGGATAAGTATTGTAAAACCCTTATCCCTAAAGAAATCCGATGAATAAGATTTTACTAAAAATAAATATCTATAATATAAAGATTTAAACCACATAAAATGCATGAATAAATCTAATAATTTCAATTTCTTATTTAAAATTCATTTAAAATAAAATCTCTTATAGGAAATATAAAATAATAAAAAAGGGATGCACATGCATCCCTTTTTCTGATCACTGTCTGAATTTAATCAAACAGCCCAAAGAACGATTTCTTCTTAGGCGATGATTTATTGTCATCTCCATCCATCGTTTCTTGCAATTCTTTTAACAACTCACGTTGACGAGCAGTCAAATTCACCGGTGTTTCTACCACTACGCGGCAGAGTAAATCGCCCTGCATGCTGGTACGTACTGGTTTCACCCCTTTTCCACGCAAACGGAACAGTTTACCGGTTTGAGTTCCTTCAGGAATTTTCAGGCTTACACGACCATCCAAGGTTGGAATCTGAATTTCTTTACCCAAAGCAGCATCAGCAATGCTGACAGGCACATCCATATACAGGTCTGCGCCATCACGCTGGAAGATTTCGTGCTCACGCACCACTACTTCTACGTATAAATCACCTGACTGGCCGTCACGAATCGCTTCACCTTTACCGGTTAAACGTACGCGGTCGCCATTGTCCACACCTGCAGGAATAGTCACTTCAAGGGTTTGCTGACGGTCTTTTACACCTGAACCATGACACGTGTTACATGGGTTCTTGATGATTTTACCTTGACCGCGACAGGTGCTACAGGTTTGCTGAACAGAGAAGAAACCTTGTTGCATACGCACTTGGCCTGCACCATGACAGGTTTTACAGGTTTCAACATCGTTCGGGTTTTTAGAACCTTTACCATCACAGGCCTCACACGGTGCCGGCGCGGTAAAGGTAATGGTTTTTTTCACGCCCTTGACCGCTTCTTCAAGGGTCAATTCCATCACGTAGCGAAGGTCTGAACCACGACGTGCACGTTGCTGGCCACGGCCACCACCGCCACCAAATGCCCCACCAAAAATGTCGCCGAACTGACTAAAGATGTCTTCTGCGCTGAAACCGCCACCAAAGCCACCACCGCCCATGCCGCCTTCAAAAGCGTTATGCCCCATACGGTCGTACATGCTGCGTTTTTCGCTGTCAGATAAAATTTCATAAGCTTCAGCAGCTTCTTTAAATTTTTCTTCAGCTTCTGGGTTGTCCGGGTTACGGTCTGGATGATATTTCATCGCCAACTTACGGTAGGCTTTTTTAATTTCATCATCACTAGCGGTTTTAGCGACGCCCAAAACCTCATAATAATCACGTTTAGCCATGTCTGGCGATGCTCCTCACGGAATTTTATTTAATACTTAACTGTGGAGTGAAATTGGGGATGCAAACAAATTTTACAAGGGTAAGATGGGAAAAAAGTTTATTCAGATTAGAAAACGGCTTTATTTTTGAAAAATCGAGAGATTCCTTTGAGCCAGGCATTCAACAAGAATAAAAAGGCAATCATGGCAAAAACCACGCCTGCAACCGTACAACCTTTGACCCAAATTGCGCTATCCCAATAAAAGAAAACCAGTGGAATAAACCACAGTGCTGCAAAACACACCAAAATCATATAAATGACAATATTACGCATGATCCAGAGCGCTTGCGCCTGAAGCCAGACCTCTGCTTCATCCACCTGGGTGACTCTGCGTGCAAACCAGTAGGCAAATATGCCACTAATCACCGTAAATAATGCGAAAAACATCAAGACATAGGAAATCGCAATAGAACGGCGAAGTCGGCTTAAGTTGTCTTGAATCATGTGCGTTTCAACCCCATTTACCACATGTTTAGAGTTTTAATATGCAGTAAATTGCTTGATAAAAATGTATACAAATATTAGGTGCTACTATATTGAAGTTTTCAACATTTCGCACCTGATTATTGTCAAAAAATTACTCCATTTGGCTATTTTTTTTCACTTTAAACCATTGTGCATATAATGCAGGTAAAAAGAACAGCGTTAACAGGGTCGCCACAATCAAGCCACCCATAATGGCAACAGCCATCGGACCAAAGAAAATACTGCGTGATAAAGGAATCATTGCCAATACTGCAGCCAAGGCAGTTAGCACAATTGGACGGCAACGACGAACGGTTGCATCAATAATGGCATTCCAAGGATCATGTCCTGCCTGAATATCCCGTTCAATCTGGTCGATCAGGATTAAAGAGTTACGCATGATCATACCAGAGAGTGCAATGGTTCCCAGCATTGCGACAAAACCAAAAGGTTTATTCAGCAACAGCAGAAACAGGACCACTCCAATTAAACCTAAGGGTGCCGTCAACAACACAATGAAGGCACGTGACATGCTCTTGAGCTGAATCATCAGCAAGGTCATGACCACTGCCAGGAAGACCGGCATACCGGCATTGACCGAGTTTTGTCCACGTGCCGACTCTTCAACCGTACCGCCGACTTCGACCAAATAACCGCTTGGCAGTTCGGCGCGCAGCTGGTCCATTTTGTCAGCAAGTTCTCCCACCACGCTGGCAGGCTGTAACTTGCTCTGAATATCGGCACGTACGGTGATGGTCGGTAAACGGTTACGATGCCAAATCAGGCCATCTTCAAAGCCATATTCAATTTTGGCAATTTGTGCAAGAGGCACAGAACCTCCATTGGCAGTCGGTACGGCCAGACTGGACAGTGATTCCACATTGATCCGTTCTTGCTGATCCCCACGTAAGCGGATTTCAATCAGTTCACGTTTTTCACGATATTGATTGATGGTGGCCCCACTAATCGAACTGTTTAAGAAATTAGATAAATCCAGGCTGGATATCCCCATTTGACGGGCGCGATCCTGGTCAATATTCAGATGAATCACTTTACTTGGTTCACCCCAGTCCAGATGGACATTGGTGGTATTCGGATTATCGGCAATGACGGCCGACACTTTATGTGCCCACTGACGCACCAGATTCAGGTCTTCACCGGAAACGCGATACTGCAACGGATAACCGACTGGCGGGCCATTTTCCAATAACGAGACCCGGGTACGTACATCTGGCAACAATTTGCGGATCTGCTGATCTAAAGATTTGCGGATTTCATCACGGTCATCTAGTGAGGATGCCAAAACCACAAACTGGGCAAAACTGGCCTGTGGAAGTTGCTGGTCTAAAGGCAAATAAAAACGGGTTGAACCGGTACCGACATAAGCCACATAGTTATCAATTCCCTGCTGCGTCGACAGGAATTTCTCCACTTTCTTCACTGCATTTTCTGTTGAAGTCAGTGATGCGCCTTCTTCCAGTTTTAAATCCACCAGAATTTCAGCACGGTTGGACGGCGGAAAGAACTGCTGTGGCACCAGTTTAAACATCAAGACCGACAACACAAAAATGCCCACGGTGATAGCAATCACGGTTTTACGGTAGCTAATACATTTACTTACCCAAGCTCTAAATTTTTGATAAAACCTGGTTTGATAAGGGTCATGATGCTCACCGGCATGATGCACGAACGGCTGAGGCTCTGGCTGCTTGCGCAAACGGGCCCATAAGCGCTGATACCACGGTGCTTTTTGAATCAGGTCTTTATTAAAATCTGGTAGCAACTTATCTCCCAGATACGGTACAAACAGTACCGCAGCAACCCAGGACACCACCAGGGCAATGGTCACCACCTGGAAAATGGAACGGGTATATTCACCGGTACTGGAGGCTGCCGTGGCAATTGGCAAAAAGCCGGCTGCGGTAATCAAGGTGCCGGTCAGCATTGGAAAAGCCGTGGTTTTCCAGGCAAAACCTGCGGCTTCCAGCCGGCTATAGCCCTGCTCCATTTTAATGGCCATCATTTCAATGGCGATAATGGCATCATCCACCAGCAGGCCCAGTGCCAGAATCAGGGCACCCAGGGAAATTTTATGCAACCCGACATCAAACAAATTCATGCCGGCAAAGGTCATTGCTAAAACCAGCGGAATGGAAAATGCCACCACCAGACCGGTACGAAAACCCAGTGAAAAAAAGCTGACCAGCAGGACGATAATCACCGCTTCTGCCAGCACCTTCATGAATTCATTGACACTGCGCTTTACTGCAACCGGTTGATCAGAAACTTTTTTCAGTTCCATGCCCAAAGGCAATGACTTTTGCAAACGGGCAAATTCGGTTTCCAGATTTTTACCTAGGGCCAGAATATCGCCGCCTTTACGCATGGATACGGCAATGCCAATGCCGTTTTCGCCCATAAAGCGCATCCGTGGCTGGGCCGGCTCGCTAAAGCCGCGATAAATCTCGGCAACATCGCCCAGTTGAATGGTTTTGTCTGCCACCAAAAGTGGCATTTGCTTGAGTTCATCGACACTTTGCAACTGACCACTAACGCGCATTTGAATGCGGTCGGTTCCTGTTTCAAAGAAACCCGCACTGGCCATAGTATTTTGTTGCTGTAGCGCCTGTTGAATGGCAGTGACTGGAATACCCAATTGTGCTGCTTTGGTATTGGACAGTTCAATCCAGATTTTCTGGTCTTGCAGGCCAACCAGATTGACTTTTGCAACATCCTTGACACGCTGTAACTGTAACTGCAAACGGTCGGCATATTCCTTCAATACGGCGTAGTCATAATCCTTGCCGGTCAGGACATAGATATTTCCGAAAGTATCACCAAATTCATCATTATAAAAAGGGCCCTGTACTCCACTCGGAAGTTGATGCTGGATGTCACCGATTTTTTTACGTACTTGATACCACACATCGGGAATCTGGTTCGAGCGCAGCGAATCTTTGGCGACAAAGGTCACCAGTGATTCACCGGGACGCGAATAGGCCATGATGCGGTCATAATTACCGGTACTCATCAGTTCTTTTTCAATGCGATCGGTCACCTGCAAGGACACTTCTTGCGCGGTTGCGCCCGGCCAGTAAGTCTGGATCACCATGACCTTAAAGGTAAACGGCGGATCTTCACTTTGTGCCAGTTTGGAATAGGAAACGATGCCGACAATCCCTAACAGCAGCATGAAATAAAGGATCAAACCTTTATTTTTCAGTGCCCATTCCGACAGGTTAAAGTTCATGCCTAAATTCATGATACCGCTCCTGCACGAATTTTCACGACACGGTTTTCGCGGTCAATTGGCTGGATTTTCTGTTTTTCACGCAATAAATGCACACCGCCAATCACCACATAATCATCTGCCTGCAAACCGGACAATACCGGCACGCTGTCACGCCCATAGGCCCCTAGGGTCACGGCCACTTTACGAATGGTCTGGTCTGGCTTGACCACCCAGACATAGGCCTGCTGGCCATTGGCGGAAACACTGGACAAAGGCACACTTAAAACATTGTTCTGGGTATGATTAAAAAACACCCGGGCACTTTGCCCCAGCTGAATGGCAGAGTTGCCTTCACGCAAGGCTACCTTGACACTAAAGGTCCGGGACTGATCAGCCGCCGGAGAAATTTCACGTACATAGCCTGCAAATTTATTTTCAGCTTTAGACCATAAAGTGACCCATGCCGACTGACCGACTTTAATCTCTGAAATGGCCTGTTCAGGCACCCCAATGACCACTTCACGATCACTGGCAATCGCCATTTGGTACGCGGCTTGCCCTGCTGCAACCACCTGTCCGACTTCAATATTACGTGCCGTAATCACACCATTTTTATTGGCAATCAGCTGGTTATAGCCAGTCTGGTTACGAGTGACTTCATAATTGGATTGTGCCTGTTTCAGTGCAGATATTGCCGATTTATACTGGTTATCCACCGCATCATATTGTGAACGGCTGACGGCATTCATCGGCAGTAACTGCTTAAAGCGCTGCTGTTCATCTGCAGCAATTTTTGCTGCCGACTGGGCACTTTCCAGTTGAGCTTTTGCTGCATTGAGCTGGAGCTGGGCATCTTTCACATCCAGTTTAGCCAGTACCTGACCCACTTTGACCTGATCACCGACATCAACATAACGTTCGGTAATCTGTCCCCCTACCCGGAAGGCCAAAGCTGTTTGCTGACGTGCCTGCACATCTCCAGCGTAGCTTTTCTGCTCGTTATGAGTACTGTTCGGTTGAGTGACCATCACAAACGGAACCTGTTCTGTTTCGGTTGCGTCCGTGCTGCAGCCCAATAAAGTCACACTGCAAATAATCATCATGCTGGCAAGGGCGGTTTTTACTGCAATCTTTACTGTGCTCATGAAGTTCGCTCTTATCTCAAAATGTTTTTTAGGGCAAAATAAGCAATCTCTTAAATTGATCATTTTTTAATTAATATACTGACTGGTACAGTAATTATAATAATCAGGTCAAAGCAATGACCTTTTTAATTTTTTTGGAAAAAATTGTGCAAATAAATGTGGGTCGTCCCAAAGATTTAGAAAAAAAGCAGCGTATTTTAAATGCGGCAAAAAGCTTATTTTTGAAATACGGTTATCAGGGTTCCAGCATGAACCAGATTGCGCAAGAAGCCGGTGTAACCAAACTGACGGTATACAACCACTTTCAGGACAAAGCCAACCTGTTTGTCTGCGCGATTGCCGCCACCTGCGATGAGCTGATCAATGCTCGTCCGTTCAATTTGCAGCTAAACAGTGATTTTCATCATGCCTTCATACATGCCTGCGAGCTGGCGCTGAATATCAGCAATCTACCCGAAGCCATCAAGCTGGAACGCTTATTGATAGAACTGGCAGCGGAACAAAATCCGCTGGCACAAAAATTTTATCAAGCCTCACATCTGCGCATGAATGCCGTTTGGGAAAACTTCTTTCAGCAGGCGATTGATCTGGGTTTTATTCAAGCTGAGGAATTAAAAACACTGACCATGCTGATCGTGTCTTTATTGTTTGGCATGCGCCATCATGAAGTGCTGCTTGGAGTTCGCGAAGTGCCTACTGCTGAAGAAAAACAGCAGATTGTCTTGAACAGTATTGAGATCTTTATGCTGAAATATCAAAAAAAGGGCTAAATATACCCCTGTCTCATAACTTGATTTGTACAAGCTTTAGGTGCATGAGTGTGGCAGGGATGCCACACGTTACCCACCCTTGCGCTGCATTTTAAAGCAGTGCTTAAAACTGGCTCAGGATGTTGTGTGTGGGTAACAAAGGCTTTTCTTGCGAACTCAAAATATATTTTGAGGTTCTCATTTTGGCCTCTCAAAAGTAAGTTTTCGCCTACACAAACACCTTTCAGTTTTATTGAAAAACTGCGGCAGTGAAAGCTTCTAAACGACATAAGATGATTTTAATTTTAAATTCACTATTCTCAGAAAATAAAAGTGCTTGGCATAACTATAATAGGATAATAGTGGCCTAAACCTTTTCTTTTATTTTCCTAAGTGCTGCAACGGCATATGAATTGCTAGTTTTAGCAGCAAAAGATTACCGACTTTTGTCTGCCCCCTACTTGGAATGTCATCGAATCGAGGTATATTCAAAAGAGAAGCCTAGGAGAATGAAAAAAATGATTCAACAAATTGATGCTCCACTGCGTGAGGACGTACGCTTACTTGGGAACCTACTGGGAGAAACCCTCAAGGAACATGCAGGACAAGATTTGTTTAATCAGGTCGAACAGATTCGTGCCCTGTCTAAAGGTGCACGTGATGGCCAAGTGGAAGCAGAAAAACAACTTGAACAACTTTTTTTAAGCCTGAAAGATGAGGAAATTCTTCCGCTCACCCGTGCCTTTACCCACTTTCTGAATTTTGCCAATATTGCTGAACAGTACAATGTGGTACGTAGCCGCCGTCAAAGTGAATTTGATGAGCATGCACCCTCTCCCAATCCGCTCGATCACCTGTTGCAAAAGTTTAAAGATCACAAAATTTCAGCCGATACCCTATTCAAGCAAATCTGTGAGCTGAACATTGAACTGGTGTTGACTGCACATCCGACAGAAGTGAGCCGTCGTACCCTGATTCAAAAATATGATGATATTAATGATTGCCTGTTTAAGGCCGATCAGCAAAAACTGACCCCACGTGAACGCAAAACCGTACTGGAAGAACTCAAACAGCTGATTTGCTCTGCCTGGCAGACTGATGAAATCCGTCAGCACCGCCCGACTCCTGTTGATGAAGCCAAATGGGGCTTTACCACCATTGAACAAACCCTGTGGAATGCCATTCCCAAATTCATTCGCGAACTGGATGAAATGGTCGAAGAACACTGTGGTCAACGCTTACCCTTAAACGTTGCTCCGGTTCGCTTCGCCTCCTGGATGGGCGGTGACCGTGACGGCAACCCAAATGTCACGCACAACATTACCCAGGAAGTATTATGGTTATCGCGCTGGAAAGCGGCTGATTTATATCTGCGTGATATTGAAGACCTGCGCTGGGAACTGTCGATTCAGAACTGTAGTCATGAACTGATGCAGGCACTCGGTCAGTCGCATCCAGAGCCTTACCGTGAATATTTACGCGATACTCGCGAACGTCTCAAAGCGACCCGTCACTGGCTGGCGCAAAAACTGCATGGACAAGATGCCGATGAGCATCTGGTGATTAAAAGCAAAGATGAATTATTACAACCGCTATTGCTGTGCTATCGCTCACTGATTGCCTGCAACTTGCCGGAAATTGCCAATGGCAAACTGCTGGACTTTATTCACCGCGTCAACTGCTTTGGCATTGAGTTATTAAAGCTGGATATCCGTCAGGAATCCGGTCGTCATCGCCAGGCCATTTCAGCGATTACTGAATATCTGGGTCTGGGCAATTTTGAAACCTGGACCGAACAGGCGCGTCAAAATTTCTTACTTCAAGAATTACAAAGCAAACGTCCGTTACTGCCTAAACATTTGAATGAACCGAAACAGAGCCTGATTGAACATCCGGATGTACAGGAAGTGTTTGCCACCATGCGGACTCTGGCCCAGCAGCCGGAAGAAAGCCTGGGGGCTTATATTATTTCAATGGCGGAATATCCGAGCGATGTATTGGCAGTTTTACTGCTGCAAAAAGAAGCGGGCATCAAATATCCGCTGCGAGTCGTGCCATTATTTGAAACGCTGAAAGATCTGGACGGCGCAGCCGCAACCATGAATACCCTGTTCAATATGCATTGGTACAAACAGCATATTCAGGGCAAACATGAAGTGATGATTGGCTATTCAGATTCTGCCAAAGATGCCGGATTTATGTCGGCCAACTGGGCGCAGTACCGTGCACAGGAAGAGCTGACTGCGGTTGCACAAAAGCATGCTGTACAACTGACTTTATTCCATGGTCGCGGCGGCTCGATCAGCCGGGGCGGCGCACCGACCCAGCAAGCGCTGTTTTCACAACCGCCAGGCTCAATTTCCGGTGCCATTCGCGTGACTGAACAGGGCGAGATGATTCGCTTCAAGTTTGGTCTGGAAGGCATTGCCCTGCAAAACCTGGAAATTTATACCGCAGCTACTTTAGAAGCCACCTTGCTTCCCCCGCCAGTGCCTAAAGATGAATGGCGTCAATTGATGCATACCATGACCGATTTATCGGTACAGGTCTACCGTCAAACCGTGCGTGAAAATCCGTATTTTGTAAAATACCTGCGTACGGTTACACCGGAACTTGAATTGCAAATGCTGCCACTCGGTTCACGACCGGCAAAACGTAAAGTCAGTGGGGGAATTGAATCTTTACGTGCCATTCCCTGGGTATTTGCCTGGACCCAAATCCGTTTGATGCTTCCGGCTTGGCTCGGTACCGGAGCAGCAATTAATCAGGTGCTTGATCAAGGCCAAAAAGATTTGCTGGATGAAATGCTGCAACAATGGCCCTATTTCCAGACGCTGATAGACATGCTGGAAATGGTTCTTTCTAAAGCTGATGGTCATGTCGCACTCTACTACGAATCGCATTTAACCGATGATGAAGATTTAAAAGTCTTGGGCAATGAACTGCGTCAGCGCCTAAAAGATGCGGTACAAACTCTGCTGGCCTTAAAAGGCGAATCCAAACTGCTCAGTAGCAATGAAGTACTGGATCAGTCCATGAAAGTGCGTAAACCATATTTATTGCCGCTACATTTATTGCAGGCCGAACTGATGAAACGCCGCCGTCGCTATCTGGCCGAATGTCAGGCCGAACATACCCCGGTCGATCATGCCTTGATGGTGAGTATTGCAGGAATTGCTGCCGGACTGCGTAATACCGGTTAAGTCCTGATTTTCCCCAGAAAAAGCACATTTTCGTAATGTGCTTTTTTTTTAACCATATGGTCAAAAGTTTCCTGGTATTTTTTATAACTAAAATAAGAAATACTTATGAATAAATTGAAACATCTTCATAGTGATTAGCTGTTGATTTAGCATTATTTTTTAAATAGTAAAATTTTTACCATATGGTAAAAACGTTTGAAAAGTCATAGCATTAGTTTGAACAAAATTTTGTTTCAATGATTAAATCTTCCAAAAAAGAAGCGTATGATGTGCACAATTTATCTTTAGAGTGCTCAAAAAATGTCCAATTGGTTTCCCAAATGGCGCCCGTACGAAGGCAGTATCGATGCACGTCCTGTAGGTACCAATGAATACCTTCCGCCTGCACAAAGTGTGGTTTTGGGCGTACAACATGCTTTTGCCATGTTTGGTGCGACCGTTCTTGCACCTTTCCTGATGGGTTTTGATCCGAATCTGGCCATTTTAATGTCAGGGATCTGTACCATTCTGTTTTTCCTGATGACCGGAGGTCGAGTACCGAGTTATCTGGGGTCCAGCTTTGCCTTTATTGGGGTGGTGATTGCGGCAACGGGTTATGCCGCTTCGGGTACAGGTGCACCCAATGCCAATCTGGCCTTGGCTGCTGGCGGTATTATGGCCTGTGGTGTGCTTTATGCCATTTTTGGTTTTATTGTGATGGCAACCGGCACCAAATGGATTGAAAAACTCATGCCACCTGTAGTGACCGGCGCTGTGGTCATGATCATCGGCCTGAATTTGGCACCGGTGACGGTTAAAGGCGTGGCGGGTAATAACTTTAATATGTGGATGTCACTGGTCACCGTAATGTGCATGGGCTCGATTGCGGTATTTACCAAAGGCCTGCTGCAACGTCTGCTGTTATTGATTGGTTTATTACTGGCTTACCTGATCTATTACATTGTTTCCAATGTGATGGGACATGGCACACCAATTAATTTTGCGCCAATTCAGCAAGCCGATTGGTTTGGTATTCCAACCTTCCACTCTCCAGTCTTTGACTTCAACGCCATGCTAATTATTGCACCCATTGCCTTGATTTTAGTGGCTGAAAACTTGGGGCATATTAAAGCTGTCGGTGCCATGACTGGTGAAAACCTTGATCCGCATATTGGCAAAGCCTTCGTGGCCGATGGTCTTGCAACGACTTTATCGGGTGGTGTCGGTGCTCCGGGCATGACCACCTATGGTGAAAATATTGGCGTGATGGCCGTAACACGT
The DNA here is from genome assembly GCA_002365595.1 of Acinetobacter sp. UBA3106. GTDB lineage: Bacteria > Pseudomonadota > Gammaproteobacteria > Pseudomonadales > Moraxellaceae > Acinetobacter. Next base: position 17,363 of record DFAM01000018.1, on the reverse strand, counting down.
GTCTATTCGACCATCATTTTTGTCTTTGCCGGTATCTTTGCAGTTTTCTTGGGACTTTCACCAAAATTTGGTGCGATCATTCACACCATTCCGACTGCGATTTTAACCGGTGCCTCGATTGTGGTCTTCGGTTTAATTACCATTGCCGGAGCCAAAATTTGGATTGAAAACAAGGTTGATTTCTCTAAAAACAAAAACCTGATGGTGGCTGCGGTGACCATTATTTTAGGTACTGGTGACTTTGCCCTGCAATTCGGCAGCTTTAACCTCGGTGGTATTGGCACCGCTACATTTGCAGCCCTCATCCTGAACTGGTTCTTTAGCCTGGGCGATAAATCATAAATATAAAGACAAATTTTCAGGCAGCCTTCAGGCTGCTTTTTTTATGTCTGAAGCTGAATAAATTTTAGTATGATGAGTTAAATTTCACTGAACAGACTCAGCAGATGCGTCTCGACTTTTTTGATTTGCAACTTTTCTTGAATATTGTAGATACGGGCAGCTTGACCAAAGGTGCAGAACGCTCTGCCATTTCGCTGCAAGCCGCCAGTGAACGGATTAAAAAAATTGAACAGCAGTTTGCGGTGCATTTATTTACCCGGCATGCTTCCGGCGTCAAACTGACCCTTGCCGGACAGGTGTTTGCCACGCAGGCGCAGATGCTGGTTCACCAAGCGCAACAATTGCAACAACAGATGCTGCCCTTCGCTACAGGTGCACAAAGTGAAATGACGCTGTGGTGTAATTCCTCGGCTCAAAGTGAGTATCTTCCACAGCTTTTACCCTCTTATTTGCTTGAAAATCCCAATATCCAGATTGATTTAAAAGAAGCGGAAAGTAAAGATATTATTCAGGCTCTGGAAAATGGCAACGCCCAGCTCGGCTTGATTTCAGGTTTTTTCAATTCAAAAAAGTTACAGACCCTCGAGTTTTCCGATGATCCTTTGGTGCTGATTTGCCCCATAGATCATGAACTGCAGCAGCAATCTACCCTGCAATTAGCCGATGTGCTGCATTATCCCTTTGTCGGTTTAATGCAATATCATTCCTTGCAGCAATCGATTGAAACCCAAGCCAAATTACTGGGCTGTGCGATTCAGTACCGTTTACGTTTACCCAATTTTGCTGCGATTGCTCAGGTGGTTGCTAATGGCGTCGGAATTGCCATTATGCCGAAACGTGCAGCTAATCGCTTACAGTCAGTTTATTCTTTTCAACAAATTGAACTGACTGGTGACTGGGCCAATCGCAAGCTATTATTGGCAGCAAAAAACTTTGATGCCTTGCCAGTCGCTTATCAACATTTCAGCCAGTTTTTAATTTCGCATAAATCCAGATTGCCAAGTTAAAAAAATGTGGGCAGATTGTTTTGCTGACTTTAAAGCAGACCAAACTGATGCAGCACCATATAACCACCAAAAATGACCAGACCACAAAAGAATACTTTGCGAAATTTTTGTTCGGGAATGCGATAGCGGATTTTGGTTCCCAGCCACATGCCCACTAAGGCCGGAAGCAGGGCAATAAATGACATCTTATAATCCATGGGAATATTTTCCACCGGATTCTGATGCAGAAATACCGCCAGACAAATCGTGGAGATGGTAAAGGCCAAACCGAGCGACTGCACCAGATCATCACGTTTGAGATGCAACGATTGCAAGTAAGGCACCACAGGAATGACGACCACCCCGGTAGCGACTGTCAGTGCCCCACCCAGATAACCCATCATCGGAGACAACCATTTTTCATGTGCAGCCAGATTGGGCATGTTCTTGGCAAATAGACCGTACAAGCCATATAAGGCCAGCATTCCGCCGAGCAGCGCCTCACTCTGAAACTCGCCATGTCCCAGGGTTGGAAAAATACTCCAGATAGAACCGACCACAATGCCCAGCAACAGTGGCCAAAAGCGACGAACCAGTTTCAGCACATGCCCTTCGGCAAACAGTTGCCAGAAATTGGTGACCATTGACGGTACGATCAACAAGGTGGCTGCTTGAAAGGGACTGATAAAAATCGTCAGCAAGCCCATGGAAACCGCAGGCAAACCCAGTCCAATGGTGCCTTTAATCATGCCTGCAATGGCAAACACCCCAATCACAAAGCCAATCATATTGAGCACCCGTTAAATTTTAAGCTGATCATAGGCGACTCTGAGCACTTTAAAAATCACTGTTTTCCAGAGTAAGCCTCAAGAATAAATTGAGGCCTTTTAGAGGGGGCAGAAATGTTAAAAAAAGGACTGCAAATATGACAAAATGTTAATTTTTGATTAACAATTGAGCAATTAATTGCATGTTTACATAAAAATTCCATCAATTAATAACACATTATTAAGTCTGGTTTAACTGTATGATTTATGAGCTATCTTAAGTTCATTTTCTGCCCGGATTTTGACAATTTTAGTGCTTTTTTTACTCAAAATTGATCTTTTTTTAGCCTAAATTGGGTGGATTTTTAGACAAAACCTCTTTAAAGTACGCCCTTCGCATGAATAGGCTATGTAATGATATAGCATTTCACTATTGAGAGTTAGAGAAAAAATATTCGGGTTTTAGTTCTGAAAAATGCTGTCTATTTTTTTCTAAAAGTAATTGAAGATAAGGTAGAGATTTAAGAATGATTTATGATGGACATCATAGCAATATGATTAATACTGCGGATCAGAATACTGCGGTAATCTCCCAAAATTTCCAGAAACATCAGGCAGGTTCAGGCGCCAAAAACTCCAAAAATAAAGGTATTCCCTATCTCGATGTGCGTAAATTCACGCAAAAGTTACATAGCATTTCCTCGGCGACCAGTACTAAAAAATGTGCTCGAAGCATCCGGATTGCACTCCAGTCTGCCGGTGCTCGGATTTTAAATCATCCTGTCGCAGCTGCGGATTGGGGAAATACTCTACAGACAATTGGCTATAAAAAAATCAATCCCTCTTTTGATAATCCAAAAGAAGGCGATATTTATATTATCCATAGAACCCAAAAGCATATTTATGGCCATATTGCTGCCTATACCGGTCGTCAATGGGTTTCTGATTTCCGCCAAAACAGCCATGCTGTTTATAAAAATGACCGCGTAACCTATACCTATTACCGACTGGCTTAATAGATAAGCCGCGCGGTTGAAGACACCTTTATAAGGTGTCTTTTTTATTTTGCTGATTGAATTTATAAACAGGCAATAAAATTACGGTCGAATCTCTTTTAACTCACGTTGAATAAAACGCTGGATCATTTCACGATATAAGTGTTCTACCAAGTCGGGATCGGTGCCCAAATCTAGGGCTTGTGCACGTACTTTCTGAATCACCTGCTCCACTCGTTCAGGTGACTGCACATCTTGTACAGTACGCTTAAAACGCGCAGCCTGATCGACATAAAATTGACGGGTCGCAATCATGTCAATGAGCGCAGTATCAATGACATCAATCTTTGCACGGGCTTGTTCTAAAGACTCACATTTCTCTTTCTTCATCTTTGATATCATCATTTTCACTTTTATATTGGTCTTCTAAAACATTACTAAAAATACTCTCAATCATCCAGACCCGGTACAAGCTATTAAATACATAACTTTGCCCGTCAATGCGCAGTTCAAGCACTGGAAAATCTGGTTGAGATTTCATTTCACAGAGTATGTCATTTTCTTTCAATTTGGCAGTGATATCTTCAGTACTCAGTTCATTAATCTCTAGATCACGCTTAATCTGATCAAAATGTGACTTAAAGGAAAGATCTTTGCCTTTGGTCCAGACCGCTTGCAAAATGCGGTACATCGCTTCGACCCGCTGTTCTTCAGGTACGCTATAAAACAGTTGTGCCATCTCAAAAGTGGCCTGCTGGGTGGGACGGCAGAATGGAGTAAATTTCACCTCTGTCCGCTTGGAAAGGCGTGTAGCCAACCCCCAGTCAAAGAAATCGCGGCCATGATAAGACAGCGGATAAACATTGAGGTGAATATTATAAAAATTGGCCAGTTCTTCCTTAATATAAGCCAATAACAGCCAAGAGATCGGGTCTTCCAGGGCAATATATAAATCCAGTTCCGGGTCCAGCGCCTGAATTTCATTCAGTTCTTCTGCATCAGAAATCAGATGCTCGCGCCATTCAATATGGTTAATCAGGAAGATGGGATTGCCGGTCAGCAATTTTTGCTGTTTTAAACGGCGAGTCAAACGCAGCAGATCATCTACTGCATGATACTTCCTTTCACCAAATTCAAAATAACTGGCAAGCACTTCGGCATCGTTAAAAATTCGTTCCGGGAAGTTTTGCGCTTGATGATGGCGGCTGGCCATGGCGTGCAAGGTACGTAATTTTCCATACTGTTTTTGCCACAGCATGTGGAATACATCTTCAAGTAAATACAGGAAATCCTGTCCGCGTAAGGGCGTATTGCGCAGAATCGTTTCTGCTTGTGCTATGGCTTCAAGTGGCGGTTGTTCCGGGGTTTCATGAAAACTAAAGCGATGCTGTTTGGATAGAATTTTTGCATCGTTGAGGCAGTAATTTTGCCACTCCATTTTCGACATATTGTTGGGAGGTTCTGCCGTTCGACTGGAAATAATCACCTTTAGAGGTTTGATCTCATCACTTAAGATTTCTTCAAGTTCAGGTAACTGCTGTGCAGCCAGATAGCTATAGACATCATCCAGACGCAAGTGGATGCTTAAACCCTGCTCCGTAGATAACACCACCTGACGAGTCGGCTTTTGGTAAAACCAACGCGATCGGAGTGGATCAAACCAACGGCGTAACAGTGACATGAGATCAGCCTCGAAAAAAAACCCTTGTGTGCTACAAGGGTTTATAACAATTTGTTAGGTAATGATCAATTATACATCTAAATTTAGATCCGTAACTGCCCCTTTTTCAGCACCTGTAGTCAATTTGGCAAACTTCGCCAAAGCGCCGTAACGATAATTCGGTTCAGGCTTAACCCATGCCGCTTTACGCGCTGCCAGCTCTTCATCGGAAATATGCAATGTCATTTCACGAGTTTCAGCATTAATGGAAATTTTATCGCCATTTTTGACCAGACCAATCGGGCCGCCTTCATAGGCTTCAGGGGTCACGTGACCAATTACAAAACCATGACTGCCGCCTGAGAAACGTCCATCAGTGAGCAGCGCAACAGATTTTCCTAAACCTTTACCAATAATGGCGGAAGTCGGTTTCAGCATCTCTGGCATCCCCGGTCCACCTTTAGGACCTTCGCCACGAATCACCACCACTTCGCCTTCCTGTACTTCACCATCCAGAATCCCGCGCATGGCGCCAATTTCACCTTCGAATACGCGTGCCGGCCCTTCAAAATACAGACCTTCTTTACCGGTAATTTTTGCCACTGCACCAGTCGGTGACAAGTTGCCTTTTAACACCACCAGATGGGAGTCTTTTTTGATCGGCGCATCAAATGGCAGAATAATTTGCTGCCCTTCGGGGTAATCCTCTACATCAGCCAGATTTTCCGCCAGCGTTTTACCGGTCACGGTCAAGCAGGAACCATCCAGCATGCCTGCATTCAGCATACGTTTCATCAGCGGCTGAATCCCGCCAATGGCAATCAGTTCCGACATCAGGTATTTCCCTGATGGACGCACATCCGCCACTACAGGAATGTCTTTGCCAATCCGTACAAAATCATCCAGAGTGAGTTCAACGCCGGCAGTATGGGCCATCGCCAATAAATGCAGTACGCCATTGGTCGAGCCACCCAGTGCAATCAGCACTTTGATCGAGTTTTCAAATGCTGCCTTGGTCATGATGTCACGCGGTTTAATGTCCAGACGCAGCAGGTTCATCACCGCCTCACCCGCTCGGTTACAGTCAAGCAGCTTCTCGTCTGACACTGCTTCCTGAGCCGATGAACCGGGTAAGCTCATACCGAGTGCTTCAATCGCAGAGGCCATCGAGTTTGCGGTATACATCCCGCCACAGGAACCCGGGCCCGGCAATGCGACTTCTTCAATCTGCTTGACCTGAATTTCGTTGATTTCGCCCTTAGCATGCTGACCGACCGCTTCAAAAACTGAAATCATGTCAGTATGACCAGCACCTGGCTTGATGGTTCCACCATAAATAAACAGACCCGGACGATTTAAACGCGCAAGCCCCATGATGCAACCCGGCATGTTTTTGTCGCAGCCACCAATCGCAATCACGCCATCATAAGCCTGACAGCCGACTACGGCTTCAATCGAATCGGCAATAATTTCACGTGACACCAAGGAATATTTCATTCCCTCAGTACCATTCGAGATCCCATCAGAAATGGTAATGGTATTGAAAATAATGCCTTTACCGCCTGCGGCATTCACGCCTTTTTCAGTTTCACGTGCCAAGCCATCAATATGCATATTACATGGCGTGACATTGGCCCAAGTCGAGGCAATACCAATGAATGGCCGTTCAAAATCGGCATCTTTAAAACCTGTAGCACGCATCATGGAACGTGCCGGTGCATTTTCAATACCTTCATACACCGGTGCAGAATGCTCGCGGATATTATCTTTACTCATTATTCTCTTCCTGGGCGATGACCAATTTTAAGCATGGGTCTTTGGCAATTTATTCTAAGGTCATTGTATATAAGGTAGACAACACATAAAAGCGAAACTCTGTTATGGTATTGCCCCATTTAATGCTTTTCAACTCCAACCAAATCACATGATAAAGCGACATGGATGTCGCTGTTTCGATGCTCTACAGGGAAGTAGAGTCAGCGGAACAAGAGCGTTTTGTTACTTTTGCGCCGTCAAAAGTAAGATTCTGCCTGCACAAAGATCATCAGAACTTTTAAAGTTATTAAAGCTTTGATTTTTTACCATACAGCCTCAAATTACCTGAGTAATTTTTAATGCTATCTCGTAGGCACTTTTACTTTTGACTGGCCAAAATGAGGAGCACAGCTCCGCAAGAAAGCCCCCTTTGTTTGCCCGATATAGCATCCTTGCCATACGGGCAAACGTGCGACTTCCTGTCGCACTCCACTGGGCAAAATTTGGAAGGTCTAAAAAATAGTTTCTTGTATAAAAAAAGCACCCCATCAGGAGTGCTTTTTTAACGCTATAAAAATTTACAGCTTAGATATCACGTACCGCACCTTTCGAGGCACTGGTAGTATGCATTGCATACGCTTTCAGTGCTTTAGACACTTTACGCGGACGCTGTTCAGCAGGCTGCCAGCCTTTGGCTTCTTGTGCTTCACGGCGCGCTGCCATGGTTGCATCATCCACTGCCAGGTGAATAGTTCGGTTTGGAATATCAATTTCGATACGGTCACCATCTTCAACCAGACCAATCGCACCGCCTTCCGCTGCTTCAGGCGACACGTGACCAATTGAAAGACCAGACGAACCACCCGAGAAACGACCATCCGTTAAAAGTGCGCAGTCTTTACCCAAACCTTTCGATTTCAAGTAACTGGTTGGGTACAGCATTTCTTGCATACCTGGTCCACCACGTGGACCTTCGTAGCGAATCACGACGACATCACCTGCAGTGATTTTGCCGCCCAAAATCGCTTCAACCGCAGCATCCTGACTTTCAAACACACGTGCGGTGCCGTTGAATTTCAGGATTGAATCATCCACACCCGCTGTTTTTACGATACAGCCTTCTAGCGCGATGTTGCCGTAAAGTACCGCCAGACCGCCATCTTGCGAGAAGGCATTGGCTGCATTACGGATTACGCCATTGTCCCGGTCACCATCTAAACGGGCATAATAACGGTCTTGCGAGAATGCGGTTTGCGTTGGTACACCACCCGGCGCTGATTTAAAGAATTGATACACTTCTTCATCTTCAGTACGGATGATGTCCCATTTGTCCAAGGCATCTTTTAATGTTTTTTCATGCACGGTTGGAACAGATGTGTCGATTAAGCCTGCACGATCCAGTTCGCCCAGAATCGACATGATGCCACCGGCACGGTGTACATCTTCCATATGGACGTCTTGCTTCGCTGGGGCAACTTTACATAGTACCGGCACATTACGCGACAAGCGGTCGATGTCGGTCATGGTGAAGTCGACCTCAGCTTCGTGTGCAGCTGCCAACAAATGCAGAACCGTATTGGTCGAACCACCCATGGAAATATCCAGCGTCATGGCATTTTCAAATGCAGCCTTGGTTGCGATTGAACGTGGCAAGATGCTGTAATCTTCCTGTTCATAATGACGCTTCGCCAACTCAACAATCAGTTGACCAGCTTTTTCAAATAATTTTTTACGGTTGGCATGGGTTGCCAGTGTTGAGCCGTTACCCGGTAAAGATAAACCTAAAGCTTCAGTCAAACAGTTCATCGAGTTCGCGGTAAACATGCCTGAACATGAACCACAGGTTGGACAAGCAGAACGTTCGTATTCTGCGACTTCTTCATCCGTAAAGTTGTCATCTGCCGCAACAATCATGGCATCGACCAGGTCAATGGCTTTTTCATTGCCACGGATTTTGACTTTACCCGCTTCCATTGGACCGCCAGAGACAAAAACTACCGGAATGTTCAGACGCATTGATGCCATCAACATGCCCGGGGTGATCTTGTCACAGTTCGAAATACACACCATCGCATCGGCACAATGGGCATTGACCATGTACTCGACTGAATCCGCAATCAGGTCACGCGAAGGCAATGAATACAGCATGCCGTCATGACCCATCGCGATGCCGTCATCCACAGCAATGGTATTGAATTCTTTGGCTACGCCGCCTGACGCTTCAATTTGACGTGCCACCAGCTGACCTAAGTCTTTCAAATGGACGTGACCCGGTACAAACTGGGTGAAAGAGTTGACTACCGCAATAATCGGTTTACCAAAATCTTCATCTTTCATACCTGTCGCACGCCATAAGCCACGTGCGCCAGCCATATTTCTTCCGTGTGTCGATGTTTTTGAACGATAGTCAGGCATTGTGTATTTCCAACAAAGTTTGTGCTCGAAATGAATTCTAGGATTCAATCTGGCTGAATGATACTGATATATAACGCTAAATCAGTTGAAATAGAGATCTATCTTACTACAGCTTACTGTTTTGCAAAGTCCGATAAGCAGGCTGTTTTATGAGATAAATCTATTGATGTTTCAATGATTCATATAAAATAAACTGATACTGAAAACTAATATAACGCCATAGCAGTGAATTAAATACAAAACTTCCATGAATAATTTTTTAATTTTGCATTACTTTATTTTATTAATTTTATGATTTAAAGCAGATTTTTTAGTTATTATCTTCTGATAAATATCTGAGTTTCAACAGCTTATAACTACCTATAGAGGACCTTAGGTCTCACTCAGTTTTTGCCTTATAATACGTTAAGTTTATTTGGAATTTCATGTGTGAAAATCATCTTTGCGGGTACCCCAGAATTTGCAGCCACAGCATTGGCTGCACTGCTTAAAACCGAACATGACATTGTTGCGGTCTATACTCAACCGGACCGCAAAGCTGGGCGTGGACAAAAACTGACAGCGTCTGCAGTAAAGCAGCTGGCTTTAGAAAATAATATTCCAGTCTACCAACCACTTCACTTTAAATCTTCGACTGAAGAAGGCTTGGCCGCACAACAAGAGTTAGCAGCTCTAAATGCCGACGTGATGGTGGTTGCCGCCTATGGTTTGATTTTGCCGCAAGTGGTTTTAGACACGCCTAAATATGGCTGTCTCAACATTCATGGTTCCCTGTTGCCGCGCTGGCGCGGTGCAGCCCCGATTCAGCGTGCCATTGCAACAGGTGATAGTGAGACTGGCGTGACCATCATGAAAATGGCGGCTGGCTTGGATACGGGCGACATGATGTATAAAACCCTTTGTCCTATTGAAGCAAATGACACTTCAGCCACTTTGCATGACAAACTGGCTGAACAGGGTGCAACAGCCATTGCCGCTGTTTTAGAGTCAGAAGAAAAATTACAGCATTATTTAGCGACACGTGAAGTACAAGACGAAGCCTTAACCGTGTATGCGCACAAATTGTCAAAAGCCGAAGCAGAAATTGACTGGTCTATTGATGCCGTACAAATTGACCGTAATATCCGCGCCTTCAACCCGTGGCCAGTGGCTTTTATTCGCCTGGATGAACAAAACAACCTGCGGGTCTGGAATTCCCAGTTATCCGCTGCAACTGCGGAAAATGCCCAACCGGGTGAAATTATTGCGATTGACAAACACGGTGTACAGGTTGCCTGCGCAAATAACACTGTAATCACGCTCACTGCTTTACAATGGCCGGGTGGCAAGCCGCTCAATGCCGTACAAATTTTACAAACCCAAAAACTGAATATTGGACAAATTTTATAATGAGACAATCTCCCCAAGCCTCGGGTAAGACTTTAAACTTACGTGCTCAGGTGGTGAAAACGTTATTGGCTGTCCAAAATGGTCAATCGCTGCAATCCGTATTAGCGCAGCATATGAATATCGTGTCAGATAAAGACCGTGCCTTATATCATGAACTGGTTCTTGGCTGTCTACGCCAGTGGCATGCGTTGAAACA
>DFAM01000018.1:0-6678 GCA_002365595.1 Acinetobacter sp. UBA3106 | reverse complement strand
TATGTCGGTTTATATCAATTGCTATGTACCCGTGTAGCTGCACATGCTGCCATTTCTGAAACGGTAGAAGCCAGCAAACAATTGGGCATGGAAAGTTTAAGTGGTGTGGTGAATGCCATTTTGCGTCGTGCGACGCGCGAATCTGAACAATTCTATGACGTATTAGAAAATGCCTCTAATTTACCTAGCTGGCTGGCGAAGCGTTTAAAGAAAGATTGGGGTGAACAGTTTGCTGAACTCAGCTATGAACTGAAACAGGTTGCACCCTTAACATTACGTGTGAATACCCGCCAAGTCAGCCGTGATGAATATCTTGACATCTTGGAAGATGAAGGCATCGATGCACATCGTTGCGACATTTCTGAAGTCGGTATTGTCATGGATGAAAGCCTGCATATTCCAAGTCTACCGGGCTTTGAAGCTGGCGGGTTTTCCGTACAAGATGAACATGCCCAGCTTTGCGCAACGCTATTGCCGAACCTGAATGGCAAATTCGTTATTGATGCCTGTGCGGCACCTGGCGGCAAAACCGCGCATATTTTAGAGAAATATCAGCCGAAAAAACTGATTGCCCTCGACCAGGATGAAAAGCGTTTAAAACGTGTTTCTGAAAACCTGGAGCGTCTGCTGTTAGATGGCAAACATGTGGAAATTATCACTGCCGATGCCGTGACCTGGACTGCTCCTGAACAAGCCGATTGTATCGTGCTGGATGCGCCCTGCTCTGCAATTGGGGTGATGCGCCGCCATCCCGATATCCGTTTATTGCGTCAATCGACCGATATTGCCCAAACTGTTCAGTTGCAAAAGCAAATTTTAGAAAATATGTGGCAACAACTGAAAGTCGGTGGCACTTTGCTTTACATCACCTGCTCGATTTTAAAAGCGGAAAATGAACAGCAAATGGTCGAGTTCTTTAAAAGTCATGCCGATGCCAAAGAAATTAAAATTGAAGCCGATTGGGGAATTGAACAAATTCACGGTCGCCAATTACTGCCTCAGGTAGGCCGTGGTGATGGCTTCTTCTATTGCCGTATCCAGAAAATGGCTTAACAAACGTCATTAAAAAAGGTGGCTTAAAGCCACCTTTTTTTCCGCCTGTTGTACGCAACCGGCTTAACTGACAAATTTAAAGATGACCAAACTGATCGCCAGTGATGCCATCCCGGTGACCAAGCCATAGACGGTTTCATGTCCTTTGGCATAGCGTTTGGCGGTAGGTAATAATTCATCCAGAGCCAAAAACACCATCACCCCGCCAATCACCCCAAATACTGCGCCATACACACTAAAACTCATAAAAGGAGCAAGAATAAAATATCCCAGTGCTGCACCCAATGGCTCTGCTAAAGCGGAAACAAAACTGGCCCCAAGTGCCAGATCTTTACGTCCTGTTGCCATATAGACCGGTAGGGCAATTGCAATACCTTCCGGAATATTATGAATGGCAATGGCAACCGCTAAAGGGGCACCAAGCGTCGGACTCTCCAAGGTAGCAAAAAAAGTCGCCAGTCCTTCAGGAAAATTATGTGCAGTAATCGCAAATAAAGTCAGTAAACCGGTACGCATCAATTGTTGCTGATCCATATCTTCCGGGTTTGTCTGCTCAATGGTTTCATGCGGATTTGGCACAAAATGATCCAGCAGCAACACCAGAATGACCCCCAACAAGAATGCAAAAGTACCCAAGGCAAAACCATATTTAGCATCAAAGGCCTGACTAAAAGACTGAATGGATTTATTCAAAATTTCAGTCAGTGAAACATAGACCATGGCACCGGCAGAAAAGGCCAGACCAAAAGAAAGCAGGCGATAACTCGGTTGTTTGAAAAATAAAACCAGTGCACCACCGATCACGGTTGCCAATCCTGCCAGAAAGGTCACCGCGAATGCGATCCAAACCTGATACTGCAAAATCGTGTGCATAGCCATGCTCCACTTTAGAAACAAGAAAGCCATTATCATAAATGATAATGACTTTCATTTGCATATTTTGTCAGTGATGAATTTTTTGACTTAAAGAGTATGTTGATCTTTCACTTCTTCAAGTACCTCATCCAGCTCTTCAGGATTTTTCATCAAATGCAGAATGGATAAGATTAATCCACCCCATAAAAACAGCATAGAAATAATCATCATGATGATTGCAGAAGTATTCATATTTTCTCTCCTAGCGGTCTTTAACGCGAGCCAAAATAAAAGCAATGACTGCACAGAAAATCACGCAGCCCCAGCCAAATAACCACTGCAGACTTACACTATAATCACCATAACCTTTTAATAACAAGTTAAAGATGGTCATTCCCAAAGTAACCAGCAAAATCAAAGAGGTAATCACCGTTAAAGTGAAATCCCAACCTTTGCCCAAATGTACCGTTGAAATGGCATTGACGTGATTACGGATCTCCATCAAAGCTGAACGTTTGAACCAGGCAATACTGATAATCGAAATCAACGCACCGCCGATAATGCCGATATTGTTAATAAAATGATCAATGATATCGACCAGTTTAATCGAGTTCACGCTGGAGAATAAAACGATTGATACAACCGCACTACCACCACCTACGATCGTTACCGCTTTCTTACGGCTCCATTTCAGCTTGTCCATCATGGCAGAGATTGGAACTTCCAGAATACTCACCATCGATGAAATACCGGCAACAAACAATGAGGTAAAAAACAGGATACCAAACAAGTCTGCACCCGCACCCAGGCTGGAAATGATTTTAGGAAAGGCAATAAAGGCTAGCCCGATACCGCCACTCACCACATCCTGTACATTGCTGTTCGAGCTATAGGCCATGAAGCCCAATGCGGCAAAAATACCAATACCCGCCAGAATTTCAGTTGAAGCATTGGCAAAACCGACAATCAAACCCGAACCGGTTAAATTGGTTTTCGGCTTTAAATAGGAAGCGTAGGTCACCATGATCCCGAACCCGACTGAAAGCGAGAAGAAGGTATGACCATAAGCTGCCAGCCAGACTTTATAGTCCATCATGGCAGACCAGTTTGGCGTGAAGAAGGCATTTAGACCGTCTACCGCACCAGGTAAACGAAGTGACTGAATCACTAAAAGAGTAAATAAAACAAACAATAATGGCATGAAAATCTTGTTAGAAAGTTCCACACCCTTTTTCACCCCGCCATATAAAATCACCAAGGTTAAGGCCCAGATTCCTGCCAATGGCCAGAAAATATGGCTGACAAAACTCGGATCAAAACCGGTAGCTTCAGAGGTTTGTAAATAGGTTTTAAAGAAGAAACCTTCCGGATCACTGCCCCACATCTGCCCAATGGAGAAGTACACATAACTGCCTGCCCAAGTCAAAACGCTGGCATAGTACAAACCAATGATGATACATACACTGACTTGCCACCATCCGAGAGTTTCACCGCCACGGAATAATTTGCGATAGGCTTTTGGAGGTGAGCTATTACTTCTATGCCCGACGGCATAGTCGAGAAATAAAAGCGGTAAACCGGCAGTAATTAAAGCAATAAGATAAGGAATAAGAAACGCGCCACCGCCATTTTCATAGGCGACGTATGGGAAACGCCAAATATTACCTAAACCGACAGCCGATCCGACCGCTGCAATAATAAAGCCGGATCGTGATGACCAGTTTTCACGAGAATCTGTCATAAAACACCTAAACCTTAGGTATCTTTAAATGCTGCTTGTTATCTGGGTTATTTCGCGAGCAAAAAAGTACCTTTTAAAAATAATTCTTGTGTCTGATTTAGAGGTTACACCTTTTGAGTGAATTGTTCTCAAATGCAAACAGATCAGTCTGAAATTGAATCTTGGTTAAAAATTACAATTCAGACCGATCTTTTGTATGGATTTAACAATACTCATTTTTGAAAGAAGTTTCTGTAATTTATCTACAAAGCATCTATTTTTTATAATATATTCAGTGCGAATGTTCATTTAATCGGCTTATTTTTGGCCTATCCCTATTATTCATTGACAAACTTTTAAGAATATCTGAGCTAGATATAAAAACTTAAGGTTATTTACCCTGCTTATTTTTATTTATTGTATAAAAATTCAACAATAAAAAGCAGCTTTGGATTTTTCAAATCATCTGCATTTTATGCCAGGTAAAATTTGCTTTAATTTTGAGAAATAACAACGATGCAATTTTTTAGCATTCACTATATGATGCGCTGAGTTGAGTCTCGATTCACTCTATTTAACTCAGAAAAAGATTTTCCAAAAATAACAGTTCACATCACTTCAGGATTTTTATGCAATCATTCAAAATTCTTTGCTTAGCCCTTGGATTGGGCGCATTCAGTTCCACCCAAGCCGATGTTATTGCGGTCAAAGGCAATATTGATTATTGGAACTACAGTACCGATTTAACTCAACCGGCATCCTCCCTTCCTCAAGCTCAACTGGAAGATGATGATGCGTTGTCGTTCTCGGTCGCGCTGGAACATCCGGTGCCATTTTTGCCCAATGCCAAAATTAAGCATAGCCATTTACAAGCTGACAGTGAGCAAAGCCTTGCCGGAGTAAATAGCCATCAGATTGACCTCACTTATACAGATTTCATTCTTTATTATGAAGTGCTGGACAATATCGTCGATGCCGATGTCGGCTTTGGAGCCAAACGTCTAAGCGGAGATATTGTGCAAAATTATACCGACACATTCGATGTGAGTAGTACGTTACCGATACTTTATGCCCAGGCCGGGGTAAACCTGCCTTTTACAGGTTTAAGTGTTCGTGCAGAAGCCAGTTTTGCTGCGCTGGATGATGAGCAAATTAGCGATGCTCAAGCAGAACTCAAATATAATTTTATCGATAACCTGCTGGTCGACGTAGGTGCCAGAGTCGGCTATCGTATTTTGGACATACAGCTGGAAGAAGGTTCAAATGCAGAAACCAAACTTAAATTTAAAGGACCTTATCTGGGCATAGAAGCATATTTTTAAAGCAATACTGTAAGCTTTTACTTACATGGACTGCAGAAAATGAAAGCTATGCATCAGGCTGAGTTCAGATTATATTTAACTCATACAGAAACAGGATGTTTCTAAAATAAAAAGAATAAAAGTACACACAGCAGGACGCTGAGGTAGAACAGGAGTGATACCTTGAACAAATACGGAAGAGCCTCGACAGGATGTCGGGGCTTTTTCATGTCTTTAAAGCTTATTTAGAGGCTTCCATAATCAAACGTGTCGCTAAATACAGTCTTGGCACAATACTATCAACTAAAATATATTCTGCAGCATCTGAGTGAGCTCCATCACCAGATAAACCCATGCCCTCAATGACTGCTGCCTTTGATTTCAATCCGGCAAATGCAGCATCAGTTCCCCCACCGGTAGGTGTAGTGGACACTTTTAAATCCAAGCCTAATTCATCCTTATAAATTTTTTGGGCTTTTTCTGCAAGCTTGTGGGCATTTTCATTGGCTGCTAGAGGTGGACGTCGAACCTCAAACTTTACTGCGACTTGACTGTCCGCCAATTTTTTATTTTTGACTTTTTCTTCTAGCACTTTCTCGACTTGATCAAAGTCTTTCACTTGTAAAGCACGCACATCTGCTTGTGCAGTGGCCTGATCAGGGATTACATTTCGTGTTTTACCCGCATTTGCCACAGTCCAATTGAGTTTCAAGCCTATTTTGGGATTACTTAAATCTTGTAATTGTCCAATCTGATGAGCCAATTCAGTCAATGCATTCACCCCTGCTTCAGGTTTTACACCGGCATGTGAACCTTTACCTTTAATATCTAAATATGCAGCTCCAATTCCACTAGTCGCCAAGCGTAAATTCCCATCTTTACCGCCACCTTCAAAAGACAGCACAATATCTTGGTTTTGTGCTGTCTCAGTTATTAATTTTCGTGAACCAGGTGAACTGATTTCTTCATCTGAATTAAATAAAACCGTTAATGTTCCATAATCTTGGTAATTTAACTTCTTCAAAATATTGACGATATGTAACCCCGCTGCAATTCCCTGTTTATCGTCAATAATCCCTAATCCATAAGCTTTATTACCTTCAATACGGAATGGTTGATCTTTTAACATCCCTTTTTGGTAAACCGTGTCCATATGCCCAATCAACATAATTTTGGATTGGCCTTTGCCTTTAAAAAGTGCCTTAACCACAGGTCCCACTTTCTCAGGCGTATCGTCCATACGGTAAACATCATTGCTTTGAATCACTTCAACCGTTGCGCCTTGTGCTTTTAATTTTTCACTCACAACTTTGGCAATTTGATTCAAACCCTCAATATCTTTACTGCCCGATTCAATATGAACCAGTTCTTTTAAGGTAACCAAATAAGCTGCCTGGTCTGCAGTCACTACCTTTTTTACTTGATCAGGCGAAATTGCATACACATGAGACACTGTAAAAACAGGAGCAATACTCAATAATGCAATTTTTGATAATTTTCGAGTAGTAAAACTTGAGTGTTTTTTCATTATGGCTTCCTTTTTATCATTATCCAGACTTCAATATGTTTAATATTCAAGTAAATTTCAAGCCTAAATTTTATCAATAAAATATAGACTCTTAAATTTAATGATAATTATAAATTAGTTATAAAACCAAAAAGAAGGGAATTAGTTTTCAAAATAAATTTTAATGTATGAAAATAATTTTAATTATATAGTTTCTAGCCATAAAAAATCCCACGCATAAA
>DFAM01000012.1:43501-102309 GCA_002365595.1 Acinetobacter sp. UBA3106 | reverse complement strand
CCTCGTCAGTATTAGAAGCTGGACTTCGATAAACCTAACAACTCAGCACTTCGTCCTTCGTTCTTGTCCGTCGAGCTCGTCGGGATGCAGCGTATTCTATAGAGTTTTTAAACCAAAGCAACCCCAATTATAGAATTTTCTATAATTTTACTTTTGAGTGTTTGTTTTTTAACCCAGGAGGCTATTTTTAGCATGTTTTAAGACAATTTTGAGGGTTTTTTACACAACGAAACATTCATTTTTTAGATCATCTTTACCATTTTAATTTTAGTTATTTTCCCTTAAAACAATAAAACCAGCTTTATGCTGGTTTTACTTAAATTAATTGGCGTGTTCTGCTAGCCATGACATAAACTTCTGCCGTTCAACTTTATTTGATTTTTGCCATAATTGAATCAGTTGTTGATCACCAGTGGCTACTGAAGCTGGCTCTATAGAAGTAACTCCTGCTACCTTATGCAATGCCGCTTGTGTATAGACAGGTGCTGGCTGGTTTTCCAACGTTGTTTTCTTTTGAGTTAAATCTGTAGTTCTTGAAAATATATTTTGTGCCAACCAAGGTTTTTGTTCTGTATTTGCGCCTGTCTGTTGAACCAGCATGACATTATTTTTATCAAACAATGCCACTATAGGCTGTTCGGCATATTTCTTGGCAGCTTCAAAATTCGCTGGTGCATTGACCAAGCCCAGTCGATATTCTCCACCATCTTGCAAAACAGGTGTGGGAATAGTCACCACCGCTGACTTCACAATATCGTGTTCACCATTTAAGTGCTCAAAATACTGACTGTAACGCACGCTAATATTACGAATAGCTGCATCGACTTTATATTGATTGTTCTTGGCGCGAAATAAACCCGTATTCACTTCCTGATCATTCACCGCTAAAATTTTGATTTCTTCTGGTGCTGAAATAGTGACTGCTGAAAATGCCGTACCACTTACCATCAATGCAACCGCAGCAAAAGTTAATTTTAAGCTCATTTCACTATCATTTCTTTGATTGTTAAAATTTAATTGCAATATGCAATGAATAAATGTCAATTTTATGACAAAGCCATTTTTAATACAGCTGTGTTTTCAATACTTTGTTGAGATAAGCTTTGCAGCTTAATTGATTTATCTATCATTACTTTAACAATAAAAAGAGTGCCGTTTCAGCACTCTCTTAACTTTACTTAAGTAAAACACTGATCAGTCAAATCTTTTAAAGCGAATACTATCATCTAGGAAGGTTTTTTCTCCTGCCGGTGCTTCAATCGATCCAAATACCAATTCGGCACGTAATTTCCAGCTTTCGGGTATATCAAAAGTAGCGGCCACTTCAGCATCAATCACCGGATTGTAATGCTGCAATGAGGCCCCGATATGATGTTCTGCCAATGATGACCATACAGCAAACTGAGCAATACCAGTAGAATGTTCTGACCACGCCGGAAAATGCTCTGCATATAAAGCAAATTGCTTTTGTAACGACTTTACCGTTTCTTGGTCTTCAAAAAATAATACCGTGCCATAACCTGCTGCAAAACTGTCAATTTTTGCATTGGTCTTTTCAAACGCATCTTCTGGGACGACTTTACGCAATGTTTCACGCACGATATTCCAGAACTTCTCATGCGATGCCCCATAAAGAGTGACCACACGTGAAGTTTGTGAGTTGAAAGCTGAGGGACTGTTACGTACAGCATCTTTAATAATATCTTCTATTTGATCTGCTGTGAGAGGAACATTTTTACCAATTGCATAGATAGTACGGCGTTGTTTCATATGTGCTAAAAATGACATGAGCTCACCTTCTTTGAATTGTAATCAGCATAATGAGAACAAATTGATCTTATGTTTATTTTAGGAGCACTCACTCATTATAAAAGTGACATTGTGTTTTTATTTATAGAACAATTTTATAGCAACATGCTTTTTGATTTAAAATAAAAAAACACCCAATAAGGGTGCTTAATTACTACAGCAATAAAATTAACTCAAAATTCTAAATCGTTCAGTATCCTGAGAAACCGGTTTTAAGTCTGCTTCTTGTTCAATGGAACCAAAAACCAGTTGTGCTCGCAGCAACCAGGATTCATCAATATGAAAATGTTGTGAAACTGCAGCATCTATACTGGGATTATAATGCTGCAGACAAGCACCGATGCCTGAATCAGCCAAGGCCGTCCATACTGCATATTGTGCCATACCCGATGTCTGTTCCGACCAGATTGTAAAATCTTGCGCATTAAAAGGAATTTTCTTTTGCAGTTTTTGAATTGTGCTCTGATCTTCATAGAAGAGCACCGTTCCATATCCTGCCATGCATTGATCTATTTTCATTGCTGTACCATCAAATACATGTGCCGCGGCTAATTTACGTTGCACCTCTTTGACTATTTGCCAAAATTGCTCATGGGAATCACCAAATAACACCACAATTCTTGAACTTTGAGAATTTAATACAGATGGACAGCTTCGCACGGCTTCTTGAATCAATTCCGCCAAATAGGCCTGACTGAAATGGACCTTTCTTCCTAAAACATAAATACTGCGACGTTTTTTTAATTGATCGACAAAAGTCAGTTCATTTACCTCTTCAGCAGCTCTTTTTTTTAAATTTAAATTCTTTCGTGATATCTGCCGTAAGGACATGACCAATTCTCTGTAATAATGCCACAACAGTACTCCCCAATAAGAATGCTAAAGCTTTTAAGATTTTCTAATATTCTAGCGGTTTATAAGTCTGTGCTTTGGATCTGAGATCTTTGAATGTTGTTTTTTAAATCAAACAATTATCACTAAAACAACAAACTCCGCATTTAGCGGAGTTTGTGTGAAATGTCATGCATTTTACTTTTCAGTTTCAAACAATGCAGCAACAAATGATTTTGCCGAGAATGGACGTAAATCATCAATTTTCTCACCCACACCAATAAAGCGAATAGGTACATGGGTACGACTGGCAATATTAAATAGCACACCACCTTTAGCCGTGCCATCAAGCTTGGTAATGGTTAAGCCTGTCAAGCCAACGGCTTCATCAAACATTTCAACTTGATTAATCGCATTTTGACCAGTACCGGCATCGACAACTAGCATGATTTCATGCGGTGCTGTGGCATCAATTTTTTGCATCACGCGTTTTACTTTGGTCAATTCTTGCATTAAGTGACCTTTGTTATGCAAACGACCGGCTGTATCAGCAATCAGCACATCCACACCTTTAGCACGTGCGCTTTCGAAGGCATCAAAAATCACTGAAGCGCTGTCTGCCCCATGACCCTGGGCAACCACAGAAATATTGTTGCGTTCGCCCCAAATTTGTAATTGTTCTGTTGCTGCCGCACGGAAAGTATCGCCCGCAGCCAACATAACTTTTTTACCTTCGCCTTGTAAGCGTTTTGCCAATTTACCAATCGTGGTGGTTTTACCCACACCGTTAACACCCACCACTAAAATTACAAATGGGGTTTTATTTGGATCGATATGTAAAGGCTTAACGCGTGGTGCAAGCAATGCCACCAATTCTTCTTGTAAAGCCTTATACAAGGAATGTGAATAGATTAAGTCACCACGTGCAGTACGTTCGGTTAAATTGGCAATAATGGTTTTGGTTGCATCTACACCAATATCTGCCACCAATAATTGCTCTTCTACTTCTTCCAGCAATTCGTCATCGATTTCTTTACCACCAATGAGAATATTGACCATACCATCGGCAAGGTTTTTACGGGTTTTCGTTAACCCTTCTTTCATACGGCTAAAAAAGCCACCTTTAGGCGTATCGTCTTGCTCTGTTTCATTTTGCTCTGTTTCTGTGGCTACAGGCGCAGAAACGGAAGCTTGCTCATTTTGAGTTTCAACAATAGGGATATTTACCGCAGGTAAATTCGGTAAAGTGACATCGTCATCCCCGATATCAGCATCAATCAAAAATTTATTTTGCCCATTAGATTGCTGTTGCATGCCGAATCCTTGAAAAGCATTGCGTTAAAAAACAAGAATTCTAGCATAGTTTTGTCAGGCATTTCTCGGTAGACATTGAACACAACAAAAACCAACAACTTAACCTTTGCTTTCAAACAGCAGTTTCTGAAAAATGATCATAAATATAATTTATTAATGGGGTAAATCTTGTGCTCAAACGCAACTACCCACTTTTTTTAAAGCCGTCTATTTTTAAAAGTCATCTTTTAAAGTTCAGTCTGGCTTTATTGATGCTTCAAAGTGGATTGGCATATGCAGAGACACGCAGTGAATTGGCACGTACCACCTTTGAAACTACACTCAAAAACGGTTTAAAAGTCATTATTCGGGAAGATCATCGCTCCCCTATGGTGATGACGCAAATCTGGTACCGGGTGGGCAGCAGTGATGAATCTGGAAATGTATTAGGAATCTCTCATGTCCTGGAACATATGATGTTTAAAGGCACGCAAAAAGTTCCCAATGATGAGTTTACCCGTTTAAGTCGCACCTATGGTGGAAGCATCAATGCGGCAACTTTTACCAATTACACCAATTATTACCAGCTTTATCCTAAAACCTATTTACCGATGGCTTTAGAGCTTGAAGCAGACCGAATGAGCAACCTGCTATTACGCCAGCAAGATTTTGACCCGGAAATTAAAGTCATTATGGAAGAACGGCGTTTACGTACTGACGATAATCCTACAACACTGGCTTTTGAACGGTTTAAATGGATCACTTATCCGACCAGTCACTATCGGCAACCGGTGATTGGCCATATGAAAAACCTGCAAAACATTCAGCTTGAAGATGTCAAAAAATGGTATCGCGACTGGTATAGCCCGAATAATGCCATCCTGATCATTGTCGGTGATGTGGATTCTGAAAGCACTTTATTGCAAGTACAGAAATATTTTGCAGATATTCCTGCCAGAAAAACCCCGGTACGCAATGATGTCTTAGAGTTCGACCATATCGGTTACCGTCATATGGAGCTAAATTTTCCGGTTAAAGTGCCGAATCTGTTTATGGCCTGGAATGTTCGCTCGCTGGTCACAGCAAAAAATCCGCAAGACGCTTATGCCTTAACTATTATCAAAAACGTATTGGACAGTGGAATTTCTTCACGACTGCAAGATCGCTTAGTTCGAGACAAAAAAATATTGACCGCAGTCAGCGTGTCTTATGATCCTTATAGCCGTGGAGACAGCTTACTCAGCATTTCTGCCTTACCCACCGATGGGGTGAGCTTGCCAGAGGCTGAAAAAGCCATACAAGCTGAAATTGAATTGCTCAAGAACGAGTTAATTAAACCTGAGGAGGTCGAGCGGGTAACGGCTAAATATGTCTCCAATTTGGTTTATAGCCAAGATGACATTGCCGGACAGGCCCGGATGATCGGCAATCTGGAAATCAACGGTTTAAGTTTTCGCCTGATGGATGAATTACCGAGACATTTTGAAACTGTCACCCCTCAAGATATTCAACGCGTGGCAAATGTTTATTTTAGCCGTGACAATCTGAGCACCTTATATCTTTCTCCTGAAAATAAAACCCAATAGTGAAATTTGCCATGTTCAAGCTGTATTCCCTTGTTATTTTCGGCTCCATCATCTGGGCTCAAACAGCAATGGCTGAGGTCAATTTAAATACCCTTACCAATGACAACCCGACCCAGCTTAAATCCATTGCTGTTTTACAAAGTTTAAAAATTACCGACTCACAAAATCAATTTCATGCGCCTTATGTGCATGACCTGAAAAACAAATATCAAGTCCGTTCACTATTTGTAGAATCAAAAGACCTGCCGATGGTGGATATTCAGCTGACATTTAATGCAGGTTCGGCACGTGATGAAGAAATCGCTTCCGGCTTGCATGGCTTAGCCAATATGGCGGCAAAACTGATTGATGAAGGCACAGAAAAATATACCGCCAATGAAATTGCCAGCGCATTTGAACGTGTAGGAGCTCAATTTAGCGCGCAGGCATATCGGGATATGTTCATTGTTAAATTACGCGTGTTATCCGATCCTGAAAAACTTGAACCTGCTTTAGGCATGCTGCTGGAAGTGTTAAATCATTCTAACTTTAAAAAATCCAGCATTAATTTGGTACTAAGCAATACTCAAGTTGGACAAAAGCAGATCCAGGAAAGTCCGAGCAGGATGATGGGTGTTCAGTTTTATCGCGCTTTGTATGGTAAACACCCGTATGCAGAACCCATTCCAGGCACACAGCGCAGCATCAGTAAAATTACCCCAGAACAGCTCAAGCAATTTAGTAACCAATTTTTAGTGGCACAAAATATGAATATTGCCATTACCGGTCAGCTCACTCCAAAACAGGCACAACAACTTTCTGAACGTATTGCGGGTAACTTAAAACAGGGAGAGAAAGCCAAAGCGCTGGCTCAACCAGTCGACAAATCAACATTTGATATCCGCCACATCAAGTTTAATTCCAGTCAAGCTCATGTCATGATAGGGCAATTAGGTACGACACGCTTTGATCCGGATCGACTGGCGCTGGAAGTGGCCAACCAGATGTTTGGCGGGAGTGGTTTTAATTCGATCTTGATGAAAGAGCTTCGGGTGAAACGGGGTTATACCTACGGCGCTTATAGTTCATTTTCATTTAGCTTGGCCCCGGGAACTTTTAGTTTGAGTTATTCCACCCGGCAGGATCAACTGTTCGACAGCATACAGGTCGCTCATCAGGCTTTGGTCAATTTTATCAAACAACCAATTGACCAGAAACAGCTGGAGGAAACCAAAGCCGGTATGTTACGCGCCTTTCCAAATAATTATAGAAGTAATGCCAATATCAATGCACAGTTAGGCTCAATAGGTTTTTATCACCAGCCCTCTGACTATCTGAGTAATTATCCAAAATTATTAGAAAAAATTACTGCACAAGATGTTCAAAATGCCATTCAGAAACATCTGCATCCTGAACAGCTCACCATCATCGTGGTGAATAACACCTTAGATAAGCCTGCGTTAGAAGCGCTACTGAAAAAAGATTTAAATCCGCAAAATCCTCCAAGTACACCTTCAATCGAGCAAACTCCGAAAACAGTTATTGCTCCGGTTGCAAAGGAGGTAATTGATGCGCCTGCCTCATCTCCAGATGATGAGCCTGCATCAATTTAAAATACTGGGCATAAGGAATCTGATGTTGTTGCATCAGCTGTAGAGCCATTTCCTGAGTATCTGGATAATTGGCTTGGGCGGAAAGTTGCACTACATTTTCAAACTGTTTAACTGTAATAGGCCGATGTAATGCAGTAAAAGCAAGAATCAAGATAATGGCAATGATTGTAACGATGAATCCGTTATAAATGTCTTCAAGCTTTATTTTAGATTTTAATTGAACAATTTTTTGTAAAGCAATATGCATAACCTACCTCGAATTCAAGGTAGTGTAGGATGCAGCATAAAGAAGCACAAGCAGATTTGCTCAATTTCACCGCAGTTGCAACAGAAATTGAGCAATTCTTAAATCAGCGATTAGCCAATGACATTTCGGATCACTGAAAAGTACAGCACCAATGCAATCATCCCTAATACCAATAAAATTGCGAAGACCCCAACACCTCTTTCAGCATGTACAGGATGCAGTTCATCATCATCCGCTATGCGCAGTAACTCACCATTATAGATATTATAAAAGTCTTCACGTTGCTGATAATCGAGCTGACGAGTAAAATCGTATACTCTTTTACGCTGTGCCAAACAATAATTACCCAAGTGAATTTCCTGATGAAAAACAGCTTCATCTAAATTTCTACGATGCTGATGCGCGAGCTCAATGATTTGATCTGTAGTTGGAGGCAAATCAAACGTAAAACCATCTAATGTTTTTGTCATGTTATTCTCCTTTTATTTTAAAATTACCCTATTAACATACTAAGCAAAAAATATTTTGTACATTGTTTAATCATGTAACCTTGATTTTAACCATTCTGCCCATAGATATTGTTTGACAATTTAGGTTCAATGTAATATTACTTTAACAATACTTAGTTAAATTAGTATCAAGACAAACTTAATAGTCTTAATTCGCAATCATAATTACAATAAGGAGTTTAATATGATTCAACAACTCTCTCAGCAAGACTTAGAACATGTATACGCAGATGCAGTCAATACTATTCAGTCTCAAATGAATTTTGCCGATGCAGTTCAAAAATTGGAAGAAGTGGCTCGCGCCGGACATGGTAAAGCAGCTTTATTTTTAGCAGAACTTTACTATCAAGGGTTCCGAGTAGAACGCGACTCGCTAAAAGCCCAATACTGGCAGAAGCTGGCCACCATGCAAGCTTAATCAAACGTCACCCAGGTGGCGTTTTTTAATGCCTTCTGTTTTTAATTACATAAATATTTACATTGTTTCTCAAAGCTTAAACAGAACTTTCATCTTGATTCCTTACAATAAGCGCTGAATCCACTACACGTATTCTGGTATGAGACGCATTAATTCATTACAACCTATTCCTAAAGACTTATTTTTTAAGATCACGGTTTTAAAATCTATGATGTATTGTGGTGTACTGTGGGGCTTATATCATCAGCAAGGTTGGGCCATGATGTCTGACCATGAAGATTATATTTTTCCATTCTGGCTAAACGGTATGCAGGCCCAAAAATATGCCGAATGCCATTGGCCAAATTATACACCACGTAAAATTACCCCGGCAGATTTTCAGGAAGCCTTACTACCAACATTAACCCGTTTAAGTGTAACCCCTGCACTTTGTAATTCATCTAGTCAAAAATTTAAATTAACCACGCAACAGATGCGTCATTTCTTTTTTGCTGAATCTTTACAATCTGCTTAAATATTTGTGCAAAGACTTAAAAATGAAATATCAAGAAATGTAAAATTTTATTTATGACCTGAAAAGTATTGGCATTTTTCTTATTTCGCGCTAAGTTTAATGTCAAATAAAGAACAAGAAGGATGATAATAAATGACCAATGTTGCACAAGTTATTCAGGATAAAATAGATAAAACCATTTTTACGATTGACCCAGAATCGACAGTACTTGAAGCCATTTCACTTATGGCAGATAAAGGCATTGGTGCACTGGTGGTCACGCAGCATGATAAAGTTGTAGGTATCTTTTCCGAACGTGATTACACCCGTAAAGTGACACTGATGGAACGAACCTCGAAGGAAACCACAGTCAGTGAAATCATGACTGCCAAAGTACTGACCGTGACGAAATCCACCAGTGTTGAAGACTGTTTGGGCTTAATGACTGATCGCCATTTACGTCATCTTCCTGTAGTTGAAAATGAGAAACTGGTAGGCTTAATCTCGATCGGAGACCTGGTCAAAGCTGTTATGGAGGATCAACGAAAACTCATTGATCAATTGCAGCAATATATTGCCAGTTAAGCTTTTAAAGCACACAAAAAACCTCTCATTTTGAGAGGTTTTTTAATCTATTAATTCTCCCTTTAATAAAGGGAGACTTTATAATTAGTTCAAGCCTAATTTTTCAGCCACATAGTCCGAATCTTTATCACCACGACCTGAAACATTAACCACAATTTTCACATCTTTCGCCATTTTTGGTGCTTCACGGATTGCCCATGCCACCGCGTGAGAGCTTTCTAGTGCAGGCACAATTCCTTCTACACGTGACAATGTCATAAAGGCATCCAGGCATTCCTGGTCTGTGGATGTGGTATATTCCACACGGCCCAAGTCTTTAAGCAAGCTATGCTGTGGACCTACGCCCGGATAATCCAGACCAGAAGCAATTGAGTGTACTGGTAAAGGTTCACCTTGCTCGTCTTCAAGCACGTAGCAAGCCATACCATGCAGTTGACTCGGTTTACCCAAAGTCAATGTTGCCGAATGCATAGCAGTATCCAGACCATGGCCTGCAGGCTCTACACCGACCAGTTTCACATCGGATTCATTTAAAAATGCAGTGAAAGCACCCATGGCATTGGAACCACCACCGACACAGGCTACGATATAATCTGGATTCGAGCCAAAACGATCATTGGTCTGAACTTTGATTTCATCGCCGATAATAGCCTGAAAGTCACGCACCATTTTTGGAAATGGATGTGGACCAACCACCGAACCAATCGCATAGATGTAATTTTTCGGATCTTTTAAATATTCTTCAAACGCACTGTCTACTGCATCTTTTAAAGTAGCAGTACCACGTGTTACAGAAATCAGGTTGGCACCCAAAATTTTCATTTTCACGACGTTAGGATGTTCTTTTTCAATATCCACTTGACCCATATGAATTTCACAAGGAATGCCTACCAAAGCACAGGCCGTAGCCAAAGCCACACCATGCTGACCCGCTCCTGTTTCCGCGATGACTTTCTTTTTGCCCATATATTTGGCAAGTAAAGCTTCACCCAGGCAATGGTTAATTTTATGCGCACCCGTGTGGTTTAAATCTTCACGTTTCAGGTAAATTTGCGCTCCACCCAATTGATCCGACAAACGCTTGGCATGAAACAATGGACTTGGACGGCCGACATAATTGGCAAATAAATCTGCCAATTCATTTTGAAATTCTGCAGTATGGCGAATTTGCTCATACGCCACATTAATTTCGTCCATCGCTTCTTTTAAATGAGGTGGAATAAACTGACCACCGTATTGTCCAAAGAAACCTTCTTCATTGGGTAATGGGATGCCATTAATTTGATGATCCATTTTCAATTCCTTCATTTAAAAGAACACATTTAATTTCAATGCGTTTAGCGCGCCAAATATTTTGTCATGTCTTCCACACCTTTTAAGGTCATCGGATACATATGATCTTCAAAGATTTGCTTGATCTGACCGATGGTATGGGTGTAATGCCAATAACGGTCTTCTTCGGGATTCAGCCAGGCGGTTTTTTCAAAATGTTGACGCAGGCGCTGCAACCAGACATGGCCAGCTTCATCATTCATGTATTCCACCGAACCACCTACAGAACTCAACTCATAAGGTGCCATACTGGCATCCCCAACGACAATTACCCGATAGTCGCGTCCATAGGTATTGAAAAGATCCCAGGTGTTCATCCGCGTATTAGAACGGCGGATATTGTCCTTCCAGACATAATCATAGAGACAATTATGGAAATAAAAATACTCTAAGGTTTTAAATTCGGTTTTGGCCGCACTGAATAGTTTTTCACATTGCGCGATGTGTGAATCCATCGATCCACCAACATCAAATAGCATTAAAACTTTGATGCGGTTGCGACGTTCTGGTACCAGTTGTACGTCCAGTATGCCCTGCTTCGCCGTTTCACGAATAGTACCGTTAATATCCAGTTCTTCAGCCGCGCCTTGACGGGCAAATTTACGCAAACGGCGGAGTGCCATTTGCATTTGACGTGTACCTAAAATCTGTTCGTCATCGAGGTTTTGGTATTTACGCTGTTCCCAGACTTTAACGGCTGAGCGTTTACGTCCCGGTCCGCCAATCCGCACGCCTTCAGGATGATCACCGTAGGCACCGAATGGCGATGTGCCACCAGTACCGATCATCTTGTTTCCGCCCTGATGCTTCTTGTGCTGTTCACGAAGGCGCTCTTCCAGCATCTTCATCAGTTCTTCAAGTGAACCGGCTTTTTTCAGCTCTTCGCGCTGCTCAGGGGTGAGATGCTTTTCCAGCAGTTCCAGGTCAAACCAGTCTTTCGGCAGTTTATGCACTTGATTGAGCAAATCATCCAGATCAAAAGTCGAGATGCCATCAAAATAATCTTTCATGGCACGGTCAAACTTGTCAAAGAAGCGCTCATCTTTAACCATAACCGTTTTAGTCAGCTGATAGAACTCATTCTGATTGGCAAAAACCAGGCCCGAAGCCACTGCCTCATTCAGATCAATCAGTTCACGTGTTGAAACCGGAACACCGTATTTGCGTAAGGTATAAAACAATCGCACAAACATGCGTGTTTCTCCCTTAGCGACGTGACATAAAGGCTAAACGTTCAAGCAACTGTACATCTTGTTCGTTTTTGATCAGCGCACCGTATAATGGTGGAATCGCTTTAGATTTATCATGATTACGCAAGATATCTTCCGGCATGTCATCGGCCATCAGCAAGCTTAACCAGTCAATCAGTTCAGAGGTTGATGGTGGTTTCTTTAAGCCCGGAATCTGGCGAAGCTTGAAGAATACTTGTAATGCTTCATTGACCAAAGCTGTAGACACCTGCGGGAAATGTACATCAATAATTTCGCGCATGGTCGTTTCATCAGGGAATTCAATATAATGGAAGAAACAGCGACGCAAGAATGCATCCGGTAATTCTTTCTCATTATTTGAAGTAATAATCACGATTGGACGTTGCGTCGCGGTGATGGTTTCCCCTGTTTCATAAACAAAGAACGACATTTTGTCCAGTTCATGCAATAAGTCATTCGGAAACTCGATGTCTGCCTTGTCAATTTCATCAATCAACAATACGCAGCGTTCTTCACTGGTAAAGGCTTCCCACAATTTTCCAGGTTTGATGTAGTTTTTAATGTCATAAACACGATCGTCGCCTAACTGGCTATCACGCAAACGCGATACCGCATCGTATTCATACAAGCCTTGCTGCGCTTTGGTGGTCGACTTGATGTGCCAGGTGAGCAGCTTAAGCCCCAAGCTTTCTGCGACCTGTTCAGCAAGTAGCGTTTTGCCTGTACCCGGCTCGCCTTTAACCAAAAGTGGCTTTTGCAGACTACGTGCAGCTTTAACAGCAAGTTTTAAACTATCAGTCGCAATGTACTGATCTGTACCGGAAAATTGTTGAGTATCGACAGACATGATCTAACCTTATTGTTTTACTTAAAGCGGTGAACTATTTTTGTTTGCGACAAATTTTGCTTTGTTGGCCATATATTTTGACCATAAAGCACCAATGACCAAGCCCAGACCTACTACAAAAAGAATGAGAGAGGCATTTGTCCAGATTAAAGCTTTTTCTTTGGTTAAAATACCAAATAACAATCCGAAAAAAGCTGGGGCAATAGAAGCATTATTTCCTTCAGAAACTGTAGGCGTGAGTAAAATCGCAAACCCGATCAGCCATGTCATTCCACCTAGCGGCTTAGGCAAGCGTTTTGCAATGGCATACCACGCCCAGAGAATAATCAGACTTCCTACAAGATATACCGTAACAGCAATGCTATCTTCAGGAATTGAATCTAGTAGAGAAAAAAAACCATTCATGGTTACAGCTCCTGATTAACCATTAAGCACCACGCAGCCCTTCAGGCGCAACTGCATTGGGATTGATTAACCCTTCTGGAGGTACTTGAATAAAGAAACCTTTAGTTTCAATCGAGTCGATCACATGCATGACATTTACACGTGCCAGTTTACGGCTTTCGGTTAACTCTAAATCCATGACAAATGTTGCACGTCCAAATGCAACGCGCATCGCTTCCGGTAAAACTTCCAGCGGATTGGCTGCTTCAGCTTCATTGTCAGTAGCTTCCGGGCGGGCGATGTAAAGATACATTTCATCTTTTTTGCTAGATTTAAAAATTGAACAGTGCATAGTTGAAACAGTACTCATAAAACTCAGGACAAAGCATACAGCAAAAAAAAGACCGATACATTAGTGATTATTAACGCATCAGTCGTGATTTTGTATAATTGTTAATTCTTTAAACAGAATGATTAAAAATTAATCCATCACTTTCATCTGAATAGACAGATAATTTTCGTCTGCATGCAGAACTTCAATCAAGGGCTTGGTTAACAGCTCATAGCGCCAACCTAAAAGATAAGCCGGTAAATCCTGTTCATCATTATGAAAGACCACATGCTGGTACAGTGCATTGAGCCATTTTTTACGCATCAATACTTCTTTAGGGACTTGGGTTTCTCGCACCACAGCCTGAATGACATTATCGACTTTTTCACCAATTTCTTTAGAGGAATGACGAATTGGACGAGCCATACGCAGTGGCCATTCTGCCTGCTCAGGTAGGAATTTCAGTAAATCCAGAATGGTTTTGCCGTATTCACGCACAATATTCTGTCGAATATCTTTAATGCTCGATAACTGGAAAGGATTGCGTGGATTTTTTTCCACCAGATCAATCATGGTTGAATTTTTTAGGATAAAACTACGCGGATAATTCAGCGCTTTAACCATCTGTTCACGCCATACCGCCAGTTGCTGTAATTGCATCAATTGACGGCGTGAATGACGATAATTGCCAATATCGTGATAAAGCAGTTCTAGCGGAGTTTCCTGACCGATTTCATAGGTCAGATGACGGCAATCTTCCAGGGCAAAATCCAGTAAATTTTTTTCAGCTAATTCATGTTGAATCTTATTCGACAGATTCATGAGATAAAGTACGTCATTCGCAGCATAGCTCAGCTGTTCCGGACTGAGTGGACGCGCCAACCAGTCAGATCGGGTCTGGTCTTTATCAATTTCAACATCCAGCATGTGCTTTAACGCATTTTGATAGCTCATCTGTAACCCATGCCCTAAAAAGGACATACCGACCTGAGTGTCAAAAACATTGCTTAGGCTTTTTTCTTGGGCATAATGATAGATGAGATCAATATCTTCGCTGCAGGCATGAAAGATATTCTGCTCAGCATGAAACAGTTTTTTCCAGAATGCTGACAAATCCAGACTTGCGCCATCCAGTAAAAAAACCTGACCTGCAACATTGATTTGAAATACACCCAATTTAGGCCAAAGAGTATCAACCTTGATGAATTCGGTATCCAATCCATAAATGGATGTTTGCCCCATCAAGTGCAGAATATTTTCTAAGTCTTTTTGTTGCTGAATGAACTGAAACATATTACCGAGTCTAAAAACCAGATTCTCTTAAACGTATATTACCCTATATATAAAATTTAGATATAACTAAATTTACAATTAGGACGTATAATCACTATTTTCAAGTATTTTTTTTTAAAGACAATCATTCTTTATATATTTTTTGTATAAGTTTAAATTTCGTTCAAGTAAATGTTACCTAAGTCTTATTTTGCACCATAAATGATAAAATAAGCACCTAAGTACTTATTTCATACGCATACGATTATGTACCGCCTGGCTTAGCGTGTGACTATCCACATATTCAAGTTCTCCCCCTTGAGGAACACCTTGCGCAATCCGGGTCATCTGAACGGGCAAATGCTTGGTTGCTTCCACCAGGTAATGTGCTGTCGCCTGACCTTCTACAGTCGCATTGGTTGCCAGAATGACTTCAGAAACCCCGCCTTGACTTAAGCGCTGAATCAGATAAGGAATACCAATTTCTTCAGGCCCAATACCATCGAGTGGCGATAAATGCCCACCCAATACATGGTATTTGCCACGAAAACTGCCACTTTGTTCAATCGCCATCACATCTGCCGGTGATTCCACTACACAAAGCAACTGATCATCACGTTCATGCGAAAGGCAGATATCGCACACTTCATTTTCAGTCAGTGAATGGCAGACGCTACACTCATGAATATAAGTCGCTGCTTCATTCAAGGCATGTGCCAAACCGACAGCACCTTCCCTATTTTTCATGATCAGGTGTAATGCCATGCGCTGAGCCGATTTCGGCCCAACACTTGGCAAAATACGTAATGCCTGTACCAGCTGATCAAATCGATCACTAAACACTCAGCGTATTCCTTAGAATAAACCGGCAAGGCCTGGCGGCAAGCCCATACCTGAGTTTGCAGATTTCATTTTTTCTTCTGAGATCGCTTCAGCTTGACGTGCAGCATCGTTCATTGCAGCCGCAATCAAGTCTTCAATCATATCTGCATCATCTTGCAAAAGTTCAGGATTGATCTCAATACGTTTTACCACGTTACGGCAAGTCATGGTCACTTTTACCAAACCACCGCCAGCTTCAGCATGAACTTCAGTTTGCGCCAGTTCTTCTTTGGCTTTTTTCATGTTGTTTTCAACATCTTTCTGCATGCGCTGCGCTTGCTGCATCAACATATTAATGTTCATAAAATTCTCCGAACAATCAATTTCTAAATTAATATCTATAAAATTAGATTAAATCTAAACCACGACTAATGTCGCGAATAATATCATCAATATCTTCTAAACCAACAGAAACGCGAATTAAACCTTCACGAATACCGGCAGCTTCTTTCGCTTCTGCTGAGAGTTTACCGTGAGTTGTGGTGGCAGGGTGAGTAATTGTCGATTTCGCATCACCTAAATTACCAGTGATAGAAATAAATTGGGTGTTGTCAATAACTTTCCAAGCCCCTTCACGACCACCTTTCACTTCAAACGAAACAATACCACCGAAACCAGTTTGCTGTTTCTCTGCAAGCTCATGACCGACATGTGAAGGCAAACCAGCGTAATAGACTTTTTCAACTTTTGGATGAGTATTTAGGAATTCAGCCAGTTTCTGTGCACTTGCTGAATGTTCACGCATACGTAAACGCAAAGTTTCCAGACCTTTCAAGAATACCCAGGCATTAAATGGGCTCATTGATGGTCCGGTAGTACGCACATAACCAAAGACTTCTTCAAGCAGTTTGTGATTACCCACCACGGCGCCGCCCAAAGCACGGCCTTGACCATCAAGATATTTAGTCGCGGAATACACCACCAAGTCCGCACCGAATTTGATTGGTTGTTGCAATACTGGCGTACAGAAGCTGTTATCAATCGCAAGCAACGCACCATGGGCATGGGCAAGATCAGCCAGAGCTTGAACATCGGCAACTTCAGCAAGCGGATTAGATGGAGATTCTACAAATAACAGCTTGGTTTCAGGCTTGATGGCATTTTTCCATGCTTGCACATCTGTCAAATCAACAAAATCAACGCTGACACCAAATTTAGCCACGTATTTTTCGAATAACGAAACAGTCGAACCAAACACAGCACGTGAACAGATGATATGATCGCCCATTTTCAAATAGGACATTGCCACAGCCATAATGGCTGCCATACCTGAACTGGTTGCCACAGCGCGTTCAGCACCTTCCAAAGCAGCCAAACGCTTTTCGAACATCGCCACAGTCGGATTGGTAAAACGCGAATAAATATTTCCCGGTTCCTGTCCTGAAAATTTAGCGGCTGCTTCTGCTGCATTTTCATAGACGAAAGATGAGGTTAGGAAAATTGGCTCGCCGTGCTCACCTTCAAAACTGCGGGTATGACCTGTACGAATGGCTAAAGTATCTAATTGGTATTCAAGGTCGTCTTGTTGGCTCATCTTTACTACCCAGTCCTGCTGCCTTTGCTAATAATTGCCAACATTTTGAGCGCCTATGGCATTTAAGGTCAAGGTATAATGCATAAATATCGCCTACACTTCGATCAATCCACTCATAGGTTAGTAGCACCAGCAATGATTCAAGTTAAAAATAGAATGGCTAAACACAAAAGCAAACTCAAAAACCTGTCAACGACTTTATTCAATTCAAAATCACTGGTTCTATCGCAAACTACGCCTTATGAAGTCATTGCTGAGTATAAACAAACCCGTGTGCGCTATTACGCCTCACCCGATAAACAATATAAAGAACCCTTAGTCTTTGTTGCTCCACTTGCGATTAACATGGCCATTTACGACCTGTACCCATATCGCTCACTGGTAAAACATTTTCAACATAGTGGCTTTGATGTCTATTTAGTCGAATGGGGTCAATACAGCTATAAAGATCGCTTTCTGAATTTCATGTCATTTATTGACGATGCCATTCCCCACTGCATTGCCCAAATTCGTCAGCATTCCAGCAGTGATGAAATTTCACTGCATGGCTGGAGCATGGCCGGTGTCTTTGTCATGCTATATACCGCCCTGCAACAACCCAATTTTGTCAAAAACCTGATTGTCCTGGGTAGTCCGGTAGACAGTCATGCATCGGGGCGTACCGGTAAACTGTTTCAAAAGGTCAATCAACTGATTGCCAAAAATAAAGTGCTGCAAAACAAGATCTATTCTGAAGCCTTGCCAAAATCTCTCATCCATACCCCAGGATTACTGAATACTTTTGGCTTTAAAATTATTGATCCAATGGGATGGGTACAAAGCCAAAAGCAGTTTTTAGCCAACCTTGATAACCTGCAAGCCTTATACGAACATGCCACCATGGGCAACTTCCTGAATCGTATGATTGACTACCCAGGCGGTATCAATCAGGACATGATTTTTAATGTCTGGCTACAAAATCCGCTCAAAAACGGCGTTATCAAATTACAAGATAAGAATATCGAATTAAAAAATATAGCGTGTTCCTTATTGGTCGGTGCGGGCCGCAGCGATCAGATTGTTTCTGAAAATGCCGTTAAGCCTTTAATTGAATTGACAAATAGTAAGGATGTCACGTTTACTCTTATCCCCGGTGGTCATTTAGGACTGATGTCCAGCCAGTCTAGTGCTAACGAATTTTGGCCTTTTATGACCACCTGGCTTAAACAGCGATCGAGCAAAATATAAAGGACACATCATGATTCAGTCAGTTGCATTTATCGGCTTAGGTGCTATGGGTTACCGTATGGCAGCACATTTACCTCAACATTTCGGTACAGTCTATGTCTGGAACCGTAATTTCGAAAAAGCTAAACAACATGCAGCTGAATTTGGTACGCAAGCGGTCGAACTCGAACAGGCAGTTCAGGCCGATATAATTTTTTCATGCCTGCCAACCAGCCAGGATGTAGAAGAGCTGATTAACGGCATAAGCATCAAATCTGGCGCAGTCTGGGTGGATTGCACCAGCGGTGTACCCGAATCAGCCATAAAACTTAGCCAGAAGTTAAAAGCGCTGGATGTAGATTTTCTGGATGCACCGGTCAGTGGTCAAACCATTGGCGCCGAAAATGGTACCTTAACGGTCATGATTGGCGGTGACGCTGCTGCTTTTGAAAAAGCCTTTCCAGCCATTCAGGCCTTCGGCAAGCTGATTAAACATGTTGGTGCATCAGGCGCAGGATTTGCAGTGAAAGCGGTCAACAATATGTTATTGGCAGTCAATCTTTGTTCAGTCGCTGAAGGTTTCACCACCTTAAAAGCACATGGCGTAAATTTGCATGAAGCTTTAGACTGTATTAATGCCTCAAGCGGTAAAAGTGGCGTCACAGAAACCGTATTGCCACAACGGGTGTTAAACCGTAGCTTTCCACTCACTTTTGCTCTACCGTTATTGGCCAAGGATACGGGTATTGCCCTGGATCTGGTACGTGATGCTAAACTGTCAGCTCCGGTGATTGCCTTAACGCAAAGCCTGATTCAGTCAGCCAGCAATTTAGCAGAAAAAGACAGTGACTTTTCTAGCGCTGTAAAAATGTATGAATCATGGAGTAAAATTACACTTGAGTAATAACTCGCCATTGAATAATGATAATTAAACCTAATATTGTGATGATGTGTCATACACAATGTTCCAACAGAGGAAAACCTCATGATTAAGTTTACTGTTGCAATGTTTGCAAGTTTTGCAACTTTGCTTGGGGCAACGGCATTTGCCGCAACGGCCGAGCAAGAATGTCAAAAGTTGAAAAATGACCATGATGTCATTTATGCTTCTAAAGGTTTTTGCTTTAAAGATCCTGAAGCCAAGGCGAAGTATGGTAATGATAACTGCTATACAACCAAGCCAAAATTTTCAGAAAAAGAGCAACAACGACTTGACGCCATCAAAGATCGTCAGAAAGAATTGAGCTGTAAATAATTACAGCTCTTCATTTTCTTTCTAAGGACTCGCTATGCTTTACGATGATCAAAATATTTTTGCACGAATTATTCGCAACGAACTTCCTGCAATTAAAGTGTATGAAGACGAACAGGTCCTCGCTTTTATGGACATCATGCCACAAGCTGAAGGTCATACTCTGGTCATCCCGAAAACACCTGCAGTGACCTTGCTTGATCTGCCACCTGATGCAGCGGCCTATACCATTCAAATTGTGCAAAAAGTTGCTCAAGCGATGAAAGTAGCACTCGATGTTCAAGGAATTGTATTGATGCAACTGTCAGGTGCATCTGCTGGTCAAACGGTTCCGCATGTACATTTCCACTTGATTCCAAGTTCAGTGCATGAACTCGGAAAACATGCCTTAAATATGGGCGACCAGGAAAAAATTAAAGCCCTGGCGGAAAGAATTAAAGCTGAACTTTAAAATTCACTATAATTTTAACTTGTCAAAAATGGAGCTTCGGCTCCATTTTTTTATCTCTGCGATTAAACCAATCTATCTTACGACTTTTAATTAAAAATTAAATAATTGAAAAACAATAATAATTATTAATTTACTTAAAATTCTTCGTCATAAAACTGTCATCTAGCTTTCACTTCCCCGTCATAAAGTTTGCAGATACTGCTTAGCAAGTTGGTGAGCTTATGTAATTTTTTGTACACAAGCAAACTATAAAAAGAGTCGACAGGGCAACCGCCCCATAAAAGTGTTTTTGGAGAAACTTCGATGAAAAAATTGCTTCTCGCTGCTACCGTAGCAACCTTAAGCGTAAGTGCAGCGCAAGCAGCACCAACATTGTATGGCAAGCTCAATGTAACTTTAGATCAAATTGACAAGAATGGCTTCAAAGATGAAAGCATCACCAAATTAAACTCTAACTCTTCACGTTTCGGGATTAAGGGCGAAGAAAAACTCACTGATAAATTATCTGCCATTTATTTAGCAGAATGGGCAATTGCTACAGATGGTTCGGGTTCAGATGTCGACCTGAATGCACGTAACCGCTATATCGGGATCAAATCAGATGGGATCGCTACTTTAAAAGTAGGTAAATTTGATTCTTACTTTAAGACTGCTGCGGGCAATAACCAGGATATTTTCAACGATCACACTGAACTGGATATGACTTCAGTTTTGGCAGGTGAAGATCGTTTGAACAACGTGATTGGTTTTGAAATCGACAAAAAATTATTAGGTGGTTTAGGCTTCAACATCATGTTCCAGCAAGGTGAAGAATCTTCAACTACAGACAGTGCGACCACAGGTTATCAAGGTAGCCGTGATGGTTTCGGTGATGGCGTTTCAACATCACTGTCTTATGACAACAAAAATCTAGGCTTAGCTGCAGCTGTAGCAGGTAACTTTGGGGTGGCTTCTAAATATAGCGCTTACAGTTTATCTAACATTTATTCAGATG
The DNA here is from genome assembly GCA_002365595.1 of Acinetobacter sp. UBA3106. GTDB lineage: Bacteria > Pseudomonadota > Gammaproteobacteria > Pseudomonadales > Moraxellaceae > Acinetobacter. The sequence goes on along the minus strand of DFAM01000012.1, from coordinate 81,250 downwards.
CCATCCGTGTGACTGGCTCGGTAGATTTAACTAAAGCAGGTGTTGATGGTCTGGTTTTCGGTGCCCTTTGGCAGACCGCCCAACCTACTGACGATTCGGTAACAACAACGGCGGGCACACCAGCGGTGGTAACATCGTATAAAGGCCTTCAAGAAGATGCGTACGGCCTTACTGCTGCTTATGTCATTCCATCTACTCCAATTAAGTTAAAAGCAGAATATATTTCTGCGACCACTCAATCGGATGGTCGTAATGACCGTAAACAAGACCTGTATGGCTTAGGTGCTGATTATCAACTTAACAAACAAGCCCGAGTCTATGGTGTTGTGGGTCAACAGAAGCGTGACTGGTTAGCCCAAGATGATACCAAAACTGTGATTGGCCTCGGTATGGAATATAACTTCTAATTTAAGCATGCATAAAAAAGACCGTTCTAAATGCGGTCTTTTTTATTTACTCACTGAAAAATATGCTCTCGGCTTTAACTGTCTTCATTATTTTAAAATAGTTCATTCATGATATTTAATTTATTGCCACAAAATAAGAATGAACCTAATTTATCCCAGTAAAAAAATACTACATAAAATAAATACGACTGTTTTAGTTGGTTTAAAAAAATAATTATAAGCATTTTAGTCGGATTTAATAATTTAAATATAAGTATTTTAGTCGGAATTAAAATTATTAATACAAAGCATTTTAGTCAACTTTAAAATCATAAAGATTTAGTTTATTTTTTAACATTATTATAATTTAAGTTATTGTTTTTAATATGTTAAATAATATATTTTTATTTTAACTGTTTAATCTATTTATTTTTAGTAATTTTTTGTTTAATAATATACATTATGTTTTGAAAATAGGCTTATTTGCATGAGCTTAATACCCAAAGATTTCAATCAAAGATTAGTTCGAGAGATCGCAATCATATTAATAATCAAGATTGCTCTCCTACTCACGATTAAACATATCTGGTTTGATGCCCCTACTATTCCCCAAAATTTTGACAATCAAGTTGCCGAGCATATTGCTGGCAGTCCTTCCCCAATCAAGGAGACACGTTGATGATTTCTGAAAGCGTGGTCGATCTTTCGCGGTTCCAATTTGCAATGACCGCGTTGTATCACTTTATATTTGTACCTCTTACTCTTGGTCTGGCCTTTATTCTTGCCATTATGGAAACCACCTATGTGATTTCCGGTAAAGAAATTTATAAAGACATGACTAAATTCTGGGGAAAACTTTTTGGTATTAACTTTGCCTTAGGTGTAACTACAGGCTTAACCATGGAGTTCCAGTTTGGTACAAACTGGGCGTACTATTCGCATTATGTCGGTGACATTTTCGGTGCGCCACTCGCTATTGAAGGATTAATGGCATTTTTCCTGGAATCGACTTTTATTGGTCTATTCTTCTTCGGCTGGGACCGGCTTTCTAGAGTTCAGCATTTAGGCGTGACCTGGCTGGTTGCACTGGGTTCCAACATGTCGGCACTCTGGATTTTAGTTGCCAACGGCTGGATGCAAAACCCGGTAGGTGCAGCGTTTAACTTCGAAACCATGCGTATGGAGCTGGTTGACTTTGGCGCACTGATTTTCAACCCGGTAGCTCAGGTTAAATTTGTCCACACCGTATCTTCAGGTTATGTAACGGGTGCCGTTTTCGTTTTAGCGATTTCCAGTTTCTACCTGCTAAAAAAACGTGATCTTCCTTTTGCACGCCGTTCATTCGCCATTGCTGCAATCTTTGGTTTAGCTTCTACACTTTCAGTGATTCTGCTTGGCGATGAGTCAGGTTATGAACTGGGTGATGTGCAAAAGACCAAACTGGCTGCCATTGAAGCAGAATGGGAAACTCATCCGGCACCTGCTCCGTTTACATTGTTTGGTATTCCAAATCGGGAAGAACAACGCACTGATTACGCCATCAAAATTCCTTATGTGATGGGTATTATTGCAACACGTTCGCTGGATAAAGAAGTAACTGGCCTGAAAGACCTGATGGTTCAACACGAGCTTCGTATCCGTAATGGTATGACTGCATATGCCGAACTTGAAAAACTTCGTGCAGGTGACCGTTCTCCAGAGCTTATGGCTTCCTTCAAAGAAAATCAGAAAGACTTGGGCTACGGCTTACTTCTTAAAAAATATACACCAAATGTCGTAGATGCTACTGAAGCGCACATCAAAGCTGCAACCAAAGATACTATTCCTAACGTAACCGCATTGTTCTTCTCGTTCCGTGCCATGGTGGCTTCCGGTTTCTTGATGCTGCTTCTGTTTATCCTTGCAACTTATGCGGTCGCTAAACGTAATGCAGAAAACAAACCCTGGTTGCTTAAATTTGCACTTTATGGTCTGCCATTACCATGGATCGCTACACAAACAGGTTGGTATGTTGCTGAAGGTGGTCGTCAACCTTGGACAATTGGTGAAGTTTTACCAACACATCTCTCTGCTTCAAGCTTAAGCACTGGTGATATTTGGGGTTCAATCCTGGCACTTGCGGCGTTCTATACAGTACTTCTGATTATCGAAATGTACTTGATGATTAAATTCGCGCGCTTGGGTCCAAGTTCATTACATACTGGTAAATATCATTTTGAAAAATTAAATGCCGAGCAAGACGACATTGTTCTTCCAAAACGCGCATCTGGAGAGGCTTAATAATGATTGAATATGAATTACTCAAAATCATTTGGTGGGTTCTGGTGGGTGTATTACTCATTGGCTTTGCCCTCACCGATGGCTTCGATATGGGTTCCATGGCAATTATGCCATTCGTGGGAAAAAATGATGATGAACGTCGTGCGGCAATCAATACCATTGCCCCACACTGGGACGGCAACCAGGTCTGGTTCATTACCGCAGGTGGTGCACTGTTTGCTGCATGGCCGATGGTGTATGCAACCGCATTCTCCGGCATGTACTGGGCGCTCTTACTGGTACTGTTTGCCCTGTTCTTAAGACCTGTAGGTTTTGATTACCGCTCTAAACTAGAGAACAAAAAATGGCGTAACTCTTGGGACTGGGGTTTAGCGGTTGGTGGTGCTGTTCCTGCTTTAGTTTTCGGTGTTGCCTTCGGTAATATGTTCCTGGGCGTACCATTCACCTTAGATGAAACTGTACGTTCAACTTATACCGGCAGCTTCTTTGCCTTGCTCAACCCGTTTGCCCTGGTTTGCGGGATCGTCAGCCTGTCTATGCTGAGTGCGCATGGCGGTGCCTGGTTGATGCTTCGTACGGATGGTGACTTACATACACGTTCTGCAAAAGCAACTCAATTGATGGCTGTGGTATTCCTGGTTTGCTTCCTGGGCGCTGGTGCCTGGTTATACTTCGGTGGAATTGAAGGTTATAGCCTTGCTCAACCCTTTAATACTAACGGTGTAGCAAACCCTCTTGCCAAAGAAGTGATTACCAATGCCAACCATGGCTGGATGAATAACTATTCAACTTATCCAATCACTAGAATTGCACCTGTAATGGCAATTCTGGGTAGCCTGATTGTGATTGCATCTGCTGCAAAAGCCAAAGCGGGTTTGAGTTTCCTCGGCACATCAATGATGATTATTGGTGCAATCTTGACGGCAGGTTTTGCCCTGTTCCCATTCCTTATGCCTTCAAGCATCAATCCTGTTGCAAGCTTGACCATGTGGGATGCTGTTTCCAGTAAAAACACACTGACTGTAATGACTGTTGCAGCCTGTATTTTTGTGCCAATCATCTTGTGCTACACCACCTGGTGTTACTACAAAATGTGGGGCGTGATTACTAACAAACACGTTCAGGAAAATTCACATAGCCTTTATTAAGGCTGTGTTAAAAAACTAGGAGTTATTCAATATGTGGTATTTTGCTTGGATTCTCGGGATTTTAATGGCGTGCTTTGCAGGCGTATTAAGTGCCCTTTATATCGAACATCATCAAGATTTGGATGAGGAATAAACAATGACAGAGATCGCAATGACAGCAGAAGGAAGCAAGCCAAATAGAATTGTAATGGCCATTTCATTTTTGATGGCATTGCCACTTGCTACGGTGCTATTAATTCACCCAGCCCTTATGCTCGATGCTAATGGTCACTACAACCATAGTGCCTTAATGATGATCATGATTGGCATTTCAGGTGGATTTATTTACGGCGTAGGATTTCTGCCTAAGTTCTGGCTCTGGAAATGGCTGTTTAGCCCTTATATCGCCTGGCCGCTGATGATCTGGGGTTATTACACCTGGTTCCTCACCTAATTCTTTAAACGTTCTAAAAAGCCCGCAATTGCGGGCTTTTTTAATTTTTATTAGTCATTACTCGTAATCAAGACGCCCATATAACCGACCCAAATTAAATAAGAAATAAAGACAATGCCCAAATTTATAAATTATTTTTAAACTACGTTTATACGCATATAGCATTTTCTCTCAATATAACTATACCGATCATCCACTCCATTGTTATTCTGCCCGTATTCAGATAAAAATAACTCAACCTCTTACTTCAAATAATCATTAGCTTGTAGAGTTTTTATATAAATCGTTTTATTACGTGCAATAAAAAAAACCGGATATTTAATCCGGTTTATTTCGTCATCAACGATGGGTATGAATCGACATCACAATCCCCATACTTGCCAGTAAGGAAATCACTGCCGAACCGCCATAACTCATCAATGGCAGAGGATCTCCTGTCACAGGCAGAATCCCGCTTGCCATACCGGAGTTTAAAAATACAAAGAAAAAGAACGTCAGACCTATAGCACCCGCATATAACCGTCCAAAATTATGGAAGCTATTTAAGCCAATCATTAAGCAACGAATAATAATGGCAGCAAACAGGCTAAATAATAAAAACACCCCAATAAAGCCATATTCTTCAGCATAAGCTGACATAATGAAATCGGTATGATGCTCAGGCAAGTAACCCAAATGCGACTGTGTTCCAGTTAAATACCCTTTACCGGTTAAACCACCCGAACCGATCGCAATTTTAGACTGAATAATGTTCCAGCCTGCCCCCAAAGCATCTGACTCAGGATCAAACAAAGTCAGAACACGTTTCTTTTGATAGGTTTGCAGTACAAACATCCAGAGAATGGGCGCTACAACCGCCAAAGCCGTCAGTGCTCCCAAAATTAAACGCCAAGACATTCCGCACAGGAACAAGACAAAAACACCAGGAATAATCAGACCAATGTTTAAGTCAGGCTGTAGAGCTACCAGTACAAACGGAATCATCATCAAGATGAGTCCGGTCACAATCTGCAAAAATGTAGGTGGAAATGCACGACGCGAGAAATACCACGCCATCATTAGCGGCATGGCAAATTTCATGATTTCACTGGGCTGCATACTGCCAATGCCCGGAATGGTCAGCCAGCGCTTCGCCCCTAAACGCGTATCCCCAATGACCAATACCAATGCCAAGAGCACCATGCCCAGCATATAAAAATATGGACTGACCGCCTGGTACACTTTTGGCGGCACCTGGGCACAAAGAAACATGATAATAAAGCCCACACCAAAACTGGTCGCCTGGCGGATCACCATACTGCTATCTTGCATGGTGGCACTATAAACCACCATCAGTCCCAACATTGAATTCAATAAAAGAAAAGAAAGTAGCCACGGGTCCAGGTGGAGTTTGGCCCATCTGGATGAATCATGTTTAATGCTTCTACCATCACGTAAAGAGTGACGTAAAAAACGATACTGGGGTGATGGTATCATTTGGAATATTTTAACGTTTAGATGAGGTGAGAAATTATAAAATTAAAGCGATGTAGATAATATATCTGTAGCCAATTTTATTCTACTTTTGCGACATTAAAATCAGTTTGGCCAGTTCCAGATCATCAGCATAGGTAATTTTAATATTATCTGATCGGCCCTGTACCACTTTTACCTGCTGACCTACATATTCTAAAGCGCTAGCCTCGTCGGTAATGCTGATGCCATCCTGCAATGCTTTTTCAATTGCATGCTTTAACGTGCCCAGCTTTGAAATTTGCGGTGTTTGTGCTTGCCACAAATGATCGCGACTGACCGTTTTCTCAATCACATTTCCCTGTTCCACATATTTTAAAGTGTCACGCACAGGAATCGCCAAAATTGCACTGCAATTTTCCTGCATGGCAGTATTGACCAACCGTTGTAAACAATCTTGGGTTACACAAGGCCGCGCGGCATCGTGGACAAACACCCAATCATCTTCAGCTGCAAATTCTTTAAGATAGGTTAAGGCATTCAGCACCGAGTTGACGCGTTCTGCGCCACCAGAACAAAAATGGGCTTTTTCGGGATGGGATAATGCCAAGGTTTTTGCAACATCATCCTGTGTGCCAATAGCAAGCACATAACCTGCCAGAGGTAACTGATTCAGACGCGCAACAGTATGTTCAAGTACAGTTTGATCTTGAATCTGTTGATATTGTTTAAGTTCAGTTTTAGAAAAACGGCTTCCGGAACCAGCAGCAGGAATAACTGCCCAAATTTTATGGTGCACTTTCTACGGGTGCTCCAGTTTCATTTTCATTGGTTCTTAAATCAACTTTGGCATTTGGATCAATATAAATCGGTTTATAGTGTGTACCAATGGTGCTCATTTGCACAAAAGTTTCATGTGGCTTGATCAAGCCCAAATCTAAACGTGCATGCTCTTCAATGGCTTCAATCCCATTTTTCAAATCATAGACTTCAGCAGCCAGAACTCGGTTACGTTCTTTAAGTTCGGTATTTAATTCTGTTTGTTGTTGGATTTTTTGGGCCAGTTTTTGATGGTCGTGATAACCACCTTCACCAAACCAAAACAAATACTGAAACCCTGCGATCAAAACGATCGCAAGGCCCAATAATACTTTACTCATCTTAGAGTCGAATACATTTAACATAAATAGCATTCAGTCGCTTAGTTCAAACCTTTGAACTCAGCTTTACCGCGATAAGCAGCTTTAGTCAATTCTTCGATACGAAGTAATTGATTATATTTTGCTACACGGTCAGAACGGCAAAGTGAACCAGTCTTGATTTGACCCGCTGCTGTACCTACTGCAAGATCAGCAATGGTTGAATCTTCAGTTTCGCCTGAACGGTGAGAAATAACAGTAGAGTAACCATTTGCTTTCGCAAGGTAGATCGCATCTAAAGTTTCAGTCAAGGTACCGATCTGGTTGTATTTGATCAGAATCGAGTTACCCACTTTTTCGTTGATACCGCGTTGTAGGATTTTCGGGTTTGTAACGAACAAGTCATCACCCACTAACTGGATCTTGTCGCCAAGAATTGAAGTCAGGTAAGACCAGCCTTCCCAGTCAGATTCGTCCAGACCATCTTCAATCGAGATAATTGGGTATTGGTTTACCAGACCTGCAAGGTAATCAGAGAACTGGTTGCTTGTGAATGCTTTGTTGCCTTCACCTGCAAGAATGTACTGACCATCTTTGTAGAATTCTGAAGATGCACAGTCAAGCGCAAGCATAATGTCAGAACCCGCTTTATAACCTGTTTGCTCAATTGCAGAAAGGATTACAGTAATCGCTTCTTCATTTGAACGTAAGTTTGGAGCAAAACCACCTTCATCACCAACAGCAGTATTCAAACCTTGTTTCTTTAAAACTAATTTTAAAGAATGGAAGATTTCAGCGCCTGCGCGGAGCGCTTCAGAGAATGAAGTGAAACCTACAGGCTCAATCATGAACTCTTGAATGTCAACGTTATTGTCCGCATGTGAACCACCGTTCAGGATGTTCATCATTGGAACAGGCATCGTTAAAATGCTGTTATTACGAAGGTCTGCGATGTATTGGAAAAGAGGAATTTTCTTTTCGTCAGCAGCAGCACGCGCAGCAGCCAAAGATACTGCCAAAGTTGCGTTTGCGCCTAATTTTTCTTTGTTTTCAGTACCGTCAAGCGCGATCATTGTGTTATCAATATCTTTTTGTTCAAATACTGATTTACCAACCAAAGCTTCACGGATTAAAGTGTTTACGTTATTAACCGCAGTTTTAACACCCTTACCCAGGTAACGTGCCTTGTCGCCATCACGAAGTTCTAAAGCTTCACGAGAACCAGTTGAAGCACCAGATGGTGCACATGCACGGCCAACTACGCCAGATGCTAAGATAACGTCCGCTTCGATGGTTGGGTTACCACGAGAGTCCAAAATTTCACGTGCACGAATGTCAACGATTTGACTCATGAACTATTCCTCAGTTGATTAATAAAAATGATGCGTCAAAAAAGACGCATCAATGTGTATTGAATTAATGTGTATCTAGCTTTTCGAAACCTTTGACCAAGGTATCCAATTCTTTCAGCTGCGCCAAGAAAGGCTCAAGTTGCGACATACGCAGCGCACATGGACCGTCACATTTAGCATGTTCTGGGTCTGGATGTGCTTCCAGGAACAAACCAGCCAAACCAGTTGCCATACCTGCACGTGCCAAAGTTGTAATTTGCGCACGGCGACCACCGGCAGAATCTGCACGACCGCCTGGAGTTTGCAAGGCATGAGTGACATCAAAGAACACCGGCACATTCATCTCTTTCATGATGTCGAAGCCCAGCATGTCTACCACCAGGTTGTTATAGCCAAATGCCGAACCACGTTCACATAGAATCAGCTTGTCATTCCCTGCTTCTAAACACTTATGCAGAATATGGCGCATTTCATGTGGCGCAAGGAACTGTGCTTTTTTAATGTTGATAATGGCATCCGTTTTTGCCATGGCTTCAACCAGGTCAGTCTGACGACTTAAGAATGCAGGTAACTGAATAATATCAGCTACTTCCGCCACAGGTGCAGCTTGGTAAGGTTCATGTACATCGGTAATGATCGGTACATTGAAATGTTTTTTAATGTCCGCTAACCACTCGATACCTTTTTCCAAGCCTGGGCCACGGAAAGAGTTCAAGCTTGAACGGTTGGCTTTATCAAAACTTGCTTTAAACACGTAAGGAATTTCCAGACGTTTGCAGATATCTACATAAGTTTCTGCAATTTCAAAGGCAAGGTCTTTTGACTCAAGTACATTCATTCCGCCGAATAATACAAATGGCAAGTGATTTGCCATTTGTATATCGCCTAAACGTACAATTTCTTGTGGTTTTAATTGCGACATTTAAACTTTCCTAGTTTAGTCCTACGCACCGATTATTTGATTTTTTGGTACTGCTTTTTCGCAGCATCAATAAAGCTAGCAAACAATGGATGACCATCACGTGGTGAACTTGTAAATTCCGGATGGAATTGTACAGCAATAAACCAAGGATGTTGAGGAATTTCAACTGTTTCTACTAAGTGTTGTACTGGTGAATAACCTGAAATCTTCATGCCTTTTTCTTCTAGCACTGGGATATAACGGTTGTTCATTTCGTAACGGTGACGATGACGCTCGATGATTTCTGCTGAACCATACACTTCACAAGTTTTGGTACCGGCAACCAATTCAGATTTTTGCGCACCTAGACGCATGGTGCCACCAAGATCTGAATCAACATTACGTTGTTGAACTTCACCACGTTCATCTAACCATTCAGTGATTAAACCAATGAGTGGAGACTTCGTTGAACGGTTAAATTCTGTAGAAGTTGCATCGCTAATACCCGCTACATTACGCGCATATTCGATCACTGCAAGCTGCATACCCAGGCAAATACCAAGGAAAGGTACGCCGTTTTCACGTGCGTATTTAATCGCCTGCATTTTACCTTCAGTACCACGTTCGCCAAAGCCGCCTGGAACCAGGATTGCATCAGCATCTTTTAATACTGTCGCAACATCTTGGCTTTCAAGTTCTTCCGCATTGACGTAGTCAATTTGAACTTTAACGCGGTTTTTAACCCCGGCATGTAAAAGTGCTTCGTTTACAGATTTGTAGGCATCTGGAAGTTCAACATATTTACCTACCATCGCGACACGAACAGTGTATTCAGGATTTAATAATGCTTCTACTACGTTATCCCAATCTGAAAGATCAGCTTCTGGAAGGTCGTTATAACCAAAACGTTCACAGATTAAATCATCCACGTTTTGTTCGTAGAATGTACGTGGGATTTGATAAATAGAACGTGCATCTTTACATACCACAACCGCACGCGCTTCAACGTTAGTGAATAGTGCAATTTTGCGTGTAGTATCAGCATCTACATCATGCTCGGTACGGCAGATCAAGATGTCTGGTTGAATACCAATAGATAGCAACTCTTTTACAGAGTGCTGAGTCGGTTTGGTTTTAAGTTCTGCTGCTGACTTGATATATGGAAGCAAGGTCAAGTGCATTAGCATGGTGCGTTTATGACCAAGCTCTACCATTAATTGACGAACAGATTCCATGAATGGGAGAGATTCAATGTCACCTACTGTGCCGCCAATTTCAACGATTGCAACGTCATAGCCTTCGCCTGCGCGAAGTACACGCTCTTTAATGTTGTCAGTAATATGTGGAATAACCTGAACTGTACCGCCAAGGTAGTCACCACGACGTTCTTTATTTAAAACGTCCTGATAAACACGGCCTGATGTGAAGTTATTCAATTTGGTCATTTTCGCACGACGTAAGAAACGTTCGTAATAACCCAAGTCTAAATCAGTTTCAGCACCATCCTCTGTGACAAAAACTTCACCGTGTTGGAATGGGCTCATTGTCCCTGGATCGACATTAATGTATGGATCCATTTTGACCATGGTTACTTTTAAACCACGGGCTTCTAAAAGTGCAGCAACTGAAGCAGCTGAAATACCTTTACCTAGTGATGAAACTACACCACCAGTCACGAAAATAAAATGGGTCATTGGGTTTCTCGTACAATCGAGCCTAAATCGGCCTGCAATGTTGCGCAATTTTACTTTACCTTGTACCAATAAAGCAAAGTCATTCCGCATCAATTCATAGAACAATAAACAATTGGTTATTCTATCAGCATTTCCGATAAAAAATTAGAGCAACTTGATAGGATTTTTATATTCGCATTTGCTGTTATAATGGCAACATCCAATTAATGCTTTATTTTGTGCGATTATGAATAAAAAACTTTTACTTTGTGGTGCTATTGCAACTAGTTTACTTTTAACTGCCTGTGTAAAAAAAGAAACCCCGAAGGAAGATGAGCAAGAACAGGTTGAAACCACTCAACAAACTGAACAAGTGAATCAGCCTGCAGAAGCCGTACCTTTAGAAGCTACTGAAGATAGCGAAGCTCAAGCTCCAACCCAAGTAGAAATTGAACGCGAAGAAACAGCAAATACCACTACTGTAATCCGTCGTGAAGTACCTCAACAAAATGCTGCTGAAGCACCAAAAGCTGAACCAAAACCAGTAACTCCTAAACCTGAAGCACCACAAGCTGAACCAAAACCGGTTCCGGAAGCATCAGCCAAGTCAAATAGTGAAGCGCAATCTGAAGATGATGCTGTTGCTGCCGCCATTGCTGCGGCCACTCCCGCACTGGATAAATAAATTGAGTCCATTTAAAAACCCGTCTTTATGGCGGGTTTTTTGGCGTTTTATATGCAATCAAAAATAATTGATTCCCTATAAATAAAATTTTAAGGTAAAAATCGAAAGTATAAATTTAAAGAAATAAGCACAAATTAAATAATAAAGAATAGATATTTATTTTTAATTATATTTAAAACATGTTTATAGCAAGTTCAAAGAATCCAAAACAATCATTCAAACTTAAAGATCATTTATTTTGAGACCTCAGCCCATGCTAAAAAAATGCTGTGATTTACTGGAACAACAGCAATTAAAAATTGCTTTTATTGAAAGTGCCAGTTCTGGCTATCTTTCCAGCCAGTTTTCAATTTATAAAAATAGTGGCGCAGAGATTTTACTGGGTGGACTGGTCAGTTATGACCCCTCAATCAAGATTGACATCCTGAATATTGATGCCCAGCTTATAGAAAAATATACTGCTGAATCTGCTGAAGTGACAAAAGCAATGGCCATACAGGGCAAAAAATTATTTTGCCAAGCCGATATTATTGTTGCTTGCACGGGTTTACTCAAACCAGGTGGCAGTGCAACAGAAAATAAACCTGAAGGCACATTTTTTATCTCAATTTTATATTTAAATGAAATACACAACTTTCATTACTTCATCCAAGGCACACCTTTAGACAAACTCACCCTCTTAACCCAATATATTGCTGAAGAAATAATCAAACTTATACAAGGAGTTTAGTCATGCTTAAACTCAAAATCCTTAGTTTGGGATTAATCCTGTTACCATGCACCAGTTTTGCAACTGTTGGAGGCCCTCAAAAGATAGAAGTCCTGGGTTATGAAAGCAAAGAACAAAAAGTCTATTTGCTTAGACATTATCAAGATGGTCGCGGCCGACTGCCCCAGCTTTATTATTATCAATTTAAAAATAATAAACAGCCTGAGAAACTAATTCAGGTAAATTCGCTGTATATCAATCCTAAAACCAAGAAGATTGATTATGATCAAGACAGCCGCTTGTTTGACAAAGAAGTCGCAAAAATTAAAAAACGACTGATACCTTTGATGGCAATACCAAAGCAATCGGTTAAAATTCAGGTGTTAAAGAAAACCAGCTCGAAAGAGAAATCCTGGTATGACTCTAAAGAATATATTCCCAAATATACTTATCAATACCAGCTCAGCAATAAGACCTTAAAAAGCCAAATCCATCAGGCGATCGATTACCGCAACGGATTAAATATCTCTCAAGCCTACAAGATTCCCCAGCAACAAAAGATTTTAGCGGTAGTTAAATATCTGGGTATTCCTTTTGAAACCGGTTATACCATTGAAGATCCGGTGTTACTCACACTCAAAAAATAAACAGCCAAAAAATAAAGCCTCCGAAGAGGCTTTATAAATATTTTGTTTTAAGCAGCTGTACGCTCTGCAATCGGAACCACTTTGCGCAGTTCAGGACCGGTATAATCCGCACTTGGACGAATAATACGGTTGTCTGCACGCTGTTCCATCACATGTGCTGCCCAGCCTGTTACACGGCTCATCACAAAGATTGGCGTGAACAGTTTGGTTGCAATTCCCATGAAATGGTAAGCAGAGGCATGGAAGAAGTCTGCATTACAGAATAGTTTCTTCTCGCGCCACATTACTTCTTCACAGCGTACTGATACTGGATAAAGCACGGTATCACCGACATCTTTCGCTAAACGCTCAGACCAGATTTTAATGATGCCATTACGCGGGTCATTGTCTTTGTAAATTGCATGACCAAAGCCCATGATCTTTTCTTTACGCTCCAACTTGCCTAGCATTTCGCGTTCAGCTTCTTCTGGAGAGGTCCAGTTTTCAATCATTTCCATCGCTGCTTCATTGGCACCACCGTGTAATGGACCACGTAATGAACCAATTGCACCTGTGATACATGAGTGCATATCAGACAAAGTCGAAGCACATACGCGCGCAGTGAATGTTGAAGCGTTAAATTCATGCTCTGCATACAGAATCAGCGATACGTTCATCACCTGTTCATGCAATTCATTTGGTTTTTCACCACGAAGTAAATGCAGGAATTGCGCGCCGATTGAATCATCATCAGTATTTTCTTCAATACGCACGCCATCGTGGCTATAACGATACCAGTAGCAAATAATTGCAGGTAAAGTTGCTAAAATACGGTCTGCAACATCTTGCTGCTCATCAAAAGATTTTTCTGTTTCCAGGTTACCGAGCATAGAAACACCGGTACGCATCACATCCATTGGATGCGAATCTGCCGGAATGCGTTCTAAAACTTCTTTCAATGCTTGTGGAAGCTGACGTAAAGATTTCAATTTGGCTTTATATGTAGCAAGCTGTTCTTTAGTCGGCAATTCACCAAAGAAAATCAGGTAAGCCACTTCTTCAAACTGGCAATTTTCTGCCAGATCTTGCACATCATAACCACGATAAGTTAAGCCTGCGCCACTCTTACCAACAGTTGAAAGTGCTGTTTTACCTGCCACTTGTCCACGCAGTCCTGCGCCGGTGAGTACTTTTCCTTCAGCCATTTTAATTCTCCATTTTGAATTATTTATTTAAACAATTTGTCCAGGGTGTTTTCGAACGTATGATAATCCAAGAATTCGTAAAGCTCTTTACGTTGCTGCATCTTGTCCAAGACGTTAACTTGCGTACCATTTTCACGAATCGAGCGCATCACTTCCAATGCTGCTTTTTGCATGGCGCGCGTTGCTGACAATGGATACAACACCATACGGATACCCTGCTCACCCAATTCATCCACCGTGTAATAAGGTGTATCACCAAATTCAGTAATGTTGGCCAATACAGGCACACCAACTGCATCACATACGGTTTTATACATGGTAATGTCAGTCATTGCTTCAGCGAAAATGGCATCCGCTCCAGCTTCTACACATGCACATGCACGGTCAATCACCGCCTGCAAACCTTCTTTTTGCAAGGCATCGGTACGTGCCATCACCACAAAATTTGAATCGGTTTTGGCATCAACCGCAGCTTTAATACGGTCAACCATTTCCTGTTGCGACACGATTTCCTTGTTCGGACGGTGACCACAACGCTTTTGCGCAACCTGATCTTCAATATGTACTGCTGCTGCACCCGCTGCAATCATTTGTTTTACTGTACGGGCAATATTAAATGCACCACCCCAGCCGGTATCGATATCTACAAGTAAGGGCGTGTCAACACGTTCGGTAATACGACGAACATCTTCCAGTACGTTATCTAAACTGGTCATACCCAGGTCAGGTAAGCCATAAGAATAATTGGCAACTCCTGCGCCCGATACATAAATAGCCTTATAACCTACTTCTTTCGCCATCATGGCTGCATAGGCATTCACTGTGCCGATAATTTGTAATGGTTTTTCCACTTCCAGTGCTTGTCTAAATCTTAAGCCTGCAGACATTTGTTCTGTCATCTTCCTTTCCACAGTTTCACTTTACTTATCGAAGTTCGAGTATAGCCATAAACATCTGTTTAGCTATGACTATTTAGAATTTATACTCTAAAACTTTAGTCAAATATTCATCAAACACATAGTGTTATTTCCAATCTTCATAGTTGTTACTAAATAAGACAAATGCTATTTCAGGAAATGTGTGCATATATTTGCTATCATTGCAAATGATTTCATTTTTTAATCGTTGATTCTCTATAGGCCATATGCAAGAACTCGCTCAATTAGACTCCCTCGCGCGTGATACACCACAAACCAAACGTGGTCATGAACGATGTCTGGCGCTTTTGCTGAGTGCCAATGAGCTTTTTCTCAAACACGGCTATGATGCTGTATCCCTGGATGATATTGTCAATCACGCGGGGGGTTCCAAGGCTTCAATTTATAAGTTTTTTGGTAATAAAGAAGGCTTATTTACTGCAATCTGTGATTATCGCAGGGAACAGTTTTTTAAAGATATTTGCCTGCCTTTTGAACAAGGAAAAGAAAATTTTAAATCTTATCTGATCAATACCCTGATTAATTTTCACCGTCATTTATTAATTCCTGAAAATGCGGCATTTATGCGTCTGATTCTAGAGCGGACCCAGCACAACCCTGAACTTGCCCTGTATATTCATGAACAAGGTCCCAAGCATATTCAGTCCGCAATTGCCTGTGCCTTAGAAAAGGCACATAGCAAAGGAATTTTAAGATGTGAACATCCGCTTTATTCAGCCCAATTCTATTTTGGTATTTTAAGAAATTTGGAATGGCGCATTCTAATGAATATTCCAGCTCAAGAAAATGATCAGGAAACGATCGAATACATCACTTATTGCGTAGATCGCTTCCTGGAAGGCCATCAACCACGCTAGATTTTTTGCAATTTTCCTCGCATATAGTATATTAGCCGATTCCGTATTTTTCTTAACTAACCAGCAACTAATTGCCGATGATTTATTTTCAGCGATTATTGTGGAGTAAATGATGGCTCTCCGTCACTTTCTAACTTTACGTGATTTATCGACTTTAGAACTTAACCAGATTTTGCAACGCGGGATTGAACTCAAGCGTAAGCAGCATAACAATGAAGTTTTCCAACCTTTCGTTGGTAAAGTCATGGGTATGATTTTTGAAAAATCGAGTACTCGCACACGTGTTTCGTTTGAAGCTGGTATGAGCCAATTCGGTGGGAGCGCAATCTTTCTTTCTTCACGTGACTCACAACTCGGTCGCGGTGAGCCAGTAGAAGATTCAGCACGTGTAATTTCAAGCATGCTGGATATTGTGATGATCCGTACTTTCGGTCATGACATTGTTGAGCGCTTTGCTTCTTATTCTAAAGTTCCAGTGATCAATGCATTAACTGATGACCACCACCCTTGCCAGCTTTTAGCAGACATGCAAACCTATATTGAACACCGTGGTTCAATTGAAGGCAAAACTGTGGCCTGGATTGGCGATGGCAACAACATGTGTAATTCTTATATTGAAGCTGCACACATGTGGGGCTTTAAACTAAAAATTGCAGCCCCTAAAGGCTATGAGCCACAAGAAAAATTCTTGACTGAGTTTGCTCACTGTGTAGAACTGGTTGACTCAGCTGAAGATGCCGCTGTGAATGCTGACCTGATTGTGACTGATGTATGGGCAAGCATGGGCCAAGAAGAAGAACAGAAAATTCGTGAAAAAGCCTTTGCTGATTATCAAGTGAATGAACGTTTAATGGATCTGGCACACCCAGACTGTTTGTTCATGCACTGCTTACCTGCTCATCGCGGTGAAGAAATTTCTGAAAATCTCCTCGATCATAAAAATGCTGTGGTTTGGGATGAAGCTGAAAACCGTCTGCATGCGCAAAAAGCGCTGGTTGAATTTTTAATTAATGAAAATTTAAAAAAAGACTAAGCGTTCAGACTAAAGTTTCTTAAAAAAGTACCTTCGGGTGCTTTTTTTATATCTATAAATTGTTTAATTTAAACCATAAATTTTATAAGCGATTATAACCATGCCTTTAAAAAAAATATTGCTCTGCCTAAGTAGCATTCTTATGTTCCAGTCCACTCAGGCCAAACCCACTGAACTGGATCAATATTTTGTCAAAAAACAGATTTTGGATTCCGCTTATAAAATTAAAGACCGTAAAGCCTTAAATGAAATTTTGGATGTGATTAGCGATGAGGATTCTCGCACTCTGCCTTTCCAGATCGATCAAAACATGCTGATGGAAAAATACCAAGTGAATGCGAATGAAATAAAAATTGAAGGCATTATCACTACCCCTGATTTTGCCCAGTTCGCTCTAGATGTAGGTGATAAGGAAGTCAAAAAGCTGATGAGAAAAAATATTCTGCAAAGTTGCAGCTTATTGTTTGAAAATGAATTTCAGCGTGTAAATCCCTATCATGTTGAATTAAAGCTGTCCTCTGAAAGCCAGAGCTATGACTTTAAAATTAAAAATAAGGAATGTTCTTTTTAAGAAAATATCTTGATACGTTAGTTCACTAACGTATCAAACCTTGCGGCTGCAAAATAATAATCATTGCCCCAGCAATTACCACCAGTCCGCCCATTAGATCCCACCGACTTAAACTGATCTGATCAACAAATCTTAACCACATTAATGCGGTAAAAATATAAATTCCACCGTAGGCTGCGTAAATTCGACCCGATGCTGCAGGATGCAAAGTAAGCAGCCAGACAAATGCCGCCAGCGCCAAGACGGTCGGAATCCAGAACCACTGGGTTTTTCCCTGATTTAAAATCAGATAGGGAAAATAACAGCCCAGAATTTCCATAATTGCAGTGACAAAAAATAAAAAGACCGTGGTTAACACTTTAGTTATATGTATATCCATAAGCCGGGGTTCACATCCATTTTCGCTTTCTAAATGATTTTAAAATCATACTTTAAAGAAAGCACAAAAAATTTGGCTTGAAATAAATAAAAAACCCGTGTGAACACGGGTTTTTTATTTATGAGGTTTAATGATTAAGCAGGTTCTGCAGTTTGATCTTCAAACACTTCAAGTTTAAGACCCACCGCTTTACCATTCTCTTTCTTCACAGATACCGAAACATTGCCACCATGTTCAGCCAATTCACCAAATAAAATCATTTCGGCTAATGGTTTTTTCAGATGTTCCTGAATCAGGCGTTGCATTGGACGGGCACCCATTAAACGGTCATAGCCATTTTCAGCCATCCATTCACGCGCACTCTTATCCACTTCAAGAATGACTTTTTTATCATCCAGCTGAGCTTGAAGTTCAGTCAGGAATTTATCCACCACATTTTCAATAATCGTGGTTGGCAATGCCTTGAATTGAATCACACCATCCAGACGGTTACGGAATTCTGGAGAGAAGGCTTTCTTCATCGCTTCCTGATTGTCATTGCTATTGTCTTGCTCTCTAAAACCAATGCTGACACGTGAAATACTTTCAGCGCCGATATTGGTGGTGAGCACAAGAATCACATTACGGAAATCTGACTTGCGACCATTATTATCGGTTAATGAACCGTGATCCATAATTTGCAATAACAAGTTAAATACATCTGGATGAGCTTTTTCAATTTCGTCCAGCAGCAATACGCAATGTGGACTCTTATGAATCGCATCGGTGAGCAAACCACCTTGGTCAAAACCAACATAACCTGGAGGCGCACCAATTAAACGTGAAACCGCATGACGCTCCATATATTCCGACATGTCGAAACGAACCAGCTCCACACCCAAAAGTTTTGCCAACTGCTTGGTTACTTCAGTTTTACCGACACCTGTAGGACCTGCAAAGACAAAGCTACCAACAGGTTTGTCTGGTGATTTCAACCCGGCACGTGATAATTTAATTGCAGAACCGAGTGCCTCAATAGCTTCATCCTGACCGAACACCACACGTTTAAGGTCACGCTCAAGATTTGAAAGTACGGTTTTATCATCTTTCGATACGGTTTTCGGCGGAATACGCGCAATTTTCGAAATGATGTCTTCAATATTTTCAACCGTGATCAGACTGTCATCCTGCTCCGCTTTTAAACGGCGCTGAGCACCTGCCTCGTCAATCACGTCAATCGCTTTATCTGGCAAGAAACGGTCATTAATAAACTTGGCTGATAACTCTACCGCAGAAACCAATGCTTTATCTTCATATTGTACGTGATGAAAATCTTCAAATTTCGATTTTAAGCCACGTAAAATATCTATGGTTTCTGAAATAGAAGGTTCATTGACATCAATTTTCTGGAAACGACGCGACAATGCATGATCTTTTTCAAACACCTGACGGTATTCCTGAAAAGTGGTTGAACCGATGCAACGCAAGGTACCATTCGACAAAGCCGGTTTAATCAGATTCGATGCATCCATGGTACTGCCCATGCTTGAGCCAGCACCAATGATCATGTGAATTTCATCAATAAATAACACAGCTTCCGGTTTCTTTTTCAAGGCATTCAACAATTGTTTCAAGCGCTTTTCAAAGTCACCACGATATTTGGTTCCTGCAACCAAGGCACCAATATCGAGACTATATATCTCTGCATTCGCCAGTGGTTTAGGCGCTTTACCGTTGACAATCAACCAAGCCAGACCTTCTGCAATCGAGGTTTTACCTACACCAGGATCACCGACCAGCAAGGGATTATTTTTACGGCGACGGCATAAAATTTGTGCTGTACGTTCAATTTCTTTTTCACGCCCAATCAAAGGATCGGTTTTTCCTTTTTGCGCTTCTATATTCAAATTGGTGGTATATAAATCCAGCGGACCTGCATTAGAAGAATTCGACGTTTCACCATCCAGCTCCTCTACTTCTTCCTCTGCCTGTACGTCTTCCTTACGTGTACCATGTGACAAATATTGGGTTAAAGTTAAACGATTAATTTGATGACGTTTAAGCAAATAAACCGCAAAAGAATCACGTTCAGAATACATCGCAACAAGAATGTCTGCGCCTTCAACAGTTCGATCGCCACCGCTGGATTGCACATGAAAAATCGCACGTTGCAGAATACGATCAAAACTTTCAGTCGGATGCGGCGCCTGATCGCTATGTTCACTTAGTTTAGGGGTGTGTTGTTCAACGTATTCTTCTAGCTCTTTACGTAGAACGATAATGTCCGCACCACACGCTTTAAGCGCATTTACAGCAGAGTCATTATCAAGTAAAGCCAACAATAAATGTTCAACCGTGAGAAACTCATGTCTCTTTTGACGAGCCATGCTTACAGCCAAACGTAAAGATACTTCTAATTGACGACTGAGCATGTAATCCCCTTAATCTTTTGGCTCAATCTGGCAAAGTAATGGATGACCTTGAGACCGAGCATAATTATTGACTTGGTTCGCTTTCGTTTCCGCAATGTCACGTGGATAAACGCCTGCAACACCTTTCCCTTCGTAATGTACAGTTAGCATTACTTGGGTTGCTTGGTCAAGATTTAAAGCAAAGTATTGTTGTAAAATTTCAATTACAAAGTCCATTGGGGTGTAATCGTCGTTCATTAAAACAACAGCATACATCGGCGGACGTTTTAATTCGGGCGGCGCAGTTTGTACTGCGATTTCACCTTCAGATTCATCTTGCGAGTCATGACCTAAGCGTGGACTAATATGCCAATCGACATATCCTGATTGATGAAAAGAATTTTTGATGGCATTTAAACAATTTTGACGCTTATTCATTCGCATAGGATTTTTAATTCACATTTATTGTGCATTTGCTTCTGCTTGAGGAATTTCAGAAATAAATGCAGATTGACTCTCTATCGGTTTGCCACGGCCCCAACTAAAACGTTTAATCACTGGCGTACTTGTTGCACCGCTTAAACGCACTTCAATGAATTGCGGGGTGAAGCCTTTAGGCATGGTCCAGCGTCCGGTTAAACGTTCATAATCTTCAAAGTTAAAGTTTTTATCTTCCATAGGAACAACTAAAACTTCAGTACCCTGAATTAAACGCAATTCTACAGTTCCTGAAATACTGCGTTTATTTGGACTCACTTGAACCAGATCAAGTTGATATTCATAGGCATTTTCAGGTAAGGGTTTAATCCCGATATTTTGTATTGTCAGACTTAAACCACCACGCTGACGCAATACTTCACGGTAAATTGCACTTAACCCTTCAGCCTGGGTTTTATCTTCACGTGCCTGGTTCAAAGCAGCAAACAAATCATTGGAATTACTGACCGCGACATCACGTTCCTGTACAGCCAAATTCAAGTTTTTATTCAATGTTTGCAAACTGCTCTTTTGCTTTTGCACGACTTCGACCAGTTGTTCGGCATCAGCTTCATAGCCGACTACAGTCAAACCTTGCCGATGCCCAACTGAATAGCCCAGCAAACCACTTCCCAGAATAAGAATGGCCGCACTAATTCCCAGTGGTAAATTGCCCTTTAAAAAAGGCTTTTTACTGAGAAAAGACAGTTGTGACGGAGTATTTGAGTCAGAGTTCGGCATCGTCATCTCTTATTTTGATTCATTCAAAACACACATTTAAATCCAAATCCAAATGTGTGTGAAGTTGAAAAACGTTTTTTATGGTAATAAACCAATTCCTGCAAGACCTGCATTTTCAGCAAAGCCAAACATCAGGTTCATATTTTGTACTGCCTGTCCTGCCGCACCTTTCACCAGATTATCCTGTACAGAGAGCACAATCAGTTTTTTCGGTTGCGGTTTATACAGCGCAATACGAAGCTGGTTTGCGCCGCGCACAGAACGTGTTTCAGGTGAACTGTTGGCTGGCATCACATCGACAAACTGTTCATTGGCATAGAACTGTTCATACAAGCTTTGCAGGTCCGCCGCATCACCGGCATCGGTCAAATCGACATAAATGGTGCTGAGCATACCACGGATCATCGGCACTAAATGCGGTACAAATACAATGTGATTAAACACACCTTTTTGACCGGAAATATTTTCCAATGCTTCTACAATTTCAGGATGATGACGGTGACCTGCCACGCCATAAGCCTTAAAGTTATCAGCATTTTCAGAATAAATCATGCCGAGGCTGGCTTTACGGCCTGCACCAGAAACACCTGATTTTGCATCAATAATAATACTTTCAGGTTTCACCAATGCTTCAGCCTGTTTAAATAATGGCGCAAGACCCAGTTGCACAGTCGTTGGATAGCAACCCGGATTACCAATCACGCTAGCTTGCTTAATTTTGTCACGGTTGAGTTCTGACAGACCATAAACTGAATCTTTTAAAATATCTGGGCAGGCATGTTGAAGACCATACCATTTTTCAAATTGGTCTAAGTCTTGCAAACGGAAATCTGCTGCCAGGTCGATGACTTTAGTATTTGCTGCAACCAGTTCTGCTGCATGTTTCATGGCTACCCCATGCGGAGTGGCAAAGAACACGACATCACATTTTTTCAATTCATCGATGTTCAAATCTGAGTATTGAAGATCGGTATGACCACGTAGGCTTGGGAACATGTCATCGACACGGCGACCATTTTCGGTACGTGATGTCAGTACATTTACTTGCACATTTGGGTGTCGTAGTAAAAGACGCAACAATTCAACGCCTGTATAACCTGTACCACCGACAATACCAACAGTAATCACGATCACTACCTCAAATCTAAAGTGTCCATTTCGTAACTGCGTAGTATGACAGGAAGTTTTGGTTTTCTGAACTGTTTTACCCGATCTCGCTTATTTTATTTAAGCTTTTAAATCCTAAGTTGAAGGAAAGAGAAGCACTTGCATCATTAAATTAGAGTAATTAATCTAATTTGAAATAATAGCAGAGAATATAAAAATGATAGGGTCACGCATATGGATGAAAACATCTAACGGAAAATTATCAACTGGTGAAAAAATTAAACTCATCAACCGAACCCTGATTCCATCAGTATTCGCTTATAGCAAAACGTTCTTTCAACCTTATAACCGAAGTAATCAACTCAATCTTCAAGATTACCTGGTTCCCGATACTCCCATTGTTCAAGAGGTGATCTCAGAATTAAATCAATGTTCCTCAGTTGAAATTATTCAACACTCTTGGCGATGTTATTTTTGGGGAATTGCTGTGGCCAATACCAAAAATTGGCAGTTTGATCATGAGTCTTATCTTATTGCGAGTTTAATGCATAATGTCGGTTTGGCTGATCCTCAAGCAAACTTCTCATGTCAGTGCTTTACTTTAGAAAGTGCTTTAAGAAGCGAAGCCATCTGTCAAAAAAATTCATATGAGATAGAGAAAACTCAAAATATTTCAGATGCAATCTGCCTGCATATGAATGGTTATTTAGATGAACATGATTCAAATATTTCCAAAGAATCTTTATTACTGCAAAAAGCCACTTCCTTTGATGTCATTGGATCAGAGTTGAATCTTTTTAATTATAGTTTTGTGAAACAAGTATTAGAAAAATACCCGAGAGATAATTTTAAAAATGAAATGAAATCGCTGATTAAAAAAGAATGCCTAAAGAATCCATACTCAAGAACAGCACTCTTCAAAACCTTAGGACTCCCTACAATGATTACATTGAGCAGACATGAGCTTAAAGGATAATTCGCTTTTTTAAGTGAAATTCCCTTGTAGATATTTTGTCTAAGCACACCACCACCAAGGCATTGGACTGGTTTTTAAAATTTTACGATGCTGCTGGAAATTGACATCATGTTTTTGTACTTCAGCCCAAAACCTTGGACTATGATCAAAATGCCGTGTATGCGCCAGCTCATGTACACAAACATAACGGGTAACATGTTCAGGGAACAATACTAGACTACTATTCAACATAATGTCATGTTTCGCCGAGCAACTGCCCCAACGCGTTTTCGGTTGGCGAATCGCACATTTTCCAAAATTCAGCTTACATTCTTCGCTCAACTCTTCTAAATAAAGTGGAAGATGCTGTTTGGCATAAGCCATCACGAAAGCTTTTAAATATTGTTCGGGCTGACGATCGCTAATCAAAAGTTGATTTTTTAATTCATCATAAATAAAAGAATTTTTTTGGCTTTTATAAACAACCTGTAAAGGCTGCGCTAAATTAAAAAGCTGGAGTTCGGTCGGTAAAACGCGGTCTTGGATCGCTGTTTTTTGTTCTTGCCAGGTTTTTAGTAACCATTCTTCAGCTTGATCTAGAAAGTTTTGAATTTTTCGTTTGCTGCAAAGCAGCGGTACAGTTAAACGAATTTGAGCCGAGTCGACACGTAAGCGCAAACGTTTCGCTCGCGCATGACGGACAATCTGGATTTCAGGTAGGTCGTTTGGGGTCATTTGTTTTTTTAAATCTCCCCCAACCCCTCTTTTTCAAAGAGGGGCTTTTAAAAGTCCCCCTTTAGCAAAGGGGGATTTAGGGGGATTCTATCTATTGAATCAAGGGATTAAACCGCAGTACGTTCTTCAATGCCGTTATCTGTTGCAACTACAGCAATATCTGCTTTATTAATTGCAAAAATACCGTTGCACACCACACCCGGAATGTCATTGATGGTCTTTTCGAGTTCAAGCGCATTTAAGATATTCAAGTTATGTACATCTAGAATCACATTACCGTTATCAGTGATTACACCTTCACGATAAACCGGATCACCGCCCAAGCTGACAATTTTACGTGCTACTGCAGAGCGTGCCATTGGAATCACTTCTACAGGCAACGGGAAATC
The DNA here is from genome assembly GCA_002365595.1 of Acinetobacter sp. UBA3106. Classification (GTDB taxonomy): domain Bacteria; phylum Pseudomonadota; class Gammaproteobacteria; order Pseudomonadales; family Moraxellaceae; genus Acinetobacter. Next base: position 56,689 of record DFAM01000012.1, on the reverse strand, counting down.
GCGACCCAACTGTTCTACCCATTTTGAATCATCAACAATACACACGAATTTCTTTGCAATCGACGCAACGATTTTTTCACGGGTCAATGCCGCACCGCCGCCTTTAATCATATGCATGTGACGATCAATTTCATCTGCGCCATCTACATAAGCATCTAGGCCGCCAACTGAATTCATATCAACCACTTCAATGCCTAATTTTTTAAGGCGCTCGGCAGTCGCTTCAGAGCTGGCAACCGCAGCTTCCAGTTGCAATTCTGGCAATAATTCAATGAGGAAGTTCACAGTACTTCCTGTACCTACACCCAAAATCCCGCCTTTAGGCAAGTGTTTTAAAGCAGCTTTTGCGGCAGCTTGTTTCTTTTCATCTTGGGTAGCATACAGACTCATAACTTGGCTCAACTATTTTTTGACATTTGTTGCTGATTAAACAGCGCAAATGTACAGGGGTTTGTTACAATAAAGGCCTATTTTAAACTGTTAGATGGAAAATTAACATGCTGTCTCGTTTGGTTCGACAAATATTACAGGCAACGGTGTATGACGTTGCAATCGAAACCCCACTCGAAGCAGCGCCACGAATTAGTGAAAAGCTAAATAATAACATTCGCTTTAAACGCGAAGATTTGCAACCTGTCTTTTCCTTCAAGCTACGCGGTGCCTATAATCGTATTAGTCAATTACCGAAATCTCAGTTGGAACGTGGCGTTATTACGGCTTCAGCAGGAAACCATGCACAAGGTGTGGCTCTGTCTGGTAAAAAACTGGGAATTCGCGCCATTATCGTGATGCCAAAAACCACGCCTGATATTAAAGTTCAGGCTGTTAAACGCCTGGGTGGTGAAGTGGTATTGCATGGTGATTCATTTGATGTCGCCAACAAATATGCGATTCAACGTTCTATTGATGATGGCATGACCTTTATTCCGCCTTATGACGATGAACTGGTGATGGCGGGTCAAGGCACCATTGCCAATGAAATTTTGCGTCAATGGCGTGATGTGGAATATGTATTTGTTGCCGTTGGTGGTGGCGGTTTAATTGCCGGTGTTGCTGCTTACCTAGGCGATGTTGCTCCACATGTGAAAGTTATTCCTGTAGAATATGATGAGTCAGCATGCTTGAAAGCAGCTTTTGAAGCCAATGAACGCGTGATTCTGCCTTCTGTAGGTCTATTTGCCGATGGTACTGCGGTTGCACAGATTGGTGAAAAACCGTTTGATGTGATTCGCCTGCAAAAATCTGACAACTCAGGTCCAATTGTTGAACCTGAGGTTGTTCTGGTGAACACGGATGAAATCTGTGCTGCCATCAAAGATACTTATGACGAATGTCGCAGCATTGTTGAACCTTCTGGTGCCATGGCACTTGCCGGAATCAAGAAATATGTCGCTGAACATGGCTTGGAAGGTAAAAACATGGTGTCGATTGTTTGCGGTGCCAACATGAACTTTGATCGCCTGCGTTACATTGCTGAGCGTACCGAACTCGGTGAACGTAAAGAAGCTATTTTCGCCGTCACTATTCCAGAAGAAAAAGGCTCATTCCTGAACTTCTGCCGTGCCCTACAAGGTCGTAACATCACTGAATTCAACTACCGTGCCAGCTCTTCTAGTGCTGCTCAAGTTTTTGTCGGCATTAGCTTAAAAGGTGGCGAAAAAGAACGTCACGACATTTATGACACCTTGGCAACGCAATATGATGTTGATGACTTGTCTGATGATGAAGTTGCCAAACTGCATATCCGTTATCTGGTGGGTGGTCATGCAGATATTGAAAATGAACGTCTATTCCGTGTCGAGTTTCCAGAGCGTCCAGGTGCATTACTGACTTTCCTGGAACGTCTTGGTCCTACCCATAACATTACCCTGTTCCACTACCGCAACCACGGCGCAGCCGAAGGTCGTGTACTGGTTGGCTTAGAAGCAAGCGATGCGAAACAAAATCCGGATGGCTTGATTGAAACATTGGAAAGTATCACTTATCCATATGCAGAAATTACCAATAACCTAGGTTATCAGCGTTTCTTGAAATAAGTGATTAAAAATCACATTAAAAAAGAGCCATGTACTGGCTCTTTTTTATATTCCAAATTTTTAAATCGATCTAAGACAGTCCATTTTTATATAGTGTTCTATACAAATCTCTTCATGCTTAAATTGTTTCGAGAAAAACTTACAGAATTTATGGATTTTGACATCCTGATCAGGCACTGCCATCCAATAGGCTTTTTCCGCATAGATAATTAATAGTTCAAAATTTTGAGATTTTAGAAGAGTGTAAATTTCTTCAAAAACAATATCAAAAGCATGTGCATGGACATTGTAATATTTCCCGATCACCTGTTTATGCTTTTCATAGTGTTGATATAAAGGAGTCACTCTTTCACGAATTTTCTGCTGGGTTAAACCCATATCAATGTTCATATGCTGTAAAACAGCACATTGTTCCAAGCTGTTTTCATAGGGGTTTTCAGCATCCACTGCCATTAAATAGGTACAGTTCTGTTTACTTACTTTTTCGGCTTTTACCCATGCCAGAAAATCCTGAAAAATATCCCGATGCTTCTTCTTCGGAATTCCCTGCTGTTTCAGCGTAGGAAACCATTCCTGTAATAATCTAAAAATCTTTTTATCATCCATTTTCATCCACTATAAAAATAGAGTTTTAAAAATAAATCATATCCAGATTTTTTGAATGTTTTATGACATGCTGCAATCCAAACAAGCCTACCTAGCAAATCCCTTTCACAATTCACTCATGCTTAAAATTATGAATAAAGGTCTTGTAATCATATGAGTAAACAGATGTAGAAATAAGCCTTTGTTATATATAATTTTGTAAGCCCGATAGCTGAATCAATCATAAAATTATAAAATGAGTCTCTATACACATACATTTTATGAATCAAAAGCATATAAAAACCAGATAAGGAATACGCTGAATGGCATTATTTGCAGTCATTGGTTTAGGCAGTTTTGGCGCAACAGTAGCTACAGAACTGGTCGGACTAAACCATGATGTCATTGGAATCGACAGCAATAAAAAATATGTTGAAAATATCTCTGATCAGCTCACTCATGCTGTGATTGCCGATGCCACCGATGAACATGTGCTTAGAGAACTGAATATCCAAAATTGTGAAGCGGTCGTCGTGGCGATTGGTGAAGATATTGAAGCCAGTATTTTATGTGTCCTGCATCTGAAAAACATGGGCATGAACAAGATTTGGGCCAAAGCCAAATCTAAAGCCCACCACATGATACTGGCCCATCTGGGGGTGAATAAAATCATTCACCCCGAAGAAGATATGGGTACCCGTATTGCCCAGTCTTTAAGCTACCCGATGGTCAGCCGCTATATGGCATTAGAAGACAATCATTTTATTGTCAAAATTGAAATTAAAAAAAGTCTGCAGGGTGAACGCTTTAACCATCTGATGGACCATAATAGCGAAGTTAAAACCCTGCTGCATAAACGCGGCAAGGATATTCTGTTTAAGATTGATCCTCATTTAATTCTGCAAGAAGGTGATATTTTATTGGTTGAAGGTGAACTTGAACCCTTACGAAAACTGTCTGCCCGGTTTAAATAAAATATGAATCAGCCGCAAAATAAAAAAACCAATACAGTCAATCTTAGCCCTCCCAGTTTACTGGCTCTGGGTTTTTTGAGCTTTATTGTCGCCGGTACCTTATTGTTAAAATTACCCATTGCCCATCATGGTGAGTTAAGCTGGCTCAATGCCCTGTTTACCTCAACTTCCGCGGTAACCATTACCGGACTTTCGGTGGTGAATGTCGGAGATTCCTATACCACCTTTGGTCAAGTCATCATTATGCTGTTACTGCAATGTGGCGGCTTGGGCTTTATGACTTTTGCCATACTGGCGGCATTGAGTCTTTCTTCCAATATCCGGCTCAAACAGCAAATGATGGCGCAGGAAACCATTGGTCAAACCAGTCTGGCCAAGGTGTCTTTCACCATTAAAGGTGTACTATTATATTCCTTATTTTTTGAGGCGATTGGTACCGTCATTTTAACCATTGCCTGGATGCAGGAATATGATTTTTCCCGCGCCTTTTTTTATGCGGCTTTTTATAGTGTTTCCGCTTTTAATAATGGCGGCTTTTCCCTATTCCCGAATAGTTTGATGAGTTTTGCCGACCATTATTTCATTACCTTTACCATCAGTATGCTTTACATTATTGGCGGTATTGGTTTTGTGGTACTGATGGATATAAAACGTGCCCGTCGCTGGAAAAAATTAAGCACCAATAGCAAATTAATGCTCTCTACCATTGCCGGCTTAAATCTTTCCGCCTTTGTCATCATTTGGATTCTGGAAGCCAATAATCCGCTGACTCTTTCCAACATGAGCCTAGGCGATCAGGCCTTGAATGCCTGGTTCCATGCCACTGTGCCGCGCTCCTCCGGTTTCAACAGCCTGGATATCTCCAGCATGACCGATGCCTCTACTTTAGTCACCATCATGCTGATGTTTATTGGCGGTGGTTCTTTAAGTACTGCAGGTGGTATTAAAGTCGGTACATTTATTATTGTGGTTTTAAGTGTAATTACCTTTTTACGCCGTTCTGAAGAGTTACGGGTATTCAATCATTCCGTTTCAAAAGTGACGTCATTTAAGGCTTTTGCCGTCCTTTCCATCACGGCGATCTTGATATTTTTAGGACTGTTTACGCTTCTTATTTTAGAGCCGAATAAAGACTTTCTGGATTTACTGTTTGAAGCGGTTTCAGCCGCCTGCACGGTCGGATTATCGCGCGGCATCACCAGTGAACTACAGCCTGCAAGCCTAATTGCTTTAATCTTGCTGATGTTCGCGGGTCGTTTGGGTCCACTGACCTTGGCTTACCTGATTGCCACTCCAAAAAAGAGCCGTTTAAAACATCCACCGGCGGATATTCAGATTGGTTAATTACGATTAATTTTCGATATAAAAAAACCACTCAATTGAGTGGTTTTTTTGATGCACTGATAAATTTTAATACCAATTCATTAAAGACACACCTAAACCGACATAAGTCGCACGGTGGTTATAATCAATCAGGCTTTCACCATAGCCATCAAATAATTGAAAATGGCCACGTAATTTACCGCTAATTGGGAATGCCCAGTCAAACTGCGCTGCCCCATGTGCATCATCACCGCCTTTTAGCGAGTGACGCAGCATCAGTGAAAATTCATGATCATTCTTGCGGTAGAATGCAGTCAAGTCACCACGACCGATATAATTTTTAATATCCGGGTTGTTATCATCTTTGGCATCTTCTTCAATGCGATACCAAGGACGTAACATCAGCGCAAAGTTATCGCGCTCTAAACCGAGATTAAAGATAATACGGTTCCAGCTACGTGATAAGGGATCGGCACGACCATTGGACTGATGGTTAAAGGTCACGCCCAGTAAGCGAGCATTTAAGCCCAAAATTTCATAATTGGTCCGAAAAACCAGACTCGCTTCAGGCTCATAGTTAGTTTCACGGAAAGGACGCGAAGCATCCGCATTATAGACCTGCCAGCGTGATGACTGGGTATAACCGAACCAGACATCGCCATTATCACCAAACAGGTTTTCAACTGCTTTGGTTTTTAACGACAACTGGAATTTTGCTTCCATCGATTTCAGGTTTTGGTCATCCCCTACCTGTACCGTATTGTTTTCATTTGGACTGGAAGGACGCTCATTTTTGTCTGACGTCCAGAATCCCGGAAGTAAATAAACCGGCTGATGCGCACGAATATTCCAGGTTCCAAGTTTGCTTTCAGGAGACAGTTCCCAACGCTTGTCCAGCAAAGAGGTATTCGGGTCAATTTTTGGCCCTTCCGCTGCAAATACGTTATTCACACCATGGCTGATTTTTTCTTTGATCGTTTCAGGTTCTGTCGGTTTCGGCGCAATTTGATTGGCTGCTTGACGCTCAGACACCAGCTGTGGTTTCTCTGCTTCAGGCACCTTGAATAAAGTGTCATAACAAGCCAGACGATCAGCATTCGACTCTAAACCCACACAGGCTTCAGGACTTGCTGGTGTAATTAAAGATTCTGGTGTTTGCGCATTAATATTCGTCACATACAAAGAACTGAGCATGATCATGCTCAGTTGCAAGGTAGTGCGTTCAAGTTGTTTGAACGCCATAGAGTATTCCTCGAATTATGTTTTAGTTCACTTGCTTAATATCAAAACCAAGTTCAAGCAATGCTTCACGCTTAGCCACCGGTGCAACCACCGCTTTGACCGGTTTTTGCTGAACCAGATATTGTTCTGCAACTCGTTTTAAATCATCCAGAGTTACAGCAAGTAAACGCGCACGTAACTGCTTGCGCACCGCAGGTGTACGTGCATGCAAGAGTGCATAGCAGGCACTAATTGCTTCTCCGGCAGGAGAACCTGGCTTATCCATGCTCGCAACCAAGCCCAAAATCGCTTCTTCGAGTTGATGTGGCTGGTGTTCTGTATTCAGCAACCAGTCAATACTGGCATCAAAGTCTTTAAAGGTTTCTGCCAGACGCGGATCACGATAGCTATAGAAACGGAACGAACAGGCATTACCATCGTAGCTAGCGCCACCACCATAGGCACCGCCTTTTTCACGAATCGCACTATGCAAGAAGCCATTACGTAAATATGCAGCCAGTACCATCAGCGGTGCAGCATCTGGATGAGAGACCTCAACTGCAGCATAAGCTGAAGCACAGAATTGAACATTGGCTTGAATCAGCCAGGCTTCGTCTTTATTGCTATTTTCTGTGAAAACTGGCGTTAATTCTACCGGTGTTTGATCAACTGCCAGCTTATCCCAAACCTCTTGAACTTCTTCAATCAAACGATCAGACTGATGTTCTTCACAAACCAGCAGGAACTGTTTTGGTGCCTGTAAAAGTAAACGATGAATCGCTTTGAGCTCTGCAATTAAAGCCTCATAAGCAACTTCATCATTTTCAATTTTATTGACCAAGTCACCTAACCAGTTCAGTGCCCCCAAACCGGTATTTTGATAATCGCGCTGTGCCAAGGCACTGCAATTACGTGATGCAATTTGCATGGCATAGCTATGACCAGAACCTGAAATACGCGATTGCCAACGTGTTTTACGTTGCTGCAATAATTCAATAATACGGTCTTTTTCATCAAAACGAAGTTGTTCAAAAGCCAACTTCAAGATGCGGATCGCTTCAAAGTTATTCACAAGAGATTTGGTGGTTAACGTGAGCCAAGCGCTGATTTTATTTTTGTCATCCACTTTTGAGCGTAAAGATGCGCCCATGCCTACACCACCGCTCACTGCGGTTTGCAGTTGCTGTAGCTCAAGATAATCGTACTCGCCAGCACCGACTTCACCCAACAAAACAGACAGCAAATTGAAGTATGGCGAGTGCACCACTTCATCTGGAATTTTCACCAACACCTGTTGATAGTAAATACCGTTGGTACCAGCATGGTACAGATTCAAAGGTGTATCCAGATTATTGCTGATAATTTCACGCAATTGACCCTGTACAATATGCAGATCCGCCGGGACATCCTCTAACCCTACTTTCGGCAACAGGTTCATGTCATCCGGTGTATCTTGACGAACTTTTAAGGCTTCGGTTTGCTTGATGATTTCAGCTTTCTGTTCATCAGTCAGCTTAGCCCCAATCTCAGCCAAACGTGCTTTTTCAGCTTCCGCTTCTTTAGCCGATTTGGTTGCATCTGGCACCAAAGTCATTTGCACGCGATGGGTATTATCCAGCAAATGCTCTTTAATCAGATTTGACAGCCACATTGGGTCTTTAAGTTCTTCTTTAACTTGCTCAATGGCCGTGTCTACGTCCCAAACATCAATGGGATCGCTGTGGTGAATCACGCTGCCTAAACCGTTTAAAATCAGGCTTAAACCATACGGCATACCGTCGCCATTGATTTCACGCTGATGCAATTCAATCTGATGCAAAATCGCATCCACCATTTCAGCATCAACCGGTTTAGAGGCAACGTCTTCAAGAACCTTAAATACGCCGTCTTTAAATTCTTGTGCATGTTCCGGGTTTGAACCCTGTACGCCACAGAAGAAAGTCATTTCAAAATTGGAATCATCTACGCCCATGATTGGACCAGTAGATTGTGCATAGTCACAGGTTTCCAGGTAATGACGTAATGGCGACGCGGAATCTTCCAGTAAAATTCCTTCAACCAGACGCATACCCAAGCGCAATTTAATATCGCTAGCCTGAGGCAATAACCATGAAATGATGTGATAGGTTTTATCTTTTAAATCTTCTGCATCTAAAGCATAGGTTTCTGTCACTTCAATCGGTGCAGTTAAACGTGTTTCAGGCGTTGAATGCAGGGTTTGACCTTTCTCGAATTTAGACAAGGCCAAAGTTTCAAATTGTTCTTGTAAATGATAGGCAGATTCATTGCCAAATGTCATAAATACCGCATTACTTGGGTGGTAATGTGACTTATAGAAATCGACTAACTCTGGGTAAGTTAAATCTGGAATATCTTTAGGATCGCCGCCTGAATTGTAATGATAGGTGGTTTTCGGGAATAAATGATGCGCCAGTTGATGATACAGCTGATCTGAAGGAGAACTCATCGCCCCTTTCATTTCGTTAAACACCACGCCTTTATAGACCGGTTCGCCATTTTCCAGCTCAATACGAATGCCTTCTTGAGCAAAATCCAGTTCATTTAAATTCGCAGCAAAAGCGGCATCTAAATACACTTCCAGCAAGTTTTGAAAGTCTTTTTTGTTTTGCGTTGCAAAAGGATAAGCTGTCCAGTCTGCTGAAGTAAATGCGTTCATAAAGGTGTTGAGTGAACGGCGAATCATCAGGAAGAACGGGTCACGAACAGGGAATTTTTCAGAACCGCATAATGCCGTATGTTCTAAAATGTGCGCCTCGCCTTTTGAATCCATCGGTTGAGTACGGAACGCCACCAGAAAGACATTTTCATCCAGATCACTGGCAAGGTGATAATGGGTTGCACCGGTCACTTTATGTTTATATTCAGACACAAAAATGTCTAAGGCCTCAACATGGTGTTGACGTATCAACTGAAACGCAGGATGAACAGTTTGGGTAATGGTTTCAGTGACATCTACAGTCATGTGATCTCCTCACGTATACATATTTATAAGATGTTTTCGATTATACCTGAATCTTAAAGTATTTGGATTTGTACAATTACGAATTTCCCAGTATTTCAGTCAAGTTTCAATTTCTTGTGTTTCAATAAAATCAATACGGTTTTTAAGGAAAAATAACCTTTCATGACACAGCTACTTCATTAAGCGAGTTAAGTCTGGGCCATCCGAAACAATAGGTTTTTCAGGCAATTTGCATTCATGTATGATTCTCTTTATGCAGTGAAATCCTGTCTTCAATTTTATGGCAGCAAAATAACGATCACATGGTATCTCATGATCCATATTTTATTTTCAGGATAGAATAGTGGCGGATTTTTCTTTTATCTAAAGATAAATATTTAAATTAAGTTAAGACAAGGATTTAAGTTTCTCAGTCAGTTTTCTTTTCATTGTTATACAAACTTGATTGAATACCTAGACTTCGCTGTTATGTTCAAGCTGATAGAGAAAATTTGCAAAGCCTTCAGGTGCACGCCCGTGCAGTCGACTGCTGGTTTTAACCCGGACCAGATTACTCCAGATTACGTTGAAATCCATGTCTATCATCCGCTTGATCAGCTGCACGTCTTCATGACTGGATAAAGCTTCAAAGCCCCCAGACTGGATATAGGAGATGGCACTAAAACTCAAATTGGCACCATGAACATGGCTATGGTCCATCGTATCCTGATAATGCGCCAGATAGTTTTTTCGGGTCAGTGCAGAAAATTTTTTCCAGCTATCCACTTCCACCACGCCACAGATTGCATCTGCCGGTTGGTGATTGAGCTGCTGTAACAACCACTGCGAATCGACACACGAGTCGGCATCCGTACAGGCAATCCAGGTGACGCCCAAACGGATCATATGGCGAACCCCGAGATCACGCACTTTTCCAACACAATGAAAATTGCACTCCAGATAGTCCACTCCTGCATGCTGCACAATTTCCAAAGACCGATCATTGCAACTGTCCAGCACGACCAGCACCTGCACTTTTGTTTTTGTATCGGGTAATGCCTCTACCGCGTTTTGAATAGCATTCAGACAATCTTGCAAATAATGCTCTTCATTACAGGCAGGAATCACAATTCCAATCATAGCAATCCCTCTTTAGCAGCTAAAGTGGTGGAGTCCTTACTCCACAAGTCTATTATAAAATCGGGATCATTAAGATTCAAATAATGATTGAGGCTAAATTGTTGCCTCAACACTTGATGTACGTCTTCACCCTTCAGGGCAAATCCTTCAATTGGATAACGCCAGTGACAGCACAACACTATGCCCTGTGGGGTTAAGCCGTTTTCCACTTTATGGATTAATTCGCTCAGTTCGGATGGTTGCAGGTAATACATTATTTCACTAATCACAATCAGATCAAAAGAACCGGCCGGAAACTGTTCTGGAATACGCTTTTGGATAACCTGTACATGAGGCAAAGAGTCAAGACGTTTCTGCGCTATCTGGACGGCTTTAGCATTGGCATCCAGACTGGTTAAATGTTTTGCTCGCCGGGCTAGCTGCTCACTAAACACCCCGTTAGAACAGCCAATTTCTAGCACATTGTCATACTGAGATTTTAATAGCAGCGATAAACAAATCTGGCGTTTGCGCCGTTCATACCAGCGCTGTTCATATTCCCAGGGATCATCGTTATTTTTATAAAGTTCATCAAAATAATCAGTCTGATTAATCACAAATATATACCTCGCAAGGCATTAAAATTCGTTGAATGGTCTGTGGGGATAGAATGGGTGGCCGGCCAGTGCTTTGATCTGGTTTCAACTGGCTTTTAAAACAGGCAATAGCCTGTGCTTTATACTCAAGCTGCTGCGGAGTCAGTTGTAATTTTAATGCTTTATTCCAGGGAATACGGCTATCCTCAGGAATTGCCCAATGCCAGGCCCAAATCAGCACCTGATAGCAGGATAATTGCAATTCATTTGCCAGTTGCTGGACCACTTTTCCAGTTGCCTCATGATCTGGATGCCCATCCCGGTCAAAGGTGCAGACCAGAATATCCTCCGGCTTTACCAAACTCTCTAAAGCTTGATAAAACCTGTCTTGCTGAGAGCTCACTTCGCCATCCATCATATTTAAAGCCATCCGGCTCACTACATGCTGAATTCCTAATACCTCAAGCGCTGCCTGAGTTTCAGCTGGACGTATGCTATTTAATTGCTCTGCTGTATAAACACGTGAGCCGGGATGGCTTTGGGTGCCATTCGTTACAGCCACCAGCACGATCTCACGCTCAAGTTGAGCCAGTTGCTGCAAAAGACCGGCACAGCCTAGAATTTCATCGTCGGGATGCGGTGCAACAATCAGGACACGTTTTCCTGCAGGAAAACAGGCATCAATGTCTAAAGGTTGCAGTGCATCCAGTCCTGACCAGTTCAGCCAGTCTTGATAGCCCGTACCCTCTCCGTGAATCAGGCGGTCTCCCACCAGCGCATGTTTCTTTATAGCCTCCATGCGCTATCCTCCTGAACAACCAATTGGCCAATTTGTTCTAAATCAAAGGCGGCATGACTTTGCCTTAAAAATACCGGCAAGTCAGCCGCCAATGAAGCAAATATTCGGTTTTCACAAAATGGTCGCGCACCAAGCGCCTGACCGACCTGTTCCAGAACCAATTGGGCGGTCTGTTCAACTTGGGCACGTAATATCCGAATAATCCGTTCATGGCTTTTAGCAGGATACCGGTCAATCTGTTCCGCAACATGATAAAAATACTGCTGTGTGCCAAATAGTAAAGTACTGATTTTTCCCAGATACATCAGGCGATAGGCATCTGCCCTGTTTTTACATTCCTGATATAAAAAGTCTGCCAAACGTGCGGCCGCTCCATACCAGCATGCAGCAACCCCGGCTGCCCCATGCCAGAATCCAGGCCTGTCCAGATAAGCATTAGGATGACTGACAGCTTCCGCACCCACCTGATTAAAATGAATACTGGCAGTACGCGTATGCTGCATTCCAACCGCTTGCCAACCCTCATGCTCAATCTGGATATGAGGCTGATGCATATCGACAATTAACAATTGTGAGCGATTATGTTCATTCCGATAGGTCATCAGTCCATAATCAACCAGGCCGGCTCCCGAGCACCAGTTCTTTTCACCTGAGCATAAACCTTGCTCGAATTGAAGAGGAGATTCACCTCCTTCAGCCGCCCAGACTGCCCAGAGCCCCTCTTTTACATCAGGAAATTTTAATTCTTTGAGTATGCTTATTGCATCCAGATGCGACTCAAACCATTTAACTAAATTAAGATTGGTTGCCGCAACTTGGGCCAGTATTTGCCAGCGCTTTAAAGTTTGTCCCTGTCCGGGATGAGGGATCTCAGGAGTAAAAGAAATTAATTGCTGAATAGCATGTTCTAAATTTTTATCAATAGTAGAGGGAGATTGTTCAAAATCAGATAGAATTGTAGTTAAACTCAAAGATCACTCTCCTTTCACTGCCACTAATATGAACTAGAGGCACATTAAAGTTATTAGAATTTTGCTATTATTTAGTTCATTCTAAAGCCGTTAAATATTTGAATTTAAGTATTTTTGTATAAAAATTATATTATTATTTTCTTTGTTCTTATGGGCATCATGAGCTATTAAAATAAAACAGCCGCAATATTTACATACTGCGGCTGCTGAACCCATTTGGCATTTATCTTATTTTAAGGCGTCAATATGACTTTACGGCAGTCCTGTTCACGCTTATCAAAAATCCGGTAGCCTTCAGCGGCATCGGACAGATTCATGCGATGAGTAATAATCATTTCTGGAGATAAATCGCCATTTTCAATATGTTCCAGAAGTTCAGGCAGGAATTTATGCACATGAGTCTGACCCATTTTGAAGGTCAGCCCCTTATCAAATGCATCACCAAACAGGAAACCATGAATCGGACCTGCATAAACGCCCGGCACACTGACAATTCCACCCCGACGCACCGCCGCAATGCACTGACGTAAAGCTGCACCGCTTGAACCTTCAATTTTAAGATTGGTAAGCACCGTTTCAATCATGCTGCCTTTGGCTTCAAA
>DFAM01000012.1:9728-43301 GCA_002365595.1 Acinetobacter sp. UBA3106 | reverse complement strand
GTATTGCGTGCATATTCCAAACGGTACTGGTTATGATCTACCATAAAAATCTGTTCCGCACCCAACATTCGCGCACATGCTGCTGCAAGCAAACCGACCGGTCCCGCCCCATAAATGGCAACACTAGAGCCTTTACCCACCTGGGCATTGGTTACGGCTTGCCAGGCGGTCGGTAAAATATCCGTCAGGAACAAAACTTTTTCATCCGACAATGAACCCGGTACTTTAAACGGGCCTACATTGCCTTTGGGAACTCGTACATATTCTGCCTGCCCCCCGGGAATTCCACCATAGAGATGACTATAACCAAATAATGCTGCACCTGGTGGGATCTGTTTCTTATTGAGAATGGCACCACGACCGGTATTGGTTTTTTCACAGGCAGCAGTCAAATCATGCTCGCAAAAAAAACAATGTCCACAGGCAATGACAAAGGGAATAATCACCCGGTCACCTTTTTTCACTTGCGTAACTTCGGGACCGACTTCTTCTACAATTCCCATAAACTCATGACCGAAGATATCGCCTTCTTCAGTTGCTGGAATTTTACCTCGATACAGATGCAAATCTGAACCACAAATCGCCGTTGCAGTGACCCGCAAAATAACATCATCCGGTTCCTGAATGACAGGATCAGGAACAGACTCTACTCGGACATCGTGTGAACCATGATATGTAAGTGCGCGCATTTTTATCCCTCTCAGCTTTATTTTTTAGATCGACTTAGAAATGGTGATGATTTGTTTTAGATCTTTGTGCTTAATCAGTCTGATCTATATTGAAAGGCATAAAGCCTGAGGTATGTATAAAAAAGGAGTTTTTACTATTCAAAAATGTGAAAAAAATACGATTTAAGTTATGAAATGTAAGCTCTCAGTTTTTTTGCAAATGTAATGTAATTCTTAAAATAATTTTCAGATTTTTGGGAAATCATTTTTGACTGAGTTCCCATTAAAAACTCCCTAATCTATTTAAATCTCCAGCCTAGGGTTTTGCTTGTGTTGTACTTACCATAAAAATGAATGATCTCTTAACTTCGAAAATATTTGCTTTTGTTGAGCGCTTTAAAATTTTCTATTTTTTAGGCGGTTGAGTCTTATTATGTGATTTTAATAACCATCATATCTTTATCAACATATTATTATAAACTTAAACACTTAATTGAATGAGGCTTATTTAAAAGAATCAGAGAGTTCTCGACAGAATCCATATATCTGCATGCGGTTGGCTTAAAACACCATGATTCACATTCATATAAAATCCAAGTTCAATATTTAGCCAATCTCAGAAGCAGATCAGGTCCAAACTTGGCAGTAAGGACCTGACTGTTCCGGAATGGGCGGTGCTTCTGCAATCACACATCCCTAAAACTTAAAACCGAGGTTCTATCATTTATGATGCTGCGGTGCCAATTCAAATCTCAGCTGCCTCATGAACCGGATCAAAACTAGATTAAATATTTGAAATAACTATAATTTGGATGGTTTTCCACAAAGACGTAATTTTGTTTCTGATAAAAACTAGCCGCAGATTTCGTGTCTGTATTCAGGCAAAGTGCAGAAAAATTTGCACGGGCATTTTTTTCCAGATGTTGTAACAGCTGTTTACCCACCCCATGCTTGCGGTATTTCGGCAAGACATAAAAACGACGTACCCGACCAATTCGCGTATCAATTTCATTTTCATTCCATTGCTGGTTTAAACCGCCACAGGCAATCAGCTTTTCATCATCATAAACAAAAAGAAGAAACTCTCCCGGTTGATCGAACCGGTTTTTTCCACTTTCATATTCTTCAATCAATCGATCAACAAACTGAAATCCTTCTCGCTGTGCCTGCTTGGCTAATTCCTTGATTTGTTCAGGTAATTGTTCAGCTTTATCAATCGTGATATTCATCTAACCTTCCTTATTCTGCCCTGTATTGCATTTTGAACGAATAAATTGACTATATATTGAATTTTATTCATCAATCTACAGCAATCATGAGCATTGGTGTAAACTTAGCGTTTTAATTTAAATGTGAATGAAAGACATGACAACTGTTGATCTTTTTGCAATTGGTAATGCATTAATCGACCAAGAATTTAAAGTCTCTGACGATTTCCTGATTCAACAAAATTTGCAAAAAGGCACTATGCAGTTGACTGATGGTGAAACACAAGCAAATTTATATAATAATTTAAAAGAAACGCAAGTATACAAAGGTCAAGCATCGGGTGGATCTGCTGCAAATACCACCGTTGCCTTTAGTGCCTTAGGTAGTAAAGCCTTTTACGGATGCCGTGTTGGTAATGATGAACTGGGTCGTATTTATCTGAAAGGTTTAAATGAAGCCGGTATTCTCACTGCCGAGCAATCCGTCAGTGAAGGGGTAACAGGAACTTGTATGGTCCTGGTGAGCCCGGATTCTGAACGCACCATGCAAACTTATCTGGGTAGTACCGCTGATCTGAGTGAGGCGCAAATCAATTTTGAACCTTTAAAAACAGCAAAATGGTTGTATATTGAAGGCTATTTATCGACCAGCGATACTGCAAGAAAAGCAGTGAAACAGGCCCGTGAAATTGCAAAAGCGCATGGGGTAAAAATTGCTTTGACCCTGTCTGACCCAGCCATGGTGCAATATGCGCGTCAAGGTTTAGATGAACTTTTGGATGATGGCGTTGATTTATTGCTTTGTAATTATCATGAAGCTTTAATGTATACCGAGACCGATTCCATTGAAGCGGCATTGGCTAAATTACAGTTAAAAAGCAAATACACTGTCATTACATTATCTGCCGAAGGGGCTTTGATTTCCGATTCGGAACAAACCTTAAAAGTTCCAGGTCGTAAAGTAACTGCGGTAGATGCCAATGGTGCCGGTGATGCCTTTGCAGGTGCGTTCCTGTATGCATTAAATGCAGGTTTAAGCCTTAAACTGGCTGCTGAATTGTCAATTTTGATTTCAAGTGAAGTCGTTTCACAGTTTGGCCCACGTCTAAGTGTTGAAAATTATGCAAAATTATTAAACAACTTCCAGAAGGAATGCGCCTAATGATTAAAATTGCCATGACGGAAGATATTCCTGAACGTGAAGCACGTTCTTACGAAACGCCGAATGGTGACACTATTTTCATTACTCAGCGTGACGGTTCATTCTACGCTTATCAGAATCTCTGCCCACACTTACAGGTTGAGCTGGAATTTTTGGAAAACCAGTTTTTAGATCGTGATCAGGAATATATTGAATGTTCAACTCATGGAGCGCTGTTTCTGGTTGAAACTGGCGAATGTATTTCTGGTCCTTGCCAAGGTCAATCACTTGAAAAAGTTGAGATTAATGTGCATTCTGATGGTGGAATTTACCTGAAAGAAGAATAACCCCCTATGGAATCTGCCATGCTTGAGTTTCTGCTGAATTATAACTTGATGCCTTTTCATCTAAGTTTACTGGCTCTGATTTTACTCAGCATGGTAGAAACCATCGGCTATTACTTTAATATTCGCCCGACTGAGTTTCTCAAAACCCTTTCTCCAAAGAAACTTACCGACTCACCACTGCTCAACGTCAAGTTCTCCAAAACACTGATTGTGGTGTTTTTACTGATGAACTTCAGTTTTTCAGGCTATTTTCTGCAACTGTGCGTATTTGCACAGCAGCAACAATTTCTGCCTGCTTATTATCTGATTATCCCGGCACTGATTATTGCGGTGTTTTTCACTGTATTTATGATTCATTGCCTGGATCAGGTCATCAAACCTACCTTGACCAAGCAACAGGTCAGCCTGTTAGGACGCCTGGCGACCATTTCTAGTGGCAATGCCCGTCCTGGGTTTTCCGCACAAGCACGGGTAAGAGACAGTTTTGGACAATTACATTATGTCCAGGTCGAGCCTGAATTTGGTGAACTGGAATTTCAGTCGCAAATCATTTTAATTCGCCTTAAAAAATCCCACTATATTGCTAAAAAAATTTCCAAAACCAATACTTTATTTAGCATGGAAAATCATCAGTAATATTTAATTCTAATTCACCGCTTTATTCATGAGGATAAAAAACCAGCTGAGTCATTCACTCAACTGGTTTTAAAAATTTTAGCGTTTCAGAAAACCAGTCACTAGGTTCATCACCTGTTGAATATCGGCATTGGCTTCCTGCTTATTAGTTTGTTCACCTTGTGGCGTAAGTGAATCAATAATTTGAGGTAAGACTTTGGAAATCGCCCCATAAATATCCTGTTTGGGTACCTGGGTTTCTTGTGCTACCTGATCTACGTCCTGATCATCAAATAATAGCTGTAGTTGCTGGTTATCCACGGGCGCATTTTCACCCGGTCCTGTAGAGACCCAGTCATCTACCTGCCTATTCAGACCTATACTCTTTAATTTATCCAAGGCACCTTGAATACCACCCTGCTTCTGAATCCAAGCCAAAATCAAGGGAAGCACGGCAATTAATAAAGTTTTGGTATTACTTGATCCGACATTACTGCGTTGCTGGGTTTGCTGTTGATGCTGATTCTGCTGTTGATTCTGTTGGCCACTTAAATGCCCCAGTACGGAGCCAAGAATTCCACCTAATCCACCTTGTGGTCTTTGCTGGTTGTGTTGTTGGCTTTGTTGAGTAATATTGCCACTCATCTGGCCAAACACTGAACCTAAAATATCACCTAAACCACCCTGTTGTGACTGTTGCTGCTTTCCACCTAAAGCCTGTTTAGCCAGTATTTCGACGATATTGCTAAGATTAGTCATCGCATTATCCTTTTATGAGCTTCCTTAAAGAATACGATGCTTTTAAAGTAATGAATAAATACCGAGTGTTAAAATTTGCAATGACAACAAACAATTATTACCAGCGAAATTTATTCCAGTTTTCAGGATTTGCCCAAAATTTGGAATTAAACCAGTCAGGCACATGTTTATAAGTTAAAATATTAAATTGCCATAGGGCGAAATCACTATCATGTCGGGTTTTATCAATGAGCTGGGTAAATCCCAAAGAGCGCAATAATTTTTCATCTTGTAGCTGACTCACCACCACAATTTTTTTTGCCATCAGGTCACGCAGTTTGACCAACAGCTGTATTTTTTCAGACTCTGAAATTTGGCTGAACTCTTGAGAGTCGAGCACCACAAAACCCAGATCATATCGCTGGGTAAAAGGCAGACTTAAAAACTCAGTTACGTTAAAATAGTGCCATTGAATTGATTGATTATTGTTGTATTGAGTAAGATTTTGACCAATACACAATGCAGTTTGAATAGGCTGTTCCTTGGATAAATCGTCTAGCATTGACGTGATGACATTTTGTTCAGCCATAACTGCATCCTTATTATTGAAGAGAGTATTCTGTATGGAACTACAAGGCATTTGCCATAAAATGCATGCAGGTCTAAAGGACCTTAGTGTAACTGATCAACATACACACAAGGCAAATGTTGAATATAAATTTATTCTAGATCGTTCAGAAGTTGACCTGCCATTCAATTTAGGTCAAGAAATTGAGATTGAATGGACAGGCAATATCTATTGCGTATCTTGTGGGGCCAAAACCAACAAATCCTTTGCGCAGGGTCACTGCTTTAAATGTTTCAAAACCCAAGCGTCCTGTGACATGTGTATTATGAAACCGGAAACCTGCCATTACCATTTAGGCACCTGCCGTCAAGAAGAGTTCGCACAGTCGGTATGTTTTCAACCGCATATCGTTTATCTAGCCAATTCAAGTGCTTTAAAAGTCGGGATTACCCGTGAAGGACAAATGCCAACGCGCTGGCTGGATCAAGGTGCGACTCAGGCCTTGCCGATTATGAAAGTGGGTTCACGCCGTCTTTCAGGCCAGCTGGAAATCATGTTTGGTACTCAAGTAGCAGACAAGACCGATTGGCGCAAACTGCTTAAAGGCGAGGCTGAACCGCTCAATTTGATTGAGGTACGTGAACAGCTGCTTGAAGAATTTGCACCGAAAATTCAGACTATCCGTGATGAATTTAGCCAGAATCTACAATTTAACGAAACCATTGAAGTCATGGAAGATGAGCTACCACGTGAGTTTGTTTATCCAGTTGAGCAATATCCGGAGAAAGTCAAATCGCATAATCTGGATAAGACACCGATTATTCGTGGCAAATTATTTGGTATTAAAGGACAGTATCTGATTTTAGATACCGGAGTCATTAATATTCGGAAATATTCAGGCTATGAACTGAAAATCCGCGCTGAATAACCCTCAATTCAGCCATAAAAAAACCTGCATTAATGCAGGTTTTTTTATTTGATAACAAATTATTTAATTTTTGCATGTGATTTTAGATATTGCGTGTAATCATCCAGTTCCTGCTGACCACGAAGCTGCTGATACAACTTGGACAATTCACCCAATTGCTCATTGGTTAAAGCATTCGATGTGGTCTTGTTCACATTTGAAACAGCCACAACCACCAATTCATTTGGCAAAGAAGCCGTCGTCACTGACCACATGCCTGCTTTCGGTGCCGGAACACTGAACGCTGCACGTTCAATTTCGCGTTTCAAGCCTTGTGAACGTGTAAATACACCTGCACTTTCAAACGCAATGTTGCTTTGTGCCAAAACAGTTGCAGCAGGTTGTGATTTAAAGTTATTCAATGCAGTCTGGATTTTCGCTTTAGCGGCATCAATTGCTTTTTGTTCAATCAGTTTCGCTTTTACACGTGGTGTTGCTTCAGCCAAAGTTTGTACTCCAGCTGCATGATAATTACGCACTTTTACCCAAACAGTGTCACCATTTGCCATCTGGATGCTGCTAGATGCATTACGATCACCATTTTTCACGTCATCATTAAATAGTTTAACTTTAACATTGGCATCACTTAGTACAGGATGTTGTGTAGCCAAAGTCATGCCTTTTACAGACTGAACAGTTACACCTTTAACTTCTTGAGCGACCACATCCAGTGCATCACTACCTACAACCAGCTCATTCAGACTATTTACGGCATCAGAGAATGAATTCGCAGCTTTGTTCTTTTGCAACTCAGCCAGCAAGCGTGGTTTTTCAGTTTCAAATGAAGGCAGCTTCACTGCAGCAGCTTCTGTTTCAATCAAATGATAACCGTACTGGGTTTTAACCGGCGCTGAAACTTGTGCTGATTTTAAAGAAGCAACGGTTTGATCGAATGCCTCACCAAACACGCCTTTTTCATAAGCTTCTACTACACCACCCTTAGCTTTAGATTCAGTATCATCCGAATATTGAGCAGCGGCCTGGGCAAAACTCATGCCTGCCTTAATTTTTGCAGCGACTTCATCAGCTAGTTTTTTCGCTTCAGCATCCGAGCGACTGTCTGCAGTAATTAAAATATGCTTCACCAAAGGCTTAGCATTTTGTTTTTGTGCCTCGACAAATGCGCTATAAGCTTGCTGCAATTCAGCATCTGTCACTTGATTATTCGCCGGTGCAACATTAGCAGGCTTTAACACCACATAATCTACATCCACACTTGCCACCTGTTTAAAGGCTTGTTGGTGCTTGTTGTAGTAAGTAGCAATATCTTGTGCGGTTACTTTGACATTTTTCTTGTAGTCATCCAGCTTAATGCTGGCAAGATGCAAGGTGCGTTGTTCAGTTTGCAAGTTAGCAATTTGTTCAATATCCAGCTTGCTGACCAATGCATAATCCATAAATGTTGACGTCAGCATTTTTAAAGCATGATCTTGACGCAAGTTTGCAATCAAAGCCTGATTGGTCATACCCACTGAACGTAAATAATTCGAATATAAGGCTTCAGAAAATTTACCATTTTCCTGGAAGCTCGGTTGCTGGGCAATCATCTGTTCAATTTGTGCATCACTTAATGAAATGCCCAACTCTTCTGCCTGTTGTACTAACAAGGTACGAGCTACCAGACTGTCCATCGCTTTATTTTCGATGAAAGATTGATTCAGTAAAGTTTCGTCGCCATTGGCATAAGCCAAATATTGTTCTTTAAATGTTTTCGTCAGCGCTTCTAATTCTTTTTTAGATATTTCTTGGCCATTGACCAGTTTTGCTGTGTCTTCAGATTTTCCACCGCTAAAATATCCTTCAATACCTACAAGTGCTAAAGGGGTCAAAAACAAAATGAGCAAAGCTTTGCCCAACCAGCCCTTAATAACTTTACGAAAAGATTCCATAAGTATTCCAATATTTTATTTGTGGGCGATTTTACCCGAAAACCTGCTTTGAATGAATGTGTTCAAACTGTAAATCGGCATTATTAATAAAAAACGCGCCTTATAGGGCGCGTTTATCGGCATAAAAAAAGACTAAGCTACAGAATCTTTTAAACCTTTACCTGCTTTAAAGCTTGGTACTTTGCTTGCTTTAATTTCTAAAGCTGCACCAGTTTGCGGGTTACGGCCTGTACGAGCCGCACGTTCTTTAACGTTGAATGTACCAAAACCAACAAGTGTAACAGTATCACCAGATTTAAGTGCTTCAGTAATTGAAGCAATTGTTGCATCTAAGGCTTTACCTGCATCAGTCTTAGACAATCCCCCTTTCTCTGCAATTGCATCGATTAATTCTGATTTATTCATGAAGATTATGTCCTCTTAATATCGTTTATTTAAGGTCTAAGGATTCCATAACACCTTTATATCAATGCTTTGGGGCAAAACGCAATACTCTGAATCGGCTTTTCTGCAAAATAATTGCGAAAAAAATTGTTGAAAAATGCAGAAAAAGCAAAATTGTTTCATTTTTTTACTATTTGTGACTTTAAAAGCTTATTTTCTTCAATCAAAAAGTCTACCTTGTTATGTAGCTGTAATATGAGACTTTCTAAATGTTGAATATCTTTTACCGTTACCAAACCAATTCTGTTTAAAGAATGGTTAACACTATGATCCAGTAATTTTTCTACTTTATCTTTGGTATCACTGACCGACTCTTTGGCCTTTTCCGAGACCTTTTCGACAGTTTGATCAGCAATTTCAGTGGTTTTGGATTCCAGTTCCTCTCCCACCTTGACTAAAGAGTCAAATAATTTATTACCCTCTTCTTCTGCACGCGAAAAAGCCCCTAAACCAGCCAGCCATATTTGTTGGGTATATTTACGAAAATCCAGACCTGACTTGCGGCCTGAACGTGATTTATTCTTAGTTTTATCAGTATTTTCATTTTTTAGTTGATCAATCTCTTGATCTTTTATTGATTTATCCATGCCTGCATTCTCCTGTTCACTTTCTATACAACTTAACTATAATTATTCAAAAATACAGTCATAATAACAAATTAAAGACTTGATCGATTTGCTAAACTGTTCTACAAAGCAAGATTAATATATTTGTAATAAGTCCTGAAACACTTTTTTCGAGCATTGGATGCTCCTTTCAGGTAAGGATTAATTTTTATGAGCGAATCGCAACAAAGTCAAAATCAACCGCATTTGTTGCTTACAATGACCATGATTGTTTTGGAGACAATCTTCACCTTCATCTTAAAACATGATCGGGTTGTTGGATTGCAAGCTAAAAAATTTGTAGATCAAAAAATTACCATTAAAATTAATAGCTATTTACCTTATTTTGATTTTTATGTGGTTTTTACCGAACATGGCATATTGTTCGATACAAAAGCGCCAGAAAAAGTGGTCGATCTGGATATCCGCACTACGCTTATGGATCTGATCAAAGTATTTGTTTTCGGTAACCGCCGCAGTATAAAAAAAATGCGCATTGATGGTGATACCACCCTAAAAGACGAGTTTCGCGATTTAACCCTGCTGTTCAGCTTTCCAAAAGTTTTATCGGACTGGAAACAGTGGCTCAGTGAACCGAGTGATGGCCAGGAAGTTATTTCTTCTAAAAAGCGCATTGCCCCGCTACTAGAAAAAATTGAGCAACAACGTTCAAAGATCAATACATTACAGGTAGAAGTCAAACAATATAAGAATCGTATTCGTCGTATGCAGCACAAGCAAAAAAGAATGAATATCGCTTTTAGTCTAACTATCGTGTTATTGGTTGCGTTATTAGTGTATAATTATTGGGTTATATAAATATATAATTTTCCTATAAAACAAAATAATTTTAAGCCCAATAAAAAAACTTGACTATTTTAGTCAGGATTCATAAAATCGACACATCTAGTCTTAATATGTGTATCGAATCATGCGTCTTACTACTCGCGGTCGTTACGCAGTGACTGCTCTACTTGATTTAGCTTTGCAGCCAACTGAACAAACGATTACGCTTGCTGAAATTGCAGCTCGTCAAACTATTTCTGTTGCTTATCTTGAGCAGTTATTTGCGAAATTAAAACGCCACGGCTTAGTTTCTAGTGTTCGTGGTGCCAACGGTGGTTACCATCTAGCGCGTAACGCTGAAGAAATCACAGTATTAGAAATTATTGAAGCTGTAAACGAAACAGTTGACGCAACGCGTTGCGACCATAAGGGTAACTGCCAGAATGGTGCAATGTGCTTGACTCATGATTTATGGCAAGAACTCTCCCACCACATTGCCGATTATTTAGCAAAAATCACCCTTGCTGATCTGGTTGCACGAGACAACGTTCAAACTGTTTCCATTCGCCAAAATACAGCATCATTTGATTCAGCCCTTTTATCGGTTACAGGTATTTGACATGAAACGTCCGATTTATCTTGATTATGCAGCAACCACTCCTGTAGATCCTCAAGTTGCAGAACGCATGATGGAGTGCTTAACTTTCGATGGTACTTTCGGTAATGCTGCATCTCGTTCTCATGCGTACGGCTGGCAGGCTGAAGAAAAAGTAGAATATGCACGTGAACAAGTTGCCAACTTGATCAAAGCGGATCCACGTGAGATTGTTTGGACTTCAGGTGCAACAGAATCTGATAACCTTGCCCTTAAAGGTGTGGCGCAGTTTTATGCCTCTAAAGGCAAACACATCATTACAAGTAAAATTGAACACAAAGCAATTTTAGATACTTGCCGCGAATTAGAAGAAGAAGGTTTTGAAATTACCTATCTTGAGCCACAACCACAAACAGGTTTAATTACTCCTGAAATGGTTGAAGCTGCGATTCGTCCAGATACTATTCTTGTTTCCCTGATGATGGTAAACAACGAAATTGGTACTATCACTGACGTTGCGGCAATCGGTGAAATTACCCGTGCCAAGAAAATTTTCTTCCACGTTGATGCTGCGCAAGCTGCAGGTAAAGTAGAGATTGATCTTTCAACTTTAAAAGTTGATTTAATGAGTTTTTCTGCTCACAAAATTTATGGCCCTAAAGGCATCGGTGCATTATTCGTTCGTCGTTCACCACGTGTACGCCTTAAAGCTCAAATGCACGGTGGCGGTCATGAACGCGGTATGCGCTCAGGTACACTTGCAACTCACCAAATCGTGGGTATGGGTGAAGCATTTGAACTTGCAGGCAAAAACCTGGAAGCTGAACAAGCACGTATCCGAGTTTTACGCGACAAGTTATGGAATGGCCTGCAAGATTTAGAACAAGTGTTCTTAAACGGTCATCCTACTTACAACGTTGCTAACTATCTGAATGTCAGCTTTAACTTTGTTGAAGGTGAATCATTGATGATGGCATTGAAGGACGCAGCTGTATCTTCTGGTTCAGCATGTACTTCTGCAACGCTTGAACCATCGTATGTACTTCGTGCACTCGGTCTTTCTGACGAACTTGCTCACAGTTCAATTCGTTTCAGCTTTGGTAAGTACACCACTGAAGAAGATATCGATCACGTTCTTGAAGTCACTAAAGCTGCTGTTGAGAAATTGCGTGAACTTTCTCCGCTTTGGGATATGTACAAAGAAGGTATCGACCTTTCCACTGTTGAATGGGCTGAGCACTAATTCATTGCCTAAAGATAGCTTTAAAATTTAAAGCTATCTCATTGATAAACGTAATTTCATCCCCATATTAATCTTAAGGCTGACCCCGAGGTTTGGAGAAGCATCATGGCTTATAGCGAAAAAGTAATTGATCATTACGAAAACCCTCGTAATGTTGGTGTTTTAGATAAAAATGCTGAAAATGTTGGTACAGGTATGGTCGGTGCACCAGCTTGTGGCGATGTAATGCGTCTTCAAATTCAAGTGAATGATGAAGGTGTCATTGAAGAAGCACGTTTTAAAACGTATGGTTGCGGTTCTGCGATTGCCTCTAGCTCACTTGTGACTGAATGGCTAAAAGGTAAAACCCTTGACCAAGCTCAAGCGATCAAGAACATCGACATTGCAACTGAACTGGCTTTACCTCCAGTAAAAGTACACTGCTCTGTACTGGCTGAAGATGCAATTAAAGCTGCTGTTGAAGACTATCGCAGCAAAAAAACAAAAGCTTAAGTGTTTCAAGTTTTTGATAAAAGATTAACGGAGTTTTCATGATCCATTTAACTGAAAATGCTGCAACTCATATCAGCAATTACCTAAAGAATCGCGGTAAGGGTGAAGGCATTCGCGTTGGTGTGAAAACTTCAGGCTGTTCTGGTTTGGCTTATGTACTCGAATTCGTCGATGAAGTCGATACTCATGACCAGATGTTTGAGCAGTTTGGTGTTAAAGTTTTTGTTGACCCGAAAAGCCTGGTTTATCTTGAAGGTATGGAGATGGACTACGTGAAAAATGGTCTCAATGAAGGCTTCGAATTTAACAACCCGAATAAAAAAGGCGAATGTGGCTGTGGTGAATCTTTCACCGTTTAAACATCCCATTCTCTCTCTTTTGGCAATTAAAACAGTGTAAAATACACTGTTTTAATTGCATTTAAAGCAGTCACTTTTTGCATATCTATCGCGGATCCAATCTCCCATGAATCATTTTGAGTTGTTCAACCTCCCTGTAGCACTCGATATTGATTTAGCAGCGTTAAAAACTGAATTTTTGAAGTTGCAGCAACAATATCATCCAGATAAAGCCGAAGACAAAGATCAGGCTCTGATTAAATCGAGTGAAATCAATCAGGCATTTAAAGCTTTATCTAATGTTGATAGCCGCGCTGCCTATCTCTTGAGTCTTAAAAAACAAGATTATCATCTGGATCAATCGATTGGTGATTTCGAGTTTTTACAGTCTGCACTGGAAATTCGTGAACAGCTGGATGAAGCTGGCTCGGCTGATGAACTGACTTCATTAAAGCAGGAAGTTCAGCAGTGGATTGACGGTTTAGTGCGTGAATTCAAAATTGACTATAATGAAGAAGATTGGTCTGAAGCTCGCGATACCGTTCGTAAATTACGTTTCTTTGTGAAAGTCATGACTGACATTGACAAAGCTGAGGATCGTTTTCTGGACGATGACAGCTTTGATTTAGATGATGATTTTTAATTCGCTTTGATTTTATTTTTTTAATTTTTAGTTCTAAGGATGTAACACAATGGCTCTCTTGCAAATTGCAGAACCCGGTCAATCAAGTGCACCGCATGAACACCGCATTGCAATTGGTATCGACTTAGGTACTACGCATTCATTGGTTGCCACCGTACTTTCAGGTAAAGCCAAAGTACTTAACGACGAACAAGGTCGAGTGTTACTTCCGTCTATTGTTCACTATAGCCATAACAACACAAATTATGGTGATGAAGCTAAGCCTTTTCTTACTTCAGATCCTAAAAATACTATTGTTTCAGTAAAACGTTTTATGGGACGTTCTAAAGCAGACATCAAGTTTCAGCACCCTTACAATTTGGTGGGTGAAGATAATCAGATGCCTGCTTTTGAAACTGCACAAGGTCGTAAAACCCCTGTTGAAATTTCAGCAGAAATTTTAAAACAGCTGAAGGATCGTGCAGAAAGCAGTTTAAATAATCCAGTGAATGGTGCTGTCATTACTGTTCCGGCCTATTTTGATGAAGCACAACGTCAGGCAACCCGTGATGCTGCCCAACTGGCAGGTTTAAACGTTTTACGTTTGCTGAATGAGCCCACCGCTGCGGCTGTGGCTTATGGCTTAGATCAGGAAACCAATCTGGCTCATGATCAAAACTATGTGATTTATGATCTGGGTGGCGGTACCTTTGATGTATCGATCCTGCGTTTCTCTCAAGGCGTATTCGAAGTTTTAGCAACTGGTGGTCATACTGCACTGGGTGGTGATGACCTCGACCGTTTAATTGTGAAATGGGCTAAAAAACAACTCAATGTAGAAACATTGGATGATGCAGAATATGCACATTTTATTGTTTCTGCACGTAAAGCCAAAGAAGCCTTGTCGGATGCCGATTCAGTAGAACTTAAAGTATTGGATCAAACCATCACTTTAGACCGTCCTACATTTGAAGACATCATTAAAGTGGCTTTAGACAAAACCATCAGCGTATGCAAACGCGTGATGCGCGATGCCAAACTTGAACTGGATGACATTAAAAATGTCGTACTTGTCGGTGGTTCTACCCGCTCTTATGCTGTGCAAAAAGCGGTGCGTGAAGTGTTCAATCAAGAACCTCTCTGCACGATTAACCCGGATGAAGTGGTTGCGATTGGCGCATCCATCACAGCTAATCAGTTAATTGGCAACTCTAAAGATGGCTCTTTACTACTCGACGTTACCCCGCTGTCGCTCGGTCTGGAAACTATGGGCGGTCTGGTTGAGCGTTTAATCTCGCGCAACACCGCCATTCCTGTGGCGCGTCGTCAGGAATTTACCACCTATCAAGATGGTCAAACTGCCATGCTGATTCACGTGGTGCAAGGTGAACGTGATCTGGTGGAACATTGTCGTAGTTTGGGTCGTTTTGTATTGCACGGCATTCCGCCAATGACAGCCGGTCAGGCACGTATTGAAGTGACTTTCCAGGTCGATGCGGATGGACTTTTGACCGTAGCAGCGAAAGAAACTACTTCTGGTGTTCATGCACAAATTGACATTAAACCTTCTTATGGTTTATCCGATGCCGATACCGAACGTTTACTGATTGACGGTTTCAAATATGCTGAAGAAGATAAGAATCTTCGTCATTTGCAGGAAACCAAAGTTGAAGCAAAACGTGAACTTGAAGCATTAGAGCAAGCCCTTAAAGCAGATGCCCAGCTATTAACTGCAGAACAGTTAGAGGCTTTAAATCAAGCCAAAACTCGGCTTGAAGCTCAACTCGAAACTACAGATCTCAAAGCTATTGAACAGGCTGTAGAACAGCTTAAAATACACAGCGATGCTTTTGCTGCTGCACGTATGAATCAACATATTGATGCTGCGCTCAAAGGCACTAAACTTGATGACTGGTCAAACTCGGACAAATAAATAGGAAAAAATTATGCCACGTATTAAAGTTCTTCCACATGCGCAAATTTGCCCTAATGGTGCTGAGTTTGAAGTAGAACAGGATGCCAATCTTTGCGAAAGCTTATTGAAAAATGGCATTAAGATTGAGCATGCATGCGATATGTCTTGTGCATGTACCACTTGCCACGTGGTGGTACGTAAAGGCTTTGACAGCCTGGAAGAAATGACCGATGTTGAAGCAGATTTGCTGGATCGTGCTTGGGGTCTTGAACCTGATTCACGCCTTTCATGCCAGGTTAAAATTGTCGATGAAGATCTGGAAGTTGAAATTCCGAAATACACCATTAACCATGCTTCAGAAAATCATTAAAATTCTGAGCCATAAAAAACCACGCGATTGCGTGGTTTTTTTCAACTATAAACCTTATCTTAAGCAATTTTTCTAGTGATATTGTTCGTCTTTTTCATCTTCAACCACATCTTCCAAATTGAGTCTGACAATACCTTCAGAATTGGTCATTTTTTGCTGTTTTTCTATGCGCTTGATCATTTTTTCCAGAACTTGAATCAGTTCAGGATATTCATAGTTTTGAACTTCATCCAGATTCAACAACAAATGGAAACCCTTGTATTCATAGTCAAACCAGCGCTGATAGTCCGATTTACGCGAGGTATATTTCTCCATCACTTGCCAGGTTTTTACCGGTCCCTGAATGCCTTTAAGCGTAATGGGTGCCTTAGGTGCACATAAATAATCGTTTTTAATTAAATTATAGGTCTCGTCTGAAATCAGGATTTCATCCACTGCTGCTGCACTTTGCAAACGCGCTGCCAGATTGGCATCCCGCCCGACAATGGTATAAGCCATACGATGTGCTGCGCCATAGTTTCCTACGTGACAATATCCGGTACTGATTCCCATACGGATATGCAACGCCGGATAACCCATCTTGATCCAGCGCTCACGCAGCAGCTTCATTTGCTGACGCATGTCGATTGCCATGTCTAGACACGTTTTTGCATCTTGTTCCACACCTTGCGAGATTGGGTCACCAAAGAAAATTAGGATGGCATCACCCATAAACTTGTCGACAGTCGCTTCATACTGTTTGGCAATTTCAGTCATATGACTTAAATAGTCATTCAGCAGGAATGCCAGATCATCTGGAATAAGTGTTTCTGAAAGTTCGGTAAAACCTTGAATATCTGAAAAGAAAATGGTCATTTTCTTACGTTTGTATTCAATTTTGGCTTCCGACTCACCTTTCATGATCGACTGCCACAACTGCACAGGTGCATAGCGGCTCAGCTGGTTCGCGAATTCCATATAACGATTCATTTGATCGTAATAATACGTTCGGCGATTACTGATATGCTGAATCTGGCTGCGCTGGTAAAAACTGCCCACCCCAAAATAAGTAATTAAGCAGATAAAACCCAGAACGGTTAATTCGCCTGTGGTTTGCTCAAAATACTCACCAAAGCCAAAGACAAAAATATTGCACAGATAAAAAACAGCAATACCAATCAGGCTTGCCAAAGACACGATTAAAAAGGAAATTTTATTGCTGATTGCGGTATATAAAAGCGCAAACAGGGAAATAAAAGTCAGGACCAGATTTAAGTGAATGCCCGATAGAATGACTGAAATCGCTATAATATCCATCACAAATAAGACATTGCGTTTGATATTGGTGTTATAGCGATACTGTAGCCAGGTCGATAACTTCGGTGAAATCAGTAATATAAACAGCAGAAAAAATGGAATATAAATCTGAAATTGAGTGTCAGATGCTGTGTAATGATAGACAATAATCAGCAAAGACAACATGATATATCCCATCAAACGATGAAAGTATTCAAACTGTCTGGGCTCTTTTCTAATCCAGTCGTCTAATGACACTCAATTCCTCCTGATCCGAGTCTTTACACCATATATTCCAGTATGGCTTTCGATGACCAGTAATTAATCCATACGCCAGTCAAATGGCATATCACCCTGACCGCGCAAAGCGAGCATCAAGGTTTGACGCATATGTGCAAGAACTTCATTGCTATAAGGAACCGCTGGTGTACCCCAAACCGGTTTTGGCCAAGCCACGTCATTTTGATAACGCACGACATGATGAAAATGCAGTTGTGGAACCATGTTGCCTAATGCTGCAACATTCATTTTGTCTGCACGGAATACGCGTGAAAGCTGACTTGATAACCAGCTAGATTCACGCAGGAATTGTTCCTGGTCAGCCTGACTTAATTCATATAATTCGCTTACGCCAGGTACACGCGGAATTAATATGAGCCACGGAAATTGCATATCATTCATTAAACGACATGTTGACAGTGGAAAGTCGCCTACAAAAAAAGTGTCTTGAGCAAGTTGTGGATGCAAACTAAACATATCTTTATAAATTATGCAAAATTAGAATGATGGCTAATACTATCACATACAATGGGACGTGAATATTCTATGCAATGTGTTTCATTACAAATAAGCCACTATTTCCATTGAATATGTGAACATGCACGAATTTAATAAATTTCTCTAAAAAATCAAGCGCTTCATCGCATTAATTTCTTAAATAAGCGTAAATTGCAAACAGAGTGCATAAATATTATGCACTCCTGTTCAAATTAATGAATTTCTTTCAATAAACTGTCCAGCAAATCGACAATAAACTGGATGCGTTTTTGATAATCTTCCAGCATCACCATGACTTTCAGGCGTTGTCCTCCATCCATGCGGAAAAAAGTTGGATGTTTTTGCATCATCTGAATAATACTGATGGCCTGGACTGGCGTATCCGGTGCAAACTCGATATGTCCACCATTAGCGCTGATATCAATTTTAGTAATGCCCAACTGCTCTGCTTTTAAGCGAATCTGATGCACAGCAAACAGCTGTTTTACTGGCTGCGGCGGCACACCAAAACGGTCAATCAACTCCATACGGATATTGTCGAGTTTTTCCTGCGTATCGGTATTACTGATCCGTTTATAGAACAATAAGCGCTGGTGTACATCGCCTAGATATTCATCGGGAATCAGAGCCGGCATATGCAGATTGATTTCCGCAATGAGGGATAATGGCGCATCGAAATTCGGGGTTTTGCCTTTTTGGATGGCTTTGGTGGCTTTTTCCAGCATTTCCATATACAGACTATAACCAATCGC
Organism: Acinetobacter sp. UBA3106; assembly: GCA_002365595.1. Classification (GTDB taxonomy): domain Bacteria; phylum Pseudomonadota; class Gammaproteobacteria; order Pseudomonadales; family Moraxellaceae; genus Acinetobacter. The sequence goes on along the minus strand of DFAM01000012.1, from coordinate 24,946 downwards.
CTGCATGGAACCGCTTTGTTGTTCACCTAATAATTCACCGGCACCACGAATTTCCAGATCTTCGGTGGCCAGCATGAAACCTGCACCTAAGTTGGATGCACGCTGAATCGCATCCAGACGTTTTTCAGCATCACCTTTGAGACCTTTAATTGAAGGTACCAGCAGATAAGCATAGGCCTGATGGTGCGAACGTCCCACACGACCACGCAACTGATGTAACTGAGCCAGACCTAACTTGTCTGCACGCTCGATCAAAATAGTATTGGCATTCGGCACATCAATCCCGGTTTCAATAATGGTTGAACAGACCAGCACATTGTATTCTTTGTGATAGAACTGCTGCATGATCTGTTCCAGTTCACGTTCCCGCATTTGTCCATGTGCTACGGCAACGCGGGCTTCAGGCACCAGCTTGCGGATATTTTCTGCAGTGCGTTCAATGGTATCCACTTCATTATGCAGAAAATACACCTGCCCACCACGCAGTAACTCACGCAAAATCGCTTCTTTAATCGATTCGTCCGTTTGTTCCTGTACAAAGGTTTTTACGGCCAGACGGCGGGCTGGCGGTGTGGCAATAATCGATAAATCACGCATTCCGCTAAACGCCATATTTAAAGTACGCGGAATTGGGGTTGCGGTCAGGGTCAACATATCGACATCGGCACGCATGGCTTTAATACGTTCTTTATCACGTACGCCAAAGCGGTGTTCTTCATCGACGATCATCAGCCCCAGATTTTTAAACTGAACATTTTCCTGCAAAATTTTATGCGTACCAATCACAATATCGACTTTACCTTCGGCCAGGTCTTCAATGGTTTTGGTATGAGATTTACTTGAACCAAAACGGGAAAGCACTTCAATACGAATCGGCCAGTCAGCAAAACGGTCTTTAAAAGATTCATAATGTTGCTGTGCCAGCAAGGTCGTCGGAACCAGCACCGCCACTTGTTTGTTGTTTTGTACTGCCAAGAATGCGGCCCGCATTGCCACTTCAGTTTTACCAAAACCGACATCACCACAGACCAGACGATCCATCGGTTTAGCCAGTTGCATATCATGCAGGGTCGCTTCAATGGCATTGGCCTGATCTAAAGTTTCTTCATAGGCAAAGCCGCTGGCAAACTGCATATAAGGACTTTGTTCCAGCTCGAAACTAAAGCCAGGTTTGGACTGGCGACGTGCCTGGATATGCAACAGCTCGGCAGCAACATCGTGAATCTGTTCCAAAGCTTTACGTTTGGCTTTATTCCAGGCATCGGTACCGAGTTTATGTAAAGGTGCTAAATCAGGATCGCCGCCACTATAACGGCTGATCAAATGCAAATTGGTGACCGGAACATAGACCTTGGCAGCATCGGCATAATCCAGCTGTAAAAACTCATGATCTTGATCATCAATACTTAAAGTGACCAAGCCGGCATAACGTCCCACCCCATAATCGATATGCACTACCGGTGCACCAATACTGAGTTCGGTTAAACTGCGGATCAGGAACTCTTCTGAGACTTCCTGCTGGCGTTTACGACGGCGCTGGACGACACGATGTTCATAGAGCTGATTTTCAGAAATTACCGTGAGGTGATTCGGAATCACCAGACCACGATCAAGAGGCGCACTGGTAATGGCGATGGCATGCAATGATTTTCTAAAATCTGCAAAATTCTCTACATTGGGAATATCACCCAAAGCCGGGCGCAACGCATCTTTTAAGGTTTCACGGCGTCCGGCACTTTCAGCTACCAACAGCACTGGATGATTGGCTGCATCAATATATTTTTTAACCGCAGAGAACGGTTTTTCCTGTTTTGGATCTACCGGTAAACGCGGGGGTAATTCGGTATTAAGATTCAGCACCCCCGTTTTATCTACAAACTCTTCTGAAGAAGCAATGATTCTGGCAAAGTGATTCAGCTGTTCCAAGACCTGATTCGGCTGCAGAAATATTTCTTCGGGTGCAAGAATAGGATGATCGACATTATGACGGCGGTCTTCATAACGTCGAACCACATCCTTCCAAAAACTGGTTAATCCCTCATCCAGATGCTTATCTGTAATGACAATGCCATTCTTGGGTAAGTACGCCATCAGGGTACTTTGAGTTTGCATCGCTTCTTTGGTGAAAAATAAAGGGAAATAAAACTCCAGCCCTGGAGATGCAATGCCTTCCAGAACGTCCTGGTACACTGGATTTTTCTTGGGATTTGCAGTCGGAAAACTCTCTGCATACCGATCACGGAAAGTCGCACGCCCTTCTTTGAGCGGAAATTCTTTGGCCGGCAAAACTGAAAACTGTTGTAGCGTTTGTGTAGTTCTTTGCGTTTCAGGATCAAAGAATTTCAAGCTCTCAATTTCATCATCAAACAAATCAATACGGATTGGTGAATTTTGCCCGGATGCATAAATATCCATAATGCTGCCGCGTACCGCAAATTCACCATGATCATAAACCGTATCGACCAGATGATAACCCGCTTGAATCAAACGCAGTTTTTGCTGTTCCAGTTCAAATTTCTGACCCACTTTAATATCGAAATGTTCACCCAACACCCATGAGGTAGGCGCAACACGTTGTACTAAAGTGGATGCCGATAAAAGTAACACACCTTGCTTCGGCATATTCGATAAAATTGAAAGACGCTCTGACACAATATCTTGGTGTGGCGACAATCTGTCATAAGGCAAAATTTCCCAATCCGGGAAAATGGTCGGTTTTATGCCATAAAATTCCAGTTCACTTTCCAACTGTCCCAAGTGCTGGTTATTTCTGGCAATTACAATGAACAGTTGCTTATTTTGCTTGGCAATTTCTTTAAACAATAAAGCGGCGGATGAGCCTTGTAAATTACCGACCCAGCGTTTTTCGCCTGCTTTTAATTGCTGCAGATTTAATTGGGAAATTTCTTGTTGGAACATGTATATAGCTTTTGGTCTAAATGACATGAGCTGTATCTTAACATGGGTTTTTTGCTGGTTGAGTTATTTTTATATTCAACAAATCATGACCGCTAAATCCTTTTAAAAGTCATGTACTCAAACCGAATAAGCCGATTATTTTTCGCGTTTAAAGTTGCGGTAATAGTCATTCAGCTTTTTGATCACCTGCTTCAACTGCAACAGATTTTCCTCATTATTACCCAAACGCGTTACAAAACGCTGATTGGCAATTTCCAGATCAATTTTCTCATTGATAATGATGGCCGCGAAATATAACGCTTTTAAATCATCAAATGTGTTTAATTTGCGATTGGAAAAATAAGATAACCGTTCTGACCATTCATTAAGAATAATGCCATCGACGATATAGCCCTGTTCCTGATTGAATTGAATATTATTTTCTTCCAGGAACAACTGTTCAGGAGAAGGTTTAGAACTTGTAAATAGTCCAGCAAGTTTATTCAGCATAAGTATTACAAATATTTTAAATCCTGCCTATTTTAACCCTGAGCAGACCTGTGGTGATGATTATTTTTATAAAAAAGCGAGTAACTGAGCTTACCCGCTTTTTTACTTTTACAACAACTACACAATTAGACTTTCTCTAAAAGCCATTAACTGACTTGTGCTAATGACTCATGTTGCAAACTCACTTCTGACACCAGATTACTAAAGGCAAAAATTTCATCTAACTGTTCTTGTGTGAGTAATTCCTGCTCTAATACGACCTGTTGAATCGTTTTATTTTCAACAATACATTGCTTGCCGATCTCATCACATTTGGCATGTCCCAAAATTGGATCGAGTAAAGTTACAATCCCGACACTGCGCATGACCGCGTCATAACACACCTGCTCATTGGCCTGAATGCCCTGAATACATTTACTATCCAGACTGGCAATGGCTTTTGTTAGTAATTCAATGGATTCATTCATCGAAAGTGCGATGACCGGTTCCATCACATTTAACTGTAATTGTCCTGCTTCTGCTGCCATGGTCACAGTGAGATCATTACCAATGACTTTATAGGCAATCTGATTCACCACTTCAGGAATGACCGGATTGATTTTGGCCGGCATAATGGATGAACCCGCCTGCAATTCTGGTAAGCGAATTTCCGCCAGACCGGTACGTGGGCCCGAGCTCAATAGGCGCAAGTCATTACAGATTTTCGAAAGCTTCACTGCCAGCCGTTTCAGGGTACTGGATAAAATAATAAATACACCGCAATCGCTGGTGGCTTCCACATAGTCTTCTGCACCAATCAGCTTCAGTCCGGTAACCTGGCTTAAAGCCTGAACCGCTTGATGAGCATAGCCTTTCGGAGTGTTTACTCCAGTACCAATTGCCGTTGCTCCCAAATTGACTTCCAGCAATAGCTCACGGGTATGTTGAATCAGGCGCAGGTCTTCTTTGAGCAAGGTGGCAAAAGCACGAAATTCTTGTCCCAAAGTCATCGGAACTGCATCCTGCAACTGGGTACGGCCCATTTTTAAAACAAACTGAAACTCTGCAACCTTGATATGCAATGTATCAACTAATTTTTGAATCTGAAGCAATAAATCATCCAGACTATAATAAGTCGCCAAACGTAACGCCGTCGGATAGACGTCATTAGTGGATTGGGATTTATTGACATGATCATTCGGGTGAATATGTTCGTATTGCCCCTTGTGAAAACCTAAATGCTCCAAGGCAATATTGGCCAATACTTCATTGGTATTCATATTAATGGAAGTTCCGGCTCCGCCCTGATAAATATCTAAGGGAAAAGCCTCACTCCATTGTTCCGGTTCTTCGATCAGGACATTGCAGGCATATTGTATAGCCTGATTCAACTGTTCTGAAATTTTGCCGAATTTGAAATTAGTTTGTGCTGAAGCTTTTTTGACTTGCGCCAAGGCACGAATAAAATGATGTTGATTCCCCACTTTCTGATTAGAGATCTGGAAATTCTCTAAAGCTCTTAAAGTATGAATGCCATAATAACATGCTGCCGGAACTTCCTTGGCTCCCAGCAAATCACGCTCTATTCTTGTATTCTCAGATTGTACTGTAGACACTTTTACTATACTCACTTGTATGTACTAAAATGGTGCAATAGCGAAAATCCTAAACCTTTGCTTTATTTTGACTACAGTAAAAAGATATTTATTTGGCAATGCTCTATGACCAAATACATGGGCTTTGTAGCTAATGTAAGTATTTGTAATTTCACTTTTGCTATTCAATTTACCTGCTCAAAAAACAGCGTTGGTAAAGCTTGTCGCCTGAATATTCAATTAACCCTATGTCACATTCCCCACCTTATAAATGACATTTAGCCTCATATTTATATTTATTTGATTTTATTAACTTTTATTTAATTGTATCTAAAAATACATTCTGCAACAGAACATGCAATTAATTCCCTTAGAAATGTAACAGAAGGTAATTTTGATTTTGTGTTTGAATCAGCGCCTACTAAATATGGATAAAAATTCATCTTGGACAGATGTATTTATAAGGACATAAGGATGAGTACATGAGTCAACTGAACCCGACATTAATCACATTTATTTTTTATATTGTCGCCATGGTCGGTATAGGATTATATGCCTATAAAGCCACTACCGACTTTTCAGATTATATTCTGGGTGGCCGCAGTCTAGGCAGTGTGGTCACTGCCCTGTCTGCAGGTGCATCGGATATGAGTGGCTGGTTGCTCATGGGCTTACCTGGAGCCATTTATCTCTCTGGCTTATCTGAAGCATGGATTGCCATTGGACTGATTATCGGTGCATGGCTGAATTGGCTACTGGTTGCAGGTCGCTTGCGGGTGCATACCGAAGTTCAGAATAATGCCTTGACCCTGCCCGATTATTTCACCAGTCGTTTTGCTGACCGCAAGCGTGTTTTACGTGTGATTTCAGCCTTGGTGATTCTGGTGTTTTTCTCGATTTATTGTGCCTCCGGCATGGTTGCGGGTGCGCGCCTATTTGAAAGCATTTTTGGCTGGTCATATACCACTGCATTATGGATCAGCGCAATTGCCACCATTAGTTATGTGTGTATTGGAGGATTCCTGGCGATTAGCTGGACCGATACTTTCCAGGCAGGCCTGATGATTTTCGCCTTAATCCTCACCCCGATCATGGCTTATATGGCCATCGGTGATCATAGTCAGCAGTTGGCAACTGTAATTGAAACAGCACGCCCGCATGCCAGCAATATGCTTTCAGGTTTAAGTACGGTTGCCATTTTATCCTCCCTCGCTTGGGGCTTAGGCTATTTCGGTCAGCCGCATATTTTGGTGCGTTTTATGGCGGCCGATTCAGTCAAGACCATTCCTGCGGCACGCCGTATTGGCATGAGCTGGATGATTTTATGTTTGGGCGGCGCAGTTGGTGCAGGTTTTATTGGTATTGCCTATTTCCAGCAGCATGCCGAACTGGCAAGCGTGGTCTCTCAAAACCCGGAAACCATTTTTATGGAACTGACCAAAATCCTGTTTAATCCATGGATTGCCGGCATTATTTTGGCCGCGATTTTAGCCGCAGTGATGAGCACGCTCAGCTGTCAGCTTTTGGTTTGTTCAAGTACCTTGACTGAAGATTTGTATAAATCATTTCTACGCAAGAATGCCTCGCAAAAGGAACTGGTCTGGGTCGGGCGCTTTATGGTGTTAGCCATTGCTGTTCTTGCCATCGTGTTGGCAAGCAACCCAAGCAGCAAAGTACTGGGGCTGGTTGCCTATGCCTGGGCAGGTTTTGGCGCGGCATTTGGACCCTTAATTATTTTGTCCTTGTTCTGGAAACGCATGACTTTAAACGGCGCCATCATGGGTATTCTGGTGGGTGCAAGCACGGTCATTCTGTGGAAAAACATGATGGCGGATACCGGATTATATGAAATTATTCCCGGTTTCATTCTGTCATTTGTCAGCATTGTCGTGGTGAGTTTACTGGAAAAAGCCCCTTCTCAAGACGTGATTCAACGTTTTGAACAGGCAGATGAATTGTATAAAAAAGAAATGGCCGAACTGCAAAATCAAATCCCTGCCCAACCGGAAAACTCCTTATAAAATCTGAATCATTGCAGTCTAGTTTGGCATTTACAATAAGGGGCTTTATGCCCCTTTGCTTTATTTTTGCCCTTTGCTTTTTAAATATATCTTGGAGCTTTCTTTAATCACTTCCATTACCGGATAACTGCGTGTTTCTTTAATCCCAGGCAATTGCCACAGCACCTGTCCTGAAATTCTGCGGAACTCTTCCATATTGGCACAGCGGATTTTTACCACAAAATCGAAACCGCCGCTGATCATATGACATTCCACGATTTCCGGATATTGCATGATCGCATCGGAAAATTCTTCCAACACATTAGGCGTGGTTTTATCCAGTAATATTTCCACAAACACCACAAAACTGGCATTCAGCATGTCAGGGTTGAGCTTCGCTTCATAGCCTAAAATAAAACCGTCTTTGGCTAATTTTTGCACCCGCGCCAGTGCTGCAGTGGCTGATAGATTCACTGCTTCAGCCAATTTGATATTCGAAATTCGTCCATCATTTTGCAGAATATCTAAAATTTTGATATCCGTTCTGTCCAAAGTAAAAATTGGGCTCGTCATCTGAATTATTCTCTAAAATGAATAAAAATTATAGTGAGTTATTCGGCATCCTTTCTGTAATCATAAATTATATAAGGTATTTGACTCAACAAAAAAATTGGCAGTCACAGGATGTTGGCATGAATATGATGGATACAGAAACCCGTTTCGACGAAGCAAAACCTCACTTTGAATATATTACTGAATTCAAAGAACAGAATGATTATGAAGTTGAGGTTAATACTGCCTGGCGCCGTGCTGAACCCGAGTGTGTTGAAAACCTGCTTGAATATAGCCAGATTTCTGAACAACTGAATCAGCGTATTTATGATCTTGCCTTCAACTTGGCCCACACATTGCGTGAACGTAAAAGCACGAATGGTAAAGCCGGAATCGTTCAGGGTTTATTGCAAGAATTTTCATTGTCCTCTCAAGAAGGCATTGCCCTGATGTGTCTGGCGGAAGCCTTGCTTCGTATTCCGGATAGTGCGACACGTGACCTGCTAATTCGCGACAAAATTAATCAGGGTAATTGGAAGGAGCATGTTGGGCAAAGTAGCCTGATGTTTGTCAATGCTGCGGCTTGGGGCCTCATGCTAACCGGCAAACTGATGGAAACGCCAAAACAGAAAAGTTTATCCAGTGTCCTGACCGGGCTTTTAGCACGTAGTGGTCGCGGTATTATCCGTAAAGCGGTAGATGTGGCCATGCGGATGATGGGTGAACAGTTCGTGACTGGTGAAACCATTCAAGAAGCGCTAGAACATGCAGAACTTTTAGAAGACAAAGGTTTCCGATATTCCTATGACATGCTCGGTGAAGCAGCACTCACAGAACATGATGCTGAACGTTATTACCAAGATTATAGCAATGCCATCCATGCCATTGGTCAGGCATCCAAAGACAAAGATGTTTATGAGGGTCCTGGCATTTCCATCAAGCTGTCTGCCCTGCATCCGCGCTATCAGCGTGCACAAATCAGCCGCGTACATGACGAGCTGTATCCAAAAGTGCTGCAATTGGCGGAACTGGCAAAACGCTACAATATTGGTTTAAACATTGATGCTGAAGAATCTGAGCGTCTGGAAATTTCCCTGGAATTATTAGACCGTCTGTGTTTTGAGCCTAGTCTTTCCGACTGGAAAGGGATTGGTTTTGTAATTCAGGCCTATCAAAAACGTTGTTTCAACGTGGTTGATTATGTAGTGGATTTAGCAAAACGCAGTCAAAAACGTTTGATGATCCGTCTGGTTAAAGGTGCTTACTGGGATAGCGAAATTAAGAAAGCCCAGATTGATGGCATGACTGACTATCCGGTATTTACCCGTAAAGTACATACGGACTTATCTTATATTGCCTGTGCCAAAAAACTCCTGGCTGCCCCAGAGCAGATTTATCCGCAGTTTGCGACGCATAATGCCCAAACCCTTGCCACGATTTACCATTTAGCCGATCCGAATCAATATTACAGCGGTCAATATGAATTCCAGTGTCTGCATGGCATGGGCGAACCACTCTATGAGCAAGTGGTGGGCAATAAAATGGAGAACAAACTGGGGGTGCCTTGCCGTATTTACGCACCAGTCGGCAATCATGAAACACTACTGGCGTATCTGGTCCGACGTTTACTGGAAAATGGCGCCAATACCTCTTTCGTAAACCGTATTGCAGATAAATCCTTAAAAATTGAAGATCTGATTGAAAATCCACGTGCAGAAATTTTAAAAAATGCAGCCAAAGAATCTCAGATTGGTCAAAAGCATCCGGCCATTCCGCTCGCACCAGATTTATACGGCGATACTCGTCCAAACTCTATGGGTTTAGATTTAGCCAATGATCACGAGTTAATGTCGCTGAATCAAACTGCACAAGAGTTCAGTCAGCAGCAATGGCAAGCTCAAGCATTGGGTAAAAACCTTAGTAGCGAAGATCATCTGAATGATGAACATTCAGAACTTATCACCATTTTAAATCCTTCCAATCACGCCGATGTGGTCGGCCATGTGCAAGAAGCGAGTTCTGTACAAGTGAATCTAGCATTAGATCATGCTGTTAATGCCCAAACTGAATGGAGCAATACTCCTAAAGATATACGTGCTGCTTGCCTACAGCGTGCAGCCGACATCATGCAATCGCGTTTACAGGAATTGATGATTCTACTGTGTCGTGAAAGCGGTAAAACCTATGCCAATGCCATTGCTGAAGTTCGTGAAGCGATTGATTTCCTGCGTTATTACGCTACACAAATGATCAATTTGGATGATGATACCGTTATTCAACCCCTCGGCCCGGTGTTATGTATCAGCCCATGGAATTTCCCATTGGCTATTTTCACCGGACAGATTGCAGCAGCGCTGGTTGCCGGAAATACCGTACTTGCAAAACCGGCTGAGCAAACACCGCTGATTGCAGCGCAAGCCATCCAGATCTTATGGCAAGCCGGTATTCCTCAAGATGTTTTGCAACTGCTTCCCGGACAAGGTGAAACCGTCGGTGCACAATTAAGTGGGGATGCGCGTATTCAAGGCATCATGTTTACCGGTTCAACCGATGTGGCTAAAATTTTGCAAAAGACCCTGGCGCAACGACTCAGTATTTCGGGTCAACCGATTCCTTTAATTGCGGAAACCGGTGGTCAAAACGCCATGATTGTGGACTCATCCGCATTGACTGAACAAGTTATTCTGGATGTGGTGAGTTCGGCTTATGACAGCGCCGGGCAACGTTGCTCTGCCTTACGTGTACTGTGTGTGCAGGAAGACAATGCTGATAGCGTCATCCATATGCTGAAAGGCGCGATGCAACAACTGCGTGTCGGCAATCCGTTCCTGTTAAAAACCGATATCGGCCCTGTGATTGATCTTGAAGCGCAAAGCAATATTCAAAAACATATTGATCAGGTGCGCGGCAAAGGTCATCCCGTCCATCAATTGATGCTGAATACCACACAAGATCAAGCTTTAAACCAAGGCACTTTTATTCCTCCTACTTTAATTGAGTTGCCGAATCTGGATGATTTGCAACGTGAAGTATTTGGTCCGGTCTTACATGTGATTCGCTATAAATACGGTCAATTAGAACAGCTACTTGAACAGATCAATGCCAAAGGTTATGGCCTCACCATGGGACTGCATACCCGTATTGATGAAACCATTCAAACCGTGATTGCACATGCTGAAGTCGGTAACCTATATATCAACCGTAATATTGTCGGGGCTGTAGTCGGCGTTCAGCCCTTTGGCGGTGAAGGATTATCCGGTACCGGACCTAAAGCAGGCGGTCCAATTTATCTGTACCGTTTAATGCAGCATTGTTCAGCGAAAAAATTGGCCACTCCTTTTGCAACGCAATCAACTGAAATACAGCCAGCGCATCATCCTTTATACGAGACATTTTACACTTGGGCTGAAAAAACTTTTCCTCAATATCATTTGAAGCCTAGTCCCGCTTTTTGCTCTGGCCATCATTATGAATTGCAAGGGCCGACCGGGGAAAGTAATCAATACGTGGTGCTGCCAAGAAAACGTGTACTTTCTCTAGCGGATCAGGAACAGGATCAAATTCAACAATTGGCTGCAATTTTTGCGGTTGGCAGTCAGCCTGTGGTTCTGGCTGAAAATACTTTTGTGCTCAAATATCTTTCTAAAATGCCGAAAGAAATTGCACAGCGTTTTGCCGTGATCCAGAACATTGAAACAGATGATTTTGACGCAGTGCTACATCACGGTACCAAAGCCCAACTGCAAAAGTTGCAACATCAGATTGCTGCACGTTCAGGTGCGATTATTGGTATCACCCATTTGCAGCCGCTTGACTACGACATTCCATTAGAACGATTCGTCATTGAGCGCGCGATTAGTATCAATACCGCGGCAGCAGGAGGAAATGCCAGCCTGATGACTTTAACTTAAGGTTAAATTTATAAACTGAATTTCAGCGCTTCATCCTATAATTCACTGTCTTTTCTCTTTACCAAGCCAATTTCTCCCTGGTCTGATTGGCTTGGTTTTTTTACCTATAGATGAGTCGTCATGCTTTCACTTATTGGATGGATTGAGAACCGATTTAAACAAGTCCGACAAGATTCTTGTAAAATTTTCGTTCAAGCTATATTTCTAGTATTGAAATGGCAATAAGTTTAGTCATCTGATTCAAACTTTGTTACCATCCCTGTTTTCAATGTGTTTGTGATTTTTACTGCATATGACTTCAGCTTATCAGTTACAACTTGATGCCAAGATTGCACGTATTTCTGCTCAATTTGCCGAGTTTCATCCCCCTTCTTTAGAAGTATTTCCTTCGCCTGAACAAAACTTCCGTATGCGCGCAGAATTCCGTATTTGGCATACTGACGACGATATGTTTTATGCGATGTTTGAACGCAGTGAAGATAACCAGAAAAAAGTCATTCGCATTGACGAATTCCCGATTGCAGATAAAAGCATTAATCAATTGATGCCGATTTTGCTGCAAGAGCTGAAAAGCAATCCAGTATTGTCTAAACGCTTATTTGAAGTTCACTTTTTGGCAACTTTAAAAGGCGAAATGCTGGTTTCCATGATTTATCGTTGCCCGCTGGATGCCGAATGGGAAGCCTTAGCCAAACAACTGACTGAAAAACTGAATATCAAAGTGATTGGTCGTAGCCGCGGTCAAAAAGTCGTACTCAGTGATGAATTTGTGGTTGAAGAACTGCAAGTATTTGATCGCACGTATCAATATAAGCAAATTGAAAGCAGCTTTACCCAGCCGAATGCACAAGTCTGCCAAAAAATGCTGGAATGGGCATGCAATGCAGCTGAACAGTCAAATAAAGACTTGCTCGAATTGTACTGTGGCAATGGTAACTTCACCCTGCCACTGTCCACCAAGTTCAATCGTGTACTGGCTACCGAACTGGCGAAATCCTCTGTTTATGCGGCGCAGTGGAATATTGAGCAAAACCAGATTGACAATATTCAGGTAGCACGTTTATCCGCTGAAGATTTTACTCAAGCCTATAATGGTGAACGTGAATTCCGTCGCTTGCAGGAAGCAGAGATTGATATCTCAAGCTATGACTTCGACACGGTATTTGTTGATCCACCACGTGCAGGCATTGATGATGAAACCTTAAAACTGATTCAACGTTTTGAGTGCATCATTTATATCTCATGTAATCCTGACACCCTAGAAGACAACTTGAAGACCTTATCAACCACGCATAAAGTGACCAGATTTGCGATGTTTGACCAGTTCCCGTATACCCATCACGTCGAATCGGGTGTGTTACTTGAAAAGATTTAAACAATTTATTTCAGTTTTAATTTCTATGTATAAATGAAGCTCAATTGGGTTTCATTTTTATGGTATTGAAAATTAAGTGTTTATAAATAATCATCATGCAGTAACTGTCATAATACCGTTAGATTATTCTGCTATCATCGGAAAATTTCGTGTCTAACTGCTGCTTTTATCACTGATATGGACTTGTATTCCTCAAAAATTTGGATATATTTCGATCTATGTTAGGTTGCATATGAAGGCTCTATGAGTTTTTGGCAAAAGCTGTTTTCTGCTAATCAACAGCAAAACGAACACAAGAATCAAATCTCCTGTGTTGAAAATGATTGCTCTTGTAAATCGAATGAACAATTGATCGAAGCTTTGACTAAAGCGACGGATCAAAAAGTCATTATTGGAATTAAAAAAGTTTTAATCTCCAGAGGTTATAGCCGTAAAGAGTTAAATGAATTACAGCATCTACCACTTCAATAATAGAGTCTAGCCCCTCTAAACAAAGGCATTTAGTCAACTAAATGCCTTTTTATTTGCCCACGAAAATTGTTCTAGAACGGGTTATTTTTAAATTTTAATACTTCGAAACATAGTTCTCATCATTCATCCAGAATTTGCTATTCCTCACAATTTAAAAGTGCTCTACTACAATAAGAATTTTAAAAAAAATATAAAAGCTAAGCCAATAATCACGAATAAAAGAATGAAGAATAAAAGATAAAAAACAGCAAGAACAGAAGAATAAAAAATAAGTCTAAAAGGAAAATATATGAAACGGTATTATCCTAGACTGGCAATATTATGCAGCCTAATCTCAAGCCATAGTCAGGCGGCAGCCATGGATCAATCAGGCCAATCCGTGTTGCCTTTTCTGGAATCCGGGCATTATTTTGAAGCCACGATTACTGCTGCCGATCCTGAAGTGTCTGGGCATACTCTCGGTTCGCGTCCAGATCTGGTTAATCCTGACAGTGGCGACGCTACAACCGATAATATTGCCCAGAATTTTCAGTATCATAGTGCCGCGCTGAAACTGCAGTTCATTCCAAATTTTTCTTTTGGCATTCTTTATGATCAGCCCTTTGGTTCAGACTTACACTATCCATTAAAAGACAATGGCAGTTTCTCCGATACGGCGCTAAGCCAGCAAGGTACTCAGGTCGAAGTCGACAGCCAGAATCTGAGTTTTATTTTAGGCTATCAACCTGTCAAAAATATTAATCTCTATGCCGGCCCTGCCTATCAAACCGTGAAAGGTCAGGTTGCACTTCGTGGACGGGTATATGCAGAATTTAATGGCTATAACGCAAAATTTAAGCAAGATGCTGCGCTCGGCTGGAAAGTGGGTCTGGCCTATCAGCTTCCCGAAATAGACTTAAAAGCCGCCTTGACCTATCACTCAAAAATCAATCACAAGATCAATGTAGAAGAAAATATTTTAGGCACGCCGCTACTGCTTGCGGAAAATGCTAAAACCACACTTTCCACCCCACAATCAGTCAATCTGGATGTCCAGACCGGAATGATGAGCGGAACTTTACTGTACACGACTATTCGCTGGGTCAACTGGAAGGATTTTATCATTCGTCCGACTCAGTTCGGCGCATTATCGGAACTTGCCACCACGACACTGAGCAATGGCATGTATACCGAAGGTTTTAATCTGGATGATTATCAAAACAACCAATGGAGTGTGACCCTAGGCCTTGCAAGACAAATGACCACAAAATGGTCCGCATCATTTGATCTGGGCTGGGATTCCGGCACGGGAAATCCTGCATCAATTTTAAATCCTACCAAAGGCTACAGCAGTGCAGGCCTGGGACTACAGTTTAATCCTGAACCCAACTATTTTATTGCTGGTGGTGTTAAATACTATTGGCTTGGTGATGTAACTGCACAAGATGGCACCTACTATCTTCCCCTTCCCGGGATATCTGAAGCCTCACAGGTCGGTGAATTTAATCATAACCATGCCATAGGCTACGGTTTAAAAATTGGATACAAGTTTTAATAGGTAGCGAGCTTCATTCACTGCGTAGAACAGTTCTGTTGATCGATATAGGCAACTATTGGTCCTAAATTAAACAGAGAGTCGGAGCGCTTTAATTGCGGAATATAGGCACTTGAGATTGAGCCATCTAAGTACAAGGCCTGTTGCACGTTTAGCTGATCTTTAAAAAATTGTGCAAATTGATAAAAGCTGACTGCATTTCGACTGATGACGAAATATAAGGTTTGATCTTTCATCCCTACGCCATTACGGATTTTAAACGAGTCTGAATCTTTTAGAAAATTGGGATTAATCTGCCCGTCAATGACTAGCATAGGTCCAGATTGTGTCGCATATTCGGCATTAAAATTGAGCTTTTGATAATCTTCTGTCTTTGCGATCAGGCTGTGATGC
>DFAM01000012.1:0-9676 GCA_002365595.1 Acinetobacter sp. UBA3106 | reverse complement strand
TTTTTGCTGTTGCCGGGATGCTTCAACATATAACCCGACCGGAGCATAGTCTGCGTGATACATGCCGGCATTCATGGCAAAGAGTAGCTTTTCACATGCTTTCAGCTGCCGTGCCACAGCCTTGAATTTACGCAAAGGTTTATTCGTTTGGTGATCCTTTAAAAACAGGCGCAAGTTTTGTGGCTGATCTATTTTTATAATATCAACATCGAGCACTTCATTTTGCCAATGCTGGCTATCAATATCGGCATGGCCGAGCTGGGCAAAACTTATAACAGTCGCAAGGGCATATTTAAAATAAGCTGTCATTTTTCATTTCCATCTTGTCCAGCATTCATGTCTTGGCTCAATACGCAAAGCCATTGTTTCATAAAAAATCATTTGGCTGAGTGAAAGAGTCGATTCTTTAACAAAGAAGCAGTAAACTAGCTCACTAAAATATATTTGTAACTTTATTGGTTAAACGTCTACATGCAACAGCAGAAAACACGATTTCCTTTAGGGGCACATCTTATTGTTAAACACTTTGGATATTCTCATCACGGCATTTATGCAGGTCGTGGCCGGGTGATTCATTATTCAGGTTTTGCCCATTTATTTAAGAAACGCCCCATTGAAATCACCTCACTGGAAAAATTCAGTTTTGGTAAAACCATTATTATCCAGCAATATGACAATCCCAAATTTCACGGCCGCAAAGTCGTACGGCGTATGCGTTCGCGCATGCATGAAAACCAGTATCATCTGATTATTAACAATTGCGAACACTTGTGTACCTGGGCCATTACCGGTGTAGAAAGTAGTCCTCAGGTCATTCAGATGATGAACCGCTTAACCACTATCGGTTATGTCAGTTCCCTCATGAGTTTTATGAACAGTATGTTGCTGACCCTGACCACCACCTGTTTTGCTTTGGTGCTCTACATCAAGAAAAAGTTACGTGATAAGGCCAAAAAACGTTTGCCGCCTGCTTTATTATTAAAAGAACCTGAACAGAAAAATCCTTAATTCTGAGTTTAGCCAATTTAAAAGATTAAAAAAGCCCCATTAAAATGGGGCTAAAAAAAATTAAAGCGCCAGGCTGTCAAGTCGTGTTAATCAATTCTAAGATGTCTAAAAATAAGCAGAATGATCATTTTAATTTTGGTCAGTTGACCTACTGCCTATCTTTCAAAGAACTTTCTTAAAACTTTAATCAAATGGTGGAAGTCTGTCGTTGACCAAATTCAATTGTGCACCATACTCCAGATAGGCCTTACAGCCATCTAAAAGCGTAGTGAAATCATTGGTATGTTTAATCACAAAAGCAATTAATTCTGAACCATCTAAAGGAATATCGTAGTTACGGATTCTAATAAAAGTTTCGTTATCGGATATTTTTTCAAAAATAAAATCTACCGTAGATTTTGGCTCACCCCACATAATCTGAATGAATTGATTATTAATAAGCTGCTCTACAAAAACACTGGTTGTCACTTCATATTTTTCCCAATACCAATCGACGTTTTTGTTTTCCATTAATTGTCCGGTAGAGGAAGTAAACCAGAACTTGCGGGTAATTTCTGGATCAACAAAGGCATTAAACACTTCGGCAACCGGTTTTCGAATTAACATCTGTGTTTCGATAACAACATTATTCATTTTTCTTACCCTCATCTTTTTAAAGTGATAGCTCTTTATACTGTCTCATTAATTAGCGGTTTTAGAATAAGAAAAAGACGTGATTTTATAAGATTACATAATAAACCATACACAGTTAGAACCAATTCTTGCTTAGATGCTACAAAAAAAAAGCCCAACCTAAGTTGAGCTTTTTATATTCCGAAAAAGATTATTTCAAATCAGGCAAAGCTGTGTCTTGCTTATTTTCCTGGCTTAAAGCTGTCTTTTAAGTCCAGAATACGGTTAAACACTGGTTTTGCTGTTGTGTGATCATGTTGATCTGCAACAAAATAACCTTCACGTTCAAACTGGAAACGATCTTCAGGCTTCGCTTCTGCCAATGCTGGCTCAATCACTGCCTGAACCACTTTGAGTGATTCAGGATTTAAGTTAGCCAGGAAGTCATCGCCCACTTCTGGGTCAGATTCAGTGAATAAACGGTCGTAAATACGAACTTCAGCAGGAACACCTTTAGTTGCCGATACCCAATGAATGACACCTTTCACTTTACGGCCTTCCGGGTTCTTACCTAAAGTTTCCGGGTCAATTGAACATTTCAGTTCAACCACTTCACCGTTAGCATTTTTAATGACTTCGTCGCACTTGATCACGTAAGCATGACGTAAACGCACTTCACCACCTGGGATTAAACGCTTAAAGCCTTTTGGTGGTTCTTCTTCAAAGTCTTTACGATCAATGAAAATTTCAGAGGTTAATGGAATGATACGCTCGCCCATGTCGACATTTGGATGACGTGAGTGAGTCAGATCCATATCGTTTGGAAGATTGGTTAATGTCACTTTAATTGGGTCAAGCACAGCCATGCCGCGCGCAGCGGTATTTTCCAAAGACTGACGGATGCAGTATTCCAGCATGGCTACATCGACAATACTGCCATCAACCTTAGATACACCGACGCGTTTACAGAAATCGCGCAGACCTTCTGGTGTAAATCCACGACGGCGCATACCGACAACGGTTGGCATACGTGGATCGTCCCAACCTTGGACAAAGCCACCTTCTACCAGTTTACGCAGTTTGCGTTTAGAGGTAATGGTGTAATCGACATTTAAACGGCTAGATTCGTACTGATGCGGAACAGCTGGTGATTTCACTTTTTCCACAATCCAGTCATAGAATGGACGATGGTCTTGGAACTCAAGTGTACAAAGTGAGTGCGTTACACCTTCAATGGCATCTGATAATGGATGAGCATAGTCATACATCGGATACATTTTCCATTTATCACCAGTTTGGTGATGTTCAGAATGCAATACCCGATACATAATCGGATCACGCATATGTACGTTCGGCGATGTCATATCTATTTTGGCACGCAGTACTGCCTGACCTTCACCCAGCTCGCCATTACGCATTTGTTCAAAACGCGCCAGGTTTTCTTCTACAGTCGCATCACGGTATGGAGAGTTTTTACCTGGCTCTACAAATGAACCGCGGTTTAACTTGATTTCTTCAGGCGTTTGCAAATCGACATAAGCATCGCCCTGTTCAATCAGCTGTACTGCCCATGTGTACAGTTGATCGAAATAGCTAGATGCATAGCGCGGTTCGCCATTCCATTCGAAACCAAGCCATTTTACGTCGTTGGCAATACCATCCACATATTCTTGTTCTTCTGCGTCCGGGTTGGTATCGTCAAAACGCAAGTTACATAAACCATCAAATTCTTGCGCAATACCAAAGTTCAAACAAATCGCTTTCACGTGACCAATGTGCAAATAGCCATTGGGTTCTGGTGGAAAACGTGTGATCACTTGCTGTGTACGGCCTGCTGCCAAATCGTCAGTAATGACCTGACGTACAAAATCTAAGCCAGGCTGTTGTTCTTGCTGCGCAGCATCGACAGGTTGAGTACTTGTTGTCGGGTTATTTGGCAGGGATGAAACAACATCATTCGGCTTCATAGTTGATAAATCACTTCTATAAGATAAAATAGGATAATTAAAACGCTTTTCTCGATTTTTAACAAAGAAAATAACGTTTTTGCTTGCCTTGTAGTTTACAGTTTGCTTATGCTTCTCTCAACCAAAAACCCATGGCTTTTTTGTCCATGATCAGGAGATTATAGAATGAGTTTTCCTCAAGTCGAATTAAACACCAATAAAGGACGTATTGTTCTTGAACTTAACTCAGAAAAAGCACCTAAAACTGTTGCTAACTTCTTGGAATACGTTCGTGATGGTTTTTATGATGGCGTAATTTTCCACCGTGTGATTGACGGTTTCATGATCCAGGGCGGTGGCATGGATGAAAATTTCAAAGAAAAAGCAACTCGTGATTCAATTGAAAACGAAGCGGACAACGGTTTAAGCAATGAAGAAGGTACGATCGCAATGGCGCGTACTCAAGCTCCTCATTCAGCTTCTGCTCAGTTCTTCATTAACGTGAAAAACAACTCTTTCCTTAACCACACTGGTAAAACAGCTCAAGGTTGGGGTTATGCCGTATTTGGTAAAGTGGTTGAAGGTATGGACGTTGTTGCGGATATCAAAGGCGTTCGCACAGGTAACCGTGGCTACCACGCTGACGTTCCTCTAGAGAACGTTGTAATTGAATCTGCAAAAATCATTTCTGAATAAAAAACGTCCTCTCCGTCTTTAATGAGTTTTAAAGCAGTGCTTTAAAACGCAATAATGTTAAGGATATAGTCCATATATCCAATAAATGGACTTTGAGAGGAAGTATTAAGGAAAAATTAGTGACCTATCTGTTTATCTCTGATTTACATTTGTCACCTGAACACCCTCGACTCGTTCGGGGGTTTTTGGATTTATTAGACAGTTATAAAGATAGAAATACCCAGCTCTATATTTTGGGTGACTGGTTTAATGCCTGGATTGGCGATGACTACACTGCTCCTTGGCTGGATGAAATTGTCCATGCCCTGCAAAAGTTTCATCAGGCCGGCAATCATGTTTATTTTCAGGCAGGCAACCGTGATTTTGCTTTAGGTAAAAAATTCTTAAAACAGTTCAAGGGCACCTTGCTGTCTGAACCGGCAATCTTAAAAATAGTCGAAACTACATACCGTTTGGAACATGGCGACCTGCTCTGCACTGACGATGTGTCCTATCAAAAATTCCGTAAGATCATTCGTAATCCATTACTTTTAGGTTTTTTAAAACGTATGCCTTTAAGTTTTCGGCAAAAACTGGCCAATGGTTTCCGTAAAAAAAGTGCTGAAACCAAGCAAGTAAAGTCTTATGAGATTATGGATGTGAATGCATATGCCGTTGATTCTGCATTAAAGGATATTGATGTGCTGATTCATGGTCATACGCATCGCCCTGCAATTCATAATCTTCAGGGTAAAAAACGGATTGTGCTAGGAGACTGGCGTGATCATTCAGCGCAGATTTTAGAAATTGATCCTAAGCAAAAAAATCTAAAATTAGAATTAAAGACCTGGGCGTATTAACGACATTTTTTGATCACTGAGCTTCTACATTACAGATAAAGTCATTCAGACTCCATAATACGTACTATAGAAGCTCATATTTCAGATTAATAACCACCTTCAGATTTTATCACTTCCGCATCACTTTTATATTTTGCCAAAAGTTCGCGTAGTGAATTCATCAAGACACTGGTATCTACACCTACAGCAACAAACTCTGTACCCAAATCGATATATTTTTGAGTTACTTCATGAGTCGTTGATAAAATTCCTGCTGCTTTGCCCGATGCACGTATACGCTGAATAGCATCAACAACCGTTTTTTGTACTTCCGAATGATTCGGATTACCCTGATAACCCATAGTGGCAGACAAATCTACAGCGCCAATAAACACGCCATCAATGCCATCCACTTTTACAATATCATCCAGATTTTCCAGTCCTGTCACCGATTCAATCTGAATCAGCAGACAAATATTTTCATGTGCTGTTGCATAATAATCCGGGATACTGTTCCAGCGCGTGGCACGTGCCAATGCAGCACCTACGCCACGAATCCCTTCTGGTGGATAACGTACAGCTTTCACCATCAGTTCAGCCTGCTCAACCGTTTCCACCATGGGAATCAATAAAGTTTGCGCCCCAATATCCAAAAATTGCTTAATCAGCTGTACACTGCCTATAGGTGGACGGACCACAGCTTGTGATGGATAGGCTGCAATACTTTGCAGTTGAGAAAGTGTGGTTCTTAAATCACTCGGCGCATGTTCACCGTCAATCAGTAACCAGTCATAGCCGGCATTGGCTGCAATTTCAGTGCCGTAAGCATCTGCCAGACCCACCCATAACCCAATCTGCTGCCGAGTTTTTAATCGTCTTTTAAAATGGTTTGTATCATCTATCATGGGCCGACTCTAGCTAAAAACTTTGTGATGACTCAATTAAACGTGATTTAGCCAAAAGTACCAATATCGATTTCGTATTTAGTCATTGTCTATAACTATTAACGCTTCATTTTATTCAGAAACTTAGCCTATGATTTCATCATGCCAAAGTATAAGCATTTGAAGATTTCTTCCAAGATTTTCTGTTCGATAATAAGTTAAAATAAAACCACATTCAATTGTGGAGACCGTATTCATGGATTTGTTAAACGTTTCAAAATCACGCTATACCACAAAAGCATATGACCCGAACAAAAAAATTCCTCAACAGCAGTTTGAACGTTTCTTAGAAATCCTGCGTCTCACCCCGTCCTCCATCAACATTCAACCCTGGCATTTTTTTATTGCAGATCATGATGCTGCTAAACAGCGAATCGCTAAAGCATTGGTCGGGAAATATGCCTACAATGCGCCTAAAGTTTTAGATTCTTCGCATACCATTCTGTTCTGTACCAAAGCGGATATCAGCGAACAGCATTTAAATACCTTGCTTAACCAAGATGATCTTAGTGGTCGTTTTAAGGATGAAAAAGCCAAACAGGGGCAAAAAGACAGCCGTTCTGGTTATGTGGATTATTACCGTAATGAAAAAGGTGATATTCAACGCTGGGCGGAAAACCAGACTTTTATTGCGTTAGGTCAATTGCTACTAGCTGCCGGTATTGAAGGGGTTGATGCTACGCCTATAGGCGGATTTGATGAGCAAATCATTAGTCAAGAATTGGAATTAGATGAAAAAGGTTTAATTCCATCGGTAATCATGACGCTCGGCTACCGCAGTGAAACCGATTTTAATGCTCAATTACCTAAGTCACGCCTGAGTCGTGAAGAAATTTTCACCAAGCTATAATTAAAAAAAATTACAATAAAAGGGGCTTATAAGTCCCTTTTATGTCATTTCAGGACTTATTTTTGCAACAAGATTAAGGTATATTGGCGCAAAAAATAACCGGTAATACCTAACATGCTTGCTGCTCCTAAAATGCCGATAAAATTTGAATGCCCTTCTTGCAAAACGGTTTACCTGCAAAAATACAGCTCAGATGCCATTTTAACCTCTTATCCTAAATGCCCTCATTGTCAGCAACCTGGTCAACTTCAGGGCACGATTGAAATACAGGATGTGTTTAAACATCCGGTGGCAATGGCCAACTACTATTGGCAAGGCACATTACAACGCTTTCAACGCACATAACCAAGCCAATATATTGATTTTATAGGATTTAAATTTTTAATCTATAGCACATTTAAGTGTACTGTATATTGAGTTGCTCTTGTTGTACTGACTATTTTATGGTCTGCTTTTTGCTTTATACCTTTATATAACAATTAAAATTTTCAAGAGGTTCGCTATGTCTTTGTTTATGCCTATGCCGATGAAGTTTGAGTGTCATCAATGCCAGCAATGTTATGTTCATCTTTATCAACAAGAAAATCACCACTATCCTGCCTGCCCTTCTTGTCATAGCAATGGCTTGCTGTTGGGAATAGCAGAGCCGGAAGACTTTCTTCAGCATCCTCTCATTTTCTTATCCAGTTATCTTAAGCAGACATGGCATAAGCTAAGCAAATAACACTGGCAAGGCCTAAAGCCAGACCGAAAGCAGTTGCAGGTTTTAATTTTTCTTTGAAAATGATTAAGCCACTCAATGCGCCCAACACCACCACCAGTATATTCATGCCTGCAAACACAATTGCAGGTGTGTCTTTTAACAGCATATGTGCTTTGACATACAGGGCTATATTGGCAAAATTTAAGATTCCCAGTCCCAATCCAGCCAGAATATTTTGACTACGTCCTGCTGTTTTTCTTGTGATGGCAATATAAGCCAAAGACAATATAAAAGCGCAGATGAACATTAAATTAAGTGCAACAGCAAACTGTACGCCCAAGCCTGTGGTGTACTTAAGCAGCACATCAATCAGTGCATAGCCAGACCACACCAGTGCTAAATAAAGTAAGCCCTGCTTTGAAAATGACTGTTCCTGTGCGGAGGTTTGATGAGAAAATAAAATACTCAGTACAGCGGAAATACCTAACCCGATTCCGATTATTTTTAAGCTATTAAACTGTTCTTGAAAAATAAAAAAAGCAGCCAATAATGATAAAATCACTGACAGACGCTGGGCAATTTCCGTTTTGATAATACCGGCATATTGCAAGGATTTCGCCAGACACAGAAAAATGCTCGGCAATAACACACCTAAAGCAATAATGAGCCACCATGGTGTATTTACGATTGAAATATGCTGTAAATCCGGCTTAAACCACAAAAAACAGAGCACACTTGCAGAAGCATAGTTCCAGACAATCATTTGTAGCGCATCAAAACCTTTGGTTTTAGCGAGCTTTAAAAGAATTGAGATCACTACACTACAGCAGGCCGCAGCAAATATAAGTTCCATCTTCTGCCTTATTTTCCTTATTTATCATGATTCAGGGTTAAATACAGAAAAGCCCACAATAAATGTGGGCTCTTGATTATAGATAATCTTTAACGATTATTTATAACGACTCACCATTTTCTCTAAAGAAATTGGACGAATCTTGTCTGCATGACCTGCGGTACCAAACGATGTATAACGGTCTACACAGATTTGTTTCATTGCAACAATTGTTTCTGCAAAGAATTTACGTGGATCGAATTCGCTTGGTTTTTCAGCCATCATACGGCGCATTGCACCAGTAGAAGCCAAACGCAAGTCAGTGTCGATATTGATTTTACGCACACCGTGTTTGATTGCTTCAACCAGTTGTTCAACAGGCACACCATAAGTTTCTTTGATGTCGCCGCCGAATTCGTTGATCACAGCCAACCATTCTTGTGGCACAGAGCTTGAACCATGCATAACAAGATGGGTATTTGGCAATGCCGCATGAATTTCTTTAATGCGGTCAATCGCTAGAATATCACCTGTAGGTGGACGGGTGAATTTGTACGCACCGTGTGAAGTACCGACTGCAATTGCCAAAGCATCTACATTGGTATCTGCTACAAACTGAGTCGCTTCTTCAACAGAAGTTAAAAGTTGAGAATGGTCAAGAACGCCTTCTGCGCCTACACCATCTTCTTCACCAGCCATACCGGTTTCAAGGCTACCGAGGCAACCAATTTCACCTTCAACTGAAACACCGCAAGCGTGCGCCATTTGAACGGTACGACGCGTTACATCAACATTGTATTCATAAGTTGTTGGTGTTTTACCGTCAGCACCTAATGAACCGTCCATCATCACTGATGAAAAGCCCAACTGGATCGAGCGTTGGCATACATCAGGGTCAGTACCATGATCTTGATGCATAACCACTGGAATATGTGGCCACTCTTCAATTGCTGCCAAAATTAAATGACGTAAAAACGGAGCACCGGCATATTTACGAGCACCCGCAGATGCCTGAACAATAACAGGTGAATTCGTTTCGTCTGCGGCTAACATAATTGCGCGCATTTGTTCTAAATTGTTTACGTTAAACGCTGGTACGCCGTAATTGTGTTCGCCGGCGTGATCCAAGAGCTGGCGCAATGAGATAAGTGCCATAATGTCCTCCCAGGTAATGCCCCATATTCTACATGCTGATTGCTTTCAATTCAGCAAGAAAAAACACTATTTAAAAAAAAATCCCTGCATTTGCAGGGACTTTTAAATAAAA
>DFAM01000009.1:206136-206671 GCA_002365595.1 Acinetobacter sp. UBA3106 | reverse complement strand
TTTTTTATGCGTGGGATTTTTACCAAGAGTTTTTATTCTAAAAAAATAACTAAGTTTTATCCTTTTTAATCCACATTTTATATTGTCAATTTAAGAATGGTTAAAAACTAGACTCATGGGGCTAGGAATTTGGTCAATTTTAATACTTTAGTAGTGTGTTTAGTCAAAAATAGCTGTGTTCAACTGAGTTTGTTACGGAAGTGTGGCGCTATAAGTCATCAAAAATAATAACTAAGAATTAGGGTCATGGGTCGTACTGAAAACAACGAATAACAACTCACAGGAGGTGAGTATAAATGGCAGAAAACACGAAGAGAGTAGCAAACACGATTAGTGTGAATGATGTGATTGATCATGCAAAATTCACTAAATTTCACTTAAGCATTGTATTGTGGTGTTTATTCATTGTTCTATTTGACGGATATGATTTAGCGATCAATGGTGTAGTTCTGCCTCTGCTGATGCAGGAGTGGGGCATGAGTGCTGTTCAAGCCGGTATGCTGGCAAGTACAGCACTCGCTGGCATGATGTTTGG
>DFAM01000009.1:182085-206004 GCA_002365595.1 Acinetobacter sp. UBA3106 | reverse complement strand
GGTTTTACATTTTTGGGTGGATTTGCAACGAATCCAACAGAGTTTGGTATTTTACGTTTTATTGCAGGTTTAGGGATTGGTGGCGTATTACCAAACCTTGTTGCTTTAACGTCTGAATATGCGCCTAAACGTTTAAAAAGTACCCTTGTAACCACAATGTTTAGTGGTTATGCCGTAGGCGGTATTATGGCTGCATTATGTGGTTCATGGTTTGCACCAAGTTTTGGCTGGAAAATTATGTTCTTCATTGCCGGTATTCCATTACTTTTTGTGCCACTTTTTTGGAAGTTCTTACCTGAGTCTTTAACTTTCCTGGTTAAAGAACAAAAAATGAATGAAGCACGTCGTTTTATCAAACGAGTTGAGCCAACTGCAGACGTACGAGCAGATACTGAACTCGTTCTAGCAACAGGCGATCAGACACACAGTGCATCAGTAAAAGCTTTATTTTCAGAAAACCGTGCCCCAGGAACATTCTTGTTTTGGGTCGCTTTCTTCATGTGCTTGCTCATGCTTTACGCACTTGGGAGCTGGTTACCAAAACTGATGATGGCTGCAGGTTATTCTTTAGGTAGCAGTTTAATGTTCTTATTAGCACTGAATATTGGTGCAGTAATTGGAACGATTGGTGGTGGTATTTTAGCAGACCGTTTTGACTTTAAACCTGTTCTTATTGGCATGTTAATTGTTGGTGTACTGTCTTTGGTTGGTTTAGGCTTTAATTCTCCACAGCCTGTTATTTACTTACTTGTCAGCTTGGCAGGTGCATCATCGATTGGTACCAGTATCTTGTTATATAGCTTTGTTGCGCAATACTATCCGGTCGCAGTACGTTCTACTGGTATTGGTTGGGCTTCTGCTGTGGGACGTACCGGTGCAATTGTTGGTCCAATCGTAATTGGTATGCTGCTTGGTATGGAATTACCACATAAATGGAACTTTATCGCGGTTGCAATTCCAGGCATCATTGGCATGATCGCTATTTCCATGATTCGTCAACCAAAACCTGTTCGTATGGTAGTGAAACAATTGAAAGTAGCCAAAATTTAAACTGCTGTTTGGTTTATCCATTAAAAAAAGCCCCTTTGAATGAAGGGGCTTTTGCATATCTTTTGTACAAGATCAAATTCATCAAAAAAATCCGCTAAAAATTTCAATTTAATTAAAAAAACGATGATTAAGTATTCAATAGTGTATTTAAGTAAGTGTGATACATCACGCAAATAAATACTTTTAACTAGGTCATAGCGGAATATCAATTAGTCTTATTGTGTGCTAAATCCGGCTTGCGTATATTGCCTGAAATTAAATATTCAGCTGAAGATTTAATTAATGTAATGGACAAGTACTCATGGGAGATGAGAACGATGACAATGGAAACTGTAGATATAAATTCTGTAGTCGACAATGCGAAATTTACGCCTTTTCACTTCAATGTAGTTGCTTGGTGTTTACTGGTAATTTTATTTGATGGTTATGATTTGGCAATTAATGGTGTAACTTTACCACTATTAATGAAGGACTGGGGCCTAAGTGCCGTTCAAGCGGGAATGCTTGCCAGTACAGCTCTTGCAGGCATGATGTTTGGTGCGATGATCTTTGGTTCCTTGGCGGACAAGATTGGTCGTAAGAAAGTCATTATGATCTGTATTGTTTTATTTAGCGGTTTAACCTTTGCAGGTGGTTTTGCTTCTAACCCAACTGAATTCGGTATTTTACGCTTCCTTGCCGGTTTGGGTATTGGTGGTGTGATGCCAAACCTGGTGGCACTGACTTCTGAATATGCGCCACAAAAGATGCGCAGTACCTTGGTCACCACCATGTTCAGTGGTTATGCGGTAGGTGGGGTGATGGCTGCCTTACTAGGATCTTGGTTTACCCCTGATTTTGGTTGGCAAGTCATGTTCTTTATTGCAGGTATTCCCTTATTTTTACTGCCTGTAATCTGGAAATTCCTGCCTGAATCTTTAGCATTTATGGTAAAGCAAAATAAGCAGGCTGAAGCGCGTCGTATTGTGCGTCGCTTGTCACCGAATACCCAGGTTACGGACCAGACTACATTTACTTTGCCACAGGAAAGTGTACCTGAAGCGGCAAACGTGGTGAGCTTGTTCCGTCGCGGTCGTGCAACCAATACCTTATTGTTCTGGGTTGCGTTCTTCACCTGCTTGCTGACCATGTATGCTTTGAGCAGTTGGTTACCGAAGTTAATGATGGCGGCAGGTTACTCGATGGATAACAGCCTGATGTTCATGATGGTCATGAACGTGGGTGCGGTTGTCGGTATTGTGGGTGGCGGTATTCTTGCGGATCGTTTCCACTTGAAACCTGTATTGATGGTCCTCGGTATGATGGGTGCGGTTGTGATGAGCTCAATGGGCTTTGCATCTAACCAATTCTTACTTTACATTCTGGTATTCCTAGCTGGTGCAGCGTCAATCGGTTCACAAATGTTGCTATATAGCTATGTGGCGCAGTTCTATCCACTTGCAGTGCGTTCGACAGGTATTGGCTGGTCATCTGCAATTGGTCGTATGGGCGCGATTGTAGGCCCAATCCTGATTGGGGGCTTACTCGGTATGAACCTGCCTGCGCACTTCAACTTTATGGCAGTTGGTTTACCGGTATTAATTACTGCGATTGCTGTAGCGTTGATTATGCATGACGATGAGTCTGAAAAGATTGGGTCAGCTGAACCCGTAGTGTCTAAAGCTTAAAATTTAAGTTTTAAAAAGAAGCCTCCGAAAGGGGGCTTTTTTAATATTAATGGTTGATTGAAAAATAAACATTGTGTATTAATACTGTTAATTTTCATTATTTTAGATAACAGGTAAAAATGACTACTAATAAATTGGGAGAAAATAATTATCGAATCTTACTAGACTCAAGATGGTCATTAGCAGACTTAAATAATTTTACTCGCTTATATATACAAAATTATGCGTTTATCTATTGCTTAGAAAATATTACAGGAACTATAAATTCAGCTTCTTTTTTTATAAGAGATAGAAGATCTTAAGCTAAGAGAGGGCCTTACATATGTAAATGCTTATCATATTTTTGCAAGACATATTCCAGCAGAAGATAAACCTGTTATTCGTGCCATAACTTATGCTTCTCCTGGATTTATTGAATTAATATTGAATTATGAAGTAGCAAAAAAGATTGCTGAATCTATTACACTTTTTTTAGCTTTGTTTAATGAATCTTACTCTGCCTATAAACATTTAAAAGAAATTTATAGTAATTTAGGTAAAAGACGTAAGGAAAAACATGACAGCTCATTAAAATTGGCAGCAAAAGAAGTTAGAGAAGTAAAAAGGCTTAATGAGGAATTGGCGAAAAGTTTAGGATATTCAAATTTAGCTGATTTATATCAAAAAGTTGGAGATCCAGAAGAAGTCTCAAAACTTCTTATGGCTCATTATCGTAGAATGCAAGCAATGTCACAATTTGTGCAAGAGAATAAAGCAGATTTTCCTTTAGAATAAAGGAGTATCTTTAAAATAAAGTTATTATCCTATGAACATCAACTCATTCTCTCCAATCCCTGAAGATGATGACGAACTGCATCTTCCTGAACTGGTGTACTGGGCATCCTTAGGCGACATTGACCAGGTCGAACAGGGCATCAAGGATGGTCTGGACGTCAACTCTGTCGATGAAGAAGGTTATAGCGCCTTACATGCAGCAGCTGAAAACGATCATCTAGAGGTCGTAAAGCTATTGATTAGTAAAGGTGCAGATATTAACCATCGCAGTACTTATACAGCTTTAGAACTTGCTGAAATGGCAGGGAATCAAGAAATAGTGAATTATCTAAAGAGTCTAAAAGGATTGGCTTAAATCAATCATTTAAAAAAAGGAGCCCCACAAGTTGGGGTTCCTTTTTGGCAACAGCTTAGAATTACGGGATAATATCCATATCCACTTCCAGTTCTTCCACAATCGCGGTATTAAAAGCAGGTAAGTCATCCGGATTACGTGAAGTAATCAGTACCCAACCATTGGTATTGCAGCGGTGCACTTCTTCATCGACCCATTTTGCACCAGCATTTTGCAGATCCAGCTTAATACTTTTATAAGAAGTCAGATGTTTATCTTTGACCCGACCTGCATCAATCAGTGCCCATGGCCCATGACAGATCGCTGCAATCGGTTTCTGGTTATCGGCAAAGGACTGAATGATGCGCTGGGCATCTTCATTAATACGTAATTTATCAGCATTTACTGTCCCGCCAGGGATTACTAGCAAATCATAATCTTCTGCATTGACTTCATGCATGGTGGTATCGGGTGTGTATTGTGCACTTGGCTTGCTATCGCCTTCCATGGTTTGTACATCTTCATTTTTTTCTGCAGCATGAATCACCACAAAACCATGCGACTGCAAGAAATCCAGAGGCTGGACTAATTCATCGTGTTCAATGCCCACGTTCGAGGTGATAAACAGAACTTTCTTGACCATAATTGTATATCTCAATATCTGCCAGGGTCTTTAGCTTAGCAATAAGGCATTTTTTGAAATGTTGCTTTTTTAGCCTTCGACTGTAAGTATTTATAGAAGAAAAGCCTGATAGAACAACAGAGAAAAACAATAGATGAAAAAAGCCCCGATATCCTATCGGGGCTTTTTTTGTATGCGCTGCTTAGGTATAACGGCTGTTTTACCTCACATCCTGATGCTCAAACTTATAATTATTGTTTTAGGTTTGGGAAACCTCCTGTTTCCTGATGAATTCAGAATAAGAAATTTATCCGGAAGGAGATATAAGCCAATAGAACTATTTTGTGTACGTAATCTCTTACACAATCTAACAAATAAAGCGAAATGAAAGTTTGTTACTAATAAAAAATAGTGATTTTCAATATATTACTTAGAATAAAAGGGATGATCTATTTGAAGGGAACAGGATAATAACGATGAAAATATTCCGACAGCATATGCTGACCACCATCATATTAATCAGTACATCAAGTTTAACCGCCTGTAATGCACAAACGGACTCTGTAAATTCTGCATCCAAGTCAGCCATAGAAACAGCATCTTCCAAACCTTCTACAAGTTCGGTTAATCAAGCTTATAAATTGACAAGCCTCGCACAGTTTAATGAACCGTGGGCGATTGCATCTTTAAAGGATGGGCGTTTACTGGTTACTGAAAGAAAGGGAAAGTTACAGTTATTTGATCCTACAACCGGACAAAAAACTGAAGTCAAAGGTTTACCTAAAGTGGCCTATGGTGGACAAGGCGGCTTGGGTGATATTGCCTTGCATCCACAATTTGAACAGAACCATATCATTTACCTAAGTTATGCAGAGGCGGGACAGGGCGGTTATGGTGCTGTCGTTGCTCGGGGTGAATTAGATCTATCTAATAGTCAGAAACCGCAAGTTAAAAATTTAAAAACCATCTGGAAACAGGTGCCTAAAGTCCAAGGACAGGGGCACTATTCGCATCGGTTGTTATTTGGTTCCGACGGAAAGTTATGGATTAGTTCCGGTGAACGTCAGAAGTTTGATCCTGCCCAAGATATGCAATCTAATTTAGGCAAAATATTACGTTTAAATGATGATGGTACGCCAGCTGCAGCTAATCCATTTACGAATCAAGGAGAGATCGCAAAACAGGTCTGGTCATTGGGTCACAGAAATCCATTAGGTATAGCATTTGATCCTAAGGGTAAACTTTGGGTGGTGGAAATGGGGCCTAAAGGTGGTGATGAACTGAATTTGATTATAAAAGGTGAAAATTACGGTTATCCGCTGGTTTCAAATGGCGATCATTATGATGGCAAAGATATTCCTGACCATAATACCCGTCCTGAATTTAAAGCACCTGAAATCAGCTGGACACCAGTTATTTCCCCATCTAGCCTGATTTTTTATCACGGTTCGCAATTCCCGGCATGGAAAAATAAAGCCCTGATTGGCGGTTTATCGTCCAAATCTATTGTTGTGGTGGATACAGCCATGAAACCTGTGACTGAAGTACAGCGTCTGGATATGAAGCAACGTATCCGTGATGTGCTGGAAGCGCCAGACGGTTCAATCTGGGTGCTCGAAGATGGTAACAATGCCAGACTGTTGAAAATGACTACAAAATAATACGATTGATAGAAATTAAAAGCCCCGAGTGGGGCTTTTGAAATAACGGGTATGCATGATTGCAGTGAATCAGGCTGCGTAATGCTCATCTGCATTAAATACATTGGCCTGGATCTGGATCAGTTTACGGTTGCCTTGTTCACCATTCATGCGCCAATGGGCAATCTTGATATTATCTACAATGGCAACATCACCTTTCTGCCATTGCAGTAACAGCGCATCGCGGTACATGGCATCAAAAAAGGCCTGCTTCTCTTGATCGTTCCATTCCACTTGCTCCCCGTGCTGGTTAAAAATTTCCCAGGTCAGCTGCATGCCACCCGCAGTAGAATCCAGCTCAATATCTCCACGATTTTCAAAGCAGTTTTGTGCTGCTTGATGGGCAAATGGATTGGTATTGTTGGCAAATGCCCAAGGTTGCACGACCAGTTTTTGCGTAACAGGATGCTTAATGACCAAGGGCGAACGTTGCAACGTCAGCTTGGCTTTTTTGTCCGCGCGTATGGAGACACTAAATGGACTTTTTTTCAGCAAAATCCGGTCGATAAAATTGACCTTGCGTGATGAAACATAAGAAAAATGGTTCCAGGTGCCCTGGTATTTTTGCTTGATGGTCTCTGGAAAGTTTTCCCAAATCTGTTCCAGATTATTAAATCCTGTTTCTGCCAGATAAGTTGAGGGTTCCTGACAATAGAGCGCAATATAGCGTGAGCGTTCCGAACGTACGCCACCTTCAACATGCGGACCTTGGATCGAGTTCTCTACTGGGCCAAGCTGAACGGTATTACGGTCAATATAACGTCGATAATCGCCTGCACCTAAAATACTTTCACTGTATTTACGCATCCATGATGCAACCCAGCTTGGCATATTAGGATTAAAAGAATTCCAGGGCTGTAATTTGAATTGCTGTTCAATCAGCTGATGAAATTCGTCAGTATGCTGGATGTTAAATCCACGGAAAATTAAAATACCGTACTGGTGCAACTGTTGCATCAGCTGTTCACGATTGCGTTCAATATATTGGGCTAAGTCAAGCGCTGTATTGCTATTGTCTGGGGCAATAAACAATTTAGCGTAATCGCTCAGCAAATGATGTTCTAATTGCATTTCTTTTCTCTCAAGCATTTTTATTGTTTTGTTTAGGAGCTTGGAATAATTCTGGGGAATATTCCAGTGATTCTTCATTTTTGCATGGTTGTGATTATAGAGTTTGAAATTTCAATATCATGTAAATTTACTGGTTTTGCTGCAAGTTTTCGATAAATGGTCAGGCGAATCCAGCAGGCATAAAGAAAAAGCCCCGACATCCTGTCGAGGCTTTTTATATTCTTTCTAAGGTATAACTCCTGTCGTACCTTGCAGCATCCTGCTGTTATTATCGCTTATCTTTTTAGTTTTAAGCTTAGAGACTTCCTGTCTCGGTATGAGTTAAATATATCGTGAAAGGTAATGTATGAAAAGTGGACATATTCGGCAACCCTTGTAAGCTTAAACGTACAATAGTCTTCCGCACATCAGGCGCTTACATATTGAATCAGTTTGTCTAGCGCACCTTTTAAGGTTTTCTCGTCAAATTCATTTGGTTCAAATTCTTCGGTTTTATTACGTGAAAAAATATCGCGAATTTCAATAATTGCATTGCTGTCAATTAAACCGAGCTGGGTGCCGACCTGACGAATCTGGTCAATGGAACGCGAGCCATTGGTTGCACCATAGCCAATATAGGCCGCCGGTTTGCCTTGCCATTCTTTACCGACGTAATCGAATGCATTTTTCAGGGCTGGGCTATAGCCATGATTATACTCAGGACTAATAAAAATGAAGGCATCGCCCGAAGCCACTTTATCTGCCCACTCTTGTTGTTTGGGTTGATCATAAATACCTGTAATTGGCGGATGACTACCGGCAAAAATTGGCAGATCCCATTCTTTTAAATCGACCAGTTCTGCCTGAACCGTACTGAAATTGGCCTGATCAATACTGCGTTTTACCCAACGCGCCACTTTAATAGCAGTCCGGCCTTCACGCACGCTACCAACGACAATATATATTTTCATGGATTGAGCCTAATTTTTTTAAATTTTCTTCTTTAACTTATTATGAATGTTATTTATTGAATATTATGGATTTGTATCTTCATCAATATCGCTGAAAACCGAAAATAAAAAAGCTCCCGCAGGAGCTTTTAAACGAAAAAGGCTGACACCTTACATAATTTTGATGCCTTGCTGGCCTGCGGGCGTCACTTTAAAGATTTCCACTTCAAAAGTAATATCTTTGCCGGCAAGCGGGTGATTAAAATCAATTTCAGTAATGTCTTCACCGACCGATTTCACCACACCAAACAGGCTTTGCTTGGCTTTATCTTCAAATTCAATCATATGACCGACAACAGGTGTCTGTTCGAATTTAACGGTGTCAAACTTTTGTACGTTTTCAGGATTCCAGGGACCAAAAGCCTCTTCAGGAGGAAGGCTCACGGTACGGCGGTCACCGGCACGTAAACCGAACAGGG
This sequence comes from Acinetobacter sp. UBA3106, assembly GCA_002365595.1. Lineage (GTDB taxonomy): Bacteria > Pseudomonadota > Gammaproteobacteria > Pseudomonadales > Moraxellaceae > Acinetobacter. The sequence goes on along the minus strand of DFAM01000009.1, from coordinate 197,378 downwards.
CTTTTTCAAAACCCGGCAATAAGCTGCCATCACCCATTACCAGGCTGACAGGTTCTTCACGGCTACGGGTATTGTCAATTTCCACGCCATTTTCAATGGCAACCGAAAAATGCAGCTCGACTTTAGAGCCATCTTCAATACGAGTTTCTTCGTTTGGATTAATAAAATCAGTCATTTTGTTGCGCTTCCGCACGTTGAATACGTTGTTTCTCTAGGAAAAACGTATCGATCAATAGCAAGATAGTACCCACAGTAATGGCACTATCGGCAATATTAAAAGCAGGGAAGTGGCTGTTGTTGTAATAAACGTGAATAAAATCGACCACATAACCTAAGGATACCCGGTCAATCAAGTTACCGATGGCGCCGCCCAAAATCAGGGCAATTGCCATAGGTAGAACCACAGTTTTTTTCGGCATACGCATCAGCCAAAATACAAAAATTACAGACACTAAAGCTGCCAGCGAAGTAAAGAAATAACGTTGCCATCCACCGGCATCGGACAGGAAACTAAAGGCTGCGCCATAGTTATGTAACAATGTCCAGTTTAAAAAGGGCAGTACAGGTACCGGATCTGCATAATTCAGATGCGTCGTTGCAAACCATTTGGTCCATTGATCCAGAATAATCGCCACAATGGATAATCCCACCCACATTAAATTGTGTGGGTAGAATTGAAATAAGCCCTTTTTGTTGTGCGGATTAGGCATACTTTCTCTCTTCGCCTTGACCTGTAGGAAGGTTAATAATACAACGAGAACAAAGGCCTGGATGTTCATGATGTGTATTTACATCAGGCAGCACATGCCAGCAGCGTGCGCATTTCTCGCCGTCTGCTGCAGAAACTTTGACACGTAAACCTTCAAGCTCTGTAGCTTCACCTTGAGCTTCATCAAATGCATTTACAGTCACTTGAGAGGTGATCAGAACAAAACGAAGTTCATCACTTAACTGATCAAGCACTGTTTTCAATTCAGCATTGGCCCAAAGCTCAACTTTGGCAGACAGGTTAGAACCAATCAGTTTGGCATTACGCGCTGCTTCAATTTGCTTGTTCACCGCAGATTTAACCGCGATCAGGGTTTGCCAGTCGGCTTCAGAAACCAGGTTGGCAGTTGATGCAACAGGAATGTCATACCATTCGGCAGTGAATACGTACTTCTCGCTTTGACCCGGAATTAAAGGCCAAGCTTCTTGTGCAGTAAAGCTCAAGATCGGTGCCATCCAGCGTACAAAGGCCTGTACCAGATGATACAGCGCAGTTTGTGCAGAATGACGTGCCTGTGAATCTGCTTTGGTGGTGTATTGACGGTCTTTGATGATGTCGAGGTAGAAACCACCCAAGTCGTTAATACAGAAGTTGGTCAAGGCATTGGTCACGATATGGAAGTTCATATCTTCATAAGCTTGCTGAATGGTTTTTTGAACGTCAGCTGCACGTTGCAAGATGTATTGATCCAGTGCAATCAACTGATCAACAGGCAAGGCATCTGTAGCCGGCTGGAAACCATTCAGGTTCGCCAGTAAGAAACGCAAGGTGTTACGGATACGACGGTAACCATCTGATGCACGGCTAAAGATTTCTTTACCCGCCGTCATTTCATAACGGTAGTCCGCAGAAGCAATCCAGAAACGCAAACCATCCGCACCCATATCTTTAATGATGTCTTGCGGGGTGATCACGTTGCCAATCGATTTCGACATTTTGCGGCCTTTCTCATCGACCACGAAACCGTGAGTCAACAAACCTTTGTAAGGCGCGCGTTCGTTAATCGCAATTGAAGTCAACAATGAAGACTGGAACCAGCCACGGTGCTGGTCTGAACCTTCAAGATAAAGATCGGCTGGATCAGTCAGCTCTTCACGTTCACGTAGAACTGCATAATGAGTTGTACCTGAGTCGAACCAAACATCCAGGGTATCGCGTACTGCGTTGTACTGCTCAGCATCGGCACCGATAAATTCAGCCGCATCACGGTTGTACCAGCCATCAATACCTTCCTGCTCAATCAGTTTAGCAACTTCTTCAATCAGTTCAGGGGTACGTGGATGCAGTTCATTGGTGTCTTTGTGCACGAAGAATGGGATTGGCACACCCCAGGTACGTTGACGCGAGATACACCAGTCCGGACGGCCTTCAATCATCGCCTGAATACGGTTTTTACCCCAATCCGGCACGAAGCTAATGTCATTTTCAATCGCGTTCAAAGCGCCTTGACGTAAGCCTTTGGCATCCATGCTGATGAACCATTGCGGTGTAGCACGGAAGATAATTGGGGTTTTATGACGCCAGCAGTGTGGGTAGCTGTGCTTGATTGGGTGATGTGCCCAAAGTTTGCCCGCTTCACTTAAAGCTTCAATAATCTTTGGATTGGCTTTATAGATATGCTCACCGGCAAAAATAGGTGAAGTTGGCAGGTAAACACCGTTGCCGCCGACTGGATTGTCCACTTTCAGGTTGTACTGCAAGCCAACTTTATAATCGTCCACACCATGGCCAGGTGCGGTATGTACAGCACCAGTACCACTGGTCGCAATCACGTGTTCACCTAAAATAACTGGCACTTGGCGATCTGTAATTAAAGGATGTTGCAGCACCAGATTTTCAAGTTTACTACCTGCAAAATCAGCAATCACTTCAACGGTGGTAAAGCCGTAACGTTCAGTTGCAGATTCAACCAGGTCTTTAGCCAGGATAAAGTTTTGATCTGCTTTTTCTTCACCGCGAGCTTTGACCAACTGGTATTCAATTTCAGCGTGCAGGGCAACAGCCTGGTTGGCAGGCAGTGTCCAAGGGGTTGTAGTCCAGATCACGATATCGGTGCGATCAGTAACTTCAACACCTAAACGTGCAGACAGGTTTGCCAAATCAACTACCGTGAAACCGACATCAATCGCGTCTGATTTCTTATCTTCATATTCAACTTCAGCTTCAGCGAGTGATGAACCACAGTCCAGACACCAGTTCACTGGTTTCAGACCCGGTTCAATATGACCCGCTTTGGCAATGGCACCCAGTGAACGAACGATGTCCGCTTCCTGTTTGAAGTTCATGGTTAAATATGGATTGTCCCAATCACCAAACACGCCCATACGCACAAAGTCTTTTTTCTGTAATTCAACTTGCGTGTAGGCATATTCACGGCAGTGCTTACGGAAAGTTGCCGCATCCACTTTAACGCCGACTTTACCGACTTTTTCTTCGACTTTCAGTTCGATTGGCAGACCATGACAGTCCCAACCTGGCACATAAGGAGCATCAAAGCCATCCATGACGCGGCTTTTGATGATGATGTCTTTCAGCACTTTATTGACCGCATGACCTAAATGGATTTGACCATTGGCATAAGGAGGGCCATCATGAAGCACATATTTTTTCTTGCCAATACGCGACGCACGAATCTGCTGATAAATGTTGTCGGCATACCACTCTTCTAACCATTTTGCTTCACGTACTGCGAGATTTGCTTTCATTGCAAATTCAGTACCTGGGAGGTTTAGCGTGGCTTTATAATCCACTGCATTTTCAGGAGTTTGCTTATCGCTCATGCAAGTTGTCTTCCAATTTAATCAGTCTTAGGCTGACGCGTTTTACAATAAAAAATTTGGGATTTAAAAGGGAAAATGAGGTGTGTTTTGTCGAAACTCAAGTAGCTTCTCAACATCATCATCAATTCCCGCCTTCAATGCTTCAAGCGAAGGGTAGTCCTTTTCACCATGTAAATAGTTCAAGAATGTCACCCGCATTAACAGGCCATACAGATTAGCAGAAACATCAGGAAAATGTACTTCTAATCGCCATTCCGGATGGACTTGTTTGATGGCCGGTCGTGTTCCTACATGTCCTGCGCCAAACAGGGCAGTCGGTTCATAGCCTGCAATGCCTGGTTTTTCAGGATGGTCGGCTTTCACTTTATCTTTTAACGATTCGGTTTCACACACCACTTCTACGCCGTAAATGCCTTTTAAGCACGGTTTATGGCGGTTTAAGGCGACATTAATGGTAGGAAAATCGATGGTACGACCAATTTGATCGCCATATTGTACCCGACCGGTAATGCTATAAGGACGACCGAGTAATTTGGCAGCAAGAGCTAAATCGCCGGCTTGCAAGGTTTGGCGGATTCGGGTCGAGCTGACACGTTCGCCATTCAGTGCAACCGTTGTTAGGTTGGTAACCTGAAAACCATAGGCTTTTAAAAATTCACTATTGCCTTGACGGTTTTTGCCAAAGTGAAAGTCATCTCCCAATACCAGGCTGTGGGCATTCAATTTAAGTTTTAATAGTTCAGCAAAGGCTTCAGCATTTAAGCTACGGAAATAATTATCAAATTTTGCAACGGCAATGTAGTCGACACCGAGTTCGGTCAGATATTCCACTTTTTCACGCAGGGAAGTAATCCGTGGCGGAGCCTCATAACCTTTGAAGAATTCCAAAGGCTGTGGCTCAAAAATCATCACCAATGTTTTTAAATTTTCTGTGGCTGCCAGTTGTTTTAACTGGCTAATCATCGCCTGATGGCCCAAATGTACACCATCAAAATTACCAATGGTTACGGCAGTTTTTGGCAATTGAAAATTAGGCGCTAAAGCATTCAGGCGGAGCAGCTTCATGGGCGAATCAATAAATGAAAAATTATCAGGGCTATATATTGCCATAATCTTAGGCGTTCGTCTTGTTGTTGTGTTTTCATACAAAAAAATTATCCAAACTCTCCTAAAAAATAGCGAGATAGACAGATGCCAATGTACAGGGTGAATGGATTTGAGCCAGTTCTACGCCTGTTTAAAGCAAGATCAGGTCGATCAAGTAATCATGTGAATCGGGATGTATCACATGGGAAAGGCAGGATGCTACTCACAATGTTTAAGTTTGCACTCATGCATTAATTCTTTTCTAATGGGCACAATTTTCAATTTGCATGTAAATAAGGTGTTGTTATGTCTGATCTGGCTTTAATTATGGCATTGCCGAGTGAATCTAAAGGTTTATTTGAGCAGGCAGGCATCGAAGTCCATTACAGTGGTATCGGTAAAGTCAATGCAGCCTTTAAAGCCTTTGAAGTGATTCAAAAAACGGGTTGCACGACCTTATTGAACTTGGGTACTGCAGGAAGTTCACATTTTGATGCCCATGCACTGGTGGAGGTGAGCACCTTTGTACAGCGTGATATGGATGTATCTGCACTTGGTTTTGCCGTCGGAGTTACACCTATGGATGACGATCATCCTGCAGAAATTCATTTAGAACGCTTCTTCTATGATTTACCCCAAGGCATCTGTGGAACAGGGGACAGCTTTGAAACAGGCTTACCCAAAGTACCGTGTAATCTGGTCGATATGGAAGGCTATGCGATGGCCAAGGTCTGTAAAAAACTGGGGGTAAGATTTATTTCAGTGAAATATATTACCGATGGCGCCAATGACACTGCTCATCTGGATTGGGAGGAAAATTTATTATTAGGTGCCCAGAAATTATCAAAATTATACCAAACGATAAAATAAAGCGCTTGGGAGTGGCAATTCGGCGACCATAGAGGGCTATGGTCGTAGGCCAAAATTGTCATGCACGACAATTCAAGTTTTATGGACGAGGAATTACACCATATAGCATCATGTGTACCGTATGTTGAATACAACGTTGTTGCATGCTGCGGTTACGTAAGGTTTTACCTGTCACCATTTCCATTTGGGTGGCAAAATCTGCATAGTTTTGCGTTACTGCCCAAATATTTAAAATGAGCAGTTCAGGGTCGATTTCTTTAGAAATTTTACCTTGTTCCTGCCACATGCTAATCACTTTAGCCTTGCGCTTGACCAGTTTCTTTAACGGACCTTTTAAAATTGGCAAAATATGCGGTGCACCTTGAATTACTTCTAAAGCAAACAGACGCGATGCTTTTGGTTGCGTGCGCGACACTTCAATTTTTTGCAATAAATAATTGGTGATGGCTTCTTCAGGCTCTAGCTCTGTTTCCAGCATTTGCAGTGGTGCAAGCCATTTTTGTAAAACAGTGGTCAGCACTTCTACATAGAGTGCTTCTTTATTTTCATAATAATAGAAAATATTCGATTTATGCATTTCGGCAATTTGGGCAATCTCGTCTAAGCTCGCCCCATTAAAACCGTAAAGGGAAAACACATCGAGCGCTGCACTCAGCAATTGATGTCTTTTTTGTGTACTCTTTTTTTGTTCCATTAGCAAATTTAAGAAATTAAAGTGGAAACACAAATTGTACGGCAAATCGTCAGATTTGTGCATAAGCAAAAGTTTTAATTTTATGAATAATGACGATTTATTTTGTAGATGAGCTATGAAATTGCGATAAATTCAATAAAAGTAAAAAGTTGAACCAAAAAGATGGCTGTTTACTAGGCTCTGTATATTTTCAAGTGTTTCAATAAGATTAAAAATGAAAATATTTATGCCCGTCAGCGAGTGTAATACGGCAGGAAAATCCATCATTAAATAAAATTAAAGAATCTATTAACCTTTGCTGTACATCACTTCAAGATGAGCACCAATCAAGGCAAAATGCATCAGTGCTCATTTTAAATACGAATTGAAACAACAACATCAGGTGGCCAGGACTGCATTCAGTACTTGCTGTTCAAGTTCGGTAAATGCGTAATCTTTTTTACGTGGTCGCGGCAAATCGACTTTAAACTGCTGGGCAATGTGTCCCTTATCTAACAGAATAATCCGGTCGGCCAGTTGAACCGCTTCGCTGACATCATGGGTCACCAGAATTCCGGTAAAGCCTTGCTCGGTCCAGAGTTTCTCAATCAGGCTCTGCATCTCCAAACGGGTGAGTGCATCTAGCGCGCCTAAGGGTTCATCCAACAGTAAAATACGCGGCTTATGCGATAAGGCTCGGGCAAGTGCAGTACGCTGACGCTGACCGCCTGAAAGCTGCGATGGCCATAATCCGGCTTTTTCTTTCAGTCCCACTTTTTCCAGCAGGGCAGAAGCATTGTCTTGATGCTCTTTAGCTAAACCCAATTGTACATTCTGTTCAATGCTCCGCCATGGCAAAAGCCGTGGGTCCTGGAACATGACCCGAATGTCATCGCTAGTAATGCCTTCGCGAATATGACGTGCTGATTTAAACTTGATTTCGCCATAGCTTGGTTGTTCTAAATCTGCAATCAGACGCAGCAGGGTACTTTTACCGCAGCCACTACGACCCACAATAGCAAGAAATTCACCCGGCTGAATGTGCAGGTCCAGATCTTCCAGAACTTTCACTTCAGCATAAAATTTATGCAGCTGTTCAATCAGAATTTCTGCACCCACGACAGCATTCGGGTTGATATCTGTGCTAGCAGGTTGTTGCGGGATTGAGCGTTCTTCAGATGCATGACGCCCTATGCTTAAATCAGTCATGTCTTATTCCTTATTTTTGATAGCCCGCATGCCAGCGGAGCAAGTGTTTTTCCAAGCCTACTGCCAATACATCAGCCAGTTTGCCTAGCAGGGCATAAAGTAAAATCCCCACCAATACCACGTCAGTTTGTAAAAATTCACGGGCATTCATGGTCATATAGCCAATTCCGGATTGTGCAGAAATGGTTTCGGCCACAATCAGCAGCACCCACACCAGACCTAATGCAAAGCGTAAACCGACCAGAATAGACGGCATCGCACCTGGCAAAATAATCTCTTTGTATAGCTGCCAGCGGGTTAGGCCGTAACTTTTGCCCATCTCGATCAGTTGCGGATCTACCGAACGAATACCGTGATAAGTGTTGATATAGAGCGGGAAGAACACTCCGACTGCGACCAGAAATAGCTTGGCAGATTCGTCAATCCCGAACCATAAAATCACCAGAGGAATTAAGGCCAAAGCCGGAATATTACGGATCATCTGTAAAGTGGTATCCAGCAGGGTCGATGCGGTTTTAGAAGAACCATTCAGCAGACCGAGCAGTAAACCTAAACCACCACCGACCAATAAGCCTAGCAGGGCACGTCCGGCACTAACCTTCACGTGTTGCCAAAGTTCACCACTGATCAGTAGATGCCAAAACGCACTTACCACAGCACTCGGTGCCGGTAAAATACGGCTTTCCAAAAGCCCGGTACTGGATGCAATTTGCCAGATTAAAATCAGTGCAATCGGAACCAACCAAGGCAGCAAGCGCTGCCCAAATTGTGTTCCACGTGAAACCTTGGCTTTCGCCAAGCTTTCAGCAGAAATCGTTTTACTCATTAAGCCGGCTCCTGATGTTTAACTTCCTTTTTAGCCTCATCTGCAACATAGTTATTTGCCACAATTTCACCAAAAGGACCGGTTAAGTTCGGTTGAGCCAGTTTCTTGCGGGTTTCCAAAGGCAGTAACGGGAACACCAATTCTGCAAAACGGATGGATTCTTCAAGATGTGGATAGCCTGAGAAAATGAAGGTATCAATACCCAAATCCGCATATTCCTGAATACGTGCAGCCACCGTTTCAGGATCGCCCACCAGTGCTGTACCTGCACCGCCACGAACTAAGCCTACACCCGCCCAAAGGTTTGGAGAGACTTCAAGTTTGCTACGGTCACCGTTGTGCAGTTCAGCCATACGGCGTTGACCGACTGAATCCATCTGCTTGAATTTTTGTTGTGCAGCGGCAATGGTTGCATCATCTACATACTGGATCAGCTCTTCAGCAGCAGCCCATGCCTGTTCATTGGTTTCACGCACAATCACGTGTAAGCGGATACCGTAATTTAAACTGCGGCCTTTAGCGGCAGCTTTGGCTTTGACATTTTCAATTTTTTCTTTTACTGATGCAGGTGGCTCACCCCAAGTCAGGTAAGTGTCGACTTGATCCGTGGCTAAATCTACGGCTGCATCGGAAGAACCACCAAACCAAAGCGGTGGATAAGGTTGTTGTACCGGTGGATAAAGCAGTTTGGCATCTTCCACTTGTAAGCGTTCACCATTAAAGCTATAGCTTTCACCTGTGTGGGAACGTTTTAAAATTTCACGCCAGATGGTGGTGTACTCAGCTGCTGTTTTATAGCGTGTTGCATGATCTTCATACACGCCGTCACCCTTAAGCTCCTGTTCATCGCCACCGGTGACCAAATTTAGTAATACACGGCCACCAGACAAACGGTCAAAGGTTGCAGCCATACGTGCAGCCAGGGCAGGTGTGGTCACGACTGGACGTAATGCCACCAGGAATTTCAGGTTTTTGGTTGCATCAATCAGGCTGGCGGCGGTAATCCACGGATCTTCACATGAACGGCCAGTTGGAATCAGTACGCCTTCATAACCCAGGTTGTCTACCGCTACTGCAATCTGTTTCATGTATGCATGATCGACCTGACGGGCACCTTTGCTTGTACCTAAATAACGACTGTCACCATGCGTAGGAATAAACCAGAAAATTTTCATTGCTTTGATCCTTAGATTATTTGCCTGCCCAGACGGCTTGCTGAATATTGATAGATTTCGGAATGATCTTGAGTTCGCTAAAACGGTTGGCGAGTTCTTGCTGCTCGGCAATCACTTTCTTGCTGAGCAGAGCAGCATTAGACGGGTTCGGACGACGCTGGATAAAGGTCTGGCTGACCACCGGTTTCAGACCAGTGCTTTGGGCAAATAGAGTTGCAGTAGCCGCCTTGTGGCTTTGTACCCATTTATCTGCAACATTCACTTGCTTGATAATGCCTTTGAGTGCCTGCGGATGATTTTTAACTAAATCACTTGAAGCCAGATAGAAGGTATAATTTGGACTTAAGCCTTTGCCTGAAACCAGCACTTTGGCCTTATCTTCCACTTGAGCCGCAGCATAGTACGGATCCCAAATCGCCCAGGCATCAATCGCACCTTTCTGGAAAGCCGCACGTGCATCAGCCGGGCTTAACCAGATGGGCTGAATATCTGTCCATTGCAAACCGGCCTTGCGTACTGCCTGTACCAATAAATAATGCGAGCTTGAACCGCGGTGTACGCCGACACGTTTACCTTTGAGCTGGCTGAGCTGGGTAATTTTGGAGTTGCCGGGTACCAAAATGGCAGAAGATAAAGGTTTAGCCGTTTCATAAGCAAAATAGTGCTGTGGCTTATTGCCGGCCTGAGCATAAACAGGCGGTGTATCACCTGTGGCGCCGATATCAATCGAACCGACCGCCAGCGCTTCTAAAATTTGCGGACCGCCAGGAAATTCATTCCAGGTGATTTTTGCGTTAGGAAATTCCTGTTCAAACAGCTTTTGTTGCTGTGCAATCACAAGGTTGACCGAAGCTTTCTGATAACCCACACGCAGCTGTTTTACCGAAGGATCAACAGCCCAAGCCGCACTTGAACCCAACATCGCGCAAGCAACAAGCATGGCATGCATGCCATGACTGGAGGTTTTGAACCATGTAATTGCTGTGTTGTGTGGCCGATGTTGAGTCATGTTAAATCCCCCTAAATTTTTCTCTGTTTTACTTCGCTAAAATCGCGGCTTGAATATTGAGTTTGTTTGGAATCAGTTTCTGGCTATAAAATGCATCGGCAACATATTGCTGCTTTTGTATCACCTCGGCAGAAATGGGTTGCACACCAAAACCCATACGGGAAATAGATGTTTTCAGGATTTCATTTGATAGTCCTGTCGGTTTTTCCAGCAGCTTGGCAGCTTCATCCTGATGCTGGGAAACCCATTGTGTGGTGGTGTTGAGTTCATTCACGACTGCTTTCAGCACATCCGGATGCTGCTCGGCGAATTTACGGTCAGCTAAATAAAACTGATGGTTACTGACCAGGTTTTCACCAGTCGCAATGACACGGGCACCAATCTGCTTTTCAGCAGCAGCAAAGAACGGATCCCAAATCACCCAGGCATCAACTGCACCACGCTCAAATGCGGCACGTGCATCTGACGGCGGTAAGTACACCACCTGGATGTCATCTAAGGTCAGCTTGTTGGCTTCAAGCACTTTGAGCAACAAGTAATGCACGTTAGAACCTTTATTCAGGACAACACGCTTACCTTTTAAATCCTGGATGTTTTGAATGGCCGAATCTTTTTTCACAATGAGTGCCTCAGCTTTAGGTGCTGCCGGCTGGTTGGCGATATAAACCAGATTCGAATTGGCTGCCTGAGCAAAAATAGGTGGCGCTTCGCCTGCTTCACCCAAGGACACACTGCCGACATTTAAGCCTTCAAGCAGTTGCGGACCGGCAGGAAACTCGACCCATTTCACATTCACGCCTTGGTCTTTCAACGCTGTTTCTAAAGTGCCGCGTTCTTTAATAATCGGTAGCAAGCCATATTTTTGAAAACCGATATTTAAAGTCACGGTTTCAGCTTCTTTTTTTCCACAACCTGACATCATCATTGCGCCAGCAACTACTGAAGAAAGGACCAATGGTTTCGCCCAGAATTTTGCTTGAATGGCGCTCATGAACGTGTGCTCCGCAATAATGAAGTGTTGAATATTGAACACATACGCTAAAGCCTTTTCTTTTTCGAAAAAAATAAGAAAAGATAAATTTCTAATGAGGAAAAAAGATAAATAAAAAAAAGAAAAACTTATGCAGAAATGTGATTTATGAAGACAATTCAATAGTTGATTTTATTTAATTAAGTTGTTGTTATTAATTAATTTAGATTCTAAATCTTAAGCATGGATAAGGATATGCAAAAACGCTATAAACAAATCAGGATGAATTTGAAGAGGTTCCTCATAAAGATATAAAAAATAAAGATATAACAGCCATAAAAAAAAGCCACTTTAAAGTGACTTTTTGAAGACCAGGGAATTACGTTGGTAGTTATAGAGTGCCTGTCGTGCATTGGGCAGGTCATCCACACTGGCAGGTTCAAAACCATGCTCCACAAACCAGTGCGCAGTACGTGTGGTCAGTACAAACAGTTGCTGAATACCCAGACTTTTGGCTTTGTCTTCCAGATAATGCAGAATCTGGCTACCACGATTAGATTTGCGGTAGGTTGGATCGACCGCGACACAGGCAATCTCCGCGGATTTAATTTCATTGGCTGAAGCTGGAATTGGATACAGCGCGGCACAGGCTAAAATCATGCCATCACGTTCAATCACGGAAAACTGCTCAATTTCACTTTCCAATCGTTCACGTGAGCGATAGACCAGAATGCCTTCAGCTTCCAGTGGACGCAGCAGATTCATTAAACCACCGACATCCTGAATCGTTGCAGTACGCACATCTTCATAATGCGAATCGGTCATCATGGTACCTGCACCGTCACGGGTAAACAATTCTTCCAGCAAGGCGCCATCGTAAGTATAAGAAATCAGATGTACACGATTCACTCCTTTAAGCGAGGCATTTTTTGCCCCACGTAACTGCAAGGCGATATCGGGGTTAGAGTCCTGATATTGCAAGATCTGCTGATCGAGTTGATGCGGCGCTATTTCACGTTGCAATTGTCCAAATTCGTTGACCAGGCCCTGTTGTTTACCCAAGAAAATCAACTTGTCCGCTTTCAGCAAAATAGCGGTATTAGTAGCGACTTCTTCTGCGACCAAGTTGAACACCTCACCGGTATTGGAATAACCTGTGGGGCCAAGCAGCACAATATTATGGTTTTTCAGATGTCTTTGAATGGCATCGGTATCGACGGTGCGCACTTCACCGGTGAGCTGGAAATCAATACCATCACGAATGCCATAAGGTTTGGCGGTGACAAAATTGCCCGAGATCACATCAATACGCGCACCGTACATAGGTGAATTGGCCAGACCCATGGAAAGCAGGGCTTCAATTTGCAGGCGGATAGAACCCACTGCATTCATCACGCAGCTTAAAGATTCACGCGTGGTAATCCGGCGGTGATTATGAAATGGCGTTTGAATGCCGCTGGCTTTGAGGTTCTGGTTGATTTGCGAACGGGCGCCATGCACCAGAATCAGACGAATGCCTAAAGAATGCAGCAGGGCAATGTCATGGATAATATGCTGGAAATTTTCATGCTGTACTGCTTCACCATCAAACATGATGACAAAAGTTTTATTACGGTGAGCATTGATATAGGGCGCAGAATGTCGAAACCAATGCACATATTGTAAATTCGTGCTTTGTGATGTTTCCGATAAATTCGTTTGCATACCTATCTCAAAATTAAAAACTATTTCCTGCTTTGATTCTAATCAAAAAATGACGTGGGGGAAGCTAAAAAATAAAAAAACACCTGAATGGCGTTCAGGTGTTTTTTAGGGAATCGGAAACTTATGCCGGTATTAGTTGATAATGCGCACAATCCGGTCGGTACGTTCATTGACTAAGACATAGTCGCCGTTGACTTTGTACCATTGTTGATAACGGCCAGTATTGGGTAAACGGCGTGCGTCACGATCGCTGACTTTATAGCTAGATGAGCTGAATACACGCGGGAAGTTTTGCCCTGCACGCCAGTCACGGCTTGGGTTTACCTTCTTATTGTCATAACGGTTATTATTATCCCAACGTTTGTCCTGATGCGATGGAGCATGGTTATAACGTTGGTGATCATCATAACGATGATCCGGCGCTGCCATTGCAGAAGTTGCCATCAATGCAGATAAAGAAAGCGCAATCGTAGTTAGAACTTTTTTCATTACTTTCACCTTGGATCATTTTGAAGATGTTTTCGATAAGACAAAATTAACCAAAAATTAGAGATAAAAAATGAGAGCTATATAGTTGAATTGTGAAATTGATGGAGAAAAAAAGAAGAAAGCAAAAGTGCTAAAAACCAGTCAGATACAGAACTGTAGTGTAGAGACAAGATCAGTTTTAAAAAAATAAAAAAGCCCAAACTCAAGTTTGGGCGTGGAGAATTAAAAACTAAGTTTAGAAACCCTGAATACGTACAATATTATTGCTGTCGGTATCCACTAGAATATAGTCATTGTTGATTTTGTACCATTGCTGGTTACGCGACGGTTTAGGCAGGTCATGACTTTTATAGTCGACCTTATAACCATTACCACGGTAATGCTGTGGCATCACATATCCCGGTTGCCATTTATGCTGCTGTAGACGCTGGAAGCCGCGCTCTTCACGCATACGGCGTTTATCCTGCATCTCGTCATCATCTTCACGAAAATCGCGACCTTTATTATTAAATTTTTGCTGACCAGATTGATCCCAACCATAATGATTACCGTGTTTTTCATGAGGTGCAGCAGTGGTGATACTGTTTGCCATCAATGCACTGAAAGAAATTGCCAAAATTGTCAAAATCTTTTTCATGTTGAACCCTCATAAAAAGTATTAATTTCATTGATGCTAATGTACGAAAAAATTGCAGAGAAACTGTGAAGACAAATCACGCATTTCTTAAAAAATGCAGAGATAATAAGGATATTATTTAAAATAATCTCATGATTTAAAAATCTTCAACAATTTTATAGCGCTATTAAATACTAAAAAATTTTTTGTTGAAGAAAACTTTGTATCAATTTTTTGATATGGCGGTTATTAATTCAAAATTGTTCTAAAAAACTGCCTGAACAGCGGATTTGGCTTGATGGTTCAATACAGTTTTACGTTTAGTTCCATTGTTCAACCAAATCTTGTAGTGAGCTGACCGCTTCTGCAATGGCTTCTGCCTGTTGAGCATCATCCAAACCATGAATTAACACAGTGGAAAGTTGTAAATTTTCGATAATACGGATTGTTTCAATTCTACGTTTTTGATCGGCCATTACCCGTTCCTCATATAAGCTGCTGTTGAATGAGAATCAGCATAGGCTTGATTTTTTAATTTGTAAAACCGAATATTATTTTAATATTGATTTGAAAATACGATTTAAAGGCTTTTATGAGCTGAAATTTTAAAAAAAACAAGCATAAAAAAGAGAGCATCTGCTCCCTTTTTTGGTCTTTTCAAGCATTAATCCTGTGCATCAATGCTTTGACCATTTAGATGTAGGCTGTCATCACCCATTAAATACAGGTATGCCGGCATAATGCTTTCTGGTGTCGCCAAGGTTTTTGGATCTTCCTCAGGATAGGCTTTGGCACGCATGGCTGTACGGGTAGCACCCGGATTGATGCAGTTAAAACGCACGTTTGGATAAACATTTTCTTTGGCAAAAATCTGGTTCACCGCTTCAATGGCGATTTTTGATACCGAATATGCACCCCAACGCTCGCGTGCTTCACGGCCGACACCGGAACTGGCAAAGACTACAGAAGCATGCTCAGACTTTGCCAGTAAAGGCAACAGTTCCTGAGTCAAAATAAAAGGTGCACGCAGATTCACCGCCATCACATCATCCCAGACATCTACCGGGTAATGGGCCAGTTCGGTACGTTCCCCCAGAATTCCGGCATTATGCAAAAT
>DFAM01000009.1:169766-181965 GCA_002365595.1 Acinetobacter sp. UBA3106 | reverse complement strand
GCTTTCAATTTCATCATAAATGACTTCAAGCTTGTTTAGGGTACGTCCATGCAGAACTACAGTTGCACCATGCAGTGCATAGCTTAGTGCAGCAGCACGACCAATACCATCGCCCGCACCTGTAATCAGGATAATGCGATCTTTTAACAGATCGGGGCGAGGTTGATATTCTGAATATTTCATTGCCTACCTCCTCGTTTATATTGTTATGTCTTTATGAAATGAGTGAATTATGATCTTGTTTTACGCCGACTAATTGATTAACCACTTGATGTAATTCTGCAACCGACTTCACTATACAATCAGCTTGCCAAGCTGTTAAGTCATCTTTGTGTTGCAATGGTAAATAACCATAGCCGGCCAAAATAGTGTACATATGGGCATTACGGCCGGCATCGATGTCACGCGGATGATCGCCGACATAAATACAGTCTTCCGGTCTAACATTAATCTGCTTGGCTGCCAGGTACATCGGCTCCGGATCAGGCTTGGTTTTGCTGACATCTTCAGGGCAAACCAGAACCGAACAGCGCTCGGTCAGATTGAGTGCTTTCAGCAAGGATTCACTGAGCCAGCGTGGCTTGTTGGTGACAATCCCCCAGGGAATATCCTGACTTTCCAGTTGTTCCAGTAATGGATACATGCCTTCGAACAGATCGGTCTCTACCGCAATATCTTCCCCATACAAGTCCAAAAAACGCTGGCGATGGGCGAGAAAAACCGGATCTTCCACATCCAGTTCCGGATAGACCAGTTTTACCATGGCCCGTGCGCCTTCAGACACCTGGGTACGAATTAAATCCGCTGCCACGATTTCACATTGTTTATCGCGGCACATGTCCTGAATAATGCGAATGAAGTCAGCCGCAGTGTCAATCAGGGTTCCATCCAGGTCAAACAGTACAGCTTTCATCAGGCACCTTCTTTTACCGTATACACCATATAGTTGACATCGACATTCGGTGCCAGCCAGTAACGTTTGGTCAGCGGATTGTAATGCAGGCCGGTCATGTCTTTAAGTTTCAGATTTGCCGCACGGATATCGTGTGCCAGCTCGGAAGGTTTAATAAACTTGCTGTAATCATGGGTGCCTTTGGCCAGCATACGCAGGACGTATTCCGCACCAATAATGGCAAATAAATAAGATTTTGGATTACGGTTAATGGTCGAGAAGAACACATGACCGCCCGGCTTGACCAGGGTTTGGCAAGCCTGAATAATCGATGCCGGATCAGGCACATGCTCCAGCATTTCCATACAGGTCACCACATCATATTGCCCGGCCTGTTCTTTGGCGAGTTCTTCCACGGGAATCTGGCGATATTCAATATTCTGTACGCCTTCCTGTTCGGCATGAATTCGCGCCACATTCAAAGGTGCAAGACCCATATCAATACCCAAAACATTGGCCCCACGACGCGCCATACTTTCCGATAAAATGCCGCCACCGCAACCGACATCGAGCACTTTTTTACCGCTTAAACCACCTGCATGTTCATCAATCCAGTTTAAACGTAGCGGATTGATCATGTGCAGAGGGCGGAACTCAGAATGCTGATCCCACCATATGGCAGCGAATGCTTCAAATTTGGCAATTTCTTGTGGATCAACATTCAATTGCGACATCGGTATCACCTCAATCAAGTCGTTATAATTCAAAAAAAGTTATAGGGGCTTAGTGTAGCGTTTATTCTAAAAAAAGCGATAAATGCCGTAAAAAAGTTCACAGAATGAAAACGAATTCGGCATAATTGATTTATAGTGATCGCATAAATTAAGCATAATGATTTAGAGGACAATAAGGTCAATGAAAAAATTTCTTTTAGGTAGCGTAGCGACGGCTATTTTCGCCTTGTCAGGCAGCACCATGGCAGCAAATTTCGTTGCAGGTAAAGATTACACCGTGGTGGCTAACCCGGGTAAAGTTCAGGTACCTGGAAAAATTGAAGTGCGTGAATTCTTTTGGTATGGCTGCCCACACTGTTACCGATTAGAGCCGCATATGCAGGCTTGGCTCAGAAAAATTCCTAAAGATGTTAACTTTGTGCGTACTCCTGCGGCGATGAATCCGGTGTGGGAACAAGGCGCACGTGGCTATTATGTGTCTGAAGCATTAGGAGTGCGCAAGAAAACTCACTTGCCTTTATTCCATGCCATTCATGCCAATGGTCAGCAGATTTTTGATCAAAACTCACAAGCCAAATTCTTTGTAAAATATGGCGTGCCTGAAGCCAAATTCAACAGCATGTTTAACTCATTTGCAATTACCTCAAAAGTGGCACAAGCCAAGCAGTTGGCACAGCAGTATCAACTGAGTGGTGTGCCAGCGGTGGTGGTGAATGGTAAATATGTGGTGCAAGGTGAAGATGCTAAAGTGACTCAAGTCATCAGCTACCTGGTAGAAAAAGAACGTAAAGCCAAATAAGCAACAGGCTTTTAAAAAACCGCCATCTGGGCGGTTTTTTTATATCTGGGCGTTATTCAATTATGAAGAAAGAGAATCTTTGGAAGGATCCCAGTTGGAGATGCCACGGAAAATCAGATGCACTTGAGTAATGGTTTGCAACTTGAATTGTTTTTGTTGGTCCAGGCGTTCCTGAGCCTCATATTCACGGTTGATGTCCATCCAGGTCATCGCCCAGGTAAAAGATAAGTTAATTAAAATATTAGAAATGACCCGCAGGTCTGGCACATTATGAATGTGCTGTACGGTTTCCATTTTGCATAGGTCATTGGCCAAATCTTCAACTAAAAAATTAATTTCCCGGGCAATGGCATGGCGAATCACTTCTGAACCACCCCAGCGTTCGGCAATCATAAAAACCCACGGTTCTGGGTGATATTCAACGGCCTGAAAAAACAGGTCCAGACTGATTTGAGCTTTGGTATTTGGCTGATAAATATAAGCCTGGCCCAATTGATGCAAAATGCCTTTTAAATGCAGGGCCACCTGATCGACCAGTTCCAGGCCCAGTTCATTCATATCCTGAAAATGTCGATAAAATGCAGTCGGTACCAAGCCGACATGGCGTGCGATTTCACGCAAACTGATACTGCTGAAAGAACGCCCAGACGTGTTTAAAGCCAACGCTGCATCTAAAAGTGCTTGGCGGCTCTGCTGTTTACGCTCATCCCGAATCGACATTCGACTACCCTAAAAAAAATTCTGCAAAGAAGTTTATCAAAAAAAAAACAAAATTAGCGATGAATGTCAGTGAACAAGTGTTGACCGAAACATAAAATCATTATAGTGTACAAGTGTTCACTATAAGAACACCTGTTCACTCAAATAAATAGCCAGTAATAAAAGAGGAACGTCATATGAGTCATGTGATGCAATATCAGCCGCAATGGATTCGAGAAGATTTCGTCGATTTTATTGCTGAAAAAATAAATCCGGTTTGGGCATGGAAAAAAGTCAAAGCCAGCATTGTCGATGTACAGATGCTAAGTTCAGACTTCTATCAGATCCAGTTGCAGCCGAATCATAATTTTCGTGCTAATGCTTTTCATGCTGGGCAAAGTATTTTAGTGACTCTAGTGATTGCAGGTGTACGTGAGCAACGCAGTTATTCAATTGTAAAAATTACCGAAAATGGCAACGTGGTCATTGCAGTGAAACGTCAGGGCAAAGTATCCAATGCTTTAACCCATTTGACGGTAGGCAGTGTAGTGGAAATCTCTCAAGTTCAGGGTGATTTCACATTAACTTCATCCTCTGCACCTATTCTGTTATTGGCTTCAGGGAGCGGGATCACTGCTATTTATTCTTTATTGCAACAGGCAATCCGCCAAAAAGTCAGTCAAATTGACCTGATCTATTTCAGCCGTGATGAGGCTTTTCATAGCGAATTGCAGCAATTGGCCGAACAATATCCACAGTTTCACTATCACCATTTTAACACGCTGGCACAGAAGCAACATTTAACTGCCGAGCTGCTTGAACGTACCGTAGCGGATTTTCAGCATCGTCAAAGTTATGCTTGTGGAGCCAAAGGCATGATGCAAAGCCTGAACCAGATTTATCAACAGCTGGGGATTGCTGGTCAACTGAAACAAGAGTATTTTCAGGTCGTTGTGGATGAAAATGCAGCAGTACAACCAGTGGTGTTTTTACGTGCCCAACAAGAATTTGAAGCCAAAACCAATTTGCTGGAAAGTGCCGAACAGGCGGGGTTGAGACCAGCGCATGGTTGCCGCATGGGCATCTGCAATACCTGTACCTGCACTAAAGTCAGCGGTTCGACTAAAAACTTGCTCACCGGTGAAATTGACCACGACAGCAATAGCCAGATTAAGTTGTGTATTAGCCAAGCCGTCAGTCCTG
Organism: Acinetobacter sp. UBA3106; assembly: GCA_002365595.1. Taxonomy (GTDB): domain Bacteria; phylum Pseudomonadota; class Gammaproteobacteria; order Pseudomonadales; family Moraxellaceae; genus Acinetobacter. The sequence goes on along the minus strand of DFAM01000009.1, from coordinate 177,638 downwards.
TAGTGATCAACCTTTAAAAAATTTAGTACTGCTTGCACTGCTATGAATAGGTGCTGAAGCATGACTCAGGAGAAAAATAATGAATATGTCAGTTAAGTTTCCAGAAAATAGTAAATCAAAATATTTAAGTGCAGAGCAAATTGCAGAATTCGGTGAAAAGGTCGATGCAATTCGCCGTGAAATTATGGATAGTATTGGCGAGCAAGATGCCCAGTACATTTATAAAATCCGTGATTTTGTCCGTTATAGTGAAATTGCATCACGTGGCATGTTGATGTTTGGCGGCTGGATTCCACCCGTATGGTTATTGGGAACCGGTTTATTGGGTATCTCCAAAATCGTGGAAAACATGGAACTGGGCCATAACGTGATGCATGGTCAGTTTGACTGGCTGAATGACCCGAATCTGAACGGTGCCAATTATGACTGGGACACCATGGCGACAGGTGATGACTGGAAACACACGCATAACTATATCCATCACACCTATACCAATATTGTTGGTAAGGACCATGATGTTGGTTATGGCCTGATTCGGGTCAGTGAGGCGCAAAAATGGGAACCGCGCTTTTTATTCAATATTCCTTTAGCCATTCAACTCATGGTGTTCTTTGAATGGTATGTAGGCGTACAAAACCTACATTTGGAAGATGCGATTGCCTATAAAACCAAAAGCTGGAAAGAGGTTTGGGCTGAATCTGCAAAATTCCGCAAGAAAGCCACACGCCAGATTGCCAAGGATTATGTGTTTTTCCCTTTAATTGCCGGTCCAAATGCACTGCCTGTATTTGCTGGAAATGCAGTCGCTAACGTAATTCGTAGCCTTTGGGCGTCAGCGGTGATTTTTAATGGACATTTCACTGAAGATGCCGAAACCTTTGAACCAGACAATACCGATACTGAAACCCGTGCTGAATGGTATTTACGTCAAATTCGTGGCTCGAGTAATTTTAGCGGTACAGAATGGCTGCATATTTTAAGTGGTAATTTGAGTCATCAAATTGAACACCATTTATTCCCGGATATGCCTGCTAACCGTTATGCCGAAGCAGCACCAAAAATTCGTGCCTTATGTGCAGAGTATGGTATTCACTACAATGAAGCCAGTTTCATGAAACAGTTTGGCAGTGTTTGGGTACGTTTGGCGAAATGTTCATTGCCAAATTCATGGACCAGTTCTATTCAACAATCGACACAAAAATTAAAATCATTATTGAGCTTTTAAGGCGAAATCGCGACGATCCTCCTCAGTGCAGGAACTGGAGCGAAGCTTATTCATGCGAAATACAGTGAAAATGGCTTGATGGTTTTTGCCAATAGACAATGTCCTGGCAAAACCTTCAAGCTTGCTTCTGTTATACTAGACCGCAATGAATTTTAGCCAAAATAAGGACTCATTATGCGTATCGACCAACGTACATTAGATCAATTACGTGACGTAAAAATTACCCGTAACTATACACGTTATGCGGAAGGTTCAGTATTGATTGAATTTGGTCATACTAAAGTTCTTTGTACTGCAAGTATTGATAATTCAGTGCCGCGTTTCTTAAAAGGCAAGGGACAAGGTTGGGTTACTGCTGAATACGGCATGTTGCCACGTTCAACTCATACCCGTAGTGACCGTGAAGCCGCTCGTGGTAAACAAAGTGGTCGTACTCAGGAAATTCAGCGTCTGATTGGTCGTAGCTTGCGTGCCATGGTGGATTTGAAAAAACTGGGTGAAAATACCATTACCATCGACTGTGATGTCATTCAGGCGGATGGTGGTACCCGTACTGCATCTATTACCGGTGCAGCTGTGGCTTTAATTGATGCCATGAATGTATTGCTTGAAACCAAGAAAATTAAACAAGATCCGCTGAAGGGTCTGGTTGCTGCGATTTCTGTCGGTATGTATCAAGACGAAGCTTTGCTAGATTTGTGTTATGAAGAAGATTCAAACTGCCAAACTGACTTAAACGTGGTGATGACTCAAGCAGGTGAGTTCATCGAGCTGCAAGGTACTGCTGAAGACAAGCCGTTTACCCGTGCACAATGTAATGAAATGCTTGAATTGGCTGAAAAAGGCATTCAAGAACTGATTAAAAAACAACAGGAAGCTTTAGGCTGGTAAGTTATTGAGTTAAATATATAAAAAAATGCACCTGAAGGTGCATTTTTTATATCCAGAATATGAGAACAAGGGCTACAAAAGCTTGCAATAGCCAAACGCTTTGAAACGCCTGCTTAATATTCAGCTCATATTCAGGGTCTAGACTAATGCTTTATTTACAGGAGTATAGAATGTTAAATATTATAATCCTGCTGGTATCCGTGGTAACGCTGGCACTCATGACCAGTGATCCACGAGCTTCAGAACAAAAATCCATGCCATCCGCCTGGCAACAGAACCCACCAGCCAGTGAAATTCAGGATTTAACTTCTAAACCGGAATCTAAACCGCAAAATGACACTGAGCAAACTTAAGCATTAAAACGCATGGATAGATCAACCGCTTTGACGTCTTTGGTTAAAACACCCATCGAAATATAATCCACACCAGTTGTTGCCACTTTACGTAAATTTTCAATCGTAATGTTGCCTGATGCCTCCAGTTTGCAACGACCGGCAACATACTGAACGGCATCAATCATTTGCTGTTGGCTAAAGTTATCCAGCATCACGATGTCTGCTTTGGCTTCTAAAGCCTGATTCAGTTCATCCCAGGTTTCAACTTCAACTTCCACGGGTTTACCCGGTGCAATGTTATGTGCCTTGGCAATGGCTTGAGCAATGCCACCAGCTGCCATAATATGGTTTTCTTTAATTAAAAAGGCATCGAATAAACCTAAGCGATGGTTCTGACCACCACCAACGGCCACTGCATATTTTTGTGCAATACGTAAGCCTGGCAAGGTTTTGCGGGTATCGAGCAACTTAGTATTTAAGCCTTGTAATTGTTTTACATATTCAGCTGTTTTAGTGGCCACCGCAGAAAGCGTCTGGACAAAATTCAGGGCAGGGCGTTCCACGGTCAGCAGGCTGCGCGCCGAACCCGCCAGTTTTAAAAAGGCTTCATTGGCCTGGACGCGGTCACCATCATTTTTCAGCCAAGTCACCTGTACCGTTGCATCATAGGCCTGAATTAAAGCATTGACCCAAGGCTGACCGGCAAGCACCATCTCTTCACGGCTGATGATGGTGGCAGTGGCTTGTTCATCTTCAGGGGTTAATAAAGCGGTGATATCACCTTCGCCAATATCTTCTTGTAATGCTTGTTGAATGTTAATTTGGATCGATTGTTCCAGCAAGGCTTGAGAGATGCTCATAAGTATTTCCGTATCTTTTTTAACCCATGAAAATTGCGCGTTATATTAGCATTGTTCATTTAAAAGAAATGTTTTTTTCAAGCGATTTTTATCTGCAGAATTTGAGATTTTAAGTTTAAAGTTTTAGGATTGCGCTAAAATCATCAGCTTATATAAATCGGACTCAGGATTGGATTATGCAACAGGCACCCTTTTTTCAGGTCATCGATGGTCAGTTAATCGGTGCAAGGCAGCTACCTTCCCCAAATTATAATTCACGTCCCGAGCAAACCGAGATTCAACTGGTGGTGGTGCATAACATCAGTCTGCCGCCGTCACAGTTTGGTGGCGGTTATATTGAACAGTTTTTTCAAAATCAGCTGGATTGGTCCCAGCATCCTTATTTTCAAACCATTGAAGGCATGCAGGTCTCTGCACATCTGCTCATTTTACGCAGTGGTGAAGTACTGCAATTCGTGAATTTCAATGATCGTGCCTGGCATGCCGGACGTTCAAGCTATTTAGCCAAAAAAGAATGTAATGATTATTCTATCGGGATTGAGCTGGAAGGTAGTGATGACCAGCCTTTTGAAGAAATTCAATATGTCGTACTGGCACAGGTGACTGCAGCATTACAAGCTCATTATCCGAAGATCCTACAACATCTGGCAGGACATTCCGATATTGCACCTGGACGTAAAACCGATCCAGGACCATGTTTTGACTGGGTTAAATTCAGAACTTTATTGCAACAGCAGCAAGCCAAGCATTAATTGGCAGGCTTTATGATTAAATAACGAAACTCTATTTCGAGTTTCATTACAATAGCGACTTAATTTTTTCACTGGGTGGTTACGATGGCGCTTTGGCGGTCGACCTTTATTGTAAGTGCAATGACCATGTTGTCTCGGGTTTTGGGTCTAGTCCGAGATGTGGTATTGCTGAATGTGTTTGGTGCAGGTAAAGATTTCGATACCTTTGTGGTGGCGTTTCGTATTCCCAACTTTTTTCGGCGGCTGTTTGCCGAAGGGGCATTTTCGCAAGCCTTTATACCGGTTTTAACCGAATATAAAACCACACGAACCCATGCAGAAGTGCAAATTCTGATTAGCCGGGTGTTTGGATGTCTGGCTACCTTTATGACCACGCTGACGTTTATTGCCATGATTGCGGCGCCTGCAGTGCTGTATATTTATGCACCGGGTTTCCATGACGACCCGGAAAAATTTGCTTTAGCCACAGACATGTTCCGTCTGACCATTCCTTATCTGCTGTTTATGTCTTTGACGGCTTTTGCCAGCAGTATCTTGAACAGTTATGGGTCTTTTTCAACTCCGGCTTTCTCACCGGTTTTGCTGAATATCACCATGATTGCCGGTGCGTGGTGGTTAACGCCCTACATGGCTGAACCGATTATGGCGCTCGGCTGGGCCGTTGTGGTTGCGGGTATCTTGCAGCTGGTGATTCAAATTCCGGAGCTCTGGCGCAAAAATTTACTTATTCCACCGAAAGTGGATTTCAAACACGAAGGTGTCGATCGCATCATGAAATTGATGCTTCCGGCATTATTTGGTGTATCGGTCACGCAAATTAACTTGCTGTTGAATACCATTTGGGCATCCTTCATGCAGGATGGTTCGGTGTCTTGGTTATACAGTGCAGAACGTATGACGGAATTGCCTTTGGGATTAATCGGGGTAGCGATTGGTACGGTGATTTTACCGTCATTGTCTGCACGGCATGCCGAACAGGATCAGATCAAGTTCCGTGGCATGATTGACTGGGCAGCGAAAGTGATTATGCTGGTCGGCATTCCAGCTAGCATTGCCTTGTTTATGCTTTCTACTCCGATCATTCAGGCCTTGTTCCAACGTGGACAATTTACCCTTGAAGATACGCAAATGACTGCTTTGGCTTTGCAGTGTATGAGTGCCGGGGTGATTTCCTTTATGCTGATTAAAGTTTTTGCACCCGGTTTTTATGCCCAGCAAGATACCCGTACCCCGGTTCGGGTCGGATTAATGTCGGTAGCTGCCAATGCGATTTTAAACGTGGTGTTTATTGGTTTCTTTAAACTGATTCATTGGGAGGCTGAGCACATGGCGCTGGCCTTGGCTTCCTCAGGGTCTGCACTGGTGAATGCCGGTATGCTGTATTTCTATCTGCATCAACGCAATATTTTCCGTTTTGGCGCACATTGGAAAAAGCTGTTTCTCCAGTATGGGATTGCCAATGCTGCTATGATTGCTGCACTGTGGTATGGCTTAAGCTGGTACAACGGAGATGTATCGCAGTGGATACGTATCCTTGAAGTGGCCGGTTTGTGCGTAATCGGTGTGGTGGCTTATGGCATTGGTCTATTGGCAACCGGCTTTCGACCACGTCATTTACGTCCTTAATTTACGACTTTATTAATGTGCCGAGATTAGTTACATAAGCTAAGTCAGATAAAGAGCGATTTAACTCATGAAATTGAAAACTGAATGGAAATCGCCTAAAAATCATCTATTTTTGTATTGTTAAAATAGAAGAACGACAGCAAAAAACGCATATAAAAAAGAGCCTGATCAGGCTCTTTTTTATATCGAGTAAGATATTTTTAAGCGGAAGTCATTTAACTAAATTCTTCCTCGAGAGAGGAAGCCGACGATTGCCAAAATAACGGCAACGACGAGTAAAATAACCGCAAAATCTTTAGATAATCCTGCGACACCAGCAAAACCTAATAGACTAGCAATCAGTGCAATAACTGCAAAAATAATGGCCCAACGGAACATAAGCTTTCTCCATGTGTTGTTATTTTCAAAGTAGATTTAAAGTAGATTTAGTATAGGGGCGGAAAATTTCCAACAGTGTTATGCTTATGTTGAAAAAATGTTCACTTTGACAGCAAATATATGATTTGAAGTAAAAATCACATTCTTAAATTGTGAACTTGAACACGTTATAACGCGTTATAATAAGCCGCTTCCTTTCAATTTTTTCTTTACTATGACTGAACAATTGCGTCCACAATTTTGGAAAAAATACACTTTAACTGAACTTAATCCTGCCGAATGGGAGGCATTATGCGATGGTTGCGGTTTGTGTTGTTTGATCAAGTTAGAAGATGAAGAACTGCAAGAAGTCGCTTATACCAAAGTGGCCTGCAAGCTTTTAGATTGCGAAACAGCCTGTTGCAGTAATTATGAACAGCGTCTGGAATATGTGCCGGATTGTATTCAGCTGACGCCGGAAAAGTTGGCCAATATTCACTGGCTTCCATCAAGCTGCGCTTACCGTCGTTTAGACGAAGGCAAAAATTTACCTACCTGGCATTATTTAAATACAGGCACTCGCAGTAGTGTGATCAAAGCCAGAAAATCCGCAGCGGGTCGTTGTATTTCCGAATCAGAAGTCAATGAAGATGATATTGATGAATATATTGTGCGCTGGGTTCGTTGAATCTGTTCATGATCAGGAAAGCTTCTATCATGTGAAGATTTCAAATCCTGGACAGGTAATCCAGTCATATCATAAGCCAGCAAAGCCTAGGATGACTGCGAGTATGAATGCACGTAATTGATTAACTAGAGGAACTGATGGGTTGCGTTGTATGCGCTACAGGCTTCAATAATTGTGTAGCATCCTGAAAGATCATGGGATGATAAAAATAAAAGCCTTGTCCACTATGACAATCACAGGCTTGAAGGGCTTCCACCTGCTCTTTTTTCTCAATGCCTTCTACCAAAATATCCAGCGAGATACTGTTACCAATCTGACTAATCGCTTTGACTATAGCCAGAGCCGAAGGATCAGTGTGCATATTTTTGATGAAATTTCGATCAATTTTCAGGCAGTCGACCGGATAATCTCTTAACCGGGTCAAGGATGAATGACCTGTACCAAAATCATCTAATGAAATGCTCAGACCAGCTTGTTTTAATAATTTAAGCGCGCGGATCACATAGTCGGAACCACGGTCAGAAAGACTCTGTTCAGTAATTTCTATTTCAATCAGAGAATGGGGAATCTTAAATTGAGCTATTCGGCTTAACAGTTTTTCAGCATAGTTATCCCTTAAAAATTCAACAGGTGCAGCATTAATGGAAACCGGTAACAATTCTAGGCCAGCTGCCAGCCAGCGGTTCATATCCTGAAACACTTTCAGCTGCATGATTTCACTAATTTGTGTGGCCAGTTCATAGTCCTGAAATGCAGAAAAAATATGTGAGGGCAGCTGGATTTGATCATCTGCATCATACCAGCGCAGCAAAGCTTCAAAACTAATGACTTTTCCATCTGCAAGATTGACCTTGGGCTGATAGACCGGAAAAATTTTATTGTGATGAATAATCGCCCGGGCCAGCGCAAGCTGTTTGGTGGTGAGCTGTATGCTCTTAAACATGGTACTCTGGAACATCCGGATACCGCCACGGCCACTCATTTTAAGATCATTCAGAGCGACATCGGCACAGCGCAACAACATTGAGCTATTTTTTGCATGTTGGGGATACATGGCACCGCCAATGCTCATCCCGCCATTAATATAATGTCCGGCATAACAAATCGGAATATCCAGTTGCTGACGCGCTATTTTTGC
>DFAM01000009.1:0-169648 GCA_002365595.1 Acinetobacter sp. UBA3106 | reverse complement strand
CGCTGCCCTAAGATTTGAAGTAAATAATCACCCGCAATATGCCCCAAGGTGTCATTAATATGTTTGAAATAGTCTAAATCAATCAGCAAAAAGCCCACAGACTGTTGTTGCTGCTGGGCATGTTGAATGGTTTTTTTAAAAATTTTATTAAATGCGCTACGGTTATATAAACCGGTTAATTCGTCGAGTTCAATGAGCTGTTGAAGATTCTTTTCCACAATTTGTTGTTGGGGAATATGATGCTGTGGGGTTAAAGGTTGAGTATCGTTCATGCTGGTATTCAGCATTTTATTCTCTGCATGCACTTGCTGATGCAGCTTGGTATGCTTTAAATAATGATCATGAATATCGGTGGCCGTCATCATCCAATCAATATTATCTAAATGCTGGACTGGTTGAACGGAAATCAGGCAAATTCTGTAGTCTTTTTCACCGTGTTGAATTCGGCATTCTTGTTCAAAACCTTGTTGGGTATGTAAAGCATGTTGCCAGAGTAAACTAAAGTTCGAATAATCATCAGGATGAATGAATTTTTCAGACGCATCGCTATGCTGTAGAGGAAGAGTCTGACCAATATAGTCGCAAAGCGCTTGATTATAATAATACTGATGTTGTTTGTTCTTGACCCAGACCAGCAAGGAGAATTGATCAAGGATATTTTGAATAATAAGATTTTTGTCAGATAATTGATTTGAAACGGGTGTTTTGTCATCCTGATTACGAGGTCTTCGCTTGTTTTTGAAAATATTTTCCATAAAGCTCACCCATTTAAATAATCAAGATGCTTAAAGTGTGACGTATTTCACATAATTATACATATGAACATTTAGAAGTAGAATGATTAAGTGTGTATTTCTGATGGTCTACTTATTTTGTTGAATCGACTTCACTCTCTTTTTTAAACCATCTAAAAACGATTTAAAAGTCATTTAAAATTAAATTCACGTAAAACAGACAGAATAATGATGTGGATGATGTAAAAGTAACAATAGGATTTTTTTGTAAATCAGTTCATTTGAAATACGCGATATTAAAATTACATAGTAGACTTACTTTAAGTAGAGTAAAGAAATAACAAGATGTCTGAGAGCCATATCCCCCTCCCTGAACGACTGCGCCCGCGTGACTTGTCCGAAATTATTGGTCAAGATCATCTATTAGGGGCAAGTGCACCCTTACGTCAAATGATTGATCAGGGACATTTACCTTCGATTATTTTTTGGGGGCCACCAGGGGTAGGAAAGACCACGATTGCTTTGCTTTTGGCACAGGCAGTGGATCGGCCATTTGTCAGTTTATCGGCCTTGAATACCGGGGTAAAAGAACTGCGTGAAGTGATTGCCGAAAGTGGCGATTTACTGACGCCTGTTGTGTTTATTGACGAAATTCATCGTTTTAACAAGTCGCAGCAAGATGCCTTATTGAATGCAGTCGAGAAGGGTAAAATTACCTTAATTGGAGCGACGACAGAAAACCCATCTTTTGAAGTCAACAATGCCTTGTTGTCGCGTTGTCAGGTATATACCTTAAATGCTCTGGATGATGATGCAATTCGAACTTTGTTGAATAATGCCATACAACAGGATAATTTTTTAAAAGAACGTTATATCCAAATTGACGAATACGAAGCATTACTGCAATTCGCTGCTGGTGATGCACGTAAGGCGCTAAATTTATTAGATTTAATAGCCAGTACTTTTGAAACTGATGTAGAAAATATCATCACCAATGCCATAGTGGTCAAGGTGGCCCAGCAGAATATTGCCCGTTATGATAAATCTGGCGAGCAGCACTACGACTTGGTTTCAGCATTTATTAAATCGATTCGCGGCAGTGATCCGGATGCTGCCTTGTACTGGATGGCACGTATGCTGAAAGGGGGTGAGGATCCAGTGTTTATTGCCCGTCGTATGCTCATCGCCGCTTCAGAAGATATTGGCAATTCGAATCCGAATGCCTTGCTGTTAGCAGGTGAGTGTTTCCGTTCGGTTCAAGCGGTGGGCATGCCGGAATGCCGGATTATTTTAGGTCAATGTGCGGTATATTTGGCGACCAGTGCCAAAAGTAACAGCACTTATTTAGCCATTAACAAGGCACTCGACTTAGCGGAAAAAACCGCGAATTTACCTGTGCCGTTACATTTACGCAATGCACCCACCAAATTGATGAAACAGCAGGGCTATGGTGTAGATTATCTTTATCCGCATAATTATCCTGAACATTTTGTCTTGCAAGACTATTTGCCGCCTGAATTAAAAGGCACCAAGCTGTATGAGTCCGCTCGAAATAAACGTGAAGTAGAAGGCGAGCGTTTACAACAGCGTCGTTGGCAGCAGGAACAGCAACAGCAGTAAGACAAAAAAAGCCCAATCCATAGGACGGATTGGGCTGAAAATAGGATGTCTTGGGAGAGATACATCCTAGAGGGTAAACTAAAATCCTGGTCGGTAAGCAAGATGTTTTCAAGCCATCTAGGCCAACCTCTTGTCACTTGGTATATAAGCTATATTAAATAAAAATCATAATGATGTAAAAACGATCATTTTTATTAGTAACATTTATTTTTCCGATTTTTAAGAATATAAAAAACCGAGCTAAACAGCCCGGTTTTTTTGAATCAGATAACTGATTAGATATCAGAAAGATCGATACCTAAACGTGCAGCAACTTCTTCATACGCTTCAACCACACCGCCTAAACCTTGACGGAAACGGTCTTTGTCGAGTTTTTTCTTGGTGTCTTTGTCCCATAGACGGCAACCGTCTGGAGAGAATTCATCACCTAGAACGATACGGTCGTGGAACACACCGAATTCAAGTTTGAAGTCAACAAGCAGCATATTACCTGCGTCAAACAAACCTTTAAGAACGTCATTCACTTTGTAAGTCAGTTCTTTCATTTGCGCCAATTGTTCAGCTGTTGCCCAGCCTAAAGCAATTGCCTGAGATTCGTTCACCATTGGATCGCCAAGCGCGTCATCTTTGAAGAACAATTCGAAAGTAGGCGGAACAAGTTCTTTACCTTCTTCTACACCTAAGCGACGGCACAATGAACCAGCAGCATAGTTACGTACTACACATTCAACTGGAATCATTTGCAATTTTTTCACTAAAACTTCAGTAGGAGAAAGAAGTTCTTCAAAGTGAGTTTCAATGCCAGCAGCAGCCAATTTTTCCATGATGAAGGCGTTAAAACGGTTGTTCACCTTGCCTTTACGATCCAGCTGTTCGATTTTTTCGCCGTTAAATGCAGATGCATCGTCACGGAAGACTAGGATGAGGTGATCTGCACTGTCTGTTTCATAAACAGATTTCGCTTTACCAGTATAGAGCAAGGTTTGTTTCAACATGGGGGAACCTTTTTCAAAAAAAAATGCCTAGTACGACTAGGCTGGCCAATTTTGGTAAATCTGGGTTAACAGTTCTGCAGCTTTTTCTTTGTCTGCAAAGCTGTTATCGGCATTGAACACAGCGATGTTGTTGCTTGTGCCTACAGAGGTCAGTCTTAATACATAAATCTGCTGATCAATCTTAATAGTCACTTCGTAACGATTTTTACTTTGACCCACAATGGTATGGTTCAGGCTGCTGAGGGTGGCAAGTGTGTACTGCCAAATTGTAGCAGAATTTCCATCGATTTTGAGCAGAGGATTTTGATTTCCATCACGAACCAGCTGTGGACGACCGACATTTGTACTGTCATTCTGATCACTTGCTACTGCATTGGTCTGAGCTTTGTCTGGACGTGGTAAAGCAAAACGGTTGCCGCGCTTATTTTCAAGCTTCGGTGCATGCTCAATGGCAAGCGGGTCAATTGTTGGAGATGGATACAATGGCGTTGCTGGTCGAACCATTGAGCCTTCCGGATATTTCAGAGGTTCAAGGGTTGCTGTATTTTTATAGTCCAGTGAACCGTTACTGATTCCCATGGAACTACAACCCGCTAAACTGAATGCCGAAAGTGCAAGGATTAAACCAAAACGTAATTGCATAGTGTTGTGCTCTTTATTTAATGACACCCGAAGCGTTCAGTGCTTCACGCAATGGGGTACGATATTGTTCTGCAAGAGGAGTTAATGGTAAGCGAATACCGGTACCAATTAAGCCCATTTCATGGAGTGCCCATTTCACAGGAATTGGGTTAGATTCACAAAATAAAATATTGTGTAAATTTGCAACTTCATTATTTAAGGCTTCAGCGCGATCTGCATCACCTGCAAGTGCAGCAGCACAGATCTGGCTCATTTCTTTAGGCGCCACATTGGCAGTCACCGAAATGTTGCCTTGTGCACCACAACCCATGAGCTGGTATGCAGTGGCATCATCACCAGAGTAAACGGTCATGTCTTTGCCGTTTAATCCTTCAATGAGTTCTTTACCACGGGCTACATCACCGGTCGCATCTTTAATGCCAATAATTTGTGGAATGTCAGCCAGACGGATTACGGTTTCATTGAGCATATCCACGCCAGTACGGCCTGGAACGTTATACAGAATTTGAGGTAAGTCTACCGCTTCAGCAATTGCTTTATAATGCTGATATAAACCTTCTTGGGTTGGTTTGTTGTAATAAGGCGTGACCAGGAGAGCTGCATCTGCGCCCAGCTCTTTGGCCTCACGCGTCAGTTCAATCGCTTCATGGGTAGAATTGGCCCCAGTACCTGCAATGACAGGAATACGTTTGTTGGCCACACGAATGATTTCTTTGATCACCTGGGTATGTTCAGCCATGCTTAAAGTTGATGCTTCGCCTGTCGTGCCCACAGCCACAATACTGTTAGTGCCTTGTGCGATATGCCACTCAACGAGCTTTTCTAGACCCTTCCAATCTACGCTGCCATCTTCAAACATCGGGGTGACGATTGCGACAATTGAACCTTGAATGATCTGTGCTTGCTGAGTCATTTTAAAAAATTATCCTATTTGGCCATCCAACTGAGGTAGAAAAACAGAGATGTGGACGGTTACGTATTTTGATTTATAGCAAAATTCAATGGAATTGAATGAAATTGAATAATGCTTATGCAAATTATGAACGAACAAGCGGTGAAGAACAATATGCTTTAGTCAAACCATCTAAAAACTTTATGAAAAGCAAGTGAAAAATCTAACAAACAAAACCTCGTTCATTTTCTTAAATGAATTTGAATGATAATTTTAATCAGCTTAAAGCAATGAAAAATCGTTTTTTGGACTGGAAAATGGCTGTTTCTGTCTTAAAAAGCTAGGCTTGACCCAATCAACTCGGTAATTCCGGGTAAAAAAATCGGAATTTAAGATTTAATACAGCTCAGCATAGACTTTTAAGCTATATGAATCAGACCATTCATCTATCAAAATGATCATTAAAAACGACTTTAGTAATTAATAAAAACTATTAATGTATTTTTGCTCTTTTCGCACAGGATGATTTTCAGAATAAAACTCATCCTGCTCAGATTGAGTTTTTCTGTGTGAGTTAAAGCTGATTAAGTGTTTTTGCGACTATCTGTTTGAGGTATGAGGAAGTTTTAAATAGCCGGCATTTTTTTTAATAAAGTGTAGATTATTCCACTTATTGGTAGTTATTTGAATTTCCAGACTCGTGGATGATGCTGTTCTATTTTGGACACTGATTGCACAAGGATTTTCCAATGGAAAGATCAGATAACAAGCATTCCGTCATTACCGTGGCAATCTGTTTTTTAATTGCTGTCATTGAAGGATTGGATATTCAGGCTGCCGGTATTGCAGCAGCCGGTATTCGTGAGGCTTTTGGCTTAGATAGTTCTCAGTTAGGAGTATTTTTTAGCGCAGGAATTCTAGGGTTATTGCCGGGTGCTCTGATTGGTGGGCGTTATTCAGACCGGATTGGTCGTAAAAAAGTACTGATTTGGTCAGTCGCCGTATTTGCCGTATTTACCTTATGTACCGTATGGGTAAACAGTTTCAATACCTTGTTATTGGTTCGCTTTTTAGCTGGTGCCGGTTTAGGCGCAGCCATGCCAAACTTGATCACGCTGGCATCTGAAGCGGTTAAGCCTGAGAACCGGGGACGTGCTGTAGGCCTGATGTATTGTGGTATGCCTGTAGGTGCGGCCATTTTGTCGTATGTTGCGAGTTTGGATTTTGGCTCCAACTGGAAAAATATTTTCTATTTAGGTGGTTTGTTGCCAATTATCGTGCTGCCTATCATGATTAAATTTTTACCAGAATCACGTGAATTCTTAAAATCACAAAATACCCCTAAAACTGCTGCTGTCGCTCAGGGTTTTTTTAAAGATTTGTTCAACAGCAGCAACCTGATGCGCACCTGCCTCATTTCAGTGAGCTATTTCTTCACCCTGATGGTGGTCTACATCATGTTGAGCTGGTTGCCTTCACTGTTTATGGAACTGGGCTTTACCCGTAAAGAAGGCAGTACTGCACAATTCTTCTTCATGGTCAGTGCAACGATTGGTACCATTGTACTGGGTATGCTGACGGATCGCTGGAAAAAAGCCTACGTAATTCTGTTGATGTACGGCGGTATTTTGGCTGGTTTATTCTGTTTGAATGCAGCTAGCTCATTAACGCAAATGTATATGGCTTCTGCCTTGGTGGGTGCATTCGTGATTGGTTGCCAAGGTGTACTGTATGCTTTCGGTAGTATTGTCTACCCAACTGAAGTACGTGCAACGGGCGTAGGTATGGCTTCAGCGGTAGGGCGTGTAGGTGCCATGCTTGGGCCAACTATTGCGGGTCAGTTGCTTGCCGCAGGTTTTGGTGCAGCAGGGGTAATTTCAGCTGCTATTCCATGTATCGTGATTTCAGCACTCTTTATGTTGATTCTGGTGCGTCGTTTACAAACACAAGCTTAATGTTTTGACTTATCAAAATGGCTCGCTATGGCGGGCTATTTTTATTTCTATTCCTCGCCTGTGCGCAAAGCACAAAATGACCGACAACGGATAGAAAAGTATAGGCTTGATTTGCCAGGTGAGCATGATTCTTTGCCTCCACAGTCATTATCTTTTTACCTGCATCTTTAAATACTGCAATTTGTTTTGTTATATGCTTAACAAAAATCACAATAGGTAAAGAATGGACTGAGAATTATGCAAAAAAATACTGCTTTGATTGTTGTCGATGTACAAAATGGTTTTACCCCAGGTGGAAATTTAGCCGTAGCGAATGCAGATCAGATCATTCCAAACATTAACCAATTGGCACAGTATTTTGACAATATTGTGATTACTCAAGACTGGCATCCCCAGAATCATGTGTCATTTGCTGAAAATCATATAGCAAAGCAGCCATTTGAAACGATTGAGCTGGAGTATGGTACTCAGGTTTTGTGGCCTGTACATTGTGTACAAGGCACTTCGGATGCAGAGCTGCATCCGGATCTTTATTTACCCACAGCACAACTGGTCATCCGCAAGGGCGCGCATGCCCATATCGACAGCTATTCAGCTTTTTTGGAAGCAGATCAGAAAACCACTACCGGTTTGGCCGGTTATTTAAAAGAACGCGGTATTGATACAGTTTTTATTGCAGGAATTGCTACTGATTTTTGTGTGGCATGGACCGCAATAGATGCCTGTAAATTGGGATTTAAAACCTATGTCATTTCCGACGCCACCAAAGGCATTGATTTACACGGTTCACTGCAACATGCCTGGCAAGACATGCTCGCAGCCGGGGTCAAGCGTATTCTGATGAAGGATATTGTTCAACTCAGCAGCTGCTAAAAACATGATCAGGTTGATTAAAGCTGCTGATTTGCCTGATAGATATGGTAAAACGTCTTCTCTAGATCAGACCAGCATAAATATTGGATGTATTGTATGTCTGCTTTTTTGCGCTTTACGCAATTTATTCAGAAAACCTTTGCCCTCTGGGTGGTGTTATTTGCCGGTATTGCCTTAATTGTCCCGGAAGCCTTTGTCTGGCTTAAAGTCTATATTACCTGGATGCTCGGGATCATCATGTTTGGTATGGGCATGACCATGACGGTAGAGGACTTTAAAGGAGTATTACAAAGTCCTAAAGCTGTGGTTATTGGTGTGGTTGCACAATTTGTGGTGATGCCGGGGCTGGCTTATCTGTTATGTCAGCTGTTTCAACTACCGCCGGAAATTGCCGTAGGGGTGATACTGGTCGGCTGTTGCCCGGGCGGAACAGCATCTAACGTGATTACCTATATGGCCAAAGGCAATACCGCGTTATCGGTGGCCTGCACCTCGGTTTCGACGCTTTTAGCACCTGTGTTAACCCCTGCAATTTTTTATCTTCTGGCGAGTCAATGGATTGAAATTAATGCCATGTCGATGTTGGGTTCAATACTTCAGGTGGTACTGTTCCCAATTATTCTGGGTTTGATAGTTCGTGGAGTATTGAAGCACAAAGTCGATCCCTATATTCAGGTAATGCCCTTAATTTCAGTAGTGGCAATTGTAGCTATCGTGGCGGCAATTATTGCTGGTAGCAAGGCTCAGATTCTGCAATCAGGTTTACTGATTTTAGGCGTGGTGGCCTTGCACAACGGTCTGGGCTATTTATTGGGTTTCTGGGCAAGCCGTTTCTTTAAGCTGCCTTATGCAGACAGCAAGGCTATTGCCATTGAAGTCGGCATGCAAAATTCAGGTTTAGGCGTGGCTTTGGCGGCAGTACATTTTGCTGCATCGCCCATTACTGCGGTACCAAGTGCCATTTTTAGTTTATGGCATAACATTTCAGGACCTGCATTAGCGAGTTATTGGGCAAGCAGGGCCAATAAAATAGAATAATTGTGAAGTAATCTCTGCTGAGCTCCGTTGAGACGTGTAGAGAATAAAAAAGCCGAGCATAACAGCTCGGCTTTTTTATTGACCTCTTTTAAGAGGCTTTGGATTGCTTGGCTTTTAGAATTTCCGTTCTAAACGTTTGTGCCAATTCGGCCACTTCGCTATCCATGCCGTTCATCATAAAGGCATGACGAGTCAAAACATTGGTTGGATTCGGTATACTGACCAACTGGTAACGATCTGAAATATCTTTCAGTAATTCATTTGGCAAATGAATGGCACTTTCTTTGGCAGCCAATTGCTGTACCAGACGTTCTGCCGCTTGAACCGGGCTAAGATGCATCGCTTCAACATGACTGGAAATGGCACTGCGGGTTTGCAACACAAAACGCTTTTCTTCACGATAACGTTTATATAATACATCCGATAATAACTGGAATACGGTGCTAATCATGACTAGACATTGCACAGCATTTGGCGTATCCACCGACATGCTAATGGTCGCGCCATGTTCATCAAATTTATGCACTGTAGCGATATCTGAACTGTTTAATTTGTAGTGTTGAACACACAACTCTGTCGTTTTATTCAGGAAAATCTGACATAAATTGAAATACGGAACTGAAACGGTTTTATTGACCGAATCCATGAGCTGTTTAGGGTCATAAAACTGGATATTTAAGGCAATACAGTTGTCATTCAGCACCACAGGTTTCGATTCTTTAACTTTCGCTTTTGCCTGAGCATTGCTCTGTGCCTGGGCAATCGCGACTGCGGCGTTATGCTGTTCCTGCTCTAAAGCCTGAGTCAGGGTCTGAATTTCATGTTTAAGGCGGGATTCATTATTGATACGCGCCAGATATTCGGTACGGCTTGGACGGGCAATCGCGCGATAAGCTAACCATAATAAGCCATGAATCAGCAGCGATAATAAAATCGCCAGCCATTGGGTACGTAAAATTTCCCCAATACTCGGCTGAATCAGGGTAATTTCAATACTGCCGACTTTCTTTTCATTTTGCAGCGCTTCACGAACAAACACTTCGCCTTGGCGTGTTTTGGTTAAACCACCTGTTGCCAGCACCTGATTATTGGCATCTAGAATACGAATAGAAGCCACGCTCGGGTTAGTGGCATAACGGTCGGCCAATAATGCCAATGACACCGTATTGGCCGGTTCCAGCTCGGACAGGCTATCTGTAACCAGTTGCGAGGTCATCAGCTGTCCCTGACTGGCGCGGTTTGCATTCAGCTGATGCGTCGTCGCAAGGACCAGTAAAAAAGTGTGTAAAGCAAAACTTACAATCAGTAGGCTAGCAAATAGCCCTTGTCTAGGCGCATTCAACGTAAACTTCCAAGGCATTTATGTTCAAATTCGATTATGATTCTAACAATAGTTGTAGCTCAGATCCGAGTCAATTCATGCGAGAAATCATTCTTATATCATTTTTGGGACCCGACCAGCCTAATCAATTTACACGATTAATGCAGGTATTGTCCGTACATTCTTTACAAATTTTGGACGTTGGACAAGCCGTCATCCACAACCAACTGACTTTAGGTATTGTTGTTTCGTCAGATGACCAAACTGCTACAGCATTAGCCATGAAGGAGATTCTGATTCTAGCACATGATATTGGCTTAACAGTGCGCTTTAAACCAATCTCTGCATCAGAATATGATCAATGGGTGAGTGAAGGTGGGCAGACTCGCTATATCGTGACGGCTTTGGCACCGGAGCTAAGCGCATCACAGTTACAGGCAGTGACGCAGATTGTCTCCAATCAGGGCTTTAATATTGAAACAGTCACCCGTTTATCGGGCCGTCCGGAACTGAATAATCAGGTGGAAGGACCAAAACGTTCTTGCGTGCAATTTGGTCTGAAAGGACAAATGCTCGATGCGACCGCCATGCGTGCGGCCTGCTTGCGTTTATCTGCTGAACTGAGTGTCGATGTCGCGGTTCAGGAAGACAATGCTTACCGTCGTAATCGCCGTTTGGTCTGCTTCGACATGGACTCGACTTTAATTGAGCAAGAAGTCATTGATGAGTTGGCGATTGAAGCCGGTGTCGGTGAACAAGTCGCTGAAATTACTGAACGTGCCATGCAGGGTGAACTGGACTTCCAGCAAAGCTTCCGTGCCCGTGTCGCCTTGCTCAAAGGCATGGATGCATCGGTTTTACCAAAAATTGCCGAGCGTCTAACCGTGACCGAAGGGGCAGAGCGCCTGATTTCAACCTTGAAAGCATTGGGGTATAGAACTGCAATTCTTTCTGGTGGTTTCCAGTATTTTGCTGAATACCTGCAAGAGAAATTGGGTATTGATGAAGTACATGCCAATATTCTGGATGTACAAGATGGTCTGGTGACAGGTGAAGTCAAAGGTCATATTGTCGATGGTGCACGTAAAGCATTGTTGCTGCGTGAATTGGCGGACAAAATGGACATTTCACTGGAACAGGCGATTGCCGTGGGTGATGGTGCCAATGACTTGCCGATGCTGTCGATTGCCGGTTTAGGAGTGGCTTTCCGTGCCAAACCTTTGGTTCGCCAGAATGCCAATCAGGCGATTTCAAGTGTGGGTCTGGATGGGGTGCTTTATCTGCTAGGTGTACATGATAAAGACCTCAGCCGTGCCTAATGCTTGAGTCCAACTATTGAATTTGATCTATAAAACGCGACATTGATGTCGCGTTTTTTGTTTAAAAACAAGCAAAATAAGATGAGTGGTTAAATGAAATCGTCGACAAAAACAGCATACAAATCATTATAAAAAAATATTTTTTTAACACTTTTAATGCGCTGTTTTTTTGTAATGACACGGCAAGTCCGAGCCCATCTCACTTCCAGAAAAAGTTAAAAATAAAAAAATGTAATGACAAAATAATATTGCGACAAGGTGTGTCGCTTGCTGAAAATACAAGACTTTTTTTCTTAAAAAAACTCCGCATAATGCTTGCATAGAGATTGATATAAATATATTTCATCATTTATTCATGGTATCGGGGATTTAATTTAGACCCATATAAAAGTGTCAAAATCCTATAGAGGACGGAGGTTTTTATGGTTACAGCGAATTTAGCAACCATCATAGGCTTAAGCTTGATTGCCGCTGCTTTGATAGCTGTTTTCTTCTCGCCTTATCGTCGTTTGTTAAGCTTTATGTTTGCAGGTATGCTGTTTTGGGGATTAATTGAAGCGATTCGTTTAAGTACACAACTGCTCTTTGATTTACCCATGGCATACAGCTATCTGACTGCGTTAATGTCGGTGATGGTTATTGTGACCATGCTGTTAATCCGCGAAGATCGTCGTGCAGAGCGAGCTTTAGCCAAACGCCGCTATATTGAACATACACCAGTCTATGACGATGAACAGCAACACTATTCAAGCCGCTAATTTGCAAGACTGATAAATCAAAGAAATTAAAAGATGTGCTCCGGCACATCTTTTTTTATTCATTATTGTTATACAAAGCCTTACTTGAAAAAACACAAGTTATGGTAGGATAAGTCGTCAATTTTCCAACAATTACAATAGGCTTAAATGTCATGAAACTATCTTCGATTCCTGTCGTAAAATTACCACTGGTCGATGTAAGCACGGATCCGCTTGATTTATTAGTTGCGGGCTTGGCTTTGCGTATGAAGCAATTGGCACGTACCAGTCCAAAATTTATTGAACTGGTTCATGAACGTCAATTCCGTATTCAAATTGGTACCGACCTCGGTGTTGCACGTCAAATTATTGTAAACAATGGACAAATTGACACAGTATCGGGTGATGCAGAAAAAGCAGATTTTATTTTGCAATTTGCAGACAGTGAACAGGGTGTAAAAACTTTAGTCAAAGGTGACCCAAGCGCTTTTATGACCGGCATGCAAAATGGCAGCATTAAAATGGAAGGCGATTTCGGTCTCTTGGTTTGGTTTAATAAAGTTGCAAAATTGATTCCACCAAAATTACCAAAACCGGTACAAGAAAAAGTGAAATTGGTACGTTCATTTATTCGTGAAAAAACCGGTAAGTAATCAAGATTAATTGAAAAGTATAGTTTTTTTATTAATAATACCCCCCGCTTAAATAGGGGGGTATTCTAATGAAGAAAATTTTAACAGCTTCAGTAATTGCAGCTTCAATGACTTTTACTGGTTGTGCAAGTATTTTCTCTGGTTCAACACAGACTTTGACTTTTAAATCAGTACCAGAGTCGGCTAATATTACTATTACAAATAAATCAGGTGAAAAGATTCATACTGGCTCAACTCCTGCTACTGTGACTTTAAAACGCGGTAATGGTTTCTTTAAACCAGCAGGATATGAAGTGGCTTTCTCAAAAGAAGGTTTCCAAACTAAAAAAATTCAAGTAACTGCAAGTGTAAATGGTTGGTATATAGGTAATATTATCTTTGGTGGTTTACTTGGCCTTCTGATTATTGATCCAGCTACTGGAGCAATGTATACATTATCTCCAAAAGATGTAAATGCAGTCTTAGAAACTCAACAATCAGCAAAAGTTAAAGGCCAGCAATCATTAACAGTGATGTTAGTTCAAGACATTCCTACAGATGTAATGGACCGTGCAAAATATCTTGCTACTCTTTAATTAAAATAAAAAAGCCCTCAATAGAGGGCTTTTTTATGCTTGGAATATTGTCGCGTTATTCCACTTCCAGATTAAAAGTCACTGGACCATCATTGACCAGATGCACTTTCATATCGGCTGCAAAAATACCGGTTTGTACATTTTCAAATTGAGATTTTGCATAGTCCACCAAGGCTTCATATAAAGCTTTAGCCTCGCTGGGTGGCATGGCTGGACCGAAGTCGGGGCGTAAGCCTTTTTGCGTTTGCGCCATTAAAGTAAATTGCGAAACCAGTAATAATCCACCGCCAGCCTGAGCCACATTCCAGCCCATTTTGCCCTGCTCATCATCAAAAAAGCGATATTTCAAAATCTTGTCGATCAGCTTTTTGCCCTTTTCCAGATTATCTTCTTTGCCTAATCCCAGAAAAACCAAAATGCCTTTTTCAATTTGTCCGGTTGTTTCACCTTCTACCACAACTTTTGCTTCTAGAACCCGTTGTAATAATGCACGCATAACTTAACCAATTTATATCTTCAATTTATCCGCCGCATTGTAGCAAACAGGCAGAAATTTAAGCGTTAAAATGCAAACAATATCGCAATAGCATCAGCAGGTTTTATTAAATATTTTCTTCTCTCTTTGCATACATAGACCCACCAAGGTTTTAACGAAAATGAATATAGATATTTGAACAGGAGACTTGTGGCAAAGGCATTTTGTAGCAAATGAAATAAAGACCTGGGATTGAAAAAAAGCGAGATTTAGCCCTGACTATATGGGCTTGACTGGCATAGCTGTACGCAAAACTAGCAATATCAAGATAAAAAGTGTGTTTTAATGCAGTCAGCACAGCGAAATTTCATTAGATATGGCTCCAATCATTCAATCTTTGCTTGATACTGACTTGTACAAATTTACCATGCTACAGGTGGTACTGCATAAATTTCCTCAAACGCACAGTGTTTATCATTTCCGTTGCCGTAATTTAGAGGATACCGTTTATCCACTGACGGATATTCTGGACGATTTGAACCAACAGCTCGACTATTTATGCCAGCTTAAGTTTAAAGAAGATGAGCTGCTCTATCTTCGCAGTTTACGTTTTATCAAAAGTGACTTTGTCGATTATCTGGAACTGTTCCAGCTAAAACGCCGTTTTATTAAAGCCCGCATTGATGAACAAGGTCGTCTGGACATTTGGGTTGAAGGCCCGATGGTTCAGGCGATGATGTTTGAAATCTTTGTTCTAGCCATTGTCAATCAGCTGTATTTCACGCGCATTCGTAGTGATCAGGTTTTGGCAGAAGGTGAACGTCGTTTACAGGCTAAAATTGCCCTGACTCAAAAATATCAAGCTGAACAAAATCCGGAAGATCCACCATTTCTGGTATCTGATTTTGGTACCCGCCGCCGTTATAGCTTTGCATGGCAAAAACATGTGATTGAAGAATTTCATGCAGCAGTACCTAACATTTTCCGTGGTACCAGCAATGTGCTGATTGCTAAAGAATTAGGGATTACCCCGATTGGGACGATGGCGCATGAATTCCTGCAAGCCTTTCAGGCGCTGGATGTGCGTCTACGCGATTTCCAGAAAGCGGCACTGGAAACCTGGGTGCAGGAATACCGTGGCGATTTAGGAATTGCCCTGACGGATGTGGTGGGGATGGATGCCTTCCTGCGTGACTTCGATCTGTATTTTGCCAAACTGTTCGATGGTTTACGGCATGATAGTGGCGATCCCTATGAGTGGGGTGACAAGGCTTATGCGCACTATAAAAAACTGAAAATTGACAGCAAAACCAAGATGCTGACTTTTAGTGATGGCTTGAATATCGAGAAAGCCTGGAACTTGCATCAGTATTTTAAAGACCGTTTTCAGGTCAGCTTTGGTATTGGTACCAATTTAACCAATGACCTGGGACAAAAACCCCTGAATATTGTGTTAAAACTGGTGGAATGTAATGGTCAATCAGTAGCCAAAATTTCTGACAGTCCAGGAAAAACCATGACCGATAACGATACTTTCTTGGCTTATTTACGTCAGGTATTTAATCTCGCCGAAGTAGAATAATCATGATTGCTATAGCTGATTTTTTGCTAAATGAATGCAAAAAATCAGCATAATAGTGAAAATGACTTGTGCTAAGATCGTCCTGTTGATCTAAATAAAACACGAAAAAAGTATGACTGTATCTGCATTTAATTTTGGTCTGCTGATAGAAGCAGAAGAGCTGGTTCCGTTTTTAGGCAATGAAAAATTACGCATTGTCGATTTAAGCCGTCGTTCTGTTTATGATCAATTGCATATTCCGCATGCCATTCATGTGCAACCGAAGCAACTGGTACGGCAAGAAGAACAGGCTTCAGGTTTATTGCCCGATGTAGAAGGCTTACAGGCCTTAATTGAGTATCTGAATATTTCTCCGGACCATCATGTCGTAGCTTATGATGATGAAGGCGGCGGCTGGGCGGGGCGCCTGATCTGGAACCTGCATTGTCTGGGTTTTGAAAATACCAGCGTGTTAAATGGCGGTATTCATGCCTGGCTGGCAGCCGGTTTGCCTACTTCTTCAGAAGTGGAAAAACCAGATCCTGTAGCGCATCTGGTGGAGATCAACCAGGAGAATATTGAAAAATACCGTATTGAATATGCAGATCTTTTAGAAAAAGTCCAAAACAATAATATTCAATTGTGGGATTGTCGTACTGAAGATGAATATACCGGTCTTCGACTCGCAGCGCGACGCGGCGGTCACATTCCAAATGCCCGACATTTTGAGTGGAGTACTGCCCTAAACCGTGAAAATCATTTAAAATTACATCCTTTAGAACGCACTCAACAGCGCTTAGAACAACTGGGTTTCAATTTAAAACAACCTGTGGTGGTTTATTGTCAGTCACATCACCGTTCGGGTTTGGCCTATATTCTGGGCCGATTACTCGGTTGGAAGATACGGGCTTATGATGGTGCGTGGAGTGAATGGGGCAACCGCCTCGACAGTCCGATTATTACCGGAGAGTTACCATCTTGAGCTTCGCATCACGTTTAAAAAAACAAATTTTTATTCAAGCGCAACGTGTTGTGCCACAACACCAATTATCACGTGTCGTGGGTAAACTGGCTGCCAGTGAACATCCGATTATCAAAAATACCGTGATTCAGGCTTTTAAAGCCCAGTATGGCATTGATATGTCGATTGCTGAACAAAGCAATGCATTGAAATTCAAATCATTTAACGATTTTTTTACCCGCTCTTTAAAACAGGGTGCACGTCAAATCGATACGGATCCACGTAGTATTGTTTCACCCGCCGATGGGGCTATCTCACAGTTGGGCAAGATTGAAGAAGGCGATATTTTTCAGGCCAAGGGTCAAAGCTTTTCGGTGGAAAAACTGATTGCCGATCCGCAATTGGCTGAACCTTTTAAAAATGGCCATTTTGCGACTGTGTATTTGTCACCTAAAGATTATCACCGTGTGCATATGCCTTTTGCCGGCACTTTGACTGAAACCTTGTATGTTCCAGGTGAACTGTTCTCGGTCAATCAAACCACTGCGGAAAATATTCCGGGCCTGTTTGCGCGTAATGAACGGATGGTGTGTTTGTTTGATACTGAACTTGGTCGTATGGCGGTAGTTTTAGTGGGGGCTATGATTGTGGCAGGCATTGAAACCGTAGCCACAGGCAAAGTAAAACCTACAGGACGCTTGGAGCTAAACCAGCACAATCTGTTTCTGGAAAAAGGTGCAGAGTTGGGCCGTTTCTACTTGGGCTCAACTGCGGTGATTTTATTTGAAAAAGATAAAATGCAGTGGGACGCGATGTTTAAAGCCAATTCTGTGGTGGTCATGGGTGAAGCTTTGGGACATACGGTTTAAATGCTTTTAGCCTCCCTTTTTTAAAGAGAGGTTGGAGGGATTATTTACCTCTTGAATTATATTAATCCTCCTCAGTCCCCCTTTGTTAAGGGGGATGTTTCATCAAGGAAAAAATTTAGGACGGTCAAAATAAAAAAGCGCCTCAAATGAGGCGCTTTTTTATGGATTAAACTTAGCGTTTCACCACAATAGAATCAATGCCACTGCGTTGTAAGGTCTGCTGGGCAATCATCGCAGCTTCCTGAGAATCATAAGGTCCTGAAATCACACGGTACCAGGTTTGACCGCCTTCCACCGATTTCACCACATCCGCAGACAAACCATTCAAGATAATTTCAGCACGGCGTGCATCGGCACTATCTGGATCAGGATAACTACGAACCTGCAGTATAAAACTTGGTGGCTGGGCAACTGGCGCTTCAGAAGCTTCTAGACCTGGCTCGGCGGTATCTGCCGGGGGAGCTGTTTCTGCTTCTGGTGCTTCAACAATCACCACAGTTCCCGAGTTTTTAGTTTCAGGCACAGCCTGATCAGGAATAGGCGTCACTTGCTGTTGTGGCAATAAATCGTAGAAACGATAATCTTTGTTTGTATCTTCCTGATAATGCTCAGAATTAATCTGATTCTTCGGTTTGACCGGTGCCCACGGCTTCCATAGCATCAAAGCTACAGCAAAACTCAACACGATTAAAATAACCACCAATGTTCCTAACCATGCAGGAATCAATGGCTTTTTCGGCTTACTCGGTCGCTCAGAGACACCGCGCTGCGTTTTTCCAAACACGTGGGACTTCCTTTTGTGCTAATTACATTGATGTAGGAGCAGATACACCTAATAATTCTAAACCATTACGTAATACTTGTTGTACGTTTACTGAAAGTAATAAACGGGCTTGCGTAAGTTCAGCATCATCATTGAGTACTTTATGCTCATTATACCAACCGTGGAATAAAGCTGCCAATTCTTTCAGATAGTTACCGACTTGATGCGGTTCATAACTGTTGGCTGCACGAATCACAATTTCCGGATAGGCTGCAAGTTTGGCCAGAATTTCAGTTTCGGCATCAAGATCCAGTTTTACCGCAAATTGACGTGCATTCGCAGCATCAAAATTCACATCGGTAGAGGCGGCTTTTTCAAGCATACGGCAGATACGGGCATGTGCATATTGAATGTAATACACCGCATTGTCCTTGCTTTGTGAAACAGCTAGGTCCAAGTCAAAGTCAATGTGCTGTTCAGATTTACGCATCACGTAGTAGAAACGCGCTGCATCATTACCGACTTCTTTACGCAGGTCACGTAAAGTCACGAACTGGCCTGAACGTGATGACATTTGCACCATCTCGCCGCCGCGCCACAAGCTTACGAACTGAACTAGAAGAACGGTTAATTTTTTCGAGTCATAACCCAGAGCATCAATCGCTGCTTTAACACGTGCGATATAGCCGTGGTGATCTGAACCCCAAATATCGATGATGTCAGTATAGCCACGTTGTAATTTATTCAGGTGGTAAGCAATGTCAGAGGCGAAATACGTGGTTTGACCATTACGGCGTTTGACCACGCGATCTTTTTCGTCGCCAAATGCAGTCGATTTAAACCAGATGTTGCCGTCTTGTTCATACAAGAAACCGCGTTGATCAAGCGTTTGCAGCGCTTCTTCAATTTTATCTGTCAATGATTCTTCACTGAACCACTGGTTGAAGGTTACTCCGAATTCGCCCAGGTCATCTTTAATATCATCAAGAATGGCTTTTAATGCCGCTTGCAAGAAAACGCGGTAGCCTTGACCGATTAATTGTTGTGAATTGAAAATCAAGCCATCGATATGTTTTTCTTTATCGCCTGAAAGTACAACCTTGTTGCCATCAGCATCGAGTTCAGCAGCAAACTGTACATCTTCAGGCACGTCTTTATAAACATCGGCAACTGGGCGTACATAGGCATCACCATTTTGGTCGATAATGCTTTGCGCGATTTCTTTCACATAGTCGCCTTGGTAGGCATTTTTAGGGAAAACCAGTTCCTGACCGGTGAGTTCCAGGTAACGCAAATAAGTCGAGGTTGCCAGGATGTCCATTTGACGGCCAGCGTCATTGACATAATACTCACGGTCAACTTTGGCACCCGTTGCTTCTAATAAGTTGGCAACTGTCATACCGTAGGCTGCACCACGACCATGACCGACGTGCAGGCTTGAAGTCGGGTTTGCTGAAACAAATTCAACTTGAATGCGTTTTTCCGCATTGGCTTGGGTACGACCAAATTGATCTTTTTGTGCTTGAATCTGGTCTAAAACAGCAAAGCGTTGGTCGGCATTCAAGAAGAAGTTAATAAAGCCGGGACCCGCAATTTCTGCTTTGCTGATGTCTGCTACTTCAGGCAATGCAGCAAGAATTTTTTCTGCAAGATCACGAGGCTTCATACCCGCAGCTTTAGAACCAATCATTGCAATATTTGAAGCGAAGTCACCGTGGCTTCGGTCTTTGGTTCGCGTTAAATGACCGTTGTTATTCCAGTCGGATGGAAGTACACCTTCAGCTTGAAGAGATTGCACTGCATGATCGAGAGCTGCTTGGATTGCCGTATTCATAATCAGTCGAAAAATAAATGTCGCAGAAAAACAGCAAATATAGCAAATTTCGTGCTCTTTAGGTGAACCCATTTGTATTGAATGAATCTTGTCCGATAACTAACCCGGAATTGAAACAGGATAAATTCTAGAAAAAATTCAAAAACAAATAGTTAATGGCGTATTGCAGATTTAAAGCAATGCACAATAAGGCCGCCACGATTCAAATGCCTGAGCTCAACTTTACAGCACCACATCAACCAAGGCGCGGATAATACCCAGAATTAAGCCAATAAAACCACCGACCACCACGCCATTGACCCGAATCATGTGTAAATCGCCACCGACTTCATTTTCAATTTTGTCGATCATTTCCCGTGAATCCCATTCATGAATACGTTCGCTAATAAAACGGATCACTTTTTCACTGTATTGATCACTCAAATTGACGGCAAGTCCGCTCATGCGGTCATTGAGTAATTGACGTACCGCCGGATTGGAAATGATGTTTTCCCCAACTTGCTGAATCGCAACACGCAGGTTTTTTGCAATGCCTGAATCGTCTTTGAGCAAGTCTGCCTTAATGGCATCACAGAGAATGACCACGGCTCCGCTAATAAAATTTAGGACCTGAGGACTGTCCAGCAGGGCATCTTTGGTACTGTTTAAACGATGGCTGGCTTCACTTTCACTATCGGCCAGTTCCAGCATCAGCTGCTGGCCCATCTGTTCAATTCTTTGCCGCCAGGGATGCTGCGGGTCGGCCAGCATCGATTCTACCCGTTCAATCAGTGAATTGATGGTGCGTTGCTGCACATCAATACCAATCCAGCTGGCGCCTTTGGCCAGTTTCCACACTCCGAGTTCCTTGAACAGCTGGCGAGTCAGTTCATGGGCTTTTTCAGGATGTGAGATCATCCATTCATGCGCCAAATCCAGTCCACGTTGCAATACGTCCTGATGGAAGTCATTTTCCAGCACCGCGCGCAGCATTTCACTGGCAAGCGTGTTGATCTGGGTGTTGCGAACCCATTGCACACTGTTGTTCTGAATAAAGTTTCCAATCTGCTCCTGACCGACGAATTCAAAAATCTTGGGTACGGTTTGCTGAATAACTTGGGTGACCTGGCTATTATTTTCCGGCTTGGCCAGCCATTGCCCGACTGCCAGACTAAGGTCGGTATTGTTCAGGCTGCGTTTAACCACCTGGGGTGATAAAAAGTTTTCCTGTACAAAACGACCCATGGATTCGGCAATACGGGCTTTATTACGTGGAATAATTTCAGTGTGATCGAGCAGGAATTTGGGAATAGGCATTTTCCCAAACGGATTGCGAAACAGCACGGTAATGGCATACCAGTCGGCCAGTCCGCCGACCACACCCGCTTCGGCGGAAAGCATCAGAATATGAATTAGCCAGGCATAGTCAGGAATCAGCTTGGCGACCACCATCAGCACTAACCATGCGACAATCGCGCTGATGAGGGCAATGGTGGCAAAGCGTTTACTGCGTTGCAAACTCGGTGTTGTGGCTGCTTCCGCTGTGGTCATGCAAGATTCCTGTTATTTGCTAGGCGATTGTTATTTTGCTGTTTCCGGTACTGCTGGCACGAGTATTTGACCGTTTGGACCCAGGCCATATTTTTGTCCTAAATATTTTAAAATCAAATAGGCATCAAAGGCATCATCCGGTGCTTTTTTCTGATCTTTATAACATTCAATGGTATAGGAAACCTGTACCGGGTCAATGGTCACTACGCGCGGCATATCATAAAACGGGTCAGGCCAGAAACCGGGATAACGACGATAATAACCATAAGGGTAATACATCGGGGTAGAGTAGACCACGGCCTGACGGGGTGGCTGGCTACGGTTACTCGGATCATTCAGCACTTTAAAATAGCGGAATCCATTTTGTACCGTAGTCTGGGCTGCTTTCACCAGGGTGATTTCTTCGGCAGTTCCAAAACTCATATTGGGACGGGCCTGGAAACTGATGCGATAGGTTTGTGTATTTAAGGGCGTATTACTGAATTGCCCCAGCTGGTCAAAAGTCAGCGGTTTGGAAGGTGTGGTTGCACAGCCTGTAAGTGCGATGGCCACGGCCATGCTCAAACCTATAATGCTGTTCTTCATGTTAAACCTCCATACCATTTACTGTGTGCGGGAGGAGACACAATAAATGGTTAGAAACTACTATTCGGTTGGGTTAAGAATTCGAGCTCTTCTGCAGTTGAGGTGCGCGCCAGGATAGGGTTGCGGTGCGGATAGCGCCCGAAACGGTCAATAATGGCTTTATGCATTTTTTCATAATCCAGATTCATGGGATTATTTAAGCGTTGAAATAATTTTAACGCGAATTCGTGGATCAGTTTTGATTCACTGTGCATAAAGGGCATGTATAAAAACGCACGTTGTTCTGGACTTAATTGTTTATCCAAATCCAGACTAATGGCTTCTTGCGCCAGTGCCAATGCCAAGGCATCCTGGGCAAAAGCTTGGGCTTGATCCCGAAACAGATTACGCGAGAATTGATCCAGAATAATGATTTCTGCCAGGCGGCCTTCAGCAGTTTTACGCCATGACCACAGTTCGGCCTGTGCCGCTTTTTGGTGAATGTCATGAAACTTTTGCTTGATCAGTGCATCAAAATCATCACTTTTTGCAAACCATAAGGGCTGGGTTTCCGGGCTAAACCAAAAGTCCAAAATATCTGGATAATTCATAATATTTACAATTCCTTAGCACTTATTATTCAATACAAACACAAAATTCAGATGTCTTATACAGTAACTTTGTGATAAAAATTTGCCAGAAAATAAATGGTCATTTTGCTTGAAAACTAGACACGGTGTGATTTGACCGCACCAATTCACGTTATACTGATATAAACTGATGATTTTATTTTAGTAGTTATCTTCCGCTAAGCGAGATTGTAATGAGTCAACCCGAATCGACCCCTCAAGTTATGGTACCAGCTTGGGTGGATTCTTCGCTGTTTAAAGGCATGCTGCGAGGTATTGAACGAGAAAGCCTGCGCATGCAAAGCAATGGTTTTTTATCGCAAGCAGCGCATCCAAAAGCATTGGGGTCGGCATTAACACATCCGCATATTACCACTGACTATTCCGAAGCCTTGATGGAGTTTATTACCCCTCCACAAGACAGCATTAAAAAAGCACTTGATTATTTAACCGATATTCATGCCGTTGCGCATCGCCATTTAGAACATGGGGAAAAACTCTGGCCCTTGTCGATGCCGTGTATGTTGGATGATAACGAAGAAAACATTCGTCTAGCCCAATATGGCAGTTCCAATATTGGACGCTTCAAGACTTTGTATCGTCGTGGCTTAGGGGTGCGTTATGGCCGCCGTATGCAAACCATTTCCGGGGTGCATTATAATTTATCTTTTCCTGATCAAGTATTTGAAGCGCTGCAGCAACATGAAAGCGATGAAGCGCTCAAAAGCCTGAGTTTGCAGGATTATCGCAGTCACCGTTATTTTGGCCTCATCCGTAACTTTATCCGTTTGACCCCCTTAGTGATGTTTTTGGTGGGCGCCAGTCCTTCTGTTTGCCAGTGCTTTATGACCGGACGTGAACATCATCTGCTGCCTTTGTTAAAAGGCACCTTGTTCCTGCCGTATGCAACAGCACTGCGGATGGGCAATTTTGGCTATCAGAATTCTGCACAGAAGCAATTGGGCATTCACTACAATAACCTGTCAGGTTATTTGGATGGTTTGCAGAAAGCGGTAAAAACACCTTATGCGCCTTTTAGCCGTTTAGGACTAAATGATGAACAGGGTGAGCCGATTCAAATTAATGACCATGTGCTGCAAATTGAAAACGAGTACTACAGTCTGGTTCGTCCGAAACAGGTGCCGCAAGCGGGAGAAACTCCATCCCAGGCGCTGCAAAATCGCGGGGTCGGGTATGTTGAACTGCGCGCAGTCGATGTCAATCCATATAGTCCGATCGGCGTCGATGAGAACACCGCAGCATTTCTGGAAGTGTTGGCACTGCATTGCCTGGTACAAGAGAGTCCCGATTTGCTTGATCCGGAACAGGAACAGATTGAGCGTAACCAGATGGAAGTGGTCAATCGGGGGCGTGCACCAAATGCCTCTATTGTTGATGCAGCAGGAGAACATCCGATTGAAGACTGGGCACGTGCGTATGTCATGCAAATGCAGCCTTGGGCTGATTTACTGGACGCGGCTTATGACACTGACATGTACTCAGCAGCCTTGACAGTGATGCTCAATCGCATTGATGAGGTGGATCAAACCCTGTCAGCACAAGTCATTGCCGATACGCTGGAAAATGGCGGAACCTGGAGTTTTGGTAGCGTGATGGCACTGCAACATGCGACCACTTATGAACAACATCCGTTAAGCCCGGAAACGCTGGCTTATTTTGATGATTTAGCGGGGCAGTCATTGCAGCAACAACAGCAACTGGAACAGGATACTGCGCTCAGTTTTGAGCAATATCTTGCCAATTATCGATAAAAATTAATACGAGGATTTACCATGCAATGGAGTTATCGCTTCGTGAGTGGTTTGTTATTTTTAGCCAGTGTCATTGGGATGGCATTTGCGTTGTATTTAGAGCATGGACAAGGACTTGAACCTTGTCCACTCTGCGTTTTTCAGCGTATCGGCTTGATTGGGCTAGGGATTATTTCTCTGATTGCTTTTTTGCATAACCCGAACTCAAATGCGGTTAAACGTATTTACGCCCTGTTGGGTTCAATCAGTATTCTTTGGTCTGCAGGGGTAGCAGCGCGTCATGTCTGGCTGCAAAATTTGCCACCCGATCAGGTACCGAGTTGTGGTCCTGGCCTAGATTACTGGGTAGAGACTTTACCGTTAAAGGCGGTGTTTGAACAGGTGCTGACAGGTTCTGGTGAATGTGCCAAGGTCGATTGGACTTTCTTGGGGCAATCCCTTCCGGTATGGTCATTGGCTTTCTTTGCGGTACTGGCCTTGATTAGCCTGTGGCAACTGTTGCGTCGCTATCCGTTTGTGAACGCTAAAGCTGCGAAGGAAAAATAAAATGTTAAATAAAAAAGCCAACATTGAGTTGGCTTTCTTCATTCCTGGTTTAAGTCAGTGCAATGCCGGCCAAATCTTCCAGTTGCATGCGGTATTCATGCACTTCTTCTTTGACCTGTTCATTTTCTGGCGGGTAGAACCATTTCACAATCTGTTCTGCCACACTGGAATGATAGTTAATTTCAAAATGACTCAAGCCATAAAAGATCGCTTTATGGGATTCCGGCACTTTCAGTTGAAAACGCGGATTTGGATGTTCACCTAAAGCACTTTCCACACTGACCAGATAATCACCCAGCACCTTTAAGGTTCGGTTCTTTTTATTTTCATATTCAATGGTGCCGGCAACCAGATAGGTATTGATATGTTTCGGTAGGGGCGCCGGTTTACGGTTGTCATCCATGCCGCCAATTCGGGCATCATTATGCTCCCAGTCATCATCGCGGACACTGCCATAACGTAAATCCAGAATGCCATTGCTGCGGATATTGACAATATGCCGGATAATTTTCACAAAGGGAAAATGCCCCAGTTTGTCCTGCAGGATAAAACCAAAGCGCTCCAAGACGGCACCATGGTGCGGAGAGCCCAGGCAGACTAGATTTTCGGTCAGATGTATCCATTGATACATGTTTTGCTTGCCGTAAAACAGGGCACTGCGCGAAACCAGGCCGCCCATACTGTGGCCAATTAAATCAATACTGGTAATGCGCGGATTGCGACGAATCAGATCTTCCAGCGTATTGGCCAGGCTACGACCATTGGCCGAGATCCGGCGTCCGCTATTGTAATTCAGGTAGAGCATGGTGTTCTGGTCACGTTGCGCCAATAACTTCTCACCTATACCGCCGTATTGAGTGTTGGTCCAGTCCAGATGGTTCATGCATAAGCCATGTACAAAAATCACTACGCGACCGGATAAATCGCCCTTTTGCAGTCCGCCATAGTGGTCATACAGCACCATCGGCAGTGCCATCGGGTTTTGATATTTTAATAAATAATCCCCTAGCACCCCGTTAAGCACCCCGACTAAAAAGTGGAGTGTCGGTGTCAGCGGTTTATCATGCAATTTCGGATATTTTTCAATAATTCGACGTAAGCCGGGTGCCAGTAAATAGTTCCCATAATTGAGTAAGGTGTCGAAGGAAAACTGATACAGTTTGTCGATATGAGGAATTTTTTGTAATTTTTTCGAGCGCTGCTCACTCATGCCAAACACGCTAATTAAAATCTCGCGTTGAATTGCCTGGATCAAGTCCTGCATAACATCGCCTAGACGAGTCGTCACCAATTGTGCGAGACCTTCCAATACATCAGCCTGACTGGGTGGTGTACGGTCCCACCTACAATAAGTTTCATGTAATGGGGTTAAACTCGGCATTTGATCCTGTCCTTTTTCTGACCATGTTTCCCATACCCTTTATTTTTTCTTGGGATCACGGTATAAACTCTTAACTTTTCATTTTATATCGTTCGTCTCGAACAGCTTTTACAATAACGATGATTGAGCCTTGGGATTAATTTTTTTGTCTGACAATTCGGGGTTTATCTACATTAAAACAGACGGATAACCGAGATTGGTGTATAAAATGAATCGAGTTTAAATTTCACATTGATACAATAAAAACCATGAACATCATTTATTTACATGGGTTTCAAAGCAGTTCTTTATCGATAAAAGGACAGCAAATTAAAGACTACTGTCAGAAGTTAAGTAATGTTCAGGTGCATCTACCAGATCTTAACCTGTCTCCTGAGCAGACGTTGGCACATGTAGCTGACATGATTGAAAGCCTGGATCGGGTCGTGCTGGTCGGGAGCAGTCTGGGCGGCTTTTATGCGACACAATTAGTCGCAAAGTATGGCGTGCCGGCTGTTCTCATTAATCCCGCTATGCGACCATGGCAACTGTTTCGCGACTTATTTGGCGTCGAGCAGATTCCTTATGTAGTCAGTGATGAATGGACTTTAGATGAGAGCCATCTGGATCAGCTTGAGCAGATGGCGGTGCCATTTGTACACGATGCAGACAAAATTTTAGTGTTATTACAACAGGGCGATGAAGTTTTGGATTATCGTGAAGCACAGCGCTATTATAGCAATGCTCCGCATCAGTCCATGCTGATTACCGAAGCAAAAGGCAATCATGCGATGGAAAATTTCGCAGACAAAATACCGATGGCATTACAGTTTTTATCGGATTGTATAAATTAAGGAAACAGTACAACGTGTCTCAATATACGGCTCAATCACTTGAAGTTTTATCTGGTTTAGATCCGGTACGTCGTCGTCCGGGGATGTATACCGATACCACTCGTCCAAACCATTTGGCGCAAGAAGTCATTGATAATGCTGTGGATGAGGCGCTAGCAGGCCATGCCAATAAAATTACCGTCACGGTATATAAAGACGGTTCCCTGTCAGTTGAAGATAATGGCCGGGGTATGCCGGTGGATATCCATCCTGAATATGGTCAAAGCGGGATTGAAATTATCCTGACCAAACTGCATGCCGGCGGTAAGTTCAGTACCGATAACTACCAGTTCTCTGGTGGTTTGCATGGCGTGGGCATTTCAGTGGTCAATGCGCTTTCCACTCGGGTAGAAGTGGAAGTACAGCGTCAGGGCAACCTGTATAAAATGGCCTTTGAACGGGGCGAGCCAGTGGCACCGCTTGAAGTGCTGCAAGGTAAGGCACCGAAACGTGCAACAGGCACCACGGTACATTTCTGGCCGGAAGCCAAATATTTTGATTCACCGAAGTTTGCTTTAAAAGCCTTAAAACATAATTTAAAAGCCAAAGCCGTGTTAGCGGCAGGCTTGCAGATCAACTATGTTGATCAAATTAATGATGAAAAGATCACTTGGCAGTTTGAAAATGGTCTGGTCGACTATTTAATGGATGAGCTGGAAGACCGGGAAATCATTCCAAACCCTGCTTTTGTGGCCACTGGCGAAGCTGAACGTGCTAGTGCCGAATTTGCCATTTGCTGGAATGCCGAAGGTGGCGAACAAATCCAAGAAAGCTATGTCAACCTGATTCCAACCGCGCAAGGCGGTACCCACGTCAATGGTTTACGTTCAGGGGTCACCGATGCAATGCGTGAGTTCTGTGAGCTGCGTAATTTGTTGCCGCGTAATCTGAAACTGTCTGCCGAAGATGTCTGGGATGGGGTGAACTACATTCTGTCGTTAAAATTCCAGGAACCACAATTTTCCGGTCAAACCAAAGAGCGTCTGTCGAGCCGTGAAGCATCCAGCATTGTGCTGAATATTGCCAAAGATGCTTTCGCGCTGTGGCTGAATCAGAATTCAGACATTGCCATGCAACTGGCTGAACTGGCGATTGCCAAGGCGGGTCGCCGTTTAAAAGCAGCGAAAAAAGTTGAACGTAAGAAGATTGTTTCCGGGCCTGCATTACCAGGTAAACTGGCAGACTGTGTAGGACATACGCTGGAAGAATCGGAGCTTTTCATTGTAGAAGGGGATTCTGCGGGTGGGTCAGCCAAACAGGCACGGGACAAAAATTTCCAGGCCATCATGCCAATTCGCGGAAAAATCTTGAATACTTGGGAAGTGTCTTCCGATGAAGTTTTGGGTTCTCAGGAAGTGCATGACATCGCCATTGCCATTGGGGTTGATCCGGGCAGTGATGACCTGTCAGAACTTCGTTACGGTAAAATCTGTATTCTGGCCGATGCCGATTCGGATGGTTTGCATATCGCGACCCTGCTCTGTGCCCTGTTTGTGAAACATTTTCCAACCATGGTGGAAGAGGGGCATTTGTTTGTAGCGATGCCGCCATTATTCCGGATTGATGATGCTAAAGATGTGCACTATGCGCTGGATGAGGACGAGCTGGAAAGCATCCTGAAAAAATGTAAAAGCAAAAATCCGCAAATCACCCGATTCAAAGGCTTGGGTGAAATGAACGCCAGTCAGTTACGGGAAACCACGATGGACCCAAATACCCGTCGTTTGGTACAGCTGGATCTGGACGATGCGCATTTTACTGCAGGCCTATTGGATAAATTACTTGCGAAAAAGCGTTCATCTGACCGTAAGCACTGGTTAGAACAGAAAGGTAATCTGGCTGATCTGGCGGTTTAATTTTCTGGTTTAATCAGTATTTATTTAAAAGCTCACGAATGTGGGCTTTTTTTATGGATTTAAATTAAGTTGCATCAACACCAGATCACGCCACTGTCCGAATTTCTGCCCAACTTCAGGCATATAACCGGTTTGTTTAAAGCCTAATTTTTCATGTAATGCGATAGAAGCAGAATTTTCTGCGTCAATCGCAGCCACCATGACATGAATATGATTGTGCTGTGCATGATCCATCAGTTTCAGCATTAAGGCTTTACCCAAACTTTGCCCGATAAAGTCCGGATGAATAAAGACCGAATGTTCAACCGTGTGTTTAAAACCGGTAATTTGACGAAATGAAGAATAATCGGCGTAGCCTGCAATTTGTTTAGATTCGGGATGTTCAGCGACAAATAAAGGAAACTGTTGAGCTATGAGAGTGTTAAACCAATTCAGAAAATCTTCTAACGATTTTTCCTGGTCATTCCAGGTCGCCGTGCCAGTTAAAATTTCAGCATTATAAATTTTCAGGATTTGTTCTAAATCTTGTCTTTGAGCGGGACGAATGAGAAAACCCATGAGTATATGCCGAACGAATAAATAGATGATGGATTTTAGAAATAAACCTGATTTTCAGCAATAAAAAAAGCAAGACCAAAGCCGTGCTTTTTTCAACGTTCAAAACGCGGTGCTTAGAAGTGGTATTTAACCAAAGCACTTACGTTATTTTCATTGGCATCTGCAATACCGAATTTGTTGTTCCATACTGAATGCTCAATACCCAAGTATAAGCGGGTATCTGGAGAAATGTGTTTACCCGCATTCCATTTCCACTGTGTGGTCCAGTTCAGTTCGCTTGCATGAGCAACTGTATCTTTTTCAGCAGTAGACCAGTCAAGGAAACCGTCAACAAGGAAGTCTTCAGAGCCTAATTTAAATGGCACACCATAAGTGAGTGTCATTTGATAGTCATCTTTTTGAAGTTCATTATTGGCACGATAGAAATTTACACTCGCATATTGAAAATATGGAATATCTAGATCGAAGCCAACGCCGTATAAGAAGTTGTCAAAGTTGTTGAAATCGTCACTGTTTGCTTCCCATGTGGTTGAAATCAACACATCTTTCACTGGACCAAACGCAAGTTTTTGACCGGTGACTTCACCCAGGCTTAAACGAGGTGATAATTCAAAATAAGTTGATTTGTTGTCATCACCACCGCGCATGCGGTCAGCAAAGAAGAATACATCTGCATATTTTACTTTGGCTGCATATTCAACAGTCATAGTAGTTTGCTGATCATCTACAACTTCATAGTTTTCACCATAAAGACCAGTCACGCTGAAGTCTTGCCAGATTGGCGCAGCTTGAGTAAGTGCAGCAGTTGAAGCCAATGCACATGTAGCAAAAATTTGTGTAAGTTTCATTAAAAGATATCTCCCCCGAGAAGCACACAAAGCATACAGATTCTTTGGCAAAAATAAAGCCAAAATTGATCAATAATTCAAACTAATGTAATTCTCTAAGATAGCTTTTAAGTCAAAATTACACTACAGCTTTGATACTTAAAAAAACATGCTTATAAAAAACATAAAATAATTTTAATGAGCAGTTCTGCTCAATAAAAAATAATATGAGATTTATCAAGTAACTTAGTAAATAAAGTTAAATCACATTATTTTTATATGGATATTAAAAAATATCAAAATACTACTTGCATAAGCTTCACCTAGCCCCTTATATTCAAAGCATAAGGATACGATTCTGCAGACTCAAAAGTGTTCATCGTTCAATGTGGAGGAATTCGTTCCAAGCTAATTTGAAGATGTTTCGCGCTGTTTTTTTACAGTAAGTTTAAACGTGCCAAGATAAAAAAGTTTTGCACAAAAGATGTTAATAGAAGAGGATGAAATTATATGAACATTGAAATCCGTACAGATAAAAACATTCAAAATAGTGAACGTTTAATTACTTATGTTCGTGCAGAACTGAATGCAGAATTCCAGCGTTATAGTGAACGTATTACTCATTTTTCGGTTCATTTTAGTGATGAAAATGGTGCCAAAGGTGGTGCAGATGATATTCACTGCATGATCGAAGCACGCCCGTCAGGGTTGAAGCCTGTGGTGGTGAATCATCATGGTTTTAATATCGATACTGCCATCCATGGAGCCATTGACCGCTTAAAACGCAGTTTGGAACATTTATTTGAAAAAATAAATGACCCTCGTGCTGCGGTGCCGGCCCTTGCTGAAGATACAGAAACAGCTGATGTGGATGAAGTCAATCATTAAGCAAAATTTTGCTTAAATGAATAAAAAAGCTCTTCGGAGCTTTTTTTATTGGCTTTTGGTTCGCTGTTCGGGATAAGAAAAAATGAATAAAAAATATACTCCTTATACATTTAGCTAAAACAAATGCCAGTTTATTCGGCATAATAGTCAAAAAATGATTGAAGAGTATTTTCTCCATGTTAACAGCGCAACAACAAGTCTTTGTACAGGCAATAGAAGAGCTGGATCTTGCTCAGGTACAACGTCTTTTGGCAGAAGGTCTCGATCCTAATTTTATTGATCTGGAAAAAGGCCCGGCTATTTCTGTCTGGTCAGATGGTTTGTTTCACTGGTGGGAACAGATTTGCGAAGCCTATGAGGCGGGTTCGCCTTTATCTGAACAGCAAAAGCAGCAGAATTTGGCGGTTCATCTTGAAATTCTAGAGGCTCTTATTCAAGCCAAGGTGAATTTACATTTATGGGATGCCGAAGAACTGTATGGTCCATTATGGGATGCGGCCAGTTCTGCCTGTGTGCCTGCAGTAAAACGTTTACTGGATGAAAAAGTGGATCCCAATACCAAAGATGAAGATGGCCAGACCATTTTATCTTCGATTAGTGATTTATTCTTTGATTGTGATTTTGACGAAATCAATTGGTCAGAAGCATTGGCTGAAGAAAAGCAAACTTTAGAATTACTCCGTAGTCATGGGGCTAAAATGACTAAAGAATTAACATAATCAGTGAGACAACTCATGTCAGTCGTAAAAACAGTAAATTTTATTTTTGCAGCGGGTTTCAGTATCAATGGGATGGCTGCCGATTTTTCTTTTGACCGTCCGGGTGCGGGTATAGGCACGGGTATTACACCTGTCGGTCAGCTGGCATGGGAACAAGGCTTACCAAGTTTAAGCTATTTAGAAAGCAGAGATGAAAACGGGATTAAAGTTAAAAACACCACTTTAAATGCCGACATGTTGTTGCGTACCGGTTTGGCTCAAGACCTGGAATTGCAATTAGGTTGGCAAGGTCCATCCTGGTCAAAAACCAAAACAGCAGGCCGGTCTGTTGAAGAAGACGGTTTGGGTGATGTCAGCATTGGGGTGAAAAAAGCCATTAATCTGGATGATGAAAAGCTTTCTATGGCCATTTTGGCTGAAGCAATTCTTGCGACCGGTAATGATGAGTTCAGTAATCAAGATGATATCTATAGTCTGACTTCGGCTGTGGCTTATGATTATAGTGATCTCATTCGTACTGCTATAACCATGCGTTATGAAGCGCAAAACAGCAATTGGGCTGTGACTGCGATCCCGACCATTGAATATAAAATTACCGACAAATGGTCCGGTTTTTCTGAACTGGTCTATCGCAAAGCGGAAAGTCAGCACTATGAATATGCACTGGGTTCCGGACTTATTTATGCGCTGAACGAGCGCATGCAAATGGATGCCAGTATCGGTGTGGACTTAAATGGCCGAGATAAAAGCTATCAATCAGGTTTGGGTGTTTCCTTCCTATTCTAATTAAAAAAATAAACTGATATGAAAAAGCATTTTCCAGACCTTGGTTTGTGGTTGCATTCTGCTCTAAGCGGATTGATGTGTAGTGTGGTTTTATTGTGTTCCATGACACTACAGGCACAGGAGCAACTGCTTGCAGCCGAGGATGCTTTTTCTTTTAGTGTTGAATCCGGCAGCACCCATGAAGCTCAATTGAGCTGGAAAATTCCAGATCGCTATTATTTATATCAGCATAAATTTGAAGTCCGGCAAGGGGGGCAAAAGCTGGCGTTAAAATTGCCGCCAGCGACCGATTTGCATGATGAAAATTATGGACATACTCAGGTCTATTTTCACAATGTCCAATTCACTGTTCCGACCGAAGCCTCCAGAACTTATCAGGTAACCTGGCAGGGCTGTGCCCAGGACCGGATTTGTTATCCACCGCAAACCATTGAGTTCCAGACCGATATTGATGGCTTGGTGCTGTTGCAAAATCAGGCCAAAGCAAGCAAGCGTCTACTTGATCTTTCCACCTCTTCAAACAGTTCTATCAGCGGCCAAACAACTTTGAATGCTGAACAGAATAGTATCCAGCCGAACAATCAGCCCGTCACATGGGATACTGCACAAGATCAAATGTGGTCGGCAAAACTGGCTGAAAATTCTTTGCTTTATAGTTTATTGCTGTTTTTCGGTTTAGGCATATTACTGGCCTTTACCCCATGTTCCTTGCCGATGCTGCCCATTTTGACCTCACTGATTGTGCGTGACAGTAAAGGGCTGAAAGCCTGGATGATTGCCCTAGTGTTTGTTTGCAGTATGGCCATGGTCTATGCGGTTTTAGGCTTAATCGCTTCATCTGCCGGTTTGAACTTTCAGCGCTGGCTACAGCAGCCTTCCACCCTGATTGCTTTTAGTGCCTTATTCGTTTTATTTGCCCTGAATTTATTTGGCTTATTTGAAATTAAATTGCCGCAAGCTTTGGTCAACCGCCTGGATCAGGTCCAGTCCCTACAAAAAGGCGGCAGCCTGATTGGCGCGGCTATCATGGGCATGATCTCGGCACTGCTGGTGGGTCCCTGCATGACCGCTCCACTGGCCGGGGCACTGCTATTTATCTCGCAAAGCCAAAGTCAGTGGCAGGGGGCAATCTTACTGTTCACATTGGGTTTTGGCATGGGAACGCCCTTGCTACTGGCCAGTGTATTAGGTTCCAAGGCGCTGCCTAAAGCAGGGCTATGGATGCACCAGATTAAGGTACTGTTTGCCTTTATCATGTTGGCCCTGGCACTGTATTTCATTCGCCCGCTCATTTCTGAGGCCTGGTTGCAATGGGCCGGCTTGGGTTTAGGCATCTGTTTTATTGCTTATATTGTCTTTCGCATTCGGCAACAGACGCCGCTTCGGGCCTTATATGTACTGGTCTTGCTCGTGGCGGTTCCCTATTTGGCCTATACTCAATATCAGCACAGCCAGCGGTTTTTTGTCGGGCAGAGCAGCACTCAGGCCACTTGGCATGTGGCAAAAACAGCGGATGAATTTCAACAGCTCTTGAATAGTGTGCCATCCAATCAGGCAATTGTTATTGATGTCTATGCAGACTGGTGTGTGGCCTGTCAGCCAATTGAACATCGGGTATTAAAATCAGCTCAAGTACAACAAACCCTTGCGCCGTATTTTCTGATTAAACTGGATTTAAGTGACTATGATACAACGCATCAGGCCTTATTGAATCAGTGGGATATTTTAGGGCCGCCCACCTATTTATTCTTAGATACGACGCAACAGGAAATTCGTGGTTTACGTCTAACCGGTGCTTTTAACGAGACTGAATTACTGAAACAGCTCGATCTGTTTCAACAGCAGCTAGGACCATAATGTGATGTATCAGCTCTATATTGCTAATAAAAATTATTCCAGCTGGTCAATGCGCCCCTGGTTAGTGCTCACGGCATTTCATTTGCCGTTTGAAGAAATCATGATTCCTTTTCCTGTAGAACGCAACACTGGCACATTCAAGCAGGATGTATTGGCCATTAACCCTAATGGTAAAGTTCCGGTATTGATCGATCATGACTTGATGTTAGGGGATTCACTGGCGATTTGTGAATATCTGGCCGAACAGCACCCAGATCAGCATTTATGGCCGCAAGATGTGAAACAGCGGGCACGGGCGCGTTGTATTACGGCGGAAATGCACAGTGGATTTGCCAGTTTGCGCAATGCCTGTGGCATGAATATTCGTGCCCATTTAGCTGAGGTAGGCAAACGCTTGTGGCAGGATAATGCGGAGCTTCGTCAGGATGTGGCGCGAATTGAACAGATCTGGTCAGAACGTCCCGATATGAACGGTTTTCTATGTGGTGAATTTTCCATTGCCGATGCATTTTATGCTCCGGTTGTAACCCGGCTCATGACCTATGCCTTACCTGTCAGTGAATCTACACAACAATATATGCAGACCATGCTGCGGCATCCGGCTATGAAACTGTGGATTGAAGCTGCCTTGAAAGAAGACGGCTGGGTAAATTATTTAGAGTCGTATCAAAGCAGCCGCTTTAGCAGGGTTTGGGTTCAGTAAACAACTCTTCCTGATAGCATTTGACCTGATTGCGCCCGCAGGCTTTGGCAACATACAGTGCCTTGTCTGCCTGGCTGAGCAATTGTTGTGGATTTACTGAGTGGCTGGATAGCGCAATACCAAAACTTGCAGTGATTGAAATGATTTCTCCCACATCACTATATAGAGCAACTTGTTGAATCGCCTGGCGGCAACGTTCCGCAATACTTTGTGCCTGTTCCAAAGAAGACTGATTCAGAATCAGGATAAATTCTTCCCCACCAAAGCGACCGACTACATCACTATCACGAATCATGTGAGACAGGATTTGGCTAACCTGAATCAGGGCTTCATCGCCTTTATCGTGCCCGTAATGGTCATTAATACGCTTAAAATGATCCAGATCAATTAACACCAGCGCATAAGACTGACTTGGTTTACGTTCCAGTTTTTCCAGGCAGTAATTGATACTGCGCCGGTTAAGCGCATTGGTTAACGGATCTACCTGACTTAAATGCTGAATCAGTTTTTCCCGGTGACGCCACTGGCTGAGTAAAATTTCAAATAAAATGAGGCAGGTAATTAAAATAGGGATGATGAAATACATCATCGTGAGAACCCAAAACATATTTTGGTAGGGCATGGTGTGTAGGTAAAATAGCGGTCCGTAGCTGATTTGACCTTGTACACTTAAATAGCCACAGACCAATAAAAATAATGTGGCTGGGATAAGGGCGCAATAAACGATTTTACGGCTAAATAGCACTAAGCCTACAGTGAGCAAGCACATATACGTGATCATGGTGGCCGGACTAAGTACACCGACTACATAACCATCACGACAGAGTGAAATAACTAAAATGCCTACAGATATATAGGGTAGGTATTGCTGTACCCAGGCTTTTTTACGCCATACCGAACATGGGTAAATCAACCCAATAAAGATGGCCAACATCAGGATATTCATTTCTAGCTGTAGTTTGAGCAAGGGTAAATTGACCCAAGGCCAGACTTCAGGTGATAAAAGTACGAATACTTTCCAGATAATCCAGATCAGATGCACCGAACTTCCTAAAATCAGCATCAAAATGCATTTATTCAGGACACTCCAGTTCATTACGCCCCCATCTTCTAACAGGTATTTCGCAATTTTTTCTTTGAACGTGAAGGAGGTATTCGGTGAAAAGATTGGCTTCATTCGATAGATGTAATCCTTGGTTCTTTGAATTCTGAATTAATGTGAGTGAAGTAGATTTATTTTAATAATTCACAACATAGCACGTTTTTTTGCACATAGTAATGACTATATTTTGTACTTTTGGGTAAAAAGTAATGAGCTTATAGTATGGTTGTTTTAAAAATGGAACGGTGTGTCATATATAGGCATATTATTCTATTTTTTGTGGTCGATTAAAATGCCTGCATTGAATAAATAAAGATGAAGGTAACAGGCATGAAAGTTTTACATATCGATTCCAGTATTTTAGGTGATGCCTCTGTTTCACGTCAGTTGAGTCAGGCAATTGTCACTCAATTGCAAGCCAAGCATGCAGATGCAACCGTAGAATATCTGGATTTGGCAAAACAGACTATTCCACATTTAACCGCTGAAATTTTGATGGGGCAAGATGC
This sequence comes from Acinetobacter sp. UBA3106, assembly GCA_002365595.1. Classification (GTDB taxonomy): domain Bacteria; phylum Pseudomonadota; class Gammaproteobacteria; order Pseudomonadales; family Moraxellaceae; genus Acinetobacter. The sequence goes on along the minus strand of DFAM01000009.1, from coordinate 132,732 downwards.
TGAACAGGCAGCCTTAGGTGAAAAAATTATTCAGCAGTATCTGGATGCCGATGTGGTTGTGGTCGGTGCAGCGATGTATAACTTTGGCTTGCCTTCTACTTTAAAAGCCTGGATTGACCGTATTAGTGTGGCGGGTAAAACCTTTAAATATACTGAAAATGGCCCTGTTGGTTTGGCTGGCGAGAAAAAAGCTTATATCGCCAGCAGTCGTGGCGGTGTATATGGTGAAAATAGCCCGGCAGATTTTCAGGAAGGTTTTTTGAAAACTGTATTTAACTTCACCGGTGTGAGTGATGTCGAAATTATTCGTGCAGAAGGCGTGAATATGGGTGCAGAGTCAAAAGATCAGGCGATTGCCAGCGCTTTAGCTCAGGTACAAAGCCTATAATTTAAAATCATGCACGCTATGATTTCACTCAGGTCAGCTTCGGCTGACCTTTTTTATGGAATATAGCTCATCACTAGATAAATTTAGGTTTGATCCAGTGCATGGGCAAACTCGGCCAGATCTGCCATGGCCTGTTTGGCTTCATCAAACCAGGCATAGAACATCTGAAAATTGTGCCACATGCCGGTATAGAGTTTAAAGGTCACTTCTACATTGGCCTGTTCGGCTTTTTCCTTAAAACGCTGTGCATCATCCAGTAAAATTTCTTTTGATCCTACTTGTACCAGCGTCGGAGGTAATCCGGTTAAATCTGCAAACAGGGGAGAAATAGAGGGATGTGACTTATCCATAGATTTCGGGACGTAATAATCAATCCCTGTTTCTAAGGTTTCAATCGACAATAAGGCATCATGTTGCTGGTTATAGCGTAAGGATTCACTGGTCAGGGTTAAATCTAAAAACGGTGACAACAGCATCAACCCACTAACCTGAGGCAGCTGTTCATCACGAATTTTAAGCGCCAAGGCCAAAGCCAGGTTGGCACCGCAGGAGTCGCCAGACAAAATGATGTCCTTGGCCTGTATGCCCTGAACCAGCAGAGTACTGTAGATATCAAAAAGTGCATCCAGCGCTTCAGGAAAAGGCTGTTCTGGCGCCAGAGGATAATCAACGTGCAGCGCTTGCATTTGGGTACGTGCCACCATATCAGAGACAAATGCCCGATGGGTCTTTAAAGATCCTAAAAAGAATGCACCGCCGTGAATATGTAAAATCAGCTGTGTGGCCTCATTCTGAGGTTTGATTTCTTCGGCACGTAAACCGGCAAGACGGATTGGACGAATATTCACGTCCTTGTTCTGTGGAAATAACCGACACATTTGTTCTATCGCAAAACGTGCTGAATTCGGGGGTAAATTAAATTGGCTCGGCAGACGAATCGAGGTTTTCAAAAATCTTTCTGTAATTAATTGTTTCCATAGCGGACTTATCTTCATGTTTTTTCCATCTTGTTCTATCTTTTGGAGATGACTGGATATTTACCAATTCAAGTTACAAGATTACACTAAACGGTCACACGGAAAAATTGCAAATATGTTGTGAATTTTTAATACTAAGGCCGTCTACACTAGACTAGGAAACGAAAAAAAATGAAAAAAATTGCTCTTGCATTAGGATTGCTCGGATTAACAGCTTTGGCGAATGCTGCTGATCCTTTAAATGGAACTGTTTGGAAAACGATTGACGATAAAACAAAACAACCGAAAGCAATCGTAAAATTTACTGAACAAAAAAATGGCACATTGTCTGCGAGTATTCAAAAAGTTTTGACACCGGGCGAAGAACAGGCGTGTAAAAAATGTGAAGGTCCATACCATAATAAATCTCTAAAAGGTTTAAAGATCGTGCATGGTCTTAAAAATGTGGGCGGCACAAATTATGATGAAGGCACCATTCTTGACCCTTCTTCAGGCAAAACTTACAAGTTAAAGGGTGAAATCGCGAATGGCGGTAAAACGCTAGAATTACGCGGCTTTATTGGCGTATCAGTGTTAGGTCGTAACCAAACCTGGATTCGTGCAAACTAAGTTTGCTGAGCCAAATGGATTAAACAAAAAAGCCTGACATTCTCAGGCTTTTTAATATTGCTGGGACAGAAGGTTTACTTTAATGCCCCATATGCTTCTTCATCAAAGCCCACAATATAACCTGAAGCGGTTTCAAGCACTGGACGTTTGATTAAGCTGTTCTGGTGAGTGAGCGCTGCAATAAGATTGTCTTCACTGGCCAAAGCCGTTTGTTGTTCCGCTTCGCTGAGTTTGCGCCAAGTGGTGCCTTTTTTATTAAGAATAACGTCCTGACCTTTGGCATCCAGCCAGGTTTTTACCGTTTCAGCAGCAATGCCATGTTTCTTGTAATCGTGAAACTCATAGGCAAGGCCGAGTTCATTCAGCAAGTCAAAGGCCTTTTTCATTGAATTACAGTTTTTGATGCCATAAATCTTAAGCATAAGTCAATTAATCCGTTTTCTATTGTTCAATAGCGTAGCGAAAATCGCCTGCAAGCTCTAGAGTGAATTAAAAGTATTAAAATTAAGAAATAGATTTAGCTGTCATCAAACTGACATTGAGATTTGCCAATATAGTGGCATAGAGAAAAATAACTTAGTTTTTGATTGGTGTGGTGGCTATAAAAAATTGTATAGCTCAAATAGAGAAAACCCGCATTTAATCATCCTGATCATGCGGGTCTCATTTCAACGTCCATTGTCACATCCTTGCAAAATAAGCTACCGAAGTGGTTTATTTTGTTTCATCCTACGGCGTCCTATCCTTTTGCTGTCTTCCTGACATATCCCTGTGCCGTGTGAGTATAATGCGCTTAAAACAGTTGTATAAAAATACACAAACGCGTCAAGTGGTGTAGGATTTTAGAGGGTGTTAAGTGAACAGTTGTTCACTCAACATGAGGTTATTGTTTAGATTTTATAATCAATAATGACCGGTGCGTGATCGCTAAACCAGTTGTCCTTATATACCCAAGCATTGACTGTGCGTGCTTTCCAGTCCGGTGAGCAGGCCTGATAATCAATGCGCCAACCGACGTTTTTGGCACGGGCTTGGCCTCGGTTTGACCACCATGAATAAAGTTCGGCTTCTTTACGTACTTCACGGAAAGTATCGACATAACCCAAATCATCATAAATATGATCTAGCCAGGCACGTTCGTGTGGTAAACAACCGGAAGATTTTTGGTTACCTGTCCAGTTTTTAATATCAATGCGTTTATGCACAATGTTGTAATCACCACAGACAATGATCGATTTATCTTCATCACGCCATTGTTTTAGAATGTCTTGGTATTGATCTAAAAAGTGATCTTTACGTGCTTGCGCTTCCTCACCCGATGAACCTGAAGGTAAATACAGTGAACAGATATGAACAGGTTTTTCCAAACCTAGATCGAATTCAGCGCTAATAAAACGGCCTTGCGAATCTGCCAGTTCGAAACCCAAGCCATCTTTGACCGAAACAAAAGGCAGGCGGCTATAAATGGCGGTACCGGCATAGCCTGCACGTTCTGCCGGAAACAGATGTGTGTACCAGCCTTCAGGTCTAAATTTTTCAGTCCACTGCGCATGGGTGATCCGGCTTTCCTGCATGCAAATGACATCGGCATCTGACTGTTCCATCCATTCCAGCAAACCTTTGGTCACTGATGAACGCAAGCCATTTACGTTAATTGAAACGACTCTTAGAATTTTTTGATCACTTGGATAGCTACTCTTTGGTATCATGCGCAAGTCTTACCTCTATTTATGAATTTTGGAGCACCTCATGACGTCGCAAGCGACTTTTAACCCTCAAGCTTTTATCGAACTTGCATTATCACGTGGTGTGCTTAAATTTGGTGAGTTTACTTTAAAATCGGGTCGTGTGAGTCCTTATTTTTTTAATGCAGGTTTGCTCAATGACGGCGAAGCCTTGACTGGCTTGGCGTCAGGCTATGCTGCAAAATTAACTGAATGTGACAACGTTGAAGTGATTTTTGGCCCTGCATATAAAGGTATTCCCTTTGTTGCGGCAACTGCTGTTGCACTTTCACAAAATCATGGCGTGAGTGTGCCTTGGGGCTTTAACCGTAAAGAAGCCAAAGATCACGGTGAAGGTGGGGTATTGGTTGGTGCTTCTGTTGAAGGCAAAAAAGTCTGGATTATTGATGATGTGATCACTGCGGGTACTGCCATTCGTGAAGTGGTGACCATTCTTAAAAATGCCGGTGCACAAATTGCCGGTGTATTGGTTGCGCTTGATCGTCAGGAAAAAGGTCAAGGTGAATTGTCTGCGATTCAGGAAGTGCAAAAAGAATTAGAAATTCCTGTGCATGCATTGATTACCATGAAAGATTTAATGGATTTCCTGGATGCGAAAGGTGACAAAGACGCTTTAGCGAAAATGGAAGCATATCGTGTGAAATACGGTATCTAATACTTAATACAAACTATTGATTTTTAATAAAGCTCTATCCATGATAGGGCTTTATTTTTTTCTAAAAATTAAAATGCATCTAGACTGGAATTTATTAGTAGCTAGTTTTTCAGCTATTGCAGCAAGTATCGCATCGATAGCAACATTCTTAGGTTGAAAAGAAAATAGGGAACTTCGCAAAGCTCAAACAGACCCTTTTGTTGATGTAAAGCTAGAAACCATAGACTATCACATTAGTCTTTTACGGCTAAAATTAACGAATACTGGTAGAGGTGGAGCTTTTAATCTTAAGATTCATTTGAAGCCACATCCATCATTAAATAATGAATCTACAAATATAGCTCGGCGTATAATAAATATATTCAATAGCTCTAAGTTTATGATGGACGGAGTTAATTATTTAGCGCCTTTAGATTACAAAAATACTAGATATTTGAATTTTTATAGAGGTGATCACGATGGAATAACAAGTGATGATTTTTTTAAGACAATTATAATTGCACGAGTAGAATTTACGGATCTGAACGGTAAAAAATTTATTCGTGAATATGAAATAGATGCATCTGAGTATAAGGATACTTATAAACTAGGGAAACCTTTTGAAGAGTCTGTACCTCAAGTATTGGAGAAAATGCAGAAAGATATAGGTGATATTAATCAAAATCTTAAAAAACAGTATTCATTAGTAGAAAGAAAATTTAATGATCAAAAAAATGAATGGGATGAATTTGAACTACAGAGAAGATTACATGAGATAAAATTTATAAAAGAGCGTGATCAAAGGCTAGGTAGAATAAACAGAGTATATAAATATAAAAAAAATGATAAGAAATTCTCTATCCAACAACTGAGAAAGCAAAATAAATGAAATCAAATTATTTCATCACATTTCTTGCATTCCAACATCACACCTAATTTTTCTTTGCGTCCTTCTTCAGTGATTACCCAAGGGCGGTTTTGCCAAGGCGGGTTATGCCGTACATGCTGGGTATGCCCACAAGCGAGGTCTGCGACCCAATGATTTTCTTCATCTAAATGAAATCCAATAATGGCTTGTTGCATAAAGTATTCCTGTGAGCTTTCCAAGTATTCGATACAAGCTTTACTAAAATTGAGAAAAAAGAAAGATTAAACTCCGCTATACTTTTCTCAATTTAAAAATACATGAGCAGATCGATATGCGCGTACTTGTTGTGATGGATCCCATCGAAAATGTAAACCTGAAAAAAGATTCCTCTATGGCAATGCTGTGGGCAGCGTCGCGCCGTGGACATGAGTTAGGTTATGCATTACAGCAAGATTTATATATCGATCAAGGTAAAGCCTTCGGTTTGATTTCACCTCTGAAAGTGTTTGAAGACTATAACCATTATTATGAATTGGGCGAAAAGAAAAAAGAATCCATTGCTGCGTATGACGTGGTGTTAATGCGTAAAGACCCTCCGTTCGATATGAACTTTGTCTATACCACCTATATCCTGGAACAGGCAGAGCGTGAAGGGGCATGGATTATCAACAAGCCGCAAAGCCTGCGTGACTGTAATGAAAAACTGTTTGCTACCCAGTTCCCTGAGCTTCAGGTACCAACCTTGGTGACTTCACAAGACAGCTTGATTCGCGAGTTTCTGAAAGAACATGTCGATGTAATTGTCAAACCACTGGATGGTATGGGCGGTACCGGTATTTTCCGTTTATATCAAGATGGCATCAATATTGGATCAACCATTGAAATGTTGACCAATAATGGCACGCGACCAATTATGGCACAGCGTTATATCCCGGAAATTGTAGAGGGGGATAAACGTATCTTGATGATTAATGGTGAACCTGTCCCTTACTGTCTGGCACGTATTCCACAAAATGGCGAAGTACGTGGCAACCTGGCAGCAGGTGGCTTGGGGCAAGCTCGTCCTTTAAGTGAAAATGATAAAGCCATTGCTGCAAAAGTAGGTCCTTACTTACGTGAAAAAGGCCTGATTTTTGTGGGTCTGGATGTGATAGGCAATTACGTAACTGAAATTAATGTTACCAGTCCAACCTGTATCCGTGAAATTGATGACCAGTTTGGAACATCAATTGCTGATGATTTATTTAATGTTCTGGAAGCAGGTTTAACGGCCTAAGTCTTATTTTTATAAAACAGAGCTTCAGAATTGGAGCTCTTTTTTCTTATTTTATTGGTTTTTTAGGTGGCTTTTATTAGCGGTAAACAGGCTGAAATTTATTGGCTAATGAAAAAAAACAGGTCGCAAAACTGCATAAAAAATGCATATTTTTGCTCGATTATTAATAAAACTAGTTTAAACTTTAAAATCAGAAGAAAAAAACAATGAAACGCATGTTGAAAAAAAGTAAATAACCTTTCACGGTTATGCGTTTGTGATTACAATTGTTGGCTTAAAATCAAATTTCGTTATCCCTATTTTAGAATTGAAGAATTAGACTGTGACCCAAGCAACGCAAACAAAGCCGAAACATGTGATGATGATGGCTGCCGGAACTGGCGGGCATGTTTTTCCAGCACTTGCTGTTGCCAAGGAATTACAGCAGCAAGGGATTGAAGTGTCTTGGCTGGCCACGCCAACAGGCATGGAAAACCGCTTATTAAAAAATCACGATATTCCAATTTACCAGATTGATATTCAAGGTGTGCGTGGAAACGGTGCTATACGTAAGTTATTGGCACCGTTTAAAATTTTAAAAGCCACCTTAAGCGCGATGCGCTATATGAAACAGCTTAAAGTCGATGCTGTGGCCGGTTTTGGCGGTTATGTGGCGGGTCCTGGCGGTTTGGCGGCTCGTGCCTTGGGTATTCCCGTGATTATTCACGAGCAAAATGCCATTGCTGGTTTTACTAACACACAGTTGTCACGTATTGCTAAAAAAGTGTGTCAGGCATTTCCCCATACTTTTGCTGAAAGTGCAAAAATTGTGACCACAGGCAATCCGGTTCGTAAAGAAATTACCGAAATTTTAAGTCCGTCCTGGCGTTATCAAGAACGTGAAAAAGCGGGTTTGCCGCTACGTATATTGATTGTAGGCGGTTCACTCGGTGCGCAAGCATTGAATGAGCGTGTTCCCGAAGCTTTAAAACAGCTGAATGTACCGTTGAATGTGTATCATCAATGTGGTCAAAATCATGCCGATGCAACCCAAGCGCGCTATGCAGATAAACCGGCGTCCTTAGAGGTTGAAGTACAGCCTTTTATTGAAGATATGGCCAAAGCCTATTCTGATGCAGACTTGATTATTTGTCGTGCCGGTGCTTTAACCGTCACTGAAATTGCAACCGCAGGGGTGGCAGCGGTTTTTGTACCATTGCCAAGTGCAGTCGATGATCACCAGACGGCGAATGCCAAATTTTTAGCTAATAGTGGTGCTGCAAAAATTTGTCCACAAAGCACCTTAACACCAGACAGTTTAAAAGAACTTTTAGCCCCGTTGATGAATCGCCAATTGTTGTCTGAAATGGCAGTCAAGGCACGTCAACAGGCTCAACCAGATGCAACCCGACACGTGGTTCGTTTAATTCAAGAATTGTAAATTAGAGTTATATATGTCTCCATCTACTCCTGCTGATCAAGCAAAAAAATTAATCAAAGTGCCTGAAATGCGCCGTATCAAACACATTCATTTTGTGGGAATCGGCGGTGCAGGGATGTGTGGCATCGCAGAAGTATTGAAGAACCAAGGTTATCAAGTGTCTGGTTCAGACATCAAAGCGTCTAAAACGACTGCGCAACTCGAAGAAAATGGCATCAAGGTTTATATCGGCCATGCGGCAGAAAATATTAAAGATGCCAATGTACTGGTGGTTTCAACCGCGATTGATCCGGAAAATCCGGAAATCAAGACTGCCATCGAAAGCCGTATTCCAGTGGTTCGCCGTGCAGAAATGCTGGGTGAGTTGATGCGTTACCGTCATGGTATTGCCGTTGCCGGTACGCATGGTAAAACCACCACGACAAGTTTGGTGACTTGTATGCTGGCAGAAGAAAATCTTGATCCCACCTATGTGATTGGTGGCTTGCTGAACCGTACCGGCGTGAATGCTGCACTTGGTGCGAGCCGTTACATCGTGGCAGAAGCAGATGAATCAGATGCATCATTCCTGCACTTGCAGCCTATGGCCACCATTGTGACCAACATCGATGCGGATCATATGGATACGTATGGCGGTAGCTTTGATGTCCTGAAAGATACTTTTGTCCAGTTCCTGCAAAAACTTCCATTCTACGGCTTGGCTGTGGTCTGTGGTGATGATGCCAACATCCGTGAAATTATGCCGCGTATTGGCCGTCCACTTTTAACCTACGGTTTTAATGAAGACAATGACATCCGTGCTGTCGATGTGGATCAGGACGGTATGCGCACTCACTTTACCGTGCTGCGTAAAAACCGTGAACCGCTTCGTGTGACCGTAAACCAGCCGGGTCTGCACAATGTATTGAATGCCTTGGCAGCAATTGGTATTGCAACCGATGAAGGCGTTTCTGATGGCGCGATTTGCCGTGCATTAGAAGGCTTTAGCGGTGTAGGTCGTCGCTTCCAGGTACAAGGTGAATTTGAGGTTGACGGTGGCAACGTGAAACTGGTTGATGACTATGGTCACCATCCTAAGGAAGTTGAAGCGACCATTAAAGCTGCGCGTCAAAGTCATCCAGACCGTCGTCTGGTGATGATGTTCCAGCCGCACCGCTTTAGCCGTACCCGCGACTGTTTTGATGACTTCGTCGATGTATTGTCACAAGTGGACCAATTGTTATTGCTAGAAGTGTATCCTGCAGGCGAAAAACCGATTGTTGGGGCAGATAGCCGTAGCCTGGCGCGTAGCATCCGTTTACGCGGCGATGTCGAGCCGATTTTGATTGATCCTGTAGAAGGCAATTTACAAAATGCGGTGCAAAAAGTATTGCAAGCAAATGACTTGTTATTAACGCAAGGCGCAGGTAATGTGGGTGCTATCTCGATTGAGCTTGCACAAAATAAATTGTATTTAAAATAATCACTTTTTGTGATTTTGAATGTGATCGTTCAGTTATAAAGTTTAAGGATATAAACGTGGCAAATGCTTCAAAATTCGGCAAAGTTGCCGTATTGCTTGGTGGGAAATCAGCTGAGCGCGAGGTTTCTCTAGATAGTGGTAAAGCTGTGCTTGAAGCATTGGTACGCTCGGGGGTGAATGCCGAAGCTTTTGACCCGCAAGAGCGTAGTGTGACTGAACTGGTCAACTATGACCGTGCCTTTATTGTGTTGCATGGTCGCGGTGGTGAAGATGGTCAAATTCAAGGCACATTGGAATGGTTGAATCTGCCTTATACCGGTACCGGTGTGCAAGGTTCGGCTATTGGTATGGACAAGGTGAAAACCAAGCAGGTATGGCAAGGTTCAGAACTGCCAACCGCACCTTACCGTATTGTGACCAAAGATTCCGATCTTGATCCGATTGTGGAGAGCATTGGTCTGCCATTCATTATTAAACCGGTACATGAAGGCTCAAGTATTGGCATGAGCAAAGTTGAACGTAAAGAAGACTTTGCCGCTGCGATTGCCAAAGCGACTGAACACGATGCTGTGGTGATGGCAGAAAAATGGATTACCGGTCGTGAATTTACCATTGTGATTTTAAATGGTGAGGCTTTGCCGATCATTCGTCTGGAACCGCCAAAAGACGTGGCATTCTACGATTATGAAGCCAAATACAACCGCAATGATGTGCAGTACGGTATTCCTTGTGGTTTAACTGAAGAAGAAGAAAAGCGTCTGCAAGCTTTATGTTTACGTGCTTTCCAGGCCGTAGGTGCAAGCGGTTGGGGTCGTATTGATGCCATGCAGGATGAACAGGGTAACTTCTGGTTATTGGAAGTAAATACTGTTCCAGGCATGACAAGTCATTCTCTAGTACCAAAAGCTGCCCAAGCTGTTGGTTATAGTTTTGATGAATTGTGTGTGGCTATTTTAGAACAAACTTTAACGGCTGCGGCTCACTAAACTATGGCTCAACTCCCTGCTTCAATGCGTCGTAAACGAGCAGCAATTACCTCCATCCATGATAAGCCACCTACACGTAAGGAAAAGCTTACGAATCTGGGTGGCTGGCTATTGATGCTGGTAGCACTTGCCGTATTGGCTGTGGGAGTATATGGTCTGTATGGTGTCATGACGGATGCTCAGGTGGCCAAACTGAGTGTGATAGGTACACGTTCAGAGGCTGAAAATCGCCAGGTCATGACCCATGTTGCACCCAAGGTGACAGAAAATTATTTTACCTCTGATCTGGAACAAATCCGGGATCAGGCTTTAGAGTTGTCTTGGGTCGATCGCGTGGTGGTCTCACGTGCATGGCCGAATTCAATTCGTGTGCGAGTGATGCCTCGTCATGCCATTGCCCGCTGGGGAACCGGACGGCTGTTGAGTGACAGTGGCGATATTTTTGCAGAAGTGGTGCCACAAAATAACCAGAAATTACCTTTGCTGCATGGTCCCGCTTCTCAGTCAAAAATGATGATGCGTCGCTACAATGAAATTAATCAGTTATTCCTGCCGGTCAACATTCGTTTAAAAGAATTATATTTAACAGAACGTATGACCTGGTTCATGCAGTTTGATTCAGGTTTGCGCATTATTGTCGATCAGGATCAAACCATGGGTAAACTTCAACGCTTGAGTCATCTGGCACAAAGTGATTTAAAACCGGTTTGGGCTAAAATTTCGTCAGTGGATTTGCGTTATAGAAATGGATTGGCCATACAATGGAAGAATGCAGCACCCCAAAATATTGTAAATGGTCATTTTGTTGTAACGATTGATGACACAAGCATTGCAGATGCAAGAATGGTAAAGCCATAATTGGGCGGCTTTATATAAAATAGAGGCTTAAGGCCATAAATTAACTAAACACGTAATGGTAGTAGTAGATAATGAATGAAGCTGTTCCCTCGGTTGTTGCGATTGACATTGGGACACACAAAGTTTCAGTTTTGATTGGTAAGGTACATGCGCCAGACAATATCCAAGTGATTGGAATGGCAACCGCTCGTAACCGAGGCATGAATAAAGGGAAAATTGTAAGTCTCGACAAGGTCATCACGGCAATTAAAAATGCCGTACAAGAAGCAGAAGATATGGCTGAATGTCGGGTGCATTCCGCTTGGGTTTCAATCCCAAGCGCAGAATTAAAAAGCTTTTATGCCTCAGGCCGTACACCGATTGAAAATAGCGACCACACAATTACAACAAGCGAAGTGGTTCGTGCGCTCGAGTTGGCCAAAGCCAGTCATTTGACGTCAGACCATTATCTGGTGAGTGCTGTACCTTTAGGTTTTGAATTGGACGATTCTGCGGAATGGGTGCAAAATCCGATTCGCATGTCTGCACATAGCATGGTGGGGCATTATCAGCTCATGATGTTGCCAATCAGTACCATGCAGAATCTGGATCGTGCCCTGAAAGGGGCCAATATTGGCGTTGAGAAAATGGTGGTTTCCTGTTTGGCGACTGCCGAAGCCAGTTTGTTGAAAGATGAAAAAGAATATGGTGTATGCTTGGTCGATATTGGTGCCGGTACTACCAATATTGCTGTCTATCTAGATGGTCGCCTGGCATTGACGCATACTTTGCAGCGCGGTGGTGAACATGTTACCCGTGATATTGCTGCGGTATTGCAAACCACAACTGAAGAAGCTGAACGGCTGAAGTTGTTATATGGCTGTGTTGACCTGAAAGTGGTCAAACCTGACCATATGATTCAATTCCAGGGGATTGATGGTCCACAAACCATCAGCCGTATTGAACTGGCAGAAATCATTATTGCGCGTTATGAAGAAATTCTGACCCAGGTTCATCAAGAGTTACAGCGTAATGGCGCCATCCATGGTTTGTATCATGGCGTAGTTCTGACCGGTGATGCCAGTCAAATTGAAGGCATGGTGAATTTGGCACGTCATATGTTGGGTGTATCAGCGCATTTAGGTAATCCGCCAGTACAGGTACATGCTGATGAACAGAATCAGGCGGCTTTACGTCGTTCACAATATACGACTGCTGCCGGTTTGTTGATGTTTAGCCAAAGTGATACGCAAGATACGATTGTAGAAACGACAGATCCCGAAAAACTGACGGTTTTCAAGCGGGTTGGTCGGGCATGGTCAGCATTAAACAATCAGTTAAAATCGATATTTTAAGTGAAATTTATTGGGAATATTGTAAGGAAGTTGTACGTCTAACGGCTTGCACTTGACAAGCGTGTAGTTGGGCAGCATCCTAAACTCAATTTTTATTAAGATCAAGGCAGTATACGGGCTTAAGTGACTGCCAATTACGAATTAGGAAATCCAAAGGTCATGGCCTCATTTGAATTTTTAGAAGATGATCAAAACGATAGCAACGGTCAAGCCCGTTTCACTGTATTTGGTGTTGGTGGTGCTGGTGGTAATGCTGTGCAACACATGCTTGAATCCGACATTCAAGGGGTAAAATTTGTTTGTGCCAATACGGACAAACAGGCTTTAGACCGCATGAATGCTCAATTCAAAATCCAGTTAGGTGAACAAAGTACGCGTGGTCTGGGTGCTGGTGCAAATCCGCAAGTGGGTCAAACTGCTGCTGAAGAAAGCCGCGAGTTGATTCGTCAACATCTGGAAGGTACAGACATGGTGTTTGTTACTGCAGGTATGGGTGGTGGTACAGGTACCGGTGCTGCGCCAGTTGTTGCTGAAATTGCTAAAGAAATGGGCATTTTGACCGTAGGTGTGGTAACTACACCCTTTAACTTTGAAGGTAAGCGTCGCCAGCAATCTGCTGAAAAAGGCATTGAAGCTTTGGAAGCGCATGTTGATTCTTTAATCATTATTCCTAACCAGCGTTTGCTTAAAGTATTCCGCGATATTTCAATGAAAGACGCGTATAAAAAAGCCGATGACGTATTGCTCAATGCGGTACGTAGTATCTTTGATCTTGTGGTTCGTCCAGGTCATATCAACCTTGACTTCGCCGATTTGAAAACTGCCATGAGTACGCGTGGTTATGCCATGATGGGTGTGGGTTCAGGTCGTGGTGAAACCCGTGCGCGTCAAGCTGCTGAACAGGCTATCCGTAGTCCACTGCTCGATAACGTAACGATTATGAATGCCAAAGGCATTTTGATTAACGTGACTGGCGGTGATGATGTGACCTTCGGTGAAATTGAAGAAATTACCGATGTAGTTAACCAGATTGTCGATTTAGATGAAGGTCAGGTGTTCTACGGTACGGTATTTGATCCAGATGCACGTGATGAATTGAGCGTAACGGTGATTGCGACAGGTTTGACCCGTAATTCAGCAGATTCAGCAGAGACGGTGAAACGTCCATCAGTACAGTCTGCAACACGTCCTTCTAATCATGTGGCGCATGCGGTGGTTGAAGATGATGATGTGCCCGCCATTCAGCGTCAGCAAAATGAGGCGGCAGCCACACCATCTCCAGCAGTGGGTTCAGCACGTCCAACGCCAATGAGCATTCAAGATTACTTGAAAAATCAGCAACGTAAATAAAGAAAAATCTATGCAATCTGCATAAATTCAACAGAAAAGGTAGTCTTGCGGCTACCTTTTTATTTTTTATCAATGGCTAAATATGCTAACGTATAGCGGTTTGATGAGCAGATGATAGAAAAACATGTTGAAACAACGTACCCTACAGCGTGTCGTGAAAGCGAGCGGTATTGGTCTTCATAGTGGGCAAAAAGTCTTAATTAACTTTGTGCCGCACCATGTGGATGGGGGAATTGTATTTCGACGTATCGATTTAGATCCGCCGGTGGATATTCCAGCAGATGCACTGCTGATTCAAGAAGCCTTCATGTGTTCTAATCTGGTTCAGGAAAATGCCAAGGTAGGTACCATTGAGCATGTCATGAGTGCCATTGCAGGTCTGGGAATTGATAATCTGATTATTGAAGTTTCGGCTTCAGAAGTTCCAATCATGGATGGCAGTGCAGGTCCATTTATTTACTTGCTGATGCAAGGTGGATTACAAGAACAAAATGCAGCGAAAAAATTTATAAAAATTTTAAAACCTGTAGAAGCATTGATTGATGATAAACGTGCAGTATTTCATCCTCATGACGGCTTTCAACTCAACTTTACGATTGATTTTGATCATCCCGCATTTAAAAAAGAATATCAGTCTGCAACCATCGACTTTTCTACCGAAACTTTTGTCTACGAAGTCAGTGAAGCACGGACTTTCGGTTTTATGAAAGATCTGGATTATTTAAAAGCCAATAATCTGGCCTTAGGTGCCAGTCTGGAAAATGCCATTGGGGTGGATGAAACCGGTGTAGTTAATGAAGAAGGACTTCGCTTCTCGGATGAATTTGTGCGTCACAAAATTCTGGATGCGGTAGGGGATTTATATCTCTTAGGACACCAGATTATTGCCAAATTTGACGGTTATAAGTCCGGTCATGCCTTAAATAATCAATTATTACGCAATGTTAAAAGTGATCCTGCTAATTACGAAATTGTAACATTTGATGACATTAATCAATGTCCAATTTCTTATGTCAGTGTGACATAAGTCATTGTCTTTTAATGCAAGCGTTATAATGTAACAAAAGGGACTGTTAAACAGTTCACATATTTTTTTTCTTAATTCAATGGTATGCCTGTATTGGTTACTTTTTATTGCTTGCCAAACGTAGCATAGCTTGGCTAAGCTTAGAGTCGCTTACAAAGTCAGCAGCACCGCGAAGTAAGTCTTGAGTATCTGGACTAAGGGATCTGGACAGAGATTGGGGTTTTATTGGGGTTTGTGTTTGAATTCTTAAACGTACTTGCATTTTTTGCAGGTCTTTAAATTCAGGCAATTGCGACAATTGAGTAATATATTGCTTTTGAAGATATGCAAGTTGACTAATCATGGCTTGATTTGCACCTGTTATCGTCAAAATGCCATGTTGATAACAAACAACTTGCCATTGCTCCGGTTGGGGCAATATCGGTTGAATGAGTTTTGTGAGTTTCTGCCATGCAGCAACTTGTGTAGAGAGAAACGTAAAGTTTCCTGTTTTTAAGTGTTTTCTTGTTTGTTGAAAGACGTTCACTGGTTCCGACATACATTGTTCCTACATATTTATGTCTTAATCTTACGCACTTCTTTTAGTAGATATCAAGGAAGAGATCACGCAAGGACATTGATTAAGAACAGTCAAAAGAGGTTTTTATGCACACGCGACGTATTTTATTAGCGTTTTCATTGGCAGCTTCTGCCGCATCTGTAGCTTTTGCAGATTTAGTCGAATTAAATCCTAACTCTAACAATGCATCGGTAGATCGCATTGAACAATTAACCCGTACTTTAGCTCAAGGGTCTTATGCAGAATCAAATGATATTGATATTCCTGCTGAAACCCGAATGAACGTTCAATTACGTAAAAAAACCACTGAATTAAACAACGAATCTTTAGCAAAAAAATACGGTTCAGCAAGCTCAAAAACTTATTCTGGCAATGCCTACTCTTGGTTGGTGTCTCATCCTCTTCCAGAGATGAAACGTGTAAGCTCAAACTATGGTGGCCGTACTATGGGCGGTCGTGCTGAAAACCATTCTGGTTTAGACTTATCTGCACCAAGTGGTACACCTATTTATGCAACTGGCCCGGGTGTAGTCACCAAATCAGGTTGGGGTACAGGTTATGGTCAATACGTGGAAATTAATCACGGTAATGGTTATTTAACCCGTTACGCACATGCGTCCCGTTTGATTGCTCGTGTTGGCGATCGCGTCGATGCCGGTGAACATATTGCCAATGTCGGTTGTACAGGTCGTTGTACTGGTCCACACCTACATTATGAAGTGGTTAAAGACGGACAACGCAAAAATCCTTCAACTTATCTAGCAATGTTGCCATACGCCTTAAAATAGTCTGTGTTGATTTCGTTAAAGAATGGAAACCTATATCTTTATAGATTTCACATATAATACTATCATTCCCCAGAATACTTATTGTATAAAAAACCGCCTTTATTGGCGGTTTTTTGTTTTATTGTGTAAGTATTAGTCAACGAGTATTTATTATCTAAATAATAGTGGTATTCCGTATTCAGCTGTAGCAATAACTGATGGCTCCTAAAGTATGGTACATATAGAGACTATAAATAAGCTCAAGGAATAGGTGAAATATGGCGTTTTATGGTGATACCGATGCGCAAGAAACCCAAGAATGGCAAGACGCGTTTGACTCGGTTTTGCAGCACATGGGTACGGAGCGAGCTGCCTTTTTATTAGAAAAGCTCTATCAGCGCGCGATTGCCAAGCATGTTCCTATTCAGCGTTTAAATACTCCTTATCTCAATACCATTTCAGTGGATGAAACACCGGCGATGCCAGGTGACCAAGATATGGAACGCCGTATCCGTGCACTGATTCGCTGGAATGCTTTGGCGATGGTATTACGTGCCAATAAAACCGGTGACGATCTGGGTGGCCACTTGGCAAGTTTTGCATCTTCTGCAACCCTATATGATGTTGGTTTTAACCACTTCTTCCGTGCTAATAGCGATCACTTTGGTGGCGACATGATTTATTACCAAGGACATTGTGCCCCTGGTATTTATGCACGTTCATTCCTGGAAGGTCGTTTGACTGAAGAGCAACTGAATAATTTCCGCCGTGAAGTAGGTGGTAATGGTTTGCCAAGTTACCCGCATCCGTACTTGATGCCGGATTATTGGCAATTCCCGACCGTATCGATGGGTCTGGGTCCGATCATGTCGATTTATCAGGCGCATATTCAAAAATACCTGATGAACCGCAGCCTGATTAAAGAAGAAGACCGTAAAGTCTGGGCTTACCTCGGCGATGGTGAGATGGATGAGCCAGAAAGTACAGGTGCGATTTCACTTGCTGGCCGTGAAAAGCTGGATAACCTGATATGGGTGGTGAACTGTAACTTACAACGTCTGGATGGTCCGGTACGTGGTAACGGTAAAATCATTCAGGAACTTGAATCTTTATTCCGTGGTGCCGGCTGGCGCGTGATTAAAGTCGTATGGGGTCGTCATTGGGATCCATTACTGGCCAAAGATGAATCAGGCGCATTAAAAGCCGTGATGGAAGAAGCGGTGGATGGTGATTATCAACGTTACCAAGTAAAAGGCGGTGCATATACGCGTGCACACTTTTTTGGTAAATACCCAGAAGCTGAAGAACTTGTTAAAGGTTTAAGCGATGAAGATATTGATAATCTGAACCGCGGTGGTCACGATCCATACAAAGTTTATGCTGCCTATGCTGAAGCGATGAAATCGACAGGTCAGCCAACCGTAATTTTAGCGAAAACAGTTAAAGGTTATGGTCTGTCTGAAGAAATTGAAGCGGTGAATAAAACCCACCAAATCAAGAAAATGCAGCTTGAATCACTCAAGTATGTACGTAACCGTTTCAACCTGCCATTTACCGATGAGCAGCTTGAGGAAGTGCCATTCTACCGTCCAAGTGAAAACTCGCCTGAAATTAAATACATGAAGGCGCGTCGTGAAGCATTGGGTGGTTATCTGCCTGCACGTCGTAAAGAAAGTGAAGTTTTGGCAATTCCAGAACTTTCAGTGTTTGATGCTGTATTAAAAGGCTCAAATGGCAAACAACAATCGACTACTATGGTCATGGTCCGCTTAATTTCAGCGTTGCTGAAAGAAAAAGCAATTAAAGACCGCGTGGTTCCGATCGTACCGGATGAAGCACGTACCTTTGGTTTAGAAGGCATGTTCCGTCAGTTGGGTATTTATGCTGCACATGGCCAGAAATATACTCCTGAAGACCAAGAACAGCTGATGAACTATCGTGAAGCTAAAGATGGTCACATGTTGCAGGAAGGGATTAACGAAGCCGGTGCGATGAGTGCATGGGCAGCCTTGGCGACCAGTTATTCAACCAATAACCTGCCAATGATTCCAATGTACATGTACTACTCAATGTTCGGTTTCCAGCGTATTGGTGACATTGCATGGGCCGCGGGTGATGCGCAGGCACAAGGTTTCTTGCTCGGTGCAACTGCAGGCCGTACCACATTGAACGGTGAGGGTTTGCAGCATCAGGACGGTCATTCGCACATCCTTGCCAACACCATTCCAAACTGTGTCTCTTATGATCCATGTTTCGGTTATGAACTTGCGGTGATCGTCCATGATGGCTTGCAACGCATGTATGTCAATCAGGAACGCGTGTTCTATTATCTGACGGTAATGAACGAAAATTATGAGCATCCTGAAATGCCACAAGGCGTGGAAGAAGGCATCAAGCGCGGTATGTATCTGCTTGAACAGGATGATAAAGCCACTGTTCAACTGATGGGTTCAGGCGTGATTCTTCGTGAAGTGATTAAAGCGGCGAAAATCTTGCGTGATGAATACCAGATTCACGCGAATGTATGGAGCGTGACCAGCTTCAACGAGTTGGCACGTGATGGTATGGCATGTGAAGAATACAACCGCCTGCATCCATTGACCGAAGAAGCGAAGGAATCTTGGGTATCTCAACAATTGCGTGAAACTGACGGTATTGTGGTTTCTGCAACCGATCATATGCGTGCATACAGTGAACAGATTCGTGCCTATCTTCCGGACAACCGTCCATTCGTAGCCTTAGGTACTGATGGCTATGGTCGTTCAGATACACGTGGCAATTTGCGTAGTTACTTCGGTGTAGATGCAGCGCACATTGTCGTGGCAACCTTGAAGAAACTGGCCGATGAAGGCGAAGTGGATGCACGTTTAGTCAAAGACGCGATTTCAAGCTTTGAGCTAGATACTGATCGTCCTGTCGCTTGGGCACCTCAAGCACATCCAGAGGTTCAAGCAGTTGCCGACTATAAAGAACAATCAGGTGAGGAGAACTAAGCATGCAAATCAAAACACCTGATATTGGAGTTGATCAAGCCACTGTTGCAGAAATTTTGGTCAAAGTGGGCGAGAGTGTTGAGATTGATGACAGCCTGGTCTTACTTGAATCGGATAAAGCCTCTGTTGAAGTGCCCAGCACTTCAGCAGGAATCGTAAAAAGTATTACGGTTGCAGCAGGCGATGTGGTGTCAGAAGGTTCAGTGCTGATTGAACTGGAAGCTGAAGACGGTTCAACAGGTGTAGTTGAAGCCCAAGAAGCAGATGCTTCACAAAAGACTTCGGAAAATACCCCGACTTCTTTACCTGACCAGGAAATTATGCAGGAATTGTCTTCACATCAGCCAAAGGCGACTCATGCGGTTGAACAGCCTGCTCAAGCAGCTGCCACCTCAAGCATTGTCGAGGTGAAACTGCCGGACATTGGGGTAGAAAAAGCACTGGTCGGTGAGATTCTGGTTCAGGTCGGTGATCAGATTGAAGTAGATCAAAGCCTCGTGGTGGTGGAATCTGACAAGGCGACTGTCGAAGTGCCGAGCACGGTTTCAGGCACGGTTGAATCTATCGAAATTAAGGAAGGCGACTCGGTCAAAGAAGGCGTGCTGATTCTTAAAGTGAAAACTGCTGGATCAGCACCTGCCACTCAAGCTGAAGCTGCAAAGCCAGAAGCTGTTCAGGTTGCACCTGAAGCCAAAGCCGGGTCAGCACCACAAGCGGCTGCGGCGCCTGCAGGTGAAATCGAAGTTGCTGTACCCGACTTGGGTGTGGACAAAGCTGCAGTAGCGGAAATTCTGGTTCAAGTCGGCGACACGGTTGAAGCTGATCAAAGCATTATTGTGGTTGAGTCAGATAAAGCCACCGTTGAAGTGCCAAGCCCATCAGCAGGGGTGATTAAAGCCATTCATGTTGAAGTGGGCCAGAATGTCTCTCAAGGGATTGCCTTGGTGACTATTGAAGCAGCAGGTCAAGTTAAAGCGGCTTCAACTCCGGCGGCTAAAGCTGAATCTGCACCTGCGGTTAAAGCAGAAACCACTACAAAACCAGCGCCAGCAGCACCTACCTCAGCACCTGTAGAACAGGCACCGGTCCAATCGGCTGATAAGCTGAGCAAAGAGCAGAATGCTGCCAATGCCAAAGTATATGCAGGTCCTGCGGTACGTAAGCTTGCTCGTGAGTTGGGTGTGGTATTGGCTGAAGTGCAAGCATCAGGTCCACATACGCGTTTGATGAAGGAAGATGTTTTTGCTTACGTGAAAACACGCCTCACCGCGCCTCAAGCTGCTCCTGTAGCTGCTGCGGCGGTTCAGGTGGCAGATCTGCCAAAACTGCCAGACTTCTCTGCATTTGGTGGGGTTGAAGAAAAAGCAATGACACGCTTGCAACAGGTTTCTGTACCGCAGTTGTCGTTGAATAACTACATTCCACAGGTGACTCAGTTTGACCTGGCCGATATTACCGAACTTGAAGCTTGGCGCGGTGATCTCAAAGCCAAGTTTAAACAGGACGGTATTAGTCTGACGATTCTGGCTTTCATTGCCAAGGCAGTGGCTCATCTGTTGAAAGAAGAGCCTTATTTTGCAGGCCATTTGGCGGATGATCAAAAATCGGTACTGCTGCGTAATGAAATCCATATGGGGATTGCCGTGGCAACACCGGATGGTTTGACAGTACCGGTACTGCGTAATCCAGATCAGAAATCAATCAAGCAAATTGCAGTTGAACTGGGTGAACTGAGCAAGAAAGCACGTGACAAGAAATTGTCACCGAAAGACTTGCAAGGTGCGAACTTCACCATTACCAGCCTGGGTTCAATTGGCGGTACAGCATTTACCCCATTGGTAAACTGGCCTCAAGTTGCGATTTTGGGGATTTCACCTGCAACCATGCAACCGGTTTGGAACGGCACAGGCTTTGATCCTAAGCTTATGTTGCCTCTATCTTTGTCTTATGACCATCGCGTGATTAATGGTGCAGATGCAGCCCGCTTTACCAATAAACTGACCAAATTGTTAGCTGATATTCGTAGCTTATTGCTCTAATCAGTTTATAAAGTGCGAATAAGATAAACCCTGCTTCGGCAGGGTTTTTTTATGGGCACGGACCATTCAAAAAGTTGAGTCGTCTTGCGTTTTAAGTATGAGCCTTTATTTTTTTTAATGCGCTGTTTTAAAAGGCTGAGCTTAAAATAATTTGATAAAAAATTGCTTTGCGATTAAAATCAACCCACTTCATTGGGGAGTAGCCGCTTTTTACGCAATGTAAAAAGGTGATGGTCAACATAATTGTTCCGCAGAACATGGTCATCATAGCAAAGAACCAATTCAGCTTTTCTCAAAGCTTTTTTTGTTGGCAAGACCTTTGATTTATCACTCTGCAGATTTTTGGCTAGCAGGAGCGATAAGTCATCGGCAAATTTTGCTAGCCAGAGAAAGACCACATGTATGAACTGCTTATTTCAACCGCTATTGTTGCCCTTGCAGAAATGGGGGATAAAACTCAGTTATTAGCCTTGTTACTGGCTGCCCGTTTTAGAAAACCTGTTCCTATTCTACTTGCCATTTTACTGGCAACCTTATTGAACCACGGTATATCGGCTGTGCTTGGTCAGTGGATTACTACGGTCCTCAATCCAGATGTGTTGCTATGGATTGTATCGGTTGGCTTTATTGCCATGGCACTCTGGATGCTGGTTCCAGACGAGCTTGAAGATGAAACCGATAATATTAATAAATGGCAAAAATATGGCGTGTTTGGGGCGACTTTTGTACTGTTCTTCCTGGCGGAAATAGGCGATAAAACCCAGGTGGCGACCGTTGCTCTGGCTGCACGTTTTGACAGTGTGTTCTGGGTGATGCTAGGGACCACCATTGGGATGATGATTGCCAATGCACCGGCGGTATTTGTGGGGAATAAGCTGGCTGATAAATTGCCAATTCCACTGATTCATAAAATTGGTGCCAGCATCTTCTTGATTATTGGTGTTGCAACTTTGATACAACATTATTTCTTCTAAACTTGAATAGTGTTAAAAAAATCCTGGCATTTTAGTCGGGATTTTTTATTTTAAATGAATCACAATTTACTGATAAATATAACAATATTTTCATACATATTGGTTGTAAATTCACACAATACCCTATAAGTTGTATGGCATTAAAAATGCACTTTTATCACGATTTTTTTGGGGAACAGGTTATGGCATTTGACCGCACGACATCACAGGTGTTGTTTGATAATGGCACGCATAAATGTATTAGTTTTACCAGTCTGGTCAAAGGTGAAGGGGTACAAGCCAATCAGTTTCTAATACTAGATAATGAACGTGCCGCAGTGCTGGATCCAGGGGGTGACTTGACCTATGTTCCACTCACCATGGAACTGAATAAATATACCCGCTTGACCAACCTTGATTATGTCATGGCATCCCATCAAGACCCTGACATTATTACTTCTATGCCGCGCTGGCTGGTCTATACCGAGGCCAAAGTGGTGGCGTCTAAACTCTGGGCACGTTTCTTACCGCACTTGAACTCGGCCTTCATGAGCGACCGGATGAAGGGCAACTGGCTCGACCGTTTGATTGAACTTCCAGATCATGGTCAGGTCATTCCATTAGGTCATGCAACCATTGTCGCTGTTCCGGCACATTTCCTGCATTCAGTCGGTAATTTCCAGTTTTATGACCCGATTGCCAAAATTCTGTTTTCCGGCGATATGGGCGCGTCTATGGTGGAAGATGCAGCTAAACCGCTGGAAAATTTTGCCGCGCATATTCCAAAGATGAAAAGCTTCCATCAACGTTATATGTGTTCCAATAAGGTGATTCGTCTTTGGGTGAATATGATTCGTAGCATGGATGTGGAAATGATCGTGCCACAGCACGGTACGCCTTTCATTGGAAAAGAACAGGTAAATCAATTCTTGGACTGGATTGAAACCTTGGAATGCGGCGTCGATTTAATGGATGAAACCGTATTTACCTGTCCTGAATAATGACCGTCAGATGCATGAAAAAAAGCTTGAGTTAAACAACAACATTTTTTAAGATTTTCGCACTAAAAATAGTTTAGATGACGAGAATTTATAAGAATGTTGTCTCAAGTACTCACGCAGGATGCCTGTCTAAGTTGTGGCGCGTGCTGCGCCTATTTTCGCGTTTCATTTTATTGGGCAGAAGGGCTTGCCATGCTTGAACACTATACCGAACCTGTAACAGCAGTGTATTCGTGTATGGCGGGAACCAATCAAAAAAATCCACGCTGTATTGCCCTGACAGGTGAAATAGGCAAGCAGGTGAGCTGCGGCATGTATGAGGCACGCAGTTCCTCGTGTAAAGAAGTCCAAATTGCCGATGAGCAATGCAATAAGGCAAGACGGGCGCATAACATGATCCCTTTTGTGCCGCTTGAATCTTTCGAGTCGACCAACGATGCAGATTTTGATCAGGTTGTTTAACAAGTAAGCCCGGGATTTAAGTTCAAGCAGAGTGAAGACTCTGCTTTTTTATTCTTTATAGCTTTTTAAATGCAATATCTATCTTCTATAGGTTATTTAATAACAGTGAAGATACTGCATCGTTTTAGCAGTTTGATGCAGAGAGAGGGAATTCCAGCCAGCCATTCTTAAGGGTTAATAGAGCTAAGATATGAGGATTGATCCATTGGATGAGGGCAGTTTTTCTTCGCATTTTGTGCGTCAATTACCCGAGATAAAAATAATTTTTGAATTGCAATGAAATTTAGGGCTAGATTTGTTTATAATAGCGCACGGAAATTACCAGTGAGACTGTTATGTTGACCATCGTTCAAGAAGCGCTAACCTTCGATGATGTCTTATTACTCCCTGCCTACTCAACTGTTCTCCCAAAAGATGTCTCCTTAAAGACACGCCTAACTCGTGGCATTAACCTGAATATTCCTCTTGTGTCAGCAGCTATGGATACGGTGACTGAATCCCGTATGGCGATTGCAATGGCGCAAAATGGCGGTATTGGTATCTTGCACAAAAACATGGATATTGCTGCGCAAGCTGCAGAAGTACGCCGTGTGAAAAAATTTGAAGCCGGTATGGTGAAAGATCCGATTACCGTGACTCCAGAAACTACCGTTCGTGAACTGATTGCAATCACTCAAGCCAATAACATCAGCGGCGTGCCGGTTGTTAAAGATGGCAAGGTTGTGGGTATTGTGACAGGTCGTGATACACGTTTCGAAACCAATCTGGAACAACCTGTTAGCAATATCATGACAGGTCAAGACCGTCTGGTGACTGTTCGCGAAAACGAATCAAAAGAAAATATCCAGGCGCTGCTGCAAAAAAATCGTATTGAAAAAGTACTGGTGGTGGGTGATAACAACGAACTGAAAGGTTTGATTACTGTCACTGATTTCCGTAAGGCGGAACTTTATCCAAACAGCTGTAAAGATGACTTAGGTCGTCTACGTGTTGGTGCGGCAGTCGGTACCGGTGCAGAAACACCAAGCCGTGTTGAAGCACTGGTTGAAGCGGGTGTGGATGCCATTGTGGTCGATACAGCTCATGGTCACTCTGCTGGGGTAATTGAACGCGTACGTTGGGTCAAAGCCAACTATCCGCAAGTTCAGGTGATTGGCGGTAACATTGCCACTGGTGACGCGGCTCTTGCACTTCTTGATGCAGGTGCAGATGCGGTTAAAGTGGGTATCGGTCCTGGTTCGATCTGTACCACGCGTATTGTTGCTGGTATTGGTATGCCGCAAATCTCTGCAATCGATAGCGTTGCTAATGCATTGAAAGAGCAAATTCCTTTAATTGCTGACGGTGGTATTCGCTTCTCTGGTGATATGGCCAAAGCGATTGGTGCAGGTGCAAGCACGATTATGGTCGGTTCACTGATGGCTGGTACTGAAGAAGCACCGGGCGAAGTGGAATTCTTCCAGGGTCGTTACTACAAAGCTTACCGTGGTATGGGTTCATTGGGTGCAATGGCCGGTGCAACAGGTTCTGCCGACCGTTATTTCCAGGACTCTAAAGCCGGTGCTGAGAAGTTAGTTCCTGAAGGTATTGAAGGTCGCGTACCGTATAAAGGTCCTATGGGCAATATCGTGCATCAAATGATGGGCGGCTTGCGTTCTTCTATGGGTTATACCGGTTCTGCAACTGTGGACGATCTTCGCCAGAATGCGAAATTTGTGAAAATCACAGCTGCAGGTATGTCTGAATCACACGTACATGATGTGACGATTACCAAAGAAGCACCGAACTACCGTGTTGGTTGATTTTTAGTAATCAAATTCAGGAAAAGCCGTCATTTATATGACGGCTTTTTTGATTTTGGTGTAAAGTATTTACCGTAAAATGGGATGATCAATCTCCCTATAAATGTATAAAAAGCGAGTAGAAAATGAGTTATTTTGGAACAGATGGTATTCGTGGAAAGTTTGGGGAGCTTCCAATTACACCTGAATTTGCCTTGAGGTTGGGTTTTGCTGCCGGTAAAGTTTTAAAACAATCCACTAAAAAATCTAAACCCATTGTTGTTTTGGGTAAAGATACCCGCTTATCGGGCTATATTTTAGAATCTGCATTACAAGCCGGTTTAAATGCGGCGGGTGTATATGTGCATCTGCTTGGTCCTTTACCGACGCCTGCGATTGCCCATTTAACCCGTGCTTTACATGCCAGTTTAGGTATTGTGATTTCAGCTTCGCACAATCCTTATTTTGATAATGGGATTAAGTTCTTCTCAAGCGAAGGTAAAAAACTTCCAGACGAGATTCAGGAAGCGATTAACCAGGAACTGGAAAAAGAGTTAAAAATTGAAGATACCGCCAACTTGGGCAAAAGTGTGCGGGTGAAAGATGCCAATGGTCGTTATATTGAATTCTGTAAATCCACTTTTCCGTACCATTTTGACTTGAGTAACTTAAAAATTGTGGTGGACTGTGCCAACGGCGCTGCCTATAACGTGGGACCATCAGTATTTAAAGAACTGGGTGCCAAAGTTGTGGCACTTTATAATGAACCAGATGGCTTAAATATCAATCAAGACTGTGGTTCAACCCATCCGGAAAACCTGCAAAAAGCCGTGGTTGAACATCAGGCAGATTTGGGTATTGCCTTTGACGGCGACGCAGACCGCGTGATTATGGTGGATAAAAACGGTGAGCAAATTACCGGTGACCATATCCTTTACATTTTGGCGACTCAGGGCAAGCACAAGCCGGCGGGCATTGTTGGTACGGTCATGAGCAATATGGCACTTGAACTGGCTTTAGAAAAAGCCCAAGTTCCATTTATACGTGCCAGCGTAGGCGACCGTTATGTGTTACAGGCCTTAGACGAAAAAGGTTGGGTCATTGGTGGTGAACCATCAGGGCATATTTTGACCTTAGATAAAAGCACGACAGGTGATGCCATTATTGCTGCCTTGCAGGTATTGACTGTGATGGTGGAGCAGCAAAAAGCCCTGCATGAACTGGTTGAAGGTTTTAGCTTATTGCCTAATGTCTTGGTGAATGTTCGTCTGGCGGAAATGTTTGACCCGTATTCAGTACCTGCATTGGTGGCTGAATTTGATCAGGCCGAAACCCAGTTGAAAGGTCGTGGCCGTTTATTGATTCGTAAATCGGGCACGGAACCGGTCATTCGAGTAATGGTCGAAGGCGATAATCTTCAGGAAGTGACTGATTTGGCTAATCATCTTGCAGATAGTGTACGTGCTAACGCAGCTTAAGGTAACAATATGAAGGATGTGATTAAAGACTTAAGCGAACTTCGCTTAAGTTACCAAAAAGGGGAATTGCATGAAACTCATCTGGCTGAACATCCACATGAGCAATTCTTGAATTGGTTTAACCACGCTTTAGATGCAAAACTGCATGAGCCCTACGCCATGTCATTGGCAACTGCCAATACACAAGGCCGTCCACATGTACGTACCGTATTATTACGCGGCGCGACTGAAGCGGGTTATGATTTTTATACCAATTATGACAGCCAGAAAGGCCTGGATTTGGCAGAAAATCCCTATGCCGAATTGCTGTTTTATTGGCCCGAGCAAGAGCGTCAGATTCGTGTCGGTGGCCGCGTTGAGAAAATCTCTTTAGAAGAATCGACCGAGTATTATCATAAACGCCCACGAGACAGTCAGATTGCAGCGCATATCAGTACGCCACAAAGTGGCGTGATTGCCAGTCGTGAGGAATTGCAAACCCGTTTTCAGGCGTTGCAGGACTTGGTGAGCGACAAAGCTGAATTGGCAAAACCTGAATTCTGGGGCGGCTATCGCCTACAACCAGATTATTATGAATTTTGGCAAGGTCGTCCTAACCGTTTACATGACCGCTTGAGTTATGAAAGAATCGGAAGTACCTGGAAATTACAACGACTCATGCCTTAATGCCAAAAACACTGATTCAGCAACGACCGTTTATTACACGCCCTGAAAACTTTCAGGGCGTGTCGCCGTTTATTGCGCAAATTTTAGCGCGCCGCGGTGTGCAATCAGAACAAGAATTAGAATTGAAATTGAAGCATCTTTTAGCGCCGACCATGAAGGGTTTGGATGCTGCCATTCAGTTGATGGACCACGCGATTGACCAGCAAAAGAAAATCGTGATTGTAGGCGATTATGATGCCGATGGTGCCACCAGCACCGCGTTGATGATTCTAGCGCTGCGGGATATGGGAGCCAATGTCGCCTATCTGGTGCCTGACCGCTTTAAATATGGTTATGGTTTAACACCGGCGATTGCCGATTTGGCATTCACCACTTTCCAGCCCGATTTGCTGATTACTGTCGATAATGGTATTTCCAGCCATACAGGGGTGGAGCAGGCGCAAGCACATGGCATGGAGGTGATTATTACCGATCATCACCTGACCACCAAAGAAACCCCGAAAGCCGAAGCTGTGGTCAATCCGAACCAGTTGGGCTGTGAATTTCCAAGCAAGGCTTTGGCTGGAGTTGGCGTGGCATTTTACCTGCTTGCCAATTTGTCCAGTTATCGCAGTCAACTCGGCAAGTCCACTGCCAAAGTGGCCCAGTATCTCGATCTGGTGGCTTTAGGTACCTATGCCGATGTGGCCAGTCTGGACTATAACAACCGCATTTTGGTCGATGCCGGGGTAAAGCGCATACGGCAAGGGCAGTGCCGCGCCGGGATTAGTGCATTACTGGATATTGCCGGACGCGATCCAGCCTCCTTAAAAGCTCAGGATTTAGGCTTTGTACTTGGTCCGCGTATCAATGCAGCGGGGCGCATGGAAACCATGGATATAGGCATTGAGTGTCTGCTGGCTGCAGATTTGCAAAGCGCTTATCCACTGGCACAACAATTAAATCAGTTGAACACTGAGCGCCGTCAGGTCGAAACCCAGATGAAGCAAGAGGCTTTGTCTGAACTGGCCCAGCTCGAGCTGGACCAAGAGCATCTGCCTGCTGCACTGATTCTGTTTGAACCGCATTGGCATCAGGGCGTGATTGGGATTGTGGCCGGTCGTTTAAAAGAACAGTTTCATCGTCCAAGTATTGTTTTTGCCTCCGATGAAGATGGCATTCATATTAAAGGCTCTGCGCGCTCGATCGAAGGGGTGCATATACGTGATGCGATTGAGCTGATTGCTGAACAGCATCCGCATTTGGTCAGCCATTTTGGCGGTCACGCGGCAGCTGCGGGTTTGACTATTCAAAAACAGCATTTTGATGAATTTAAACAAGAATTTGAAAAATTAATCGCAGCGATGGACGAATCACTGTTTTATGCCACTTTGTGGACGGATGGTGAATTACCGACAGAACATTTCCAAATTGAAACCGTAGATTTTCTGCAAAACTTAACGCCTTGGGGACAAAAATTTCCATCGCCGATTTTTGAAGGGGTCTTTAAGATTCTAGATTATCGCTGGCTAAAAGAAATACATTTAAAGCTGCGTCTGGCTTTGGATAATGGCCAAATTGTAGAAGCAATTGCCTTTAATGCACGTGATAAATTTGAATTCAATGCCATGCAAGACAGTGTAAGACTGGTCTATGAAATAGATAAAAATGAATTTAATGGCAATGTCAGTTTACAGCTGCGTGTGATTCATCTGGAACAATAAAGAAACCGCTCAATTGAGCGGTTTTTGTTTTTAATCTTAAAGCTTAGAAACGATATGCCCCACGTAGCGCAAAGATATTGCCTGCATCAGCAAAGTTGATCGAACCTTCCAGGCTGACTTGTTGATTCAGGAATTTTTTTGCACGAATGGTAAATACGTCGCTATTTCTTACATCACTGTCGGCAAAACCAAGACCTGCGCTAAAGGTATTATCCAGATATAAGTCGGTGCCTAAAGTATAGGCATCAAGATCGCCAAAATTCGCGCCCGCTTCAAAATTCATATCGTACTGACCGACGCGAGTCATATATTTGGCCCGTAAAGTTGGGTCGACTCCATCATCTCTATCATTGTCATAGCCGGCAAGACCCACAGCAAGCAATAAGCCGGGGATAGGTAAATAACCTAATTCTGCTGCATAAAGCGTGGTATCAAAATCCTCAAAGCCTTCAGTTTCTTCACTCACTTGACCCAGATTTCCGCTGATATAGAAATCGGAATTGGGAACAAAGTATTCAATACCGGCATTGAAGGTCGTATTCTCATACAGATCATAATCAATATAAGAAAAGGCTGCATTCAGATTACTGGCACGGTTTAAAAATGCGGCTTCACTGTAAGGATCATTTTTAAGGCGCACTGAGTCAAAGTAGTAAGTTGCATCAATTCCAAAACCGGTCGAAGTATCCCCATTGTCTGGATCCACAAGAGCAATGGTACCTCCCACTTCAGCCTGATAGGCATGAACAGTTCCTAAGCTGGCAATAAGTGCTGTAGCAAGCGCAATTTTTTTAAGCATTTAAGGTTCCCCGTTGTTATTAAAGTGATTCAATATGGTTTTATCTTATAGTTGTAACAAATTGTATATTAAATAGCCGCACAGTCAATGTGCATTTTTTATCTAAATGCTTTATTTCAGAGCAAAAAAAATGACCCATCCGAAGATGGGCCATTTCATAAAAATTATTTAAGAGGTGCTTAGAAGCGGTATTTAGCAGCTACACCGAATGAGTTGTAGTCGTTATTACCTACTTCACCGAAACCAACTCGGCCTTCAAGGCTAACTTGCTGGTTAAAGAATTTACGTGCATTAATGCCAAATTCATTTTGGTCAGTTAAGTCGTTGCTGTAGTAGTCTGCACCAACACTTACGGTTTTATCAATGAAGTAATCTGCGGCAAGATTGAACTCGTCTAGATCACCAAATGATGCACCAGCTTCAAGGTTGATGTCTTTACCATTACTAAGTTGAGTTACGTATTTGGCACGAAGTGTAGGATCTACACCATCATCATTCTCGTTGTCCCAACCTTTTACACCAGCGGCAATTAACAGGCCAGGTGCTGGAAGGTAACCGACTTCAGCCGAATAATAGGTCGTGTCAGTATCAAATTTACCTAGCGGTGTGTTCACTTCAGTTTCATTTCGGCTAATATCACCACCCAGATAGAAATCTGAGTTTGGAACATAGACTTCAGCACCTACACCATAAGTGTTGTCGTCTAAGTCACCACGGTCAGCAAATGTTGCGTGTGCATTCACGTTGCTGGCACGGTCAAGGAATGCTGCTTCTGCAAGTGGCGCATTACGAGTTTGAACGGGGTTAAAGTAATAAGTACCATCTACACCGAAAGCACTCCCTGAACTACCATTGTCTGGGTCAATATAAGCTGCTGCTGCACCGACTTCGGCTTGGTAGGCATTGGCTGTACCTGTAACTGCTAGAGCAGAAAGAAGTGCTGAAGCAATGGCTAATTTTTTCATGGATACTACCCCTCAAATTTTGGTTAAAAATAATACATTTTTTGTTACAACTTTTAGTCTAGACCAAAACAAACCTAGGTCAATCCATTCAGAGTTACAGAAATGTTGCCAACGTAATATTATGTAATTTTTATAATATAAGTTATTGAAATTTAAATTATTATTTAAATGTTTTGTTTTATTAAAATTATGGAGGTTTTATGGATTTAGACGAGTTCAATCTAAAAAACTAAGTATTTTGTAACATAAAAATGATTTAAATCTTAAAAATGCCCTACAAAGTAAGTGTTTTTGAACAGCCTTTTTTATTCACTATTTGCTCAATTGTTATTGAATTAATGCACGCTAAAACTGCATCCATGCTCTGTGTTATAATTGCGGGCTATTTAAGCCTAGTATTCTGATTGAGAGTAATTCACGTGGAAATTAATCCTTATCTAAACCAATTAAAAGACTTAAACGACCGTGGTCTAACATTACGGGGGTATCTTTGACTACGATCTGAAAAAAGAGCGTTTAGAAGAGGTCCTGCGTGAACTGGAAGACCCGGCGATCTGGAATGACCAAAGTCGTGCCCAGGCCATGGCCAAAGAAAAAGGCGAGCTTGAGAATGTACTGAATGTACTTGATGGTTTAGCCACTCAGCTGGAAGATGCCCAAGCCATGCTTGACCTGGCTGTAGAAGCGGACGAAGAAGCAATGCTTGAGGATGTTCAAGCTGAGCTTGATGTCGCAGAAGCAGAACTGGCAAAACTTGAGTTCCGCCGCATGTTCAGCAATCCGATGGATCCGAACCCATGTTATGTGGAGATTCAGGCCGGTTCTGGCGGTACAGAAGCGCAGGACTGGGCTTCTATGCTGCTGCGTATGTACTTGCGCTGGATTGAACGTCATGGCTTTAAAGCCGAAGTGATGGAAGAATCTGACGGTGATGTGGCCGGAATTAAATCGGCGACTATTCGTGTAGAAGGCGAGTATGCCTATGGCTGGTTGCGTACCGAATCTGGTGTACACCGTTTAGTGCGTAAGTCACCTTTTGACTCGGGTAACCGTCGTCATACTTCATTCTCTGCCGTGTTTGTATCGCCAGAAGTGGATGACAATATTGAAATTGATATTAACCCGGCAGACGTGCGTACCGATACCTATCGTGCATCGGGTGCCGGTGGTCAGCACATTAACAAAACCGACTCTGCGGTACGTTTAACCCACGCACCCACCGGTATTGTGGTGGCTTGTCAGAACCAGCGTTCACAACATGCCAACCGTGACCATGCCTGGAAACAGTTACGTGCCAAACTCTATGAATTAGAGATGAGCAAACGGAATGAAGCGGCCCAGGCGCTGGAAGATACCAAATCTGATATCGGCTGGGGCAGCCAGATTCGTTCATACGTACTGGATGACTCGCGTATTAAAGACTTGCGTACCAGTGTGGAAACCTCGAATACCGGTGCAGTCCTCGATGGTGATCTGGATAAATTTATTGAAGCCAGCTTGAAACAGGGCCTGTAAGTTTAGTGTTTTGAAAAAAAAAGAGGCTGGTCCTCTTTTTTTTAACGTTAAAATTTGCTGATCAGCAGGAATATAACCAGCTTGATCAGACAATGCTAGAATGATCTGAATTTGAATAAAATTACAGCAACTTACAAAATGACTTATAATATCGATAATTTTCGATATTAATATCGTGTAAATTCGATATAATGATTTTTGTGAAGGTGCTGATCATGAACATGAGTGAAATGAGATGGACACAGAAGCGATTTATAAAGCCTTAGCCAACCCGATTCGACGTCAGATTCTGCAATGTCTAAAAGAACCTGAGCGTTTCATTTCCACTGAAGAATGTGGAGATGATTTTAGTCGTGGCGTATGTGCGGGGCATATCGAAAAAATCGCCGATATTTCCCAATCAACCATGTCCAATCATTTGTCGGTACTGCAACAGGCAGGACTGATTCAGGTGACCAAATATGGGCAATGGTCTTATTTTTCTCGTAATGAAGCACTGATTCAGGAATTTTTACAACATTTACAGCATGCGCTTTAGACTTTATTCAGTCCAGGCCAGTTGTAAGAGGATGGCTTGATGACAGATTTTTCTACCCCAATTCAATTTGGTGAACTCAAACTTAAAAACCGTGTGGTGATGGCACCCTTGACGCGTAGCCGTGCTACAGCAGACCGTGTTCCGACTGCTATGATGGCGGAATATTATGCCCAGCGTGCCAGCGCAGGTTTAATCATTTCTGAAGCGACGGTGATTTCAGAAGAAGCCAATGGTTATGAAAAAACACCAGGTCTATTTACTGAAGCACAAGTAGAAGGCTGGAAGCAGGTCACTGATGCTGTGCATGCCAAAGATGGTTTGATCGTGGCGCAATTGTGGCATGTCGGTCGTGTTTCGCATCCTGATCTGTTAAATGGCGAAACCCCAGTTTCTGCAAGTAATGTGCAGCAAGCCGGTTATGTCAGCCTGCTACGTCCAAAACGTGAATATGTGGTGCCACGTCCATTAGAAATTTCTGAAATTCATGCCATTACCGAACAATATAAACAAGCCGCAATTAAAGCCAAAGCGGCCGGTTTCGATGGTGTTGAACTGCACGCAGCTAACGGTTATCTGATTGACCAGTTCCTGCAAAGCAAAACCAACCTGCGTGAAGATGAATACGGCGGTTCAGTTGAAAACCGTGCCCGTTTCTTATTGGAAGTTGTAGATGCACTAATTGAAGTGTGGGGCGCAGGCCGTGTCGGGGTGCATCTGGCGCCGCGTGGCGATGAACACGATATGGGGGATGTCAATCCTCAAGCAACCTTTGGTTATGTGCTGGAACAATTGGGTCAGCGTAAAATTGCCTTCTTCTTTACCCGTGAATATCTGGCCGAAGACAGCATCAGTCTGGACATGAAAGCACGTTCTAACGGTGTGCCGTATATTGCCAATATGCGTTTAAGCCGTGAAGATGCACTTGAATTATTAAACTCAGGTAAAGCGGAAGCCGTTTCTTTTGGTAAGGCTTATATTGCCAATCCAGACCTGTTTGAGCGTTTAGTGGACGATGAGCCGCTGAATGAATTGAAGCTGGAAAACATGATTGGAACCGATGTGGCAGCAGGTTATATCGACTATCCATTTTTAAATAAGCAATTAGCCGAAAGCTAAACTTTATCCTCCGCAAGGCAGAATAAATCATGCCACAGAGCAGAATTCATTAACATATGAAGGCTGCTCTGTTATATTTTGCCGATTGAACATGATTTGAGGCAACTTGTTTGGCTACTCCTTTTTGGTATAACGCGGCACTTACAATGGTTAAACCATTGTATAAATGGCAGATTAAAAAACGTGCGCTGAATACGGAGCAATTGCAACAAGAATGTCTTGAGCGCTTTGGTCCATTTCAACCGCCGAAAAACCTGCATGCGCTGTGGTTTCATGTGGTGTCGGTTGGAGAAACCAACGCAGCCCAACCTTTAATTGAACATTATCTCAAACTTGGTCATCCGGTACTGGTCACCAATACCACCAAAACCGGCCAGGCTCGGGCCAAATCCCTGTTTTTAAAAGCACCGTATGAACATTTGTTTCAGGCGGTGTATTTGCCTGCCGATCAGAAACATTTGGTGCAGGCTTTTTATCAAAAATATCAGCCCAAAGCATTGGCTTTGGTGGAAACTGAAATCTGGCCGAATTTAATCGATCAGGCGCAGCAATTTAAGGTGCCATGTTTACTGATTAATGCCCGACTTTCGGAAAAATCGGCCAAAGGCTATAGTAAGGTTCAAGGACTGACCCAAGGCATGCTGAATGGGCTGAATCGCTTGCTGGCTCAAGACCAGGCAACTTTAGAGCGTTACCGTAATTTGGGCATGGAAACGAATAAGAGTCAGGTACTGGGCAGTATTAAATTTGATATTCATGCACCGGACAGCTTTATTCAACAAGCGCAGCAATTGCAGCAGGACTGGCATTTATCGGCACGTAAAATCATCACCCTCGCCAGTACTCATGCCCCTGAAGAACAAAAACTGTTAACAGCTCTAAAGCCTTATCTGGCGCAACATCCAGAACTGCTTATCATTGTGGTGCCCCGCCATCCGGAACGTTTTGATGAAGTTTTTCAAGCCACACAAAATCTGAACCTCTCAACCCAGCGTCGTAGTCTGGGGCAAAAAATCGAAACTGATACGCAGGTGTATTTGGCCGATTCAATGGGGGAAATGTGGCTGTGGTATGCACTCAGTCAGGTTTGTTTTGTTGGCGGTTCGCTGAATGAGCCGGGTGGTGGACATAATATTCTGGAGCCGATTGCCTTAAATGTAGCGACAGTTTTGGGTAAAAATTATTTTAACTTCCAGACCATTGTCGATGAATTTGTTGCAATCCAGGGAGTGAAAGTCGTGGAAGATGCAGAGCAGGCAGCCAAGGTTTTGATGGCGCTGTTAAATGATCATAGCGCTGCAGAACAGCTGAACCAGCATGCACAGAAAATTATGTTGCAGAACAAGGGCTCTTTAGCAAAGCATATTGCGGTGATTGATCAGTATCTTTAAATAGTCCTATGTTGTGTATCGTTACGCTGAAACTTATTTCGCGGAGGCGGCAGGGATGCCGCCGTTAGGCTATGGTAAAGGGACTTACCA
Organism: Acinetobacter sp. UBA3106; assembly: GCA_002365595.1. GTDB lineage: Bacteria > Pseudomonadota > Gammaproteobacteria > Pseudomonadales > Moraxellaceae > Acinetobacter. The sequence goes on along the minus strand of DFAM01000009.1, from coordinate 96,982 downwards.
TTAGCCTAACAAAGAGTTTTGCCTACTTTTGCTCTATCAAAAGTAGGAATATGCCTACGCAAAGTAAAATAAAGTCATGAAATGATATGTGGCTGTGCAGGCGTCTTGCTTTTAATAGTTGAAATTTATAGCTTATGAATATTGTCCTCCTTGACCCACGCCAAACTGAATCTGAATACTGGTCAATTACCAGCAAACGTCAGCTTGAGCATTTACGCACTCATGTTGCTGTTCAAGTCGGAGATACCTTAAAAGTCGGTATTCGTGAGGGTAAGCGTTATCTCACCGAAATTGTCGAAGTCACTGAACAGGCGATAAAATTAAAGCCGCTCAAAGAGGAAAGTGTGCCAGAAAAACTTCCTGTGACTTTGATTGTTGCCATGCCACGTCCCAAAGTACTCCGTCGTCTGATTATGGATAGCGTGACTTTAGGGGTGGAAAAAATTATTTTGCTGCATAGCTATCGCGTAGATAAGAGTTACTGGCAAACGCCCTTTTTACAGCAGCTCGATCACTATATAACACTAGGTCTGGAACAAGCCGGGGATACCATCGCCCCGCAAATTGAAATCTATAAACGTTTTAAACCTTTTGTCGAAGATGTGCTGCCAAATCTAATCAGCACGGAACGTCCTGCCTATGTGGCTCATCCTTACGCCGAGATGGTCATGCCTTTTGCCATCGATCATCCCTGCACCATCGTGATTGGTCCAGAGGGCGGTTTTATACCGTATGAAGTCGATTTGCTGATAAAAAACGGCTGCCAGGCGTTAAGCCTAGGCAACCGTATTATTCGAACCGAAACCGTAATTCCTTATCTTTTGGGCCGATTATTTAGCACGTGCTGATTCAGCTACTTCAGTGCCTTCATTCCCGCGGTAGACTTTCACTTCCTGAACCGGATAAGGAATCGAAATATTGTGTTCAGCAAAAGCCTGGATCACATGTTCTTGAACCGCACTGATTGAATTGCCGATAGAGGTTGCCTGGGTATCCACCCACCAGGTCACAGTCAGATTAATCGAGAAGTCAGCAAGTTGGGTCACATTTACACTAAAGGCCGGCTGACTGAGAATAGACTGATCCTTGTCCAGAATTGTCATGATGATATTTTTGGCTTTTTGCACATCATCTTCATAACCAATCCCCACCATAAACTGGCAACGGCGGCGCGGATAGGCAGTATTAACAGTTACCGCACTGGTATATACCGTGGCGTTGGGAATCACGATACGGCGGCCATCGGGTGAACGCAAGAAAGTCGCACGAATCTGAATATCTTCCACCGTTCCTTCCATGCCAGACACGATAATGTCATCACCAATTTTGAACGGCTCGCCCAGTAAAATTAAAATACCGGAAAGCAGGTTCTGGAAAATATCCTTAAATGCAAAACCGATTGCAACCGAACCAATCCCCAAGGCACTCATTAGCTGACCTGGGGTGAATCCTGGAATGGAAATCACCATCGCAATCAAGAAGCCAAAGAAAATAATGGCAGAACTGCCGACCCGGTTTAGCACCAGTACCAGGTTTTGTTTGGTATAACTGCGGTCAGTGAGGGCTTTACGGACAAAAAATTTAAACAGTTTTGACAGCAAATAAAAAATGCTGAACACCACCAGTGCAATACAGATATAAGGCAAGCGTTCCCAGAATGCATCGACGAATTTATCGATGGTGGAATAGGCATCATTATATTTTGCGGTGTGTTGAAGCACGGTTTGTGCAGTTTTTTCACCTGCTTCATGCAAAAGGTTGGAAGTGTCTTGAGTTACTTCACTCAAGGTGTTTTTTTGTTCAGCCACAGATTTTCCGGATAATCATCAATGCTGGACATTTTGCCTGAAACTGAACAGAAATTTAACCAACAAAACGTAGCATTCCCTGCTGTTTTGTCAAAAAATGTCAGTCTATTCTAAAAATATTGCGTGCCTTTTTGAATCACTTGTGGCGGGACTTCCAGTTCACCTGCGCCAAACATATACGAAATGATGCTGCTTGAAGCCAGAAAACTCAGTACCGTGATAATGATCATGAACCAGGCCAATATTTTTTCCCAGACTGGTGTTTCACGTGGCAATCCGTAGTTATTTATGCCTGGGGTACCCGAGCCCAGAAGTAAATACAGACCCATAAAAATATTCATCAGTGGCAGCAGAAATAGCAGGATCAGCCAGCCGCTACGGTTCAGGTCATGCAGGCGGCGAACGGTAATCACCATCAAAAAATACAGATACAGCACCAGAATGACCACAAAGCCGAGTCCTGCAATCCCGGTCAATGTGTTCACAAACTGATTGTCCATAGACAGTGTATGCAGGTTAAAAATGCCTATGGTCAGACTAAAGGCAATGCTGGCAAAGAAAGCAATTAAATGCACAAACCCATACCAGCCAATTGAACTTAACCGGCCAAAACGACCGTCTGGAGACAGAGGATTATCGGCCTTGGACGCTTGGGTGCGGGAAAAGAAGGGAGAGGAGTCTTGCGGTTTCATACGCTGTTCCGGCTAAAATTTAGATAAGAAAATATTGTATTTTGAAAAGTTAAAAGTACATTTTATGCTTAAATTATAAGATTAAATGAACAGATCAGATACGAATAAAACCATATTTTTTGTTGAATACGACAAGGGGTCTGTGTTTTAAATTGTATAAAGAAAATACGACCAAAGCATGATTGTTGTGATTAAAAAATAATCGTCATACTGTGGATATGCAGTCAATAAAAGCAATAACGCGGCATAGCATCTCGTGATGAGATGAATAAGATCAAGGAAGTAGCTATGAATGAGATCTATCCTGTACCAGAAGAATTTAAGAAAACCGCTCGCACCAATGAGTCCGAATATTTCGAGCGTTATCAGCAATCCATCAATCAGCCTGACGAGTATTGGGCTGAACAGGCCAAAAAGCTGGACTGGATTAAACCTTTTACCCAAGTCAAAAATACCAGTTTCGACAAGGACAATTTCAAGATTGAATGGTTCGCCGATGGTCAGCTGAACCTGAGTGCCAACTGTCTGGACCGGCATTTAAAAGAGCATCCGCATAAACCGGCGATTATCTGGGAAGGTGACCATCCTTCACGGCATAAAATTATTTCCTTTAAAGAACTGCATGATGAAACTTGCCGTTTTGCCAATGTGCTGAAAAAACATGGCGTGAGCAAAGGCGACCGTGTGGTGTTGTATATGCCGATGATTTCCGAAGCAGCCATTTCCATGCTGGCTTGTGCGCGGATTGGTGCAGTGCATTGTGTGGTGTTTGGCGGTTTCTCTCCCGATTCACTGGCCAGCCGGATTGAAGACAGCCAGGCCAAAATGGTGATTACCGCTGACTCTGGCATGCGCGGTGGCAAGCCGATTCCACTGAAAGAAAATGTCGACGCAGCCCTGCAAGTACAGGGAACCGAATCCGTTCAACATGTGATGGTGGTACACCGTACCGGCAATCCGATTGAGATGAAGGAAGGGCGTGACCTGTGGTATCACATGGAAATCATGTCAGTGAATGAAATCTGCCCGCCTGAACCGATGAATGCCGAAGATCCGCTATTTATTCTGTATACCTCTGGGTCTACAGGTAAACCGAAAGGGGTACTGCATACTACGGGTGGCTACCTCACTTATGTGAACTCCACGTTCCGAGAAGTGTTCGATATCAAACAGGATGATGTGTTCTGGTGTACCGCGGACGTGGGCTGGATTACTGGGCACTCCTACGTGCTGTATGGGCCATTGTCTAACGGCACGACCACAGTGATGTTTGAAGGTGTGCCGCAATATCCGACCTGGGCGCGTACTGGTCATATTGTCGATAAGCACAATGTCACCATCCTCTATACTGCGCCGACGGCGATTCGTGCCATGATGCGTGAAGGCGATGCCTTTGTCCGTGAAAGTGACCGCAGCAGCTTGCGTTTAATTGGTTCGGTGGGCGAACCCATCAACCCGGAAGCCTGGAACTGGTATTACACCGTCGTTGGAGAAAGCCGCTGTCCAATTATCGATACCTGGTGGCAAACCGAAACTGGCGGCATCCTGATTTCACCTTTGCCGGGTGCAACAGACTTAAAACCGGGTTCTGCGACCCGACCATTGTTTGGTATTCAGCCCGCCATTGTCGATGCAGAAGGCAAAGAGCTGCAAGGTGAAGCGGAAGGCAACCTGATCATCAAGGACTCCTGGCCGGGACAGATGCGTACGATTTGGGGTGATCCTGAACGTTTTATCGAAGCCTATTTCTCGACTTATCCGGGAAGCTATTTCACCGGAGATGGTGCGCGCCGTGATAAGGATGGCTATTACTGGATTACCGGTCGTGTCGATGATGTGCTGAATGTTTCCGGACACCGTTTAGGCACCGCAGAAGTGGAAAGTGCTTTGGTGGCGCATGAGCATGTTGCTGAGGCCGCGGTGGTCGGTATGCCGCATGACATTAAAGGTCAGGGTATTTGTGCATTTGTCACCTTGCAGGCCGATTTTGAAGAATCCGAAGAGCTGCGTAAGGAACTGATCAACTGGGTGCGTAAGGTATTAGGCCCCGTGGCTACACCGGATGCCTTGCATTGGGCACCTGCTTTACCGAAAACCCGTTCCGGTAAAATCATGCGCCGTATTTTAAGAAAAATTGCCGCCAATGAACTGGATACCTTGGGAGATACCTCCACCTTGGCCGACCCGCAGGTGGTGGATAATCTGATCGCTACGGTCTATCCCGGCAAGTAAGGGATTGACCAAAATACCGTCTGCATGTTCAGGCGGTATTTTTATTTTATGCATAAGTACTGCAGGCATTCAGATAAAGCAGTAAAACATCATCTGCTAAGCTAAAAATATAGCAATGATCAGACCATATTATGAATACTTCAACACCCTTAAACGCCGTTCATCCGTTAGAGATTGCCCAACAACTTGCTAAGCAGTTTGCAACCACTGCTGCTGAACGGGATAAACAGGGCGGTAACCCAAAACTGGAGCGTGATTTAACCCGTCAAAGCGGTTTATTGGGACTGTCGATTCCTACACAATATGGCGGTCAGGGCGCAGACTGGAAAACGATCTTTCACACTATTCAAATCATTGCTCAGGTCGACAGTTCACTGGCGCATGTTTATGGTTTTCATCATTTATTAATTGCAACGGTACAACTGTTTTCACAGCCTGAACAATATGGCAAATGGTTTGAGCAAACAGTAAAAGAAAACCTGTTTTGGGGCAATACCTTAAATCCCTTGGACCGACGTACCAGCGCAGTCAAAGTGTCTGAAAATGAATACATCTTTCATGGTGATAAAAGCTTCTGTTCAGGTTCGATCGATTCCGATATGTTGCTCTGCTCAGGCTATAACGATGCAGGTAAATTGCTGATCGGGGTGATTCCGACCCAACGTGAAGGGGTGAGTTTTTTAGGTGACTGGAACAATATGGGCCAGCGCCAGACCGATAGCGGTACCAGTCATTTTGAACAGGTGAAAATTCAAAAAGATGAGTTATTGCTTAATCCGGGACCCCTCAGTACACCTTATTCGAGTTTACGTCCGCTGATTGCCCAACTGATTTTTGTGCATCTGTTTTTAGGCGTGGCAGAAGGGGCTTTTGCAACGGCTAGACAAAGCGTACAGACACAAAAGGCCTGGTCCAAATCTTTGGTGGAAAATACGGTGAATGATCCGTTTACGCAAAAGCATTTTGCTGAATTTTATGTACAGCTGGAAGGCGTACGGTTACTAGCCAATAAAGCCATTGAAACCTTGCAACGAGCGTGGAATATCGGTGAAGCGCTTACCGCCGAGCAACGTGGTGAAGTCAGTATTGCCATTGCGACTGCAAAAATTGCCGCGACCAATACTTCGTTATATATCACGCAAAATATTTTTCAGGTGATGGGTGCGCGTGCCACCACAGCGCAATTAAATCTGGACCGTTTCTGGCGCAATGTGCGTACCCAGACTTTGCATGACCCGGTGGATTATAAATATCAGGAAATTGGGGAGTGGGTATTAACAGCTAAAGTACCTGATCCAAGTTTTTATTCATGAGGAAATAAGAAAATGCCTTTTATTAAATGAAGGCCTTTCTTTTACTTCTAGATTTAAAAAAATGAATTAAAAGCATGGAACGTAAAAAATCACTTAAAAGGCCTGATTTGGGAAGATTAGGCATTTTTAATTTTACTCAAATTAATGATTTATATAAGAATAGAAATTACATTTCGTATAACGTGTATTACGTTAATTTTATATACTTTCATTACGTGATAGTGCTAGGATTAAAACTGTATAATTTTAATCAACAAAAATGAAAAATCTTCAAATAGTGATAGCGCAAGCTTTACATTCATATGAATTGGAACATATGGAGCAATCAATAGGCAAAGAGATCAACGACACTTTATTGCAGATATTGGTTAATGATGAACCTTTTGAAAAAATTAGTAGTTATTTGTATTCAAAAAAAGATCCTAAAAAAGTTCTAAAGAGCTCTATACATTACGTCATAGCGCTCTTAGAAAGAGCAAAGTATAGAGTAGAAAAAGCCCAGCAAAATAACCTGAGTCCTTTGCATATCTGCTTATACGTTATTAAGAAAATTGAAGGATTTATCGAGTATTTAAATACTAAGTTTTAACTATTAGAGCCTTCATTTAAATAATGGGCTATAAGGAATTTACCTTAAAATAATTTTATTTATCAAATTCTTGGTCAAATAAAACCGGAGTAAAAGTTCAAAAAAAACATGTTTTAATAGCGTGTGCTTTTTTAGCCGGATATGGAATGATTTTGCCAATAAAATTGATCAAAAAAAGCTCCACTTGATCCTTTGTTGAGAGTTATTCATTCTTTCCGGGCTGAAAGAATCGACATATTTTACGGATGAAAAATGGCCGACTCTGTACGCTCTGGCGCACATCAATTGAAGGATTTTGCGGATGGGCGTATCCAGATTTTTTTCCTATGATGGATTCATACAGGAACAGGATGTTCCGGAACAGAAAACAATAATAAAAGGTTCATACACCAGGATCGTGAAGCAAGACAGGAGTCATGCTTAACTAACCGATACGAAAAAGCCCGACAGGATGTCGGGCTTTTTTTATCTCATTTGATTTGTAATTCATCAGTGCTCAAGGCAAAGTGTATCCTTCTGTAAAAATTGCCCAAAACTTATTGTTATGGATGAACATCAATTGCAGAGCATAGACGGTTTGATTAAGTCATTATTACTCTGCTGCTTTTTCTGTAGTAGGTTGTGAACTTACAGGCTGTTGACTTGCAGAAGCCGGGCTGATGGTTTTATTGATTGGCCGGTTATCCATCATTGTCCCGATGGGTGATACACGCCAAATCGTATTGCCGACATCATCGGCGACCAATATTGCCCCGAAACGATCAACCGCTACGCCAACAGGTCGTCCAAGTGCATCACCTTGATCATTTAAAAAACCGCTTAATACATCTTGCGGCATACCTGAAGGCTGACCATTTTGAAAGGGTACAAAAATGACTTTATAGCCGCTATGCGGTTTACGGTTCCATGAGCCATGCTGACCAATCAGCGCACCACTGCGATATTGCGGCATCAATTGAGCCTTGTAAAAGGTCAGACCTAAGGAAGCGGTATGGTTGCCCAGAGCATAATCCGGTTTAATCGCACGTGCGACCAGATCAGGTTTTTGAGGTTTGACCCGCGTGTCCACATGTGGGCCATAATAACTATAGGGCCAGCCATAAAAAGCACCGTCTTTTACTGAAGTCAGGTAATCGGGCACCAGATCATTACCAATTTCATCGCGCTCATTCACCACTGTCCATAGCGCGCCACTCTGCGGTTGCCAGTCCATCCCATTGGGGTTGCGTAGACCTGTAGCAAATGGCCGTGCTTTGTTACTTGCAATATCAAACTCCATAATCAGTGCGCGTCCAGTTTCCTTGTCGATGCCATTTTCAGCCACGTTACTGTTTGAACCAACAGTAATATAGAGTTTAGTGCCCGCAGGGTTGGCAATGACATTTTTGGTCCAATGGTGATTGAGGGGGCCGCCGGGTAAATCCAATACTTTGCTACCGCTTGCTGTAATTTGAGTTGCACCTTTTTGATAAGGAAAGCGCATTAAGGCATCGGTATTGGCTACGTACAGCATATTGCCGACCAGCGCCATACCAAATGGAGAATTTAGGTTTTGTAGAAATACGGTTTTTTGGTCAGCCACGCCGTCGCCATTGCTATCACGCAGCAAGCTAATGCGGTTGGCACTCGGATGCGATGAGCCGGCACGCTTCATCAGCAGCTTCATGATTTTGCCTTTAATGCCCTTGCTGTCATCCGGCTTGGGCGGTGCATCGGTTTCAGCCACCAGCACATCACCATTTGGCAACACATACAGCCAGCGCGGATGCTCAAGTTCTTGGGCAAAGGCCTGTACCTTCAAACCCTTAGCGGGGGTAGGCATAGCGCCCGCAGGCCAGCCTTTGGCCGGAGCAATATTCACCGTAGGAAACAAACCTGATTTGGGTTCAGGCAGATGCGGTTGAGGACCATAACTGTCTGTGACAGGGGAGTTGGATGGCGAGGCGCATCCGGTGAGTGCCAATACGATGGCAGAACCCGCAAGGGGCAGTAGAAATTGAGCAGACATCTTTTTTCCAGCTTATTGTTGGCCGCTATCGCCTTACTTTAAAATTTCGTGCAGGCTACCACCATGCTGTTCTTGTTTTTTCTGGTTGCCAATTGGTTATCGCGTTGCAGCGATGAGGCAAGCCAGGCATAGCAAAAGAAACCCCCTATAACTCACACAGGAGCTGAAAATTTCTGAGGCACAAAAAAATCCCCCAAGCCGAGCCTTGAGGGAGAATTGGAGATGCCATTTCATTATTATAGTTTGAGTACGTGCAAGGTCTGTTTGATTACCGAGATTAAGCAGACTTAGGCGTAACAACAGCGAGCTGTTGTGCTTCCAGTTCACGAACCAATGGCAACACTTTTTGTCCAAAATATTCAACTTCTTCAATGAAATGCAAGAAGCCAGACAAAACCAGATCTACCCCCACTGCTTTCAGTTCAACAATACGTTCCGCAATTTGCTGCGGCGTACCAATCAAATTGGTTTTAAAGCCATCGTTGTACTGCACCAGATCTTCAAAGGTGGATTTTGCCCAGTTCCCTTCACCCTCTGCTGTTGCAGCACCGGCTTCCCGGGTGGCATCACCAAAAGATTTCACAGCCTGGACATTGGCTTTGCCCAAAATTTCCTGCAACACAGCCTGCGCTTCTTCTTCAGTATCACGGGCAATGATGAAGGCATTGACACCAATTTTTACAGTATGGTTATTGGCTTTGGCTTTTTCACGGATATCATCAACCTGTTTTTTCAGTGCTTCCGGGGTGTTGCCATTGGTGAAATACCAGTCTGAAACACGCGAGGCCATATCACGGGCTGCACGCGAGCTACCGCCTTGGAAAATTTCAATATGCGGTTTTTGTACCGGTTTTGGACTCAGGGTGTAATCTTTGAATTGATAGTATTTACCTTCAAAACTGAAGTTATCTTGCGTCCAGACCCCTTTGAGGCTACGGATAAATTCTTCTGAACGCGCATAACGCTGGTCATGTTCAGGCCATTCTTCGCCAATGGCATCAAATTCACCCCGGAACCAGCCACTGACCACGTTAATGGCAATACGTCCATGGGTCAGATGGTCAATCGTCGCCAATTGTTTGGCGGCTAGCGCCGGCTTCCATGGACCTGGCAAAATCGCAGCGATCACTTTGAGCTTTTCAGTTTTAGCCAATAGGCCATGACTGAAGCTGACCGATTCATGCTGATTTTCCGCATTATAACCAGCCGTAAACCGAATCTGGGTTAAGGCATATTCAAAGCCGCTGTTTTCCGCCGCTTGCGCCAGCCGGACGTTATAGTCATAACTCCAGTCTGTACGCTGTTCAATATTGCTGACCACCAAACCACCACTGACGTTTGGCACCCAATACGCAAATATAATGTTTTTATCTTGTACCGACATTCTGTCTACCCTCAGGATGTAATTCTTTAGCTGCCTTAAGCCACCTGTGACTTCGGTGCTTTTTTGCTGTGCAGGCGAGCTTCGGCAGCATCCAGACTTGGAACAGCCGCAGAAGGCAGCACTTCTTCTTGCTCAATTTGCTTGTTGATGCCGAGGTTCTGGTTAGCCTGTTGAGATTTTTCTTTCACGACTTCAGCACGTTGGCCTTTCGCTGGTGCCCATTCCAGGATTGGCAATGCACGTGCTACCGCAAGAGTAATGCGGTCGCGCAACAGTTCGCTGTGAATGGTGTATTCCGGGGTAAAGTCTTTGTCGGTTGCATAGACACCAATTGGTAAGGTTTGAGCCTGGAAGAAGCTGAACAATGGACGCAATTGATGTTCCAGCACCAGTGCATGGCGCTCACTGCCACCAGACGCTGCAAGGAGTACCGGGACATCGACCAGTGCAGTTTGTTCTACAAAGTCAAAGAAGTGTTTGAACAGTCCTGTGAAGGAAGCACGGTAAACCGGGGTGCCCACAATGATTGCATCCGCTGCTTCAACGGCGGCCAAGTCATCTTGCACACGTTGTGGCAACTGGTTACGGTAAATCGCACCGCCCAGTAAAGAACCGATTTCACTAAATTTAATAAAATGTACATTGATTGGGGTGGCTTCGGCTAATTCATCCACAATGGCCTGAACTAGGGCTTCGGTTTTAGAAGGATTGTTTAAGCCACCTGATACAGCAACAATATTTAAGGGTTTTTGCGCATTTAAAATAGACATTTTGGAATAACCTAAAACATAAAATCTCGGAATAGGTTTATTAATCAATAGCAGGCTTATTCTGTAAAATAAGTAAATCAAGAAAAGTTATCTTATTTTCAGATATCAAGAAAAAAGTCACTAAAATGCCGGCTAGTTTATTTTAAATTTTTGATTTTTATATTTATATTCATTGTTAATAAGCATTTTGAGTTAGCCGATAAAATTTATATCAAAATGTGATTAGATTTAAAGAAATTAAGAAAATGCAGAATTTTGTCAATTTCTTAATCCGAATGTGGGCTTAAATGCAAAAATAGTGAGATCTTGCATATCCTTAGATGCGTGACTATGGTTAGAATAGAAACCACTGTGCACAAGATCTTTCATGTCGCTTATGAATATTTTAATCGTTGATGACCATCCGTTGTTTCGTCATGCCTTGATTCAAGCTGTTCGTTACAGTTTGCCGCAAGCACAAATTCAGGAAACAGCTGCAGTAAATGAGTTTTATGAACGCTTAGATAATGGACCGGAACCAGATTTGGTTTTACTAGATCTCAATTTACCGGGAGCTTCGGGCTTTTCAGCTTTAGTTCATGTGCGTGCACAATATCCATCCATTCCCATCATTGTTGTTTCTGCGCATGAAGAAACGTCAATTATTCAACGTGCCATAGCGCATGGTGCGATGGGTTATATTCCGAAATCTGCGCATCCAAGCCATATTGGCGAAGCAATCCGTCAGGTACTGGAAGGGGAAATCTGGTTGCCGCCAAATTTACCTGCCAACATGAATTTTGATCCGCGTGCAGCAGATGAAACTGCACTGGCAGAACGTATTCAATCACTGACACCACAACAATTCCGGGTCCTGATGATGGTGGCGGAAGGTCTGCTGAATAAACAGATTGCTTACGAACTGGATGTTTCTGAAGCCACTATTAAGGCCCATGTGACTGCTATTTTCCGTAAACTGAACGTGCAAAACCGTACTCAGGCCGTATTGGCGATTAGCGCTTTGAATATTGAAGAAAAGAAAATGTAATCTGCTGAATACAGCATTGAACGAAAAAAGGCACTTGATACAAGTGCCTTTTTTGTACGCAATGACTTAAAGAGTCAAAGCACTACGTGCTTGAGATTAGGCGACACAACTTTGTTTAGGAGTAAGGTCGGTGCAAAATAATGGATTTAATGCACATTGCAATTCATCGATCTGTTCCTGCGACACGTAGGATTTTTCTTTCAGATAGTCGGCTACGCTGTCATCGCGCAAACTTAAGAATGCAGCATCATAAACGCCCAAATCGACAAATAAGGCTGCGGTTTCCAGACTGTTAAAGCGGTCCAGATAAATATCATTGCCATACATTAAGAAAATATGATCTTCATTAGCATGTGGATTGACATTTAAATATTTGGCCAATTCCAGAGGCGGGGTTTTGATAAACAGCAAATCAGACAATTCATCAAATTGGGTGGTGTCTAAAACATTTTCATCGGTTTTAACTTTACCCAGCCATGCTTTAAAGACCAGCACTGCACCACCACGCAATAACATGCTCCAAATCTGGTGACGTACTGGATCAGTCAAATCTTTAGATTCAGTTTGCAAGGATTGAATCAGTTTATCTTCCTGTTCTGCAAGCCGTTCAAATAATCCTAAACCTTGTGGTTTATAGGCAGCCGGGCTAAACACATCGAAATTCAAATCGGCAAAGACCTGCAAAGCGAGCGGAACCGCACTTTGATACAGGGTATTCAATGCTTGAATATGGGTGTCATTTAACTTGCTGTATTTAAATAATTCAGTCCATTGGATTTCAGGCAGTAAAGCATTGGCGCCGTATTGTCGGTAAAACTGTTGCGATTGATCCAGATCATGAAGCCCGGTTTCTGAAATATTCATTTTTAAACTCCTATAATGCGTAGCATGATCAGCTTCTGCGGCATCTTGTTTTAATGGACTTGTAGAATATAAAAACTGATCTTTTCTTGTTCTTATATATGCGCGAGAGTCGAGCAGAACGGTATACGACTAAAGTTATAGAAGACATTTTCCTATATAAAAAATTATTTAAAATTAAATAATTATAAAATTGTAACTAAGTATACAAGTGTATATTTAAATTTTGATGTTCTATGCCATAGCAAATAAAGATGTGTAATTTTTAGCCAGTAAAATTATAGTTAAAATAAAGAAATTGAGCAGTTTCGCCTATAGTGAAAAATAAATTGCTAATTGGCTTAAAAATACTGGATTTAGACAATAAAACGCCCACTTCAATTTAATGAAATGGGCATTTTATTGGGTATCAGCAATTTAAGAATTGGAGATTTTTAAACCTGATAACCAAGAGCGAAGTGAGGCTGGTTTTAACGGTTTTTTCAGCAGCACAATATTCAGCTCTTTCAACTGCTGTGGCAATTCAGGATCGGAATCTGCGGTAATCAAGGCTACAGGCAGCTGTTCCTGACGATTTTCCAGAATGAAATCCAGTCCGATTTTATTGTTATTCAGATGCTGATCGACCAGCCACACCTGAATATTCTCTTGCTGGATCAGCTCGAGCGCCTGTTCCGGTTCAGTCGCCTTAAACACTTGATAGCCCCATTTGGTCAGTAAGGTAGACATTCCTTCCAAAATGGTTTCATCATTGTCCAGACATAGAATTTTATAAGCCTTGCTTTTCAGCGGCGTTGCCTGGACAGGCGCTGTCACCACTTTCGGTGCATCCACGATTGGCACTTCAATCATGAAGCAAGAACCCTTGCCATATTCGGAATAGACATGCACCGGATAGTCCAGCAGACTGGTCATACGCTGCACAATCGCTAGGCCGAGTCCAAGACCCTGCTCGCCCCAAGGCGAAGTATGGCCGCAGCGCTCAAACTCCTGAAACAGCTTGATGCGCTGTTCTTCGGCAATCCCCGGACCTGTATCCCAGACACCAATACGGATATGCTGCGGTCTGTCGCTAGAACGAAGTACGCCCACGACAACCTTGCCTTTAGCGGTATAGCGCAGGGCATTGCTGACAAAGTTTTGAATAATCCGGCGAATCCACTGTGGATCGGTATCAATCCAGAACTGCGCATCATGCACACTGAATTTAATGCCACGCTGAGCTGCAATGGATTTAAATTGCAATTCCAAATCACTTAATAAATCATGCAGTGGATAAGGCTGACGTTTCGGCTGGATGGTACCGCCTTCCAGACGGGCAATATCCAGCAGGGCAGACAACATGCTTTCTGCACCATGCAAGGCACGATCAAGCTGTTGCAGAGTCTTGCGGTCTTCCTCCGACTGCACGCTTTGTTCTAAAGCTGTGCTAAACAAACGTGCTGCATGCATGGGTTGCAACAGGTCATGACTGGCAGCAGCAATGAAGCGGCTCTTGGACATATTGGCACGATCGGCCTGTTCACGGGCCAATTGCTGTTCAGAAAGTGCATCGGCCAGCTGTTGGGTACGGTCTTGTACCCGTGCTTCAAGTACTGCTTCATTTTCACGGAAAGCGGTAATATCGGCAAAGGTCGTAACAAAACCACCGCCTTCAATCGGATTGCCGCGCATCTGGATCACACGGCCATCTTTACGAATCCGTTCAAATTCATGCGCGCTACCCATGGCCATCCAGTGAATCCGTTTGCGCACATGCTCTTCTACCGAGCCGGGGCCACATTCACCACGTTCGGCGTTATAACGGATCAGATCGGCAATCGGACAACCGACATAGACAATATCTTTGGGATAATCGAACAGTTTCAGGTATTGATTGTTCCAGGCCACCAGACACATATTTTCATCGACCACACTCACCCCTTGGGTCATGTGGTCAATCATGGTCATGATCAGGTTCTGGTTAAAACGCTGCCATTGTGAGGCCTGATCCAGAATATTGGCGACCTGACCAAGGGCTAGACCATTATTCACCATCGCCGTAGTGAGTAGGGTACGCGCAGAAGCGGCACCAATGGTTCCGGCAAGATATTGTTCAGTGAAGCGCCACCACATGCCATTGGCATTGCTATTTTCATTCAGTACCACGTTGTTTTGGGCACAGAACTGGCGAAAAGCTTGAGTGGCCGGTCCTTCACCGGTAATCCGTTTAGCCAGGGTAATTAAATCGCCCACTTTTAGACGGGCCACATCCTGATGAGAATAATTGATCTCGCTTGAGGCATTGTGAGTCGGCAAAGGTTTGGTTTCATAATAGAAAAAACTTTCCGCCTGAATCTGCTCGGCAATACTGGGACGGAAGACGCGCGACACCCATACATATAGCACGATATTCAGACCCAATGCCCAGGTCACGCCATGGGTGAGAGGAGCAAAAGACTGGAAACCAAACAGCGCTTCGGGACGTAACCAGTTAATTCCTAATGGACCGGCCAACAGGAAATGTTCGGTAAACTGATGATATTCAGCAGGTAGACTGCGCAGTACGGTAGGCAACAGCAAGGTATAGGCCCACATGGCAAAGCCGGCAATCAGACCTGCATA
The DNA here is from genome assembly GCA_002365595.1 of Acinetobacter sp. UBA3106. GTDB lineage: Bacteria > Pseudomonadota > Gammaproteobacteria > Pseudomonadales > Moraxellaceae > Acinetobacter. The sequence goes on along the minus strand of DFAM01000009.1, from coordinate 81,694 downwards.
TACGCCCTGTTTACTGCCACCACGCCAATACAGGCCACCAATCAATGCTGGAGAAAATTGTGCCACGGCACTGAAGGCCAGTAAACCAAATACTGAAAGCTGGTCAATGTCATTAAAGAAATGGAAGAACAAGAAACCCAGTAACATGACCACTAAAATGCAGACCCGACGGGTGAATTTCAGTACCAGAGGCAGACGTTTGTCATGACGTGAAAGTAAGCCGGTACGCCATAAGGCAGGCATAATCAGGTCATTACTCAGCATAATCGACAAGGCCACCGAAGACACCAGCAGCATGCCGGTAGAAGCTGAAAAACCGCCCAGAAAGGCTAATAGCGTCAACCACTCCTGATCATAACTGAGCGGTAAGGACAGTACCGCTACATCGGGGATGGCTAAAAAGTGTGGTGCAGCATGCAAGGCCCAGCTAGCAATCGGAATAATCGCAACCGTGGTCAGAATCAGATAAGCGGCAAACCAGCGACGTGCCCCACGAATATGTTTTTCATCGCGCAGTTCAACGACTGCCACATGAAACTGACGTGGCAAACAGATCACCGCCAGTGCGGCCAATAAGGTTTGTACCCAAAAGGTTTCCGGCACCCCAAACAGTTGAACCTGGGTAAAGGTATCCACCACATCACCGGAAATTTGTACCAGGTTGTCAGGCGCATCCAAGACAAAAAATAGGGCCACACACAGCAGGGCAAACAGTTTGACAAAAGACTCAAATGCGACTGCCAGCATTAAACCGCCATGCTGTTCAGTATTGGCAATTTGCCGAGTGCCGAACAGCATTGCCAAAATGGCCAAAATTCCAGTCAGGAAAAGCACACTATTGGTGGTACCCTGGACGCCGCTATTTTCTTGAAGAATGACTGAGGCACTTAAGGCAATCGCTCTCAGCTGCAAGGCTAAATAGGGAATAATTGCGATGACGGCAAGAATGGTGACTAAGGACGCCAAAGGGCCGCTTTTGCCATAACGTGCAGCCACAAAATCTGCAATGGAGGAAATGGCATGATGCTGACGCACACGGCCTAAACGGCGCCAGATATCATAACCCACCCCGACAAAGATCAATGGACCTAAGTATATGGGAAGAAAGATAATTCCTTCACGAACCGCAGCGCCGGTTGCCCCGTAAAATGTCCAGGATGAGCAATACACCCCTAAAGTTAAACTAAAGAGTAACATCCGGCCGCGGGTACTTAAGCGACTCGCGTGTTTTTCACCAAAAAAAGCACAGATAAAAAGTAATGCGATATAAAGGGCGAGTACCCCGATAATGAGCCAACTATTCATATTGCCTACAGCATAAATTTATGTCGTAATGATACCCTATCTAATAATCTCACCGCTTTAATTGATCAAAATTTAACACCAAAGTCGTAATTACAAGAACCCAATAAGATTGTTAAGTTAGACAACGAAATAATTCGAATTAAAAAATAGCACCTAGGCTGGGTGCACACAGGAGCATGATTATGGATGAGGCACAAGTAGAACGTATTCTACAGAATCCCAAATTTAAAGAAATGGTCAGCAGAAAAAGCAAATTAAGTTGGACATTAACAATCATCATGTTGGTGGTTTATGTCGGCTTTATGCTTTTAGTGGGCTATAACAAAGAATTCTTAATGAGTTCATTTAGCGGTGGTGTTACAACTTGGGGGATACCACTAGGCTTAGGCATCATTGTATTGTCTTTTGTTTTATGTGGGGTTTATTCCTATATTGCCAACAATAAGCTGGATGCACTGAATAAAGAAGCAATGCGTGAAGTTGAAGCAATCACTCATGAAAAAGGACGTTTATAAGATGAAATGGAATTCATTGAAAACGGGAGCAGTTGCTGCGTCTACGTTAATGATGTCAGCTATGGCAATGGCAAGTCCGGATTTGGGTACAGCTGAACAGCAAGCCACCAACTGGCATGCCATTATCATGTTTGCAATTTTCGTCAGCTTTACTTTGGTTATTACCAAATGGGCAGCCAAGCAAACGACAAGTACCAAAGACTTCTATACTGCCGGTGGCGGTATTTCTGGTTTCCAGAATGGTTTGGCGATTGCCGGTGACTATATGTCGGCTGCATCGTTCCTCGGTATTTCTGCGATGGTATTCAGTTCAGGTTTTGACGGACTATTATACTCATTAGGCTTCATGGTGGGCTGGCCAATCGTATTATTCCTGGTGGCAGAACGTTTACGTAACCTGGGTAAATTCAACTTGTCTGACGTGGTTTCATTCCGTCTGGAAGAAAAACCGGTACGTACTTTGGCTGCATTCAGTTCACTGGTAGTCGTGGCGTTCTATCTGATTGCACAAATGGTAGGTGCAGGTCAGCTGATCAAGCTTCTATTTGGTTTGAACTATAACATTGCTGTGGTGATTGTCGGCTTGCTGATGATGGCTTATGTAATTTTCGGCGGCATGCTGGCAACCACTTGGGTACAAATCATTAAAGCAGTGATGTTACTTTCAGGTGCAACCTTTATGGCTTTCATGGTGATGAAAGGCGTAGGCTTCAGTTTCTCTGAAATGTTCACCCAATCGATCCAGGTATTCTCTAAAGTACATGACATTTCTTTAGCAGAAGCGGGCAATATCATGGGCCCAGGTAAACTGGCGGCCAATCCAATTGATGCCATCTCGCTGGGTCTTGCATTGATGTTCGGTACAGCAGGTCTTCCACACATCTTGATGCGTTTCTTTACGGTAAAAGATGCCAAAGAAGCACGTAAATCTGTGGTGGTTGCTACCGGTTTCATTGGTTACTTCTATCTACTTACTTTTATCATTGGTTTTGGTGCGATCCTTTACGTATCAAACAACCCTCAATTCCTTGATGTTGCAAAAATGGCAGTAACTGGCAAGTTGGAACTTGTTGGTGGTAACAACATGGCAGCGGTGCACTTGTCTGATGCTTTAGGCGGCGACTTGTTCATGGGCTTCATTTCAGCAGTGGCATTCGCAACCATTCTTGCGGTAGTTGCTGGTTTGACATTGTCGGGCGCGTCTGCAATCTCACATGACTTGTATGCAAACGTATTCAAGAAAGGTCAAACGACGCCTGAATCTGAATTGCGTATGTCAAAAATTGCGACTTTAGGTCTTGCAATCTTTGCCATGATTTTGGGCATTCTGTTCGAGAAACAAAACGTTGCCTTCATGGTTGGCTTGGCGTTCTCTGTGGCATGTTGTGCAAACTTCCCGGTTCTTGTACTTTCAATGTTCTGGAAAGGCTTGACTACACGCGGTGCGGTGATTGGTGGCATGGTAGGTCTGGTAACAGCAGTGACCCTAATTATTCTGTCTAAAGCGGTTTGGGTCGATACTTTGGGTATTTCTGATACACCAATCAACCCATTCAATGGTCCAGCAATCTTTGCAATGCCATTATCGTTCCTGTGCTGCTGGTTGTTCTCTGTGACTGATAACTCAGCACGTGCTCAAGCAGAGCGTAAGGCATTTGATGCACAGTTTGTCCGTTCACAAACTGGTATTGGTATCTCTGGTGCATCCGATCACTAAGAGATAGCGAGTTTTAAAAAAGCCCCGTCAGGGGCTTTTTTTATGACTTCAGCAAATAGAAAAAACTGGATAAGAATGTTTTGACCAGGTTTTGGCCGGGTGAAAAATCTTATCTCAATCACTTCTGTCTGGCACGATTCAGCTTTGTTTGAATGGAATTGAACATTGTTAAAGAACGGGATTGTTCAATCATTTTTATACAAATGTTTCACTGGTTGTTGAGGGGATTTGTGCTAAGTTGATTAAAAGAAACATAAAAAAATGCTGAAAAATTGAGTCATAAGAAAGGCAATATTCTGGAGCAAACAATGCAGGCTATTATTGATGTGTGGAAGGTATTTCGCTTATTGCCTTCAGCATGGCTACTTTTATTACAATTTATCATTTTGATTTTGTCTGTTGCAGTCAATTACAGCATTCCTTACCGTACGCTCATCTGGTTATTGGGAGTGCTGGTGTTATTGGTGATTGCCAAAGTCATTCGGCAAACGCCTATGTTTACCTTTTTGGGCCTAAGTTTTGTCAGTGGTGCGGTGATTTTTTCTTCCCTGATTTTATTAGGCATAGAAAATCCATGGATACAGGTGATTGCCCATGGCTTTGAAGCCGCTGCTTACTTTAGTGCAGCTTATGGTCTGCTGCGCTATATGTTCGAAGACCGCTATTTAACCCGAGATGAACTGTTTGCTGCGGGTGCGGTATTTACCCTGCTTGCCTGGGGATTTGCATTTTTATATAACGTTTGCCAACTGTTGGTGCCGGCAAGCTTTCAGAATCCCAATGTGGCAGGTTTACAAAGCTGGCTTGATTTACTGTTCTTGAGCTTTAGTTTGCAGTCCGCAACCGGCTTGTCCGATCTGATTCCCCGAAGTGCCCCTGCACGGGTACTGGCCTTGCTGCAAATGTTCTGCGGGGTGATGTATTTGGCCCTGATTGTGTCACGCCTAATCGCCTTGCAATATATTGTCCATTTACCCAATCGGGATAAAAATAAAAAATAGATTCGATTTTTGAATAAGTTACAGGAATGTAACTGCTTTGTTCTGATTATTTATTTATGATGCTTTCGAGTTTTTATTTAGTTCTACTGAGCTCGTCTTTTATTTATCTTCGATAAATGCTTCATTTGACCAACTTGGTCTGTCACGTTAATTAAAATATAAAATGGAGGATATATGCCTTCTAAAAATTCATCCTGGTTTGCCAACGTCAATCCAAATGTGTTTTTAAGTACGGTCGCTATTATTGTCATCTTCCTCGCAATAGTGGTTTTAGCACCGAATTCTTTTGATCTGATTACCAAACAGCTCAATCAATGGGTCACCGATTCTTTTAGCTGGTTCTATGTTTTATCGGTGGCGATATTTCTTATTTTGCTGATTTATATTGCACTGTCGGACATGGGTAGAATTAAACTCGGTCCTGACCATAGCCAGCCCAGCTATAGCAATGCTTCGTGGTTTGCTATGTTATTTACCGCAGGCATGGGGATCGGGCTGATGTTCTTTGGAGTTGCCGAACCGGTCATGCATTATGTTTCGCCCCCGACAGGTCCGGCTGAAACGATCCAGTCTGCTCAACAAGCCATGCGGGTGACTTTCTTCCACTGGGGCTTGCATGCCTGGGCGATTTATACCCTCGTGGGTCTAGCGCTGGCTTATTTTGCTTATCGGCACAATTTACCGCTGAAAATCCGTTCTGCCTTATATCCGATGATTGGCCAGAAAATTTATGGTCCGATGGGTGATGCAGTCGATACCTTTGCCACCCTTGGTACCGTATTTGGTGTGGCGACCACCTTGGGGTTTGGGGTCACCCAAATTAATTCGGGATTGAACTATCTGTTTGGAATCCAGCAATCGGCAGGTACCCAAGTTGTGCTGATTATTTTGGTCAGTGCCATGGCCTCCATTTCGGTATTTTTTGGACTGGATAAAGGCATTAAACGGCTGTCTGAATTAAATTTGATTCTGGCACTGATTTTATTGCTGTTCGTATTTTTTACCAGCTCGTCTATTTATTTACTGCAAACCACCATTCAAAATGCCGGGCAATACATCTCAAATTTATTTGCGATGACCTTTAATTTATATGCCTATCAACCCAATGGCTGGATTGGTGGCTGGACCATTATGTACTGGGCCTGGTGGATTTCATGGTCGCCATTTGTGGGAATGTTTATTGCCCGGGTATCCCAAGGCCGCAGCATTCGTGAATTTATTGTCGGAGTCTTGCTCATTCCAACGGGTTTTACCCTGATCTGGATGGGCTTTATGGGGAATGCCGCGTTATATAGCATTTTGCATGAAGCCAATCATGCGCTGGTTTTGGCAGTACAACGTGATTCATCGGTTGCGTTATTCCAGTTCTTACACAACTTGCCTTTTTCCAGTGTCATGAGTTTGCTGGCAACATTTTTAGTAATGCTGTTTTTTGTAACTTCTGCAGATTCGGGTGCACTGGTGACCGATTATTTAACTGCAAAATCTGAAAACTCTCCGACCTGGCAGCGACTGTTTTGGACGGTACTGATGGCATTATTGGCGATTGTGCTGCTGTTGGTGGGTGGGCTGGGTGCATTGCAGTCAGCCACCATGATGAGCGCCTTACCGTTCACTTTCATTATGCTATTGATCTGTTGGGGGCTATTAAAAGCTTTACGCCTAGACATCACTAAAATGAACGCATTGCAAGAAGCGCGGATTACCCCACGGGCGATTCAAAACCCACGCAGCTGGCAACAACGTCTGGGGCTGATTATGCATTATCCGCATACTGAAGCGGAGGTGAAACAGTATATTGAGACTGAGGTAGCTAAGGCTTTTCAAAGCGTGCAAAAGGAGTTTCAACGACGTAAGTTGACGGTGAATATTCTTTCAATTGCTGATGGTCTGGAATTGAGAGTCGATCATCATGATGAAATTAATTTCATTTACCAAGTGGTAACACGCGAAACCGTTCCGCCGAGTTTCATGCCAGAAATGACTGCGAATGAAATGACCTATTATCAGGCAGAGGTCTTTTTAAGAGAAGGCGGTCAGAATTATGATGTGATGGACTGGACGTCAGAAGATTTATTACAAGATATTATTGATCAATATGAACGTCATTTACACTTTTTAAGTCTGGTTCGAACATCTGAATAAATCCAGAAAATAAAAAAGGACGCTTAAAGCGTCCTTTTTTGAATTCTTTTTCTAATCAGAAATTAGAAACGGAATTTAGCATTTACGCCAACAGTTTCTGTATCGTATACAGAACCTTTTTCAGCATTCGCATTTACATAAGAAGCACCAACTGCAACAGCAGGAGTGATGAAGTAGTTTACATTCGCACCCCAAGCTTTAGGGTTAGTGTTACCAGAAATGCGAGCTTCCGCATAAGAAGCACCCACGCTTAATTGTGGATTTAAGAACAAGTCAGTTTTGAAACCGTAAGCATTATATTCAGCGAATAACATGTTAGTTTCAAAGCCGATAGACATATTAGTACCATCGATCGCACCTACGTATTTGGTACGTGCAGTAATTGCATCTTGGTCGTCAGCAATAGTGTCAGATTCTAAAGCAGCTTTAGCAACACCATTGTTTAGAATGTTGAAAGCATCATAAGAAGTTTGGTTCGTTGCGCTTGTATAACCTACAGCAACCAAGAAGTTAGGGATTACAACAGCACCAAGTTCTACTGCATAACGGTCGCCGTGATCGTCTGCATTACCATCTTTGTTGTCAGTAATGGTGTTGCTATAAGAAGTGCTAGCATATACAGGAACAACTTTAGTTGGAACATAAGCTTCAGCTTTAGCGCCAATAGTGTGAGAAGTGAAATCAGAATTCTCTGCATCCACATCGTATTCACCGTAGTTATAAGCTACAGACACGTTAGACGCCTGGTTTAAAAACGCTGCTTCAGCCAATGGACCTTTAGAAGAATCAACATCTTTAAAGTAATAAGTACCTTGTACAGCACCAGTAAAGTTTTTGTCATTTACTGTGTTGTCGATGTATTCAGATTGACCTTGTACTTCTACCTGATACGCTTGAGCACCGGTCATGGCTAATAATAAAGCAGTGGCTAAACCGAGTTTTTTCATAATAATTTCCAGTTCTATTACAGATGGATTAAACTAGCAGCATTGTATTGTAACAAAACATTAAGTCAATGAAGTAAAAGAACATTATTTTGTTGAGTTTTTGTTATCAATAATATATGTGATTAAAAAAAGAACAACTGGTTTTTTTCTGTCAACTTTAAAAATTGTTTTTAGAACAAATGAATATGAGCATTTTTAAAGCTAATGTTTTCAGGAATAAACAAAAATTAATCGACTTTTTCACTGTTAAATTGAATTACTTTTAAAAATTAATTGTTAAATTCAATTGAAGTGGATTTTATTGTGCGAACTAAGTCCCATTTTTCAGGAAATTATCCAATTTTGATCATAAAATTCACATCAAAAGAAAATATTTGTTTAAAAAATAAACACCAAATTTTTTATTTTGTGACCTATTTAACATAAAAGATTTATTTTTGTGATTAAATTAATATCTTATTGTTTTAATAAACTTTACTTGGTTGGTTATTTTTAACATAATACCCCTATCAATTCATACAACATTGAAATAATGTGATGATGATCTGATTCTCCATAAACAAGTTTTTGTTTTTATATGCCTAACTTTCCCCAAGGTTGGGCTTTTTTTTACTTAAAATAAAGCACTTTGGGGGTTTAAAAGAAATAAATAATGAGAAGAGAAGCATCCTCATTCTATAAATACAGTCTACTTTTAATCATGCAATCGTTAATTTTCTAAAGTTGAGTTCTAGATCAGTTTATTTGGCACCAATATGGTGCATTTTATGCAATATTTATCGATTATTTATTAAACTGTTGAGCATAAAAAACCCCAGTTTTCAAAGAAAACTGAGGTTTTTTCGCCAAAATCTTCGGGTAAACTAAAAAATCTGCTGAGGAATATATTTAATTTGCCCTAATGCGGTGCAGTATGCACTTAATTGTGGCATTTGTAAATATTTTCTTACAACTGCTGTGTAAATATTTTTTAGTTATGCGTAATTGATACAAAACCCATCAATGAAATTTGATACAAATAAATCCTTCATTTCCTGGAAATTTACAGATGAAACACGGATTGTTTTGCTTGGGCTGCGTAATGGTCTTTACGCAATTAACTGCTTGCCAGACGCAGAAAAATCAAAATTTAAACCTGCCTATTTCTCATACCATAGCAGCTCGATCAGCTGAGATTGCCACACTTTTCAATCAAGCCAATAAACAGGCTGTCTTTATTACTTATGATGGAAAGCAGTTCAATCGTTATGGAAATGCTTTAACACGTGCCAATAATGCTTATATTCCAGCTTCAACTTTTAAAATGTTAAATGCCTTGATTGGTTTGCAGCACCATAAAGCGAATACTACTGAGGTGTTTAAATGGGATGGTCAGAAACGTAGTTTTGCCGCTTGGGAAAAAGACATGACCTTGGGACAGGCCATGCAGGCTTCCGCAGTTCCTGTTTATCAGGAACTGGCCAGACGGATTGGACTAGACCTGATGCAACAAGAAGTTCGCCGGGTCGGTTTTGGTAATCAAAACATTGGGCAACAGGTCGATAACTTCTGGCTGCTGGGTCCTCTGAAAATTACCCCTGAACAGGAAGCAAAATTTGCTTATCAGCTGGCTACCGAGCAATTACCTTTCGATGCCTCTGTGCAAAAACAAGTCAAAGACATGCTTTTTATAGAGCGCCATGGCGAGACCAAACTATATGCAAAAAGTGGCTGGGGAATGGATGTACAGCCACAAGTGGGCTGGTATACCGGCTGGGTTGAACAGCCCAATGGCCAGATTAACGCTTTTGTTTTAAATCTGGACATGCATGACAAGGATGAGGTGGGCGAGCGCAAACACCTCAGTTTAGATATTTTAGATAAGCTGGGATTATTCTTTTATTTAAATTAGTTTCAAAGGAATGAAAGAGCAAAATTTAAAAATGATAGATGAATATGATGTCTGATCATAAAATCATATAAGCTATTGATAATTTATATAAAGTTACTAAAATTGGTTAAATTTTATCTATTAAATATTAAATTAATGTAAGATATACAATTGTATTGTAAGCGAAAACTGACGATGAATAGCCAGCTGTTATTGTGTGGAGCGTATTGATCCATGTACAAATTACGTTCGAAACATATCAGCCAGCGCCTGTTCTGGTCGATGATGATCATCATCTTGTCGCTACTTTTTCTTTCTATTTCTTTAATTGTCAGTAGCTATCAGCGTTATCAAACAGCAGATCGGGCTTTAACTGAAATTTCTGCGCTACGTGCAGTGGCCGATTTAGCCAATAGAATTTCACGTGAAAGAGCACCTGCGAATAAGGTGATGTCGAGTAGTGCTGAGGAACTAGCGGCGAATCTAAAGGAGCTGCATGCTTATCGAGAAAAAGTTAATTTACAGATTGAGCAAACCTTAAAGACTTTGAATACAGCCGGTTTTTCTGCTCCTTTACCTCAGTTATCTTCCAATTTAAAAGTGAGTTTACAGCAAGGCCGGCAAGCTGTAGATGCCTATGCTGCCTTACCGCAATCTGAACGTACTTCACAAAAGCTGGACCATGCAATTAAGCAGATGTTCACGGCATGGGATAGTTGTCGCGATGTATTAAAACTTGTATTAGTACAATCTGAAGCTAAAAAAACCTCTGTGTCCGAGTACTACACGTTGATTTTAATTCTGGCAGATTTACGTGATCAGGCGGGGCGAGTGGCATCTAATATCATGGCCGCGGTGACTTTTGCAGAAAAAATGCCTGAAGAGAATCTGGCCCGTTCATTGCAAACTCAGCATCAGGCCAAATATTTATGGGCATTGGTGAATACCATACAGCCTGAGCAGGATAAAACTCCGGAATATCTTGCTTTATATCAGCAAGTGAAAACGCAGTTTTTAGATCAGAGCATTCCAATGGTCACGCGTCTGATGGATGAAAGTAGGCATAATCAACGTTACTCATTAAGCGGTACACAATTAACAGAGTCGATTGTGGACAATTTTGCCACAGTGGTAAATTTGCAAAGCTATCTTTTGGATTACAGTGTGAAGGTGGCAGAAAAAGATAAGCAACAAGCACAGCAAAAATTGATTTTCACTGTGTTGGTGGCATTGATCTGTTTAATCACGGCATTTTTTACCATGATTTATGCGCGAAATGGAGTATTTAGGCCCTTAATGAAAGCCAAAAATACCATTCTTCGTTTGGCACAGCATAAAGGTATAGATTATGAAGGTGAAAATGCTTCAGCTGATCCGGTCACTTTGCTAGAAGCAATTAAAAAGTTGAAATCCGTGCTACAGCAACGCGATGCTTTAGAATTCCAACTTAGGAATATTGCCAATACTGATAGTTTAACTGGTGTATCCAACCGTTTGGCTTTGGATGAATACATTAAGTATTTGGAAAAGAAACCTGAAAAATTTACTCAAACAGCCCTGATTATTTTTGATATTGATGATTTTAAATATGTAAATGATACATTCGGGCATATTGTCGGTGATGAAGTTATTAGGCTAGTCGCGGAAAAGTTACAATTTAATGTGCGTACTTCGGATTTGATCGTGCGTTATGGTGGTGATGAGTTTTTGGTGTTAATCGAACAGGCTAATTTTCACGATGCCTGGGTTGTTGCCAATAAAATTCTTAAAGAGATTGGCAGCTCTGAACTGTATATTGCCGAGCTCAATGAGAATATCCAGATTTCGGTGAGTGCAGGTGTGGCAGTTGGTGCAGCATCGTGGATGGCATTACTGGAAAAAGCCGACAAGTCTTTATTTCAGGCCAAAGAAAATGGCAAGAATAAAGTGGCGGGGTGAATGACGTTCACATCCAGATTGAATAACAATTATTTGAAATAACTTAATCATCGTTTTTTTCATGAAAACTGGATAATAAAAATAAGCTGCGTTATCAACAGAGAAGGTTATTTTTAGCACATCCGCATATTTTGTCGATGGTTTGCTTTTTATTGGGTAGGCGTTGCTTCACTTTTGACTGGGCAAAAGTGACAAAACCCATTTGTTTGACTGATGCTCAGTCCCTTGAGCACAGTCAAACGGGCAACCTCCATGTCGCCTGTCATATAATTGAATTTCAGTTGTGGGCTTTGGTTTTTTCAATCAAATAATTAATAAAGTTGGTATAAGTGGCTAGTAAAAACTATTTAAATAAATTTAGGCTTCATCATTTAAATATTCATCTAGACTCATATTTTCTTTTTCCAGAGTTTCAAGAATAAGGTTTCGAATTTCAGAATATTTATTTTCATTACTTTTGAGACGTGGTTCAGAAATTCCGCCATTTCCACTAATTGAAAAGCCTTCTTTTTTATCTACAGTAAGTTCTTTATTAAAGTGACTACAGTAAGAAGTAAAATCTGGATTATTTAAAATATCTACTGGTTTTGGTTTTAGACCGAGGAAGGTTAAATCTTGTATAGCTTTATTACTAAGCATTTCTTCATAAAAAATTGCATTTAGTTTTGCTTTTTTGGTTCCTACTGAATTTAAAATTTCGTGGGATAATAATTCTATTCGGGAATTCATTTGACTAATAACTTCTAAATAGTCTGTAATTTTTTCACTAGCACTTTTTTTTGTTAAAAAGTCATAAATCATTCCAGCCCATTGCTTTCTTAAATAACATTCAATGTCGTTGAAATCTCTAAATGGCGCTAGAGCATTGTTAGATGATGCTTTACGAACTTCATCAATAAATTCAAATATTTTGATAGAGTCGGATGATGGGAAATTAAATTTTGTAAGATCTATATCCTTATTTTTTTTATTAGTTAAATAAGTGTGATGATCATGAAGTACCCCTGACTCCACTAAAGTGAATACAGGTATTTTATGTTTAATTGCTTCTCTATATTCCATATTTGTAATAGAGTCTTCAGTGCCTTGAAATTTTCCACCATAACGTCCACCAATAATTAAAACAAAGAGCTGGCAATTAGGAATTTCAGTTAAACACGAATCATGGGTATGAGAAGAAGGATCAAAAAATACTGCACCGTCTTCGCTTAGAATTGGTTCATAACCTAGAGTTGTAATGAAATATCTTAAATTATCACGAATATATTTTAAATCATAACAAGTTGAACTAACGAACACTCTAGGTGTAGCCATGTAAAAGAGCCTAAATTATTAATTATCCTGACTCTTTTACATGAAATAGAGTCTTATTTCAACAACGGCTTCAAGAACTTCGCTGTATGTGAAACTTTAGATTTCACTACCTGTTCAGGTGTACCTTCCGCAATAATCATACCGCCACCTGCACCACCTTCAGGACCCAGGTCAATCACCCAGTCCGCAGTCTTAATTACATCCAGATTATGCTCAATCACCACAATGGTATTACCCTTATCACGCAGCTGATGCAGAATATCCAGCAGCTTGGCAATGTCATGGAAATGCAGACCTGTAGTTGGTTCATCCAGGATATATAAGGTTTTACCTGTATCCCGTTTTGCAAGCTCACGTGCCAGTTTCACACGTTGCGCCTCACCACCAGACAAAGTCGTTGCAGACTGACCTAAACGGATATAACCCAAACCAACTTGAGTCAAAGTTTCCAAACGACGGTGAATTACTGGAATGGCGTCAAAAAAATGCATCGCATCTTCAACGGTCATCTCTAACACGTCAGAAATATTTTTACCTTTATAGCCAACTTCCAAGGTTTCGCGGTTATAACGCTTGCCATGACAGGCATCACACGGTACATACATATCCGGCAAGAAATGCATGGCGACCTTGATCATACCGTCACCTTCACAGGCTTCACAGCGACCGCCTTTCACGTTAAACGAGAAACGGCCTGCGGCATAACCACGGGCTTTGGCTTCCGGGGTTTGGGCGAATAATTCACGAATCGGGGTGAACAGTCCGGTATAGGTCGCAGGGTTAGAACGTGGCGTACGTCCAATCGGGCTTTGGTCAATATCCACGACTTTATCGAGGAATTGCAGACCATCAATCGAATCAAACTTTTCAGCGGTTAAAGTAGTCGCACCATTCAATTGCGTTGCGGCAAGCGGTAACAGGGTACGGTTAATCAAGGTTGATTTACCTGAACCCGATACACCCGTCACACAGGTCATAATGCCTAAAGGAATGGTCAAATCAACATTCTGCAAGTTATGACCGGCAGCCCCCATCAGTTTGATTTGCTCTTCCGGTTTCGGTGGCTCAACACGTTTTTTCGGCACTTCAATTTTTAACTTGCCTGAAAGATATTGACCGGTCAGCGAGTTTTCATTGGCTGCCAGCTCATCATAAGTCCCTTCGGCAATTACATATCCACCATGCACGCCTGCACCCGGACCAATATCAATAATATGGTCAGCGGCACGAATCGCATCTTCATCATGCTCGACCACGAGTACGGTATTGCCCAAATCACGTAAGCGAACCAGGGTTTCAAGCAAACGATCGTTATCGCGTTGATGCAGGCCGATTGAGGGTTCATCCAGCACGTACATCACACCCATCAGACCGGCACCAATTTGTGAAGCCAGACGGATCCGCTGTGCTTCACCGCCTGAAAGGGTTTCGGCAGAGCGCGATAGACTTAAGTAGTTCAAACCCACTGAAACCAGAAAGTGCAGACGTTCACGAATTTCCTTGAAAATTTTATCGGCAATTTCGCCTTTGGCACCTTCAAGGTTTAAATCCTGATAGTAACTTTCGGCATCGCCAATCGACATTTTGGTAATTTGTGCGATGGTCTTGTCTTTGACCCGAACGTTCCGCGAGATTTCATTCAGACGTGAACCGCCACAGGCATCACAGGCTGCATTGGAAAGATACTGGGCCAAATCATCACGGACATAATTCGATTCCGTTTCACGGTAACGACGTTCCAGATGCGGCAAGATGCCTTCAAAAGGCATGACACGATTATGTTTGCGGCCACGTTCATCGATATAACTTAAATCGACTTTTTCCTTACCGGTACCATACAGGAATTTCTTTTTGGTATCGGCATCCAGTTCATTCCACGGCGTATCTAAAGAAAAGCCAAAATGTGCCGCGACTTTTTCAATCATGCTGTAGTAATAGGGACGTTGACGGTCCCAACCGCGAATCGCGCCTTGGCTAATTGAAACTTCATTATTTGGAATCAGTTTTTCTGCGCTGAAATGGCTACGCGTACCCAAACCATCACACACCGGGCAGGCACCGAATGGATTGTTGAACGAGAACAGGCGCGGTTCCAGCTCCGCTACAGCACGGTCACATTCAGGGCAGGAGTGCTTGGCAGAGAAAACCCGTTCCGGTTGTTCGTCTTTCATCCAGGCCAAAATAGCAATATCACCACCGAGGCGTAGTGCGGTTTCAAAAGATTCAGCAATCCGGTTGCCCAGATCATCACGCACTTTGAAACGGTCAATCACCACTTCAATGGTATGTTTTTTCTTTTTGTCCAGTTCGGGTGGTGTGTCAATATCAATCACTTCACCATCCACACGGGCCCGGACAAAACCCTGGCTTTGCAGTTGTTCAAACAGATGGGTATATTCACCTTTACGCTCCCGCACCACAGGAGCGAGTAACATTAAGGCGGTTCCTTCTTCCAGACCTTTTACTGCATCAACCATTTCTGAAACGGTTTGCGCCACCATCGGTAGGTCATGTTCAGGACAATACGGCGTGCCGACACGGGCATATAAAAGACGTAAATAGTCGTAAATTTCCGTGATTGTTCCCACAGTTGAACGCGGGTTATGGCTGGTGGATTTCTGCTCGATGGCAATCGCGGGACTTAAACCTTCAATCGAGTCGACTTCCGGTTTTTCCATTTGCGAGAGGAACTGGCGGGCATAGGCAGACAGTGATTCCACATAACGGCGCTGACCTTCAGCATATAAAGTGTCAAAAGCTAAGGAAGATTTACCTGAGCCTGAGAGTCCCGTAATCACCACGAATTTGTCGCGTGGAATATCGAGTGACACATTTTTTAAGTTATGGGTGCGTGCGCCTCGAATACGGATATGACTTTGGCTCATAAAACATCTCGGTAATGTGCAAATTGAAGGTTATATATGATAGCGATTTAATTTTGTTCAAGTTGAATAAAATCATTTTTTAGCGACATATTGTGTCGGCTAAATCAATTTAATTAAGTTTTATAAGACTGTAGCGAGCTTTCTACAGAGCTATAAGCCTGAATAAGTTACTTTTAATGTGAATCGTGTTGCAGAAGGTATCGCTAAAAAAGCAAAATCACAGCACAATGGCATCAAAATAAAAAAGGAAATGAAAATAATGATTGCGAAAATTTTAATCACACTGATTGCCTTGCTGCATGTTTATTTTCTGGTTCTTGAAATGTTCCTATGGGATAAACCTGCTGGAATGAAAGCCTTTGGCAATAATGCCGAAAAGGCGAAATTGACCAAGGTGCTGGCGCAAAATCAGGGACTGTATAATGGTTTTTTGGCAGCCGGTCTGATTTGGTCTCTGTTGGCTCCAGCTGTGTATGCCACAGCACTGGCGAATTTCTTTTTGGCTTGTGTGCTGGTCGCAGGCATTTATGGCGGCATCACCGCAAGTAAAAAGATTATTTATATTCAGGCATTGCCTGCACTGCTTGGCTTGATTGTAGTGAATTTAGTTTAAGCAAAAGATATGTTGCGGCGTAGACTATGCAACACAATTAATTGATCTGTTCGGATGGGTAGGGATGCTGGCTTTATTTTTAAAATGTAGTTTAGGGGCAGCCGTTGTTTTAATTATTTCTATCCTTTCCAAAAGTAAAGCTTTTTATATTGCCGGTCTGGTGCCGCTTTTTCCGACATTTGCCTTGATTGCGCATGTGATTGTGTCTCAGCAGCAGGGTGCAGAAGCTTTGCGTAAAACGGCATTATTCGGTTTATGGTCACTCATTCCATATTTCATTTATTTGTTGTTGGTTTATGTGTTGGCCACCAAAATGTCGATGTGGTCGTGCTTAGGTATAGCAACAGTTTGCTGGATTGTGGCTGCTGCAGGACTAATCTATGGTTGGCAGATGTTTCAGCAGTAATGATTTAATAAACAAAAATTAAAGCATCAAAAATATTTGCTATCGCGGAAGAGCCATTCGCAACTGTTCGAGGTATAAGGTGTATACACCGCAAGATTTAATAAATAATGTTTCTGCGAAAAATTTTATATTTTTCGGTAATCGACGAGTTTTGCGAATGGCAAATGCCTTCGCCCTTACGAAGCAATGCTTCTCAGGGCGAAACCAAAGTAATGAATGAACTGTTTCAATTTATGTTATAGCTGTAAGACTCCGCCGAAAAGAAATAGGTATTTTGGATTAATCATCCAAACCTAACCACTGGCGTTGATCATAAGCGCTATCCCAGAACAGCCATTCCAGTTTTGCCGCCGTAGTATAGGCATGATGCATTTTCTCTAAGGTATCGGCATCACAGCGTGCTGCGACTCGATCTACCGTGGCAATGACCTGACTGACTGCCTGATTAAATTCTTCACCGGCATAGGTATCAATCCAGGCCTGATAAGGATTATTTTCAATTGAATTGTCTACAATGGCTTTACCGACTTCAGCATAAATCCAGAAACACGGCAGTAAAGCAGCCAATACCACCGGATAGCTTTCAGACCAGGCTGTTGCAGTTAAAAATGAAGTGTAATGATGGCAAGCCAAAGTCAGTGGTGTGGTTCTAAATTCTTCTTTGCTAATCTCAAATGCTTGCATAAAATCATCATGCAGGCTGCGTTCCACCACAATAGCAATCTTGGCTGCATCGGCAAACTGAATCACATCTTCAGCGCTAAAGGCTTTGGCTGCACAAACCGCAAGGGCACGACCATAGGCTAGTAAATAATGTGCATCCTGAATCACATAATGGCTAAATACATCTTTATTTAATATGCCCTGTGCAAGTTCCTGGTTAAATGGCAGGGCTAAAGTTTTTTCATATAAAGCCAAATTGCGTTGCCATAGCTCTTGAGTAAAGCGCATATCCTGCTCCTAAACAGCCTAAAAGAAGAATCTATAGAGCAGGGGACTATAACAAGAGTATGAATAGGAAGATATCTAGCCAAATAAATAGTGTATATGTATCCAAAAAAATCATACGAAGAACTTTGGCTTAATAGTAAAAAGCCGTCATAATTAGGCGCATAAAATCTTAAGCGCTCTTGTTAAGTTTTACCGAATTCACCCGATATAATTATCTATAGGTCGATCTATCATGATGAAACATTTTGGTTTCTCAATCATTTTTACGATCGTGTGTCTGGCTATATCTGCATACTGGGGCTTTACACATGGCCCGGAAGCAGGTTTAAAGACCATGTTCACGGCATTGACCATTACTGCCATTCTTGCAGTGATGGAAGTGTCACTTTCTTTCGACAATGCCGTGGTTAATGCTTCGGTACTGCGTGGCTGGGATCATTTCTGGAAAATGATTTTCTTAACCGTGGGTATCATCATTGCTGTATTTGGTATGCGTCTGGTATTCCCGATTCTCATTGTTGCCGTGACCGCGGACATGGGCATGTTCGAAGTCGTGAAAATGGCCTTGAATGATCCGATCAGCTATTCCGAAAAGTTGATGGCGCATCATGCTGAAATTGCAGCATTTGGTGGCGCATTCCTGCTACTGGTATTCCTGAATTTCTTCCTGGACAGCGAAAAAGACACCCACTGGTTTAGATGGCTAGAAGCACGTTTATCTAATCTGGCTAATGTACCGGCAATGTCGGTATTCCTGGCTTTAATTGGTTTGTTAATCATGGCAGCCAATGTAGAAGAAGCGGCACGTTTAGCCGTGACCATGGCCGGAATCTGGGGGATTGTGGTCTACATTGGGGTTCAGGTGTTGAGCCACTTGTTAGGCGGTGAACCTGAAATTGACGAACAGGGCAATGCTGTGGCACATGATGCCAGTGGTGCATCTACAGGCGTCATTAAAGCCGGTTTTGGTGGTTTCATTTATCTGGAAGTACTGGATGCATCCTTCAGTTTTGACGGGGTAATTGGTGCTTTTGCCATTACTTCGGATGTAGTCATCATTATGCTCGGTCTGGCGATTGGTGCCATGTTCGTGCGTTCAATGACCATTTACCTGGTGGAAAAAGGGACCTTGGATGCTTACATTTACCTTGAGCACGGCGCGCATTATGCCATTGGTGCCTTAGCCTTCATTATGCTGGCGAGCGGTACGGGTGTACATATACCGGAAGTAGTGACAGGTTTAATTGGTGTGGCCTTTATTGTCTGGGCAATTATTGCTTCCATTCAATATAGCAAGCGTCAAGAACGGATCGGTTAATGGTTTTTTAAGAAAAAAGGTTACAATAGGGGCACATGAAAATGTGCCCTTTTTTATGATGGCTGGTCCTTGAATAAATCAGCATCCAGAACATGAATGTTGTAGGATAGCCCATCGAAATTAAACTTATAAACCTAAGCTTATTGATATGATGAATGCTTTAGAACGCCGTTCAACCTTTGCCTTAAGCAGTATTTTTGCACTGCGTATGTTGGGTTTGTTCATGATTATTCCTGTGTTTTCTGTAGCAGGACAGTCATATCAAGGCGCAACGCCTGCGCTGATTGGTTTGGCAGTAGGGATATATGGTTTAACCCAAGCCATTTTGCAAATTCCTTTTAGCCTGCTGGCAGACCGTTTTAGCCGTAAGCCCTTGGTCATTTTAGGCTTGTTGCTGTTTGCACTCGGTGGTGCAATTGCCGCGATGTCCGAGACCATTTATGGGGTAATCATTGGCCGCGCGATTGCCGGTGGCGGTGCGGTTTCTGCAGTAGTCATGGCGTTACTGGCCGATGTCACCCGTGAAGAACAGCGCAGTAAAGCCATGGCGGTAATGGGGATGAGCATTGGCGTATCCTTTATGCTCGCCTTTAGTCTGGGGCCGTGGCTCACCAGTCTGGTCGGCATTTCCGGACTGTTCTGGGTAACGACGCTGATGGGTCTGGCGGCAATTTCCATGCTATTGCTGGTGCCTAAAGTCACCCGTCATCATAAAAACTATCAGCAAGGTTATCTCGCACAATTGAAACAGGTGCTGAAAATGGGCGATTTAAACCGCTTGCATGTTTCGGTATTTGCGCTGCATTTGTTGCTCACCGCGATGTTTATTTATATGCCATCGCAGCTGATAAAGTTTGCTGATATTCCCTTGTCTAGTCATGGTCTGGTGTATTTACCCTTGCTGGTGATTAGCCTATTTTTTGCTTTTCCTAGCATTATATTGGCGGAAAAATATCGCAAAATGCGCGGCATTTTCCTGACTGCGATTGGCGGAATTATTCTGGGTTTACTGGTGCTGATTTTTGGCTATGAATCCAAATATATCTTATTGGCCGGTTTGGGGTGCTTCTTCATCGCCTTTAACGTGATGGAGGCGCTATTACCTTCCTGGCTATCCAAATCTGCCCCGATTCAGTCTAAAGCGACGGCTATGGGTGTGAATGCCAGCAGCCAGTTTTTAGGGGCATTTTTTGGTGGCATGATTGGTGGTCAACTCTTGTTACTAAATAATACTTCGATGGGTTGGAGCATCCTTGCGGGGATCGCTTTAGTCTGGTTATTGATCAGCTTTGGCCTGGCTCAGCCACGTTATCTTTCATCGCTGGTATTGGCCTTGCCCGAGACAAAACAAACGGATGAGTGGACTTCTCAACTTTTGGCGATTCGTGGTATTGAAGAGGTTGTGGTGATGTCTGACCAGCAATTTGCTTATGTTAAAATTGATAAACAGCTAATAGATGAAGCTGCGCGACAAGATTTAACGCAGTTGTTGGGTAAAGAGGTAGCCATTTAAGCATAACTCTTATAAAGTAAAATATAGAAATAAATAGGAAGTGTACGTCTGATGCGTGGTGTTAATAAAGTTATTTTAGTGGGAACTTTAGGTAAAGATCCTGAAACCAAAACTTTTCCAAATGGTGGTTCTCTGACTCAGTTTTCAATCGCAACCAGTGATTCGTGGACTGACAAAAATACGGGTGAGCGTAAAGAGCAAACTGAATGGCATCGTATTGTGTTGCATAACCGCTTAGGTGAAATTGCACAGCAATATCTACGTAAGGGTTCAAAAGTTTATATTGAAGGTTCATTGCGTACGCGCCAGTGGACTGACCAAAGCGGCCAAGAACGCTACACCACAGAAATTCGTGGTGAACAAATGCAAATGCTAGATAGCAACCGTCAGCAAGGTGAACAGGCTGCGGGTGGTGACAACGCCGGTTATAACCAGCCACGTTTCAATAATAATCAAGGCGGCGGTTATAACAACAATAATAACAACCAAGGCGGTTATGGTAATCAGGGCGGTTTTAACAACAACCAGAATAATCAAGGTAATGGTTACGGCAATAACAACCCGGGTGGTTTTGCGCCAAAACAACAGCCTGCACCAGCAGCAGCTGCACCGGCAGATTTAGATGATGATTTACCGTTTTAAGTTGTAATTAAAACGGCAAGTCATCTTCAAAACCCTCCTATTGCGGAGGGTTTTTTAATGGACAATTGATGATTAATTTTTATTTCTTGGCAGAAACCCACATGGTAATGACAGCACGGAATACAACCTCCTGAGCTGTATCTTTGACTTCAACCTGAACCTGATAATCACTGCCTGCATTCCACTTGAAATTGGCCTGTACCGGTGTGGCTATTGCAACCAAATCGGTATTGGCTTTTTTCAGGTATTCCACCTGCATGCCTTTGGGAATCCAACGATGAGTAGCCGGTACAGTGGCATCGGTCATGGTTCCCCCGGCAAGCTCTGCCATATTACACATGGCAATGGCATGTACCGTACCCAAATGATTCAGCACAGCGCGGTGCTTTTTCATTTTGATTTCGCAGTATTCAGGCTCCAGCCTTTCAAATAGGGGAGAGATACTGCTGAAATAAGGCGCTTTTAAGCACAACATTTTTGAAAATGTCCATTTACCCGCAGGTTTGTTTGCTAAAGCTTTCCATACTTTTAATGCTTGGCTCATCCGAGATGTCCCTGTTTTAGTTTGCAGAGTATTATTCTAATACAGAATATTATTCTGTTATTTGGCACAAATGACTGCTTTTTAATAAAAAATGGTCTATGATTTTGCCTGGTCTCATCATGTATCGAAGCATATGGATATGCAGCAAGCCGATTTACTACACCGCATTTATCCCGGACGCCGTGCCGAACTAAAACGCATTTTGCTGCAACACGCCTTAGAGTGCTTTGCTGAATTCGGTATTGAAGCCACCAGTATTGAAATGATCCGTGAGCGTGCGGATAGCAGTGTAGGGGCGATTTATCACCACTTTAAAAACAAGGAAGGCATCGTGGGCGCACTCTTTAGTGCAGCCTTGCAAGATCAGATGCAGCAGCGCACAGCAGCATTACAGCAAGCCCGAGGCGTGCAACAGGGTGTGACGGTCATCATTGGTCGATATATTGACTGGGTGGTGCAAAACCCCGATTTTGCCCGCTTCCTGTTTATGGCGCGTAGGGGGTTAGGGGCAGAGCAGAATGCAGCAGTTGCGGTACAAAACCAGCAACGTAATCAGGCGGTATTTGTCTGGTTACAACAGCAGGCCGATGCAGAGATTGCGCAACTTGCAAAGATTCCAAGAGAATTGCTGTTGTCTTTAATGCTGGGTGCAACTGAAAGTTATTGTCGGGCCTGGCTATCACACAAAGTCAGCACTACTCCAACCCTATATAAACAGGCATTGATTGATGCAGCCTGGCAATCTATCGCACAGTTTCCCGCTTATCCTTAAATCGATCCAAACGATAAAAAAGTAAAGCAAGATAGAATTAATTAATCTAAAAATCCGATAGTTTTTATAAAAAAGTACGGTTTTACCTATTTGAGAATCTTTCGTATTCTAGCTTCACAAGATAAGCAATCCCAGAAACGAGCTAGAGGAATATCTCATGAGTTTAATTAATACTGAAGTGAAGCCATTCAACGCAACAGCATATAAAAATGGCGAATTCATTCAGGTGTCTGAAAAAGACATGATTGGAAAATGGTCAGTGGTATTCTTTTATCCTGCAGATTTCACTTTCGTCTGTCCAACAGAATTAGGCGATTTAGCTGATAACTATGCTGAATTCCAAAAAATGGGCGTCGAGATTTATTCAGTCTCTACCGACACTCATTTTACTCACAAAGCTTGGCACGATTCTTCTGACGAAATCAAGAAAATCCAATACAGCATGGTCGGCGACCCAACCTGGACTTTGGCGAAAAACTTTGAAGTTTTAATTGAGTCTGAAGGCTTGGCAGACCGTGGCACTTTCGTGATTGACCCGGAAGGTAAAATTCAGATTATCGAAATCAATGCTGGCGGTATTGGCCGTGATGCTCAAGAACTTCTGCGTAAAGTAAAAGCGGCACAATATGTACATACGCATCCAGGTGAAGTTTGCCCGGCAAAATGGAAAGAAGGTGATGCCACACTTGCTCCTTCAATTGACCTGATCGGTAAAATCTAAGTTTAGCTTCACATGTTCTATTAAAAAATCCAGAATTTCGGTTCTGGATTTTTTTATGTAGATTCCCGGTAAAAGAAAAAGATAGATCATCCTAGCTATAGGAAAATGATGATATTTATCTGGATGAAATGATTTTGTGTATTGAATTTGAAGGTCAAAATTCGATTATCCCATTCTTGAGACGCTGTATATTACGCTGCGACTAGGCCGCAATCTTTAAAAAATCTAAGATAAACACATATTGTTTCCTAGAGATAGGAGTTTGAGATGAAAAAAATTATTGGCGTTTATCGCAACCAGAACATGCATTGGGTGGGTGACGGCTTTCCGGTAAAAAACCTGTTTTCCTATGACCGTTTAGGGCAGGCGATCAGTCCATTTTTACTGTTGGATTACGCAGCACCCTACCATTTTACCCCAACCACGCAGCAACATGGGGTCGGGTCTCATCCCCATCGTGGCTTTGAAACTGTAACCATTGTCTATCAGGGTGAAGTGACGCATAAAGACTCGGCAGGTGGTGGTGGCACCATTCAAACTGGTGATGTGCAATGGATGACGGCAGGAGCAGGCTTGGTGCATGAAGAATTTCATTCTCCTGATTTTGCTCAACATGGCGGCCTGTTTGAAATGGTACAGCTTTGGGTCAACTTGCCTGCAGCAGATAAAATGACCGCACCGAAATATCAGGCCATTACAGCCAAAAACATTCCGGTCATTAAGTTTGAACAGGGTGCAGGGCATATCCGGGTAATTGCCGGTCGCTATATAAAGGATGATGCAGAGCATACAGGTCCCGCTGCAACCCATAGTCCGGTCAATGTCTGGGATGGTGAATTAAAAGCCGAGCAGCTTCAGCATCTGCATGTCCCTGTCGATCACAATGTCCTGTTGGTGGTGCTATCGGGTAAAATGCAGTTGAACGGAACGCAGCATGTGCAAGACAGCTCGATTGTCATGTTTGCTCAAGATGGCGAAGCCGATATTCAACTTGAAGCACTGCAAGACAGCAAATTTTTGCTGCTGACCGGTCAACCGCTTAATGAACCTATTCAGGGTTATGGGCCTTTCGTAATGAATAGCAAAGATGAAATCATTCAAGCATTTAATGATTTTAATAGCGGCAAGTTCGGTGAAATCCCGGTTACAGATTAAGCCTGGCATTTACCTGATTGATGGAAAAAGAAAGAAGCCCCTAAAAACTGAGGGGCTTTTTGCGAACTGAATTTTTTTGTTGTCAGCATATTTGCATAGTTGTAGCTGATACAAAACGTGATGGAGTTATCAGGTTTTTGTCTTGGCTATCATAATAATATTTGAACCTTTTGTAAAACGGTTGTTATAAAATTGGTTAATATATATTGTTTTTTTTAAAAGGATTTTTGTATATTTTATTTAAAAATATAATATTTTCTTGGGTCTATTTGGGGTTTATTTCTATGTAAGCAAATGTAAATTTATGCTTTATATTCATCGTGATGAGTTTTGTTAAAAAGATACATTCTGGAATATTTTAATACCCTCTTTTAACCCCGCTTGGTTCATAATTTCAGTAATCTTATGTGTAACTGACGGATAATAATTTTGGATATTGCAGTTATTGGCAGTGGCATGGCTGGGCTAGCTACCGCAAGAATTCTTAAAGATGCAGGGCATAGCGTGACTATTTTCGAAGCCTTGGCTGGCCGTGGTATGGATAGTCATAGCATTGAATTCGAAGGTGGTCTGATTGATGCACCTTTACGTGTCATGAACCCTCATTTGTGGAAAAACACCCTTAGCCTCGCGGCTTATCTGGGTATCCAGACTTTTCCTGTCCGCACTTATATGGCCTGCAGCTGGTTATTTGAAGACCGTACCGAAACCTGGCTGACCACTTCACGCAGCCGTATTGGTAATTTTCCTATCATTAATAACCGTAAGGGCATTCAGCAATATGGCTGGCGCCTGGTCAAAGGCATGCTGCAGTTGAAGACGGCTATTGCCAAGTTCTTTAAATCTAAAAACCAAGACATTACCTTGGCTGAATTCATTAATAATAATGATATTGAAGAAGTTTTCTGGCATGGCGCAGTGATGCCGGTGCTGTATACCATTTGTACCTGTCATCCCAAAACCATTGGCGAATGGCCGGCAAAACCCTTGCTGGTTTTCTTGCGTCAATTAACCGATGGCGATGCGTTATTGCGTCTACAGGGCGGTACACCGGCCTTGGTCGACAAGCTGGTTGAAGGCATTGAAATCCGTGGCGGTTCTGCCATTACCCATATTCAGCAACAAGAGCAGGGCGTACTGGTTGAAAATGCACAGGGCGAACAACATGTGTTTGACCGTGTGATTGTGGCTACCCCGACCAATAAAATTGAAACATTCCTCGATAATGAACAATTTGCTGATGATATTGCGCTGTTAAAGAAATTTAAATTTGAGCAGGGTCAGCTGGTGATTCATACCGATCAATCGGTGATGCCGCCAAAACGTAAAGATTGGGCTGTACTCAGCTACATGATGGACCGTAAATTTACCCGTCAGCAATTCACCGTCTGGCTGAATTCGGTTGAGCCAAGTTTAGTGGGTAAATCACCAGTATTCCAAACCTGGCAGCCGGTGACCGAAATTGATCCGAAAAAAATTATCTCATCGGTGACCTTAACCCGTGCTGTGGTGGATTCACAAACAGTGGCATTAAATAAAGAGCTGCAAGCCCGTCATAAAGATTTAAACCGTAAAGTGTTTTATTGCGGTTCTTGGTCTTGTGATGGCTTACCTGTACTTGAATCTGCCGTGACTTCAGCCATGCATATTGCAGAAATTTTAGGTGCGCCATTGCCGTTTGCCGGATTAAAACCTAAAGTTGAGGTTGCCCCACAACTCGGCTACTAAAATATGAAATGGCTTCAAGCGATTCGGCAAAAACTTCCTCAACATAAATATGCCATTAATGCAAAACAGTTAGGAGATGATGCCGTACTCGCCTGGAGCAATCTGGGCTATTGGGATGATGCAATGTCGTCCTATCCCACAGCTTGCCGTCAGTTGGCAAATCAATTGGCGCAAGCGGTAGCTTTAACTTCCAATGACCGCTTATTAGATCTGGGCTGCGGACAGGGTGCTAGTCTGCTGTACTGGCAACAGCACTATCGGGTTCAGCATATTGAAGCGGTGGAATTACAAGCCAGCTGTGTCATTCAAATTCAAAAATATTTTCCCCAAATTACGGCGATTTACCCGCAATCGTTTTTAAATTTAAAGCACATTCCTTTCAAGCAGCACTTTGATGTGGTGCTGTGTATCGATGCTGCCTATCATTCCAATCTAAATTCATTCCTAGATTCAGTGGACAATGTTTTAAATTCAAAAGGCCGGCTGGGTTTTCATTATTTAATGCTGTCCGAGCAATGGCTGAATTTGAACGCACTACAACAGCAGAAATATAAATGGCTGCTCAAGGCGGCTGATGTGAATCTGGAGCATTTGATGACGGCATCAATCTTAGAACAAACCTTGCAGCAACATGATTTTAGCGACATTGAAATTCGGGATATATCCAAAGCGGTTTTATACGGCTTTGCAAACTACTTTCAACATTTGCAGCAATTGCCAAAGCAGGGCACAGGCCTGGATACCTTTAAAATTCGCATGACCGCAAAACTCTGTCAGCAGCTTTATCAGGATGGCTTGGTCAATTATGTACAGATCAGTGCAAAGAAGAATGCCTGAGCATGGGAGAGTGTTCTAATTTTTAAAAGCAAAGGCTAAAAACAACAAAGCCTCACTAAAAAGCGAGGCTAAGTATAAAATGGTGCCGGCACACGGATTCGAACTGTGGACCTACTGATTACAAGTCAGTTGCTCTACCAACTGAGCTATGCCGGCAACGTGCAGAGAATAATAGCGAATTTTGTTGAAAACGCAAGCCAAAAAATGAGCGGTTGAAAGAGATGACTTGGTCTTGAGGGGTTCAATTTTTCCAGGTCATCTCGTCAATTCAATAAATGGTTCTCAATTTTAAAAAACTATTTACTCCTTAAAATCTGGTCCAGGTCTTGCGCACATTCTTCCAGGGTTAAAGCCATATCGATTTGCATTTGTGGTTTAAGTTCGCTGGCCAGTTTGCGCCATTGTTCGATCAGTCGGAGGGCTTTTTGAATTTTATGTTTATTAATATCCTTGGCAATTGTTGGAGTATAACCACCACGTTTAGCATTCTTGATTTGTTTGACATAATTATTGCTGGTATTCATATCTACTCCCGAATAGCAGTTTTTCTATGTGTTCAATGTGCTTTTATAGGTCGACTTAAGGCTCTGTTAGATGATTGTTATCATGGAAATATTGCATTTATATGATCATATTTCAATAGATTTATTGAGCTTCTGAACTTGCTAAATAATACCTTGCAGTAACTGTGCCATTTCTGTGGCATGTGAATACAACATCAGGCTTTGAAGGCTTTTGGTAAGCAATGTGAAGCGGATTTTATTGTAGTTGTTGCAGATCAATCATCTAGAGATATCACATTTACAATGATGGAAATTGACACATTGCTTGAGTTGGAAGATCAAATTTAAGGCGTAAATTAAAGCTGATGTAGTGCAAATGATCAATCGCAATGCACAGGACAGACAGCCCCATGACCGAACAAGATGACCAACAGCCAGACCAGCAAAAACAGCCAGTTCCTTTAATTCAAAATCCTGATCAGCAGGAACAACCCAATCCACCCCATCCTCAACCCGATCAACCCAAACCACCGACTCCTCAACCGGATCAACCAGATCAGCATATCGGGACATCCAATCCGCAAAGAAAGCCGAATGAAAATCCTGTCACGCGACAGAAATAAAGGATTTTTTTCCTTGAATCAGGAGCCCGGTTCTTATAACTTCATCCTGAGTGATAGATGATCGTTTTTGTAGCTTGAAGGTCGGAGGGGCTTAAGGGAAATAAGAAAATGATGACAAGACAGACCAAAATTATCAGTATGGTGGTGGTACTTATTCTTATCGCCATTGCGGCATTTTTGTATTTTCAGTCCATGAAAGAAGAGGAATTTGGAGGCTTCGAGGAGGGGACAGAGCAATACTATGGCTATCGCTATGCGCAAGACAATCTCAAATCTGTAGACCAATGCGATGATGATAAAGATGATCCTTCCATGAACTTCAATGAGGAATTTTTTCAGGGATGTCAGAAATATTTTGAAAATAAATAAGGTTTTAAAACCCGTTTAAATATAAAAAAACCTGTTTTGCTGAACTTGGCAGTTCGCTGTTGCCGCTTTTTTCTTCATTGCTTGCAGTGATTTTATTGATCGTTTCTACAACATTTAATCGCACAGGTTTCATCAGTAACTAAAAAATCTAATAATTGATGCACGATATCAAAGAATTTTAATCATTTTTTTAACAGGATAGAACAACAAAAAAGGCTTAAACCCTTTGGATCTAAGCCTTCTAAGACATCATGTGACTGCATGATTATGAGTCTTGGCGGTGAGAGAGGGATTCGAACCCTCGATACGCGCAAACGTATACACACTTTCCAGGCGTGCTCCTTCAGCCACTCGGACACCTCACCATTGCGTCGCGATAATAGCGAAAAAAACCCCCTCTGCCAAGTTGAAACAATTGATTTAGAGCAAAAGTTTTTGCTCAGTGATATGATTGCGAAAAAATAGTGTCTAAAACGAAGACGAAATATGCAAAGTACTGCACAAAAAGCCGCCTTGCCTGTGATTACCCTTGCAGCGCTTGGGGTGGTATTTGGAGACATTGGCACCAGTCCATTGTACGCCCTTCGACAATGTTTCCTCACTGCACATCTCGCCATTACTGAAGCCACTGTTCTTGGTATTTTGTCACTGATTTTTTGGTGCATCATGCTGACGATCAGTTTCAAATACGTCACCATCATTATGCGTGCAGACAACAATGGTGAAGGCGGGATCATGTCATTACTGGCATTGAACCTGCGCACCACACGTATTGCCGATAACAAGAAAATTTATCTGATTGCTCTGGGCTTTATTGGTGCTTCATTATTTTTTGGTGATGGTATTATTACCCCTGCCATTTCCGTACTATCAGCTATTGAAGGATTGAGCATTGCAACGCCGATGTTTAACCAGTGGCTGATGCCTCTGGCCATTGGTATTTTATCCGGATTGTTCCTGATCCAACGGCATGGTACAGCCACCATGGGGAAATTTTTTGGTCCTCTCACCTTGGTATGGTTTCTATCGATTGGTGCGGTGGGGATATGGAGCATTATCCAAACCCCTTTTGTCTTGACCATGATCAGTCCACACTGGGCTTTTAATTTTGTTGTGCATCAGCCTTATGTGGCTTTTCTGACTATGGGCGCGGTGATTCTGACCATGACCGGCGGGGAAGCTTTATATGCCGATATGGGGCATTTTGGTCGCTTACCGATTCGTCTGGCCTGGTTCATCATTGTTTTACCTTGTCTGCTTTTTAACTATGCAGGACAAGGGGCATTATTACTGCGTAACCCGGATGCGATTGCCAATCCATTCTATATGCTGGTGCCAGGCTGGGGCTTGTACCCGATGATTGGTCTGGCCACTGCAGCCGCAGTGATTGCCTCACAAGCCGTGATCACGGGCGTTTTTTCCATGACCAATCAGGCGATTCAGCTGCGCTATTTGCCACGTTTAACCGTGCATCACACGTCGGATGTTGAACAGGGTCAAATCTATTTACCCTTCATCAATTGGGTGTTGTATATTTCCGTCGTCATCCTGATTTTATTGTTTGAAAACAGTGCTAATTTAGCCAGTGCTTATGGTGTCGCCGTGACCATGACCATGCTCTGCGGAACCATTCTGATTTCATTTCTGGCTTATGGTTTTTGGCGC
Organism: Acinetobacter sp. UBA3106; assembly: GCA_002365595.1. Classification (GTDB taxonomy): domain Bacteria; phylum Pseudomonadota; class Gammaproteobacteria; order Pseudomonadales; family Moraxellaceae; genus Acinetobacter. The sequence continues at coordinate 51,697 of DFAM01000009.1, read as the reverse complement.
TGGTCAGTATGGAAAGTCTTATTATTTGCTGTGCCATTCTTGTTGATAGATCTGGTTTTTGTCGCATCGACCTCATTAAAAATTCTTTCTGGAGGATGGGTGCCAATTATGATTGGCGCTGCGGTATATACCATTTTAATGACCTGGAAAGCAGGCCGTGAAATTCTGCTGGCACGTTTGGAAAAAGATGCCTTGCCGATTGATCTGTTTATCAAAAGCATTGGCATGAGTGCTGAAACCCAATTTGTTCCAGGCACAGCCGTATTCCTGACCGGTACGCCGAATATTGTGCCGCATGCCATGTTGCACAATATTAAGCATAATAAGGTTCTGCATGAGCTGAATCTCATGGTGACTGTGAATACCCGTGATATTCCTTATGTGGCTCGGGAAGAGCGCTGTAAGATTGAAAAAATGGATAACCGTTTCTACCGTATTTCATTGTATTACGGTTTTAAAGATCAGCCGAACATTCCTGAAGCCTTAGAACAGGCCTATCAAGAGTTAGGTTTTGAATTCGACATGATGCAAATGAGCTTCTTTATTTCGCGAGATCGACTGATTCATACGGTCGGTGAAGGCTTATCACCATGGCGTGAAAAACTGTTTATTTCCATGCAGCGTAATACCAGTCCGGTCAGTGACTTTTACCAGATTCCTCCCAATCGTGTGGTTGAATTGGGCAGTCAAATTGAAATTTAACTAAATTTAATTTTTTTTTTGCGGACAATAAAAAACCAAGGTGGAAAATCCTTGGTTTTTTATTTGGAGGATGAAAGCCTGAAAAAGAGTGTGATTAGTTCTCTGTTGCTTCAGCCATTGGTGCTTCAGGAGCGGCATTTACTGGCGCATCTGTCACAACAGCTTCTGGTGCTGCTTGCACTGCATCATCTGGCTGTGTTGCTTCAGGAGTTGCTGCAAAGGCTTCCTGAGGTGCATTAGCTTCAGTCGTATCTGCCGGAGCTAAAGCAGCAGATTGATTGGTTGCACCTGCTTGAGACATATTCGCTGCATTCGCTTGTTGTACGTCAGCAGGAGACTCATTGACTGGTGCAGCTGCGATCTCTTGATCAGCAACTTGCTCTGCCTGTTGTGCGGCCAATTCAGTATTTGGTTGCATTGGATCTACATTTTCAGATGTAGCTTGAGCTGTTTGCTCAACAGCTGCCGTATTTGCTTGCGCTGTAGCCGGATCAACAGCTTGTGCCGCTGTATTCATCTCTGTACCTTGTACAGCAGTAGCATCAGAAACTGAGGTTGTCTGTACTTCGGTTTCAGATACAGCTTGAGTTGACTCAGCATTCTGTGCTGTTGTATTTAGGTCAGCATTTTGTGGGGCCGCTTGAGATGCAGTATTTTCTGCTACAGCACTGGTTTGCATTTCGGTCTCAGAACCAGCCGGATTAGCCGCAGCAGCAATTTGACCTGCATCCACAATACGGATTTGGCCACTGCTTACTAATTCTTCAATAGAACCCGCCTGACCATTTACCGTGGTGCTGAGTTTAACTTTAGATAAACTTTCTAAAGTATCGCCTGGTTGAATAGGCGGTTCTGCAAATGCCGTTGCACTCATCATTCCCGTCACTAGACTTAAACCTAAAAGCTTAAACTGCATAAAATACTCCGTAACAATCATTATTCAGATTTTTTGCGTATTTTTACCTTGTCATAAGCATCATCGGTTTTTCAATCAAACATACGTAAAGCTAGTAAGACTTGTTATAAAAGCTTTAGAAAATTAGACATACTGTTACAACAATTGTGCTTTTGTTGAACAATTTTAGCCTAAATGTTAAGCAAATAAAATTTGCTACATATACTTCATTTTCTCTGCTTGTTAAGCTCGTGAAAAATGGGGGTTGGTCTCAAAATGGCAATAAAGAAACGTAAAGCTGGTCAATCTTTGACGCAAATTCTAAAGCAGAATAGTTTAAAAATTATTTTGGGCGTAGTGGCGACTAGCAGTTTTGCAATTGCTTTTGGACAAGAAAAAATTCAACAGCTAGTTTCCTTGCCATCTTCATCCAACTCGGCATGTCTGGATCAGTTTTACCGCGATATTCCGCCTTATCTGTCCAAAGAAAGCCTGAATAAAAATGCCTTTCCGCTGTGCTTTAATGGCTTTAATGTCATGTATTCGGGAGTGTCTAAAACCCCTTTGTGGGTAGCAGAAGCTTTAACTCCGCAGCGCTTGAGCCAGAAAATTCCACGTGAAGACAACTTTCATGAAGAAACCGCTGTAAAAGCAGAATATCGCGCGACCTTGGCTGACTATAAAGCTTCAGGTTATGACCGTGGACATATGGCCCCGAATGCCGATATGCCAAATAAAAATGCGCAGTTTGACAGCTTCTCATTGGCCAACATGGTACCGCAGGCACCGAAGAATAATCAGCAGGTATGGCGAGAGCTGGAAGAGGCGACTCGTGCCATTGTCACCAAACAGAAGCAAGAGGTCTATATTGTCACGGGACCGGTGTATTCCGCTAAAAAGCTGAAGACAATTGGTAATGGGGTGATTGTCCCGACAGCCACCTATAAAGCCATCTACCTGCCAAAAACAGGCGCGGCAGGGGTGTACTATGCGGACAATACCCTGAAAGATACTGCGCCAAAAGTGCAGGTGATCAGTATTTGTGCCCTGGAAGATTTGACAGGAATTAATATTTTCCCGCAGTTAACTGAAGATCAAAAGCGCAATACTTATAATTTGCCGTTAAAGGCCAGTGCTGTGAAAGCAAGCCAGAAAATTGCCTATTCCCATTGGGATGCAGAAAGCCAATGTGCGGAAGAGGTCAGTGCAGATGAGCTTACTGCTTTGCAGAAAAAGTTTAAATCTTCATCTGTAAGTTCAACACCTTCCGCTGCTGCAGCATCGGGTGAGAATAAGGGCAGTGCGCCTACAATTGATCCAAACACTCAAGATGCGATAGTTAAGCAATTGATTGAAGGGTTGTTGCAGTACATTTTACAGTTGTTGAAATAAGCTCTTTTTAGGTAGGATGAGAATCATCATCCTACTTTTAAATAACAACAAAGATCAGTGAGAATACAATGTTTAAGCCTTTTGAAAATGGCACGGAATCGCATGCCATTCACGACCTCACCTTAGAGAACCAAGAAGACTGTGTCAGTATTTATGGCAATTTACAGCTCACCAAAGATCAGGCCGGACTGCAGGCTGCCAAAGCGTTGCAGACTTATATAAATGCCGTGGTCAGTGCTTTAGAAAATGAAGCTCATCTTCCGGAAAAAATTGATCGGCAAGATGAACAGGAAATTGAAAATCCATTTTTATAAGCCGTCGCATGTTCCATGTGGAACATAAAAAAGTTCACCGAGGTGAGCTTTTTTTATGGCGAGAATTTTTAGCTTTTTCCGAAGCCACTCCTTTATAAATGAGCGCGCCAAAAATGGCACCCAAAATCGGGACTACCTAGAGAATAGCCAGAGTTGACTTAAAGCTACAGTTTGTGCAAAAAAGGCCACTAAATTATTCTCCAGATGTAGTTATTCATTTTCTTTTTATCATTTAGGACATTTTCTATTAATCGATAAATTGAACATTTCTCAATTTCAACATAATCAGGAGAAATGACCTTTATACCAGCAGCTGGAAGCATTTTTATGCATATTGTTGTTGTCGCCATTGCTGCGGTGTCATGCTTGTCCACTGCTTAAATGCACGCTGGAATACACTTTGCTCGGAATAGCCCAGCAATAAGGCAATTTCTTGCAGGCTGAGATGTCGGTTCTTTAAATATTGCTCCGCCAATAAATGTCGTACTTCTTGCATGCGTTGCTGATAGGTGGTGTCTTGTTGTTGCAAATGGCGTTGTAGTTGGCGTACCGACATATGTAACTGTTTGGCAATAGGTTCGATTTGATACTGGTTTTTTTGCAGCCCGATAAGAATGGCTTGTTGCAGCCGATGATCCAGCTGGGTGGAATTGGGAAGCTTATCTAATAGCGCATGGGCTTGTTGCATCAGCAAATGCTGCAAAGTTTGGTCACCCTGACGTATAGGTTTAGTCAGCTGATGAATGGGGGCAATAAGTTGAGCCTTTGGTTGTGAAAATAGGACTTTGCAATTGAAGTATTGTTCATAGATGGCTACATTTTTGGGGGCAGGATGAATAAAGTGCACTTCATGTATATGAATATCTTTAAAATCCAGAAAATGTTTCAGAAACTGCACCATCAAGGCAATGGCGTTTTCATGCGTGATTTGTGTGGTCAAATGAAAGGGGATATATCCCCAGCCAATAGCAAGATAGTCATCCTGTATACTGAGTTCTAAGGTGCTGCCATCATAGATCAGTCGATGAAAATCATGATAACGGTATAGCGCTTCCCCCAAAGTGTTGCAGGACAGGGCAATATAGGCAATGATGCCTAAATGTTTAGGCTGAACATGTTCGGCAATATCCAGGCCTAATGCCGGAATTTGCAGATGCTGATCTACATCGGTCAGCAAATCACGCCAAAGACAGAAGTCAAAACGTTCTAGATTTTGAACTTGTTCAAGTTTTTCAGAAATAGCTAAGCCTTTGGCCTGACTATAGGCATATAGCAGATGCCCAAGTCCGCCATATACGGAGCCTGTGTAGTCTTTAGAATGTGGCATATAAATCTTTTTATTGTCGTAATTTATCAATTAAATTTTATTGTATATTTTATGGTCAATATTTAGCATATTTTATAACCTATATTCAATATAGGATAGGGAGAAATTAGATATGTGGAAAGGATTTTTGGTTGGGCTGGTGGTGGCCAATGGTTTTGAATGGGTAGCACACAAATATATTTTGCATGGTACACACCGCAGTGGGAAGCCGCGCTATAGCCCTGTGCCAGACAGTATGAAGTCGCATTGGGAACATCATCGTGAAGTCAGAAAAACGGCATTTCATGATCATGGCTATGTCGAAGGTCTTGCAAATTGGCGTACTAAGAATGAAGTTATTTCCCTGACTGTGGTTGCAGGTGTTTTTGGTGCGGTATTTTATCCGGTATCTAAAGGCATGGCTTTGTCTACGGTATATAGTGCCTGTAATTATTATTATATTCACCGTCGTGCTCATTTAGAGCCAGAGTGGGCGATGAAAAAAATTCCCTGGCATTATGATCATCATATGAACTCCAATCAGGATGCCAACTGGTGTGTGACCAAGCCGTGGTTTGATTACCTTTTGGGAACTCGAGTAATTTCATCACCAGATTTACAGGAAAAAAATCCATTAGGAATTATGCTTCCTCGCCCAGTATCAAATTTGTTGAACGGGATGGCTGATCGTTACTTTCCGGCAAAATGGGTGGACCAACAAGGTAGATAATTAATTTACTCAAAATGAAGTGTAAATTTTTTGAGCATGTATTCGTCACAAAAAATTAGCCAGAAGTCCCTGTTTTCAAGACCTTGTCGTAATTTGTCAATGTTTTCGGCACTAATCGTCAATGTATTGGTTATTTTTTTGTTATATATTTGTTTTCGTTATCAGGTCGGCCAAGTTAGCTTGATAAGTCACTGTATATGTCATTTTATTGTTGTTAATTTCAAGAAACCGCGCTGTAGTTTTCTTGGTTTATAGGGAGTCTTCAGGACTCCCTTTTTTTATCTGTAATTTTTATGCTGGTTTGATTGCAAAATTGCTCTATGAATAAAAAAGAGTGGGGGAACCACTCTTTTTTAGACCAACACGTATTTAGCCGGAGCACTTAGAGACGCATTTCAATCCCTTGTGCAGCCAGATATTGTTTGGCTTCCGGAATGCTGTATTGACCAAAGTGGAAAATAGAAGCCGCAAGGACAGCATCTGCGCCGCCTTTTAAAATACCATCGGCCAAATGCTGCAAGTTACCCACACCGCCAGAAGCAATGGTTGGAATAGTGACGCGGTCATTGATGTTGCGCATTAACGCCAGGTCATAACCGGCTTTGGTGCCATCGGCATCCATAGATGTAATTAAAAGTTCGCCCGCGCCGTAATCAGCCATTTTTACAGCCCATTCAATCGCATCAATCCCGGTCGGTTTACGGCCACCGTGGGTGAAAATTTCCCATTTGTTGTCGCCAGTTTTCTTGGCATCAATGGCGACCACAATACATTGTGCGCCAAAGCGCTGCGAAGCTTCCTGAACAAATTCCGGGTTAAATACCGCAGCCGAGTTAATGCTGACTTTATCTGCACCCGCATTCAGCAACAGGCGGATATCTTCCACCTTACGCACACCACCACCTACGGTGAGGGGAACAAAGACGCTTTCAGCCATGCGTTCAACAGTACGGTACGTGGTATCGCGGCCGCTTGAGGTTGCGGTAATGTCCAGGAAGGTAATTTCATCGGCACCTTGTTCATTATAACGGCGTGCTACTTCAACCGGATCGCCTGCATCACGAATATCAAGGAATTGTACACCTTTCACCACTCGACCATTATCTACGTCAAGGCAAGGAATAATACGTTTAGCAAGCATAATTTTTTCCAAAAATAACAGCCGATTATGAAACTTCGCCACGAAGGTGCTACACCTTGGTAGTTGTAGAAGGTATTCTATCAAAATTATGTAAGTTTTTTCGCAGGTTTTCTATGTCGGTTTATACCACTTTGACTTTACAGGAAGTTCAGGCTTTTGCAGCACCTTATGGATTAGAGGTGATTGACCTGATTCCGATTCAAGGAGGTATTCAAAATACAAACTATTTTTTAGTCTGTGAAAATGCAAAGCAGTATGTGTTGACCGTGTTTGAAGAGATGGATGAGCAAGGCGCAGGGGAGCTGGTTCCGGTACTTGAGCATTTGGGTCAACAGGGGGTAGCTGTACCTGTACCGTTAAATTATGCGGGTAAGGCCATTCATAGCCTTAAAAATAAGCCGGCGCAAATTGCACCACGTATGCTGGGTGAACATCCTATGCCATCAACCCTGGAACAAGCACAGGCCATTGCCGTGGCTCAGGCAAAAATTCATATTGCCTTACAGGATTTTCCCCTGGAGCGTGCCGAATATCGTAACCATGATTACTGGTTGCAAGTGGCCAAAGAATTAAAACCGACGTTAAATCCGGCAGATGCTATTTTGCTTAGTGAATTGTTGGGGCTGTATGATGCGCTCACTGCAGTCTATCCAAATCGTCCCAAGGGCTTTATTCATTCTGACTTGTTCCGTGACAATACCTTGTTTGACGGTAATGAGTTAAAAGGCATCCTGGATTTTTACGAGCTCAATAAAGACGAGTTCCTATTTGATATTGCGATTACCTTAAATGACTTCTGTACCGAATATCCGGAAGTATATTTAAATGAAGCGAAAGCCCAAGCCTTTTTAGAAGCCTATGAAACGGTGCGTCCACTGACCGAGGACGAAAAATCCTGTCTGGAAATCTACTTGGCCATGGCAGCAGCACGTTTTTGGTTGATGCGTTTACAAGTCGCACAAAAAAATGCACAACAAGGACGTACTGGAGATGATATTCTTCAGAAAAATCCTTTGGAAATGCGTAATATGCTGGTGGAACGACTAAAATTTGTGACGGCTTGAGATAGGACATAAAAATGCGTGATCAGGGGCGATTGGTCGAATGGTATGATGATAAAGGCTACGGCTTTATTCAGCCCAATGATGCCTCGAAAGATCGCGTGTTTTTACATATAAAGGATTTTATGCGTCAGGGACCACGTCCGATTGTAGGTTGTGCCCTTGAATATACCGTATTGCTGGATGGGGATGGACGTTATCGCGCCCAGCAGGTCATCTATCTGAAAGCCTCGCAAACTCAAAAAAAAGTAAACAAGCCGAAAAATTCCAATCAACCGGCACAAAAATTAAAACCGATGCAAATTGCCTGTGTTGGTTATATTTTGGCTTTGGCTGTGTTTACCATACTCGACTTATTAAGTGGCATGGTGCTGTTATTTATTAGCGTGATTAATGCCATAACTTACTGGATGTATGCCCAAGATAAAGAAGCTGCTTTACAGGGCAATCGCCGTGTACCTGAGCAAACTCTGCATCTGTTATCTTTTCTTGGTGGTTGGCCTACCGCATGGCTCGCGCAAGAAAAAATGCGACATAAAACACAAAAACAACCGTTTAGAAAAATTTATTTTTGTACCATAGCCTTAAACATACTTTTAATTTTATGGCTGATTTCTCCTTTAAATGTAATTAAATTTTAAAAGAGAATAATTACTTTAAAAGGTATAACAATGAATTATTCTATCGATCAAGATCCCAACCGTACCCTGACTCTAGTTCTGTATATACTTTATATTATTGCTATTTTTACCGGCGGTTTATTAGCAGTTATTGCGCTGATTATTAATTACATGAAACGTAACGATGTGCGCGGTTCCATTTTTGAAAGCCATTTTACCTGGCAAATTCGTACCTTCTGGTGGTATTTATTCTGGAATATTCTCGCTTTTATTCCTTTTATTTTTCTATTCTTTACCGGTGAAAACATGGATGTATTTACTGGAGTTGCCTTAGGCGCAAGTGCATTCTGCCTAGTGGTAATTGGTGTTGCCTGGATCTGGATTGTCTATCGGGCCATTCGTGGCATCATCCGTTTAAACGACAATCAGCCGATGTATCAATAATATAAATTGACCATAAAAAAGGCAGCAAAAGCTGCCTTTTTTTATGCACCTTAATGTACCACTTATTAAAAATTGTGCGTTACTTTAGCTACTTTATAAAAATCAACATTACCTTTTTAATTTTTATAACATACTTTTTTAATTAAAATATTTTACGTTTTTAATATTTATATTTTACATTTTTATTTTAATTATTATACGTTTTTAATATTTAAAAATTACTTTTTTAATAAAATAACTATACATTAATGTACATTTATTTTTATAAATTTAATTTCTGTTTTTATTTTGAATTTTGGTTAATTCTAGACTTAAGAATAAAAGCGACCGCGGCGACGACGTAGCCCTAAAATATGAATGGCACGTACCAGAACGGCATATGAAACTGCATAGCCAAAGCGTTGTTCAAACAAAGGTACAAGATCACTGATGTTTTGAAATTTTGTATTCTTTACAAATACTTGAAATTCATTCCAGTTCTTAATGTGGCTGGGAGCACCACGGTTTTTTGCTGGTTTTGGTAGTAAATCTCCTGTTTCTTCTTCCAGCTTAATCCAGGCATCTAAAGTCACACGAGAGATGTTGAATTCTTTACAAACTGCCACCTTGTAATCGGTTTTTTTATACATTTGAATGGCTGCTTTTCGAGTTTCTAAACTGTACTTTGGCATTTAATCTCGCCTGAGTTAAATATTTATATTTTTATTATATGGCATAGTCATTGCAAATGAACAAACAACTCAAATAAATAATGTTCAGGTGACATGCATGAAAAAAATGCAAGTTTCTTTCAAGAAAATGTCTTTATGGCAAGTGGTGATTATTGGTATCGCGTATATGACACCGATGGTGGTGTTTGATACTTTTGGTATTGTTTCAGGGATCACGGATGGACGTGTACCTCTGGCCTATATTTTAGCCTTGGCTGCAATGCTGCTGACTGCTTTTAGTTATGCACGTTTTAGTCGTATTAGTGATAAATCGGGTTCAGCCTATACTTATACAGCAGAATCTTGTGGTGCAAAGGCAGGATTTTTTGTGGGTTGGTGTTCCTTACTGGACTATATTTTACTGCCATTAGTCAATGCATTACTGGCAGGAATTTATTTGGAAGCAGTGATTCCAGATGTGCAATATTGGGTTTGGGTGAGTCTGTTTGCGGGACTTGTTACACTGATCAATTGTTTCCGTATTAATATCTTAGCCAATCTCAGCTTGATCTTTGTCTTGGCACCGCTGTTGTTGATGGGGCTATTTGTTTATCTGGTCATTCAAGGTGTTGGATCATCACAAGGTTATGAGCATGTGCTCACAGTTGCTCCGTTATTTAATGGTGATACATCAATTCTGCCATTGATTGCGGGTGCCTCCATTCTATGTTTCTCATTCTTGGGCTTTGATGCCGTGACCACCATGTCGCATGAAACCAAAGATCCAAAACGTACCATTCCGCGTGCAGTTATCTTGACCACTTTAATGGGTGGAACAATTTTCATCACTGCTTCGTGGTTTATCCAACTGTATTTTCCGAGTAACGTGCGTTTTAACAATCCGGATGAAGCATTACCGGAAATCGTGCTCTATGTCGGGGGAGCATTGTTCCAGTCGGTATTTCTGTGTGCACAAATTATGAATACCTTCGCTTCAGGTCTGGCAACCCATGCCAGTGCATCCCGTCTGATTCATATTATGGGTAAAGATGGTATTTTTCATAGAGAAACTTTTGGTCAACTGCACAGCAAATTAGGTACACCGCTGTATGCAGTCCTTACCATAGGCCTCATTTCCTTAACGGCGATTGTCCTCGATTTAGCCACTGTAGTCAGCATGATTAGCTTTGGCGCACTGATTGCTTTTACGGCAGTAAATTTCTCAGTTCTTATGAAATTCTATGTGCTAGAGAAACAACGCCAAGGCTTTAAAAATAAATTTATGAATCTGATTTTACCGCTGATCTCTGTGGCCGTAATCATGTGTTTATGGTTAAACCTGGAACGATCAGCCCTTCTTTTTGGCTGCGGATGGTTGTTTATCGGGGTAGTAATCTTCCTTTATAAAAAACTGAAAAAGCAAAATATTGTGATTGGTAACGCCTACTAAAAGATTGCCGCAAATTTTGAAATGAATTGAAGATGGGAAGAATGAACATGAATATACAAAAACCAGTATTTTTAAATGACGTAGAGTTTAAAGCCAGCGTAAACCAGCAAAGTGGCAAGGAATGGAACTGGATTAATCCAAAGCATGGTGCATTTGGGCATCCTGCGAATTACTATGAAAGTTCACTGGAACAATGGCGCCAGTTTGATAGCTTGAGTGCCGATATTGAATGTGATGTGGTGGTGATTGGCGGTGGTTTGTTAGGCGCTTCTACCGCTTTGCATTTATCCGAGCAGGGCGTAGAGGTTGTGCTGGTTGAGAAAAACCGGATTGGCAGCGCAGCTTCAGGTCGTAATGGTGGACAACTGACTCCCGGCTTGGCACGTTGGGAAGCTTCCGAGATGATTGAGCGTTTCAGTTATGCAGATGCCAAAAAACTCTGGCATTTCACCTCAACCGAAGCCATGGCTTTAATTGATTCGATTGCAGATCAATACGATCTGGATTTACAGCGTAAGCGTGGTCATATTACTGCCGCCGTGCATGAAGGGCATTTGGTGGGTTTGACTCAGGGGTCAGATGCCCGCAAATTTTTGGATGAATCGCATACTCAAGTGATGGGTAAACATGAATTGATGGGGCATATTAATTCTGACAACTACTGCGGCGGTTTACTGGATACATTGGGTGGACATATTCATCCACTAGCTTTAAACCGTGGTTTGGCTTATGGCTTCTGTAAAAATGGCGGCAAGATTTATGAGGAAACAGAAGTACTTTCTGTTGAAGAGCGGGAAGATGGGATTTATGTAACTACTTCTGGCGGTGTGATTAAAGCACGTAAAAGTGTGGTGATGGGCGTGCATCATGCGTCGTTTAAACTATTGAAAGAACATAACCAGACTACGATTCCATTCTATACCTATGTCTGTACCACCGCACCTTTGGAAGTTAATTTAAAAGAGTTGCTACCCAGCGATGCACCGGTGTATGACACACAATTCCAGATTGATTATTACCGTGGTGTATCTAAAAACCGTTTACTATTTGGTGGAGAAGGTACAGGTTCTTGTTGGAATCCTGAAAAAACCCATCAATATTTATTGGGTCGAATCAGACATGTGTTCCCACAGTTACAAAATGTAGAACTTGATTTTGTCTGGAGCGGCACAACTGATCTGACCATGAATGGTGCTGCGGACAGCCGTAAATTTGGCAATAAATTCCCGATCTATGCTGTGCAAGGATGGAGTGGTCATGGTGTGGCACAAACAGTGCGGATTGGGAAAGCTATTGCCGATGATTTCTGTGGAAAAGCCGATGATTTCAATATGCTGAGCAGTATTCAGCATCAAGATATTTTATTTGGTCGTGCTTTAGCACCTGTGGTGATTCCCATGGCAAAAAGTGCATATGGATTAGGGGCTTTAATTAATCCGGGGAAAATGGTGTCATTTTAAAGCTCTCTTTTTTACCAAAAACTAAGGGTTGATCTTCCTCTCCCAGTGGGAGAGGACTAGGATAAGGGTAGCAGAGAGCAATTAAACTTTTAGGAACTCACTTCTTTATTTTTCTTTAAAAACTTCGGTTTCCATTCACTCACAATCACACCTAACACGACTAAAGTTCCGCCAAGTATGGCCAGTAAAGGTAAACGTTCACCTGCGATACGGCCAATCAAGGCAGCCCAAACCGGCTCACCCGAATAGATAATTGCTGCTTGTGATGGGTCAACTTCACGCTGTGCCCAGTTCATCACTAATTGAATGGCTGCACTGGCAAACCCCAAGCCACATAGAATGCTCAGCAGAGGCCACGAAAACACCGGATTCCATGTTTCACCCGCCAGTGGCATCATGCAAAAGGCAAACAGCGAGGCAAAACCGAGTTGAATTACCGTGACACGGCGCACATTAACTTTACCGGCAAAAAAACCGATCAGAATAATTTCCAGGGCAATCGCGATTGAACCCAGAATGGTAATCAGCTGTCCAAAATTCAGCTGAATTTCCCCAAAGCCGTTGCCGGTTAAGAAGACCAGCCCTAAAAATGCCAAAGCAGCACCGCACCAAGTCATCATTTGCGGCGTTTTACGGAACAATAACCACAATAAAATTGGAACTAAGGGTACGTATAAAGCCGTTAAAAAAGCCGATTCACTGCTGCTGATCGTTTTCAGCCCAATGGTTTGTGTGCCATAACCCAGCGCAATGACCAATCCAATCAAAGCCCCTGCAGCAATTTCTTGAAGTCGGATTCCCGTTAAATCCTTCCAGGAAAAAAGACTGACAAACAGCATGGCCGCGGCAAATCGGCAGCCGACAAAAAACATCGGGCTGGCAAAGTTGAGTCCGTATTGCACGGTGATAAACGAACCACCCCAAATCACGGTAATCAAAATCAGGGCAAGTTGAGGAGCTCTAGATGTAATCCAGGATGGAGCATTTGACATAGCTATACGAGGGAGAAATTTATCTGATCATCTGAAAAATAAAAAAGAGGTCCGAAGACCTCTTAGAGATACTGCATGGAATTAAAGTGATTGTTCATCTAACAATAATTGCGCTTCACGAAGGTTCAGTGTGCCTTCGTAAATTGCACGACCCGTAATGGCGCCCAAAATACCCGGTTGATCTTTTAAGTTACGAACGTCATCCAGATTGGTTACACCACCAGAAGCAATGACAGGGAGACCTGAATATTGTGCAAGGTTTACCGTTTGCTCAATGTTTACGCCCTGCATCATGCCATCACGTGCAATGTCGGTATAAACAATGCTAGATACGCCAGCATCGGCAAAACGTTTTGCCAAATCGATTGCTTTGACATCAGTCACGTTTGCCCAGCCATCAGTTGCGACCATGCCGTTCATGGCATCAATACCGACAATAATGCGGCCTGCAAATTTCTTGCATGCTTCTTCAACAAACTCAGGATCTTGAACTGCTTTAGTGCCAATAATGACGAAAGAGACACCGGCATCCAAATAATGTTCAATGGTTTCAAGCGAGCGAATACCGCCACCAATTTGGATTGGAAGTTCAGGCTGTGCTTTGACAATGGCCTCAACCACAGGTTTGTGAATAGGTGTGCCAGCGAAAGCGCCGTTTAAATCCACTAAATGCAGGCGGCGTGCGCCTTCATTTACCCAATGCTGTGCAGTTGCAACTGGATCGTCAGAGAATACGGTATCGTCTTCCATACGGCCTTGTTTTAAACGGACACATTTGCCATCTTTCAGGTCAATTGCTGGGATGATCAGCATGCTTTCGCTCCTTGCCAAATCTTATTGAATTCATTGTGTTCCATCTTAACAAAGTATTGGCAAAACGCTAAGCATCAGTTTCAGCTTTTATTTTGTTTGGACGGAGGCGTAATTTTAATGAGGTATTGGGAATGTGTTTGGGTAATAAACCTAAGTGCAGCAATTTTTCAAACACTAAAACTGGAGCATAGGCATCGGCGGCTGCGTATTGAATTTGATGGGGTGTGAGGATTTTTCGTGCCCAGTTCGAGGTGCTTATTTTCTTGCTTTTGGGAAAATTGACCTGAAACAACAGTGCCATGGCATTTTTAAGTCCCATCGGATTGCTAAAGCCAAAGGCAGAGAAGCATTTAGACAATTCAATCACGCTGTTCAGCTCAATGCCTTTTTTACGGAAAAGATGGGCATCATTCTTTAAGCCAAAGCCGACTTTAATCTGGTCGCGATTTTCAAAAATGGGTTTCAGGAATTCTAATATCTGCGGGTTAATTTGAAATAAATAAGCGGTATCGTAAGTGGCTAACTGTATCAGATGCGGCCCGGTAGAGACTTCACCTTTGCTAAAGGTCGGTTTGGATTCGCTGTCAAAACCGAATAATGCACAGGCTTTTAACTCCTGTTCGAGGGCATGGCATTGTGCCAGGCTATGAATGACATGAATTTGCTGCATTGGAAGATTTTCAAATACAGGGAGTTGCTGAATCTGTTCTTTGCTCGGTAGCGTTTGCAGCAGAGGCTCTTCCATAATCATCAATAGGTTCCTGGGTCTGATCTCAGCTTAATCGCTTTTCAATGTTTAGGCAAAAATAAAGCCCGCATATTGCAGGCTCTAGTCATGTATATAGAGAAAACGGTTAGTTGTTTTGCCCGGTTTGCTGTTGTATGTCCATTTGTGCCACTTGCGCACGTTGCAGGTAATCCTGATAGGCAGGGATTGCAATAGCAGTCAGGATCGCAAGTGGAAAAACCAGTACATAGAACCATGCCAAAACTTTTTCCCAAGTTTTTGTGCTACGCGGTAGACCAAACTGATTTTCATGTTCATCACCTTTAGCAAAAGCTAAATACATTGTTAAACCCAAATTGATCAATGGGATCAGCGTCAGCAAGGACAGCCATCCGCTGTGATTGCGGTCATGTAGGCGTCGGATGGCGAAGATGAAAGAAAAATAAAGCACACCCATATATACAAAACTTAAAAATAGTATTGCTGAGGTAGGCAGTCTTTGATCTGGTGTTTGCAGTCCTGGAAGTCCAATAGCGACGAGGATGACGATAAGCATAATGAAGATACACAGCAGTCCGTTCCAGCCCAGATAGGATAATCGACCAAAACGCCCATCAGCAGTCAGTGCTGAGTCATTATTAATATTGTTCATTATTATTTTCCTATATTTTTAAATGGATATGTTTAATTATCAGTCAAATAATAATCAATTTTAACCCAAGTCCAAAGAGGAATCTTTCAGTTCAGCTCCCAAAATAAAAAAGCCCAACCAGAGTTGAGCTTTTAAAATATCTAAAAATAGATATTTAGATGTTCCATTCCACAAAGTTTTTCAGTAACTGTAAACCTGCGGTATGGCTCTTTTCCGGATGGAACTGGGTCGCAAACAGGTTTTCTTTATGCAATGCGGTGCAAAACTCTAGACCATAGTCACAGGTGGCAGCCACAATGCTTTTATCTTGAGGCTCAACATAGAAACTATGCACAAAATAGAAACGTGCATCCTGTTCAATATCTTTCCACATCGGATGGCTTGGGTCAGCCTGATGTACCTGGTTCCAGCCCATGTGCGGTACTTTTAAGCCTTCCATATCCGGGAAACGTTTCACTTCACCGGCAAATATACCCAGCGCATCTGTACCGCCATTTTCTTCCGAGCGCTGCATCAAAGCCTGCATACCGACACAAATGGCCAGTACAGGCTTGTTGAATACGGCATGGCGTACCACTTCATCAATCCCTGCTTCATGCATGCCCTGCATACAGTCACGCATTGCACCTACGCCGGGAAATACAATTTTATCGGCTTGCGCAATCAGTTTAGGATCATTGGTCACATCAACAGTTGCACCAACATGTTCTAAGGCTTTGGCTGCAGAGTGTAAATTTCCCATGCCATAGTCAAGAAGGGCGATACGGGTCATTACAAACTACCTTTGGTTGAAGCAACGGTATTTTCTGCACGTGGATCGACTTCACAAGCCATACGGAGTGCACGGGCAAATGCTTTAAATACGCTTTCGATCTGGTGATGGCTGTTTTTGCCTTTCAGGTTGTCGATATGCAGCGTCATTAAAGCGTGATTCACAAAACCTTGAAAAAATTCAGAGAATAGATCAACATCAAAGCTACCAATACGGGCACGAGTAAATGGAATATCCATCCATAAACCCGGACGGCCAGATAAATCAACCACAACACGGCTTAAAGATTCATCCAGTGGGGCATAGAAGTGACCATAACGGCGTAGACCCTTTTTATCACCCAACGCTTGGGCGAAAGCCTGACCGAGTGTGATACCACAGTCTTCTACGGTGTGATGATCATCAATTTCCAGGTCACCATCACAATGAATGTCTATGTCAAATAAACCGTGTCGCTTGATTTGATCAATCATATGATCTAAAAATGGAACACCTGTATTGAGAGTGCCTTGACCTGTACCATCAAGATTCACACGAACTCGGATTTTGGTTTCGTTAGTGTTTCTTACCACTTCACTGATACGTTGCGTCATAGACACGTTCCTCAAAAACGTCAAAAATGATGATGTAAACTGTTTTTCGCGATGACGAAATCATCGCATATTAGATTGCTCAGGAGGGTTAATCAATGCCTATTACCGTACATGCTTATACTTCATTAGAAAATGACGAAGTGCGCAGCCAGCTTGAGCGACTGTATGACACCAGCCCGGAATTTGGAGATGGGGCAGATGCCATTGAACAACTAGAGCAAAACTTGGCTCAGTATACATTAGTTTACACAGCAGAATTTAATACTAAACTGATTGGGGCAATTTGGTGTACCGGACAGGGGGAAAGCCGCATACTGGAAAATATTGTGGTCCATCCGGCCAACCGTGGACGCGGGGTTGCAGAACGACTGGTCAGTGAGGTCTGCCGGATCGAAGAAGAAAAAGGCGTGAAGACATTTGAACCGGGCTGTGGAGCAATTCATCGTTGCCTGGCGCATCTGGAAAAAATTTAACTCTATCGAGTACATAAAAAGCAGCCTCATGGCTGCTTTTTTATCGGTTAAAAATACTGACACTGCTGAATAATTATTTGAGTTTTAAATAAAAAATAAACAGATAAACGCCAATTTGCTGTAAAAATAAACGTTTGCTTTAAAAAGCCCAAAACTTGCTTGACTGAAAAACGCTGAGACTGTTTAATACGCGGCATCGGCGTGATAGCTCAGTAGGTAGAGCAACGGATTGAAAATCCGTGTGTCCCCAGTTCGATCCTGGGTCTCGCCACCATATTCAAAATCTGTTTCAAGATTTCAATCCCTGATCCCATCAGGGATTTTTTTTGGGTAAAAAATATTCGATCAAATAAAAATGTGATGAATTATATTGACTATTGAGAGCAGATACGGCTTAATACACGGCATTGGCGTGATAGCTCAGTAGGTAGAGCAACGGATTGAAAATCCGTGTGTCCCCAGTTCGATCCTGGGTCTCGCCACCATATTCAAAAAATCCTCAAACATTGTTTGAGGATTTTTTTTGTCTGTCTGTTGGGTATAGGCCTTATATCTGTATGCAAGCTGCGATAAAAGACTGATAAAAACCGAATATCATTAATAAATTGAGGATGAGTTAAAACACCGTTTATCTGAGTTAGGGTGAGCGAAAACGGAATTTTATGTAGGCTATAACCTATACGGTTGCAGTGAGAAGCATTTTCCTTGCATGGTGTAAAGCTGCATTGCCTTGAAATTATGTTACGAGTCAAGCTTATGAACCTTCTAAAAATCTCTGCTTTGGTGCTGATGTTCGGTGGTACAGGAAGCCTGATGGCCCACGCAGATGACACGGTGACCTTGCCAACCCTGCAAGTACTGGCTGAGCCAGAACTGCGTACAGAAACAGGGCTTGTGCCGTATCAGAATGATGAGATGAATCGCCGTGCTTTACAGCATCAAATGATTCGTAGTTCACGTGAAGCACAAAACTTTATGATTGATAGCCATATGGTTGCCAACCTTGAACTTCAGCCCCTACAATCACAGCCAGACCTAAACTCTTTAGCTCCCTTACTACAACAACATGTATTGAATATTGCTCAGGGTTTACAGTCGGGTGATCCTACGCAAGGCTTGTATATTATGTTGCAACCCTTTGGCATAGACCGGAGCAACAGTATGCAGCCCCTCGAACGTGGGACCCATATACAGATTGACCTGAACAGGATCAATATTGGTACGCTGGAACATTCTATAAATAACCCTCCTGCATCTGGGCTGATGACACCTAAAATGCAATAATTTTTCTTGTTTAATATCTCCATCGCTTGAGGTCTTTGTTTTTATAGAATCAAAGTAATAACAACTGGAGACTACGCAATGAAAACAATCGCTGTCCCCGTATTCACCTCTTTATCACTTTTACTCTCGGCTTGTGGTGGTAGCGGAAGCGGAGATTATTTTAACTCTTCTTATGAAAAAAGATTTATTTTCGGTAGCCAAACCTATATTTGCCGTAGCGAAAGAGCCGCCGATGCTTGTGGTGGCAGCAATCAGGACTGTTCAGCATGTGAACTGGAGTCACCTGCTTCAGTGGTCATTACCCAGTTATGTGTGCAGCCAGTCACCAATACCCATAAAGTAACCGTCAATGGCTGTGTAGTACAGCTGAGTAATGATACCCAAACCGGACTCTGTACTTCGGAAGGATTAAGACTGCTTTCAGGAACCAACCTGACTCGACAGCAAGTCAGTGCAGGGGCGTTATTTCCTAGTGGAAGCGTGAATATTCCTGTTGGAAGCCTGACAGAAACCATCACCTGTAACTAAGTGGTGGATTTAAGTCGCATGAAATTCTTTGCAGCACTGGTGATTGGCATATTCTGCTTTGGATTGGGTTATTTTATTGCCCGGTCCACGCCTGAATCTGAACCGACTGTTTCTGAGCCCAATCAGGATATTGCTGTGGAAAATTTCATCCAGACCATTCAGCAAAAAGCGCAGACTCAGCCTGAAGATCGTCCGGCATTGCAACAACAGCTTAAAAAACAGAAAACTCAGGTGAATAGCCTTATAGATCAAGCTACACCCGAGCAAATTAACAAGTATTTGCAGCAGGCCTTTCCGGATTATGATTTATCTAATATCCACGACAAGCACGCGTTTGCCAAACGCCTGGTCGAGGAATTTGTCGATGCAAAAAATGATCCGCATGAAAGCATGACTGGTCAGGCCAGCGTCACGGCGCAGCAACAATATATAGCGAATAACCTGCTGCCAAGACAGGTTTATGCCGGACAACAGTTATTCGCCCATTTTGATACGTTGGGAAAAACCCCAAATAACGAGCAGGTATTTGTGCGCTGGAGCAATCAGTCCACAGGCGAAGTGCTGTTTTTTATGCCGCAGCGCATCAGCGCCAATCGGGAACAGAACTGGGTTAGTTTTAAGCCCGCGAAAGGCTGGAAAGCAGGAAGCTATGATGTTAAATATTATCAATTGAATGATCAGCTGGTGCCGATTGCCCAGACCAGTTTCACAATTGATCAGGTGATTGATTAAATTGATTAATATTATGAGCATCGTTAAATGAAAGATCTTTTTTCCAGCAATAGTGTGCGTTATAAACAGGCCCGTCCTAGCTATTCCAGCCAAATAATCAAAGAAATTTTAAAGCATGTACCGGGACGAACTTTTGCCTGGGATTGTGCTGCGGGATCTGGTCAGTTTACTCAGCTTTTGGCACCGTATTTCGAGCAGGTACTGGCGACCGATATTAGCGAAGCACAGTTACAACAAGCGCCTTATTTTGAAAATGTCAGCTATCAGGTGCAGGCAGCAGAGCAGACTACCATTTCGGAACAGTCCGTAGATTTGGTTACCGTGGCACAAGCGATACACTGGTTTGACTTTAAGGCATTTTATAAAGAAGTCAAACGGGTGCTTAAACCTCAAGGGGTGCTGGCAGTCATTGGCTATGGCCTGATTCATGTTCAGGATGCGGCAATCAATAGTTTGGTCCAACAGCTGTATGCTGAAACCTTAAAAGATTATTGGGATAGTGAACGCCGTTATATTGATGAGCTGTATCAAAGCATTCCCTTTCCTTTTCATGAGCAGGCTGTTCCAGATTTGCAGTTGGAATATCACTGGACTCCGCAGCAGCTGCTCAGCTATTTACAGACCTGGTCTGCGCTCAAGCATTATCACGACCAAAACACCGATGATCCATTACAGCCCATTTCAGCGGCTTTACAAGCGGGACCTGAACACTTAGATGTAACATTTCCTGTACTTCTGCGCGTAGGAATACGAGAAAAATAGAGAGTATCGTGGAAATCTTGTATGGGTGGGACAATCAAGCCGAGGAATATAAAAAACTGATTTATAAAAATATGATCCAGAGTCAGGCTTTTTACAGCCACAGTTCTTGTATTTTTTAAGAGGTGAAAAGAGAGAATTTTTTAAAGAAAATTAGAATGTCCTGCAACACCACTGGTCCGGGTCAAGTGGCTGAAAGGCGCATAACCTATACAATTATAGCTGTCGACGGTTGTTTATTTACTTCAATTCATTGTTGAGTAGAACTGCCATGAAGCTCCTAAAAAATTTGTCCTGTGCAATTATAATGATTGCCGGAAGCTTTCCTATTTCCTCCACTTTTGCCGATATAGCGGATGCCCTTGGATTAAGCCCCTTAACTGAAGCCGAGTTAAGTGCTGAAGCCGAAACAGCACAGGTCATCTATTATCCACACGATTATCCAAGAGAGAGAGCCTTGCAGCATAGAATTATGCAGATCCAGATGGATACGCAAAACTTTGTGGTTGACCCGACTATTCTGATGACCATCGATCTGGTTCCTGAGGCCCCTATGCCAGATATCAACAGCTTGCCAGCGCCTTTGCAGCAATATGTTCTGGCCATTGCCCGAGGTTTACAGTCACCTGATCCGCGCGAAGGTTTGTATGTGCTGCTTGAACCTTTTGGTATAGACCGTAGTGCCACCAATGTGCAACTCGCTCGCGGACAAATTTCATTGGGTGTGCTGGATAGTAGTGCGCAGCGTGAAGCCATCAGACAGTTAGAAGGGCAGCAAAGAACTGCCTTGAGGAATGGTACTCCTTAGTTTGCCCTTTAAAATGGAAGATAAATATTTCCGGTATAACTAAAAAAGGATGCTCATGAATAGCATCCTTTTTTAAGGCTAACATACGTTAAAGCAGATTAAGCCGCAGATTTTTTAAACCAAGAAAAGAATGATTTTTTCTCAGCTTTTACTTCAGTTTTAGCAGCATCTGCCTTTACAGCAACTGCTTCTTTTAGGTCTGCAGTTTTTTCTACAGTAGCATCTTTAGCTTCAGTTGCTTGAGCAACAGTGGCATCTTTCACTTCAGCTGTTTTTTCTGCTACCGCATCTTTAGCAGCTACAGTTTTCGCAACAGTTGCATCTTTTGCTGCTACCACTTTTTCTAATACAGTATCTTTAGCAGCGACAGTGTTATGAGCTGCAGCTTCTTTTACTTGTTCAGCTTGAGCTACAGTTGCCTCTTTCGCTTCAACCGCTTTTGTAGCAGTTGCATCTTTAGTGGCTGCTGTTTTAGCTACTGCTACTTTTTTAGCAGCTACAGTTTTTTGAGTAGCTGTTTTAGAAACAGTAGCAGCTTGATCTTTAGTTGTTGCGGCGGCTGATTTAACCGTACTCGCAGCTTGAATGGTATCTGCTTTTACTTGTGCTTTTAATGCAGCAACTTTAGCAGCAGGTGTAGTTTGTACAGCAGTCGCAGCCATAGCAGAGGTAGTGCCTGCAACTACAGCGATAGCCAAGGCAGTTTTAATAGTATTCATGTGGATGACTCAATCGTGAGAATAAAGAGGGTTTTTGTACGGCTTATATTAACGCCAGAGATATTAATTTTTTGAAAGTAAATAAGTTAGCGAAGTTCAATTGTGTGAATATTCAACTAAATTTACATAGGTATAACATGATGTTGCAGATGAGTTACATTGCTTTTGGAGCCGGATGTTTGCATGAGTCTTTGTTAAGCAGCTTATTTCAATCTGAAGTTGAACGGGCTATGCTAAAACATAGTTAACAGATTGATTTCAGACAGACAATTGATGATTGGGAGCACAGCCTTTTATGCAACAGCTTATTTGTTATAAAGAACTTCCTGTCTGGACACAGCAGAGTATTCCGCAAGGTTTTAAAAATCCGCACAATACCAAAGCGGGGACCTGGGCAAAACTGACCGTATTCAAGGGTGAGCTGTATTTTGCCATGCTGGAAGAGTCGGGCGCGGTAAAGTCTGAGCATGTTTTTAGCCCAGAGCAGCAGCCTCCATTTATTGAACCGCAAGCGTGGCACAAAATTGTTTCCGCCAGTGATGATATTGAATGTCAGCTCCAATTTTACTGTCTGCCACAGGATTACTTTTATAAAAAGTATCAGCTTTCACCCACTCACTCGGAAATTTTGGCTGCTATGCCGTATTTACAAGGTGGCCGTGCCTTGGATGTTGGCTGCGGGCAGGGGCGTAATGCGCTGTATTTAAGTCAGCATGGTTTTGAGGTGGATGCCTGGGATGTCAATGAAAACAGCCTGCAAACCTTAAGACAGATCATTCAGTCTGAGCAGATTGATAACATTCATGTGCAACAACGTGATTTAAATGCAGACCCAAGCATTACCGGCCATTATGACTTTATTTGCTGTACCGTGGTGATGATGTTTTTACAAGCACCAACGGTGAAACCTCTTATTGCACAGATGCAACAAGCGACTCATGTGAATGGTTTTAACCTGATTGTCTGTGCGATGGATACCGATGATATTCCTGCGCAGTCTGACTTTCCGTTTACGTTTAAAGCCGGGGAATTAAGTGCTTTGTATGAGGGATGGAACATTGTGAAATACAATGAAAATGTCGGTGAGCTGCATCGGGTAGATGAGCAGGGTAATCGCATTAAGCAGCATTTCGCAACGTTGTTGGCGCAGAGAATCACTGAGGATATTTAAGTAACATTAAAATTTTTTCATTTAAAGTAGTAATGAAGTGACTTTTATTTTAAAAAAAATCATTTAATGAGTATAAAAAATTTTTAATTTTAATAACTTAAAGTTAAAATAAAATTAGAAAACAGAGAGAATAGCTATGTTTAAAGTTATTGGAAAAGCAAAGGACTTAAAAAGTGATACAGATGTTGTTTATTGCCAAGTTAGTCCTGAAAAATATCTAAAAATTATTGGAAATGACTTTGAAGATTTTGAACTTCAAAGAAAGAAGGAGAACCATAAGGGATATGGTCGTCTAAAACAGGATATAAAAGATGGAGCTTTATTACCTTCTATTACATTAGCAGTAAAGCATGAATTAGTTACTTCTATTATTAGTGATATTGAAGATCAAGATAAACTTGAGCAGAGTCTATCATCTGAAAATGGAATAGTAGATATTTTAGATGGATTACAAAGAACATATATTCTTAAAGAACTTAAAGATGAGGGGTTTGAATTTAGAGATAAGCAAACACTTCTCCTAGAATATTGGTTGGAATCTGATTTAAAAAATATTGTTTACCGTATGATTGTTTTGAATTCAGGCCAAAAGGCAATGTCAATGCGCCATCAAATTGATCTACTTTTTGCTACGACTAAGCAAACAATTCAAGAAAAAGTTAATGGTATTGAATTATTCACAGAGCGAGATGGAGCTAGAAGAACTTCTCCAAACAAATATCCTTTAAGTAATATTGCAGCTGCATATTATGCATTTTTAAAAGGTTCACCAGAGCAAGACAGTGAAAATATTGTCAACGATCAAATTCAAAATAACGAAATTTTCGAGTCCAATAAGGAAAAAATAAACGAAGATTTCGAGACGTTTATTGAAGCTTTAAACAAGTTTAAAGAAATTGATAGATTAGCTTGGAAATTATATCAAGATAATCCAGAGTTAATTGAAGATGGACATACGTGGTTTGGTTCAGACAACGTTATTGTAAGTTTCTTTGCTTCGATAGGCATTCTGGTTAAAAATAATATGCGAGGTAAAGTATTTAATACATTGGATAAAATGATTAATTCTTTGGAGGAGTATATACAAGATCAAAAAACGGTTGATTATTTCGAGCTACAGTCATATGAAAATTTAATTAAAGGTATTAATTCTAAGAAATTTAATATTGGTTCAGCACGTAGAAAATATATATTTCAGATGTTTAAAGAGTATTTGCGATCAGAGGGAGATTTCAACTTTAAAACTTGTTGGGGAATGGCTGCTATCTAATGGAAAATTTATTAGATATTTATAAAAGAGCATACCGAGATGCTTTAGATTTACCTTCAGATTATGAGCTGATGATAAGTGAAAAAATCATAAATGATGATCGATATGTCATAGTTGAAGGTAAAGTCATAGTTGAAATAGAAGAGTTAAATAACTTATTAGGACAAAGTAGATCTGAAGATGAAATTGATCTAATACTCGATGGTAACGTGATTGGTGAGTTAAATATTATTAATAAAAATAAATTGCTCAGTGCTACAAGTGAATTGAATGCCTCAAAGATATGTTATTGTATTGCTAAGGCTTATTTAGATGACGTTAATTTATCGTATCAATTCGAAAAGCATTTTTTACTAATTAATGAAGATTTTATTGAAGAATATATAAATGAGTATTCTGAAATTTCGATTTTTTGGGGTGGTTTTTCTCATACACCCAAAAACTTTGAATTCACACCTGAAATAGATTCAATAGAATTACCGAAGAAATTTACATTTCCGACCACACATAATAAAGATATAGCTTTCTCTAGTCTATTTTGCACCTCTCCTTTAGAAAAATATCTTCGTGATTATCATCAGTTAGAGCTACTGTTCAATTTAGTATTAATTAAAAAGTTACAATCTATAACTATTGCTGATATGAGTGGAGTAAATAGTATATATAAAGAGTTAAGAAAAAGTGAAATGGAATCTATCTTATATATTATTGAAAATTTTATAGATAATGATGAAATGTATTTAAAAATAATAGTAGATACATTTGTAAATAATGAAGATTTATGTGAGGAAATTTTTCAGAAATATACGAAGGATTCCAACCCTGTAAATGATCAGAAATGGGAAAAATTTAAGTTATTTATTCATAAATCTTATCAAGATTCTTGCTCCTCAATGGATGATTTTTTTAATGTAGCTATTCATAAGGAGGTTGCTTTTGCACAAAGTGGAAAAATGGATGATTTTATAAAAATGATAAAGAAAATTAATGCATATTGGATATATCGAATCCGTTGCAGTATTGCGCATACAAAACTAGGTGAATTTATCTTTGAATATAACCATGATAGTTATGAATTTATTCATAAGTATGCTATTCCACTAATAAAAACAACGATTCTTAATGTTTTCTCAAATAATAATTTTAAGACACTTTTTTAGAATAAAAAACCCCGCAATAAGCGGGGTTTCTTTTTATCTCAGTATTTAAATCTTAAACACGTTCGATAATAGTCGCGATACCTTGACCTAGACCAATACACATAGTCGCAAGACCGATTTGTGTATCTTGCTGTTCCATAACGTTCAGCAATGTAGTCGTGATACGCGCACCAGAACAACCCAATGGGTGACCAAGCGCAATTGCACCACCGTTCAAGTTCACACGGTCTTGCTGGTCATAAATGCCTAAGCCTTTAAGAACCGACAAACCTTGTGCAGCAAACGCTTCGTTCAATTCAAAAGTTTGAATGTCAGCAATCGACAAGCCAGCACGTTTAAGCGCTTTTTGAGTTGCTGGAACTGGACCGTAACCCATGATCGCAGCATCACAGCCTGCAACCGCCATAGAGCGGATCACAGCACGTGGCTTAAGACCAAGCGCTTGAGCACGTTCAGCAGACATCAATAACATTGCAGATGCACCGTCAGACAAGGCTGAAGAGGTAGCCGCAGTTACCGAACCGCCTTTAGGGTCGAATACTGGACGTAACGCTTTGAACGCTTCAAGGTTGGCATCTGGACGAATCACTTCATCGATGTCGCACAGGATTTTGAAACCATTGGCATCATGGCCTTCAACACCCACGATTTCGTTTTTGAAACGGCCTTCCTGAGTTGCAGCCCAAGCGCGGCGGTGAGATTCAACACCAAACGCATCCTGTTCTTCACGGGTAATGCCGTTCATGCGACCCAACATTTCAGCGGTTAAGCCCATCATGTTAGATGCTTTTGCATAATGCTTAGACGCTTCCGGGTTCAGGTCGATGCCGTGCATCATACCTACGTGACCCATGTGCTCTACACCACCGATGATAAAGATATCACCTTGATTCGTTGCAATTTGCGCAGCCGCAGTGTGGATTGCCTGCATAGAAGAACCACAAAGACGGTTCACGGTTTGACCTGCAACAGTCTTCGGAAGATCAGCCAATAACGCAATGTTACGGCCAATGTTCATACCTTGTTCTAGAGTCTGGTTTACACAGCCCCAGATCAGGTCTTCAACTTCGTTGACATCAAACTGGTTACGAGCAACCAATGCACGAACCAGTTCAGCAGACAAGCTGTCAGCACGTACATTGCGGAACATACCGTTTTTGGTTTTACCCATTGCTGAACGTACACCATCAACGATGACAACGTCACGCGGATTTAAAGTAGCCATTCACGTTGCTCCTTAACCGTAGAATTTTTTGTTGTTAGCAGCCATGTCACGCAACATTTGTGGCGCTTCATAAGCCTTACCTAAGTGAGCGTACTTGTCGCAAAGCGCAACGTATTCAGCAACGCCAGTCTGGTCGATGTAACGGCATGGACCACCGCGGAATGGAGGGAAACCTACACCCATAATCATCGCCATATCTGCTTCAGAAGCAGTTGCAACAATGTTGTCTTCCAGGCAACGAACAGTTTCGTTACAGAAAGCCAGCATCATGCGGTCAATGATTTCTTGAGCATCAAATTCGCGTTTCTCGGCAGTTGCAACAGAAGCTACAAACTCATACGCAGTTGGATCAACCACTTTGGCTTTTTTGCCTTTACGGTCTAATTCATACTTGTAGAAACCAACGTCGTTCTTTTGACCCAAACGTTTTGCTTCGTACATGGTTTGAATCGAACCTTTGAAGTCCGGTTTCATACGGTCAGGGAAGCCTTCAGCCATCACTTCTGCACCGTGAACGCCAGTGTCGATACCAACCACGTCCATCAAGTAAGCAGGACCCATCGGCCAGCCGAAGCGTTCCATGACTTTATCGATTTGCTGGAAGTCAGCACCATCTTTAAGTAATAGGTCAAACGCACCGAAGTAAGGGAACAATACACGGTTTACCAGGAAGCCCGGGCAGTCGTTTACAACGATAGGTGTTTTACCCATTTTCTGAGCAAGAACCACAGTGGTCGCGATTGCTTCAGCAGAAGTTTTCTCACCACGGATCACTTCTACAAGTGGCATCATGTGCACCGGGTTGAAGAAGTGCATGCCGACGAAGTTTTCAGGGCGTTGCAGGTTTTCAGCCAAACGTGTGATTGAAATGGTTGAAGTGTTAGAAGCAATGATCGTGTTTTCACGAACGTTCTTCTCGGTTTCAGCCAATACAATGCCTTTTACTTTCGGGTTTTCAGTCACCGCTTCAATCACGATATCCACTTCTTTAAACTCGTCATAGCTTAAAGTCGGACGGATACGGGCAAGGGTTTCACCCATTTGCGCAGGTTTCATTTTCTTGCGTTCAACTTGCTTGGTCAGCAAGCCATTCGCTTCTTTCATCCCTAGTGCAAGTTGTGGATTACCAATGTCTTTCATGATGATTGGTGTGCCTTTGCTTGCCGCTTGGTAAGCAATACCACCACCCATGATGCCCGCGCCAAGCACAGCTGCCTGGTTTACAGGATGAGCACCTTTTTCATATTTTTTAGAGGTTTTCTTCACCACCTGGTCGTTGATGAATAAACCGATCAACGCGCCAGCTTGTGGAGTCACCGCAGCTTTAGCAAAACCTTCAGCTTCTACTTTTAAAGCTTCGTTACGTGGAAGGCTTGCACCTGCTTGTAATGAGTCAAGAAGAAGTTTAGGCGCAGGGTATTGAGCAGGATTTGCTTTTGCAAGAACCGCACCTTTCGCCGAATTGAACGCCATCATTTGTTCGATTGGGTTCAATTTAACTGGGTCAAGTTTTTCCTGGCGTTTTGCTTTCCAGTCTACACGGCCAGCAAGTGCCTGTTTAACCAGGTCAATCGCAGCGTCTTGCAATTTGTCCGCAGCCACAACCGCATCAACAGCACCGTCTTTTAGTGCAGCAGCAGGTTTTTTAGGATTAGCCATCGCCATCCATTCAACCGCATTGTCGATACCAATCAAACGGCTTAAACGAACCGTACCACCGAAACCCGGGTAGATGCCGAGTTTAATTTCAGGAAGACCGACTTGAGCAGCTTCTGACATCACACGGTAGTCACACACCAGACACATTTCAAAACCGCCGCCCAATGCCATACCATTGATTGCAGCAACTTTAGGAATCTCTAAATCTTCAAATGCATTAAAGATGTCGTGAACAGGCAATGCCCAATCCACAATCGCTTTTTCGCCTTGTGCGAAGTTTTCACCGAATTCAGTGATGTCAGCACCAACGATAAATGTTGATTTAGCTGAAGTAACGATTAAACCTTTCACTTCGCTATTTGCTTTAACCGCTTCAATTGCAGCTTTAAAATCTTCAATTGTTGCACGGTTAAATTTGTTGACCGACTCACCTTGTAAGTCAAAGCGGAATTCTGCAATTCCGTCCGAAAGCATTTGGACGGTAATGGCATTGCCAGCGTGGATCATGCCTGATCTCCTTTATTTTGGAGGACTTCTAAGTTGATGTTGTGAAGCGTGTACACATTTCCAGCGTACATTTATGCTTCGCCAATCTTACGATAACTATATCCAAAAAGAACATAACAAGTTGTATCAAGCCGTGACGCTAGGGTCATCAATTTTTTTTCAACAAACCCGGGTGACTGGCAGCCTTATTTTTACTTTACCTGTTAAAAATATGATGAACTTTTTGTTTAGATTAAGGTTTTCTAATAATTTCGTGCTTATTTATATCGGGTATAACTGGGCGATTTCAAGTTTTTTATGGGCTTGTTTTGGTCAAAAAAGTCAATCCAACAAAAATTTCAGCGAAACAAAGTGCGTTTTAAACTGAAATTTTCAACTAAACACCCTAGTTCAACAGCTTTGCAGAGAATCTGGGGTTTATAAAAGTGAGGCAAGTGGGCAGTCAAATCCTCGTTTCAACAT
Organism: Acinetobacter sp. UBA3106; assembly: GCA_002365595.1. GTDB lineage: Bacteria > Pseudomonadota > Gammaproteobacteria > Pseudomonadales > Moraxellaceae > Acinetobacter. The sequence continues at coordinate 22,226 of DFAM01000009.1, read as the reverse complement.
TTGACTGCAAGTCTCATGCTAAGCAAGATTATTCAGGCTGAATGATCAGTTGACCTTCTGCATAGTTCAAAATGAGCTGGGTTTTTTCCGGATCATTTAAAAAATACAGCGCCAGAACCGGTTCCAGTTCAGTCCGCATTTTGCGGGCTAAATGACGTGCGCCAAAACGGATATCATGCCCTGTATAAAAATGCGCTTTGGCGGCATCGGTCAAAACCACCTGACGTTTTTGATGCTGCAAGCGCTGATTCAGTTTCTGTAGTTCAATTTCCACCAGCTTCGGCAGAGCATTTTCCTGAACTGCCTGATAATGCAAGGTGCGGTCAATCCGGTTTAAAAATTCAGGATCGAATTTTTTAAACATCACTTTTTCAATAATGGTCTTGGTCGGTATTTTTTTCAGGCAAATCGCCTGCATTTTTTTCGGCAAAAAATTCAGTTTATCTAGATATTGCTGAGCTGCCTGTGCACCGACATTACTGGTCATGAAAATCATACAGTTACGAAAGTCGATAGTTTTGGTGCCGGAGGTCAGGGTCAGCTTGCCGGTGTCCAGTATATTCATTAAGCCACGGATCACTTCGGTCGAGGCTTTCTCCAGCTCATCAAACAGCACAATTCCGGGACGGGTGTGAGAGCCGGCGATAGCAGTTTCATCAAACAGGCTATGACCTTCTTTGGAGCCGACATAGCCGGGAGGGGCACCGGTAATGGCTGCGGCATAATGTTCTTGCGCCAAGGTGTTCATATCAATCCGGCAAAAAGCATCCGGGCGGCCATAGATGGCTTCAGCGATCAAACGTACCGTTTCGGTTTTACCGACACCGGTAGGGCCGAGCATTAAAGTCACCGATAGCGGGCGTTCGGGACTGGAAAAATCGGCTTTGACCACATGCAGCATTTTTTCAATTTCTTGCAGTGCTGCGTCTTGTCCAATAATGCGCTGCTTCAACAGCTGCATGACCTCAAGCGGTTCAAAATGAAAACGCGGCTTGCCAATCAGTTTATCTTTTTCAGATGTGCTATGCGTTGCAGTGACTGGTTTGACTATATGCATGGCGTGATTGGTGGTCGTCATTCCGTTTGATCCAAATTTTTTCAGATGGCTTGAGCATAGCAAAATAAGCGCAATTGACTTATAGCTTTTAGCAATCATGTGATTGTTGGAACTTTGTATGATTGCGATAAAAACAGGACATTGGCTTGAAAATGGCGTGAAAACCATCACATCATGTAGCAAAGCTTATCCAATTTAAATCAGGCTGAATGTGAACGAAAACGCACGTGACAATATTGAAAAGATTCTGGCCCATATGACGACTTTACCGGGCGTATACCGCATGTTGGGCAAAGACGGCGAATTGTTGTATGTCGGCAAAGCCAAGAATTTAAAAAACCGTGTGTCCAGCTATTTTGTCAAAACCATCGAGCATCCGAAAACACAGGCGCTGGTGGCGCGTATTTATGATATTCAAACGCTGGTGGTGCGCTCGGAAACCGAAGCGTTATTGCTGGAACAGAACCTGATCAAGCTGCATCGTCCGCCGTATAACATCATGCTGCGTGACGACAAATCTTATGTCTATATTTTTGTCTCCAGTGACAAGCCTTATCCGCGTATTGCCGCGGGTCGTGGCAAGGGCAAGCATCAGGTGGGCAAGTTTTTTGGACCTTATCCGAGTGCCTATAATGCCCGGGATACGCTGGTGGTGCTGCAAAAACTGTTTAATGTGCGACAGTGTGAAAACAGCTATTTCGCCCAACGTAAACGTCCGTGTTTGCAGTATCAAATCAAACGCTGTACCGCGCCTTGTGTTGGTCTCATTTCGCCTGAAGATTATCAGGAAGATGTTAGAAGTTCGATTCGCTTTTTACAGGGTGATACCAAAGAGCTGAATCAGGAACTGATTGCCAAAATGGAAGCGGCGGCGGAAGCGCTGGAATTTGAAAAAGCGGTGTTTTACCGTGACCGGATGGCGCTGCTGCGTGATGTGCAGTCACAACAGGCGATTTATAAGGTCAAAGGTGAAGCGGATATATTGGCCATTGCCTATCATGCCGGGGTGACCTGCGTGCAGATCATGCATGTGCGTAATGGCAAAATGCTCGGCGGTAAAAGTTATTTCCCGGATATGCTGGGCGATGATCTGGGACAGATGTTATCGGATTTCATGGCGAACTTTTATTTTCAGGTCGCCGATGAAGTGCCTGTCGAGCTGATTGTGAATGTCGAGCTTCCAGATCGCAAAGAGCTGGAACAGGCATTACAACAGGAATTCGCCAAGAAAGTGCAGATCAAGCACAATGTCCGGGAAACCCGTGCCGAATGGCTGGAACTTGCCAATATGAATGTGCAGCACGCCATTAAAGGCCAGCTGGCCAATCATTTTGAACTCAATGAGCGTTTTCATCAGCTCGAACAGGTGGTCGGGCGTCCGGTTGACCGGATTGAATGTTTTGACATCTCACATACCATGGGTGAAGCAACGGTTGCATCCTGTGTGGTGTTTGATTCGGGCGGTGCGCGCAAACGCGATTACCGCCAGTTTGCCATTGATGATATTACCGGCGGGGATGATTATGCGGCTATGCGCCAGGCACTGACCCGCCGTTATAAAAAAGCCATGTTGCCCGATTTACTGCTGATTGATGGCGGTAAAGGACAGCTGCACATGGCGATGGAAGTGATGCAGGAGCTGGGACTGGATGCCTTTATAGTTGGGGTCTCCAAAGGCGAGGGGCGTAAACCGGGCTTGGAAACCTTGCATTTTACTGATGGTACAAAAATTCAGTTGCCTGAAGACCATAAAGCGCTGCATCTGATTCAACAGGTGCGTGATGAAGCGCACCGTTTTGCCATTACCAAACACCGGGCCAAACGCGACAAGAAACGTGGCTCATCGGTACTGGAAGTAATTCCCGGACTGGGTCCGAAACGCCGCCGTGATTTACTGACCCATTTTGGCGGCATTCAAGGGGTGCTCAAGGCTTCGGAAAATGACTTGAAACTGGTTCCCGGTTTGGGTGATGTCATGGCTCGTACCATTTACAAGGTATTGCATGAATAAATTCGGGCAGATTGGCCAAAGCGCTCACTGACGCAGCAGTCATTGATCATTCACAACAGTTCAAAATAAGTGAAAGATAGAACAAATTAAAAACTCTAAAGGACGAAGGATGTCACTGCGCCAATTATTTACCGCAATTGAACAGCATGAATGGGTCGATATTCCAGAAGGCTGGTTACAGGGCCGGACCATTTATGGCGGACTGGTGGCCGGGATGATGATGCAAAAAGCCGTGATCGCTGTTGCAGATGCGGAAAAACAGCTGTTAAGTACCAGTGTCACTTTTGTCGGACCAGTCCAGCTAGCGCCAGTGCGGTTGAGTGCTGAAATCTTGCGTCAAGGCAAGTCCGTGACCACGGTTGAAGTGCGACTCTGGCAGGATGATGTGGTGCAAAGTATTTTGATTGCCAGTTTTGGTACGCAGCGCCAGTCGGCTATTTCTGTGCAACAGGAACGAGCTGCACCTGAATTTCCACTGCCTGAACAGTTGAAAATTGCCGAGCATCATCCTTTAGCGCCGGAATGTTTTGGACAGATGGACCTGGTTTGGGTAGACGGGCAGTATCCATGTAGTGCAAGTGTGAAACCTGACTTTAGTGGCTGGATGCGTTTTAATCCGGATCGGCATGACAACCGGGAAATGACCGTCGCCGATTTAATGGTGGCCTTCGATATGTGGCCGCCCGGCGTTTTGCCCATGTTCAAGACATTCGCACCGGCCAGTTCCCTGACCTGGCATGTGACTTATGTACATCCTTTGAAAAATCATCTGCATGATTGGTTTAAATATAAAGTATTTACCGATTATGCCGCAGATGGTTATTCGACCGAATATGCTCATCTTTGGGATGCAGAGAATCGACTGATTGCGATTTCCAGACAGACAGTTACCGTGTTTGCCTAGTGACACTTTCTAGCAATTCGTATAAAGTGACTCTCATTAACGATGAATCAATCCTCAAAATATGTGTGGTTTTTCATTGTACATAGAGGGAAAAAATTGGCGGTGTCTATGACTACAGGTCGCATCCTGAATATTCCGAATATCTTGACTTTGGCGCGTATCGCTTTAATTCCTGTTTTCTTGCTGGTGGCTTACTGGCCACCTGCAGTTGGTGTTGCAAGTCATGATACAAATATGACTCGTCACATTATTTTAACGGCCATTTTTGTCATTGCTGCGATAACTGACTGGTTTGATGGCTATTTGGCCCGTTCACTCAATCAAACCTCCGCATTTGGACGTTTTTTGGATCCTGTCGCAGATAAGCTCATGGTTGCGGCTGCATTAATTGTTTTGGTGCAATGGCAACCGAGCATTTCTATGGCCTTTGCGGCAATTGTGATTATTTCACGTGAAATTACGGTTTCTGCCCTGCGTGAATGGATGGCAGAGTTGGGAGCGCGTACCAGTGTTGCCGTATCGACTGTAGGTAAATATAAAACTGCTTTCCAGATGATTGCGATTTCAGTATTTTTGCTGAATTGGCAGCCGTTTGAAACGTTGGCTTATGCCTTGCTTTACACGGCGGTCATTCTGACATTATGGTCAATGTTTATTTATTTAAAAGCCGCATGGCCTTATTTAAAACAGCCTTAAGCCCCGATTTAAAAAAATCCAAAAACGTCCTAAAGGGGCGTTTTTTTATATCTGCCCTAATTTTTTGGAAAATCCTCCTCAAAAATAGCAGACAAAAAAAATCCTAGATTTTGGGGGAAACCTAGGATTGAAATCGGGGATATTTATAATAGTTATAAGATGGATAATCATCTACTTGAGACTAAGTATAGGAGGAGAAATCTAACTAATCATGTAGGTTATTGTATTCTAATGTATAGTTTTATTGAATAATGTATTTTTGGTTTACAGTTATTTCTAAATGTTAAGAACTAAATCTATTGATAAGAAGTAATAAACATAGAGCATAGAAAAGCCCAAGCGTGGCTTTTAAGCTTTATAGAATAAAAAAGGAGCCTTTTAAAGACTCCTTTATGACAGGAGAAGCTACGAACTTCGTTTGCCTTGCTTAAAATTTAAAGCAGCGCTCTATCTAATTACGCTCAGGCACAGCCTTCGCCTTGTGTTCGGGTGGAGCAGTGCTCCTAAGCTAAAAAAGGGAATCTTTTCAGATTCCCTTTTGACAATCAAAACTACGCGCTTCGCTTGTCTTGCCACCTAAAGCCTAGCTTTAGGTCTTGCGGCGTGGCGGAGCAGTGCTCCTAAGCTAAAAAAGGGAATCTTTTCAGATTCCCTTTTGACAATCAAAACTACGCGCTTCGCTTGTCTTGCAGAAAAATAAGGCAGCGCCTTATTTTTCTTCAGGCTTCAGCCCTTCAGCTTTTTCTAAGGTTTCATCATTGCTAAAGAATTTTTCGCGTTGTTCTTCAAGAAACTTTTTCGCATCCGGCTCAAACACGTTCAAACGTTTTTCATTGATCAAGGTGGTCTGATGTTTAAGCCATTCCTGCCAGGCCTGTTTAGATACGGTATCAAATAATTCCTGACCCTTTGCACCCGGGAACGGTGCAAAGTCTAAACCTTCCATTTCTGTTTGATACTTACGGCAAAAAACTTGTCGAGACATATCAGCTTTCCTTAAACGTAGAGTTTTTCTAAACGAGCATAAGCACGCGCAATTGCAGCTTCCACCTGTGCAGGTGCAGTACCACCAATGTGGTTACGTGCATTCACAGACGCTTCAAGCGTCAAGGCTTTTTCAAATACATCTGCTTGAATCAGGTCAGAGAACTGTTGCAGTTGTTCAAGTGTCAATTCAGACAGGTCTTTACCTTCTTGAACGCCAAGCGCTACGGCTTTACCCACGATTTCATGTGCATCACGGAATGCCACACCATTTTTTACTAAGTAATCTGCAAGGTCAGTTGCAGTCGAGAAACCACGTAACGCAGCTTCACGCATGATGTCAATGTTTGGCACCAAGGCAGGGATCATGTCAGCAAATGCCATCAATGAACCGCGAACCGTATCGATTGCGTCAAATAATGGTTCTTTGTCTTCCTGATTGTCTTTGTTATACGCCAATGGCTGACCTTTCATCAGCGTTAACAGGCTCATCAGGTCACCATAGACACGGCCAGTTTTACCACGGATTAATTCAGGCACATCCGGGTTTTTCTTCTGCGGCATAATTGAAGAACCGGTACAGAAACGGTCAGGAATGTTGACAAACTTGAACTGAGCAGAAGTCCACAGAATCATTTCTTCAGACATACGCGATAAATGCATCATGATTAAAGATGCAGCTGCGTTAAATTCAATACCGAAGTCACGGTCAGACACCGCATCTAACGAGTTTTCACATACCGCTTCAAAACCTAAAAGCTGTGCTGTGTATTCACGCTCGATGGGATAAGTGGTACCTGCAAGTGCAGCAGAACCAAGTGGTAGACGATTCACACGTTTACGGCAGTCGATTAAACGCTCTGAGTCACGTACTAGCATTTCAAACCAGGCCATCAAGTGGTGACCAAAAGTCACCGGTTGAGCCGTTTGCAGATGGGTAAAACCAGGCATAATGGTATTAGTGTTTTTTGCCGCTAAGCCCAAAATACCTTTTTGTAATTTTTGTAATAGTTCTAAAATGGCATCAATTTCATCACGTACATATAAACGAATGTCTGTGGCAACCTGGTCATTACGGCTGCGGCCGGTATGTAGTTTTTTACCGGTGATGCCAATACGCTGAGTCAAACGCGACTCAATGTTCATGTGCACATCTTCTAGATCAATGCGCCATTCAAAATCACCTGCTTCAATTTCAGCTTTAATGGTGTTTAAACCGTTAATGATGTCATCACGTTCCTGTTCGGTTAAAACCCCTACTTTGGCAAGCATGGTTGCATGCGCAATAGAGCCTGCAATATCTTGTTTATAAAAGCGTTGGTCAAATTGAACAGATGCTGTAAATTCAGCAACAAATGCGTCAGTAGCTTCAGAGAAACGACCGCCCCACATACCCGAAGTTTGGGTTTGTGACGGATTTGAGGAATTAGAAGATGTGGTCATATCGGCTCAATAAAATAAAAAGCAGTAATTTGAACAAGAGTATAGCAAATTCAGAATCACTTGCCGAAAAACAAGTCGATCCAACTTCGACGTATACAGATGGTAGGAAAAATAATAACGCCTATTTTTTTACGAAAATGGGCCATTGGCAACATTTAATTGAATTATTTATTGCCAGCAATATTTTGGCCGTCATCTTGGCGCTGGCAGAAGCACAATCCTGGACGGCTTTGCATATCGATCGCCTGCTGCAATATATATTGTTCATTGATTGGGTATTGCTGGCTTTTGTGGCGTTAATGGAACGCCTGCAGAAAAAGATTCAGCACTTTAGTTTTGGCCAGACTCTGGTCGTGGGCTTCGTTTTAGTGCAGATTATCGTGTTAATCACCACGGTGGTACTCAACGTTTTTATTTTCTTTGGACAAAACTTTCAATTCCAGCATTTGACGCTACAGGTTTTATTCGATGGCGTGGGATTAAATCTCAGTTTTGGGGTACTGATAGGAAGCTTTTGTTTTCGTTATTTGTATATGCGGGAACAATGGGCACGGCAGCAGAACAGTGAATTGAATGCACGAATTCAAGCCATGCAAGCGCGAATTCATCCGCATTTTTTATTTAATAGTCTCAATACTGTAATTAGTTTAATTAGCATTGATCCAGATAAAGCAGAACAAATGTTACTGAATTTATCACAACTATTTCGTGCAAGTTTTAAAGAACTTAAACTGGTCCGATTAAAAGATGAAATTGAATTGTGCCAGCGTTATCTGGCGATTGAGCAGATTCGTTTAGGTGATCGCTTGCACGTAGAATGGAAATATGACGATGAAGTTCTCTTTTCTGAGATACAAATTCCTTTATTAACTTTACAACCTTTAGTGGAAAATAGTATTTTTCATGGAGTTGAAAAATTTCTAACAAAGAGTACGATAAGCATATTGATTGAAATATTGCAAAATCAAGTCAATATAGTCATTACTAACCCTTATACACAGGATAAAATAAATTTACGACAGGGACATGGTATTGCAGTTGAAAATGTGAAGCAGCGGCTTGAGGCTTATTATGGTCGCTCTGCAACTTTTCAGACATACGCGGGGAAGGGAATTTTTACCACTGTTGTGCAATATCGATATAAATAAAAGATCATAGTTAACCTATAAAAAAAATGATGTTGACTGTGAAGGAGGAGAAATGGACATCCTGATTTGCGATGATGAACCTCTCGCTGTAGAGCGCTTGTCACGTTTAGTTACACAGCTGGGACACCAGGTGGTTGCTACTGCAAGTTATGGGCAGCAGGCAATTGAAATGACTCAATTCTATGAGCCGGATGTAGTACTTTTAGATATTCAAATGCCTGAAATGGATGGCTTGAGCTGCGCCGAACAACTGCGCCAGCTTGATCCTATGCCCGCCATCGTTTTCTGTACTGCCTATGATGAACATGCTTTGGAGGCATTTAAGTCGCATGCAGAAGGCTATTTACTGAAACCAGTAATGCAGCAGGAATTGCAACAGGTATTAGATCATTTAACAAAACTGACTCAAGCACAAATGAGCACTTTAAAACAAAAAGAAGATATGGACGAACTTAATATAAAACGCCACCAGATTGTGGCAAAAACCTACCGTGGTGTGGAACTGGTTCCTGTAGAAAATATTTATTATTTTTTAGCAGATCAAAAATATGTCACGGTACGGCATAAAAATGGCAGTGTACTGATCGATGAAACTTTAAAAGATCTGGAAAATGAATTTGGCGACCAGTTTATTCGAATTCATCGTAATGCTTTGGTTTCAGTACATTTTCTGGATGGTCTTGAAGTGATTAGCTCGGGGCAGTATCAGGTGCGTTGCCGTGAACTGGAAGAGCGTTTGGCCGTCAGCCGACGTCATCTGCCTAATTTAAGAGAACGCATCCAAAAGATGTAAATCTGCTTTCATGAGTCTAGATGAAAACGATAGTGCAAATTTACTTGCATTTTCTAGTCAGCGCGTTAAGTTTACACTAACGCACTTATTGACTGTTTCTTAGATTTATGAAGATTTTGAAGATTGCAACTCGACAAAGCCCACTTGCTTTATGGCAGGCGGAACATATTCGTGCCCGTTTAGAGGCATTGCATTCCGATCTTAAAGTTGAGTTAGTGACCTTCGTCACCCAGGGTGACAAAATTTTGGATACGCCTTTGGCCAAGATTGGTGGCAAAGGACTCTTTGTTAAAGAATTAGAAGCAGCTCTGCTTGATGGCCGTGCAGATTTGGCAGTGCATTCTATGAAAGATGTGCCGATGAAATTACCTGCCGGTTTATCACTTGCTGTGATTTGTGAGCGCGAAGATCCGCTGGATGCCTTTGTGTCGAATACATATGCAAGTTTTGAACAGTTGCCGCAAGGTGCGAAGGTTGGAACATCAAGCCTGCGTCGCAAAAGCCAGATTTTAAAAGCCCGCCCAGATTTAGACATTATTGATTTACGTGGCAATGTGGGAACGCGTTTATCCAAATTGGATGCAGGCCTTTATGATGCCATTATTCTGGCAAGTGCAGGTTTAAAACGTTTGGGGTTGGCTGAACGGATTCGTCATACGCTGCCCGCGGAAGTGAGTCTGCCAGCAGTTGGACAAGGGGCACTGGGTCTGGAATGTCGTGCGGAAGACCAGGCGGTGCTGGACCTTATTTTACCGCTGCTACATAGCGAAACCGATGTGTGCGTGCGTACAGAACGTGCCTTTAATGCCTATTTGGAAGGCGGTTGCCAAGTCCCGATTGCAGGTTATGCCATCCTTGAACAGGGTCAAATCCATATGCAAGGTCGTGTGGGTAGTGTAGATGGGAAAACTTTACTGAAAGCAGAACAAGTCGGTGATATTAATCAAGCCGAAAAAATCGGGGTCGCTTTGGCGCAAGAATTGTTAGCCCAAGGCGCGGGTGATTTGCTCAAAGCTCTCTATTAATATGCTGTTTATCAATACACGTCCGCAAGACCGTGCACAAGAATTGAGTCATGCATTGCGCATGGCTCACATTGAGGTGCTGGATTTACCTTTACTTGAATTACTGCCACAGGCCTGGTCAGCGGACTTGTCTGAGCTTTATCAGCAGTTGCCGAATGCTCAGGTAATTGTGGTGGTCAGTCCCACGGCCGTGCAAATCGGTATGGAGTATTTAAAATTATCAGGCATCACTTTGGATCAACTTGCGCATGTTCAGTGGATTGCTGTCGGTGAGCGTACTGCTCAGGCTTTGGCGCAATATGGTATTTCTGCTGAAGTGCCTCAAGTCGAAACATCAGAAGGGATGTTGCAACTTCCTGTTTTAAAAACGCTCAAGGCCGGCCAGTGTTTGGCTTTTTGGCGTGGAGAAGGGGGGCGTCTGTTTATGATGGACCAGTTAAAACAGCAAGGCATGCGCATTTTAAATTTTATTTTATATGAGCGTCGCTGTCCCGTATTTGCGCAGCAATATTTAGATAACATATTATATTTATTAGAAAAACAAGAACAGTATGCTATGGTGGTCAGTAGCGAAGCAAGTTGGTTGAATTGGATTCAGCTGATGCAGAATCAAAAACAGATGATTGCTAAAGGGCATTATCTGGTTTTAGGGGAGCGCTTGTATCAAGTTGTTTCGAATTATAAAAAAAATCAGTCCACATGTTTTAATATCACGCGGCTACCTGATTTAAATACAGATTCAATTTTGCAGAAGCTTGTTGTTGTGCAAGGGAACACATGAAGAAAATACTGATTTTATTGTCTATTTTAAGTCTACTCTGGATTGCTAAATTAAGTTATGACTTATTTAATCTTACTGCACAACAAACAGAATTAAACACGAGTCTGCATCGCCTTGAACAGAATAATGCAAATTTAAATGATCAACTGGTGGCTTTACAGCGCAAAGTCATGCTAAAAGATGAGTCTGTACCGACAAATTCACAGGCAGCACAAGAGTTAAAAGACCTGCAAGATGCAAGTATTGATCCCGTAGTTTTGATTAAACAACAATTAGAATTGATTGAATTTATGTTGCAGCAAAAACAATTTACTGCAGCTTTAGATAAGTTAACCAGTTTAGATCGCAATCTTGAGCAATATGCTCTGGCAGTGCCATTAAAGCAAAGCCTGCATCAGGTGATTGCCAAAGATCATCAGGTGATTCAACACTTTGTCAGTGAGCGAATGGCTCAGCAAGTCAAAGTAGATACGCTGCTTCAGCAACTTGATGTTGCCTTGGCTCAGGAAATAAAGATGCCACAATTAAGCACGAGCCAAGCAACAGATAAAAATTTCTGGCAACGTTGGCTGGTGATTGAACCTGCCAAACAACCTGCTACGGCGCTCATGCAGCGTCCGTTAATTCTAAAAGAAGCACAGCTCAGATTATTAATTGCTCAACAAGCCTTAAAACAAGGTCAATATTTAGAGTATCAAAAATCATTGAATGAAATTATTCAATTGTTAAATCAAATTCCTGATGATAAATCGCGACAACTGATTCAAAACATCCAGAAGATCAAAGGATTTACGGTCTTGCCTACGCCTAGTTTAAATACGCGTGCATTATTGGGGTAATGAATCAATGAAGCAGATTTTACTGGCCTATGCGTTTATTAGCTTAATCATTATCGCAGTCTTAAGTCTTTTAAGTTATGGTTATGGCGCGGGTTATGTTTATTTATATTGGCGTGAATGGCAAATTCAGACCAATATCTGGATGATGTTTATTATTCTGGCCAGTTTAAGTCTATTTATTCAGTTGCTATGGTTATTAATTAAGCGTTACTTAACCCGGGAACAACGCAAATTAGAAACGGTTTTTAATTTTAAAAACTTACATCCTTATGAACAGTTAGCAGTGGTTTGGTTATTAGAAGCAGCACAAGACCAACACCAATTTATTCAAAACGTATTTTCTCAATCAGGTTTATTAAAGGGCATTATAGGTTCACGTTTATATTGGATGCAGCAGCGATATCCACAAGCTCTGGCAATCTTGAATCAAAGTAATGCCATGGCATTTGAATTGGCGGAGATCCAACGCATAGAAATTTACCTGTCGCAAAATGATGGTGAACAGGCCTTAACCCATCTGGAGTTCTTAAATCAGCACGAGCTTTCACCCTGGTTAAATGAGGTAAAAAGTGCTTATGATTTAAGATTAACCGGTTTATGGGAAAAGTTTGCCGTTCAGTTCCCTTGGATGTATTTACGCTCGACGAAATATGGACATTTAGGTTCAGAAAATAAACGCGAATGGTTAAAACAGTTATTGGTGAATTTTGATCAGGCCAATATCGAGAGTTTGCAAAATTTGCAACAACGCTATTTAGACTTGCAAGACCAAATTTATAGCCGTGATTATGATATTAAAGTGTTATGGTTAAAGTTATTATCGCGTATGCCGGAAATGAGCCAGCAACATGAAGCTCTGGTATTACATTTACTCGATGAACAGTTTAATCAAGACGTTTTTTATTTGTGGTTCCAGCAGCAATTATTAAAGCAAAATCCAGATTATTTAATGCTTGAGCAACGAATTGACTATTGGGAAAATAAATATCCTTCTTTGCCTGTCTTTACCTTTGCCAAATGGCACGTATATAGCGCGACGGCAAGAACGGCTGAAGCTGATCAATTACTTGAATTATACCCCGATAATGTGATGATGAATTATTTAAGAATTAAGTCTACTTTAAAAGGTCAGGATGATTTGATTAAACAGTTAAATTTAATTTTTGAAAATAATTCAAATTTTGTCGAAATAAAAATATAAGGGAATAAATATGCTTACCCTGTCCGATTATCCAGTCATTTATGATCAGTCTGTTGCCTGGGGCGATATGGATGCCTTTGGGCATGTCAATAATGTGATGTATTACCGTTATATCGAAAGTGCCCGTATTTTTTATATGGATGCGCTGAATATTTTTGACCAGGATGTATATACAGTGGTGGCTTCTAACCAATGTAAATATATCAGTCCAGTATTTTATCCAGATCGGCTTAAAATTGGTGTACGTGTTGAGGAAATTCGTAATAGTGCGTTTCGTATGAGTTATTTATTATGGAGCGAGACACAGCAAAGAAATGTTGCCTTGGCAGAGGCGGTTATAGTCTGTGTAAATAAGGAAACCATGCTTAAAACGGAAATACCTGAAATTATCCGTCATAAAATTTCAGAAATTGAATTAAAGGTAAAGCATTTTATTTAAAATAAGTCCTTTATAAAAAGTAAGCTGTAAAATCTGTTTGGCTAATTGTTATTTATTTAAAAAATTCTATTGAATGTTTTAAATAATAAAAATATTATGAGCTTGTTTTAAATAAAAAAATATAAAACCTGCTGTGGAGTTAATATGATGCCGGACATTAGTAATTTATCTGTTGAAGAGTTAAAGCGTTTACAAGTTGAAGCAGAAGCATTAATTGCTTCTAAAAAAGATCAAGCAGTTGAAGATGCTTATCAGCAAATTTTAGATATTGCCGATAATGTAGGTTTAACCATTGAACAAATCTTGGAATTCGGTTCAACTAAACGTAAGAAAAGTACACGCAAATCTGTAGAGCCGCGTTACCGTAGCAAAAAGAATTCAGCTGATACCTGGACGGGTCGTGGTAAACAACCTCGCTGGTTAGTTGCAGAACTTGAAAGCGGTGCAAAACTGGAAGATTTTCTCATCTGATTTAAATCTGCATGAGATAGTCATCTAATCAGATGAGATTAAAAAACCAAGCTTATAAGCTTGGTTTTTTTATATCTTTGAATTGGCGTTGAGAAAAAAGTGTGCATAATGGAGGTAGAAATATAATATTAGTGTTTAGGGAAGAATAATTGATATGTGGGTCGCGGTGGGATGATTAATAAACCCAAATATATCACGTGGTGGATTTTCGCCATCAGTGTCTTTTTCATGTTCGTATTACTCCAAATTCCTGCGGCCTGGCTTATTTCAAAATTTTATAAAAACAATCAGGTCTTGCAAAATGTCAGTGGCAATATTTGGCAGGGACAAGCGGACTGGCATACAGGTCAGTTAAAGGGTTCATTGAGCTGGAAAACACGGCCCCTCGATCTTTTTTTGTTGCGTTTAGGGGCGAAGGTGGAAATCCATAGTGGACACACCCAGCTTGATGCGATTGCCGGATATGGATTTGGCAAAAAAATAACGATTCATGGCTTAAATGGTCAAATCGCTCCTGAAACTCTGAAAAATCTGGTGGAATGGCAGTGGCCTGCTAATGCTATCCAGCTTCAGGATGTAAATTTTAATTTTAAAAAACAACAAGGCTTTAATCAGGCTGAAGGACAATTGCAATGGGTGGGTGGAGAGTTGATTTATACCTATGCCCAGCGTCAGGATCGAATGAATATCCCTTCCTTGAAAGGAAAATTGTCAGATGAAAATAATAAGCTGATCTTTGATATCCGGGACCAGCGTGATCAAAAGCTGATGGCCCTGGAGCTGGATCAAAACTTGATGCTTGATGTACAACTGACTCAGCGTCTGCTGCTAAATATGCCTTCTTATAATGGTAAAGCTGGTTTAGATACCTATGTCATTAGTTCGCGTCAACCTTTGTTTAAAGGTGGCTTCTAATGAATCAATGGATGGAAAAAATTCAACATTTAAACTGGAAGCAGGCGGACCGGCTTGCTCCCTTATTATTGATCCTGCTGATCTTATATTTATGCTGGAAATTGGCGAACATTTTCTGGCTGCTGGTAGCACCGCCACAGGTCATGCAGCTGGAACGTGTTGAGCTGGGTTCACAGCAGCCACAGGTCCCCAATATTTCTTCATTTGTGCTGTTTCAGGAAACTGGCAGGACGGCAGCGGCAGAAGACAATGTTAACTTGATTTTGCAAGGTGTCGTGGTCGGTTATCCAAGTCAGTTTTCTTCCGCTGTGATTAAAGTCAATGATCAGTCTGATCGCTATCAGGTGGGTGAGAATATTGCACCGACCTCTTATCAGCTGGCTGAAGTGTATTGGGATCGGGTGGTGTTGCGTCAAAGCAATGGCACGACGCGAGAACTACAATTCAAGGGTATTGAAAATGGTCTGGATCAAAGCATTGTTCCGCCTGTAGCAACGACTAGTTTGGCTACAAGTAATCAGAACACTAATCAGCCTACGCCAGCCATGCCCAGCCAGGAGCAAAATGCGTTAGGACAGGCAGTGCAAAAGATACAGGAAGATCGTGATCAATATTTAAAAGATATGGGGGTCAATGCAGCAGGTGGGGGGTATGAAGTTACCACAAGAACGCCAGCGGCATTGCGCAGTAAGTTGGGACTACAACCCGGTGACCGGATCATGTCTTTAAATGGACAGGCTGTGGGTCAGGGGCAAAGTGATGCCCAGCTGCTGGAACAGGCTCGACGTGAAGGTCAGGTCAAAATAGAAATAAAGCGTGGTGATCAAGTGATGACCATTCAACAAAATTTTTAAGTGATGCATCGTCACCTTACAGGATTAGGAAGCACGGAACTTTATGGCTTTATTTAATCATCGTCCAGTTTGGGCTTTATTCGCGGCTGCACCTCTTATTGCTATGGTGAGTACCTCTACTCATGCGCAAACATGGAAAATCAACTTAAGAGATGCTGATTTAACGGCATTTATTAATGAAGTGGCCGATATTACCGGGAAAAATTTTGCTGTTGATCCACGTGTACGCGGCAATGTCACGGTCATTTCCAATAAACCTTTAAATAAAGCCGAAGTCTATGATTTATTTCTAGGCGTATTGAACGTGAATGGTGTAGTCGCCATTCCTTCCGGCAATACCATCAAACTGGTTCCAGATAGCAATGTCAAAAGCTCCGGTGTGCCTTTTGACAGTAAGCACCGCGCGACGGGTGATCAAATTGTCACGCGGGTGATTTGGCTGGAAAATACCAATCCAAATGACCTGATCCCTGCAATCCGTCCATTGATGCCGCAATTCGCGCATTTGTCGGCAGTGGCGGGAACCAATGCACTGATTGTGTCAGACCGTGCCAGCAACATTTATCAGCTAGAAACCATTATCCGTAACCTGGACGGTACCGGACAAAACGATATTGAAGCAGTGACGCTGCAATCCAGTCAGGCTGAAGAAATGATTGGTCTGTTGGAATCCATGAGCTCTACCGGCGCAGCTAGAGATTTAAAAGGTTCACGGATCCGAATCATTGCCGATACCCGTACCAACCGGATTGTGCTGAAAGGTGATACTGCAACCCGTAAACGTATCCGCCAGATGATTGAAATGCTGGATGTGCCGGCAGCAGATCGTTTGGGTGGACTCAAGGTGTTTCGCTTAAAATATGCCAGTGCCAAAAATCTGGCAGAAATCTTACAGGGTCTGGTGACTGGTCAGGCGGTATCTGGTTCAGCTGGTTCAAATGGTTCATCCAACAATACTGGGATGAATAGTTTAAACACTAACAGTTCTGGCAGTAGTTCATCCAGTAGCAGTTCTTCCAGTATCTCGACCCCAAGTATTAATTTAGGTGGCGGATCAAACAGTAATAATCAAAATAGCATTACCAGTTTTAATGGCAATGGCGTCAGTATTATTGCCGATGACAGTCAAAATTCTTTGGTGGTGAAAGCAGATCCACAGTTGATGCGTGAAATTGAATCGGCCATTCAGCAGCTGGATATCCGTCGTCAGCAGGTGCTGATTGAGGCTGCCATCATTGAAGTTGAAGGTAATGATGCCGATCAGCTGGGTGTGCAATGGGCTCTAGGTGATCTGAACAGCGGCATTGGCTTAATCAACTTTAGCAATGCCGGGGCGAGTATTGCCGAGCTTGCTGCCGGATATGTAGCAGGTGGTGCAGCAGGGGCAGCTGCCAAATTGGGAACCGGTACTTCCTTGGTCCTTGGGGATTATAAAGAAGGCGATAATGGTTCACGTAAACTGTATGGTGCTTTAATTCAGGCTTTAAAAAGCAAGACCAAGTCCAATTTGCTGTCTACGCCATCCATCGTGACCATGGATAATGAAGAAGCTTATATTGTGGTAGGTCAAAACGTGCCGTTTGTTACCGGTTCCGCAACCACGACTTCAGCAGGGTTAAATCCTTATACTACGGTTGAACGTAAAGATGTCGGTGTCACTTTAAAGGTGATTCCGCATATTGGAGAAGGTGGCTCGGTTCGCCTCGAAGTCGAGCAGGAAGTTTCTGCGGTGCAGGATAAAGGTCAAGCACAGGATTTGGTCACCAGTAAGCGTGCGATTAAAACCTCGATTCTGGCTGAACATGGTCAGACCATTGTTTTGGGTGGCTTGATTTCCGATAACTCGATTCATTCACGTCAGGCTGTACCGGGCCTGGGGGCTATTCCAGGTTTAGGGCGTCTCTTCCGTGCAGATGGTAAATCCAATGAAAAACGCAACTTACTGGTGTTCATTCACCCGACTATTGTGGGAGATAGTAATGATGTACGCCGTTTGTCGCAGCAGCGTTACAGCCAGTTGTACAGCTTACAGTTAGCCATGGATCAGGATGGCAGTTTTGCCAAATTACCGGAAAATGTAGAAGATATTTATCAGCAGCGAATTCCGGTTACACCATCGGCCCCCAAAGTTCCTCAATATCAAACCCTGCCATCGGCAACCCAGAATCAACCGAAGGCCACTACTTTTAGTACACCGGTTGCAATTGAACCAGTCGTGCAAAGGCAAAAGGTAGCTACGCCTGTTACTGAGGTTGAAAAAACCAAAAATACCGTGACGACGACCACGATTCGTTCTGGTTCTTAACAGAGTGGGTAAAGAATTGAATATTTGCCATGATATGATAATTAAAAATCACAAAGAGAAGTGCATTTCATGACTTGGAAAATACAAGCAATTACCGGTGAATTAACGGGACAGGAAATCAGCATCGACCGTGATATGTTGGTCGGTCGCCATCAGAGTGCAGATATCGTATTGCAGGCAGGGGAAATTTCACGCAAGCATGCGGCTTTCTTGCTCAAAGACCAGGCTTTATGGGTACAAGACTTAAACTCGTCAAATGGCACCTTCGTCAATGACTTGCGTATTGAACATGAAACCTTGTTGAAAGAAGGGGATATCGTTCAGTTTGCAGGCTTGAAATTTTCCGTGCTTGCACCGCCTAAAGACATTACGCCTGCGTTGACTGAAACTGAAATTATGCCGGCCAGCGAGCAGCCTTCAGAAGCAGTGGCAGTTTCTGAAACGGCGGCAACCGTGTCCGTTGAACCAGAAACAAAGACTGTGGCCCAGCAAATGAATGATCAGGGTATGCCTGAACTGACTGAGCGTGATAGCAGCGTCAACGTCACACGTGATGGTATGCCACAAGGGGTAGCTATTCCGAAACCTGCGCCAATTCCAGAAGATGTGGACTTGAGTGCCATTCCCGAGAAGCAGGCACCCATCGCAGTGGAAACACCAGTGTCACGTGTAGAGCAAGCCAAAGAAGAGCAGAAAAATGCATCAGTAGGCTTAATCTCCATTATTGTATTAATTATCCTTGCAATCATGGCTTGGTTATTCTTTAAATAAGCCTGTACGCGAAATACAATGAAGGCATGCAATCGCATGCCTTCATTGTATGAGTATGGGTTAAATAAATTGTGAGAGGGAAATGATGTCTGTAGCAAAATTGGCCAGCCGGGAACTGATTTTATTTGATCTGGATGGCACCCTGGTAGATTCGGCATCGGACTTATACCGTGCCATGAACATGAGCCTGACTGCCTTGCAATTACCGACAGTGACTGAAGCGCAGGTGCGTACCTGGATAGGTAAGGGAACCTCTCTTTTTTGCCAAAGCACTCTGCAATATCTCACCGGAAAGGTTGATCCCGAGCAACATCAACAATTGCTGGCGACTTTTTTAAGTATTTATAATGCCGATCCCTGTGTGGATACCCAGCCTTTTAATGGGGTAGTTGAGTTTCTCGATTGGGGTCTAGCCAACAATAAACAAATGATTTGTGTCACCAACAAACCTGAGCAGCCGGCACGTGCAATCGTCGAAGCGCTGGGCTTGGGTCATTATTTTGTTGACGTGATTGGCGGGGACCGTTTTGAAGAGCGTAAGCCTCATCCACGGCAGTTGTTGTTTTGTGTGGATCAATATGATGTCACTGCAGCACAAACGCTCATGATCGGTGATTCCAGTAATGATGTAGAAGCGGCAAGACGTGCAGGAGTTGATTGTATTGTGGTGAGCTATGGCTATAATCATGGTGAAGATATTCATGATTGCCAGCCGCAACAAGTGGTTGATGATTTAACAGAATTACTTGCGCAATAAGTGAAAAATTAAGGATAGCGGAATGAGAAAGTGTATGGATTTTCGATGGCGAAACTAAGTCAGACTACAGCAAAGCAAACTTAAACCAGCCATATCGAAAACATATAGAGAATACTCATGACTACTCAAACTCAGTTCGAGCAATTAAAATCTGATGGTTACAACCTAATTCCTGTTTATCGTCAGCGTTTGGCCGATACCGAAACACCATTATCCGTATTTGCGCGTTTGAAAGACCACAGCCAGGCCTATTTATTTGAATCGGTTGAGGGTGGAGAGAACTGGGCGCGTTATTCCATTATCGGTTTGGGTGAATCTACTGTTTTTTCATGCAATCGTGGTGTTCTAACCATTCAGCAGGTGGATGGCTCTATTGAGACTCAGTCGTGTAGCGATCCATTCCAGTATATCCGTGATTTTCAGGCCCAGTTTCAGGTGCCGACGCAACAGGATTTGCCTGATTTACCAAGTTTCACCGGTGGTCTGGTCGGTTATTTTGGCTATGATTCGGTGCGCTATATTGAACCGCGCTTAAAAAACGTGCCTGAGGCTGATCCGGTCGGTTTGCCTGATATCTGGATGATGCTGTCTAAAACCGTGATTGTGTTTGATAACCTAAAAGATACTTTGTTCCTGATTGTGCATGCAGATGTCAATGATCCTGATGCCTATGTCAAGGCTCAAGCGCAGTTAGATCAATTGGAAGCTACCCTGGCAACACCAATTAGCCTGCAAGCCAAAAAACATACAGCACCCCATTTTGAGTCTTTAACCGGGCATGACAAGTTTATTGAGTCTATTGCCAAGGTGAAAGAATATATTAAAGCGGGCGATGTAATGCAGGTCGTGCCAGGGCATCGTATGGTTTCAGACTTCGATGGTGAACCTTTACAGGTTTATCGTGCACTGCGTCATCTCAATCCATCGCCGTATTTGTTCCTGGTGCAGGGGCAAACGCTGGATAATCAGAAGCCTTTCCATATTGTCGGATCTTCACCTGAAATTCTGTCACGTCTGGAAAATGGTATTGCCACAGTACGTCCTTTGGCAGGTACACGCCCGCGTGGCAAAACCAAAGAAGAAGATTTGGCACTTGAGCAAGACTTGCTGTCTGATGAAAAAGAGATTGCTGAGCATTTGATGCTGATTGACCTGGGTCGTAACGATGTTGGTCGTGTATCAAAAATCGGTAAAGTGCAGGTCACGGATAAAATGGTGATCGAACGTTATTCCCATGTCATGCATATTGTCTCGAATGTCCAAGGCGAGGTGCGTGATGATGTCGATGCGCTGGATGTGTTCAAGGCAACTTTCCCAGCAGGTACACTTTCAGGCGCACCTAAAATCCGTGCCATGGAAATTATTGACGAAGTCGAGCCGGTTAAACGCGGAATTTTTGGCGGAGCTGTGGGTTATTTAGGCTGGCATGGTGAAATGGACATGTCGATTGCCATCCGAACCTGTGTGATTCGCGAAAATAAGGTCTATGTTCAGGCGGGCGCAGGTCTGGTTTATGACTCAAATCCTGAATCTGAATGGAATGAAACCCAGATAAAAGCTCGCGCAGTGATCAAAGCGGTTGAATTATCATCAAACGGGTTGATTTTATGAGTTTTTGACGGTTTTTTTGAAAAAAACACTTGCAAGGATTCAGAGTTTTGCTAAACTGCACACCGTTCCGATACGAAACGTACGAAACACTAAGAAACGCCGGCATAGCTCAGTTGGTAGAGCAACTGACTTGTAATCAGTAGGTCCACAGTTCGAATCCGTGTGCCGGCACCATCTTAGAAAGTTTGTAGTGGGGTAAAAGAACGACACTGAAGTAAGTGTAAAATGGTGAGATTCCCGAGCGGTCAAAGGGAACAGACTGTAACTCTGTCGCGTAAGCTTCGAAGGTTCGAATCCTTCTCTCACCACCAATTTTAAGGCTTCAATAAGTGGTTTGTACCAACATCGTGCGGGAGTAGCTCAGTTGGTAGAGCGGTAGCCTTCCAAGCTACATGTCGCGAGTTCGACCCTCGTCTCCCGCTCCATTGAAGTTTTTATTTGCTCTTATAGCTCAGTGGTAGAGCACTCCCTTGGTAAGGGAGAGGTCTCGAGTTCAAATCTCGATAAGAGCTCCAGATACAGTTTGGCAACTTTGTTGCAAAGATTTTAAAAAGCAGGCTTATTAGTCTGCTTTTCAAGTATTGGGTGTTTGGTTTTTTAAAGCGATAAGTCGATGCTGGGTTTTACTCAGAATTGTGTTCGACGTAAACGAGGAATATAAACATGGCTAAGGCTAAGTTTGAACGTAACAAACCACACGTTAACGTGGGTACAATTGGTCACGTCGACCATGGTAAAACAACTTTAACTGCTGCGATTGCAACTATTTGTGCAAAAACTTACGGCGGTGAAGCGAAAGATTACGCAGCAATTGACTCTGCACCAGAAGAAAAAGCACGTGGTATTACCATTAATACTTCACACGTAGAATACGATTCTCCAACTCGTCACTACGCTCACGTAGACTGCCCGGGACACGCCGATTATGTTAAAAACATGATCACTGGTGCTGCTCAGATGGACGGCGCGATCCTTGTATGTGCTGCGACTGATGGTCCTATGCCACAAACTCGTGAACACATCCTTTTGTCTCGCCAAGTAGGTGTACCTTACATCCTTGTGTTCTTGAACAAATGTGACCTTGTAGACGACGAAGAATTACTTGAATTGGTAGAAATGGAAGTTCGTGAACTTCTTTCTACTTATGACTTCCCAGGTGATGACACTCCAATCATCCGTGGTTCAGCTCTTGCTGCACTTAATGGTGACCAAGGTCAATAT